>NZ_PIUM01000019.1 GCF_002845745.1 Telmatospirillum siberiense | reverse complement strand
TCGTCATCAGAAGGACCAAGGCCGTCGACGTCAGCATCCACGCCGTGTCCGCCTTGTCCAAAACAGGCGCCGCAGCCGCCGCGTCCGCAGCAGGAGCAGCCTCCTGCGCAACGCCAACTCCCGCCAGCGCCGTCAGCCCTAACGCAAGGCTCCCGCCAAATACCAAACTCCTCGTAATACTCTTCATGGTCACCCCCGAAGGTCCCAAAAAACGTTCATTCGAGCCATCTGCGGTGCCCAACGGCGTAAGCTTTTTCCGACGCATTCGGCGCAGCGACTTGCCCGCTCAGTAACAAGAACCATGCCAAGCCGCGAAAGTCAGCCATTTCTCTGAAAAAAAAGGGAAATTTGACCGCGACGACCGCTTTTCATGATGCGGCATTAGGCATGACCGTCATGCCGCTGCCGCATTTTTAAGCAAGGGTGTGGGTGGACGGATCCCAAAAAAACGCCCGGAAGGCAGTACCTTCCGGGCCGAGTTTGGGAGGAGACAGGAAGTAACCGAGTAAAGAGGTCGTGCTAGAGAGCATCCGCGTTGGTTTCGCCGGTACGGATGCGAATGGCCTGAACCAGTTCGAAGACGAAGATCTTGCCGTCACCGATCTTGCCGGTATGGGCCGCCGTTTGAATGGTCTCGACGACTCGCGGCGCGATGTCGTCGTTGACCGCCACTTCGATTTTCACCTTGGGCAGGAAATTCACCATATATTCCGCGCCCCGATAGATTTCGGTCTGGCCTTTCTGGCGCCCGAATCCCTTGACCTCGCTTACGGTCACGCCCTGGATGCCAAGGGGGGTCAAGGCCTCGCGGACCTCGTCCAGTTTGAATGGTTTTATGATCGCGACGACTAGTTTCATCGTTTGGTCCTCGTCCTATCCGGCCTTCCGACATCGCGCGGTATCCCGTCCTGCGTCGCCGGGTCCGGGGAAAGCCAGCAGTTGATCCATCCGCAATGCTTTTGCCATCGATCCGCGCGGAGTAGTCCTTTTCAAGGATCGTGCCGGTTTTTGAAAAGTGGCGGATCGTGAGGACTTTTTATCTTTTCATAGCTGGGAAGCGGCGGTCCGTTCGTCCAGTGGAAAGAATTCATGCCTTTTTTTTAGGCTTTCTAAGGGGCGGCTGCCGCCCGAAAAAGCAGCAATTCCGGCGCTACCCGGTGAATGCGCGGGGATATCCGCTCGCGAAGGCTTGAGAGGTGGAAAAAAAGCGGCCATTCTCTCGCCCATGAAAGAAGATATCCGTATAGATGTTCTCATCGTCGGCGGCGGCCTGATCGGCGGACCCCTGGCGGTCGCGCTGGCATCGGCCGGAATTTCCGTCGCCGTCGTTGACTCCGAGAATCCGAACCTTGCCGTCGATCAGGCTTTCGACGGCCGCGCCTCGGCCATCGCGCTGGCTCCCCAACGGGCACTGGCCGCCATCGGATTATGGCCGGCCATCGCGCCGTCCGCCGCGGCGATCGAGCAGATCAGGGTTTCCGACGGTCATTCGCCGTTGTTCCTGCATTATGACCATCAGGCGATCGGCGACGAGCCTTTCGGCTGGATCGTCGAAAACCGGGCCATCCGCAAGGCCATCCGCGATCGGCTCGCCGAACTGCCGCGGGTCCGGATCTTCGCTCCGGCCCGGTTGACCTCGCTGGAACGGCAAGCCGGCGGCGTGGTCGCCCATCTTGCCGACGGCACCCGGTTCTCCGCCGCTCTCGTCGTCGCCGCCGACGGACGTGCCTCGCCGACCAGGGAAGGGGCGGGAATCGGCGTCACCAAATGGGCCTACGACCAGACGGCCATCGTCTGCACGGTGGCGCACTCCAGAAGCCATCGCAACACCGCCCATGAACATTTCCTGCCCGCCGGACCGTTCGCCATCCTGCCGCTGCCGGGTAACCGGTCCTCGGTCGTCTGGACGGAAAAGTCCCATCTGGCCCCAGCCATCCTGAAACAGGACGACGACGCCTTCCTGGCCGAACTGTCCAGCCGCTTCGGTGATTTCCTGGGCGATATCGCGATCGAAGGCCCCAGGTTCTCCTATCCTCTATCGCTGCAATTCGCCAACGCCTACAGCGCGCATCGCCTGGTCCTGGTAGGCGACGCGGCGCATGGCATGCATCCCGTCGCCGGGCAGGGCATGAACATGGGTTTGCGCGACGTCGCCGCTCTCGCCGAAGTGCTGGTCGACGCCAAACGGTTGGGCCTCGATCTCGGCCATGGTTCGGTTCTGGCCCGCTATGCCCGTTGGCGGCGTTTCGACAATCTATTGATGCTGGGGCTGACCGACGCCCTGGTCAGGCTGTTCTCCAACGAACGGCCGGCTCTCCGGGTGGCCCGCGATTTCGGTCTCGCCGCCGTCAATCGCGCCGGCCCGCTGAAGCGCTTCTTCATGCGACACGCCATGGGTCTGGTGGGCGAGTTGCCCCGGCTGTTGAAAGGTCAGGCGCTTTAGACTTTTTTCCCGGCCGATGGCGAAGAAATCCGGGCTATTTCTCGGATTGGACGCGGACCAGCGCATCCATGACGGTGGCGGCCGTGCGTAATGTCGGCACCGTCATGGCTTCCGCGGCGGCCTTGATGCGGTCGCGCAGATTGGCGGCTTCCTGTTCGGGAGTGCCCCACCCGCCCAGTTCGGACGGGGCGGGTGGCTCATCGAGGCCCGGCGGATGGGGGGATTCGGCGAACCCGAACAACCGGTCGGGCGAGATGGACAGAATGCGGCAGATGCCGATGAACGTCCGGAAATCGGGCTCGCGCTTGTCGTTCACATAGTGGGCATAGCGGGCTTGGCTGAGGCCAAGCCGCCGCGCCACTTCGGTATCCGTGAGACCCAGTTCGCGCGCCCGTTGACGTAATTTTTCGCCGAGACCTTCCATATGAACTTTTTCGCCCGGCTGACCATGTTAGCGCCAACAACTATTCGTATTTTTCATTAACAACAAAACGTGATATAGGTGTAAGCCGTAACGTGGGGTTTCAAAGAAGCGGATCAGTTGACTATCTCCGCCCATGTCTGAACGAATTCGGCTGTGCTCTATAGAATAGGTGGGCGGCCGGCAATGTCTAAGATCCCCTCCGCCCTTGGTTTTCCACGCGCGGATGGGAAGTACGAGGGTCAAACGCATGTTTGATATTCTGGCCACCATCGTGGGTACCTTCGAAGGCGAGGCGGATGTTTTGGCCTTCGCCCAGGACATCGAAGCCTGCGTCGTCCGTGCCCGCCGCCGGGGTATCGTCGTCGAGGTACGAGACAACCGTCTGGCGGAAATTATCCGCAAACGGACGCTGTTGCCCCAGATTCTCGACGATCGGGAATGAGGGCGTCCCTCAGATCCGCGATCCCCAATCCGGAAAATAGTGCCGCAACAGGAATTTGCTGACGGCCGGCAGCGTGTAGATGGGAATCTGGGCAAAGGCGACGTAAGCGGCGAAATCCGGGCCGGCCAGACCGGTCAGGATACCCAGCATCAATCCCATGTTGCGGTTGCCCCCCATCAAACCCATGGTCAGCGCCCGCCGGCTGTCCCAGCGCAGCCGGAAGGCCAGGGTGGTGGCGATTTGTCCCAGCAGATTGAAGAGAAAGGCGGCGGCCAGCAGCCCCATGGCCCGTCCCGTTCCGGCGCGGAATACTCCGTTGGCTCCATCCATCAGGGCCACGGCGAGAAACAGCAGCAGGGCCACCTGGGCCGCATCGATGGCCTGGCGGTGACGGACCAGTCCCCCGGTGCCCAGCAGAGTCCTGCCGACGACGGCGAGGGCGAGGGGAAGGCCGACCATCAGCAGCACGCGGGGCAGGATGGCCAGCACGCCGCCCGGAATCGCCGCCATGCCGCCCAATCCCAATCCGACGGTGACCGCCAGCCCGATGGGAAACAGCAGCGAGGAGACGACGGTGACCACCACCGCCAGGGTGAAGTCCAGGCCCAGGATCAGGGCAAGGGCCGGTGCCGCCATCAATGGGGGCGCCAGCGCGTTCAAGAGGACGCCTTCGCCCACGCCTCCGTTCAGCCATCCGGCCGCCGCCGCCAGCGCCGCCAGCGCCGGGCCGGCGACCAGGACCCAGAACAGCCCGGCGAGGGCCGCCGCCGGATGGCGCAACGCTTGCCTCAGCGCCTCCAGGTCAATGCGCATCAGCGAGCCGGTCAGCAGCAGCAGCACGGCCGGCTGGATCAGCGGCTGAAACGTCCGGGCGGCCGCCGGCCAGACCACGCCGATGGTCACCGCCGCCGCCATGGCGCCGGTCGAATGCCGGGTGAGGCGGGCGAGCAGGGACACGCGCTTAAAGCATCGCCAGGCGTGAATTGACCAGATCGGTGATCAGCATATGGCCGCCGAGATGGGTGATGGCCAGGGGCGGCTTGGCATTGGCGATGGCGACCTGGGGAGTGACGCCGCAGGCCCAGAACACCGGTAGCTCACCGGCTTCGATCGGCACCGCCTCGCCGAATTCCGGCTGTGAAATGTCGCGGATACCGATCAGTCCCGGATCGCCCAGATGCACGGGCGCCCCATGAACATTGGGAAAGCGCGAGGTGATCTGCACGGCGCGGATGGCGTCGGCGGCCTTCAGGGGCCGCATGGAGACCACCATGGTGCCGTGGAAGCGCCCTGCCGACCGGCAGGGAATGGAGGTCTTGTACATGGCGACGTTGCGGTTCATCCGCACATGGCGCAGGACGATGCCGTCGGCGATCAGCGCCTCCTCGAAGGAGAAGGAGCAGCCGATGAGGAAGGTGACCAGATCGTCGCGCCATAGCGAGCGGATGTCGGCGGGTTCGTCGTCCAGTTGCCCGTCGCGGAAGACGCGGTAGCGCGGCACGTCGGTGCGGATATCGATGTCCTCGCCCAGGCTGGGCAGCATCGGATCGCCCGGCTCGGAAACGGCGAGCAGGGGGCAGGGCTTGGGGTTCGCCTGGCAGAACCGCAGGAATTCATTGGCGTAGTCGGCCGGCAGGATGGCCAGGTTGCCCTGAACATAGCCGGGCGCCAGCCCGGCGGTCTGGCCGGCGAACTCGCCCGTACGGATACGCCGGCGTTCGGCCAAGGGGGTGAGCGAGGATTGGGTCATGGTGATCGTCCTTCGTTCAACGTGATAAAAGGCGGGTGCCCGAGTGTTGCGAGGCGTCCCTGCCGATGGGCGCTAATTAACCCTCGCCCGCTTTGCGGGAGAGGGTGGCCGCTTTAGCGGCCGGGTGAGGGGGCTTGGCGTCGGCGCGGCATAAGACAACTGTCTGTTCCAACATATTTTTCTGCACATGCATCCCCCTCACCCTTCCGCTTCGCGGGCCCCGCCCTCTCCCACAAGGGGAGAGGGAATACTTCAGGGGGCAGGGACGCCGGTGCCACTCGATCTCTCGTCGTCCGCTGCTTCAAATACCCAGATAGGCCTGACGAATCTGATCGTTGGCGAGCAGTTCCTTGCCGCTGCCCTCCATGACGATGCGCCCCGTCTGGATGACATAGGCGCGGTCGGCGATCTCCAGCGCGCGGTGGACGTTCTGTTCGACCAGCAAGATGGTGATGCCGCGCTTGGCGATGTCGCGGATGGTTTCCAGGATGCGGGTCACCAGCTTCGGCGCCACGCCCCAGGATGGTTCGTCCAGCATCAGAAGCTCTGGCTTCGACATCAGGCCTCGGCAGATGGCCAGCATCTGCTGTTCGCCGCCGCTCAAGGTTCCCGCCTGCTGGCGGCGCCGTTCGGAGAGTACCGGAAAGGTCTGATAGGCGAAGTCGAGGCCGTCGCGGATATCGGCCTGCTTGTCGCGGGTGAAGGCGCCGAGCCGCAGGTTCTGTTCGACCGACAGGCGGGGGAACAGCCGCCGGCCTTCGGGGACCAGCACCAGACCCTGGCGGACCCGTTCATGCGCAGGCATTCCGGCCAGATCCCGGCCCTTGAAGGTGATGGTGCCCTCGTCCAGCGGATTGAGGCCGGCGATGGCGCGCAGTGTCGTCGATTTGCCGTTGCCGTTGCCGCCGACGATGGACACCACCTCGCCTTCCTTCAGCGAGAAGCTGACGCCCTGGAGCGCCGGAACGCGGCGGTAGCTGACACGGATATTGCTGACCTCCAGCACCGCTACTCTCCTAAATAGGCGGCGATCACCGCCGGGTTCCGGGCTATGGCGGCGGGCGCGTCCTCGGCGATCTTGACGCCGGCGTCAAGCACGATGATGCGGTTCGAGATCGGCATGATGCCTTCCATCACATGTTCGACGATGATGCTGGAAATGCCGCGGTCGCGGATGCGCACGACCATCTGCGAGGCTTCCCGCACCTCCGTCGGCGTCAGGCCGGCCATGACCTCGTCCAGAAGAATCAGGCGGGGATGGGTGGCCAGGGCGCGCGCCACCTCGAGCCGCTTCTGTTCGGAGACGGTGAGCTGCGCCGCCTTGACGTCGCTCCGGTGATCGAGGCCGATGAAAACCAGCTCGTTCTCGGCCGCCGCGCGGGCCGCCGCGACCTTCTTGGTGCGCAGCATGGCGCCGACCATGACATTTTCCAGAACGGTCATTTCGGGAAAGATCCGCACGATCTGGAAGGTCCGCGCGATGCCGCGCCGCGCCGCCTCTTCCGGGGTCTGCCCGCCGACCGCGACGCCGTTGAAGCGGATGGTCCCGGCGCTGGGCCGGTAATAGCCGGCCAGACAGTTGAACAAGGTGGTCTTGCCGGCGCCGTTCGGTCCGATCAGGCCGATGATCTGGCCTTCCCCGACGGAAAAGGAGATGTCGCGGTTGGCCACCAGGCCGCCGAACATCATGTGCAGTCCTTCGACCGCCAGCAGGGGGGCGTGCGTCATATTCCGTCTCCCGGCGGGGTGTAGACGAGCTTTCGCCTGGCCCGCCACGCCCGTTCCCATTCGCCCAGCAGGCCGGCGATGCCGCCCGGGCTGAACATGGCGATGATCACGATGATGCCGCCATAGATGATCATGTCGGTGCCCATTCCCGTGCTGCCGAAGATCTGCCGGGTGAATTCCTCGATGGCGATCAGCACCAGGGCGCCCACCACCGGTCCGAACAAGGTGCCGACCCCGCCCAGAATGGCGATCAGGGCGATCTTGATGGAGAGCGAGCCGGCCAGCACCGAGCCCGGATCGATGAACAGTTCCTTCTGGGCGTAGAGCGTGCCGCCCATGGCGGTGAGAAAGGCCGAAGCGGCGATGGCCACCAGCTTGTAGCGGGCGAGATTGATGCCCAGCGAGCGTGCCGCGTCGGGGTCTTCCTTGATGGCGCGAAAGTAATAGCCGATATAGCTTTTCTGCAGGATCCGGCTGACCAGCAGCGAGAGCAGCAACAGGCCGAGCGCGATGTAGAAATAGGGCGTCTTGCTGCGGGTGAAGACCATGCCGGCCCATCCGGAGTTGGTCATCGGCAGATAGATGCCGATGGCGCCCTCGACATAATCCCAGTTGGTTACCAGAACCTCGACGATGGCCGCGATGGCCAGGGTGGCCATGGCGAAATAGTGGCCCTTCAGGCGGAAGCAGGGCCAGCCGATCAACAGGGCGAAGCCGCTGGCGATGGCGCCTCCGGCCAGCATGCCGAGCCAGGGCGAGAGACCGAATTTGGCCGCCAATACCGACGAGGTATAGGCGCCGATGCCGTAGAACACCGCATGGCCCAGGGAGACCTGGCCGGCATAGCCGCCGAGGATGTTCCAGGCCACGCCCAACTGCGCCGCCATCAGAATCAGAATGGCGAAGTTGACCATGGTCGGTTGGGTGACGATCAGCGGAAAGCCAAGCGCGACGATCAGGACCGCCAGGCCCAGGATCCGTTTGACGAGGGTGAGGCGGTCCATCATGCCTTCCCCATCAGGCCGCGCGGCCGGAACAGCAGGACCAGCAGGAACAGGGACAGCACCAGGGCGTTCTTATAGGCCGGGCCGACGAAGAAGCCGCCGAGGACCTCGACCTCGCCGACGATGATGCCGGCCCAGAAGGCGCCGGCCACGCTGCCGAAGCCGCCGAGGACCACGACGACGAAGGCGACCAGGATGAAATCCGCGCCCACTTCGGGAAAGATCGGGAAATAGGTCGAGAGCAACGCCCCGGCGATGCCGGCGCAGGCGGCGCCGATGCCCCAGGCCAGGGCGAACATGCGCTCGGAGTTGATGCCCATCAGGGTGGCGGCCTCGCGGTCGATGCTGGTGGCCTCCAGCGCGGTGCCGAGGCGGGTGCGGTTCAGGAACCACCACAAGCCGCCGGTGACCAGCACGGCGCCCAGACTGGCGGTGAGCTGCGGCGTGCCCAACTGCAGTCCGAAAAGGGTGATCTTGCCCTCGACCAGGGCGTGGGGAACGGTGCGATGATCGGGTTTCCACAGGAACTGGGCGAGCCCGCGCAACAGGATCATCATGCCGAAGGTGGCGAAGATCTGCGACAGCATGGGCGCCGCCAGGATACGGCGGATGACCAGGCGATAGACCAGCACGCCGACGGCGAACAGCATCAAGGCGGTCAGCGGCAGCGTGAACAGCGGGTCGAGGAAGAACAGCGAGGCGCCCCAGAAGCTGGCGTACATGCCCAGCATGAGGAATTCGCCATGGGCGAAATTGACGATGTCCATCACGCCGAAGATCAGCGTCAGGCCGACGGCGATCAGGGCATAGATCAGTCCGATCATCAGACCGGAGACGATCGTTTGCGCCAGCATGGTCATGGTGAGATGGGTCATGGGGCTTCACCCGAATCGATCAGGAACAAGGGGCCGGCGGGATGCCGGCCCCTCGGGTTGGCTTCAGCGGCCTTCCCATTTGGGGAAGGGATAGACGATGTCGGCGGTGGCGATGTCGAACGGCCAGACCGTGCGATACTGTTCGTTCTGCACCTGGACGATGATGCCGGTGCCGAGGCTGTTCTGGCCCTTCTCGTCGAACTTGATGCCCTTCCACGGCATGATGATCTGATCGGCCGGAATATTGGTTTCCTGCAAGGCCTTGCGAATCGCCTCCGGCTGGGTCGAGCCGGCGCGGTTGATGGCGTCGGCCAGCACCGCGACGCCGGTGAAGACGCGGGCCGAATTGCCGTTCAGATTGACCCCGTTGCGGCCCTTCATCAGGTCGTTGACCTGCTTGATCAGCGGATTGCGGTCGGCGAGGTCGAGCGCCCAGACTTCGCGGCTCAAGACGAAGTTGCCGTCCTTGCCCAGGGTCTTCAGATATTCGCTGTCGGAGAAGCCGGCGTCGTTGGCCAGCACCATCGGCGGGGCGAAGCCCAGTTCCTTGTAGGTCTTCATCGACAAGATGGCGTCGCCCAGATAGGAGGACTGCATCAGGACCTGCGGATCGGCGGCCTTCAGGCGCTGCACCTCGGACGTCATCTGGGTCGATTTGGCCGGATAGAGGATCTTCTCGGCGACGGTGAAGCCCTGCTCCTCGGCCAGCTTGACTTCGATCTTGGTGGTCTCGCCGCCCCACAGCGTGTTCTCGTTGAACAGCGCCAGCTTGCGCAACTGAACGCCCTTCTTCTGCTCCACCGCCTTCAGGAAGTCGTAGAAATTGGCGACGAACAGATCGTCATGCGGGCTGGTGCGGAAAAACCACTTGAAGCCGCGCTCGGTGAGCGGGGTCGAGGAGGAGGAGGCGTTGAGGAAGGGAACGCCGTAGCGTTCGGCCACCTGGCTGGCGGTGGCGGTGACGTTGCTGAAGTAGCAGCCGATCAGCGCGACCACATGTTCCTGGGTGATCAGCCGCTCGGCCTCGGTGGCGCCGACCTGGGGATTGCCCTGATGGTCGCCGAAAATGAGCTTGATCTTGGCGCCCTTGAGATTGGGCATGCCGGCGCCGGCGGCCAGATTGCCGGGCAGGGGGATTTCCTTGTTGACGATGGCGGCGGCCAATTCGGCGGCGGCCTTCAGTTCGACGCCGGTCCCGGCGGCCGCGCCGGTCAGCGGATAAATGGCGCCGATGCGGATCTCGTCCTCCGCCCGCGCCGCGCCCATCAAGCCAGCGGAGGCCAGCAGAAGACAGCCAAGCGCACCCAGGCCCAAACCACGGAACAATCGCTTCATATGCTTAACTCCCCACGCTCGTTCGACGCGGCCTCTGGTGCGCGCCTCACCAAAAATGCCTCATTTTTCATCACTGATTAATATCTCAGCATGTACCCACCCCCCTGTCCAATCTGGAATTTCTATGGGCATACATAACGAAAATTTATCAGAGAGAAATGCCCGCTGTCGGCGTCGCCGCCACCTCGGCGGCCAGGCTGACGATGGTGGCCGCCATCAGGCTATCAGGCTTCTTGGCATAGGCCGCGACGAAATCCAATCGGGGCAGGGGCTCTTCGGCCTGGAAGACCTTCAGGCGCCCGTCGGTCAGTTCGCGGCTGATGATGACCGGCGGGATGGCGCTGACTCCGATGCCGTCCAGGGTCATGCGCACCACCGTGGCCAGCGAGCTGTTGCCGAACAGCCTGACCGCCGGCATGTCGCCGCCGCTGAACATTTCCTGGATGGCGCCGTAGGGCCGGGTATTGCGCGAGAAGGTGATGATCGGCCAGCGGGCCAGGTCCTTCAGCGGCACCGGTTCGGGCGGCAGCGGCAGGCTGGGGCTGGCCACCCAGGCCAGCTCGTAAGAGCACAAGGGCACGCTTTTCAACTGCGGTTCGGTGATCGGACCGACCAGGAAGGCCAGATCCAACTGATGGGCCAGCAATTCCTCGCGCATCACGAAGGAGGTATCCACCTCGATCTCCAGGCTGACCGCCGGATAGAGGTAATGCAGCCGTTCCACCAGGCGCGACAGCCAGGTGTGGACGATGGATTCGGCCACGCCCAGCCGGATGATGCCGCGCATCGAGCCTTTTTCCGCCACCGCCTGGACCATTTCCGAGCGGAGCGCCAGCATGCGTTCGGCATAGCCCAGCAGGTTCAAGCCTTTTTCGGTCAGGGTGGCCCGGCGGGATTCGCGATCGAAGAGACGAACGCCCAACTCCTCCTCCAGCTGGGCGATACGGGCGGAAATGGCCGGCTGCGTGGCGTTAAGCCGATCCGCGGCGGTGCGGAATCCGCCCAGATGGGCCACCCAGACAAAGGTTTCCAGAGCTTTCAGATCCATCCTCTTAAAACCTTTCGTCCGCTTGACGGCTTTCCAACTTTGATGCAATTTTATTTTATGGATGACATAGCAAGTCAATAAAAAATTTTTATCAGTTGTGATCATTGTTCCGCCAGGGGCAAGGCACAATCTGCTGTTTCTCCCGCTTCTTGGAAGGACTCCGGCATGAGCGGATGGCAATTTTGGATCGATCGCGGCGGCACATTCACCGATATCGTGGGACGCGGGCCCGACGGCGTCCTGCTGACGCATAAGGTGCTTTCCAATAATCCCGAGCGGTATCGGGATGCGGCGATCCAGGGCATCCACGATCTTTTGGGACTGCCTTCCGGCGCGCCGGTTCCGCCCGGCCTCATCGACGTGGTCAAGATGGGAACCACGGTGGCGACCAACGCGCTTCTGGAACGCAAGGGGGAGCGCACCGTTCTCGCCATCACCAAGGGCTTCCGCGACGCGCTTCGCATCGGCTACCAGAATCGGCCGGACATCTTCGCCCGGCATATCCTGCTGCCCGAACAGCTTTACGAACGGGTGGTCGAGGTTCCCGAACGCCTGGCCGCCGACGGCACGCTGTTGCAGCCGCTGGATCTGGGTGCCGCCCGCGCCGGTCTTGAGGAGGCTTTCGCCGCCGGAATCCGCTCGGTTGCCGTCGTTTTCATGCATGGCTATCGCTTTCCCGATCACGAGAAGCGCATCGCCGGGTTGGCCCGGGAAATCGGTTTCACCCAGGTATCCACCGGCCATGAGACCAGTCCCCTGATGAAGCTGGTGGCGCGTGGCGATACCACGGTGGTCGATTCCTATGTCTCGCCCATCCTGCGCCGTTATGTCGAGCAGGTGTCGGGCGAGCTGCCCGGCGTCAAGATCATGTTCATGCAGTCGAACGGCGGGCTGGTCTCCTCGGAACGCTTCTACGGCCGCGACGCCATCCTGTCGGGACCGGCCGGCGGCGTGGTCGGCTGCGTGCGGACCGCCGAGATGGGCGGCTTTCCGCGCATCATCGGTTTCGACATGGGCGGCACCTCCACCGACGTCTGCCATTACGACGGCACCTTCGAGCGGGCTTTCGAAACGGTGGTGGCCGGCGTGCGCATGCGCGCCCCGATGATGCAGGTTCATACGGTGGCGGCCGGCGGCGGCTCCATCCTGCATTTCGACGGCGGCCGCTTCCGCGTCGGTCCCGATTCCGCGGGCGCCGTGCCCGGTCCGGCCTGTTATCGCCGGGGCGGACCGCTCACCGTCACCGATTGCAACGTCATGCTGGGCAAGCTGCAGGCCCGTCACTTTCCGGCGGTGTTCGGCCCGGACGGCAGGCAGCCGCTGGACGAGCGGGCGGTGCGGGACGGCTTCAAGGCGCTGGCCGCCCGGGTCGGCGACGGACGCGGCCCCGAGGAGGTGGCGGAAGGATACTTACGCATCGCCGTCGAGAATATGGCCAACGCCATCAAGACCATTTCGGTGCAGCGCGGCCGCGATATCGCCGGCTACGCGCTTTGCAGCTTCGGCGGCGCCGGCGGCCAGCATGCCTGTCTGGTGGCCGACCGCTTAGGGATAAACACCGTCTTCCTGCATCCCTTCGCCGGCGTGCTGTCGGCCTACGGCATCGGTCTGGCCGATCTCCGCGTCATGCGGGAAAAGGCCCTGGAACTGCCGCTGTCACCCGATCTCGAGGCGACGCTGGAGCGGGAATTCGCCGCCCTCGAGGCCACGGCCCGCGAAGGTCTGGCCGGCGAGGCGTCGCTGATCCGCGCCGTCTCCGTGCTGCGCCGCGTCCATCTGCGCTACCAGGGGTCCGACACCGCCCTGGCGATAGCGGCCGGGCCGTTCTCCGAGATGGTGGCGGCCTTCGAGGCGGCGCATCGCCAGCGCTTCGGGTTCGTCTCGCCGGGCCGCACCCTGATTGCCGAACTGGTCGAGGTCGAGGCGGTGGGTGTCGGCGAGACGGCCGACGATCCGCAGCTTCCCCTTTCCGATGCGGTGCCCGAGCCGCTGTCCTCGCTTTCCATGTGGTCGGGCGGGCGCTTCCACGATACCCGCGTCTATGACCGGGCCGGGCTGCTGCCCGGCGCCAGCCTCGCCGGACCCGCCATTCTGATCGAGGAGACCGGCACCACGGTGGTCGAGCCCGATTGGCAGGTGGCGGTGACGGCGAAGAACCATCTGGTGCTGACCCGCCGGATTGCCCGTCCGCAAAGCGTCGACGTCGGAATCAAGGCCGATCCCATGCTGCTGGAGATCTTCAACAGCCTGTTCATGTCCATCGCCGACCAGATGGGGGCCGTGCTGCAAAACACCGCCCATTCGGTCAATATCAAGGAACGGCTGGATTTCTCCTGCGCCGTGTTCGACGGTGACGGCGAACTGGTGGCCAACGCGCCGCATGTGCCGGTGCATCTGGGCTCCATGGGTGAAAGCGTCAAGGCCATCCTGCGGGCGCGCACCGGCGGCATGCGGCCGGGCGACGTCTATATGATGAACGCGCCCTACAACGGCGGCACCCATCTGCCCGACATCACGGTGGTGACGCCGGTCTTCGACGAGGCCGGATCGTCGATCCTGTTCTTCGTCGCCAGCCGCGGCCATCACGCCGACATCGGCGGCGTGACGCCGGGATCGATGCCGCCCCATAGCCGCGACGCCTCGGAGGAGGGGATCGTCATCGACGACTTCCTGCTGGTCAAGGACGACGCCTTCCGCGAAGAGGAGGTGCGCTCGCTGCTGGCAAGCGGCCCCCATCCGGCCCGTCTGCCCGATCAGAACGTCGCTGATCTCAAGGCCCAGGTGGCGGCCAACGAGAAAGGCATGCAGGAATTGCGGCGGATGGTCGGCCATTTCGGTCTCGACGTGGTGCACGCCTACATGCGCCATGTGCAAGACAATGCCGCCGAGGCGGTGCGCAACGTCCTGGCGGTGATGGAGGGCGGCTCTTTCACCACCGAAATGGACGACGGAAGCAGGATCAGCGTTTCCGTGCGGGTCGATCGGGCGGCCCGCCGGGCGGTGGTCGACTTCACCGGAACCTCCGGACAGCGGCCCAACAACTTCAACGCCCCCTCGGCCATCTGCAAGGCTTGCGTGCTCTATGTCTTCCGCACGCTGGTCGATCAGCCGATTCCCTTGAACGCCGGTTGCCTGCGGCCACTGGAGATCATCATCCCGCCGGCCTCCATGCTCGATCCCCGACCGCCGGCGGCGGTGGTGGCCGGCAATGTGGAGACCTCGCAGGCCATCGTCGACGCGCTTTACGGGGCGCTCGGCGTCATGGCGGCAGGCCAGGGCACCATGAACAACTTCACCTTCGGCGACGACCGCTATCAATATTACGAAACCATCGCCGGGGGCTCTGGCGCCGGCGACGGCTTCCCCGGCACGGCGGCGGTGCAGGTCAACATGACCAATTCCCGCCTGACCGATCCTGAAGTCCTGGAATGGCGCTTCCCGGTGCGGGTGGACAGCTTCGAGATCCGCCACGGTTCCGGCGGGGCCGGCAAATATGCCGGCGGCGACGGGGTGATCCGCCGCATCCGCTTCAACCAGCCGATGACCGCCGCCATCCTGTCCAACCGGCGGCGCACGGCGCCCTTCGGTCTGGCCGGCGGCGAGGACGGCAAGCCGGGCAGCAACCGCGTCGAGCGGGCCGACGGAACGGTCGAGGATCTGGGCTACACCGGGGGAACCGAGATGGCCGAAGGCGACGTCTTCGTCATCGAAACCCCCGGCGGCGGCGGTTACGGGAAGGCGTGAAGAGGAAGAGTGGAATCGAACCACCAAGGCACCAAGACACCAAGGTGACGGAGTGCTCCGCAGGCATTCACCCGCTCATCCGATCGATATCCGTGGGATGAAAGGGCGATGCCTGCGGCGCGCATTCTTCCTGGATCCGCCACGCGGCCGGATATATCGGGAAACGCCTTGGTGCCTTGGTGTCTTGGTGGTTCAAAATTTCCAACGAAGCCCGGAGGCCGGTGATTACGCCCGGCCCGGCGGGTCGCGGGTCAGGCCGGCTGCGGCCAGTTCGTCGAGATAGGCCTGCCAGATCTCGGCCTGGTTCTCGCCCAGGTGATGGAGATAGCTCCAACTGAAAAGCCCGGAATCGTGCAGGTCGTCGAAGATCAGGCGGACGGCGTAATTGCCCACCGGTTCGATGCCGGTGATGCCGACATGGCGGCGTCCCGAGATCAGCTTGCGTTCGGACGGCGCATGGCCCTGCACCTCGGCCGAGGGGCTCTGGGTGCGCAGCAGTTCGGCCGGCAGGGCAAAATTGCATCCGTCGTCGAAGGCGACGAAAAGGGTATGGCTGGCCTTTTCGTAGCGGATTTCCGTGGGATCGGCCATGGCGTCAGGACACCGTCGCCGCATCGCCCAGCGGACGGGCCTCGCCGGGCAGCATGATCGGAATGCCGTCGCGGATCGGATAGGCGAGCTGCGCCTTCTCGCTGATCAGCTCCTGGTGCTCGGCGTCGTAGCTGAGCGGTCCCTTGGTCAGCGGGCAGACGAGGATTTCCAGAAGTTTTGGGTCGATTCCCGGCGTACGGTCGGTCATGGGTCTTCCTTAAAGTCGATTGACGGATCCGGTCATTGGCGAAGGGTTCCCTTGCCGGTATTGGCCTCGGCCACCGCCATTTCCATCAGGGCGGTCAGGGTTTCGGCGCGGTGGCTGGGGTCGGCCGATTCCAGAAGGGCCTGTTTCTCGCGGGGTTCGAACGGACAGGCCATGGCCAATGATACGGTCAGCGCCAGATCGCTGGCGGTTTCGATGGCCTTCCAGTTCAAATCCATACTGTGCAGCTTGAGGAACGGCTTCAGCACCGAGAAGAGACGGGGTCGATCCACGGTGATCTGCGGCTCCTCCGCCAGATCCTCGGCGTAGGGCGCCCAATCGGCCGCGACGCGCCGATAGCCCCGCGTCGCCTCGACCTCTTCGGCAACGCGGAAGCGGCAGACCCCGGTCAGGGTGACCAGCAGGCGCCCGTCGTCGGTTTCATCGAAACTGCTGATCCGGCCGGCGCATCCGATTTCGAAAATCGGCGGTTCCGCCGGGCCCGAGGGGGGGGCGCTGGGCTGGATCATGCCAAAAATCCGGCCCCAGGCCAGCGCGTCCTGAACCAGCGCCAGATAGCGCGGTTCGAAGATATTGAGCGGCAGCTTGCCTTGCGGCAGCAGCAGGACGCCGCTCAGCGGGAAGACGGGAAGGATCCGGGGCAGATCCTCCAGGCGCGGGTGAAATGCTCGCGCCATCGGGGTCACGAAAACATCAGGCTGGACAGGCGGCGTTGCGCCGACTGGGTCAGCGGATCGGACCGGCCGAAGGCCTCGAACAGCTTGACCAGCTGTTTGCGGGCGGCTTCCTCGTTCCAGGCGCGGTTGCGGCGGAACAGCTCAAGCAGCTCGTCCACCGCGGCCTCCCGTTCACCGGCGGCGTAATGGGCCATGGCGAGATCGAAGCGGGCCTGATGATTGTCGGCATCGCTTGCCAGCGTCCGGCGAAGATCGGCGGCGGGTCCTGCCTGGGTCGCCTGCTCGGCCAGTTCGATGGCGGTTCTGACGGCGGCGATCTCGGCATGCCCGGCCAGCGCCTCGGGCAACTTCTCCAGCCGGCGCTTGGCCTCCTCTATCTGGCCGGCCTGGATCAGACAGCGCAGGCAGCCGGCGTAAGCCGGGGCATTGGTCGGATCCTGGGCCAGGACTTCCTGGAACACGGCCATGGCACCGGCCGGGTCGCCCTCGGCCAGAATGGCCTTGGCTTCGGCCAGGATCTCCTCGGTGGTCGGCCCGGCGCCGGCGGTGCTGCCGGCGGCCATCCGCTCGATCAGCGCCTTGACCTGGCTTTCCGGCACGGCTCCGACGAAACCGTCGACGGGTTGGCCGTCCTTGAAGGCGTAGACGGCGGGAATGGACTGGATGCGCATCTGCGCCGCCAGTTCCTGATTCTTGTCCACGTTGATCTTGACCAGACGCACCGCGCCGCCGGCCGCGTTGACCAGTTTTTCCAGAAGCGGACCCAGGGTCTTGCAGGGGCCGCACCAGGGCGCCCAGAAATCGACGATGACCGGCGTCTTCATCGAAGGTTCGATGACGTCCTGAACGAAGGTTGCCGTATCGCCATCCTTGACGAAATTGCCGCCCGCCGCCTGTCCGGCCTTGGCGCTGCCGTTGAACAGAATCTCCATCCCCGCGTCCTTGCCTTTCGTCATCGATAATCGATCAAGCCAATAGATGGACCGGGCCGCCGCCTCTGGCAAGTCCAAAGGCGGCTTCCTCGACGACCGTCATTATGCAAAACGAAATTCGTGCTTGCAAACAAGACGACTTTGCGTATTATCCGGGCTCCCAACGCCGCCCGACAGGGTGGCGACGCCAATTTGAGCGGGCGTAGCTCAGGGGTAGAGCACAACCTTGCCAAGGTTGGGGTCGAGGGTTCGAATCCCTTCGCCCGCTCCAAATTTCCTAATGTCAGATGCTTAAAAAACGGCCTTCGGGCTGTTTTTTGCTTCTATGGCCTGCCGCTATTTTGGCGGAAGCAGTTGGTGGGAAACCGGGGTAAGCTCGGTCAACCTCGGCACGCCCTGGAAATACAAGGCTCCCCGCCCCTATGACGTACCAGTAGTTTCCGGAGTGAGCGACAGGATGAGCGTCATGGGGCTTCCGACGCCTGCGACAAAGCCGTGGCGGGAATAGAACGCTTTTGCCTCCTCGGAGATCGCGTGGACGAGAATGCCGCGTATCCCAAGAATTGTCGCCGCTTGGCGGATCCGAAGCACCGCATCCTGTAGCAAGGCAACCCCGAGTCCCTGCCGCTGTCGGTCCCGGTGTACCGCGAGGCGTCCCAGCATCGCCATCGGTATCGGGTCCGGCATGTTTCGCCGGGTGCCGCCGGGTGCCTCGGCCAGGGCAAGTCCGCTGAGGGCCCGTTAGACGATCACTTATCGTTTAACGGGCCCTCAGTTGAGCAAGGATGCCAGCAATGTCGCCCATGCCCCAGTGCTCGGCGAGCAGGTTATTTCGTACCAGGAAAATGTCGCAGGAAGTAAAGCGAAGCGCCCGGCCCGTTGGGGCAATTCCGAAGTAAGATCCCCCATGCGTGCCGGTATAGACGAAGCTCGCCGCCACCTTGTCGTCAGCCGTCACGGCGGATTCTATCGCGACCTGGAGGTCCGGCATGCCCGCCAGTCTTGCCGCGAAATAGCCAACCGTGGCCTGCTTCGGCGTTAAACCGGTCGGGGGCGCCGGAGCGGCGGCGCTTATCTGATGGTTCACGTAATCATCCGCGAAAAGCGCGCCAAAGGCTGAAAGGTCATGCGCACTCAATGTCGCGGCGAACCGCTCAACGAGCGTGCGCCTCCCCAATGACTCCCGTGCCGGACTGGGAATAGCGGGAGCCATCACGGCAAGCGCCGCACCGGCGAGAAATATTCTGCGTTCCATTGAAATCTCAGCCTCACGGCTCGTTATCGCGGGAGGTCTGATAGTATGATCAGAGGTTATCCGTCGTCCAGGCGGGAGGAAACGATCCCAATCCGGACGCCGGCAGGTCCCATGACATCGGAATGCCGCTAATCAAGGCCGGCGGACGGACACGACGCGCCGGCCCCCATCCGGTTTGCTCGATCGTTTCGGATAGATCGTCGGGCCGCTCCGGCGCCAGAGGCGCCGAGTCCATCGGCTGGCCGCCGCCCGAAATCAGCAGCCGCGCCGTCCGCGCCAGGGACGCCCGCGCCTTGCAACCGCGTCCGGTCTGGATCCGCTCGATCAGGCCACGGACGGCCGCGGCGGCCATCAGGTAGCCGGTCGCGTGATCGATCGCTTGCCCGGGCAGCGGCGTCGGACGGTCTTGCCCCATCGCCCGCATGCCGGCATCGGCGATGCCGGTGCTCATCTGTATCAGGCTATCGAAACCACGCCGCCCGCTCCATGGGCCGGTCCAGCCATAGGCGTCCAGGCAGACGTCGATCAGTCCGGGATTGAGCGCGCGGCGTCGCGCGGGATCGAGGCCCAGACCGGCGAGAGCATCCGGGCGGTAGCCATGAACGAACACATCGGCCTCAGTGAGCAATTTTTCCAGCGCCAGCTTGTCGTCCGGCTTCTTCAGGTCGAGGCGCGCGCAACGCTTGCCCAATGCCACCTCGGGCACGGTTACGGGCTCTTCCCAGCCATGGGGGTCGATGCGAAGCACTTCGGCGCCGAAGGCCGCGAGGAAGCGCGTCGCGACCGGGCCTGCGAGAATGCGGGTCAGGTCCAGCACCCGAATCCCGCGCAGCGGGCGATTTGCCGACATGGGCCATGGAGGCTGTCCGCGGCCGCTAAAGCTCGTACGGTCCAGGAGCGGTTCGGCATGAACGGCGCGCCCCTGCGGATGATCGGCCCACTCCGCCACCCCGCGCATGGCGGCGGCGCAGCCGTTGTTCCTGACGATCGCGGTTTCCAGAGCCGTTGCATCCCACGCCGCCACGGCTTGGCGCACCGCCTTGCGATCGATCGGCGTCTTCAGCACCGCCATGGCGGCATCACGGTGATGCGGGGCATTGGTGTGCAGCCGGATCCAGCCGTCGGCGGTCTGATAATCGCCGGCGACCGCATCCCATTGCGGGGGCATCGACCATCCCTGCGGCCGCAGCGACGTGAGGAACCAGAAGGAGGCGAGCCGTCGATCGATCTGCACGGCGGGAAACACGTTCGTCCGCAATGACGCCAGCTCCGCGATGGCGAGACATGCGGCACCGATCGTTGCCGTGGCCAGATCGGTGACGTGGAATACGGATGGCAGCGCCCCCGTTCCCGTTGCCGCGAGATGGCGCAGATGGACGGGATCGCCGCCCACCGTTTCCCAAATTTCGCGCAGATATCTGTCAACTGGGGTGTTCCCGGACATGTCTCCGCTTTCAACTGAAACGGTGCCGATCATCGCCGCCTCACATTCATAAAAGTCATTGAAAAGTTGGCGACACCATAATAATTGTCAACGTTGATTATAATAATCAACCAGTTCGGTGGGGCCGTGCGATGCCGACTTATCTGTCTTCAAGCGAAGCCGCCGCCCGTCTCGGCGTTACCCGGCAGACCCTCTATGCCTATGTGAGCCGCGGCCTGCTGCACGCCGAAGCCGGGCCGAGCCATCGCGAGAGCCGATATCTTGCGACCGAGGTGGACAGGCTCGCGCGGCAACGAGCAAAAGGCCGCAAGCCGAAGGAGGTTGCGAAAGCCGCGCTGAGCTGGGGTTTGCCGGTGCTCGAATCCGCTATCACGCTGATCGAGGATGGTCGGATATTCTATCGCGGGTTCGACGCGCTTAGGCTTGCGGAGACGCACAGCATTGAACAGGTCGCCGCGCACCTATGGCAATGCGATGGGGAAATCGCTTTTGGCGCGCCCGCGCCCGTGCTTTCCAAGGCAATGCCGGCCCTGATGAAGATTTACCGGGGACGACGCGCCGAAGAGGCATTGCTGCCGTTGTTCACCGTGGCGAGCGACGATGCCGACACGGCGCTTTGGCAGCAATCGCGTCAGCGCCTGGCGGAAGGTTGCGGTTCTCTTGTCCGGACGCTGGCCGCGTGTCTGCTGGGCTCGACGCCCGATGCCGCGCCAATCCACGAGCAATGCGCCCGCGCATGGAATGTCGACCGAAGCGGCGCGGAATTGATCAGAATGGCGCTCGTGCTGTGCGCGGATCATGAATTGAATGCATCGAGTTTCACCGCCCGCTGCATCACATCGACCGGAGCCAGTCTGCGGGCGGCGATCATCGGTGGTCTGGCGGCGCTTACAGGGGGCCGCCACGGCGCAGCCACGGCAAGAGGCGAAGTTCTTTGGGACGAACTCGGCTCTCGTAACGTTGGCGGGAAAATGCGCGAGCGCCTTGCGCGCGGCGAAGATCTTCCCGGCTTCGGTCATCCGCTCTATCCGGGCGGTGATATACGCGCCGGCGCACTTCTTGCCCGGATTATTCCCCAACATCCGGAATGGGAGCAATTCGTCGACCAGGCGTTCTCATTGATTGGACAGCGCCCATCCGTCGACTTTGCGCTCGTAGCCCTTCGGCGCCATCTGAAATTGCCGATTGGCGCCGCCTTTGGCATTTTCGCGCTGGGCCGCTCCATCGGTTGGATCGCTCATGGTCTGGAGCAGCGCGCCAGCCCCGGCATCATCAGGCCGCGTGCCGCCTACACGGGCGAGCGTCCTTAGGCTCTGGGACGAAACAATCGCTCCAGAGCCTGAGGGTTTATATGATGCCTGCGTCTCCGGCTCCCCCCTCCTCGGCACCCGGTTCACCGATCGCCGGGTTAAAACTGGTAGCCGATACTCCCGCTTAACCCGAGCTGGACTTTGCTGGCGGTCAGCGGGCTGCTTTCGGCATCGCCGACAAGTCTCTGGACCGCGCCCTCGGCGGTGCAGAACCAATGGTCGTTCCAATACCAAACCAGGTTGGTGCCAAAGCCGGCTCTTTCAAACCCGCTGCCCGGCGTGAAAATGCGATATCCACTTCGCCTGGATTGCAAAGGGGTCACGCCATAATATGCGCGCTGATAAGTCGAGTCCGTGTAGGTCGTGGTCAGGCCGGCGAAGATGAAGAATTTCTCCGAGCCGTAGACCGGCATGTAAGCGCTGAGATCGCCGATCCAACCATCATTGCCGCCGATTCCCCGCCGGATATTGCCGCGCAGGACAACCGGAAAAAGGACATATTCAGCAAACAATTTGGGCTCGGCCGCCGGTGAAATATCGCCCATCCCGTGCAGATGCCGGCCGCTATCCTGGTCGCGCCCGACATCGTAACCCAGCGCTATTCCAACCCGATAAGCCTTGTCGTGCAGGATGTTGACCCCCAAACCCTCACCGGCCGACAGAAAGGCGATATCCTTGTAGCGAAGATCGAAGGTCGGGCCGGGTTCGATGTGATATTGGCTGGAACCCGGATAGCGCGGCTGGCCCGACACTGCGATGCCGACGTTGCCATCCCAGGTTGGCAGGGGATCTTGAAACATCGAACGCAGAGCGATTCCCGCAGAATATTGCCATTCGCCAAGCGGCGCCGGGGTCTGAGCCATGGCAGCACCAGAACCGATCAGACAAAGCCCGGCAACGAGCGACGCCCATAGCAGCCGCAAGTTCCGGGGGGACCAAAGATGAATTCTCCGGCCAATGCTGAAATCGAGTGATGGCATGAAACGGTTACTCCACAAAAAAGCGAGGCGAGAGACCGGGCGGAGCGCCGAGTCGAGCCGACGACGCGCGCGTCTTAGCCGATATGCGCTTTTTTCCAGAGTGCCCGGCCGCCGCTGTCAGAGCGACCGCCTTGAGATGGCCGGCGGGCATCGCGCACGAAATCGATCGCCGCGGTTGGGGAGACCGGTAATCCGACGGCCATCGGAATCGTCCGGACGTGACAACAAGCAGGTCCAACATAGGCGGCGGCAAAGTCTCAGCGGTAGCCCCGGAAACTACTCAGATTTGCCAAAAAGGGACCGCTCCGATCCAGCATAGGCGGCGGAAAAGCCTCAGCGGTAGCTTCGGAAGCTACTCAGATCCGCCGAAAAGTGATCACTCCCGCCAAAGCCGTGGCCCCACTGAAGGAAACCCTCAGGAGCTGCAAAGTGGTAAATGGTGGTCCATTATCTTGACGTTATCTTCGTGATGGGTCTTGTTTGGCCGATATGAAAAAAGAACGTAGTATTCATATAGGAATACACCAAGAGATGCATAGAATATAAGAAGTAAAAAAGAGGTCATCGGAACCTCCTCTATCAGCATTTTGTTTCATCCGCGGGTCGGCCATTGCGTTCTGGTTCCCGCCTCTCGCGGATCATCTGCCTGAATCCGTATCTTTTGATTGCTTTATCGCGTCATGACATCGCGATAACGGATACGGACTTTGCGGGCCAGTTTCGAATCGGTCGCCATCGTTCCCGGCCTCCCGGCCTCCCAGTCAACCGCGAGGTCAGCTCTAATAAAACCGATGCGAGAGACGTATATTTAAGCACTTAAACCATAAATTATCCATCGCTCCCCAGTTATATATAAAGTCAAGGGGTGGAGAATAGCGCCCCTTGTCAGAAATGATGAAAGCCGCCGAACCGGTGAAACTCTGGAAATTCAAGCCGGCGGCGGCTAGGGTCCAAGAGCATGACGTCGACGGCGTTCCATCCTCAAGGAGACGGCTTATGGTCCTTCCCACTCTTCCCGGGCTTCCCGGCTTTCAGATCCGGACAGACTCGGGCGTGGTCGAATTCCCGGTGCATCACATGCGCGGCGGCACCTCGACCGGTCTGGCCATCTGGGAGCGCCTCGCCCCGTCCGATCCCGCCTTGCGGGAAGAACTGCTGCGCCATCTCATGGGGGTGCCGCTGGAAGGCGATCGCCGTGGCAACCGGCAGATCACCGGCCTGGGCCGGGGGACGGCGACCAGCAACAAGGTCTTCTTCGTCGATACCGAGACGGCGGATGGCCGGACCCGCCTGGTCAGCACGCTGGCGCAACTGGCCGCCGATCATGCGGCGATCGACTGGAGCGTGAATTGCGGGAACATGTCCGCCGCCCTGCCGCTCTGGGCGCTCGACTGCGGTCTGGCCGGGTGGACGGAAGGATCGTTGGAAATCGACATCCGCAACACCAATACGGGCGTGGTGACCACCGGCCGCATGGCGCGGGACGCCCGGGGCCTGTTCGTGGCGGCCGAAATTCCCGGCGTCGATGGGGCTTTTCCGAGCGTGGACCTGTTTCTCCATGATCCGGTCGGGTCGAAAACGGGGCGACTGTTGCCGACCGGACAGATTTGCGACCGCGTGGCCGGCCATACGGTGTCATGCGTGGACGTGGCCGTGCCCATGGTGATCGCCGACGCCGCCGAGTTCGGCAAGACCGCGCTGGAGCCGATCGCCGAGCTTGAGGGCGATAAGGTCTTCATGGAGGCGCTGCGCGCCGTCTGGGTCGAGGCCGGTCTTCTCATGGGTCTGAAGCGGCGCGACGGCCAGCCGATGACGACGGATGATCTGGCGCGCAGCGAGACCATCCCGAAGGTCTGTATCGTCGCGCCGGCGGCGGCGGGCGGGTCGATCGCGGTGCGCTATTTCACCCCGCAGACCGCCCATGCCTCGATGGCGGTGTCGGGTGGATGCTGCCTTGCCGCCGCCGCGCTGATCCAGGGCAGCGTCGCTTCCCGCATGGTGCGGGGATTGCCGGCCATCGGCCCCGACTTCACCGAGACCGTCGTCGGCATCGAGAATCCGGCGGGCGTGCTGGAGGCCACGGTCGTCGCGCGTGCCGCAAAGGACGGCCTGGAGGTCCGGAGCGCGGCCTATCGGCGCAGCGCCCAGGTTCTGCTGCGCGGGCAGGTCCCCCTCTATCGGGCGTCCGAGGCGCTGAAGAAGGCGCTGCTGGCGAATGCCTCCAACGACGGGACCGCTTGAAAGGGGGCGGTCTTCGCGCATTGTCTCTTCTCGGAAGTGGTATCTCTGGATATTCTATTTTAAGGCGAAATCGAACGCGCCATCCAACCAAGAGGAGCCGATCGGCACGCGCTTGGGGATAGGAACAAGCCGTCATGAACGGAGGCCGGGACGATACCGATCCTGGCGGCCAAGGTTCATCGGATGGGAGAGGCGTATGACGATCGATCCGCAGGCGGGCCCGGGTTTCCCTCTTCCGGTCCGAATCCTTGAAACCGATGATGGTCTGGCCGGAATAGGCGCGGATGATTTCCTCTTCGCCGGTCGTCCATCGCCGCTGGCCGTCGCGTTCATTTCGCCCTATCTGGATTTTCCCGCCGTCACGGCGCGTCTGCGGCACCTCGGGGGCGCCACGCCCGTTCTGGCGATGTCGACGGCCGGCGAACTCTGCTCCAGCGGTTTGCCCGGCCCGCTCTATAAGCCGGCCGGCACCGACTGGACCTCGGTCGTCATTCAGATCTTTTCCCCCGATCTGCTGGCCTCGGCGAGCATTCACACGGTTTGCCTGCATAACGACGATATCCGGCAAGGCTCGCCCACCCTGTCCCGCGACGACCGGGTCAAGCGCATCGTCCGATCCCTGGCTTCGGTGAGCCCCTCATTTCGTCTGGATGCCCGGGACAGCCTGGCGCTGACCTTCGTCGACGGCCTGTCGGCTTGCGAGAATTACCTGATGGAGGCGATCTACCGGTCGGCCAGGTTTCCCTGCCTGTTCGTCGGCGGGTCGGCCGGAGGAAAGCTCGATTTCAAGCACACCTATCTTTTCGATGGCCGGCAGGTGCTGGAAAACCATGCCGTCCTCGCCTTCGTCAAGCTGGCCCCCGGCAAGCGATATGGTGTTCTGAAAAGCCAGAACTTCCGCAAGACGGGAACGTCCTTCGTCGTCGTCGACGCGGATCCGGATCGCCGCACGGTGGCGACGGTTTTGAATCCGATCAGCGGCGAGGTGATTCCCTTCATCGATGCCCTGGCCGTGGTCTTGGCCGTCCCCCCCGCCTCGATCATGGAAAATTTGAAAGGTCATACCTTCGGTATCGATCTCGATGGCGAGCTGTTTGTCCGATCGGTCGCCAGGATGGATCTGGAAACGGGTTTCACCACCTTCTTTTGCGATGTCAATCCGGGCGACGAACTGCATCTTTTGCAGGCCACCGACTTCGCCGAGCAAACACGTCTCGATATCGAAACTTTTCTGCGGGGCAAGCCGCCGCCGCTGGCGGCGTTGCTCAACGACTGCATCCTGCGCCGGCTCAACAACGAGAGCGCCCTGGCGGATCTTTCCGGCTTGTGGAAAATTCCGGTTGCCGGATTTTCAACATTTGGAGAACTATTCGGCATAAATATCAATCAAACATTGACGGCCGTTGTTTTCTTTGAGGATGGGGATGAAATATTCAAGAATGATTTCGTTGATTCATTCCCCACGCATTACGCGTCCTTCAGTAACTATTTCATCAGATGCCATCTGAACCGGATCGAGATCCTCAATCGTCTTCGCTCGGAGATGACGCGGCGATTGGCGGTGCATTTCGGGGCCAGCGCCATTCTCGCGCGCGGCATCGAGGGCATGATGACCGAGAGCACGAATGTCCGCAGGACGCTGGATAGCATCCGCACCACCATCGCCAGCGAATTGGCGACGGAAGAACGGGCTCGACAGGCCGAACGCCAACTGGCCGACGCCATCGAAACCATCAACGAGCGGTTCGCCCTTTATGACAAGGATGACCGGCTGGTCATCTGTAACAGTCAATACCGGGACATCTTCGAGGGAAGCGGCGAGATCATCAAACCGGGCCGGACGTTCGCCGAGATCGCGCGGGCAGTGGGAGAGCACGGACTTTACGGCTATGAGGGAGAGGCCTTGGAGACCTTCCTGGCCGAGCGCATCGCCCATCATCACCGCGCCGACGGCGCGGGGCATCTCCATCAGATAGCCGCCGGCCAATGGACCGTCAGCCGGGAATACCGGATGCGGGATGGCGGCATTGTCGCCACCCATACGGATGTCACCGAACTGAAGCGCAGGGAACAGGAAATCGAAGCCCTGAAGCAGCGTTACAAGCTGATCCTCGACTCGGCGGGAGACGGAATCATCGGCATCGACACCGCTGAGGCGGTCACCTTCGCCAATTCCGCCGCCTGCCGGATGCTGGGGGTCACCCCCCAACTCCTCGACGGACTCAACTATCGCCGCGTCCTGGGCGGCATGAGCGCCGCCGAGGATCCGTCGCATGAGCCGCTGGACGGCGAAGCGGGGGAAACCCGGGAGGCGACCTTCACCCGCGCCGACGGATCGGCATTCGTCGCCGAATATGTGCTCGCCCCGATTCACGAGGAGGACAGCGCCGCGGGCGCGGTGCTGGTATTTCGCGATATTTCGTTGCGAAAGTATTACGAAAACAGCCTCGTCGACTATCAGAAGGAGTTGGAGAGCCAAGTGGTGGAGCGTACCCGCAAGCTGTCCGCGGAAATCGATAAGCGTGCGCGGATCGAGCGCGCCTTGCGTGACAGCCAGGGGCGGTTGCTGGCGATCACCGGCAGCCTGTTCGAAGGCGTCCTGCTGGTCGACGATAACGGCGTTATCGTTTTCGCCAACAGCTCGGCTCATCGCTGGCTGGGGATCCGGCACCTGGCCGAACGGGAACTGGACGAGGTCCTCCGTCTCCAGATAGCCGGCGCGGAAATCAATTTCATCGACAGTCCCTTCCGTCAGGTCATCGAGAACGGAAAGACGGTGATCGACGACGATGCTGTTTTCGTAACCGAATCGGGCGGGCGGTTGACCGTGGCCTATGCCACCTCGCCCCTCAACGAGGGTGATCGCCGACGCATGGCCATCGTTTCGTTCCGCAGCATCGACGCGCTGAAAGAGGCCCAACGGGAGGCCTTCCAGGCGTCTCGCCTGGCCAGCGTGGGGCAATTGGCGGCCGGCATCGCCCACGAAATCAATACGCCGATCCAATATGTCGGCGACAACCTGCAGTTCGTGCGCAAAAGCCTGGGCGGTCTCGCCGAGGTCATCACCAAACTGAAGACCCTGCTTGACGAGACGCATCACGCCGACGAGGCGACCCGGTTTTTCGGCGACAAGGATATCGATTACCTGCTGACGGAATTGCCGCAGTCCATCACCGAGTCATTGGACGGCATCGATCATGTCGCCCATATCGTGCGTTCGATGAGGGAATTCGCGCATCCCGGGACGGCCACGAAGGTGGCGGCGAATATCAACCGTGCCATCAGCAGTACGATCACCGTGTCGCGCAACGAATGGAAACAGGTGGCGACGATGGAAACCGACCTCGATCCCGACCTGCCGGCGGTTGCCTGTTTCCCCTCCGACATCAATCAGGTTCTCTTGAACCTTATCGTCAATGCCGCCCATGCCATCGGCTCGATCACGCCGGCCAGGCTGGGGGTCATTCGTATCTCCACCCGGCTGGACGGCGATTTTATCGAGATCCGCGTCGCGGATAGCGGACCGGGAGTGCCGGCGGCGCTTCGCCATAAGATTTTCGATCCCTTTTTCACCACCAAGGCCGTTGGAAAAGGCACCGGTCAGGGATTGGCAATCTGCCGGAATATGGTGGTCAACAAGCACGGAGGAGAAATTTACGTCGAGGAAACCGATGCCGCCGGCGCCACTTTCGTCGTGCGTCTACCGGTCGAGCCGGATGTCGACTGAGGAGGGTGCGGCCAATCGCCGATCGAAGGCTTGACGCGCCGCCTCGACCTCGGGGAGATGGGCCATCATCCAGGCATAGAGGGCTTTGAAGGGTGGCTGGAGCGTGCGTCCGAGCGGGGTGATCTCATATTCGACGGCGACGGGCGATATTGGAATGACGCGCCGCGACACCAATCCGTTCCGTTCCAGGCGTCGCAGGCATTGGGTCAGTGCCTTTTGGGTGACCCCTTCCAGGCGACGCTTGACCGCGTTGAAGCGGAGCGGTCCGGCATCCAGAACGACCAGGATCATCATCGACCATTTGTCGGCGATCTGGTCGAAGAGAAGGCGGCTCGGACAATCCGAGGAGAAGCTTTCGGGACGGCAGTCGGACATGGGCGGTTTCCTTGAGTATACCTGATAGACTTGAGGTGCCTGATTGACGCTAGGTATCTAGAATATATCTTATACTTTCCAATCGCAACGGAGCGTCCCGATGTCATCGCTGTCTGCCGACATTCTCTTCCGCCCTTTTCGCGTCAAATCGCTGGATCTGAAAAACCGCATCGTCATGGCTCCCATGACCCGCTCGTTCGCGCCGAATGGCGTCCCGGGCGAGGCGAACGCCGCCTATTACAAACGCCGCGCCGAAGGGGAGGTGGGGCTGATCCTGTCGGAGGGCACGGTGATCGACAGGCCCGCCTCGCGCAATGATCCCGGCATCCCGTTCTTCCATGGAGAAGCGGCGCTGGCCGGCTGGAAGCGGGTGATCGACGCCGTTCACGGCGCCGGTGGCCGGATGGGGCCCCAGATCTGGCATGTCGGGTCGGTGGCCAGCTTCATGACCGAATGGGTGCCCGACGCTCCCGTGGAGAGTCCCTCGGGCCTTGCCGCGCCGGACAAGCCGCGCGGCGAGACGATGACCGAGGAGGCGATCGCCGACACCGTCGCCGCTTTCGCCAGCGCCGCCGCGAATGCAAAGCGCCTGGGTTTCGATACCGTCGAGATTCACGGCGCCCATGGTTATCTGATCGATCAGTTCTTCTGGAGCGGCACCAACAAGCGCACCGATCGCTACGGTGGCGCGACGATCAAGGAGCGGTCGCGTCTTGCCGCGGAGGTGATCGCCGCGATCCGCTCCGCCGTCGGGCCGGACTTTCCGGTCATTCTCCGCGTCAGTCAGTGGAAGCAGCAGGACTACAAGGCGCGTCTCGCCGAAACGCCCGCCCAGATGACGGACTGGCTGCAGCCGCTGGTCGATGCCGGCGTGGACGTCCTTCACTGCTCGCAGCGCCGTTTCTGGGAACCGGAATTTCCCGAGCTGGACGGCGAGCACGGTCTGAATTTCGCGGGCTGGGCGAAGAAGCTGACCGGCGCCGCGACGATCAGCGTCGGTTCCGTTGGTCTGTCGGGAGACGTCATGGCCGCCTTCAGCGGCGAAGGATCGACCCCCACCGGGCTGGAGCGCCTGATCGAGCGCATGGAGCGTGACGAATTCGACCTGATCGCCGTCGGCCGCGCGCTGATCAGCGATCCGCAATGGGCGATGAAGATTCGCGCCAATGATCGCCGGAACCTGAAGGACTTCAATGTCTCGGCCCTGGCCGAACTGGTCTGAGGGCTTGCATCCCGGTCGGGTCCGCTCGGTCGGTCATGACAGCCAGTAGCGCCAGGCATAGAGGATCGTCATCGCCGTTCCGGCGCCGATGACGATCCGCCGCACATGGATCGCCGGCAGAACGCGGATCAAGAGGCCGCCGCCATATCCGCCGGCGGTCGCTCCGGCCAGCATCATCCCCGTTTCCGGCCAGCGCACCGCGTCCTGGACGATGAAGATGACGGTCGCGGCCAGGGCGACGCAGCTCGCCAGCAGATTTTTCAGCGCTTTTATCGCGCGGATGTCGTTCGGTTCGGTGATCGACAGGCCGGCCGTCAGGATGACGCCGAGACCGGCGCCGAAAAAGCCGCCATAGAGACAAGCCGCGGCCAGGCAGGCGGTGTGAAACCCGCGCGGCTCCGCCTCGCCGGGGCTTCGGCGGCCTTCGCTCCGGGCCTGGAGGCGCGGAGCGAAGGCGAACAGCAGCGTGGCGAACGCGATGAGCGCGGGAACCGGCAAGGTGAACAGGCGTTCGGGAAGCAGCAGCAGAAGGCCGGCGCCGATGGCTCCGCCCGTCAGGGCGATGGCGACGAAGGTCATCGTGCGGCCCGTCGGAGGCGGCAGTTTGCCGCGATCGGCGAAAGCGGCGATCAGGTGCCCCGGCGAAATCGCCACCGCGTTGGAGGCGTTGGCCGCGATGGCCGGCAGCCCCACCGCCAGCATGGCCGGAAAGGTGATGAGCGTGGCGCCCCCCGCCACCGCGTTGACGAGCCCGCCCAACACGCCGGCCGCCAGCAGGACGCCGGCCGTATCGACCTGCATATGTCATTCCTCCCTTTGTCCCGCCTTGGATAAAAGAACGGTGGCACCGGCGTCCCTGCCCATAAGCGCTAGCTTAAGGCCTCTCTCCCGCGGACAAGCGGGAGAGCGGGGGTGGCCGCATCCCGCATCTTGCCGGATCCGTGGCGCCATTATCGGGAACACAGATGAACGGGATGAACACAGATAAGCACAGATGAGCTTTTTCTTTATCTGCGCCCATCCGTGTTCATCTTGTTCATCTGTGTTTCTCTGGAAAGGCGTTGGGAGACAGTGTTCTCCCTCTGGTTTTCGCTTCGGATCTTGCCCGATTCCCCCCCTCCCGCTGACGCGGGAGAGGGCTTATTTGGGGCTTATGCTAGCGCATATGGGCGTCCCTGCCGGTGTTGCGCCGAGAATAGGCGTCCGTACAGGGGGTGTCTGGAACGTTTGTGATTGATTCAGCCGTGCCGGTAGCGACCCGGCGTGGTGCCGAACGTCGCGCGGAACAGCCGGCCGAGGTGGCTCTGGTCGGCGAAATCCGTCTCGGCCGCGACGGCGGCGATCGGCTCGTCGGCGCGCAACAGGCGCCGGGCCAGGTTCAACCGGGCGAGCAGGCGGAACCTGTGCGGGGCGACGCCGACGGCATGGCTTACCCGCCGGCTGAAATCCTCACGGCTTCGCCCCAGGCTCGCCGCCAGATCGCCGATCCGGCCCCGGCTGGTCGTCAAGGCGAGGCGGAGGCTGTCATCTTCGCGCTTCGGCCTTTCGGGGTTCCCGATGGTCGGGGAAAGCGCATCGAAGTCCCTTAAAACGGCGGCCGGACGGATGCCGGTGCCCTCGGTGATGCGCCAATGCTCCCGGATATCGACGACCCGCAGGGAATCCGTCGCGCCGGTGGCCGGCAGATAGAGATTGAGGCAGCGGGTTTCCGCCGTTCCGTTCGCCAGGGGGGCGTGCAGGACATGGGCCGGAATGCAGGCGGCTTTGCCGGCACTCACCGTTATCGCCCGATTTCCGATCAGAAAGGAGCGGGCGCCGGCCAGAACGAAAACCAGCTGGGCTTCGTCATGAAAGTGGGGCCTGAGACCGAGTGAACCGCCGCCATGCCACGAAGCAAGCTCGACGATGCCGGCGGTGTCCGTCCGCCAATAATGCCAATGCGACGCACGGGACGGCTGTGCCGTCGCGACGGGAAAGGACGGCAACGGTGGCCTCGTCGTTTTCAAAAGGTGGACCCGGCCCCGACGGTACCATCGGAGGGGCTCCGCCGGGAAGAGGCGCGCGAGCGGAAGCGTCCCGCAATCGGCGGATTATTCGCGCCGTGCCGGCGAAGGGGGGCCGAGCCGATCGGTCAGCGGCCCGGGCCGGGCGGCCAGAAGAGTGCGGGTATAGTCCTGAGTCGGGGTGAGAAAGACCTTTTCCACCGGACCCTGCTCGACGACCCGTCCGCCATTCAGCACCAGGACGCGGTCGGCGAGGTGGTGGACCAGCCCGATGTCGTGGGAAATGAACAGAAGGGCGGTTTCCAGTTCCGACTGCAGTTCGGCGATCAGGTCGATGACCTGGGCCTGGATGCTGATGTCGAGGGCCGAGACCGGTTCGTCACAGACGATCAGTGCCGGTCTGGCGGCCAGGGCGCGGGCGACCGCGACCCGCTGGCGCTGACCGCCCGACAGGGAAAGCGGCGGGCGTTTCAGATAACCGGCGTCAAGGCCGACCCGGTCGAGCAAGGCGACGATACGATCCTGCCGCCGGGAACGGGGAAGGGACAGCAGATTTTCGCCAATGATGTCGGCGACCCGGTAGCGGGGGTCGAAACTGCTGAGCGGATCCTGGGGAATATATTGCAACGATCGGCGCAACGGGCGCCGGGTCTTCTCCGATATTCCGGACCAGGGCTGGCCCAGAAGGGTCACCCAGCCGGCGTCGGGTTCGACGAGGCCCAGCAGGATCTTGGCGCAGGTGGATTTTCCCGAACCCGACTCCCCGACCAGTCCCAGCACCTCGCCCGAGCGGATGGAAAAAGAGACGTCCGCCAGCGCGGCGAGGCGACCGGCATCGCCGGCGCGTCCCGGATAACGGTAGACTTTGGTAAGCCCGCGTGCCTCCAGGACCGTATCGATTCCGATTGGGGGACGGGGCGGCAGGGGATCGCGCACAATCACGGAGTTCCCCGTGGGGCCGCCGGCCGTTTCCAGGCGGGAGGAGGAAAGGCGGCTTCCGCGCGAGTCCGCCGACGGCACCGCGGCGATCAGTTGGCGGGTATAGGCATGACGCGGTCGTGCCAGCACGCCGCCGGTCGGGCCGGCATCCAGCACCCGGCCGTCCCGCATCACCAGCACCCGGTCGGCCAGATCGGCGACCACCGCCAGATCGTGGCTGATCAGCAGTAGTCCCGCCCCTTCGCCCACCCGCTGGCGCAGGACCTCCAGCACCTGCTTCTGCACGCTGGCGTCGAGCGCGGTGGTGGGTTCGTCGGCGATGATCAGCCGGGGACCGCCGGCGATTGCGGCGGCGATCAGGGCCCGTTGGCGCAGGCCGCCGGACAACTGATGGGCATATTGGCTCGCCCGGACATCGGGATCCGGCATTCCCACCCGGTCCAGCGTGCGGATCACCCGGTCCCGGATCTCGGCGGGGGTGCGCAGCAGACGGTGATGGCGGACCACCTCGCCCACCTCCCGGCCGATGGTGCGCAAGGGATCGAGCGAGACCAGGGCATCTTGCATGACCAGACCGGCGAAGGTACCGCGTAGCCGCTGCCAGTCCGCCGGGCCGAAGTTCCGGGCATCGGCTCCGTCGATCTCGAAACGCCGGGCCGTGACGGCGGCGCCCGGTCCGACCAGGTTCAGCAGGCTCCGGGCGGTGACGCTTTTGCCGGAGCCGGATTCGCCGACCAGGGCCACGCATTCGCCGGGATGGATGACGAGGTCCATATCCTGGACGGCGGGCCGGTGCGGCCCATCGGCGCGGAAACGAATGGTCAATCCCTCGATTGCGACCAGGGGGGCTGTCGCGGGGGTGGAGCGGGAGCTTGATCGGATGGGTATCGGACAGCTCATCAACCGCGCCTTTCGAAGCGCCGTTGCAGGGCGTTGCCGATGACGGTAAAGGCGATCACCGTCAGGGTCAGCGCCGCTCCCGGAAAGACGCCGGGCCACCAGGCGATTCTCAGGACATCCCGGCTTTCCGCCAGCATCACGCCCCATTCCGGGGTCGGCGGCTGTGGGCCGAGGCCGAGGAAGCTCAGGCTTGAAACGGCGAGAATGGTGGTGCCGACATAGACCGTGGCGATCACCGGGATCGCCAGCAGCACATTGGGCAGCAGATGATGAAAAAATACGGCTGCGCGGCTACGACCGTAAATATAGGCCTGGGTGACATAGTCGGCATTCCGCGCCAGTTGGGTTTGGGCCCGCACCACCCGGCCGAACTTGGGGATTCCGGCGACCCCGACCGCGATGGCGACGTTCAGCATGCCCTGGCCGAGGAAGGTGACCACAAGCAGGGCCATCAGGACGCCGGGGAAGGATGAGATGACGTCGAAGAGACGGCAGATCGTTTCGTCCAGCAGGCGGCTCTTCTGACCGCCGGCGATTCCAAGCAATACTCCGAATCCGACGCTGATGGCGGTGGCGCCGAAGCCGATGGACAGGGAATAGCGGGCGCCATAGAGCGTTCGCGCCAGAACATCGCGTCCCAGTCGGTCGGTGCCGAAGGGATGGGTGGCGTTGGGCGCCCGCAACCCGGCCAAGGCATCGCCCTCCAGCGGATCATAGGCGGTCAGCAGATGGGGCGTCGCCAGGACCATGGCCAGCAAGAGCAAGAAAGCCCCGGCCGCGAGGAAGCCTTTCCATTGCCAGAGGACCGCGATGACGCGCCGAATCGCCGCGCCTGGCGCAGCCGGACCCGTTCGGCCCGACGGATCGGACAGGAGGGTCGCCGCTTCGGAGGGAGTTGCTTCGCTCATTGCGCTTTCAGCCTCGGGTCGACGAGGACATAGAGAATGTCGAGCAGGGTCGAGGCCGCCACATGGATGAAGGCGGCCATCAGCACCACGGCCAGCACTACCGGAACATCGTGGGAGAGGACGGCGTTCAGCGTGACGGTTCCCAGTCCCGGCCGGCCGAACACCTTCTCGGTGATGACGGCTCCACCCAAAAGGCCGCCGATCAGCCAGCCGCCGAGGGTCACCGCCGGCAGGGCGGCATGGCGCAGCACATGGCGCAGGCGGAGCGGCCATTCGCCCAGGCCCCGAGAGCGGATGGTGACGACAAAGGGCTGCTCCAGCGTCTTTTCCATGGAGTCGCGCAGAACCTGGGCCAGAAGGCCGGCCGTCGGCAGGGCCAGGGCGACGCTGGGCAGGACCAGGGCCTGCCATCCTTGCGCCCCGGAAACGGGAAACCAGCGCAAAGAGAAGGAAAAGGCCATCAACAGCAGGATGCCGAGCCAGAACACCGGGGTGGAGGCGAACAGCAGTTCGAGAAGGGCGGCGAGGGCGCGGGCCGAGCGGCTCCGCCCAGCCGTCGCCGAGGCGGCCAGCACGGCCAGCACCAGGGCCAGCAGCCCGGCCGCCAGGGCCAGTTGGACGGTGGGCATGACCTGAGATCCGAGCACGCCGCCGACCGGCTGACGAAGGACGTAGGAGGTACCGAAATCGCCGGAAGCGATGCGCAGTAAGAAGTCCAGATACTGTTCCGCCGGGCTCCGGTTCAGGCCCCATTCGGTGGCGATCGCCTCGCGCAGGCCCGGATAATCGAGGTCGCCGGCCAGGATGTCCTCGATTCGGCCGGGTAAGGTATGCAGGGCCAGGAAGGCGAAGGTAACGCTGCCCCAGGCTACCATCAGGCTGGTCGACAACCGCGATAGGATTCGCCGCCACATGCCGCCCGCCCCCTTACTTCGCCGTCAGCCAGACATCATGGAAATTGGACGGCGAATCGAGCTGAGTCTCGAAGGACAGGCCATGCACCGTATCCCTGGCGGCGAGCTGATAGTTCGCCGAGAACAGGGGTACGATGAAGGCCTGGTCCACCGCACGCCGCTGGGCGGCCCGCACCAGCCGCGTTTTTTCATCCTGGCTGGTGGCCTGCAAGGCGTCGTTAATCAAGCGGAACAACTCCTTGTCGCCCTTGTCGGCCACGCCGCGGATGAATCCCTGCTCGCCGATGTTGGCGGACAATTCCTGGGCGGCGTCGGCCGGGAGATAGGTATTGGGATAGATCGTCCAATTGCCCTTCTCCTTTTGCTGGGCCCATTCGCCTCCTGTGATGAAGCGCAGCCGGAGATCGAAACCCAGGTTCTTGCGCAATTGCGCCTGCAGCCCCTGGATCAGGATATCCCGGTTGTCGCGGACAAAGGGCTGCGGATAGCCCACCTCGATGGCGAGGCGTTGGCCGTCCCTGGTCCGGAAGCCTTCGCTGTCGCGCCCGGTCCAGCCGGCCTCGTCCAACAGCCGGTTGGCCTGTTCCACGTTCTTGCCCCAACTGCCGTCCAGGCTCTTGTCGTAGAAGGGGTTGTCGGGGGCGATGTTGGACCAGGCGCGCCGTACCGTGCCCAGATAGACGCTGTCGACCAGGGCGGCGATGTCGGCGCCGTCCCGCAAGGCTCGTCTCACGCGGATATCGGTGGCCGGCGGAATGGTGTAGTTGACGTTCAGGGTGAATGAGGTCTGGGCGCCGGAAGGTCCGATGATGAACTGGAAGCCCGGCTGGTCCTTGAACAAACCGATGTCGGTGGGTTGTATCCCCTCGATGACGTCGACCTGGCCGGAGGACAGAGCACCGGCACGCACCGAATATTCCGGGAGGAACCGGACGATCAGCCTGTCCAGATAGGCTGGACCCTGATGGGCCGCGTAGCCGGGCGCCCAGTTGTAGGCGTCGTTCCTGACGAAGCTCGCCGACTGGCCGCGGACATAGCTTTCGAACTTGAAAGGTCCGCTGCCGGCCAGGGCGGGGCCACCCGAGCAGAGGCGATCGCCTGACTGCAGGGATTTGGGCGACAGGATGCCGAGCCTGATGCTGGCCAGGGATTCCAGCAGGGCCGAATCGGGTTTCGCGAGATGGAGGGTCACCTCGTGGGATGCCGTCGCCTCGACATGCTCCACCGCTTGCAACAGCTGACCGGCGGCATTGGTGTTGGCCTTGTCCCTGACGAAATCCAGGTTGAATTTGACCGCCTCGGCGTCGAGGGGCGTCCCATCATGGAATGTGACGCCTTCGCGCAGCTTGAAGACATAGATCCTGCCATCGGCGGACACCGTCCATTCGCGGGCAAGCCAGGGCAGAAACCGTCCCGAGACGTCCTTGGCCAGAAGGGAATCGACCAGGTTGCGGCTGAGGATGAAGGAGTTCTGCTGCTCCGAGCGTTGCGGATTGAAGCAGACCGGCTCGGTGGTGACGCCGAACGTCACCTGGCCGCCGCTTTTCGGTGTCGTCGTCTGTGTTGCGGACATGGCGGAGACGGACCAGAACCCGGCCACCAGGAAAAGCAGGGTGATTGAAATACCGCGGGAGGAGGAAACCGAACCTATAGGACTGGCCATGTGACGCCGGGCTCCGGAGATGGTGGCGAAGGGAGGCAAACTCCGGCGCATTAGTATATTATTTCGATCTACTAAAACATACAAAAGTGTATAACATATGTTATTAGCATAACTAATTTGTTATTTCCCCCCGGGGAGCCGAAGTGGGCGGGACCTTCCGATGCCGCGAATGGAACGTGAACCCACGGGTCCGCTCGCCGACCGGTGATCAGGCTGGGGGCGCGAAGACCTGGTCCAGATCGGCGACGATTCCCTTTTCCAGCAGGCCGTCTTCCGCCTGTGGACGCAGGATCGCCATGGCCTCCCGGTGGGGCAGGGAACGCCGATAGGGGCGTTCCTCGGTCAGGGCCTGGTAGATGTCCAGGCAGGCCATCAGCCGCGAGTTGAAGTCCAGCCGCCCGGCCGTCAGGCCCAGCGGGTAGCCCGAGCCGTCCAGGCGTTCGTGATGGTTGGCCGCCCACTCGGTGATATCGGCAAAACCCTCTATGCGCTCGAGACACCGCCGCGTGTAGTAGGTGTGTTCCTGCATCTTGCGGAACTCAAAGGGAGTCAGGCGGTCGGGTTTGTCGAGGATGGAATTGGGAATGGCCAGCTTGCCGATGTCGTGGAGGCTGGCGGCGATTCGCACCTTGATATTTGTTTCGTGATCGAATTGATAAAATTCGGCCATCCGCGCGGCCTTCTCCTCCAGACCGCTCGAATGGCGCTGGGTGAACTGCGACTTGCAGTCGACGATGCGGCTGAACACGCGGCTGATTTCCAGGATCCTGTCCCATGACAGCTCCTGCCAGATGTCGGGGACGCGTTCCTTCAGGGCCTGATCGATGAAATCGTCCTGGAGATCCAGCCAAAAGGCTGGCTTCGCGGCGATTTCATCGAATAGATCGCAATTTCGGGGAGAAAACGCCTGGCTCCGCATCCCGGCGACGGCGTCCGCGATTTTTTCCCGGTTTGCCTGGTCGGGCGTGCTGAAATCGAACAGGAGATCCACGTAATCGGCAAAGCCGATGATCCGCGCCGCCAGGGGAATGTCCTCGCCCGCCAGCCCGAAGAAGCCCTGTCCGTCATATTGCTCGTGGTGATGCTTGATGGCCCCCCTCACTTCGGTCAGGAAGGGAAAGGCGGCCAGATTATGTTCTCCGATCTCGCAATGCGCCGTCAGATTTTCGGCGTGACGCATTCTTTCGACGTTCACCGGCAGGGCCGACGAGGTCAACAGAGCCTCGGTCAGTCCGTTGTCGTGAAGCAGCGCCAGCGCGACGGCGTCGAAGATTTCCGCGTCCGACAGGCCTGCCCGCTCGATGAGCCGGGCGGTGATGTAGGCAACCCGCCGTCCATGGTTGGAGGCCACGCCGAGCAGGTCAGACTCAACGAAGTCGAGCATCGTCGAGAGGGCGAGAAGAAACGAATTGAGATTGAAACGCAACGGGGCAGTCCTTGAAGCCGAAAGGGCAGGATCGCCTACCATGATATGTATGTGGTTTGACTTTTGCGACTTTTCCGGCAAGCAACTCAGCCATGCGCCGCCTTCAGCGGTTTACCGCCGCCAGGACGGCGTTCAACAGGCCGGGAAAGCGACGATCGAACTCCTCGCGGCGAAGGGCGTTCATATGGACGACGCCTTCATTGCGGGTGCGCACGAGTCCGGCTTCGCGCAGAACGCGGAAATGATGCGAGACGCTCGATTTCGGACGCCCGCCGTCCAATGCCGCGCAACTTGCTTCGCCGTCCATCGCCAGTTTCGAAACGATATCGAGGCGGACGGGATCGCTGAGGGCATGCAACGCGTCCGCCAGCGCGACCTCCTCGATCGGTGGGTGCTTGAAGGCTCTCAAGGAATCCTCGCTATCCGGGTCATGGTGGAATTTTCCTATCACGACCGGTTCCATTTTGCCATAGTTCGTATATATTCGAAATATAGAATGATGCGGCGCCCTCAAACGCGCCCCCTTTCATGGAGTTTTCCCCTCATGCCCACCTTGTTCGAACCCTTTTCCCTCAAGGGCGTTACCTTGCGGAACCGGATCGCGGTTTCGCCCATGTGCCAGTACATGGCCACGGACGGACTGGCCAACGATTGGCACCAGGCCCATTACACCAGCCTGGCGCGCGGTGGCGCCGGTCTGGTCATCGTCGAGGCGACGGCGGTCTCGCCGGAAGGGCGGATCACTCCCGGTTGCCTGGGCCTGTGGAGCGACGCCCATGCCGAGGCCCTGCGTCCGATCGCGGCCGCGATCGAGGCGGCCGGCGCCGTTCCCGGCATCCAGATCGGTCATGCCGGCCGCAAGGCCAGCGCCAACCGCCCGTGGGAGGGCGACGATCACATGGCCGAGAGCGACCCGCGCGGCTGGCCGACCATCGCGCCCTCGGCGGTGGCTTACGGGGATGGGCTGCCGAAGGTTCCGCGCGCCATGACGCAAGACGACATCGAGCGGGTGAGGCGCGATTTCGTCGCCGCCGCCAAGCGGGCGCGCGACGCCGGCTTCCGCTGGCTGACCCTGCATTTCGCCCATGGCTACCTGGCCCAGAGCTTTTTCTCGCCCCATTCGAACCATCGCCAGGACGCTTATGGCGGAAGTGCCGCCAACCGTGGTCGTTTCCTGATCGAAACGTTGGCCGCCATTCGCCAGGTGTGGCCGGAAGACCGCGCCTTGACCGCGCGTTTCGGCGTGATCGAATTCGACGGCCGGGATGAGGAGACATTGGTCGAATCCATCGAACTGGTTCAGCAGTTCAAGGCCCAGGGGCTCGACTTCATCGATGTCAGCATGGGCTTTTCGACGCCCGAGGCGAAGATCCCCTGGGGCCCGGCGTTCATCGCTCCGATCGCCGAGAGGGTTCGCCGGGAAACCGGCCTGCCGGGATCGACCACCTGGAACCTCGGCGGTCCCGAACGGGCCGACGGTCTGATCCGCGACGGCAAGATCGACGTCGCCATGATCGGCCGGCCGCTTCTGGCCAATCCCCATTGGCCTTACGCCGCCGCCCTGGCGCTGGGGCTCGACCGCCCGTCCTGGGTATTGCCGGCTCCCTACGCCCATTGGCTGGAACGTTACCGTTCGGAATAATCGGGCGGGTTCCGCCGTTCATTCACCGCCGGTTTCGGGCATCGCGTCGAAGCGCGCCCGGGCCCGGCGGATTTCCGGGAAATTTTCAGCCGCCCAGGCCACCAGTCCGCCGAGGGGCGGCAAAACCGTCCGGCCCAGCGGCGACAGGCGGTATTCGACGCTGGGCGGCTTGGTCGGAAAGACATGGCGGGTGGCCAAGCCGTCCCGTTCCAGTCCGCGCAGGGTCTGCGTCAGCATGCGCTTCGAAATGTCGGGAATGATCCGGTGCAACTCGCTGAAGCGCCGCGGCCGTTCGGCCAGGGCGCTGAGCGTGAGCGCCGTCCATTTGTCGCCGATGCGGTCGAGGACGTTGCGCACCGGACAGGCGGTGGCGTCGAATCCGGCGGCCTGCCATTCGCTGAAGCTGAGGCCGGGAGGAACGCCGCCGCTCATCGGTGGTTCCTGAAAAGTAACCTGGGCATGATAATCTGCCTCCTTCCTTAGGTCGATATCAGTCTCTAAATAAGACCTGGTCTCAAAATTAGACAATAAGGATTATTATTTCATGCCCATCTCCTCCACCCGCTTGCTCGTCACCGGCGCCGGCGGCCAACTCGGTCATCTGGTGGTGTCCCGCCTGCTCGAACTGGTGCCGCCGTCGCAGATCGTCGCCACCGTGCGCAATGTCGAAGCCGGTCGTTCCCTGGCTGCCCGGGGCGTCGAGATCCGCATCGCCGATTACACCCGGTCCGAGACGCTGGACGCCGCATTCGCCGGCATTGGCCGTCTGCTGCTGATCTCCTCCAACGCCCTCGGCCAGCGCGTCGCCCAGCACAAAAACGTCATCGAAGCGGCCAAGCGCGCCGGTGTCGGTCTGCTCGCCTATACCAGTCTCCTGCGCGCCGACGGCAGTCCCCTCGGTCTCGCCGGGGAACATCGCGAGACGGAAGCCCTGCTGCGGAACTCGGGCCTGCCATTCGTTCTCCTGCGCAACGGCTGGTACACCGAAAATTACACGGCGGCCGTTCCCACCGCTCTCGCCCATGGCGTTCTCATCGGCGGGGCCGGGGCCGGCCGCATCGCCTCGGCGGCGCGTGCCGACTATGCCGCGGCGGCGGCGGCGGTTCTGACGGCGACGGAAAATTTGGGCGGCCGCACGTTCGAACTGGCCGGCGACCAGTCCTACACGCTGACCGAGCTGGCCGCCGAGATCACCCGGCAATCCGGCCGTCAAGTCGTCTACAAGAACCTGTCCCGGGCCGACCATAAGGCGGCCTTGCTGGGGGCGGGCCTGCCGGAGCCGGTGGCCGATCTTCTGTCCGATAGCGATGCCGGCGCCGCCAAGGGCGCCCTGTTCGACGACGGCCGGCAGTTGAGCACACTGATCGGCCGGCCGACCACGCCGCTGGCGGCCAGTATCACCGCGGCCCTCAAGCAATAGAGCGGGAGCTATTGGAAAGAGCGGCATCGAAGACCCATGTCTTGCGGTGAACACCGGCGGAAGGGCGGCTCGCCCCTCCGCCGGTGTTCAAGGGTTTCACATCCCCCCGGGGGGATCCAGCGGGACGGAGGATCTTTAAGTGGCCGAATATCGCAAGACGACGGAAGCCCTTTCGCGGCTGTCGCCGGAGCAATATCGCGTGACCCAGCAAAGCGGCACCGAACGTCCGGGAACGGGGGAATATCTGCACAACCACCAGCCGGGCATCTATGTCGACGTCGTCTCCGGCGAGCCCCTGTTCGTCTCGTCGGACAAGTTCGAGTCGGGATGCGGCTGGCCCAGCTTCACCAGGCCGGTCGATCCCGTCCGCGTCAAGGAACTGCGGGACACCACGCATGGCATGATGCGCACCGAGGTGCGCTCCGCCGCCGGCGACAGCCATCTCGGGCATGTGTTTCCCGACGGGCCGGCGGATCGCGGCGGCCTGCGCTATTGCATCAATTCCGCCTCGCTGCGTTTCGTCCATCGGGACGACATGGAGGCGGAAGGCTATGGCGCCTATCTTGCTCAACTGGAGGATCGTTGACATGGCGGAGGAACGCGCCGTTTTCGCCGGGGGTTGCTTCTGGGGCATGCAGGATCTGCTGCGCCGCCTTCCCGGCGTCCTGTCGACCCGCGTCGGCTACACCGGCGGCGAGGTTCCGAACGCCACCTACCGCAACCACGGCAATCATGCCGAGGCGGTGGAAATCATTTTCGATCCGGAGAAAACCACCTATCGGCATCTGCTGGAATTCTTCTTCCAGATCCATGATCCGACCACGCCCGATCGGCAGGGCAACGATCGCGGACCCAGCTATCGCTCGGCCATCTTCACCACCAGCGAGGAACAGTGGAAGGAAGCCCTGACCACCATCGCCGACGTCGAAGCCTCGGGACTGTGGCCGGGAAGGGTGGTCACGGAGGTGGTTCCGGCCGGAGATTTCTGGGAGGCCGAGCCCGAGCATCAGGACTATCTGCTGAATTATCCCAACGGCTACACCTGCCATTTCGTCCGGCCGAACTGGACGTTGCCGCGCCGATCACCAGTACAGTAGGTTCCAGAATAATCAATAGTTGTTAAACTATAAGTACAAATATCGCTTTTGTATTAAAGACGGCAAAACTCGTTTATTTTTGTCATAAAGGCGGGGATTGACGAACAGGAGAAAGTGGTGCCAGCTATGCTGGGAACTTTCCTTGCTGGCCGGGCTGTCCCTCGGAGTCGTGCGTCCGGCGCGGCGAGAGGGCTCTTTTATTCGTCTTTGGGAAGGATGTTCGATGTCCCACGCCATTTCCCGTCGACAAGCCATCGTCGGCATGGCCGCGGCCAGTCTTTACGGGTATGTCCGGCCGTCTCATGCGGCCGCGGACAATGCCGTGCCGTCGTCTTCCCCCGATCTTCAGGGTCCGGTTCTCGCCGAACGACTGGCTTTCTATGCCGACACCCTCGATTATGCCGATCTCGGTGCGGAGACGGTCGAGATCGTCAAAAGCCATCTCATTGATTCGCTCGGATGCGCCATCGCGGCCTTCGATGAGCCGCCTGTGCGCATTTGTCGGGATGTCGTCGGCAATGGCACGGCGGGTGCCGCGACGATCATCGGCACGCCCTATCGCACGACGCCGGATCTGGCGACTTTCGTCAATGGAGCCGCGTTGCGCTACCTGGATCTGAACGACGTCTATGTGGGACGCCAGGCAGGCGAGGCGGGGCATCCCAGCGACAACATCACCGCCTGCCTGGCGGTGGCCGAGGCCGAAAAGGCCAATGGTCGGGAACTGATCACCGCCATCGTTCTCTCTTATGAAATCGTCTGCCGCCTGCTTGATGCCGTCGACCTGATCGGTCGCGGCTGGGATCATCCTCTTTGCAGCCTGCCGGCCACGGCGTTGGCGGCAGGCAAACTGATGCGGATCGGTCCGGACAAACTGGCTCAGGCGGTGAACATATCGCTCAACGGCCATGTCCCCCTGCTGCAGACGCGGATGCAGATCCTGTCGGACTGGAAGGGGCTGGCCGACGCGGAAGCCGCTCGCTGCGGGGTCTTCGCCGCGCAATTGGCGCGGGGCGGCCTGACCGGCCCGGCACCCATTTTCGAAGGCAAGGCGGGGATCTTCAAGCAGGTCACCGGGCCGCTGGACATCGAGGTCGAGGCGTTCGGCCGGCCGTTCCGTATCGCCGATTGCGGCATGAAGGTCTATCCGGCGCAGATCTATTCGGCGACGGTCATCCCGGCCGCCATCGCGGTGGCGAAAGAGGCCGGAAATCTGGAGCGCATCAAGAGCATCGAGATCGCAACCACTTTGAACGGCTATCGGAATGCCGGTCGCGACCCCGAAAAATGGGCGCCCGAGACCAAGGCGACGGCGGACCACAGTCTGCCTTACATCGCCGCGCGCGCCATGTTTGACGGCGATTTGACCAATGACAGCTATGCTTCGGAAAAACTGCGTGACCCGCGGTTGCGCGTCTTCATGCAGAAGATCACCGTCAAGGAGGATCCGGCCCTGACGGCCTTGATGCCGAAGGCGGTTCCCAATCGCGTTACGGCCGTTCTCGATGACGGCCAGACGATAATCCATCAGGTCGACGATTTGCCGGGTTTCGTCGGTCGGCCGATGCAACGGGCCGACGCCGAGCGGAAATTTCGCGGCAACGTCGGGCATTATTGGCCGGAGCGGCAGACGCGGGCGGTGTTGGATGCCCTATGGGATCTGGAACGCCAGGATGATCTGGGGCGTCTTTTGAAGAAATTCGTTATAAAACGATAGAAGGCTCGGCGGAACGGGGCCGGGAATAACGAGACTATTCGGGTCATTGGAATTTTGTTCAGTGGATGCGGGGAGTGAACGATCTTCTTTCCGGCCGCATTGTCGTGACGGCAGAATGGGCCGCCAACCAACCTGTCGAGGTCCCCGATGCGCATCAGATCCTTTTTCATCGCCGGCATGTCCGTTGCGGCCGTCATCGCCTTGCTGGTTGCCGGCAAGCTGGTTTTCGACGGCTGGTACGCCTACAGGGCGCAGAGCGCTGCCGGTGTCGTCCTCGACGTGGCGGCGAGGCTGCTGCGGATTCCCCAATGTTTTGCCGATGAGAGGGGGCCTTACAACACGGCGCTTTCCACGGCGACCGCGGTTAACGACGGCGACCGGGAACAGTTCCGCAAGGGCCGCGCCCAGACCGATACCGCGTTGGCCGAGGCGATTCAGAGCGGCCGGACAGGAGGATATCTTGCCGCGGAGGAGAACGCTGCCGCCCTGGAGAAGATGGCGAGCAATCTGAAGACCATCCGCAGCGAGCTTGACGGTGCCCTCGCCAGGCCGAAGAGCGAACGGGATTCGGGCATGATCCTGCGCCTGGCCAAGGCGTTCGAGGACGAGGCGGGCAAAATCAACGTCATGATCGACGTGGCCGACCGCGTCGCGGCGGAGGCCAACGGCTCCGTGGCCTCCTATATCGGCATTGCCCGTCTTAGCTGGAGCATGCGCGAGCAGGCCGGCAGCAGGGGAACCTATTACATCAGTTCGGTGGCCTCCGAAGCTCCGATACCCCAGGCCGTCCTCGACAAGGTGGCCGAGAGCACCGGCCGCATCAAGGAGGACTGGGCGACGATGCAGAGCATGATCCAGCGGTTCTCGTCGCCGCCGGCCCTGGTCGAGGCATCCGCCATCGTTCAGGCGAAATTCTTCGGCGAGTCCGAGGCCGTCTACCAGCAGGTGCTGACCGCCGGGCGAGGCGACGGCAAATATCCCTTCGATGTCGGCGAATACCGACGTCGTTCCGTTCCGGGAATGAATAGTATTTTCCTGCTGCGCGACGCCGCCTTCAAGACGGCCGGCAGTCTGGTCGAGAAGGAGCGAAGTGCTGCCTTCGCCCAGTTGATGACGGCCCTTTGCGCCGTTCTGTTGGTGGTCGTCGCCATGGCCGGGCTGGTGGTCATTTTCGGTCGCCGCATCGTCTCGCCGCTGATCGAGATGACCGGCGTGGTTTCCCGCCTCGCCGATCACGATCTCGAGGTCGGGGTTCCCGCCAGGGATCGCACCGACGAGATCGGCGAGATGGCGAAAGCGATCGAGACGCTTCGCCGGAAGGCCATTGACGCCGACCGGATGGCGGCCGAGAACGCCAGTCAGCAGGCGGCGCGCCAGGCGCGGGCGGAACGGATCGAAAGGCTGGCCAACGCCTTCGACCAGGCCTCGGCGGCGGTGATCGAGGAGGTGCAGCGCGCCGCCGAAAGCATGATGACGACGGCGGGAAGCTCGGCAGACATCGCCCGTTCGGTGGAAAGCCGGACGGTGGGTGTGGCCGCCGCCGCCGAGCAGGCCTCGGCCAATGTCGAAACGGTGGCCGCGGCCACCGAAGAACTGTCGGCGTCGATCGCCGAGATCGGCAAACGGGTGGGCCAGTCGAGTTCGATCGCCACCCGGGCCGAACAGGTCGCCGCCGAGGCGTCGCAGGAAATCGGCAATCTCGCCGTCGCTTCGGAAAAGATCGGCGAGGTGGTCGGCCTGATCCAGAACATCGCCGGGCAAACCAATCTTCTGGCGCTCAACGCCACCATCGAGGCGGCGCGGGCCGGCGACGCCGGCAAGGGCTTCACCGTGGTGGCGAGCGAAGTCAAGGCCCTGGCCGGACAGACCGCGAAAGCGACAGAGGAGATCGCCGGGCAGATCGGCAAGATTCAGGCCGAGACCGGCGCTGCGGTCGATCGCATCAAGGGGATCGCCCAGACCATCTCGGATATCAATCAACTGACCGGCCAGGTTGCCGCAGCGGTCGAACAGCAAAACGCGGCCACCGCCGAAATCTCGCGCAATGTCCAGCAGGCGGCGAGCGGAACCCGCCAGGTCACCACCCAGATCGCCGATGTCAGCAAGGAAATGAGCCAATCGGGCGCTGCGGCCAAATCCATGGCGGAGACGGTGGGATCGCTCTCCGCCAAGGCCGACGCCCTGACCGGGGAAATCGCCCGTTTCCTGGAGGAAGTGCGGCAGGCCTGAGAGAGCCGGGGGCGAAAGACCGGTGGGGCGAGATGGGCGCCCCGCCCTCAATGACAAGGACTCGACCGAGGCGGCTGTTTCCGGACGATCAGAAGACCGGTTCGGCGACCAGGCGGGCTTCCTCGGCGCAGCCCTGCGGCTGTGGTGTTTGGGCGTTGGCGCGCAGGGCGTCGAGTTCCTCCTTCGCGGCCTTGAGATCGGCCTGGAAGGCAGGCGAGCCGTGAACGGCGGCAAGGACCGAGGCGGCGGTCAGGCGGCCGGCTTCGACGGCGCTGGTATTGTGGGCGCCGCAAATGATGCGGCTTTCTCCGAAGGCCCGCCCGCGGGCGAGAATGGCGCCTGCCCGGTCGGGAGCCAGTTCCGCCAGCAATTCCGCCCAGGTCCAGCCGCGCGTCGTGTGGCCGGACGGATAATCGTAGCTGTGGGACAGGTCCGCCGCCGACTGGCAGACCTGTCCCTCATCGATCAGGAAGGGGCGCAGCCGCTTGAAATGGTCCTTGGCGACCCCGGCGGCACCCGAGGTATCGGCCCCGGCCGTCTCTATCACATGGACCAGATGCGGAGCGGTTTCCGGCGTGAGCGTCACGCCGACGGCGCAGCTATACGCCCCCAGCATGTCGGCGGTGGAGAGTTTTACGTCGCTGGTGGCGAGCGTCCAGCGGGCCGTCCCGGCGAAGCGCCGGGTCGCCTTGAAGATCTCCCGGTCCGCCTGATAGCGGGCTTCCCCTTCGCGCGGGGCGGGCGGCAGGATCTTGAAGATCTCCACTGCGTCGGGGGCCAGGTAACCTTGTTTTCCCTCCTTGGCGCCGGCACCGGCCGGAAGCAGGACGGTCAGCGCGACCAACGCTGGCCAGACAAGGGATTGCAGACGTTTCATCGTGACCTCGTTCCAGAACGGATTGATCCCGCCGCCGCCCGGAAAACCGGGCCGCGGGGATCGTCGGTCCGAATGGTTGTTGAAAATTGATCGAAGCTCCAGGATTTTTCCTGGCAAGGTCTGATTTCGTTGCCATCGCCGCTTGCGGAAAGGGTATTGATGTTTCTTCCTCGGGCTTCGGCCATGCTGGCTTTGCCGCTGTGTCTGTTCGCCGGTTCCGCCTGGAGCCATCCCCATGTCTGGGTCGACTATGGTCTGACCGCCCTTTTCGAGCGCGGCCGCGTCGTCGCGCTGCGCCAGGAATGGAGTTTCGACGAGGATTTCAGCGCCTCGGTTCTGTCCGACGTGGCCAAGCATCATGGCAAGGGGGCTTTTTCTCCGGCGGAGATCGCCGCCTTGAAAAAGTCGGCCTTCTCCAATCTCAGGAATTACGACTATTTCAATCATGTCTGGCTGGGCGACAAACCGCTCTCCGTGGACAAGGAGGTTCGGGATTTCGACGCCGGGCTGGAGGGCGACCGGCTGATCTACCGCTTCACCGTCGTGCTGTCCCAGCCGGCCGATCCCAGGGCCGCGCCGATCCACATCGGTATCTGGGACGACAGCTATTACGTGGATGTCGGTCCGGCCAAGGGACATCCGCCCCGGCTGGAAGGCGCCGGCTCCGAGGGGTGCAGGGCCCGCGTCGGCGAGGACAAGGCGCATCCGATCTATTTCGGCTCGGTCTTTCCGCCATCCGTGCAAATTTCCTGCTGAAGGCTTTCCCATGGTCCGCCGTCTACCGGTTCTGATCCTCCTGGCGCTGCTGCTGCCCGTCGTGCCGTCCGTCGCCGCCGATTATTTCGGACGTCCCGAGGAGGCGCCGGGACCCGCGTCCTCCTCGCGGCCCGGCCCCGAAACCCTTCCGGTCCCGCCCGCGCCGGTGGCCGCGTTGCCGGAACCGCTGCGGGCCGTCCTCGGCGGACTGGCCGCCATGCAGTCCAGCCTGAACGCCGAACTGCGCACCCATCTTCGCGCGGCCCGTGACGGCCGGTCGATCCGTCCGGCCGCCGCCATCGTGCTCTTTTCCTTCCTTTACGGGGTTTTCCACGCCATCGGGCCAGGACATGGCAAGCTGGTGATCGGCGGCTATTTCCTGAGCCGCCGCGCCCGTTTGCTGCAAGGTTTGTCGATGAGCCTGTCGGCCGCGCTGGTCCAGGCCCTTTCGGCGATCCTGCTGGTGGGGGCGATGGATGCGCTGTTCGATTTGGGAACCCGCGCCATCCTCGACCGCGCCGCCCTGCTGGAAGGCGTCAGTTACGCCGGGATCACGGCTCTCGGCCTGTGGATGGGTTTCGGGGTGATCAGCGGGCGGGTCTGTTGCGATCATGATCATACCTCCGGGCACGACCATCCCCATCATCACGACCACGACGATGGCGGGGACTGCGGTCATCACGCTTGCGCTCACCAGGCGGACCGGCGCTCCCGGCGGACGGAATGGCGGCATGTCCTGCTGACTGGCGCGACGGTGGGCTTGAGGCCCTGTTCGGGAGCCATTCTGGTGCTGCTGTTCACCCTGGCCAACGGCATCTTTTCCGTTGGCGTCGTGGCCACGCTCGCCATGGCCCTGGGCGTCGCCATCACCGTCGCGGCGGTCAGCCTGGGCGCTCTCGGCCTCAATCGCTGGCTGGCGCGGCTGGGTCCGGCCGACCATGCCGCCGCCGGACGGATCCGCAAGATCGCGGCCCTGACCGGCGCCTTTCTGATCGCCACTTTCGGCCTGTTGCAGCTTCTCGGTATCTGGCTGGGCCTTATCGTTCCGATGGCCGGATAAGGGAGCGGGGCCTTGACGAACATGGCTGTTGGGATTTGCAATAGGAAGACCATCTCTTCCACCCAGCCCGCCGGAGGTCTTCGCAAGGATGAGTCTCGAGTCGGTCCGCGCTTTTCTCGCCGAGAAAGCCCCGGATGTCCGCATCATTGAACTGGAAAGCAGCACGGCGACCGTCGCTCTGGCGGCGGCCGGCCACGGGGTGGAGCCGGGGCAGATCGCCAAGACCCTGTCCTTGCGGGTGGGGGAACGCGATCTGCTCGTCGTCACCCGGGGAGACGCCCGCCTGGACAACAGGAAAGCCAAGGCGGCCTTCGGCGGCAAGGCGAAGATGCTCGGCACGGACGAGGTCGTGGCCATCACCGGCCATCCCGTCGGTGGCGTTTGCCCCTTTGGCCTGGCCAACCCTCTCCCCGTCTATTGCGACGTCTCCCTGAAGGATTTCGAGGAGGTCGTGCCGGCGGCCGGGTCGACCCACAGCGCCGTGCGGATCAGTCCGTTACGCATGGCCGATCTGGTCGGCGCGCAATGGGTGGATGTCTGCCAGGACCAATCCGGAGGGTGAAGGGGGGCTCAGGCGGTGACCGTGACCGCCACCGACAATCCCTGAAAGGCGTTGGTCATGCCGATGAAACTGCCGGATACCGGCATGACCTGCCGGATGTCGCGCCCGACGGCGACGGGGATCAGGTTGTAGCCGCCGACGCTGCGGTTGGTGGGGTCGAAGGTGATCCAGCCGGCCCCCGGAACGTAAATTTCGGCCCAGGCGTGCGTCGATCCGGCGTCAAAACTGCCCAAAGCGGTGCGGTCCGGATTATAGAGATAGCCGGAGACGATCCTGGCGCCGAAGCCCAGGGTACGCGCCGCCTCGATGAACAGTACGGCGAAATCGCGGCACGATCCCCAGCCGCGATCCAGGGTTTCGATCGGCGACTGGGTTCCCTCGTCGTCGCGGCTCTGATAGGAGATCCATCCCGAAACCCCGGCGCACAGGTCCTTCAGGAGCGACAGCGTATCGGTGGGGTTGCCGCCGATGAAGGCCCGCGACCAGTCCCGCAGGCGTCCCGAATAATCGGGGTATTGCGGCGTCGTCAAGGCGCCCAGATCGATCCAGTCGTCGTTGGAATAGCGAAAGGGATAAGAAATCGCCGATGCCGCCACGTCGAAAACCGGCCAGGCGGGAGTATGCAATTCCAGTGTGGTGAGACTGTCGATGAGCAGATTGTCCGTCTGGAATGGGAAACTGGCGGTCGCCACGGCATTGCCGAAGACGTCGTTGGCCCAGGTCACGGTGGCGTCCGGCGTGATCTGCACCTGGCAGGAGATCAGGCGCAGATCCCGGCTTTCCCGTGGGCGAAGCATCAGGCGATGCGGTCCCAGATCGACCGGCTGATGATAGCGATAGACCGTCTTATGGGTGATCCGGAGGGTGACCATGGAGATTTTTCCTCTGTCGGCCGACCATTAAAATGGGTTGTGAAAACAGCATCTTCCAGAAAATTCAGAATTATTTTTGGATCGCGTTTCAAGAAAAATAAAAGTCAGCCTTGTATTTTCGTGACGGTCCATTCATATTACGGCAGTCGATGGATGGTCAGAAGACTTGGTCGCGCGCAGACGTCAGTTGCGCAGTACTAACAACCCTCTTCCCTGAAAATTCGATTTCGAGGTCCCGCAAATGCGCGGGGCTGCAACAATTACTATAAGTGAAAGGGTTTCCTATGGCTACGGGGACCGTAAAGTGGTTTAACGCCCAGAAGGGTTTTGGTTTCATTGCGCCGGATGACGGCGGCAACGACGCCTTCGTTCATATCAGCGCTGTCGAGCGTTCCGGCCTCAGCGACCTGCGCGAGGGCCAGAAGGTGGGCTTCGAGCTCGTCTCTGACCGCAAGAGCGGAAAGATGTCGGCTGACAATCTCAAGGTTCTGGATTGACGCCAACGCCGGTGACCGTGGATTTCCACGGGTTCGTCGCCTCATGCGGCGTTCATAAACCGACGGGCGTCTGACGTCCCGCTAGGCCCCGCACCCGTTTGGTTGCGGGGCCTTTCGTTTTTTAGGAGTTCCGTCATGGCCAAAGGTCAAAAGCGCAGCAATCGCGAACTCAAGAAGCCGAAGGCGAGCAAGCCGGCGGTGGTGGCCGCCCCGGTGATCATGAAGGGGTCCGCGACCCCCATCGTCGCCAAGAAGAAGGGCTGACCCTTCTTCCCTTCGCCCGCGAACGGGCGAAGGGATTTGGTTATATAGCCGTTAAAGCGACCAGCCGCCTCCCGCCGCGGCGTAAATGGCCACCAGACTCTTGCGCATCTGGGCGTCCGAGGCGGCCAGGGCCGATTCGGCCGCCAACGCGTCATGCTGGGCGACCAGCAGGTCCAGCAGTCCGCTGTACCCGGCCTTGTACTGCTGGTTGGCCAGGGTCACCGCCCGCCGGTTCTCCTGGGCGGCGAGATCCAGGTCATGCTGGCGGCGCGTCTCATGGACATAAGCCGACAGCGCGTTTTCCATATCCTCCAAGGCTTCCAGAACCGTCTGCTGATAGGTGAGCAGGGATTGCGTCTGCCGGGCGTCGGCGGCATCGATCTGCGAGCGGATTCGCCCGAAATTGAGAATGGGTTGGACCAGTCCCGCGCCAAGGCTCCAGGGCGCGGTGGAAAAAGCGCTGGAATCCTGAACGCCGAACAGGGCGGTCAGGGAAATGGTGGGGTAGAATTCGCGGGTCGCGGCGTCGCTGGCCGACAGGCTGGCGGCAAAGCGCCGCTCGGCCGCGCGGACATCGGGCCGGTTGGCCAGCACGTGGGCCGGTGCCGCCACCAGAATCGCCGAGGTCAGGGGGTTCAAGGGTTGCGGCCGGGCGAGCGCGGCATCGGGCGTCTGGCCGGGTGGGGCGCCTAAAAGGACGTTCAGCCGATGCAGGGTCACCTCAAAGGCCGATTCAAGGGCGGGAAGCTGCGCCGAGGTGGTGGAAACCTGGGCGGCCGTCCGTTCGACGTCGAGGTCGCTGGAAAGGGCGCCGACCTGCTGCGCCCGGATCAGCTCCAAAGTCCTTTGCTGGGTTCCCAGGTTTTCCCGGGTGATGCGGATCTGTTCCTGCTCGTTGCGCAGTTCGAAATAATTGCGCGCCACCTCGGCCAGCAGCGTGACGGTCAGCGCCTGGGCGTCGGCTTCCACCGATTGGGCGATGGCCGCCGCTTCGCCGACGCGCGCCTGGTTTTTGCCGAAGATGTCGGCTTCCCACGACGCTTGCAGATTGGCCTCGCGGATGTTGATCACCTTGTTCGAGGTGGCATAGCCCTGATTGCCCCGGCTGACCGAGGCGGTGCCGTTCAGCACCGGCAGCAGGGCGGCCTGGGCCCCGCTTTGCCCGGCCCGGGCCTCCAGAACCCGGGCCTTGGCCACCTGCAGGCTCTTGTTGCCGCTCAAGGCCTGGTCGATCAGGCGGTCGAGGACCGGATCGCCGAAGCTTTTCCACCATGCCTGTTCGACGCCGGCCGCGTCCTCGGCGATCAGACCGCCGCCCGTCGCCGCGCCGCTCCAGGCGATGGGCGGGGTAATGCCGGAATCCTGTGCTCCCGGCGGTGTGGCGCAAGCGGCCAGCGAGGTCAGGCCCAGCCATAGGAGTGATCGTTTCATTTTCGTAATCATGCCTGCGATACCTTGGTTCCGACGATGCGTTTCTCGATGCCGCGCAACAGCACATAGAAGACGGGGGTGAGGAAAAGGCCGAAGAAGGTGACGCCCAGCATGCCGAAGAACACGGCGATGCCCATGGCGTGGCGCATTTCGGCACCGGCGCCGGAGGACAGCACCAGCGGCACCACCCCCATGATGAAGGCGAAGGAGGTCATCAGGATCGGCCGCAGGCGGAGCTTGGCCGCCTCGACGGCGGATTCGACGGTGCCGCGCCCCAGCGCTTCCATTTCGCGGGCGAACTCGACGATCAGGATGGCGTTCTTGCAGGCCAGCCCGGCCAGGACGAACAGCCCGATCTGGGTGAAGATGTTGTTGTCGCCGCCCGTCGCCCAGACGCCGCCGATGGCCGAGAGCAGGCACATGGGCACGATCAGGATGATGGCCAGCGGCAGGAACAGGCTTTCGTATTTGGCGGCCAGCACCAGGAAGACCAGCAGCACGCAGATGGGAAAGACGATGATCGCCGTGTTGCCCGCCAGGATCTGCTGGTAGGTCAGCTCGGTCCATTCGAATTCCATGCCCTTGGGCAGGGTTTCCGACAGGATGCGCACCATGGCCGCCTGCGCCTGACCGGAGGAGACGCCGGGCGCCGGGCCGCCGTTCAGATCGGCCGAGCGGAAGCCGTTGTAACGCATGGCGCTTTCCGGTCCGGTGGTGTCGGAGACGCGGATCACCGAGCCCAGGGGAACCATGCGGCCTTCCAGATTGCGGGTCTGCAGCCGCAGGATATCGTCGGGTTGCGAGCGGAATTGCCGGTCGGCCTGCGCGATGACCTGGTAGGTACGCCCGAATTTATTGAAATCGTTTATATAAAGGGATCCGAGATAGATCTGCATGGTGTCGAAGACATCCTGCACATCGACGCCCAGTTGCATGGCCTTGGTTCGGTCCAGATCGGCATAGAGCTGGGGCACGTTGATCTTGTAGCTGGAGAAAACCCCGGTCAGTTCCGGCGTCTGCCGGGCCTTGGCGATCACCGAGCGAATCGCGGCGTCGAGGGCCTCGTAGCCCTGGTCGGTGCGATCCTCGACCTGCAGCTTGAAGCCGCCGATGGTGCCCAGGCCCTGAACCGGGGGCGGCGGAAAGACGGCGATGAAGGCGTCCTTCACCCCGGCGAATTTCCGCTGCAGGCTTTGCGAGATGGCGAAGCCTGACAAATCCTTGGATTTCCGTTCCTCGAAGGGTTTCAGGGATACGAAGACGATGCCGGCGCTCGAGCTGTTGATGAAGCCGTTGATGGACAGGCCCGGGAAGGCTATGGCGCTTTCGACGCCCGGCTCCTTGAGCATGATGTCGGACATCTCGCGGATGACTTTTTCCGTTCGATCCAGTGTGGCGCCTTCGGGCAGTTGGGCGAAGCTCACCAGATACTGCTTGTCCTGGATCGGAACGAAGCCGGGGGGAACCTGCTGGAAGCCGAGATAGGTCGCGCCCAGCAACAGCAGATAGATCCCCATGGATGCCGATTTATGGCCGAGCGTCGCGGTGACGCCGCGGCTGTAGCGGCGCGAGCTCCGCTGGAAGAAGCGGTTGAAGGCGTTGAAGAAGCGACCGAACAGCCGATCGACCGCGCGGGTCAGCCGGTCCTTGGGCGCGTCGTGCGACTTCAGCAGGATGGCCGCCAGGGCCGGGCTCAGGGTCAGCGAATTGAAGGCCGAGACGATGGTCGAGAAGGCGATGGTCAGGGCGAACTGACGGTAGAACTGTCCGGTCAGTCCGCTGATGAAGGCGATGGGCACGAAGACGGCGCAGAGCACCAGGGTGATGGCGATGATCGGGCTGGTAACCTCGCGCATCGCGGTGATGGTCGCCTCGCGCGGGGCCAGGCCTTCCTCGATGTTGCGCTCGACGTTCTCCACCACGACGATGGCGTCGTCGACCACGATGCCAATGGCCAGCACCAGCCCGAACAGCGAAAGCGCGTTAATGGAAAAGCCGAACAGATGCATGATGGCGAAGGTGCCGACGATGGACACCGGCACGGCCAGCAACGGAATGATCGACGCCCGCCAGGTCTGCAGGAAGACGATGACCACCAGGACGACGAGGACCAGCGCTTCTAATAGGGTATGGACCACCGCCTCGATGGAGCCGCGCACGAAGACGGTCGGATCGTAGACGATGGAATAGTCCACGCCTTCCGGGAAATGCTGCTTCAGGTCGGCCATGGTCTTGCGGACCTGGTTGGAAATTTCGATGGCGTTCGAACCGGGCGCCTGGAAGACGGGGATGGCCACCGCGGACTTGTTGTCGAGCAGCGAGCGCAGGCCGAATTCGGCGGCGTCGATCTCGACGCGGGCGATATCCTTGAGGCGGGTGATGGCGCCTTGCTCGTTGCGCTTGACGATCATTTCGCCGAACTGCTCGGCATCCTGTAAGCGGCCTTGCGCATTGATCGGCAATTGCAGCTCGACGCCCTTGTCATAGGGCGGGCCGCCGATCATGCCGGCCGACACCTGGACATTCTGGCGTCTGATCGCGCCGACCACTTCCTGCGGGGTCAGCCCGCGCTCGGCGACCTTTTGGGGATTGAGCCAGATGCGCATGGCGTAATCGCCCGAACCGAACAGTTGGACGCTGCCGACGCCCTGGATCTTGGCCAGTTGATCCTTGACGTTCAGCACCGCGTAGTTGCGCAGGTAAAGCATGTCGTAGCGCCCGTTGGGCGAGGTCAGATGCACCACCATGGTAAGGTCGGGCGAGCTTTTGGTGGTGGTGACGCCCAGTTGCCGGGTGACGTCGGGCAGGCGCGGCAGTGCCTGGTTGACCCGGTTCTGCACCAATTCCTGGGCGAGATTGGGATCGGTGCCCAGCTTGAAGGTGACCGTCAAGGTCAGGAAACCATCGGAGGAAGCCTGGGAAGACATGTAGAGCATGTTTTCCGTGCCGTTGATCTGCTCCTCAAGCGGCGTCGCCACCGTTTCGGCGATCACCTTCGGATTGGCTCCGGGAAACTGCGCCTTGACCACCACGGTGGGCGGCACGACCTCCGGATATTCCGAGATCGGCAGTTGAAAGATCGAGGCGAGGCCCGCCAAGAAAATGACGAACGAGATCACACCGGCGAAGATCGGCCGGTCGATGAAAAATCTGGAAAGAGTCATTGGTCCTACCGTCAGCCTGTCGTTTCGTCAGTTCGTTCCGGCCTGTGCCGAGCCGCTGTCCGGGGCGGCTTCCTTCGGATCGACGAGGGCATTGGGCCTGACATGCTGCACGCCGTCGACGATGACGCGGTCGCCGGCCTGCACGCCTTTCAGGGCGACGCGCTCCGAGGCGATCTGTTTGCCGAGTTCGACCTCGCGGTAGGCGACCTTGTTGTCGCCCTCGACCACATAGACGAATTTCTTGCTCTGATCGAACCCCAGCGCGCGGGCCGGGATCAGCAGCTCGCTGCTTTCCCCGCCATTGGCCAGCTTGACCGAGACGAACATGCCGGGAACCAGCGCTCCGTCCGCATTATCGAATTTGGCCCGCGCCCGGATGGTGCCGCTGGCCGGATCGAGCCGATTGTCGAAACTGTCGATGGTGCCCTGGTAGAGATGTCCCTTGTCCCCCTGCACGGAGAGCTGCACGGGGATGCGTCGTTCCTGATCGCGGCCGCTGGCATAGTCCCGGACGCTTTGCATGTAGGTCTGCTCGTCGACGTCGAAATCGGCGTAGATGCTCTGGTTGCCGACGACCGTGGTCAGCAGGGGCGCGCCCGGACCGGCCTGGACGAGGTTGCCCAGGGTGATTTCGGCCCGGCTGGCCCGGCCGGCGATCGGCGCGCGGACATAGGCATGTTCGAGATCGAGGGAGGCCTGCTTGAGAGTGGCCTCGGCGGCCTGAACGTCGGCATTGGCGACGCGGGCGGCGTTCGCCCGCTCGTCATAGACCCGCTGAGCGATGGCCTGGGTTTCCTGAAGACCGTGGGCGCGGTCCAGTTCCAGCTTGGCGAAGGCGGCGTTGGTCCTGGCCGAAGCCAGGTTGGCTTCGGCCTTGGCCACGGCGGCCTCGTAGGGCCGGGGGTCGATGATGAACAGGACATCGCCGGCCTTGACGTTCTGGCCGTCCTCGAATTTCAAGGCGATGATGCGTCCGCCGACTTCCGGGCGAATTTCGGCGGAATCGACGGCGTGCAACCGACCCGAGAATTCGGACCAGGCACGGATTTTCTGTTCGGCCAGGGTCCGGACCACCACGGGAACGGCGGGGGAGCCCGCCGCCGTTCCGGGGCTGGCGCCGGTGCTTTGCGCCGAATAAACGCCGACGCCGATGACCGCGGCGACGATCGCGCTGGTCAGCAACAGGCGGCTACGAAAATAGATCCTTGTCTTCATGTGATATTCCTGTCGATCTGCGGCGGGATGTCCCGGCGACGCGGGTCATGATTTCCCGAAATATCGGACTTGATTTCAAATCGACAAGTACCTACCTTTTTGTAAGTGAAAAGAGCGTGGGTCGACGGCCAGGAAAACACCATGAAGAGAAAAACCTATAGTTGTGGTCTTGAGGCGGCTCTCGACGTCGTCGGCGGTAAATGGAAAGTGCTGATTCTTTGGGCCTTGCATGACGAGCGGCGCCGGTTTGGCGATCTGCGGCGGACGGTTTCGGGAATCAGCGAGAAAATGCTGATTCAAAACCTCAAGGAGATGGAGGCCGACGGCATCGTCATTCGCCATGATTTCAGGGAAATCCCGCCCCGGGTCGAATATGCCCTGACGTCCTTCGGCATTTCGCTGTCGGCGGCGCTCTCTCCCTTGTGCGAATGGGGGCAGTTGCACATGGCCCGGATCGGCGCGGTAAAGGAGGAAGAAGAAGAGGCTCGAGGTCGAATCGAGGCCTGACGAAGCATCAAGCCAATTTTATTATGTTTCTGTCGTCATAAAAAAGATGAATGTTTTTGCATATATCAATATATCAATCTAAAATAAGACGAATTCATATATAAATATCGACCGATTATCAGTCTATCGCTATCATCCGGTGCTTAACAGCGATATGAGCCCACCGGTATGACCGAACGGATGGCGAAAGCCTGGGATAATTCGGTGTGCGATGGCCTCTACCGTATAGGCGTCGGCATCGTCATTACTTTGACGGCTTTTGGGCTACAGGCGGCTTTTTGGGCCGATCTTTCGCCTTACGTTTGGCTGCCCCTCTATCCGGCGATTTTTTTCAGTTCGCGATTCGGCGGCTTCCTGGGCGGCATGACCTCGACCACGCTGGCCACGCTGCTCGGATGGTATTTTTTCGTGCCGGTGCGATTTTCCTTCGCTCTGGCCTCTCCCTCCGGACTGGTTTCGATCCTTCTGTTCTTCATCATGGGCGTGCTGCTCAGCCTGACCCATGAGCAATTGCGGCGTGCCAATCGCCGGACGGCCGACGAAAAAACCTCCCGCCAGACCCATGAGCGGACGCATCTCTTCATCGAGCAGGCGCCGCATTGCATCGCCCTGCTTGACCGCGATCTCCGCTATCTCGCGGTCAGCCGGCGCTGGCGTCTCGAATTGGGCCGCGGCTGCGACGACCTCGTCGGCCGCCGGCATTATGATGTGCATCCCGACATCCCGGAGGACTGGAAGCGGGGGCACCGCGCCGCCCTGGCGGGCGAGAGCCTGTCCAAGGACGAGGCGCGGTGGGTTCAGGCGGATGGTACGGAGCATGTCTACAGATGGGTGAGCTGTCCTTGGACCGAACAGAACGGGACGGTCGGCGGAATCATCTTGTCGGTCGAGGATATCACCGCCGATGACCGAGCCGAAAAAGAGGCGCGTTTGACCGCCACCATGTTCGACCACAGTATCGAAGGCATCACCATTACCGATGCCGAGGGTACCATCCTGGCGGTCAATCCGGCCTTTACCGCGATCACCGGCTATTCCGCCGAGGAACTGATCGGGAAAAATCCCCGCCTTCTGAAATCCGACCGGCACGACACCGCCTTTTACACACAGATGTTCAAAACGATCCTGAGCGAGGGCTATTGGCGGGGCGAGATCTGGAACCGGCGGAAAAGCGGCGCCATCTATCCGGAATGGATGACCATCAGCGTGGTGCGCGACGCCAAAGGCGATGTGGTCAATTACATCGGCACCTTCATCGACATTTCCCGCGCCAAGGAATCCGAGGAGCAGCTTTTCCATCTCGCCCACCACGATCCGCTGACCGGATTGCCAAACCGCCTCCTGCTGCTGTCACGGGTTCATCACGCCATGGCCTGCGCCGACCGCGATGGAGGCAAGGGCGCGCTGCTGTTTCTCGACCTCGACCATTTCAAGAACGTCAACGACAGCCTTGGCCATGCGGCGGGCGACGAGCTTCTGCAGGCGGTGGCCCAGCGCTATTCCAACCGCTTGCGCGAGGCCGATACCCTTTGCCGGATGGGTGGCGACGAGTTCATCGTTCTGTTGGAAAATCTTCGGGAGGCGGACCGCGCGGCCGATGTCGCCCGGTCCCTGATCGAGGAATTGAAGGTGCCTTTCCGGCTTTCCAGCGGCCGCGACGTCTTCATCGGCACCAGCGTCGGCATCAGCATCTTTCCCGACGACGGCAAGGATGCCGGCAAGGTTCTGAGCTGTGCCGACGCCGCGATGTATCAGGCCAAGAAGGGAGGCAGGAACACCTATCGCTTTTATACCGAATCCCTGACCGAGGTGGCCAATCAGCGGGTGGCGATGGAAGTCGCCCTGCGCCAGGGACTGGAGCGGGGGGAATTCCTGCTGCATTACCAGCCCCTGATCGACATGAGCAGCATGCGGCCGGTGGGGGTCGAGGCCTTGCTGCGCTGGCAGCGTCCCGGAGCGGGTCTGGTTCCCCCCGGTCAGTTCATCCCGTTGGCCGAGGAAACCGGCCTGATTCTTCCCTTGGGAGAGTTCGTCCTCGGCGCCGCCTGTTCGCAAATGAAGCGCTGGCTGGAGGCCGGGGCGGATATCGAGACGGTGGCGGTCAATCTGTCGGCCCACCAATTCCACCAGGCCGACATCGCCCAAAGGGTCGCCGCGATCCTGGAGGAAACGGGGTTGCCGCCCGGTTATCTCGAACTGGAAATCACCGAAAGCGCGCTGATGGATTTCGGCGAGGAGGCGGAAACCAGGCTGAGGGCCCTGAAAGATCTGGGCTTGCGCCTGGCCATCGACGATTTCGGCACCGGCTATTCCTCGCTCGCCTATCTGAAACGGTTCCCCATCGACAAGATCAAGGTCGATCAGAGTTTCGTCCGCGACATTCCCCACGATACCGCCGACATGGAAATTGTCGCGACGGTGGTGGCGATGGCCAAGAATCTGAATTTACAGGTTCTCGCCGAGGGCGTGGAGACGGAAGCGCAATTGGCCTATTTGCGGCATTTGAAATGCGATGCCGCGCAGGGCTATCTGTTCAGCCGTCCGGTGCCGCCCCTGGAATTTCCGCCGCTCTGGAATGCGGTCTTAGGGTTTGGGGTGGTTTAAATCCGAACCGACGCCCGGCCGCAAAGCCTGGTTGAGCAGTCGCTCCAGTTCCTTGAGGATGACTTCGTGATCGAAGAGCGGGTTCACCGCGCTTTGCACGGTGATGCCGTCGAAGATCAGCATCATCATGGTGCAGGCCACTTCGATCCGTGCGTCCGGGGCAATCACCCCCCGCTTGCGACCTGTTTCCAGGGCTTCGATGAAACTTCGGCGGATCGACGTCTCGCAGTCGTCCATGATGGCCGAGATCGCCGGATTGCGCGACGCCTCGGCCAGGATTTCCAGGGTCAAGGCCGGTTCGCTCAGTTTGTTGCGGTCGACGATGCAGTCCTTGGCCCCGTCGACGAGCATCTGGACGATGTCGTCGGCCTCCTTGAGGGATTCCATGAAGGTCATCCCCTCCTGGAGATCGCGCTTGATGATGGCCTCGACGATGGCTTCCTTGTTCTTGAAATAATGATAGATGTGGCCGGTGCTCATGCCGGCCAGAGCGGAAATCTCCGACATGCTGGCGCCCCGGAAACCGTTGCGGCGAAAGCAGATCGCCGCGGCGTCCAAGACCTGCTGGCGCCTCGATTCGCCGCGCGCCTCCCGGACGGGCGGCGCCTTTATGTCAGTCGCGTGTTTCGGTGTCTGATCCATTAAGGGCCTTGACAGGTCACATCGTTTCCGTGTTTTAGATTGAACGTTCGAACTAAGTCAATCCCCTCTCGCGACCGCCGAACGGGCGCGGTGCTTTCGAACGGGGCGTTTGGAAGGAATGAGCGTGACGTTTCACAAGATCTCCGGCGTTCCGGCGACCATGGCCGCCCTGCTGTTTCTGGCCGGCTGCGCCGTGGGTCCGGACTTTCAGGCGCCGCCGCCCCCCGATGTCACCGGCTTCACCCCCGAGCCGCTGACCAAGCCCACGGGGGCCGCCGACACCGTGGGCGGTGCCGCTCAATATTTCAATGCCGGCCAGGATATTCCCGGCCAATGGTGGGCGTTGTTCCACGCCCCGGCGCTGGACCGCCTGGTCACTCAGGCGCTGGCCGCCAATCCCGATATCAAGGCGGCTCAGGCGGCGCTCCGTCAGGCCCGCGAATTGGCGCTGGCCCAGGGCGGCGCCTATTATCCGTCGGTCGATGCGAGCTTTTCGACGTCGCGTCAGCGGACATCGGGGGCGCAACAGGGGCAGTCCGGAACCTCCTCGATCTATAGCGTGGCCACCAGTTCCTTAAGCGTCTCCTATGATCTCGACGTGTTCGGGGCGACCCAGCGCAGCGTTGAATCGGCAGAGGCGGAGGCTGAATATCAGCGCTTCCAGCTTGAGGCGACGGCGCTCACATTGTCCTCCAACGTGGTGAACGCCGCCTTGCAGGATGCCTCGCTGCGCGGCCAGATCGAAGCGACGCGCGAGATTATCGAGGCGCAAAGCGAGCAGCTCGACGTGGTACGCCGGCAATTCACCCTGGGCGGCGTCTCGCAAGCCGACGTGCTGGCCCAGGAATCGACCCTGGCGCAGACCCGCGCGACCCTGCCGCCTCTCGAAAAGCAACTGGCGTTGCAGCGCAATCTGTTGACCGCCCTTGCAGGGCGGTTCCCCAGCCAGGAAGTGGCCGAGACTTTTTCCCTGGCGAGCATCGACCTGCCGCAGGATCTGCCGGTCAGCCTGCCGTCCCAACTGGTGCGCAACCGTCCCGACGTGCAGGCGGCCGAGGCCACCTTGCATCAGGCCAACGCGCAATTGGGCGTGGCGATCGCCAATCAATTTCCGAAGTTCACCCTGAGCGCCGGCTGGGGCAGCGCCGCCGACGGCGTCGATGGCCTGTTCGGCTCGGCCGCCTCGGGATTGTGGAGCCTCTCTGCCGGCATAACCCAGCCGATTTTCCACGGCGGCACGCTCGAACATCAGCGTCGCGCCGCCGAGGCGGGTCTCGACAAGAGCGCCGCTCAATATCAAAGCACGGTCCTGTCCGCCTTCCGCGACGTCGCTGACGCCCTGCGCGCCTTACAGGCCGACGCCGAGACGCTGAAGGCTCAATTGGCCGCCGAGCGGTCGGCGGGGGCCAGCCTGGAGCTGTCGCGCCGTCAGTTCGCCGCCGGCGCCATCAGCTATCTGACGCTGCTCAATGCCGAGCGGACCTACCAGCAAAGCCGCATCTCTCTCGTCCTGGCCCAGGCCGCCCGTTACACGGACACGGTCGCGTTGTTTCAGGCTCTTGGCGGCGGCTGGTGGAACCGGACGGACGATACGGCGAACGACACCCTTCGCAAATAACCCGCGTCCGCCAAGGCGCGGACCCTATTCTTCGTGTGGAGACGAACCCGATGGTCAAACGCATGATCCTCATGCTGGTCCTGGTTGGCCTGGTATTCGGCGGTATTTTCGGTTTTGAGGCGTTCCGGGGCATCATGATCCAGAAGTTCATGGCCTCGATGGGCGGACAACCGCAGACCGTCGCGACCACCAAGGCCGAGGTGCAGGAATGGCAGCCTCACCTTGAGGCTATCGGCAGCCTGCGGGCCGTCAAGGGAGCCGACCTTTCCCTGGAGACATCCGGCGTTGTCGATGTGATCACCTTCAATTCGGGTGACGACGTGCCCGCCGGGGCGGTTCTGCTGCGTCTGCGCGACGCCGACGACGTGGCCAAGCTGCAATCGTTGGAAGCCACCGCCGAACTTGCCCAGATCACCTATCGGCGCGACGAGCAGCAACTCCAGGCCCATGCCATCAGCCAGGCGACCCTCGATTCCGACGCCGCCGCCTTGAAGAGCGCCAGGGCGCAAGTGGCGGAACAGCGGGCGGTCGTCGACAAAAAGGTCCTCAAGGCGCCTTTCGCCGGCCACCTGGGCATTCGCTCGGTGGATCTCGGCCAGTATCTGACGGCCGGCACCGCCATTGTCACGCTCCAGGCGCTCGACCCGATCTTCGTCGACTTCACCATGCCGCAGCAGGCGCTGGCCCAGCTTTCCGTCGGGCTGCCGGTTTCCGTCGCCATCGACACCTATCCCGACAAGCGCTTCACCGGCAAGATCGCGGCGATCAACCCCAAGGTCGACACCGCCAGCCGCAATGTCCAGATCCGGGCCACCCTGGCCAATCCCGCCCATAAACTGCTGCCCGGCATGTTCGCCAAGGTGACGATCGATACCGGAGCGCCGGAGCGCTACGTCACCCTGCCGCAGACGGCGATTACCTTCAGCCCCTATGGCGACACCGCCTATCTTGTGGAGAACAAGGGCCAGGACGAGAAGGGCCAGCCGCAGTTGATCGCCCATCAGACCTTCATCACCACGGGGGCCAAACGCGGCGATCAGGTGGCGGTGGCCAAGGGAATCAAGGAAGGCGATACGGTCGTCGTCGCCGGCCAGATCAAATTGCGCAACGGCAGTCCGCTGTTGATCGACAATTCGGTGCGGCCGGCCAATGAGGCCAATCCGGTACCGGTGGATAAGTAAGGCGGAGCGCTAAACGATGAAATTCACCGATCTTTTCGTCCGCCGACCGGTGCTGGCCACGGTGGTCAGCCTGATGATCCTGGTGCTGGGCCTCAGGGCCGGCTTCTCTCTGCCGGTCCTGCAATATCCGCGCACCCAGAACGCCGTGGTCACGGTGACCACGACCTATTACGGCGCGGCGCCGGACGTGGTCGCCGGTTTCATCACGACACCGCTTGAAAACGCCATCGCCCAGGCCAACGGCATCGACTATATGACGTCGACCAGCCAGACATCCGTGTCGACCATCACCGCCAATCTGCGGCTTAACTACGACTCCGACAAGGCGCTGACCGAGATCAACACCAAGGTCAATTCGGTGTTGAACCAGCTTCCGTCCGGCTCGCAGCAGCCGGTGTTGACCGTGCAGGTCGGGCAAACCATCGACGCCATGTATCTGGGTTTCAATTCCGACGTCCTGCCCTCCAACCAGATCACCGATTATCTCGTCCGCGTCGTGCAGCCGAAGCTGCAGGCGGTCGAAGGCGTGCAGACCGCGGAGATCCTGGGAGCCCAGAATTTCGCGCTGCGCGCCTGGCTCGATCCGGACAAATTGGCGGCCTACGGGCTTACCGGCAGCGACGTGACCGCGGCGCTGGCCGCCAACGATTACATATCGGGACTCGGCAATACCAAGGGCCAGATGGTCCAGGTCAATCTGACCGCCTCGACCAGCATTCATTCGGTGGAGGAGTTCCGCAACCTCGTCTTGAAACAAGTCAATGGCGCCAATATCCGTCTGGGCGATGTGGCCAATGTCACCCTGGGCGCCGACAGCTATGAAACCGAGGTCGGGTTCGACGGCAAGAAGGCCGTCTACATCGGTATCCAGGTGGCGCCGGCGGCCAACCTGCTGGATGTGATCAAGGGGGTCCGCAAGATCTTCCCGGACATCCAGGCGCAGTTCCCGCAAGGCCTGGAAGGCAAGGTCGTCTACGATTCGACCGAATTCGTCAACAGCGCCATCAACGAGGTGATTCATACCCTGGTCGAGGCTCTGCTGATCGTCACCTTCGTCGTCTTCGCCTTCCTGGGCTCGCCCCGCTCGGTGCTGATTCCGGTGGTGGCCATTCCGCTGTCGCTGGTCGGCACCTTCACCATGATGCTGATGTTCGGCTTCTCGATCAATCTGCTGACCCTTCTGGCGTTGGTGCTGGCCATCGGATTGGTGGTCGACGACGCCATCATCGTCGTCGAAAACGTTAACCGTCATCTCGAGGAGGGCGCCAAGCCGGTGCATGCCGCCATGATGGCGGCGCGTGAACTGGCCGGGCCGATCATCGCGATGACCGTCGTTCTGGTCGCCGTCTATGTTCCGATCGGTTTCCAGAAGGGATTGACCGGCGCTCTCTTCACCGAATTCGCATTCACCCTGGTGGGAGCGGTGACTGTTTCGGCCATCGTGGCGCTGACCTTGTCGCCGATGATGTGCTCGCTCTTCCTGAAGCCGCACAGCAAGGATCGCAGCGGCCTGGAAGCCCATGTCGTGGACTTCATCGACCGGACCTTCGAGCGGGTATCGCGCCGTTACAATCGTCTGCTGCACGGCAGCCTGAACTATCGTCCGGTGACCATGGTCTTCGCGTTGATCATTCTCTCCAGCATTTATTTCCTCTATGCGGGGGCCAAAAGCGAGCTGGCCCCGCAGGAGGACGAGGGCGTCGTCATCACCATGTCGACGTCGGCACCCAACTCCACCTTGCAGCAACGGCAGCTCTATTCCCGCCAATTGTTCGATATTTTCGCCTCCTATCCCGAGGAGGATCACGTCTTCCAGATCGACGCGCCTGGCCAGTCCATCGCCGGTCTGGTCTTCAAGCCCTGGGACCAGCGTGAACGGACCAGCAATCAGTTGCAGCCGATCTTACAGCAGCGGCTGAACGGGATCGCCGGGGCGAAGGTGGTGGCCTTCCAGCCGCCGCCGCTGCCGGGCAGCAACGGTCTGCCGGTTCAGTTCGTCATCAGCACCACCCAGCCCTACGGACAGCTTTACGGCATCGCGCAAAAATTCCTGCAGGAGGCGGTGACGAGCGGCCGCTTCATCTTCCTCGATTCCGATCTGAAGATCGACCAGCCGCAGGCGACGGTCGATATCGACCGCGACAAGGCGGCGCAGCTCGGTCTCAAGATGAGCGACGTCGGTGGCGCCATGGCGGCCATGCTGGGGGGGGGATACGTCAATTACTTCAGCCTGGATGGGCGGTCCTACAAAGTCATTCCCCAGGTTCAGCAGCGTTTTCGGCTGAACACCGATCAATTGCTCGACTATTACATCCGGACGAGCGATGGATCCTCGGTGCCGCTTTCCACCGTGGCGAAGATCACCACCAGCACGGTTCCGCAATCGCTCAACCATTTCCAGCAGTTGAACAGCGCGGTGATTTCCGGTGTCGCGGTGCCGGGCGTGGCGATGAGCGACGCGCTGGAGTATCTGCAGGGATTGGCGGCCAAGGAGTTACCGCAGGGTTATTCCATCGATTACGGCGGGACGTCGCGCCAGTTCATCCAGGAATCGAGCGGCTTCGCCACCACCTTCGGCTTCGCCCTGATCATCATCTTCCTGGCTCTCGCGGCCCAGTTCGAAAGTTTCCGCGACCCGCTGATCATTCTGGTCTCGGTGCCCATGTCTATTGCCGGGGCCTTGATCTTCATCAGTTTGGGCGTGGGTGGGGCCAGCCTCAATATCTATACCCAGGTCGGACTGGTGACCTTGATGGGCCTGATCAGCAAGCACGGCATCCTGATCGTCGAGTTCGCCAACGAACAGCAGCGCCAGGGCAAAAGCAAACGCGAAGCCATCGAGACCGCCGCGGCGATCCGCTTGCGGCCGATCCTGATGACCACCGCCGCCATGGTCCTGGGCGTTTATCCGATGCTGGTGGCCGCCGGCGCCGGCGCCGTCTCCCGCTTCAACATGGGTTTGGTGATCGCCACCGGATTGCTCATCGGTACGGCGTTCACCCTGTTCGTCGTCCCGGCCGTCTATATGCTGATTGCCGCCGATCACGCGGCGGACGAACCCCTTGAAGAGGGGGCTGCTCCCGATTCTCCGACACTTTCGGCCTGAAAGACCTAAAAAAAGACCCTCGACTTTATCGAGGGTCTGAGTCTTTGGGGGGATATAGGGGAGATAAAATCAGGAATACGTTCAAGCCCAAGTTGAATTAAACTTATACTATATCGACAAATCAGGTGGAAGCAAATTTATGTGAATGAATTGATTCAATTCGCGTCCAGACACCGCTTATTGTTAAAGGATCATTTACATAGCGCCCGGGAATTCATGACGAATTATATATGACCATACCCCGGAATGTGGGAGTACAGGTCATAGGGCCGTCATTGCCGCCAAAAGAGCGGATCGGACAACCCGTCCTCAAACGAAAAGAGGGCGGGTAAAAGCCCTTTTCCCTTCCGAGGGGGAGGAGTTGGGATGAGGAGGGGATCCCCGCCGGCAGGAGGAGGAGAATGCTTGGCGGTCGAGCCCTTCCTCAGGATCATCCTCGTCATTCCCGCTTTCGCGGAAATGACGAAGTGATGCGGATTTAACGCTTTCTGTAAGCTTTGTGCGGCTTTCCCCCTCACACTTCCGCCAGCTAGCGGACGGGTGGCGGCGGAATGGGGACGACGGGCGCGGGCGCGGGCGCGGGTGAGGGGACGGGCGCTGGGGCCGTGGTTGCCGGCACCATCTGCCACCCCGTCAGACATTGTGGCACGGCCGGGTAATAGCCGGACGGATTGGGGCAGTAATAGTAATAACCGGCGGGGACCTGCGGCGGCGGCGTCACCACCACGGTCGGCGGTTGCGGGAAGGGATAAACGGGCGCCGTATAGAAGAACCACGCGCCATCGATGATCCACCACCAGCCGAAACGCCCCTCGTGCCAGCCGTTGACCCAGCCGCCGCGGCGCCAGCGTTCCCAGTCATATCCACGAGGATGCTCGGGACGCCAATGGTCCCGATAATCCGGTCCATGATCCGGCCCGCGGTCCGGTCCGTGCCAGCGTTCCTGGGCAAGGCCGGGTTGGGCGGCCGTCATGGCGAGCAGGGCGGCGGAGAGAATTGTAAAAGTCAGTTTACGCATAGCCAGGGGCTCATCGACGATTCCTAAGGAAGCGCCATTCCTCCCGGAATGGCGCCGTCCCAGAAAATTCGGCTTAATCCGATCCAAGTCAAGATGACATTGGAGCCGGACTCCCAAGATTCCATATGACGCCTGCGCTCCGCTACGGCGGGCTTAAGGGCCCGTTGATTCGATAATTTATCAACGGGCCCTTGGTCACTTCTGTCCGTGTTCCATCGTCATGGGGCCATCCATCGGCCCGCCCATCGGCTCTCCGTGCCCGCCCATCGGTCCATGATGACCGCCATGGGGAAGAAACTCCCGATCGAAGAGGGATTTCTGCTCCGCCGAAAGCGTATCGTAAAAGCCTTCCAGAGCCGGCCGTGTCGCCTGCAAGCCCTGCAACTGGAGGCTCAGAATCTTCTCAAGGCGCGCTTCGCGCTCGGGCAAGCCCGGCTTGGCGTCGGCCTTCGGCGTCGCCTCCAGACAGGAAGACCGTTCCTTGGCGCCCTGTTCGAGAACCGCCTGGCGCCATTTGTCGAAGGCCGGGGCCTGTTGGTCGGATAGCTCGAGTCTGGCCTGCAGATAACCGAGATGCTCAGCCATCCGGGCAAAATGTTCGGTGCACATTTCCTTGTGCCAGGCGGCGAAGTCGCCATGGTGCCGGTCCGCGCCGCCGGCCGGAGCGGGACCTTCCGGCGCGTTCGGCGGTGCCGCCAAGGCCGCCGAACTCCAGGCCAGCGGGAGGAGTGTGCAAAGCACCAAGCTGATTTTTCCCATGAAATACCTCGATGTTTGGATCGAACAGCAACGCTACACCCGCTCTATTTCATTGCTGTGACTGTAGGCGAGGCGATTCGTTACACCGTGTTTCAACCTTCGGATCTCAAGACGGCGATCAATAGATCAGGATGTTGCGGATCAGCACATCACCGGTCCAAGGGCGGCCGATCGTGTGTTCGGCGGCGGCGTGGATAACCTCCTTGGCGATCTGGTCGCCGTCCCGTGCCGACTGCAAGGCTTCGAAGCCGCGGGTTCCCGGAAAGGCGTCCTTGCTTCGTCTGACGATGGCCGTCTTCTTGTCGTCCATGTCGTGGGCGGTGGCGACATCCTTGGGCGCCAGCCAGGCGTTGATGCGGATGTGGTGCCAGCCTCCATCCTCCTTGCGGATGGCGATGACGATGATCGGCAGTTCGATGATATTGGGGGCCAGCTTCGCGGGTGGCGGCGGTGGTGGCGCCGGCGAGGCATTGGTGCCGCCCAGCCGAATATCCTTGGCGTCCGCCGGATGGAAAGACAAAACTATGATCACGGCGAGAGCCAGAACATGCAATAACGCCTGTCCGGGCATTGTAAGACTTGAATCCGTTCTCCGATGTCTCTTCACGGGGCAGCCTTAATTTTTGAATAAAAATCGTTACAATTGTAACGCTGCTTTTCCAGCGGACAATGTCAGGCGATTCGGCGTATTTTACTTGAACGCTCGGCGTCACGCAAACGCCGCTATAAACCACGAGTCGAGGATCATACGATGTTTTGGCGATCGGTCTTTACCGTAGCGATAGTCGTTTTACTGACGGGCACCGGACAGCTCCATGCCGAAGGCAAGGAAAAGGAGGCCGCCGGCACCGGCGGCAGCCGCGAAATCCAGGCGAAGCTCGGGCCCGCCTATGTCGCGGTGCCCCGCCTGCATGTGGCCGTGCAAGTCGACCAGAACCGGGAATATCGCTCTTTGGATTTGGAAGTCTGGCTGTTCCAGGCCGATCCGGAAAAACATCAGATCCTCAACAGCAAAAAGAAACAGATCGCCGCGCAGATGAAAGAGGATTTCGCCGCCTTTAACTGGGAGGCGTTCGAAAATTCCGCCGAGGGGCCGCGCGTCGCCAAGCGCATGACCGCCGCCAGTGTGGAAAAAGCCAGCGGCGTCACGGTCGAAGACGTCATGATCAAAACGCTCATCTTGAAATAGCCCGTCCGGGGACCGCGCGCATCACTGGTTCGATATCGTAATAAAACAGCCGGAAGCCGTCCGGCCGACCTTGCATTTTCATTTGGAAACGCCAGCTTGAAAGCCGTCGGCAGCAATGGCGTCGCAAGCGCAAGCGAGGGGGGGAAGAGGGCATGGCTCAGCCGATCGATCATCTGAAGGATCGTCTCGTCGAACAGGTCGCCGCCTTGATCAGCGAACGGCTGGAACCGGCGGAACACCCCCTGGCGGAACGTCTTTTGCGCAGCAGCTACGCCAACGTGGCGCCGGAGGACGTTCTCGCCCGGGAGCCCGACGCCCTTTACGGGGCCGTCCTCTCGATGCTGGCTTTGGCCCGGCAGCGGTTGCCCGGACAGGCGAAACTGCGCGTTTTCCAGCCGCGCGCCGACGAGGGCGGCTGGGACAGCGAGCACACCGTCATCGAGGTGGTCAACGACGACATGCCGTTTCTGGTCGATTCGCTGACCGCCGCCGTGCAAAGAAGCGAACTGGCCGTTCATCTGGTGCTTCATCCCGTCCTGCCGATGGTTCGCGACGAGGCGGGACGCCTGCAAGACATTCCCGGCGATGCCGGCGCCGGGGCGCCGTTTGAAAGTCTGATGCATATCGAGATCGACCGGCTGACCGATCCCGCCCGGCTGCTGGCCTTGTCCGATCGTTTGGCCGCCGTGTTGGCCGATGTCCGGGCCGCCGTCGAGGACTGGCGGGCGATGCGCGAGCGGGTTGCAGCCATCCTGGCCGAACTCGCAGCCCCGGCGGAAAGCGGGCGGGCCCGGGAGATCGCCGAGGTCCGGGACTTTCTCGACTGGATTCACCACGACAATTTCACCTTTCTGGGATATCGCGATCTCCGCTTCGATCTGGACGCCGCCGCCGATGGGGCGATCGCCGTCGAACCGGGAAGCGGCCTCGGCATTCTGCGGGATCCCGATTTCCGCATTTTCGATACCGAGCGCGATCTGGCGACGATGACGGCCGAGGTCGTGGCCTTCCTGCGCCGGCCGGCCGTGCTTTTGTTGACCAAGGCGGATCGGGTCGCCGCCGTGCATCGTCCGGTGCCGATGGATATCGTCGGCATCAAACGCTTCGATGTCGAGGGGCGGGTGGTCGGCCTGCATGTGCTGGTCGGCCTTTTCACCCATTCGGCCTATGCCTTGTCGCCTTTGCAGATTCCCTTGCTGCGGGGCAAGGTGGGCCGCATCGCCGAACGGGCGGGCTTTCGCCCGAACAGCCATGACGGCAAGGCATTACAGGCGATCCTGGAGACCTATCCGCGCGACGAATTGTTGCAGGCCGGAGAGGCCGATCTCTATGACACGGCGATCGCCATCCTGCGCTTGCAGGAGCGCCAGCGGGTCGCGGTCTTCCTGCGCAGAGACGAGTTCGAACGCTTCGTCTCCATTCTGGTCTTCATTCCGCGCGACCGATACGACACCCGATTGCGCCTGAAGATCCAGCAGCTTTTCGAGGACGGCTGCGCCGGCCGGGTGACGGCCTGGTACACCCAGGTGGCCGAGGCGCCGCTGGCCCGGCTGCAGTTCTTCGTCAAGACGATGCCCGGACAGGCGCCCCTCATCGACCGGGCGGCCCTCGAGTCGCGGTTGGCCGATATCACCCGGTCGTGGACCGATCGCTTGCAGGAAGCGCTGATCGAAAGCCATGGCGAGGAACGGGGCCTGGCCCTGCACCGCCGCTGGGCGGCGAGTTTCCCGCTGGCCTATCGCGAGGACGTGGCGCCGCGCGCCGCCTGTCTCGACATCGCCCGCATCGAGGCGGCGCGGGACGGTTTCGCCCTGCATCTCTATCGTCCGGTCGAGGCTGCGGACAGCGCCTTGCGTTTCAAGATCTATCGCCAGGGTCAGCCGGTCGCCCTCTCCGACGTATTGCCCCTGTTCGAGCATATGGGATTCCGCGTCATCTCCGAGCAGCCGTACGAATTGCGCCGGCCGGCCGAGGAGCCTTTGTGGATCCATGATTTCACCATGGTTTCGCAGGATGGGCGGGCCGTCGAGATCGAGCGCCTGCGAGGCGGATTCGAGGATGCCTTCCGTGCCGTCTGGCTGGGGGCGGCGGAGGACGACGGCTTCAACCGCCTGGTGGTCAACGCCGGATTGACGTGGCGTCAGGTCATGGTGCTTCGCGCTTATGCGAAATATTTGCGCCAGGCCGGGTCGACATTCAGCCAGAGCTACGTCGAGCGCAGCGTGACGGGCAATCCGGCGGTGGCGGCGCTTCTCGTCGCCTTGTTCGAGGCTCGCTTCGATCCCGACGGGCCTTGCGGCGACGGCGATGTACCGGCCCGCATCCAGAGCGCCCTGGAGGCCGTCGCCAGCGCCGACGAGGACCGCATCCTGCGCCGTTTCCTCAATCTGATCGAGGCGACGCTGAGAACCAACTTCTTCCAGACCGCCTCGGACGGCACGCCGAAATCCTATCTGTCCTTCAAGCTGGACAGCCATCGGGTCGAAGGGTTGCCGCTTCCCCGTCCGATGGCGGAGATCTTCGTCTACGCGCCTTTCACCGAAGGCATTCACCTGCGCGCCGGCAAAGTGGCGCGCGGGGGAATCCGCTGGTCGGACCGGCCGGAGGATTTTCGTACCGAAACACTGGGATTGATGAAGGCCCAGACGATGAAGAATTCCGTCATCGTGCCGGTCGGCGCCAAAGGCGGCTTCGTCGTCAAGCGGCCGCCCCGGACCGGAGGCCGCGAGGCCTTCCAGGAGGAAGGCATCCGCTGCTATCGGACATTGATGCGGGGCCTGCTCGATCTGACCGACAATCTGGCGGGCGGACAAGTGGTGGTGCCGTCCCGCGTGGTTCGCCGGGATGGCGACGATCCCTATCTGGTGGTGGCGGCCGACAAGGGAACGGCGACATTCTCGGATATCGCCAACGAGATCTCGGCCGAGTACGGCTTCTGGCTGGGTGACGCCTTCGCTTCCGGCGGCAGCCAGGGCTACGATCATAAGGGTATGGCGATCACCGCCCGTGGCGCCTGGGAATCGGTCAAGCGCCATTTCCGCGAGATGGGTCGTGATATCCAGAAGAACGACATGACCGTGGTCGGCGTCGGCGACATGTCGGGCGACGTCTTCGGCAACGGCATGTTGCGCTCGCCCCATTTGAAGCTGGTCGCCGCCTTCGATCATCGACACATCTTCCTCGATCCCGATCCGGATCCCGAACTCTCCTTCGCCGAACGCCGCCGTCTTTTCGACCTGCCGCGCTCCAGTTGGTCCGATTACGACCGTGGCAGACTTTCGGCGGGCGGCGGCGTGTTTGCCCGCGATGCCAAATCGATCGCCCTGTCTCCCGAGGTCAGAAAACTTTTCGATATCGAAATGGAGTCCCTGCCGCCCAGCGACCTGATCACCCGCCTTCTCGCCGCGCCGGTCGATCTGTTGTGGTTCGGCGGTATCGGAACTTATGTGAAGGCGGGCTTCGAGACCCATGCCGCGGTCGGCGACCGGGCCAATGACGCGCTGCGCATCGATGCCCGCATGCTTCGCTGCAAGGTGATCGGCGAAGGCGGCAATCTGGCGATGACGCAGCATGGCCGGGTCGAGGCGGCGCTCGCCGGCATTCGTCTCAACACCGACGCCATCGACAATTCAGCCGGGGTCGATTGTTCGGATCACGAGGTCAATATCAAGATCCTGCTCGACGGCGCGGTGCGGGACGGCGATCTGACCGTCAAGCAAAGAAATGAGCTGCTTTCCTCGATGACCGACGAGGTGGGCCATCTGGTGCTGCGCGACAATTATCTGCAGACCCAGGCCTTATCCATTTTCCAGGTTCAGGCGCCGCAGATGCTCGATCAGCAGGACCGCTTCATGCGTCTGCTTGAACGCCAGGGCCGTCTCGACCGGCGCATCGAATTCCTGCCCGACGACGATGAGATCGCCCGTCGCGCCCTGGATGAAAAGGGACTGACCCGGCCGGAAATCAGCATTCTGCTGGCTTATGGAAAACTCTGGCTCTATGACGCGATCCTGGACTCCGATCTGCCCGACGATCCTTTGCTGTTGGACGAGCTGGTCCGCTATTTCCCCACCCTCGTGCGGGGCGAGAGCTGGCGCGCCCGGATGGACGGACATCGCCTGCGGCGCGAGATCGTCGCCACCGTCTCGGCCAACAGCATGGTCAACCGGGTGGGCGGCAGCTTCATTGCGCGCCTGATGGAACGGACGGGCACGCCGCCGGCCGACCTTGCCCGCGCCTATCTGATCGTCCGCGACGGTTTTTCGCTGCGTGACGTCTGGGAGGGGATCGAGGGCCTGGACACCCTGGTGCCGGCCGAGATCCAGACCGCCATGTTCATCGAGATCAATCGCCTGATCGAACGCGGCGTCGGCTGGGTTCTGGGGCATGCGCCCCGACCGCTCGATATCGGACGTTCGCGTGCCGAGCTGGAGCCCGGGATCGTCGCCCTCAGGGACTGCCTTGAGCGGATCCTACCGGCCGATACCCTGGCGGCGCTGACGGTGCGTGCCGCTGAATACCAGGCGTCGGGCGTACCTGAGGATTTGGCGCGACGGGTCGCCAGCCTGATCGTGCTTGCCTCGGCCAACGATATCGGACGTATCGCGGCGCGGGTTGGCCGGCCGGTGGAAACGGTCGGTCGGCTCTATTTCCTGATGACCGCCCGTTTCGGCATGGGATGGTTGCGCGCCGCCGCCGAACGGCTTCAGGCAAGCAGTCATTGGGAAAAGATGGCGGGGGAGGCGGTCATCGACGATCTTTACGTCCGCCAGGCCGAGCTGACCGCCAGCGTTGCCGCCATGGCGGGCGATCTCGATGCCGAGGCGGCGCTGGCCGCCTGGGCCGAAAGCCGCCGCGCGGCGGTGGAGCGGGCCGATCAGTTGCTTGTCGAACTGAAGGGCGCCACTAGGCTGGACCTGTCCACCCTGGTGGTGGCCAGCCATCAGTTTCAGGCCCTGATCGAGGGGTAACGGATCATCCGGCGGTAGCCAATCTGCGCCGCAGGCATTCGGCCGACAGCCGATGACAGGACGGGAAAATGCCAGTGGCACACTCCGCCATCTTGGTGTCTTGGTGCCTTGGTGGTTCATCAAAAGCTGGAGCGTACCGGAACGATCAAGAGGACGAACTCCATCCGGCCAATCGCCAATTGTCCACATGTCCTAGTGCATTGAATTATTTGAATGAATCAATGCGCTAGCCGCGCCGCCGGAACCAATCGGCGGTCGCCTGCAAGCCGGTTTCCATCGGCACCGGGGCCGTCCAGCCGAAGCGGCCGCGGAAGGCCCGGTCGTCGATTTGCAGCGAGCCGATCACCCGTTCGACGGCGCCCCGCCGGCCGAACAGTCCGCCCAGGGCCAGGAGGAGACGGGGGGCCACCGGCAGCAGCCGGGCCGGCCGATGAAGCGCCCGGGCGATCTCCCGAATCAGTTCCGCAGTCGAAACGTCTTCCCCGTCTTTCAGCAGAAAGGTTTCGCATTGCCCCGCCGGCTCGCGTAACGCCACGGCGACGGCATCGGCCAGATTGTCCACGCCGATCAGGCTTTGGCGGTTGTGGAGCGCGCCCAAGGGCAGGGGCCAACCGCGCGCCACCGCCTTCATCAGGCTCAGAAAATTGCCGCCGACACCGGGGCCGTAGACCAGCGGCGGGCGCAGGATGGTGGTACGCATGGCCGTTTCCGTAGCCATTTGTTGCAGTCCCTGCTCGGCTTCCCATTTGCTGACGTCGAAGGGGCGGACGGGGGCGGGATCGTCATCCTCGCGGAAGGGTTGCCCACCGGTTCGCTCGCCATTGACCCGGATGCTGCTCATGAACAGGAAACGCCGTACCCCGAGATGGGCCGAGGCGCGGGCCAGGCACAAGGTACCATCCCGGTTGGTGCGCCGGTACTCGGCCAGCGGATCGTTCGTGTGTTCCTTCAGCACGTGAACCCGGGCGGCCAGATGAACCACCGCGTCGACTCCGGCCAGGGTCTCGGTCCAGACGGTCTGCGGGCCGATGGCGTCGATGAGGCGTGGGATCACGCCATCGGGCAGTGTCGCCTCGCGCCGGATCACGCCCAGGACCTGCCAGCCTTCCCTTTGCAGGCGCCGGCAGACGGCGGCACCGACGAAACCGTTGGCGCCGGTGACCAGCACCTTCACCGAAGGATGCCTTGTCCAAGCCGGGAAAGATGGCGCAGCAGGAACCAGACATCGATGGCGGCGACCAGCAGGGCGGCGATGGGATGGCTTTCCGACAGCCAGGCCAGCGCCACGAGGACGACATTGGCGATCAGGATCAGCCGGGCGACGCGGGCGTGGCTGGCGCCGCCCTGCACGGCTTGCTGATAGAAATGCTGCCGATGGGCCTGGAACACCGGCTCGCCGCGCCGCGCCCGCCGGACCAGGGTCAGGGTTGCGTCGGTCAGATAGTAGGCGGGCAGGATCAGCGCGGCCGCCCAATGACCGTGCGCCGCCGCCGACAGGAGAAGCCAGCCCAGCAGGTAACCGATCGGCACGCTGCCGCAGTCGCCGAGAAAAATCTTCGCCGGATGCCAGTTCCAAAACAAAAAGCCCAGGGCGGCGCCCAGGATCGCGACGGCCAGGGGGCCATCGGGGCCGCCGTTCCCGCTCAACAGGGCGAGACCGGCCAGTCCGAAACCGATGGAAGCGGCTTCGACGCCGCTGATGCCGTCGATGCCATCCATGAAATTGAACAGATTAATGAACCAGACCCAGGCGCCCAGCGCCACCAGCCGGTCGGCCCAGAAGGGCAGCCATCCCTGGCAGAACGACAAATCGGCGGGCCAGGCCGCCAATCCGATGCCGGCCGCCAGAATATGCACGGCGAGTCGCAGGCGGGCGGACAGTCCGCCCTTGTCGTCCATCCAGGAAACCCCCAGCAGAACGATGGCCGCGGCGATCGCCGGCCATACCGGTCCGGTCCCCTCGGCGGGGACGCCCCTGCAGGCCACCACCAGCCAGACCAGCAGAACGACCGACGAGACGGCAAGTCCGCCGCCGCGCGGGGTCGGCCGGCTGTGACTGGAGCGTTCGTTGGGAAGATCGAGAATTTGCCGCTTTTGCAACCAGGCCAGGACGAGCCGGGTGGCGGCGATGGTTCCCAGCGATGAGATCAGGAGGCAGGCGAGAAGCGTGACCATTCTGATCGGACTCCTTTCCTCACAGGGGCTTCAAGGCTCGATACAACTCCAGATGCGGGGCGATCACCTGCCGGCTGGAGAATTCCTGTTCGGCCCGTTCCCGGGCGCGGCGGCCCAGTCGGGCCCTGAGATGCGGATCATTGGCCAGGCGCTCCAGGGCGTCGGCCAGCGGAGGAGCCTCGCGGACCGGCACCAGAAGACCGTTGTCGTCGTTGCGCACCAGTTCGTTGCATCCCGGCACATCGGTGGCCACCATCGGCCGCCCGCAGGCGCTGGCTTCCAGAAGCGCCTTGGGCAAACCCTCGCGGTAGGACGGCAGGACGGCGATATGCGCCTGGCGCCAAACCTCGCGCACATCGTCCTTGAACCCCCACCATTCGACCAGTCCTTCGGCGACCCAGCGGCGCACTTCCTCCTCGGCGATGGTGCGGGGATTGGCAGGGTCGGGTTTGCCGACCAGGGCGATGCGCAAATTCACGCCACGCGCCTTCAAAAGCCGCGCGGCTTCGACCAACTCGCCGATGCCCTTGTCCCACAGCAGACGGGAAACCGCCGCCGCCAATGGCGGTCCTGGAGGTTCCGGAAACGGAATGAATTTTTCGACATCGATGCCGGCGCCGCGGATAAGATGGACCCGGGCCGGCTCGACCAGAGCGTCGAAGAAAGCCTTGTCATAGGCGTTCTGGACGATGACGTGACGGTTGGCCCCGCCAAACAGGAAGCGGAAGGCGGCAATGAACAGCGGCCGCAGAAGACCGGCGACGCCGCCCCGGTTGATGAAGACGTAACCGAGGCCCGAGACGGCGTTGATCAGGCGGTCTACGCCGGTCAGGCGGGCCGCCAGCGAGCCGAACACCGCCGGTTTCAAGGCCACGTTGTGCAGAATATCGGGTCTGACCCGGCGCAACAGGCCGACCAGAACGGCGATTTCGCGCAAGGGATTGCCGATTCCCCGATCGAGATTGACTTCGTGCAGGACGAAACCGGCAGCCCGAATGGCGGCCTCGTGCTGGCTGATGCGCGTCGCCACATGGATTTCGAATCCGGCCTTCTGCGCCGCCTTGGCCAGATCCATCCGATGGCTGCAGAAATACCAGTCCTCGGTGACGAGGAACAGCAGGCGCGGAGGGCTCATGTGGGATCCTGACAGGCGACGACGCGGAGGCTGCCGCGCCAGGGTAGATTGAACCGGCCGCTGATTTCGATGATATGCAGTGGTTCGGTGACGCCGAAGCCGTTCCAGCGGCAGCCGTCCGAGATGCTCACCGGCTGATCGGCGATCAGCCGGAAACGCTGGCCGCCCCCTTCCAGACGGACGGTCTGGGGATCCTCGCGGCGCACCGTCAACGGGGTGAGGAAGCGGCGGGTCACCAGGGCGCGTCCGGTGCCGTTCAGCATCTCGTCGATGCCGAAGCCATCGCCGAGGAAATGCCAGCGCCGGCTTCCCTCCCTGAGACCGTTGCCCCCGCCCAGCTTGCCGAAGGTGAAGCTGGCGCCGTCGAATTCGGCCCGCAAGGAGGGAGCCGTTCCAACGATCTCGCGGCGGAAGGCCTCGCTGTAATCCGGATGATCGAGCGGATAGGGATCGCGGCCATTCAACTGAAGACCGCCGTGCGCCGCCGCGTGACGGCTGAGGCGGCCTCCATTGATGGCGCCCGTTCGTCCCCCGCCCGGATCGACGAAAACCGGAACACCGCCGAAATGAAGCTCGCAGGATCCCGCGTCCTGGTGGCCATGACCGTCGAAGGCCGGCCAGCCGCCGATGGCGCTGTGCCACAGCCCGCTCCACGGACCCAAATCCAGGCGCAACCAACCGTCGGCCCGCAGGGCTTCGAGATCGGCCAGCAGGCAATCGTCGCGCAATTCGCCGAGACGCGCCCGTTCGTTGGCGGGAAGACGGCCGGTCCAACCCTGATCCATGGGGGCGTTCCGCAGCAATCCCTTGAGCCATCCGACCGGCAGGTCTTCGACGACGTCGCCGATGAAGGGCAGGCCTCCCGGCAGGGTCAAGGGCGGCACGACCGCCATTGCCCGTCGCAAGACAGCCTCCAACGGCGCCGCTTGCGGCCGGTCATGGCGGATGGCGGCGAGCCAGGCGTCGGCCAACTCCTGGCAAAGACGCAGGTGATAATGGGTTGAATCGACATTGGCCACGCCGGAGGGCAGCATCAGCCGTTCGCTTTCGGCGAGCAGGGCGGTAAAGCCGAACTCCGCGGTTGCCGGCATGGCGAGTTCGAGGCCGAGGCGGATCAGGGCCTGCGCCCGGCGGGTCAAGGCCATGGCCGTCGCGGAGGTCTCGGCGAAGCTTGCCAGCAGGGCATGGGCGTGGCCCGTCAAGGCGGCCAGGGTGCGGTCCCTGGGACCGGGCAGGCCATGCCGGCGGATCATGTCGAGCAGGGCGAGCGAGCGTTCGGCGACGACGTCCGCATTCCAGGCCTGGGCCGGATGCCCCCCCGCGCCGTAGCGGTCGAGCCATGCCGGCCACAATGTGGCCAGCGCCGTTCCGTCGGTATCCTGGGCGGTCCAGGCGAATCCGTGAAAAGCCTTCGTCGTGGCGGGATCGTTCCAGTGGCGGTCGACCAGGCCATCGGGTTTGCCGGGAACCACCCTCAGGGCGTCACCGCCCGGCAGGGTCAGCAGGACCGTCGTCGGCTTGGCGGGAGTCAAATCGGACAGCTCCGTGCGTCCCGGAGCCTCCGCGGCGGGAATAGCGTTCCGATAGGCCGGAACGGATGTTTCCGGCGCGACCGGCCAACGGTTTCTTACGCGGCCCAGCAGCCAGCGCCGTTGCACGGGATCGGCCAGGGCTTGAATCCCTGCCAGCAATCCCCCCCTCATCATTGCCATTCGTTCGTTCGGTCCCTGCAAAATACCATCAATCCGGGCGGTACATTAGCCCGAGCGATCAGGATAAGGAACCGTCAAGTCGCCCGCATCGGGAATCACCGCGCCCCGCGATCGCCCGGGGAGGGGAGACGTTTGGCCCGGAATGAAGCCTCTGCGGGCCGGCAAAAGCCTCTGGTCTTTCCAAGATACCCCATGTATAGCCGCCCGGAGACAAATCGGGGGCCCAGTGTGACGAAGCAAACTATCGACACCCCGGAGGGTGCCGGGATCAGCCGTCTCGCCGAGGGGGTTCTTTTCCTGGCGCCGCTGCTGTCTTTGCAAAAAGCGTTGGTGATGGCGCCGCTGCTTTCCCTGCTCTCGATCATCCTGCTGTTCGGAATGGCCCGGGCGCCGTCGCGGTGGGCTCCGATGGGGGCCGCGTTCAGGTCGCAATGGCCGCTGACCGGCCTCTTCGCGGCCTTGGCCTTGTGGATCCTCGCCGCCTGTTTCTGGTCCTTCGACGCCTTGTTCAGCCTGAGAAGCCTGGCCATGCTGATCGGCACCACCGTCGGCGGATGGGTGCTGACGGTCCTGTTCGCCGAACTGCCGCCCGCCCGTCAGGCCCGGATGGTCGAAGCTCTGGCCGCCGGCTTGGTTTTAGCCGGCTTGGTTTTGCTGACACTGGGGGTAATCGAGCGCCTGTGCCGGATCGACATCGGTCGTCTGTTTTTGAATATGGACGCGGCGACCACCGTGATCGCCGTGCTGCTATGGCCCACCCTGGCCTGGCTGGTCCGCGGCGGTCGCCGCCCGGTCGCCCTCGTCTTGTTCCTGGTCTCGCTGGGTGGCGTCGGCCTCGCCCATGATCTTGCGGCCAAGGTCGCCCTGGCCGGTGCCGGGGTGACATGGCTGCTCGCCCGGTGGCGCCCGGGCGCGGTTTTCGGCGCGATCATGGTGTTCAGCGTCGCCGGCTGCCTGCTGGCGCCTCTGGCCGCCCTGCATCTGCCGCCGTCCCAGGAAAGCGCGGAATGGGAATGGTTGCCGTCCTCGGCCCATCACCGTCTGACCATCTGGTCCTTCACCGCCCGCCATGTCGCGGAACATCCTCTGTTCGGCTGGGGTTTTGACGGCGCCCGGGCTATTCCGGACGGAAAGACGCGTCTTCCGGTGGCCCGTTTCAAGGGATGCCCGGGTCATGGCGTTCCGGTCGAGATTCCCGGACTGTCCCGGCCGGCACCCGCGGATTGTGTGATTTGGGAAGAGCAGTTACCTCTGCATCCGCATGACGGCTGGTTGCAGATCTGGTTGGAACTGGGCGCCGTCGGGGCGGGACTGACGGCGTTTCTGCTGTGGCGGATCCTGGATCGGCTTCGCCGGCGGAAGGCGGAACCGATCGCCCGGGCGGCGACGGCGGCGGCTCTCGTCGCCGGGCTGGTGGTCAGTTCGGTCTCGTTCGGCATCTGGCAGAGCTGGTGGCTGTCGACCCTCTGGGGCGCCGCGGCTTTGACGGCGCCGCTTCTGGCGCCGGCAAAGCCGAAATAACAAGCGGGGCAGGCGCCGCCTTGGAAATCTGGGAATGCTGGTCTAATGTCTGCGCCCATGCGGAATTTACAAATCAATCGTAGTGCGGTCGCCTTTGCCCATGACATCGTCATGGCGGCGTTGTCCTTCCTTCTGTCCCTGTGGCTGCGCATGGGTGGCAGCCTCGGTTTGACCTGGGACGCCGACCGTCTGGCCATTGCCACCGGCTTGTTCGTTCTGGTGGCGGCACCGGTCTTCATGTCCCAGCGGATGTATCGCGGCATCTGGCGCTTCGCTTCGGTCGACGACCTGATCACCATCGTCCGGGCGGCGACCCTGACCATCCTGATCTTCCTGCCGGTGATGTTTCTGCTCACCCGCCTCAACGATCTGCCGCGCTCCACCCTGCTGATCAATTGGTTCGCCCTGCTGGTATTGCTGGGCGGCCCCCGTTTCACCTACCGCCTTTTCAAGGACCGCCGGCTCGGCGGTTTCAATCGGGATGGCGATCAACGGCGCATTCCGGTGCTGGTGGTCGGCGCCGGGAACGGCGCCGATCTGTTTCTGCGCGCCACCATGGGGCGCGACGCCCAGTATCGGGTGATCGGCTTGCTTTCGGAAAACCGGGGCCGGGTCGGACGGGGCATACACGGCGTGGAGGTGCTGGGCACGTTGGACCAGATGGAAGAGGTCGTGGCGGCGCTGAAGCAGAAGGACATGGCCCCGGAACGCCTGATTCTTTCCGAAGACGGTCTCAATGGAGGCTTGGTCCGCCAGTTGTTCGACCGGGCCGACGCGCTTGGCATGACGCTCGCCCGCCTGCCGCGGCTGACCGATCTCAAGGACGGTCTGGCCGATAAGCTGGAATTGCGGCCGGTGGCCGTCGAGGATCTTCTCGGTCGGCCCCAGACGGTGCTCGACCGCGGCGCCATGCACGATCTGATCAAGGGACGCCGGGTGCTGGTGACCGGCGCCGGCGGCAGTATCGGCAGCGAACTGGTCCGCCAGATCGCCGATTGCGCACCGGCGGCGATCAGTCTGGTCGAGGCTTGCGAATTCGCCCTTTACACCATCGACCGCGAGCTGTCCGAGCGTTTTCCCGGATTGCCGCGCCGGGCGCTGATCGCCGACGTCCGGGATCGCTTGCGCATCGATCAGGTGCTGGCCGAGGAGGGGCCCGAGCTGGTCTTCCACGCCGCCGCCCTCAAGCATGTGCCGCTGGTCGAGGCCAATCCGCAGGAGGGATGCCTGACCAACGCGGTGGGCACCCGGATCGTCGCCGATTCCTGTCTGGCCCACGGCGTGGCGCTGATGGTGCTGATTTCCACCGACAAGGCGGTCAACCCGACCAATGTGATGGGGGCGGCCAAGCGCATGGCCGAAACCTATTGCCAGGCCCTGGATTGCGAAACGGGGGAAATCCATCCGGGTAAGGCGCGCACGCGGTTCGTGACCGTTCGTTTCGGAAACGTATTGGGGTCCACCGGTTCGGTGGTGCCGCTGTTTCAACATCAACTCGCGGCGGGCGGCCCGATTACCGTGACCGATCCCGAGATGACCCGCTATTTCATGACCATCCGCGAGGCGGTGGAGCTGGTGCTGCAGACCTCCGCCCTGGGTTATGCCCATCCGCAGCGATATCAGGGGCGCATCTTCGTCCTCGACATGGGCGAACCGGTGAAGATTCTGCATCTGGCCCGCCAGATGATCCGGCTTGCCGGCCGGCGCCCCGACATCGACGTGAAGATCGTCTTCACCGGCCTGCGTCCCGGCGAGAAACTGTTCGAGGAGTTGTTTCACGGGGCCGAGGCGCCGGTTCCCACCGAACGGGACGGCATCCTGGTGGCGACGGTGCGCGCCACGGATTTCGCGCCGGTCGCCGCCGCCTTGGACGAGTTGGAGGCGGCTTGCCGCGGGCGCGACCACGCCGCGATGATGGGGGTGATCCATCGTCTGGTGCCCGAATACCGTCTCCCGTCATCCGAAGGGCAGCCGGCGACCGTCTGACGGGCCGAGCTTGCGATTTCCCTTGAAAGTCTCTGCCCGACGGGGTCCGTTCGTGCTATAGAGCCGCGCAAAACCGCATCGCCAACCTTCATTTGCAGCCAGGGGGCATTCACCCATGGACGAACCCGTCATTCGCCGGGCCCTGATCTCCGTTTCCGATAAGACAGGCCTGATCGACTTTGCCAAATTCCTCGTCGCGCGAGGCGTCGAATTGCTGTCCACCGGCGGTTCGGCCAAGGCATTGCGCGACGCCGGCCTTCCCGTCATCGAGGTTTCGGACCATACGGGCTTTCCTGAAATGCTCGATGGCCGGGTCAAGACCCTGCATCCCAAGATCCATGGCGGAATTCTCGGTATCCGCGGCAACGCCAGCCATGAGGCGGCGATGGCCGCCCACGGTATCGCTCCCATCGATCTGGTGGTGGTCAATCTCTATCCCTTCGAAGCGACGGTGGCTAAGGGTGCTCCCTTCGAGGACTGCATCGAAAATATCGACATCGGCGGGCCGGCCCTGATCCGCGCCGCCGCCAAAAATCACGATCACGTCGCCGTCGTGGTCGACGTCGCCGACTATCAGGCGGTGCGCGACGAAATGACCGAGACCGGCGGGGCGACCACCAAGGCGCTGCGCCGCCGTCTGGCCGCCACCGCTTACGCCCGCACCGGGGCCTATGACGCGGCTATTTCCGGTTGGTTCGCCGGACAGTTGGGGGATGCCTTCCCGCGTCGCATCGCCGTCGGCGCCGAACTGAAGCAGAGCCTGCGCTACGGCGAGAACCCGCATCAGGCGGCGGCGCTCTACGTCACCGGGGCCGTCAGGCCGGGGGTCGCCAGCGCCCACCAGCTTCAGGGCAAGGAATTGTCCTTCAACAATATCAACGATACCGACGCCGCCTTCGAACTTGTCGCCGAATTCGACGTGCCGGCCGTGGCCATCATCAAGCATGCCAATCCCTGCGGCGTCGCCACCGGCGAGAGCATGCTCGACGCCTATGCCAAGGCCCTGTCCTGCGATCCGGTCAGCGCCTTCGGCGGCATCATCGCGCTCAACCGGCCCCTCGACGGGCCGACGGCGGCGGAGATCGCCAAGCTGTTCACCGAAGTGGTGATCGCTCCCGAGGCCGACGAGGCCGCCCGGGCCGCCTTCGCGGCGAAGAAGAACCTGCGTCTGCTGGTGACCGGCGGCTTGCCCGACCCGGCCGAAAAGGCGATGACGTTGCGCTCGATCGCCGGCGGTTACCTGCTGCAAAGCCGCGATTCGGGCCGTGTCGCCATGGCCGATCTCAAGGTCGTCACCAAGCGTCAGCCGACGGAGCAGGAACTGGCCGATCTGCTGTTCGCCTTCCGCGTCTGCAAGCATGTGAAATCGAACGCCATCGTCTATGCCAAGAAGGGCGTCACGGTGGGGATCGGCGCCGGCCAGATGAGCCGCGTCGATTCCTCGCGCATCGCCGCGTGGAAATCCCGCGAGGCCGCCGAAAAGGCCGGCTTGACCCAGCCGGAGACGGTCGGTTCGGTGGTCGCCTCCGACGCCTTCTTCCCCTTTGCCGACGGACTGCTGGCCGCCGCCGAGGCGGGGGCGACGGCGGTCATCCAGCCGGGTGGCTCGATGCGCGACGCCGAGGTGATCGCCGCCGCCGACCAGGCGGGCCTGGCCATGGTCTTCACCGGCATGCGGCATTTCCGGCATTAACCGTCTCACCCGCCGGCCCGGGGCGTTTCTCGTCCCCGGCCGGCGGGGCCTTCAGGGGCTCCTCCTGCGGCCGCGGTTTATCGGATGCGACCTGGCCGGCGGGTCCGGTCACCACATCGAAATCGAACATCGTTCAAGACCTCCTCGTTGCGGGGAGACCGCCCGGTCCGTGCGGCGTTCGAATGATGGATGAGAGCCAAAAAAACGAAAGCCGCCTTGCTTTGGGGCGGCTCCGGTTCATTCGCGTGTTGATGCAGAAACGACCCTATGCCGCCAGAAGATACCGGCGGTACGAAAATCGTGCGGTGATGGGGCGAGGTATCTGCATAACGGCCGAAGAATAGATCCACGGGACGGATCGAGGCAAGGACATTGCCGGGATCGATCAGGGCAGGCGGGGTCCCCCGCTTGCCCTGTCTTAATTTTGTGCCCCTCACGCGTCGGGCAGCGGACATCCGTCCGCCCAATCAACCGAAATCGGCGAATTTCACCAGCGCCAGACTGAACAGCGCGATGAACAGCCAGGATGTCGCTCCCAGCAGGAATGGGCGGAATCCTTTCGCCTTCAGTTTCCGGATGTCGGTTTCCAGACCCATGGCGGCAAGGGCGACGGAGAGCAGGAATGACGTCAATTGGACCAGCCATTCCTTCGGTTGAGCCGGAATGGTGATGATACTGTTGAGCCCGACCAGGACGACGAAGCCCAGCACGAACCAGGGCATCGGCGCTTTTTTGCGGGAATGCCCTTGGGTCTGCGATATCCGGCGCCGGGCGCTCCACAGCCCCAGCGCGATGACCATCGGGGCCAGCAGCATGACCCGGCTCAATTTGGCGATGGTGCCGAATTCCCCCGCCTGCTGTCCGTCCTGGAAGGTGGCGGCGACCACCTGGGCGATCTCATGGATCGAAGCGCCGGCCCACAGGCCATAGGCATGGGGGTCGAGGTGCAGTGCCCCCGTCAGCGTCGGATAGAGAAACATCGATATCGAGCCGAAGACGGTCACGCAGGCCACCGCATAGGTAACATCCTCGTCGGGGGCCTCGGTTACCGTGTTGGTGGCGACGATCGCCGAGGCACCGCAAATCGAGGTTCCGGCGGCGATCAGTTCGACGAGTTTGCGCTCGACGCCGAGAAGCCGGCCGAACCATTGGGTGAAGAGAAACGTGGCGGCCAGGGTGGCGACGATGACGCCGATGCCCAGCGCCCCCACTTCGGCGACCTGAGCCGCGGTAAGCTGGAGGCCCAGCAGAATGATGGCCAGACGCAGGATCCGCCGCAGGCTGAAGGTGATTCCCGCCTTGGCCCGGCGCGGGGTTCCGATGATGTTGTGGAAACCCATGCCGATGATGATCGCCAGGATCATCGGACTGAAGGTGGCCACGCCGGGAAGCCGGCGAAGCGCGAAAGCCAGGCCGGCGATCAGCCCGGTCAGCAGAAGCCCCGGCCACAGGGAATTCTCATGGAGGGAATGGTTGCGCAGGGTGCGGGAGGGGACGCCCGTCGCCGAAGCGGCTGATGCGGCTTCGATGGATGTCATGATGAATGACCTTTCGTGAAGGATGCCGCATCATTTGCCCCCGGAGGGATCGATCGGTCCAACTCATTATATTGGTCGAATTGATCTATATTATTTATTGATTAAAGGAGGGATCAGGATGACGGGCATGGTCTGGGACGAGCGCTTCATGGGCGAGGAATACGTCTACGGAACGGAGCCGAACGTCTTTCTGACCGAGCAGGCGCCGCACCTGGTTTCCGGCGCGAGAGTTCTGGTTCCCGGCGATGGCGAAGGGCGTAACGGGGTGTGGCTTGCCGGCCGGGGAATGCGCGTGCTCTCGGTGGATGGCTCCACCGTGGGTCTGGCCAAGGCGCGGAATTTGGCCGCCAGCCGGGGGCTGGTCATCGAGACCGAAGTCGCCGATCTCGGTTCATGGGAGTGGCCGGTGGGAAAGGCCGATGCCGTGGCATCGCTGTTTCTGCATTTGCCGACGGCCGTTCGTCCGCAAATCCACGCCAAAATGATCGGGGCCTTGCGGCCCGGCGGTCTCCTTATCCTGGAGGCATTCCGTCCAGCGCAACTCGCCTATGCGAGCGGCGGACCGAAGGATCTGGACCTGCTTTACGCGGCGGATCAGTTAAGGTCGGACTTTCAGGCGATGGACATGCTTCTGCTTGAGGAGGTCCTGACCGAGTTGGACGAGGGGGCGCTGCATCGCGGGCCGGCCGCCACCGTTCGCATGGTGGCGCGCAAACCCTGAGCTTCCTATTTCGGCAGGGGCCCGGCGGCGAACAGGTCGGGCACCCCCAGTTCGGTGCTGCGGCGATGTTCCAGAGCCTGCGCATAACGGCGCAGCGCGTAGGCCTCGGTCAGATAACCGACGATATGGCGGTCGGTTTCGCTGGCGAGGACGGGCAGGGCTTCGGCTTCGGCCGTGGCGAAGCGGGCCATGGCGCTTCTCACGTCCTGGGAGGGGAGAAGGAAGTGCCGGCGGTCGGTGGCCAGGTCTCCCGCCACCAGACCGGCGGCGGCATCGTCCAGATCGCTGTCATGGGCCGTGGCGACGTCGATCATCCCGGCGTAGAAACCGTCGTCGTCGATGGCGAAGACGCGGCTGACGGCGCCCAGGGGCGTCATCTCCCGCAACTGTCTCAAAGGCACGTCCAGCCGGACCGTTTTGGGCGACCCCCGCATCATGCGGGCGACCGTCAATTCGGCGATCCAGCCGACGTCGTGCGCGCCGCGGATCGACACGCCCCGCTGGTGGAAGCGCCATGTCGAGAAGGAATAGCCGAAGGCGTAACGGGTGACGATGGCCGATGTCATCACGCCCGACAGCACGCATAAGGTCACCGCAAAATCGCCGGTGGCTTCCAGCACCAGCAGCACCATGGTCAGGGGAGCCCCGACGATCGAGGCGGCGACCGCCCCCATGCCGACCAGCATGAAGACCGTCTGGTGCGGCCCGCCCCACCATCCCAGCAGCCCGAACATCTTGGCGAGAACGGCGCCGAACAGGCAGCCCAGGAACAGGGACGAACTGAACAAGCCGCCGCGAAAGCCGGCGCCGATGGAAAGCGCCGAGGCGACCATCTTGGCCAGCAGCAGGCCGAGCAGCATCATTGGGGCGGGGGTTTCGACGAGCAGATCCTGGATGCCGCCGTGACCGCTGCCGAGAACCTGGGGGAAGGACAGGGCCAGCAGGCTCAATCCCGCCCCGCCGATGGCCGTGCGCAGCCAGTCGGGTGTCGGCAGCCGGCGCAATCCGGATTCGAACCAGGTCACCATCTTCATCGTGACGATGCCGACACCGCCGGCGGCCACGCCGAGCAGCCCGAATAGCGGATATTCCCAATGGTCGATCACCAGTCCGGGGGTGGCCACCGAGAAGATCGGCGCGCCGCCGGCGACACCGCGCGCCACCAGCGTTCCCGCCAGAGACGCCATCGCCACCTGGGCCAGGGTCGCCGTGCTGTAGGTGCCGAGGACCAGCTCATAGGCATAGAACGCGCCGGCCAGCGGGGCGTTGAAGGCGGCGGCGATGGCCGCCGCGGAACCGGCGGCGACGAATACGCGCAGGTCGACCCGGCGAAGATTGAGGAATTGCCCGGCGGACGACAGCAGGCCCGAGCCGAGTTGGGTATAGGCGGCCTCCATGCCGACCGAGGCGCCGGCGCCATTGGAGATCAAAGTAAAAAAGGCCAGGCGCAGGCTGTCGAGGAGGGACATGCGTCCCCCGTAAAGGGCGTTGGCCTCCACCGGATCGACGATCTGGTTGGAGCGCCATCGGTTGATCAGCAAAGCCATCACGCCGAGGAGAAGCCCGCCCAGGGCGGGGACTCCGATCATCCGAACGGGATCGATGCCCCGCCCGCCGCTGAGATAGGTGCCGGCGGCCAAGCCGAAATCATGGATATGCAGCCAGGTGACCAGTTCGTGGAGCGCGATCACCACCAGGCCGACGATCGCGCCCAGGGGAGCGCAAAGGGCGATCAGCGCCGGTTCGCTGTTGCGCAGGCTGTGCGGGTTGACGATGGCGAGCGCCCCGCGCCACCAGCGGCGCGTCCCGGCCATCCATCGATCATGCTGGTCCATGGGAATCGTCCCGCAGGCTTCGGCTAGGGGAAGATATGCCCGAAGCCGCCCCGTCCATCAATCACCTGCCACCGTTTCGGGGGTGGGCGTCCGTCACATTCAGAGGAATTTGGGCGGTTTGCGCCGAACGATCCGATAGACGGCGGCGGGAGGAATATTGAGATAGGCCCGGCCGACGCAGGTCGCCTTCAGTCCCAAGCGGTCGAGGATACGCCGGGAGATGGGGCAGCGCGGGCCATAGGTGAATTGATAGAACGCGCTTCCCGGCCGCATCAGACCGAAAGCGCCGGCGAGAATGGCGAAGACCTTCTTCGGTGGCATGGACAACAGCGGCAGACCGCTGACCACCGTACCGAAAGTGGAATTGTTGCCGAGATGACGGCGGTCCAGGCGCGCGGCATCCATGCGCAAAAGGCGGACCGTCGGAAAGCGGGTCTTCAAAAGTTCGGCGAATTCGGCGCCGTATTCGATCAGGGTCAGGTCTTCCGGCTTCAGGCCCCGTCCCAGCAACGCCCGCGTGAAAACGCCGGTGCCGGGACCCAGTTCGAGAACGGGGGCGCTGGCGGGCGTGATGTCGCGCGTGATCAGGTTGGCCAGGGCCTCGCCCGAGGGTGCGATGGCGCCGACGCGCAGCGGATCGAAGGTCCAAGCCTGCAGAAAGGACAGGACATCCGGCATCGTGATGTCACGCTTTTTCGGCCTGAGCATGAGTCGGGACGCGGCCTCATTGGCGCGAAACATCGTATGGTTCTCCATGCTGGGCACCTTCCGGTGGGACAATCGCGTTCGCGGAAGAAAATTGCGAAGGGGCCATGGTAGCGTCGAATTTGGCAAATGTGTGGCGCCGGGCCATCGTCCCTTCCCGCCGGGTTCAAGTTCGCCTTGCACATTCGCGAAGCCGCGGGCGCGCCGAGCCATACTCTTATCTCAGACGGGGCCGTCTGTCACCGGTCTCGTCCCCGGGGATGTGCGGGCCAGCAGGGCGCCTGCCGCCCCGATGACGGCATCGACGGTCAGGCTTCCCATCAGGCTGTCCTGCTTGCGGTGGTCGAAATCGGGGGCGGTGACCAGCGCCTGATGGCTTTCCAAGGTTCGCACCACGGCCGTGGCCTCTCCCCATGGGCGGTAACGCCATTCGGGGCTGGGGCCGAACAGGCCCAGGGTGGGAATGCCGGTGGCGGCGGCCAGATGCATGAGGCCGGAGTCATTGCCGATATAAAGGGTACAGCGCTTCAACAACGCGGCCGCATCGAGCAGATGGGCGAGGCCCACGATGTCGAGGCGTCGATCGGCCGGAATGGCCGACAGCACCGGCTGGGCCATGGCCCTTTCGCTTTCAGCGCCGAACACCGCGATGCGGGCACCGGGCAGGATGCCGTCGGCGGCGGTAAGACGTCTCACCAATTCGGCGAAGCGTTCGCCCGGCCATTGCTTGGCGCCCCAATTGGCGGTCGGTCCGATGGCGAGGATCGGCGATGTATCCGGGCCGAAACGTTCGGCGGCGCGGGCATCGCGTTCGGGGGCGATCCACAGGCGGGGGGAGGGGACCCTGCCCAGCTTCAACTGGCGTGCCAATTCCTCCACACGGTGTTCGTGGCGTTTGGCCGGACGGAACATCAGGCGCCGTTCGGCCCCAAGAGTGAGGCCGATCAGCGATCCCCGCAGATCGGCGACGACCCGCCATCGCCGTGACCGGACGGAACGCCAGAGATCCCACCAGTGACCGACGCGGCCCCGGCGGATCAGCGGATGGATGCGTTCGAGCCCGGGCAAATCGGCGAACAAGGGCGCCGTTACCGGACCGCAGGCCACCGTCACCGGTTCGTCCGGGTAGGTTTCGATCAGTTGCGCCAGGACGCCGGACGACAACACGGCATCGCCGATGCGATTGGCCGTGATGAACAGCAGGCCGGAGGGAGTGCTCAGAGTTGCCACCGCCGCAGACCGTCGGGGAGCGTGATGGATCGCCACATTCCCTTGATGTCGGCGACCAGACCGCCGGGACGGACCAGGGTGGCGAAGGTTTCCTCGGTGAATTCGACATAAGGCCGGTGTGGCACGGCGCCGATCACGCAGTCGTAATCGCCTTCATCGAAACGCGCCAACAGCGGGATTTCGTAAGCGCGCATGGCCTCGTCCGGATCGGCGAAGGCGTCGTGCACTTTGACCTCATGCCCTTTGGCCTGAAGCGCGGTGACGACGTCGACGACCTTGGTATTGCGCAGATCGGGGACGTTTTCCTTGAAGGTGAGGCCGAGAACCAGGATTTGCGACGGCTTGCCGCCGAGGACCTCGTCGATGCGCCCTGCAATGAAGGCGCTCATGCCGTCATTGATCCGCCGTCCGGCCAGGATGATTTCGGGGTCGTGGCCGAGGGCCTTGGCGCATTCGGCCAGATAGAAGGGGTCGACGCCGATACAATGGCCACCCACCAGGCCGGGCTTGAAGTTGAGGAAGTTCCATTTGGTGGCCGAGGTTTCCAGCACATCCTGTACCGAAATGCCGAGCCGCTGGCAAATCATCGTCACCTCGTTGATGAAGGCGATGTTGATGTCGCGCTGCGCGTTTTCGATGACCTTGGCGGCCTCGGCGACTCGGATGGAGCTCGCCCGATGGACGCCGCCGCTGGTGATGCTGCCGTAAACGGCGGCCAGCGTGTCGGTGACCTGCCGGGTCTGGCCCGCCACCACCTTGACGATGCGGTCCACGGTATGGTCGCGGTCGCCCGGATTGATGCGTTCCGGGCTGTAGCCCAAAAAGAAGTCGCGGCCGCAAACCGCGCCCGAGGCGAGCGCCAGCGCCGGTCCGCAGATCTCCTCGGTCAAGCCCGGATAGACGGTGCTTTCGAAGACGACGATGGCTCCGGTGCTCAAAGCCGTGCCCACCGTGCGGCAGGCCTTGAGCAGGGGCGTCAGGTCGGGCTTGTTGTCGGCGTCCACCGGGGTCGGCACGGTGACGATGAAGATGTCGGCGCCGCGCAGCTTTTCGGGATCGCTGGTCAGCCGCAGCGTGCTGCTGCGCAGCGTCGTCGCCTCCACTTCGCCGGTTCGGTCGTGTCCCGAAACCAGCTCGGCGATGCGTCCGGGATGGATGTCGAAGCCGGTCGTCGGAAAATGCCGGGCGATGGCGACAGCCAACGGAAGCCCGACATAGCCAAGACCGATGACCGCGATGCGGGGGTGGGACATGGGAAAACCTTGCAGACTGGAAAGGCTGCACTTTCCTCGGCTCCGGCCGGGCTGTCAAGCAAGGTGCCGACGGTTTGAAGAACCCGGGAGGGAATGCGACGGCGGACACCTCCGACATCGGGCAACGGAAAGGGGGGCCATTCCGGTAACTGTTTGTTAAAAAGATCGGCCCTCGTTTGCCTTCGCCTGCGTCAGGCTTTACCTTAAGATGGTCAACGTCTCGCTCTTGGGAATCTCGAGGTTCATGTTTTTCATCATGTCGGATCGGCTCGGTCCGTTCGGCTCCACAGGCTTCCGCCGCGCCATGGGGGGAGCCGGTGAGGGCTGAGGCTGATATTCACGTCGTCCATCTTATCACGGGTCTTGGCGGCGGCGGCGCCGAGCGCATGCTCTTGCGCCTGGTCAATCAGGGAGCGGACGGTATCCGCCATACGGTTATTTCCTTACAGGATGAAGGCGCTTATGGCGCGGCCATGAAAGCGGCGGGGATTACGGTCCATTGCCTGCGCATGCGGCGCGGATTGCCTTTACCGCCCGCTCTGTGGCGCCTCGTCGCGCTGCTACGCCGCGAGCATCCGGATATCCTGCAGACTTGGCTATATCACGCCGATCTCATGGGTCTGATCGCCGGGCGCCTTGTCGGCGTGCCGCGGATCATCTGGAGCATCCGCTGTTCGTCGATGGAAATGGCCTCCTATCGGCGATCATCCGGCCTGGTTCGCTGGGTTTTGGCAAAGCTTTCTCCGTTTCCCGATCTGGTGCTGGCCAATTCCCATGCCGGGATCGCCGATCATCGGACTTTGGGATACCGGCCCCGCGCCTGGGGCTATATTCCCAATGGCTTCGATCTCAAGGAATGGCGGCCCGATCCCGCCGCCAAGGAGCGGCTTCGCGCCCGGCTCGGGTTGCCGTCCGACCATTTGCTGGTCGGACTGGTCGCGCGGTTTGACCCACAGAAGGATCACCAGACCTTCATGACCGCCGCCGCCGAGGTGGCCGAGGAACGGCCTGACGTCGCCTTTCTCCTGGTCGGACGAGGTGTCGAGCCCGGGCGACCGCCGTTCTCCCTCGCCCGCGGCAAGGCGCCGTTGGCCGGGCGCCTGCATTTCATGGAAGAGAGCAAGGATGTCCCGCAACTGATGCCCGGCCTCGATCTTCTGGCGTTGAGTTCGGCCTGGGGCGAGGGATTCCCCAATGTGATCGGAGAGGCCATGGCTTGTGCGGTTCCCTGCGTGGTGACGAATGTCGGCGATGCCGCGGCCATCGTCGGTGATACGGGACTGTCCGTTCCCGTGGGCGATGCGTCCGGATTGGCGCGCGCCATGCTGAATTTGCTGTCGCTTGATGAGGGGGCGCGGTCTCGTCTGGGCGAAACCGCCCGCGACCGGGTCTCCCACCATTATTCGATCCAGCATGTGGTGGACGAATACAGCCGCCTCTACCATCATATGATCCATCTGACCGACGGTAAGATCCCATGTGCGGTCTGACCGGCTTTTTCGACACCGGAAGCCAGCGTTCCCGGGAGGAACGCCTGCGCATACTCTCCACCATGACCGAGAGTATCGCCTACCGAGGTCCCGACGCGCAGGGTTTGTGGATCAGCGAGAGCGGAACGGTCGGTCTTGGTCATCGCCGCCTCTCCATCATCGATTTGTCGCCGGCGGGTGCCCAGCCGATGACATCGGCCGACGGCCGGTTCATCATCGTCTACAACGGCGAAGGCTATAACGCCTGGGACTTGAAGAGCGAGCTGGAGGCGAAGGGGCATCGCTTTCGCGGCCATTCCGACACGGAAGTCCTGTGCGAGGGATTTTCCGCCTGGGGCGTCGAGGAATGCATCCGTCGTTTCAATGGAATGTTCGCCATCGTCGCCTGGGATACGGTGGAACGGCGGTTGTGGCTGGTGCGTGATCGTCTGGGCATCAAGCCGCTGCATTGGGCGAAATTCGGCGAACTTTTGATGTTCGGCTCCGAACTCAAATGTCTGCGTGCCCATCCCGGCTGGCAGCCGGAAATAGACCGTGACGCCGTTGCCGCTTATCTCCGGCACAATTACATCCCGGCCCCGCGCACCGTCTATCAAGGCGTGCGCAAGCTGGAACCCGGTCATCTGCTGACGGTTTCTGCCGACGGCGAGGTCAAGGACCTTTGCTACTGGAGCGCTCATGACGTTGCCCGGGCCGGCGTGGCCGGCCGGGGGGCGTTCGACGAAACCGAGGCGATCGACCGGTTGGAGGCCCTGCTCACCGATGCGGTCCATCGGCAGATGGTGTCCGATGTGCCGCTGGGCGCCTTTCTGTCCGGCGGCATCGATTCCTCGACGGTGGCCGCCCTGATGCGGACGAAGGCCGGCGCCACCGTGCGAACCTTCTCGATCGGCTTCAGCGAGACGGGATATGACGAATCCGCCCATGCGGCGGCGGTCGCCCGGCATCTGGGAACCGATCATACCGAACTGACCTTGCGGCCGGATGAGGCGCTGGCCCTGGTCCCCGGCCTTGCCGAATATTACGACGAGCCATTTTCGGATTCCTCGCAACTGCCGACCCTGCTGTTGTCGCGCCTGACCCGGCAGCATGTCACGGTGGCGCTGTCGGGCGACGGTGGGGACGAACTGTTCGCCGGATATAACCGTTATTTCTGGTCGCGCCGGCTGGAGCGTGGGATCGGCTGGATTCCACCGGGCCTGCGTCGTCTGGGTGGCAAGGCCTTGCGTTCGGTGCCGCCGGCGGCCTGGGACCGGATGGCCGGACTGCTGCCGTCCCGCCTTTGTCCGCCCCAGCCCGGAGACAAGATCCATAAACTGGCCGACGTGCTGGCGCTTGACGAGACCGCGCTTTACCGCCGCCTGATCTCACATTGGCCCGAGCCGGAACGTCTGGTGCCGGGGAGCCGCGAACCTCGTGGACCCGTCTGGGACGATGCCTTGACGAACGATTTCCCGCAAGGGGTCGATCGCATGCAATATCTCGATACCGTGACTTACCTGCCCGACGATATCCTGACCAAGGTAGACCGGGCCACCATGGCGGTTTCCCTGGAGGCGCGGGTGCCTCTTCTCGATCATCGGGTGGTGGAATTCGCCTGGAGCCTGCCGCTGTCGCTCAAGCTTCGGGACGGCGGCGGCAAGTGGATTTTGAAGCAGGTGTTGTATCGGCATGTGCCGCGCGAATTGGTCGAGCGGCCAAAGATGGGGTTCGGTGTTCCCATCGCGGCTTGGCTGCGTGGACCTTTGCGCGATTGGGCGGAAGATCTGCTCGACGCCCGTGGGCTGGCCGAGGGCGGTTTGGTCGATCCGGCACCGGTCCGCCATTTGTGGGCGGAACATTTATCGGGCCGGCGGAACTGGCAATATCTGCTGTGGGGCGTTCTCATGCTGGAGGAATGGCGCCGCCGCTGGATGGCATGATGGATTTCATTTCCGGAAACGGAATGAAACTTGGGATACCTTTGGGGGAAGGTAAATTTATCATGTCGTTAACTTTGAGAAAATTTCCTGAAATGGCGCCAGAGGTGCATCGGCCACGGTTCCGAAGTCGAATCTCTCTTCACATCATGTGCAAAATGACAGTCGGCGTCGCCATTACGACCCTACAGGCCTGAGCCGATGCTTTCGGTCAGTCGCAACGTTTTCGCCAGCATTTTCGCCCGGATCTGGTCGGGCGTCATGCAGTTCGCTTTCACGCCGGTCTATGTGGCCCTGCTGAAGCCGGAGGCCTATGGCCTGGTCGGCATCTACAGCACGCTCCTGGTCAGCACCCTTTTTCTCGACCAATGCGTGAGCCCGGTGCTTGCCCGGGAGTTGGGGCGTCTCGGCAGTCGGGAGGGTACGGCCTCGGAGATGCGCAACCTGCTGCGCAGTCTCGAAGTACTTTCCCTGGCGACCGGTTCTCTCGTCGGCGTGATGGTTTATCTCGCCGCGCCCTATATCGGAGGCCATTGGATCAATGCCGGTGGTCTGCCGCGGGACGAGGTGACAAGCGCCTTGCGGCTCATGGGGCTGGTCATCGCCTGCCAATGGCCGAACAATCTCTACTGCGCCGGCTTTATCGGCCTGCATCGTCAGGATCAGGCGACCAATCTCCGCATTCTCTTCACCACGCTGCAATGGGCCGGTGCCGCTGTCCTGTTGTGGGGTGTCGCTCCGTCCATCACCCTTCTGCTGTCCTGGCAGGCCGCCAATTTCGCCCTCTTCAGCGCCATGCTGGCCCGTCGGCTGTGGCGTCTGATGCCCAAGGCGTCCGCGTCGCCGCGTTTCGATGGAAGGAAATTGCGCTCGGTGGGACGGTTCGCGCTTGGCACGCTCGTCATCGGCATGCTGGCCTCCCTGTTGACACAGGCGGACAAGCTTCTGGTATCGAAATATATACCGCTTGATCAGTTTGCTGCCTACAGCCTGGCCTTTACGCTCGCCTCGCCGATTACCCTCCTGGTGGCGCAGCCCGTCGGCTCGGCCCTGATGCCTCATTTTTCGCGGTTGATAAGTGGGGGAGACAGATCCGGTCTGGCCCGTGAATATCATCGATGGGCCCAGACCATCTCCGTTCTGGCCTTGCCGATGGCGGGGGCCCTGGCCACCTTCGGCAAGCCTTTGACCATGCTTTGGCTGGGGAGGGGGTCGCCTCTCGTCGATCCGCTGGCCATTCTGCTGCCGTGGGTTGCCGCGGGCACGCTGGTCAATACGGTCCTGATGACCCCTTATGTTCTTCAGATCGCAGCCGGCTGGACACGACTCGCCATCTTCAAGAATGTCGTCGCTCTCACCCTGTTTCTTCCCACCCTGGTAATCGGCGTGCCGCGTTTCGGTCCCTTGATGGGGGTTTGGGGCTGGTTGGCGGTCAATCTCGGCTGCTATCTGATCGAAGCCCCGCTGATGCACCGGCGGTTGCTGACTGGCGAACTCGGGGCGTGGTGGGGTCGCGACACCTTGCTGCCCATGGTGGTCACCGCCTTGCTGTTCGGCGGTTCGGGGCTCTTGGCGGCCCCCGACCAGTCCGTCTGGTCGGGGTTGGCCCAGGCCACCAGCACCGCCGGATTGGTCCTGGCGGTGCTGGTGGCGTTGCTTCCCTATCCGCGGGCCCAGGCCGGCGCGCTGCTCAGGCGGTTGGCTGCGGCGCGGTGAGGCTTGCCTGGTTGTCGGCCATCAAGGCTTCGAACCCGGCGGCCGCGTTCTGCCACGTCCAGGATCCTTGCCGTTCAAGGGCGGCCCGGTGGAAACGCAGCCATAGATCGTCGTCCGAAAGGAGGCGGATCGCGGCGGCGGAGAAGGCGGCCTGGCCCTTGACGACGAATCCCGTCTCGTTGTCCACCACCCGCTCCTTCATGCAGGCGATGTCCTCGACGACGCCGGGAAGGCCCATGGCCTGGGGTTCGGCGGCGGCGTAGCAGAAGGTTTCGCCGATGTCGCCGCGATAGAGGAAGACGCGCGCCTGGGTAATCTCCTCGGCCAATTGGCTTTTGGAAATGGGGCCGCGCAATACGACCCCATGATCGGCCAGGTGCTTGGCTTTATCGAAGATCGGCGCCATGCGTTCGGCCTTGGCGGCGCCGGTCGTGCCGTAAATACTGCTGCCGGCGAAGATGTGCAACTCGGCGCCGGCAACCCTGGGCTGGATCCGTTCGGCCCAAACGTCGAGCAGCCAGTCGAGCGAGCGCAACGGATTGGACAGAAAGATGGCGCGCGGCGGTGGCGGCGTCTCGCGCCGGGCGGCGCCCAGAAACAGCGGTGTGATCCCGAGGGGAATCACCACCCGGGCTCCGCCGGCCGCCCAGGCGGGATAGGTCGACAGATGACTGGGGCCGGAAAACACGATGGTCGGGCGATAGCGCAGAAGCGGCCATTGGTAACGCCACTTCAGCAGATATTTCGCCGGGTTGTGAATCCAGAACACCCGATGGCGGGCTTCCTCGCAACGGCCGATCAGATGGTTCGAGCGGTTGGCGATATAAAGGTCGGCCGTTCTCGGAAGGCCCATGCTCCGGCTGGCGTCGTCCAGGGGCGTCCAGCGGACGCCCTTCCACATCAGGGGAGCCTCGCAACGGCAGAACACCGAGACGTGATGACCTCGCGCCGCCAGGGTTTCGGCCAATTCGGCGAAGGCGGTTTCGGCACCGCCCAAGGGGCGTTCGTCCTTCATCTTTCCATCGAAGGTGATGCCGTCGTCGGTCATCACGATGGTGGCCGGATGTGGGAAGGAGGGGGACGCCATCATTCTTTTTCGTGCTTTGCTTTGAGATAGGAGACAAAAGGATAGAGGGCCGCCAGCAGCGAGATCAGGAAGCCGTGCCCGCCTTCCCGCCATCCCTTCGCCCGGACGTAGCACCGCCAGAATCGGGAAAAGATCCGCCGGACATTGTTGAGGCCCGAACCGGCATTGCCCGAATCTCGCAGATCCTTGGCGCGGGCCGTCGTGTAGGCGTCAAAGCGCCTGATCATATCGGAAATGTTACGATCGACGTAATGTTGGACGCGATGGGTGAGCGCGGGTCCCTTGGCTCCGATCAGGGTCAGTTTGGGATGCACCCGCTCATTGCCCCAGCGCTTGGCGTCCTTGCGGAACAGTCCGGCATAGGCGGCTTTTCCAAAGGATGCGCCCCAGCCATGGCGGACCAGGCGATCGCCGATCCAATTGTCGACGAGCAGGATATGAAAGGCGAACGCGGTCCGTTCGATGACCTGGTGGATCTCGGTGGCGAGTTCGGGCGGAATATGTTCGTCGGCGTCGACTTCCAAAATCCACGCGCCCCGGCAGAATTCGATGCCGGCATTGCGCCGCGGACCCTCCAGTTCCCACGACCCCTCGACCAGACGGTCGGTGAAGCGTTGGGCGATGGCTTTGCTGCCGTCGGTGCATTTGTCGAGCACGACGACGATTTCATCGGCGAAGCCCAGCTTTTCCAGGCAGGCCTGCAGACGGGCCTCCTCGTTATGGACGACGACCAGGGCGGATAGTTTCATGATGCGGAAGTTTCCTTGGGTTTGGTCGTGCCGATCGATCGTTCGATCCAATCGGCGGCGCCAGCCAGGTCATCAAGAATGACCGCGGGCGCGCATTTCGCCTCGCGCTCCGCCTCGGCGCCCCATCCGGTCCGGACCAGGATGGGGGTGGCGCCCACCGCGTGGCCGAGATCGACGTCGACCGCCTTGTCTCCGATCATGAAAGCCTGGCGGGGATCGAAACCGTGTTCGGCGACGGCCTGATCGACCATGCCGGTCCGTGGCTTGCGGCAGGGGCAATCGTCATCCGGTCCATGCGGACAAAGATAGATGCCGTCGAGGGTGACGCCTTCGTCTTGCAGCATGGCGCGCAGGCGTTCATGGACCCGTGACACCGTTTCCAAATCGAAATAACCACGGGCGACGCCGGATTGGTTGGTCAGCACGACGAGGCCGAAGCCTAGCCTGCGGAGTTTCCGCAATCCTTGTCCGGCGCCGGGCAGCAGGACCAGTTGGTCGGGATGGGACAGATAGTCGCATTCGACATTCACGGTTCCGTCCCGATCGAGAAGGACGAAACGGCGGGAATTGGGCTTCGGAGGGCTCATAATCTTTCCAGGCGGGCCGCAAAGAACCCGTCCATACCACCTTTTTCACCAAGATGGCAGGGCAGGCTGCGAAGATCGCCGGCGGGCGTGATCAATTCCACGAGACCGCCAACCTCGGAGGGCGTGATCGGCCGGCGTCGGAGCGGAGCGCCGCCGGCCAGCAGGGCCTCGACTTGATCGATCCCCTCTTCCGGCTGCAGCGAGCAGGTGCAATAGACGATCAGGCCGCCGGGAGCCACCATCTCGACCGCCGCGGCGAGCAACCGGCTTTGGGTCGCGGTCAACTTGGCGACGTCCTCCGGCCGTTTCAGCCAGGAGGCGTCGGGATGACGGCGCAATGTGCCGGTGGCCGAGCAAGGAGCATCGAGAAGCACGCCGTCGACGGGTGTGTCGGGACGCCAGGACGTGGCGTCGGTGGTCTCGACGTCGGCCGCAAGACGCAGGCGGGCCAGGTTGGCCTGCAAGCGCTCCAGGCGTTTGGCAGACCGGTCGAGGGCAGTGACATGGGCCCCGGCCGCCGCCAATTGTGCCGTCTTGCCCCCCGGGGCGGCGCAGAGGTCGGCGATGCGTTTGCCCCGGACATCGCCCAGCAGACGGGCGGGAAGGGCGGCGGCGGCGTCCTGCACCCACCAGTCCCCCTCGTCGTAACCGGGCAGATGGGCGATTGCGCCGCCGGCCGGGCGGCGCAAGGTCCCGGTGGGCAAAATCGCGGCGTCCAGCCTTTCGGCCCAGGACTCCGGATCCCTGGACACGCTGATATCGAGCGGCGCTTCGGTCAGGTGGGCGATGGCGATGGCCCGGCAAGACGGCTCGCCATAGGCGGCGGTCCAGCTTTCCCAAAGCCAGGCAGGCGTATTGAGCCGCGCGGCGTCCTGTGCGGCGCTCAAGGCCGGGCCTTCCCGGCCCAGCCGGCGCAGCACGGCGTTGACCAGCTTCACATGGGCCGTCTGTCCGGCATCCTTGGCCAACCGGACGGCGGTGTCGACGGCGGCATGGGCGGCGACGTCGAGAAACAGCAATTGGGCGGTCCCCAGCCTGAGAATGTCCTGGACCGTTACCGCCTTGACCGGCAACGGATGCTCCAGGCAGTGGGCGATCAGCGCGTCGATCTGTCCCAGGCGTCGCAGAGTGGTGGCCAAGAGCAGCCGGGCGAAGCCCCGGTCCCGCTCTTCCAGGCCGTTCACATGCAAAGCCTCGTCGAGGGCGAGATTGCGGCGCAGGATCTTGCCAAGCGCATCGAGGACCGCATGGCGGGCATCGCCGGGGATTGCGGCGGCCGTGTTCATCTCTGCTTTCATCCGTTTAAATCTGCGTTCATCTGTGTTCTTTTGAATCCCGGTTCGGCATGGTCGCCGAAAATAAAATGGAGGCTTCTTGTGGCGCAGGAGAAACCCCGGCCATTGCCCTCGCCGGACAGGAAAACCCCGGCGGGGACGGCCGTCAATCCGTCACCCGTGGAGAAGATCGTCCCTGAACGCCCCGATCCGACCCGTTATCGGGATTGGGAAAAGAACGGGCGATGCATCGATTTCCGGTCGGGCATGTCACCTGAAAAGGAAGCGGGCCGGACGGCATCTTTCATTTAAGTCGAAAGGTGCCGCCAGTGGTGAAAATCCGAATGCACTAGACGTCGCGCCTGACCCGGCCGGCCTGTCCCGGCCCCTCGGCGTCGTCGCCCAGGCCGATGCGGCTGCGGATGATGAACAAGGGGCGTCCCTTGACCTCATTGAAAACGCGGCCGAGATAATGGCCGATGATGCCCAGCGTGATCAATTGCACGCCGCCCAGGAACAGCATGATGACGATGATCGATTCATAGCCGGGAACGTCGATGCCGTAGACGAGCGTCTTGATCAGCCGGATGACGATATAGAGGAAGGCGAAGCCCGAGATGACCGAACCGACCACGGCCCAGATGCGCAAGGGATAATCGGAAAAGGCGACCAGGCCGTCGAAGGCGAAGGACATCAGTTTCATCATGCCCCATTTGCTTTCGCCGTAGAGCCGTTCCTCCTGCTCATAGGGGATGCCGACCTGACGGAACCCGACCCAGGCGAAGATGCCTTTCATGAAGCGGGTCCGTTCGGGCATGGCATTGATGACGTCGACCACCTTGCGGTCGAGCAGCCGGAAATCCCCGACCTCGCGGGGCAGCGGGACGTCGGAAAGCTTGTCGAACAGCCAGTAGAACGCCTTGGCCTGGGCACGGCTGAGCAGGCTTTGCCCCGTCCGCTGGCGGCGTATCGCATAGACCACGTCATAGCCTTCGCGCCATTTCTCCAGGAATTGCGGAATGAGCTCGGGCGGATGCTGCAGATCGGCGTCCATGGGGATGACCGCGTCGCCCCGGGCGTTGCTCAGGCCGGCCGACAGCGCCTGTTCCTTGCCGAAGTTGCGGGAAAGATCCAGCACCTTGATCCTGGGTTCGTGCCGATGCGCCTCGATCAGCCGGTCCAGGGTGTCGTCGCGGCTGCCGTCGTTGACGCAGATGATTTCCCAGCTCAGGTCCTGGCTGGCGAGGACGGGCAGCAGGCGGTCGAAGAAATGCCCGACATTGAGCGATTCGTTGAAAAAGGGCACGACGATGGAAAGGCGGGGATGGCTGGGCACGGGCGTCCGTTCAGGTTGCGAGGGCGACGAAGAAAGTCCTTAAGTTTAAAGAAGCCCCCCTCTCGTGGAAAGGGCTAAGCAAAAAATCAGCAGGGCGCCGGTCCAATCAGGAATTCGCCGTCCGGGTCGTGGCCGCGCAAGCGGTCCTTGGCCCGATTGCGCGAGCCGACGGCATAGCAATAGACGCAGCCCTGCGGGCAACTGTCATAGGCGCCGATGTCGCGGCTTTCGGAGCACAGGCAGCCGGGTCGATTTCCCTTGGTCTTGGCCTCGATCGGCCGGCCGGACAGGTCGGCGAGACGCTGGGCGTCGATGCAGCGGGCGCCGGCGACCGCGTCACTTTCCAACTCGGGCTGGGTGCACAGGCGCAAAGCCATGCCATGCGCCTGGGCGATGCCGGCCAGGCGGGCGATGGCTTGGCGTTTTTCCCAGGCCGGCGGAGTCCACCAGGAAAAGTGCCGGGCGCGCGCGGCGGCGGCGAGATTGCGATCGGTCTTGCGATAGGGCTGAACGAAGCTGGCCACCACTTCATCGACGGCGCCGGCCAGCCGGCTGGCCAGCCGGGAAAAATTTTGCACATGCCATTCGGGCGGCGTCAGTTCGGTCAGCAGAATCGGGTCGTAGCGCCAGACCACGGCGCGGCTGCCGTATTCATCCGACAGGCGGCGGATCAGGGCCAACGACGTCGCCTCGTCGATGACGCCTTCTTCCAGCGCGCGCGGATAACCGGTCAGGGTGTATTGAACGATGAAAGGCAATCCGGCCCGCCGGACCTCGGCCAGGGCCGGCAGGAAGGGGCCCGCGTGACGGGTCCAGAAAACGTAGCCGTCGACGCCCTCTCTCATCGCGACGCGGGCCGGAGGCCCCCCGTAGGGATTGACCACCCGGCAGAAACCGGCGCGGAAGCGGTTTTCGAACCATTGGCCGTAAAAAGCCGGGATGTCGGTGCGGTAGCTTGCTGAAACGATCATGTCTTGGCACTCGTCCATCTTGGATGCTAGCATCCCGCCCGCCGCGCGTGGCCCGACATACGGTTGCGTCTGTTTGGGGTGCGTCTTATATAACCGCATGTGATCGAGACCCGGAGATCGAAGAACGATTTCCAATGGTGACAACCGAAGGGGGTCCCCGCGGTTGCTGCGAGCAGGACTGTGGGCACCCGCCGCAAGAAAAGAGGATGCAATGAGCAAAGTTATTGGTATCGACCTGGGCACAACCAACTCCTGCGTGGCCGTCATGGAAGGCAAGTCCACGAAGGTGATCGAGAATGCCGAGGGTGCACGCACGACGCCGTCGATGGTTGCTTTTGCCGATTCGGGCGAACGGCTCGTCGGGCAGGCGGCGAAGCGCCAGGCGGTGACCAATCCGACCGACACTTTGTTCGCCATCAAGCGTTTGATCGGACGGCGCTTTGACGACCCGATGACGCAGAAGGACATGAATCTCGTCCCCTACCACATCATCGAGGGCGACAACGGCGACGCTTGGGTCGAATGCGAGGGCAAGAAGCACAGCCCCAGCCAGATTTCCGCCTTCATCCTGCAGAAGATGAAGGAGACCGCCGAGAGCTATCTGGGCGAGAAGGTGACGCAGGCCGTGATCACCGTCCCCGCCTATTTCAACGATTCCCAGCGTCAGGCGACCAAGGACGCCGGAAAGATCGCCGGGCTCGAAGTCCTGCGCATCATCAACGAGCCGACAGCCGCCGCGCTCGCCTATGGCATGGAAAAGAAGGGCACCGGCATCGTCGCCGTTTATGACCTGGGCGGCGGTACCTTCGACGTGTCGGTCCTGGAGATCGGTGACGGCGTCTTCGAAGTGAAGTCGACCAACGGCGACACCTTCCTGGGCGGCGAAGACTTCGACGCCCGCATCATCGATTATCTGGCCGACGAGTTCAAACGCGAGCAGGGTATCGACCTCCGCAAGGACCGCCTTGCGCTGCAGCGCCTGAAGGAAGCGTCGGAAAAAGCCAAGATCGAACTGTCCTCGGCGATGCAGACCGAAGTCAATCTGCCCTTCATCACCGCCGACGCCTCCGGTCCGAAGCATCTCAACATCAAGCTGACCCGCGCCAAGCTGGAAGCCCTGGTCGAGGATCTGCTGCAGCGGACCATGGAACCCTGCCGCGCCGCTCTGAAGGATGCCGGTCTCAAGGCCAGTGAAATCGACGAGGTGATCCTGGTCGGCGGCATGACCCGCATGCCCAAGGTCGTCGAGAAGGTGAAGGAATTCTTTGGCCGCCAGCCGCACCAGGGCGTCAACCCCGACGAGGTGGTGGCCATCGGCGCGGCCATTCAGGCCGGCGTGCTGAAGGGCGAGGTCAAGGACGTTCTGCTCCTCGACGTTACCCCGCTGTCGCTCGGCATCGAGACGCTGGGCGGTGTGTTCACCCGCCTGATCGATCGCAACACCACCGTGCCGACGCGCAAGAGTCAGGTTTTCTCGACCGCCGAGGACAATCAGACGGCGGTGACCATCCGCGTCTTCCAAGGCGAGCGCGAGATGGCGGCCGACAACAAGATGTTGGGGCAGTTCGATCTGGTCGGCTTGCCGCCGGCCCCCCGCGGCATGCCGCAGATCGAGGTCACCTTCGACATCGACGCCAACGGCATCGTCTCGGTTTCGGCCAAGGACAAGGCGACCGGCAAGGAGCAGCAGATCCGCATCCAGGCCTCGGGTGGTCTGTCGGATACCGACATCGAGCGGATGGTCAAGGACGCCGAGGCCCATGCGGCCGACGACAAGAAGCGCAAGGAAGCGGTCGAGGCGCGCAACCACGCCGATTCCCTTGTGCATACCACCGAGAAGAACCTGGCGGAATTCGGCGACAAGGTGCCGGCCGATCAGAAAGCCAAGATCGAAGCCGATCTGAAGGCCCTGAAGGACGTCCTTGAGGCCGGCGACGCCGAGACCATCAAGGGCAAGACCGACGCCCTGATGCAGTCCTCGATGAAGTTGGGCGAAGCCATGTACAAGGCCCAGCAGGAAGGCGCGCAGGCGGCTCCCTCCGGCGAGCAGCCGGGCGCATCGGCCAGCGGCCAGGCGCATGGCGGCGAAGGGGTGGTCGACGCCGACTTCGAGGAAGTGGACGGCGACAAGAAGGACAAGTAATCCTTCTCAAACATCATGTGGTGACACTCCGCCCCAAGCACGCTTAAGCCGTCTTGGGGCGGCGGCCCCTCGGGATCGATCGACGACCGATGAGCAAACGGGATTTTTACGACGTTTTAGGGGTGAGCAAGGGCGCCGGCGCGGAGGAGGTCAAAAAGGCCTACCGCAAGCTGGCGATGCAGTTTCATCCCGACCGCAACCCTGACGATCCAACCGCCGACCAGAAGTTCCGCGAAGTCAATGAGGCCTATGATGTCCTCAAGGACGAGCAGAAGCGGTCCGCCTATGACCGTTACGGTCATGCCGCCTTCGAGCAAGGACGCGGTGGCGGAGGACCGGGCGGCGATTTCCATTTCGCGTCGGGTTTCGCCGATATTTTCGACGAGATGTTCGGCGAGTTCATGGGTGGCCGTCGTGGCGCCGGAGGCGGTGCGGCACGCGGCGCCGATCTGCGCTATGACATGGATATCACGCTCGAAGAGGCTTTCGCGGGCAAATCCACGCAGATCAAGGTGCCGAGTTCGGTCGTCTGCGAGGAATGCAAGGGAACCGGCGGCGCCGGCGGCGCCCAGCCGGTCGATTGCACCACCTGCCGGGGTGCCGGTAAGGTGCGCGCCACGCAAGGGTTCTTCACCATTGAGCGGACCTGCCCGACCTGCCATGGACATGGCAAGGTGATCAAGGATCCCTGCCGCAATTGCGGCGGATCGGGCCGGGTGCATAAGGAAAAGACCCTGGCGGTCAATGTCCCGCCGGGTGTCGAGGACGGGACCCGGATCCGTCTGGCCGGAGAAGGCGAGCCGGGAATGCGGGGCGCTCCCGCCGGCGATCTCTATATTTTTCTCTCGGTGCAGGGTCACCGCCTGTTTCAGCGGGAGGCGGCCAACATTCACTGCCGGGTGCCGATCCCCATGGTCACAGCCGCCCTGGGCGGGACCATCGAGGTTCCTTCCATCGACGGCAGCCGCGTGAAGATCTCCATTCCCAACGGAACGCAGTCCGGTCATCAGTTCCGCCTGCGCGGCAAAGGGATGAGCGTGCTCAGAAGCCCGGCGCGCGGTGATATGTTCGTCGAGGCGGTGGTCGAAACGCCGGTGAACCTCAGCAAGCGGCAGGAAGAACTCCTGCGCGAGTTTGAGAAGGAAAACGGCGGCGGTAAGGAAACCAGCCCGGAATCGGCCGGATTCTTCGCCAAGGTGAAAGAGCTTTGGGAAGATCTGAAGGATTGATCCCAGTGTCCGTCATGGCCGAACGCTGGTCCGGCCATGACGGCGGCGCCTTTGATGTCATAATTTTTTCTGTGAGCGGAACCTTGTCATGACCAAGATCGGAATCGTCGGCTGCGCCGGCCGCATGGGACAAATGCTGGTGGCCGAGGTGCTGAATGGCGAGGGCCTGGCTTTGTCCGGAGGAACCGAACGGCCCGGTGGCGATGCCGTCGGGCGTGACCTTGGGGAACTTCTCGGCCGTGGACGGCTCGGCCTGCCCGTCGGCAGCGATGCCAAGGCTCTGTTTGCCGCTTCCGACGTGGTGATCGATTTCACCTCCGCTTCGGCGGCGGCCATCCATGCGCAGCTGGCCGCTGAGACACGAACGGCCTATGTGGTGGGCACCACCGGCCTGGCGGCCGATCAGGAGGCGTCTCTGCGGCAGGCCGCCACCCGTACGGCGGTGGTCTGGGCGCCAAACATGAGCGTCGGCGTCAATCTGCTGTTCTCGCTGGTCGAGCAGGTGGCGGCTTTGCTCGATCCGGCGACCTACGACATTGAAATTCTTGAGATGCATCATCGCCACAAGGTCGACGCTCCCTCCGGTACGGCGCTCGGCCTGGGTCAGGCCGCCGCTCGCGGTCGTGACGTGGCGCTCGATTCGGTTTGGCAGAAGACCCGCGATGGCCTGACGGGGCCTCGCAAGGCGGGCGATATCGGCTTTGCGACCTTGCGGGGTGGCGATGTGGTCGGCGATCACACCGTGGTGTTTGCTGCGGACGGGGAACGTATCGAGCTCAGCCACAAGGCTTCGTCGCGCCAGATCTTCGCCAAGGGGGCGATCCGTGCCGCCCGGTGGGTCATCGGCCGTCCGCCGGGCCTTTATTCCATGAAGGACGTGCTGGGTCTGGCCTAAGGGCTTGTCGCGACAAGCCCTTAGGTTCTCTATATGACGCTTTCGCTCCGCTTCAGCGGGCTCAAACGCCGCTCGGGCTCAAGGGCCTGTTGATTCGGTAATTTATCAACAGGCCCGAAGCCTATTTCCCGGCCAGGGAGTTGGCTTCGGTCAGGACGCCGGCGACGACCCCGATGACAAGGATCGCCGGCGCGTAAGGGTAGCGTTCGCTGAACGACGGCCCTTCCGAGTCCGGCATGTCGCGGCGATTTTTCAAGCTATCCTGAGCATTGTAAAATGCCCATAGACGGGCGGCGGAGTCGTGGCTTTTTCGGTCATAGGTGATCCCGCTGCCCGCCGTGCCGTCGGGTTCCTCGGCGATCGTCTGGAAGCCCAGCACGGCGGCCCGCGTCGGCAGGGTATTGGCGTAATCCACCTTGGCCTTGAAGAAGTCGGCCTGCCGCCGGCAGGCCTGATCGCCGCCGGCCTGACAGATCTCGGCCAACGCCTGCCAGGCGCCGGGATCGGCCGGCCAGGCGTCGACCGCCGCTTCCGCCTGACGGCGGGCCTCCGGCAATTGGCCGGCTTGGCGGGCGGCTTGGGCGGCGCCGAGCGATTGGCGGGCGCGATCCTGGTCGAATGTGCCTTCTGGCAGAACCGGTGCCGGCACCGCTGGCGGCGAGACATGCCGGCTTTGCGTGGCGATGGCTTTCGGCTGCGGGTCGTCGGCGCAGGCGGAGAGCAGCGCCAAGGCGCCGAGACAGCTCATCCATCGCCTAATCCAACCGTTGACCGTCACCGTTCCCTCCTGTCTCTTGGCGTCGGCGATGCTACCATGTCGTCCTTCCAGGAGGTAGCCGCCGAATGACCCCGAAGCAAATCGACCAGTTCTTTGCGCGCCTCGCGGCGCGAAATCCCGAGCCGAAAAGCGAACTCGCCTACGCCAATCCTTATACCCTGCTGGTCGCCGTCGTCTTGTCGGCCCAGGCGACGGACGTCGGCGTCAACAAGGCGACGGGGCCGCTTTTCGCCGTCGTCGATACGCCGGAGCAAATGCTGGCCCTCGGCGAAGAAGGGCTCAAGCGCTACATCAAGACCATTGGCCTGTTTAATACCAAGGCCAAGAACGTCATCGCTCTGTCGCGCCTTCTGATCGAACGACATGGCTCGCAGGTGCCGCCCGACCGCGCCGCCTTGGAGGCCCTGCCGGGGGTTGGGCGCAAGACGGCCAATGTGGTGCTGAATGTCGCCTTCGGTCAGCCGACCATCGCCGTCGACACCCATATTTTTCGCCTCGGCAATCGTACGGGGATGGCGCCGGGCGCGACGCCGGAAGCGGTCGAACGTGGTCTTGAGCGGGTGGTCCCGGATAAATGGAAGCGGCATGCGCATCACTGGCTGATTCTTCAGGGGCGCTATATCTGCAAGGCGCGCAAGCCCGATTGCGAGGTTTGTCCGGTGCGCGATCTTTGCGACTATGGCAAGGTGACCGGGTGAGAAAGACCGGCAAGCAAGAGCGATTTGCGACCAGGTTGGATCACTTACCCTTTCGTCATTGCCGGGCTTGACCCGGCAATCCATGGACCCCCGGATCAAGTCCGGGGGTGACGGAAAAAACGATGTTTCAATGCACTAGCGCCCTTACGGTCGATGGCCAAGGGCCTGAGAGATCTCCCGGGCGACCGCGCAGACCCGTCCGGCCAGTTCTTCGAAGCGATCGGCCCCAAGTTCGAGGACGGTGCCGACAATGCTCAGGGCGGCGATCACCTCGCCTTGCGCGTTGGTCACCGGCGCGGCGAGGCACCGGATATTCTGGATGTCCTCCTGGTCGTCAATGGCCCATCCGCGCCTGCGGACCTCGGCCAGATGCGCCTTGAAGGCCTGCGGCTCGGTCAGGGTGTTGGGGCATTTCCTGGTCCAGTCGAGGTGCTGAAGGATTTCCTCCAATTCGGCCTCGGGCAGCCAGGCCAGCAGGACCTTTCCCAATGACGAACTGTGCAGCGAGATCCGTTTGCCGACCCAGGTGTTGATCATGATCTCGCGCTCGCATTCGACCTTGGCCAGATAAACGGCCTTCAGTCCCTCGCGCACGCCGAGATGGCAGGTCAGATGCACCTCCTGGGCGAGGCGGCGCAAAAGGGGTTGGGCCTCGCGGTCGATGGGCCGCTGATTGGCGGCCAGGGCGCCCAATTCGAACAGACGCAGCCCCAGGACATATCCGCGGTCCGCCTGACTCTGGATCGCTCCAAGGCGGCAAAGGGTGGCGATCAGGAGATGACAACTGCTTTTCGGCAGGTCCAGACGTCGCTGTATGGCGGCGAAACCGAGCCCCGGTTCGTTGGCGAGCAGGTCCAGAATCGCGAAACCCTTGAGCAGGGCCGGTACCCCGCCTTTCTCCTCATCGACGGTTTTTTTTTCCATCTTACCAGAGCTTCAGGGGCGGGCTGCGCCGCCGCGCCATAACGGGAACGAGAGGGCCCCCTCGTCTTGTCAGAGGGAAGGTCGGTATGATAGCATTTCCAGCATATTGAACAAATAGTTCATTACAGTGAACCATATACAGGGCTAGGACATGCGCAGGATTGCATTGAAGGGCGTCATTCCGCCGGTGCCGACCATCGTCGACGGGCAGGGAAACCTCGATGAGACCGGAATGGGAAAGGTCATCGACAGATTGGTGGCGTCGGACGTTCAGGGACTTCTTTTTCTGGGCAGTGGCGGTGAGTTCTGCCACATGGGCACGCCGCTCAGGAAAGAGGTCGCGGAGTTCGTCATCTCCCACGTGAATGGCCGTCTGCCGGTTCTGATCGGGGTCGGGGCGCCCGGTACCGCGGAAGTCGTCGACCTGGGCCGACACGCCCGGGAAAACGGTGCCGACGGTGTTCTGGTCATCAATCCCTATTACGCCCTGCTCAGCCAGGAGCATCTGGAATATCACTACAGGACCATTGCCGAGCGTTTGGATCTGCCGATCTTTTTGTACAATTTCCCGGCTCTGACCGGACAGGACATCAATATTCCGCTTATTCAGTCCCTGGCGAAATCCTGCCCGAATATCGTCGGCATCAAGGATACGGTCGATACCATCAGCCACACCAGGAGCATCATCACCACCGTTAAGGCCGAACGTTCCGATTTCATGGTATTCGCGGGCTTCGATGAATATCTTCTCGACAACCTGATCCTGGGTGGTGACGGGGCCATTCCGGCGAGTTCCAACATCGCTCCGGAAATTTGCTGTGGGATCCACCGCGCGGTCGAGGCCCGTGATATGGAGACGGCCATCACCCTGCAGCGGCGTTTGGCGCAACTGGTGCGCCTTTATGCCTTGGAGCCCGCGCATTTCGGCGTGATCAAGGAAGCCATGCGGATGATGGGTCTCGATATTTCGACGGCGCCGCTTCCGCCCATCACGGTCCTTTCCGAGGAGAAAAAGACCATACTGCGGACGATTCTGGAACGTAGCGGTCTTTCACCCCATCCGGCCTGATACCCATGTGGGGGTAAGGAAGGGGACTCTAACTGTCGGCGTCGCCCCGCCTGCCTTCCAACAGTTGCGCAAGGCAGGCCGCCTGGCCGTTGGCCGTGAGATTTCGGCTGCGCAACTCGGCATGGGCGACCCGCTGCGTTCCTTTTTCTTCATAAAGAAACAGGTCGAGGACGCATCCGGGGCCGAAATATTGCCAGACTTCAGCCGGCGTTTCGTGGCGCCGGAAACTGGGAGCACCCAGTTTCGCGGTAACGTCGGCCGCCGCCAGACCGCGCAGGCCGGCGGGATCGTCGCGGGATTGGCTTTCCCCCGGAACGGAGGGGGCGCCATCCGGTGACAGCGAGGTCTCGGCCGGTCCCTGGGGGGTGGAGCGAACGCCAGCCGGTTGGCGCATGCCCGCGCAGGCGCTCAGCGAAAGAATGAAACAAAGGATGGCGAAAAGCGGCAGGCGACGGCGGATGTGGCGCATGAATTCGGTTCCGGCAAGCGAGACTGGCGCGAGGATAGCCGCACCGATGGTTTTGGCAATCATCGATTAACCGAGCCTCGTTCAGGCGGGTGCTCCGTCGCGGCTTCGCAATTTTTCCACCTCATGAACCATGGCGGCCGTGGAAATCAGCGGGGCCAGCAAATTGATCAGCGGCAAGGTCGAAATAAAAGCCAGGATCGCTCCCAGAAGCCAGAGACGCAGCCAGTGTTTGCGCCGTAACGCGTCGGCCACCCGGGGTTCCAACCGCCGGCCGGCCATCATCTCGAAATAGTCCCGCGATAGCAGATAGCCGTTCACCAGGTAGTAAAGACCGATCCCGATGCCGGCGAACAACAGGAAGAGATAGGCGGGGAGGGCCAGCATATTGATCAGCAGCGCGACGGCGGCAAAGCGAAGGGCGGCCCACAGCCCTTCAAGCCAGCCTTGACGACGTGGCGCCGGGAGCGAGGGATAATATTTCCCCTCCACCGCCTCGGCGATGGTTTCCTGGAGAAAGCTCATCAGCAGGGTGGCGATGGATGGAAACAACAGCAGGGTGACCACGAAGACCGCCAACCCGCCCAGCACCTCGGCCAGGGAATCGGCCCAGCCGACCCCGAACAGCTGCAGTTTGGTCAGACCCCAGCCGACGGCGAGATAAACCAGGATATAGAGGATGACGGTGCCGGCCAAACTGGCCCACAGAACGCGGCGGAAGCGCGGATCGGGAAGCTGGAGGACGGCTCTGGTAAGGGATGTGATCATCGTCCCATTAAAGCACAGGCCGCGCACCCCGCCCAGGCGCTTGTCGACGTCCGCCTGTGGGAATGCCGCGAGAATCGGCGCCGGAGAAATTATGTCGATGCATTCCTTCCATCGCCGTCTGTTGAGGGCGGGGCTTCATCACCGAGGCGATCTCCTCGGCGGCGACGGCGGGATATCCGTTCTCCACATGGCGAATGGCATGCAGCAGGAAATGTGCCTCCCACTCGGTCGGCGCACAGATTTCGAAGACCTCGATCATGTCCTCGATCACAGCCCGCAAGGCCAGGCGTCGCGCCTTGGCGTCGGAAATCGTCTGTGCGCGGGATAATTTCTGACGAATCTCGGACCAGTCGGGTGCCGTCTCATTCATCGTCATTCGCCTCCGGTGGGGCGTCCCGTCCATTGGCAAGGTCGGAGGCGCATCCGCATAATTTGTGGGCAGGAGAAAATTCGCTCCCGCGGCGGCTCGCGGCGGCGCGAAAAGCAGCGGCGATCGGAACGACGAGTGTTCTCCTAACAGTTGAATTCACAAAGCAAATCCGGTGCCATATTTTTTGTTCGTCCACGATGGGACCTGTCTGGGGGAGGCATTCGGCCCAGGATGCCAGCGTTCGCCGGTCGTTGCGGGATAAGGGGGCAAGTGCCGGCAAAGGGCGCATGCTTAAACACAATGCTCTTTTTGGGTGAAGGGATGATTTTGTGCCTATAAATTAGGCTTTAACGGGAATTTTATGGATATTGCGAATTGAGGGGATCTGTCCAGGCTTGCCGATTCCTGGCCTTTTCCGAGGATTGGCATGGAACTTGATATTCCTGGGTCGGCCAACCTTGTGTCTAACCCAGGGGAACTCGATGAAATACATCGTTGCCATCATAAAGCCGTTCAAGCTGGACGAAGTCCGCGAGGCGCTGTCCGCTATCGGCATTCAGGGCCTGACCGTCAGCGAAGTCCGGGGATTCGGTCGCCAAAAGGGGCAGACCGAGATCTACAGGGGCGCCGAATATACGGTGAACTTTTTGCCAAAAACCAAGATTGAAGTGGCTGTGAACGACGATGTCGTCGATTCCGTCGTGGAGGCGATTCGGACCTCGGCCAACAGCGGTAAGATCGGCGATGGCAAGATCTTCGTCAGCGATCTGGCGACCGTGGTGCGTATTCGTACCGGCGAGACCAATGAATCAGCGCTCTAATCCATTCGGACCTTCGGGGGTGACCATGAAGAGTATTACGAGGAGTTTGGTATTTGGCGGGAGCCTTGCGTTAGGGCTGACGGCGCTGTCCGGCTTGGGCCTTGCGCAGGAGGCTGCTCCTGCTGCGGACGCGGCGGCTGCGGCGCCTGTTTTGGACAAGGCGGACACGGCGTGGATGCTGACGTCGACGGCCTTGGTCCTTCTGATGACGA
>NZ_PIUM01000018.1 GCF_002845745.1 Telmatospirillum siberiense | reverse complement strand
GAACCAGAGGTTCGCCGTCAAATACCCGAGGTGGGAGCCGTATGCGGGAAAGCCGCACGTACGGATCTGTGCGGGGGGCGCTCAGCAATGAGCGTCCCTACCGCGATCGCCCTGAAGCTTTAGCGGAGGAAGCCCGAGGCGGACGGATGTCCGCCGCCCGGCGTCTGAAGGGCAACAATTTAAACCAGGGCAAGCGGGTTCACCCGATTGCCCTGTGGCGGTGGGGACCCTCCGGCCGTCGATGAGGAGCCCCACACACCCTTTTGGTTCAGCTTTGGAGAGGGCCTTGGATCAGGCCATAGCCTCCAGGCTTCCCCTGCGGTCCAGCGCCGTGGCCTTGACGGCCGACTGCAACTTGGCGAAAGCCCTGTTTTCGATCTGCCGGACGCGCTCGCGGCTGATGCCGTAACGCACCCCCAGTTCCTCCAAGGTCAGCGGCGCATCGCGCAGGCGCCGTTCCGTCAGAATGTCGCGCTCACGCTTGTCCAGAACCTTGAACCCCTCGGCCAGCAGGGCGTTGCCGCGCGTGGTTTCCTCGTGCTCGGACAGGGTGACTTCCTGATTGGGACGATCATCGACCAGCAGATCCTGCCGCTCGATGGCGAATTCGCTCGATACCGGGGCATTCAGGGAAGAATCCCTGCCGCCGATACGCTGATTCATCAGACGCACCTGATCCTCGGGCACGTCGAGTTCGGCGGCGATGCGCGCCGTATCCTCGTGGGTCAATTCGGTCGAATCGAGGATGTGCAGCTTGGCCTTCACCCGGCGCAGATTGAAGAACAGCTTCTTGTGCGCGGCCAGGGTCCCAAGGCGAACCATCGACCAACTGCTCAGCACATATTCGTGCAATGCCGCCTTGATCCACCACATGGCGTAGGTCGCCAGACGGAACCCCTTATCGGGATCGAACTTCTTGACGGCCCGCATCAGGCCCAGATTGCCCTCGCTGATCAGATCGGAGAGCGGCAGCCCGTAATGACGGAAACCCAGCGCCATCTTCGCCACCAGACGCAAATGGCTGGTGACCAGACGATGCGCCGCATCGACGTCCTCATGCTCCTGCCAGCGTTTGGCGAGCATATATTCTTCCTCCGGCGGCAAGACGGGGAAGCTGCGAATTTCGCGAAGATATTTGGAAAGCCCGCCATCCGGTGACAGAACGGGCAAGGTATTCGTTATGGCGGCCATGGTACAATCTCCCGGAAAGAAAACACGAGAACCCGCGCCCGCAATGCGGGGCGGTCGAACGGGATCAACGGTTATCCGGGTCGATGCATTATCACGGTCATAGTCATATCCTCCGATGAAGCGACACGACGTTCGCGCCCACCCCGCCAGGGGTCGGGCAACAGGTCCAGCCTCAAAATAAGCACCGAACCATGGCGATATTGTGGTGCAACAAAGCAATTGAGTCAAGTTTTCGCCATGGTTCGCGGGGCAATCTTGAACGGAACGGAGATTTCCGCGAGGCCTCGACGGACCTCTGACGCTACAGGGCTTGAATGCGCTTAAGGAAGCTGCCCACCGTGTTTTGCAAACGCTCGGCATCGGCACTGAGCGACGACGAGGCGGTCTTCACCTTCCCGGCGTCCACCCCTGTCGCCGAGGCGGCATCGCGCACACCGGCGACGTGCCGGGTGACCTCTCCGGTGCCGGCCGCCGCCTGCTCGACATTGCGGGCGATTTCGGCGGTGGCCGCCGATTGTTCCTCGATGGCCCCGGCGATGGAGGTGGTCACCTCGCCGACCTTTTGAATGATCTCTCCGACGTCACGGATGGCGCCGACGGCTTCCTCGGTCTTGGCCTGCACCATGGAAATCTGCAAAGTGACCTCCTCGGTGGCGCGCGCCGTCTGATTGGCAAGGTTCTTCACCTCGGAAGCGACCACGGCGAATCCCTTCCCGGCATCACCAGCCCGGGCCGCTTCGATGGTGGCGTTCAACGCCAACAGGTTGGTCTGCGAAGCGATGGCGCCGATCATGCCAACCACCTCGCCGATCTTTTGAGAACATTGGGCCAATTCGTCCATAACGCCGTTGGCCCGGTTCGCGGAGCCGGCCGCACGTTCGACGATGCTATGGGAATCGCTGACACGATGGGCGATCTCGTCGATGGAACAAGACAGTTCCTCGGCCGCGGAAGCGACGGAATTGACATTGCCGGAAGCCTGCTCGGCGGCCGAGGCGACCGACACGGCCAATTGCTCGCCCTGTCCGGCCGATCCGTTCAACGAGTTCGCCGTATCCTGCAAGCCCATCGCCGAATCGGCCACGGCCCGCACGGTTCCGGCCAGTGATCGCTGAAACTCCTGGATGGCCTGTTCCAGGGCCGACGCCCGCTTTTCCTTCGCAGCGGCTTCCGCCGCCTGCGCCTCGACCAGCCGTTGCCGTTCGGCCAATCCCTCGCGAAAAGTTTCCAGCCCGCGCGCGACATCGCCCATCTCGTCACGGCGCTCAAGCCCGACGACCCGCACGGCGACATCGCCTTTCTCCAGGGCGGCGATGACATCGACGGTTCGCCGCAGGGGCCGGATAATGGAATATTGCGCGATGAGTTGAGCCAGGGTCATGCCGATCGCCACGAAAATCACCGCGGTAATACCGATGGCCCATTTTCCCGAGGACGCGCTGGCGTGACCGCCGGTCACCGCGCCTTCCGACGCGGTCTCGGCCAGCTTGAACATCGTCCGGGCCGTTTCACGTAGGCTGCCGGCCAGTTTATCCGCCTGCCCGGTGGCTGCCAGCATGGCCTTGCGATCATCGCCTTTGACGGAAGCAACCACGGCGTCGAGGGTCTGCCGATAGCCATCGAACTGCCGCGCCAGCGGATCCAGGTTCGCCGCCAGATCCCCGCTGGCAGTCGTGCGTACGGCCGCCAACCGCTCCTGGAACAATTTGGTTTCGGCCTGAATCTTGCCGAGGGAGTCGGCGACGACCTCGGCCGAGGGATCGGCCGCCATGCGGAACTGCGCGGCGCTCATCGCCTGGACATTGGTGTTCATCCGGGCCACCAGCACCGCTTGCCGTCCCGTCGCCGCGATTTCGTCGAGCGCCCGCCCGTTCTCTTGCAAGACATTGAAGGTAACGGCCAAAAGAATGACCAGACCAAAGGCGAAAACGGCAACAAAAGCGTAAAGTTTGGAAGCAATCGACATCTTTTCGAGCATGTTCTTCCCCCCGCACATCCCGAAAAACACAGTCAGCTTACGCTAAAAGCATTACTGGATAAAGGAACAACGTTGTTTCACTAAAAGTTTATAGATCGATAGATATATGACTATTCAAACATTTGATTGGGCTGGAATAAATGGCTTCTCCATAATACGGAATATGGCCGCCACGGACAGTTTAGAGGCGGAAATAGCCATGTCCGGCACCCGGCCGGCGGTTCGCGCCTTCAGTTTGAATCCTGTCCCAGCGACTATTTCGCCCTGCTGGGCCTTAGGCTCTGGGCCGAAACAATCGCTCCAGAGCCTAAGGGTTTATATGATGCCTGCGCCTCCGGCTTCGGCCGGCTCATGCGCCGCTCGGGCTTCAGGGCTTGGAGCGATAATTTCGCCCCAAGCCCTTACGTCGCCAAATTTTCTTTATCGTCTCAGGCAAGGTTAGCTGGGGGGCGCCCTTCACAAACCGTGCTTCGGTTCCTATCTTGGGAACATCGTTTAGGACCTTTTCAATTGAAACAGAGGTTACCATGGCTCTCGAACTTCCGGCTCTTCCCTATGATCCCAAGGCCCTCGAGCCGTTCATTTCCGCCAACACATTGTCCTTCCACCACGGCAAGCACCACGCCACCTACGTCAACAATTACAACAACCTGACCAAGGACACCCCCAACGCCGACAAGCCGTTGGAGTTGGTGATCAAGGAAGTGGCCGGCGACGCATCCAAGGCGGGCCTGTTCAACAACGCCGCCCAAGTGTGGAACCACACCTTTTTCTGGAACAGCCTGAAGCATGGCGGCGGCGGCAAGCCCACCGGCGAGCTGCTGTCGAAAATCGAAGCCGATCTCGGTTCCTTCGATAAATTCCTGGAGGATTTCAAGGCGGCGGCCACCACGCAGTTCGGCAGCGGCTGGGCTTGGCTGGTGCTCGACGGCGGCAAGCTCAAGGTGACCAAGACGGCCAACGCCGACACCCCCCTGGCCCACGGCCAGACGGCGCTGTTCACCGTCGACGTGTGGGAACACGCCTATTATCTCGACTACCAGAACCGCCGCCCGGACTTCGTCTCCGCCGTTCTGGAAAACCTCGCCAACTGGGACTTCGTGGCGCAGAACCTCGCCAAGGCGAAGTAAAAGCGTCTCCTTCGCGAGCCGGAAGGCGAAGCGAACTTGTGCTGAAAGTGGGGCGGACGTCTTCGTCCGCCTCCGCCGGCAGGTGGAAAGACCGGCATCCGCCTTTTGGTGGAACGCCGGAACCAGGGCATGTGGACATTCGGCAATTGGCCGGATGTACTTCGTCCTCTTGATCGTTCCGGTGCGTTCCGGCTTTTGATGAACCACCAAGACACCAAGGTGGCGGAGTGTGCCACTGGCATTTTCCCGTCCCGTCATCGGCTGGCGGACGAATGCCTGCGGCGCGGATTGGCCGCCACCGGATGATCCGAAAGACGCCTTGGTGTCTTGGTGCCTTGGTGGTTCCAAATATCCGGGGTTGCCTTTCATGCCATCGGGGAACCGGAGGCAACGGGAAAAGCCTTAAGGCGCCCCCCCCAAGGGGGCATGGCCTTCTGAACGGGGTCCTTTAAGGGCCCGTCGCCAGCAGGGCCGCCGCCACGGGCCTCAACTCCGCCACCAGCACGTTGTAGGTCCGACAGGCCGCACCGCTATCCATCACCTCGACGGTGACGCCATAGAGGTCGCGCAGGGCGCGGCGTAACGATGGAGCGATCGTCCGCATCCGGGCACCCGTGCCCAGCAGCAGCACCTCGATCGGCGGACGCTCATCGGCCAGGGCGGAGAAACTTTCCGCCGTCGCCGCCGCGAGATCGAAGACGGGCCAGGCGAGCGTGCGCGAGGGAAGAACCAGGACCGGCCCCTCGTGGCGTTGACCGCTGATGCGGAAACCGCCGTCGCCGTAGCCTTGAATGACTTGAAAGTCGCGTGGATTGACCGTGTTGATTTCCATGAGGCGTTATATGGCGACGGCCTGACGCCGCCGCCAGCCTTTGGACTCGGTTACGACTTCACGTTGGCCGACTGGGCGGCGGCGTCGGCCCTGATGAAGTGCGCCCGCGTCGCCCCCATCCACATAACCAGCGGCGAGGACACCAGCACCGACGAATAGATGCCGAAGACAATGCCGATGGTCAGCGCCAGGGCGAAATAATGCAGAGTCTCACCACCGAACAACAGCATGGACAGCACCACCATTTCCGTACATCCATGGGTGATAATGGTCCGCGACATGGTCGCGGTGATGGCGTTGTTGATGATCTCCGCGACGCTCTGCTTCTTGTATTTGCGGAAATTCTCACGAATACGGTCGAAGACGACGACCGACTCGTTGACCGAGTAACCCAGCACCGAAAGGACGGCGGCCAGGACGGTCAGCGAGAACTCCCACTGGAAGAACGAGAAGAATCCCAGAATGATCACCACGTCATGCATATTGGCGATGATGGCGGCGACGGCAAAACGCCATTCGAACCGGAAGGCCAGATAAATCATGATGCCGGCGCAAACCAGCGCGAGGGCGATCGAACCGTCGGAGACCAGTTCCTTGCCGACCTGCGGGCCGATGAATTCGACCCGCCGCAATTCGACATCGGGCTGAGCGGCGCGCAGCGCACCCAACACCGTTTCCGACAGTTGCGCCGAGGACACCCCCTCCTTCAGCGGCAGGCGGATGATCAGATCGGACGAGGTCCCGAAGTTCTGCACGGCACTGTCGAGGATGCCGGCCTTCTCCAGGGCGCCCTGCACCTGCGCCGGCTCCTCGGCCTGCTGGTAATGCACTTCGATGACCGTGCCGCCGGTGAACTCCACACCAAAGTTCAGACCCTTGGTGGCCAGAAAAAACACCGCCAGGATGAAAGTGATCAAGGACACCACGGTCGTCGACCGCGCATAGGTCATAAACGGGATGTCGCGCTTGAAACGGAAGAATTCCATGATTGCTGCTCCGCCCCGCTCAGATGGACAAATGATCGATTTTGCGCTTCCGGCCGTAGCTCAGGTTGACCAGGGCACGGGAAACCAGGATGGCGCTGAACATCGAGGTGATGATGCCCAGGCACAGAACCACCGCGAAGCCGCGTACGGGTCCGGTGCCATAGGCGAACAAGGCGACGCCGGCGATGAAGTTGGTGACGTTGGTGTCGAGAATCGTCCCCAAGGCATGTTCGTAACCGGCATGGATGGCGGCGTGTGGGGATTGTCCGGCACGGATTTCCTCACGGATGCGTTCGTTGATCAGAACGTTCGCGTCGATGGCCATGCCGACGGTGAGCGCGATGGCGGCGATGCCCGGCAAGGTGAGCGTTGCCTGCATCAAGGACAGCAGAGCCACCAAAAGCAAGACGTTCGCGGCCAGGGCAAGGGTCGAGAACAGCCCCATGATCCTGTAGTAGATCGACATGAAGATGGCGATGGCGACGAAGCCCCACAGAACAGAATGCACGCCCTTGGCGATGTTTTCGGCGCCCAGGCTGGGGCCGATGGTGCGTTCCTCGATGATCTCCATGGGAGCCGCCAGGGCGCCGGCGCGGAGCAACAGCGCCACGTCGTTGGCGTCCTTGACCGACATGCGGCCGGTGATCTGCACCTGACCACCGTCGATCTGCTGGCGGATCACCGGCGCGGTGACGACCTCGCCCTTGCCCTTTTCGATCAGCAGGATGGCCATGCGCTTGCCGACGCTGTCTCTGGTCACCTGCGCGAAGATGCGGGCTCCACGGGTGTCGAGATTGATATGAACGGCGGGCTCATTGGTCCGGCCATCGAACCCGGCCGAAGCGTTGGAGATGTTCTCGCCGGTCAGGATGATCGCCTTCTTGATCAGCAACGGCTGACCGTCCCGGCCGCTCGGATAGAACTCGTCTCCCGGCGGCACCAAGCCCCTCGCCGCGTTCTGCAGGCTTTGCAGATCGGCATGCTCCTCATCGACCATCCGGATCTCGAGGCTGGCCGTGCGGCCCAGGATGTCCTTGGCCTTGGCGGTATCCTGCACGCCGGGCAACTGGACGACCACGCGGTCGAGCCCCTGCTGCTGAATGATCGGTTCCGCCACGCCCAGTTCGTTGACGCGATTCCTGAGCGTCAGCACGTTCTGCTGGATGGCCGAATCCTGGAATTTCTTCAAGGCTTCCGGCGTCAGGGTCAAGGCGATGCGGGTCTCGTCCAATTGCACCCCGGTCATGTCGCGCAGGCTCTTGCGCAACTCCTCTCCGCCCTGGGTGCGGGTTTCGGCGTCCTTGAACTTCACCACCAGATTCTGCCCCTCGCGGCTGACGCCGCCCAGGGGAATCTTCGCATCGCGCAACGCGTTACGCACGTCGTTGGTCTGACGGTCCAACTGCTTGTTGAGCGCCGCCCGCATGTCGACCTGCATGAGGAAGTGCACGCCGCCCCTCAGGTCAAGACCGAGATACATGGGCAGGGCGCCGATGCCGGAAAGCCAGTCCGGCGAGGCCGACAGCAGGTTGAGGGCCACCGTATAGTTGTCGCCCAACGCACGCTGCAGTTCGTCCTTGGTTTTGAGCTGGGTGTCGGTATCGGTCAGCTTGACCTTGATTCCCGAGGCATCCGAGATGATTCCCAGATAGGGAATATGTTGCTGCTTCAGATCATCCTCGACCTGGCGCAGCAACGCCTGATCGATCTGCACAACCGAATTGGCCGGTGAAATCTGCACGGCCGGAACTTCGCCGAAGAAATTGGGCAAGGAATAGAGCAACCCCAGCACCAAGGCGATGACGATGACGAAGTATTTCCAGCGAGGATAGCGGTTCATGCGCAGCGCACTCTCTTAATTGCCGTCGAGACGCGGTCACGGCAAATCCCGCCGGGGCCGTCCAGGGGGAACACCCCGGGAGGCCCTTCGGCGGGACACCCAAACGACACCAGCGGTCTGTCAGTTCTTACCAAGCAATTTGCCCAGCAGATTGGTCTTCTTCGCGGCCGGCGGCGCGGCCTCGACACCTTCGGCGGCAGCCTCGCCCTCTTCCTTGGCCTCGTCCTTCGAAGCGGCGTCCTTGGAAGCGCCGGAAACCGGCTCGGTCTTGGCCAGAACCTCGGAAATCGCGCTCCGGATCACCCGCACGCGCACGCCATCGGCGATCTCGACGGACACTTCGGTTTCGCTGATCACCTTGTTGATCTGACCAATGATGCCGCCCTGGGTCAGCACCCGGTCACCGCGGCGAAGCTGCGAGACCATTTCGCGATGCGCCTTCATCTTCTTCTGCTGCGGGCGCAGCAGCAGGAAATAGAAGACGACGAAGATGAGGACGAGCGGCAGGAACTGCTGCAGAGATTCGAGCCCGCCGGCGGAACCGCCGGCCGCCTGCGCGTAGGCCTCTGAAATGAACATGATGGTCTCCTGGACTTTGATCGGCTTTCGAGCAGCGGGAATATAACGGGCCTGTGGTGAGTTGCAATCTCTAACCGACAACCGCCCCTTATCCAGGCTCAGAAACCGCCATGCGGCGCCGCAACCGGTGAGCCACGGCCTCGGCATCCGCACCCGGAATGTCCTCGGCGATCACCGCGGCCAGCAGATCTGCCTGCGCGGCCACGGACGGCAAGGCCTCACGGGGAATCAGAAGGAGCTCCGCACTCCCCCAGACACGCCGCGCGTGGGAAATCGTCGCTGGCCCGTCAAGCCACTCAGCCCACCCGAACGAGGCCCCCTCCCCGAGAAGGCGGCTGGGCGTAGCCGGCGCGAAGGCCAGAAAATGCCTCCGGTGCTCGGGCGATTCGATGCTGGCAGCCACAGCGTGATAGATCAGATAGGGGTCGTCGGTCAAACTGGCGAACCGTTGCACGAGACCGCCGGCCACCGGCCCGACAAATCCGATGGCTGTCGCTGTGATTGCCGCCATTTCCTCGGATGACACGTCCGTCTTCGCATTGGACGCATCATCTTGTGCCAATAAAGCCGCCACCTCTTTCGCGAGATCTTGCGGATCAAGCGTCCGTTCTTCGCGCAGCACCCCACGCAAAACAAAGCCGACGCAATCGGCAGGAATGACTTCGTCGGCGCCGAACAGTTGGCGACGGCCGGCTTTGGCCAAAACGGGCCAGAGACTGACGCATTCCGGCAGGACATCGGGGAACGGGCGGGATCCCGTCGGCGCATCGTCGGGAGCAAGCGTCAAACGATCGGCCTTCATGTCGATGCCTTGCCGCGCAAGCGCATACCACAGCCGGGCCAGAAGCCTCGAATTGGTAGCGCTGCGGTCAAGGAAATTCAGCGTGTAGTAGCGGGCACCGTACCACAAATTGGGACTGCCGGCCTCGGTGCCGATCAGAACCACGCTGGGAGCGGGATCGGCGCAAATGTTGGGAAATCCGCTGTTCAATATATCCCGCGCGATAGTCAGGATCCGTCCGGGCTCGACTCTGGGGTCGATCTGAAACAGGGCGGTATGCCGGGTCGGACGGTCATAAGGAAAAATCTCAATCGGCTGCGACGTCAACGCCGAATTGGGCAGAACGATCCGGCTGTCGTTGGGCGTGCGGATAAAAACCGAGCGCCATTTCAATGCTTCTACCCGTCCCTCGACGTCTCCTTTGCGGACATAGTCGCCCACCCGCACCGGGCGTTCGATTTCCAGCGACAGGCCGGAGAACAGATTGCCCAGAGTCGCTTGCAGCGCGAAACCGATAATCACGCTGAAGATCGCCGACGTCGCCAGCAGCTTGCTGACATCGAACCCCAGACCCAACGCCAGCCAGACGACGACGGCGGTGCCGTACAGCAGAATCGAAATCGTGGCCTGCAAAAGGTCGCTCGTCATCGATTCCGGCCCCTGGCGCCGGAACAGCAGGGGGAAAATCAAGGTATCCAGGACGCGGGCCCCGCTGAGGGCCGTTAAAAAATAGCAAAGCTGCTCCAGGCTGCCGGCCATCGGAAAAGATTCGGGAATCACCGTGACACGCAGCAGCCACGCCAACGACGTCAGGGCGACAAAAAGCGCCGTTATGGTGAAACTCATGGCAGATTCCGATCCGCGCCATTCGACCGCTCAAACAGACGGAGCGCTTCGTTGAGACTGATTTTCAGGCGATGAACGGCTTGGCCCAAATCCCGGAACTGCCCGTCCAAAGGGGTTTCCGGAGAAATAACACCGTCTCCGCCCACGCTGCTCGAATACGTCGAACGCGTGATTGCCGACAGTGGACGCGTCACATAGTGGCGCAACAGCAGAAGGAAAATGGTTAGGCTCAGCACGAAAACGCAGGTCATGGAACCGACGGTCACCAGCACCGAGTTGGTCGCTTTGGCGCGTGTCGGCAACACCGGAACTTCGACGATCTGCACACCGATGACGTCGTTCATCTCCCAACCGAAGCCGTTCCCGGCCCCGTACTGCTCCACCATGGCCTTGGGAGCGGCGGCCGGCGTGCTATGACACTGCAGACATGCGATCGAGGTCATGCGTAGAGGGCGCGCCAGAAAGTACCGTAGGCCCTCATGGCTGCCGGTTTCGCCCGACAACTCCTTCATCGCCGGATCTTTCTTGAAGGCGCGAATCAAACCGACTTCCCAATCGGCGGCACGGTCGGCGACGTTGGTCGGGTTCAGAGAAGTTTCGCGATAAACGTAGTCCGGAAAGGCACCACTAAACCGCTTGAGCGTGCTTTGCGCGCCGTAGGAAGGCACCATTTGCGGATGAAACGCGCCGTCGGACGGCAGGGCGCCGACGATCGGGGCGATTTCCTCGACGGTGTACCCGCGCAAAGACATCCCCATTTCCAGCAGCACGCGGGACTTCTCGTTCACCTCGGCGCGCGCCTCGCGAAAGGCCAAGGTATAGGAAATATAACCGGCAACCAGCAGGCCGAAGCCAAAACAAATCGCAAGAATAAGGCCAAATCGGGCTTCGATGCGCATATTGGATTCCAATAAATTTTATCTTTTATAATTTAAAAAAGACCCTTAGAAAATGCTTTTTGCGGCACCGCAGCAAACTTGCGCCCTTGCCTTTTGCCCGCATTGCTCGACGCACAAGCGCTCCGATGGCGATCCCGTGGACTCATGCGAACAGCGCACTCCACGATCAACGAGGAAATGCGCAAACCACTGAACTCGGTTGCGCCTCAACTGCCGTTCAGCGCAACCAGATGGCGCATTCCGTCGATGAGGTCCTGAACATTGTACTGATGGTGCGTAAGATAGGAGGCGAAATCAGCCCTTTGCGTCAGGCGCAGGCTGGTGCCTTCCGCCAGGAGATCGACGATTCTCGGGCTGCCGGTAGCGATACTGATGACCCATTCCACCTGTATAACCGGGTTTTCCGGACGCACCACTTTGGTGATGACGATTTCGGTATCCCCGCTCGCCCGCGCCTGTCCCATTATCACCCGCACGCCCTGATAGTCGCCCAGATGACTGGCGATTTTCGTCACCAGAAGGTCATGGAACAGCGCCAAATAGTCCGCTTGTTGGTCCGGCGTGGCGATACGCCAGAAACGACCAAGACAGAAGTGCGCGATATCATCCACGTCGACCGATGCATCGATCACCTCCCGCAGCCGGTGGCGCTTTTGCTGTTGCGAGCCCTCGTCATTGGCGATTGCGACCAATTGATCGCTTGTCCCCTTGATAAAAGCAACCGCACGTTCATCCGCCTGAGCCCAGGCACATCGAATCAGTCCGGGCGACGTCATCAGACAGGAGGCGAATGCGATCGTTGTCATCACTGTTCGGCGTGTAAGCATGGCGCACCATCGCTTTCAGGCAGCCGGATTTAAACATCACATGAGAGGCAGGACACGCGGGTAAGCCTAAATTCCGCCCACAGGCACGGGCAAGGTACCGAAACGCCCTCCCGCCTTGGTTACAAAGGCGCGATTTGATCAATTGCGCCATACGCGGCGCCCATAATCGTGATCACCGTGATCACCACGGTCACCATGGTCACCATGGTCGCCACGGTCACCTCTGTCGTAATCGCCTCCATAATTGCCGCCGCGACCGCCATCGCCATAGGGTTCGAACACGCAGGCGGACATTGCCAGCACGGTAAAGGCGAGAAGGATAAGCATTCTGGTTTTCATGCTCGGCTCCACGGATGAAAGGATGCCGCGCCAACGACGTTCGCACGGCGGACATCCACCTTTTTTTTAATAAAGAAGAGGGCGATTCGGACTTTGGATCGAAGCGCTACCGCTTTGATCCAAAGTCATCGCGCTCTAATGAACGGCGATATCGACAACTCGATTAGCCGCTCTCGCCACGTCATTCGCCGTTGGCACATCTTGTCGGGTCTCACCGGTCCAGCGCGTCTCGACCCGGGCAGCCGAAACCTGGCCGCCATAGACCAGTGCGTCACGCACGGCATCGGCCCGCTGATGCGACAAATGCATGTTGTAATCCTTGCCGCCCACCGTGTCGGTCCGGCCGATGATCGTCGTCACCATCGACGGATTACGCCGCAGGACCGCGATCACATCGTTGACGACCTTTTGTCCGTCGGCGTCAAGGGCGCTGCTGTCGCTTTCGAAACCAACCGAGAACCAGACGGTATTCGGCCCGGGAGCCACCGGCGGCGGATTCGAGGCGACCGCATGGGAGGTGGTCGGGGCGGCCGCGTGGGGCTGATCGAGGGCACAGGCTCCCAGCAGGGAGATGACGCCCACCGCGGCAAGCCGGGACCACGAAATTGTGCATCGTGACATCTATAGTCTCCATTTTAATTGGCGATACCGTGCCCCGACGGCCCCGTTGCGCGCTTGATCGGCACAACGGTGGCGGCGCTTATTCCAACGACCTTAAACCACCACCAAATGGGTGAATATCCTCGGAAACTACTCAATCAAGTGCGGCTACAGTCCAAGCCTCGGCTTGACCATGCCCGGACACATGCTTACCTTCGCCCGCATGACCCAGGAAACAGACTTATCCGCGCTGCTCGGGCGCATCGCCGATGCCCTCGACCGCCTCGCCCCGCCGCCGCCCCGCGCCACCCAGCTCGACGCCGCCGACGCCTTCATCTGGCATGCCCAGCCGGAAGGACTGGAGCCCGTCCTCAAGGTGAACCGTATCGACGTCGCATTGCTTCAAGGCATTACGGCGCAGCGCGATACACTGCTCGACAATACCCGGCGTTTCGCCAAGGGCCTGCCGGCCAACAACGCGCTCCTATGGGGTGCCCGGGGCACCGGAAAGTCGTCCCTGGTCAAGGCGGTGCACGCCACGATCAACGAGGAAATGCCGCATGTCCTGGCCCTGGTGGAGATCCACCGCGAGGACATTCCGTCCCTTCCCCGCCTGCTCACCCTTCTGCGCGACAGCTCCCGCCGGGTCCTGCTGTTTTGCGACGATCTGTCCTTCGACGCGGCCGACGAAAGCTACAAATCGCTGAAAGCCGTCTTGGAGGGGGGCGTCGAAGGACGGCCGACCAACGTGGTGTTCTACGCCACCTCGAACCGTCGCCATCTGATGTCGCGCGACATGATCGAGAACGAACGCGCGACCGCCATTCACCCCGGCGAAACCACCGAGGAAAAGGTCTCCTTGTCCGACCGCTTCGGCCTGTGGCTGGGATTCCACAATCTGGACCAGGAGACCTTCTTCGCCATCATCGAAGGTTACGCCAAGGCTTTCGAGTTGCCGATCGCGCTCGATGATCTGCATGCCCAGGCGATCGAATGGTCGATGGGCAGAGGGGCGCGATCGGGCCGCGTCGCCTGGCAATTCATCCAGGATGTGGCCGGCCGGTTGGGCAAGACTTTAGGATAAATGACGGGAACGCCGGCGGGTAGGCCGCCGCCGGATTTGAAACGTTCCGCTACCCTTCCAGATCATGCAGATGAGACCGAAAGAAATCCGCCATTCCGGGCGTCGCCGCGAGAATCGGATTTCCCCGGCGCAGCCCGTCGCCATCCAGAAAACCGCTGACGAAGCCGCCGGCCTCCTTCACCAGACAGATACCGGCGGCCACGTCCCAGGCATTGACGAAGGGCGCCCAATAGCCGTCCAACCGGCCGCAGGCCACATAAGCCAGGCTGAGCGCCGCGCTGCCCAGGCGGGTCCAGTCGCATTTATTGGCGACCATCCGGTCGATGGCGGTCAGAAAAAACTCGGGCTTGCGCCGGAACGTGAAACCCAGGTTGATTCGCGCCCGTTCCGGTGAAATGACGTCCGACACCCTTGCCGGCTGACCGTCGCAGCGGCAGCCGGCGCCACGCCGCGCGGAAAAAAGCTCGCCGGTCACCGGATCCAGAATCCAGCCGAGTTCGATTTCGCCTCCCACCATCAGGGCGACGGAGACCGCCCAGAAGGGAAGTCCACGGGCGAAGTTGGACGTACCGTCGATGGGATCGATGATCCAGACGGCCCGGCCATCCGACGCTTCACCGCGAACCCCGCCCTCCTCGCCGATGACGGCATCGTCCGGAAAAGCCTCGCCGATGCGGCCGACCAGCATGTTTTCGACGGCGCGATCGGCGGCGGTGACGAAATCCTGCGTCCCCTTGCTTTCGATCTGCAGGCGCGTCTGATCCCGAAAATATTGAAGCGCGAGGGCCCCCGCCTCTTTCACCAGCCCATGCATGAGGTCCTGCCGGTCGGTGATGTCCCGAGGCGGCAGCGAAGAGAGTTCATACCCTGACATGGTCGACCTTTCCGATTATCCGGGATCCGACGAATCGCTGGCGGCGGCGGGAACCGTCTTGCCACCGAGGAAAGTCATGGGATCCACCGCCCGCGTTCCCTGGCGCACCTCGAAATGCACCTGAGGCTGCGCGACACCGCCGGAATCGCCCGCCTTGGCGATCTGCTGGCCACGCCGCACCGTATCGCCGCGCTTGACCAGCAGCGTATCGTTGTGGGCATAGGCCGTCATCCAGCCGTCGGCATGCTTGACCAGCAGCAGATTTCCGAACCCCCGCAATTCATTGCCGGCATAGGCGACGACGCCGTCCTGAGCGGCCACCACGGGCGTCCCGCGCGGAACCGCGATATTGATGCCGTCGTTGTGCTGTCCCTTGCCGGTCGTGCCGAATTCGGCCAGCAACGTGCCATGGACGGGCCAGACGAAACCGCGCCCGGAACTGGGCGGCGGTGGCGGCAGCGGCGCCGGAGTTGCGGCGGCGACCTGGGTAGTAGCCGCCGCATGCTGTTCGGCTGGCGCGGCAGCGCCGGCTGCCGAAGCCGGGGGTGCCGATGGCGATGACGCCTGGGAGGAAGCCTGGGCGACCTGCGTGGCCTGAGTGGCCTGAGCAGCAGCCTGAGGTGGCGGTGGCGGCGGTGGCGGCGGCGGAATGGCCGCCGAAGCAGCCTTGCTTTCGCGCTCGGACAAGGAATTATAGGATCCCTTGTCGGCCGGCGGAGGAGCCGGCGGCGGCACGGGCGCGGGCAAGGCCGCGACGACCGGACGGGCCGTTTCCGAGGCCGGCGCGGGAGACGGGACCGCGGCGACCGCAGTTTCTCCCGCTCCTCCGCCCGGCAGCTTCAATTTCTGCCCGACCCGCAAAACATAAGGCGCCGACAGGTTGTTGATCCGCGCCAAGGTCGAGAAGGACACCCCCGTCTTGCGGGCGACGCCCAGCAAGGTGTCATCCTTCACCACGACATAGTTTCCGCCGCCCGGCAGCATCAGGACCTGGCCGACGCTGACCTGGAAAGGCGGCTGGAGATTATTGGCATCGATCAGAGCCCGCACCGACACATTGAGCTGCCGGGCGATCCCATAGATGTTGTCGCCGCGCTGGACGGTATAGGTGCCCGTGGCCGGCGCCTGTTGCGAACGATCCCGGGAGGCATCGCGATAGTCGACCGCCGATCCCATCGGAACGGTCGTCGAACATCCGGCCACCACCATCAGGGCGGCAATCAGCGGAAAACCGAGGGCGGTGCGAAAACCGGCGGCTGTGCGGGGCGGAACGAACCTCATGACCGCACACTATATGAGGCGCAAGCCCCCTTCAATGATCTAGCCGGCATTTCTCATACCCGCGTCGGCGGCTGGGAGGGAAATCAGAGCTCCTCAAGTCCACCCGCGACCAGGGGCACGAAACGGACGGGAAACAGTCGCTCGACCGAGGGTTGACCGTTCTTTTTGCGGATTCTCAGAACTTCCTGGTCGCCGCCCGGCGTACCGACCGGGAGCACCATGGCGCCGTCGTCCGAAAGCTGATCAAGCAGGGCCTTCGGGATTTCACCGGCGGCGGCCGTCACCAGGATGCGGTCGAACGGTGCCTGTTCCGGCCAACCGCGCGTGCCGTCGCCCGCGATCGCGGTGATATTGTGCACCGGCAACGCGCGAAACCGCCGTTCCGCCTCGGTCAGCAGGGATTTGTGACGCTCGATGGTGTAGACCCGGCGGCACAGCTTGGCCAAAACGGCCGCCTGATAGCCGGAACCGGTGCCGATCTCCAACACTTTCATGCGCTCGCCGACCTCAAGGGCCTGGGTCATCTGCGCGACCACCAGGGGTTGGCTGATGGTCTGCCCCTTGCCGATAGGCAGGGCGGTATTCTCGTATGCCTGGTCGAGGAAGGGAGAGGAAACGAAGGCTTCGCGCGGCACCCGCTCGATCGCAGACAATACCCGGGTATCGGTGATTCCGGAACGGCGCAAATCCATGATGAGGCGGATCTTGCGGGCCTCTCCGCTCATTGGAAAACCGTCGCCAATCGGTCCATGGCCTCGAACGAGGTGAAGTCGACGCAAAGCGGCGTCACGGCCACCTTGCCCCGCTGAACGGCTTCGAGGTCCGTGCCGGGAACGCCCAGTTCCTCGGTCCTCTGCCCCCCCACCCAGTAATAGGGCTTGCCCCGGGGATCGATGCGTTCGGTCAATTCGTCGCCGATCTTGCGTTTCCCCTGCCGGACGATTTCAACCCCGGTGACCAGATGGGCGGGAAGATCGGGAAAGTTCACATTGATCAAGACGTTGCGCGGCCATCCGACGGAACTCACCTGGCGAATGATCTCGGCCGCCCAGTCCTCGGCGGTCGACCATTTGACCGGATCGTCGCCGGTCAGTTGCTGCGACAGAGCGATCGAGGGGATACCCAGCAACGTGCCTTCCATCGCCGCCGCGACGGTTCCCGAATAGGTGACGTCATCACCCATGTTGCAGCCGCGATTGATGCCCGAGAGCACCAGATCGGGGCGCTTGTCCTTCAATATCTGCCGCACGCCGAGCAGCACGCTGTCGGTCGGCGTGCCGTCCACGGCGAAACGCCGCCGGCCATGGGATTGAATGCGCAAAGGCCGGCGGACCGTCAGGGAATGGGCGACGGCGCTCTGCTCGGACGAGGGCGCGACCACCCAGACATCCTTGGACAGGCTGCGCGCGATCCGTTCGAGCACCTTGATGCCGGGAGCGTCGATGCCGTCATCGTTGGCGATCAGAATCCGCGCCTTGCCGAGATCGGCGATCGGTTCAAACATCGGGAGTGACGACATCGAGACCGCCCATGTAAGGCTTCAGGGCGTCGGGAACCAGGACGCTGCCGTCGGCTTGCTGATAATTTTCCAGGACCGCCACCAAGGTGCGGCCGACCGCGAGGCCGGAACCGTTCAGGGTATGAACGAAACGGGTCGTCTTCTCGCCGTTTCGGCGGAATCTGGTGTTCATGCGCCGCGCCTGGAAGTCGCCGCAGTTGGAGCAGCTCGAAATTTCGCGATAGGTGTTCTGACCGGGCAGCCAGACCTCGATGTCGTAGGTCTTGCGCGACGAGAATCCCATGTCGCCGGTACAGAGCACGATGACACGGTAGGGAAGGCCGAGGCGCTTCAGAACCTCCTCGGCGCAGGCGGTCATGCGTTCGTGTTCCTCGGCCGAGCGGTCGGGATCGGCGATGCTGACCAGTTCCACCTTGGTGAACTGGTGCTGACGGATCATGCCGCGCGTGTCCTTGCCCGCCGCCCCGGCCTCGGAGCGGAAACAAGGGGTCAGCGCCGTGACGCGGATCGGCAGGCGGGTTTCCTCGATGATCTCGCCGCTCACCAGATTGGTCAGCGGAACCTCGGCCGTCGGGATCAGCCAATGGCCGGTGTTGGCGCGGAACAGATCCTCGCCGAACTTCGGAAGCTGGCCTGTTCCATACAGGGCTTCGTCGCGGACCAGCAGGGGCGGATTGACCTCGGTGTATCCATGCGCCCCCGTCTGCAGATCCAGCATGAAGGCGCCCAGCGCACGTTCGAGGCGCGCCAGCTTGCCCTTCAGCACGACAAAGCGCGCGCCGGACAATTTGGAGGCCGACTGGAAATCCATCAAACCCAGCTTCTCGCCGATGGCATCGTGTTCGAGCGGTGCGAAATCGAACTGCCGGGGCGTGCCCACCCGGCGCAATTCGACGTTGGCGCTCTCGTCCGGACCGTTGGGGACGTCGTCGGCGGGCAGATTGGGCACGGCCATCAAAAGCCTGTCGATTTCCTCGCCCAAGGCCTTTTCCTCGGCCTCGCTGGCGGCCAGCCGATCCTTCAGACCCGCCACCTCCTCCATCAGCGCCTGGGCATCGCCGCCCTGGCGCTTGACCAGGCCGATTTGCTTCGAAGCCTCGTTACGCCGGGCCTGCGTCTCCTGAAAGCTGGTCTGAGCCGCCCGGCGACGCTGATCGAGATCAAGGACGCGCGACGACAAAGGAGCCAGACCGCGGCGGGCGAGGCCAGAATCGAATGCTTGCGGATTGTCGCGGATCAACTTGATATCGTGCATGATTTTCCTGTGGCGAGAGTCCGGCAGCGACAAAGACGCGGCTGTCGACGCCGCTGGTTATAAAACGGCGGAGGCATTCCCACAAGGGCAGGCGCAGCACGACCGCGCGATGAAAGCCGAGAACGCCAAATTACGATTTTACACAGGTGGCATGCCTGTTAAAATGAAACGATGTTCTACTCATTAGAACATCATAGATACCATCTCGACGGCACCTCTTTCGTTCCATTTTCCACGGGGAAAGCCCGAATGAACACACAAGACGACATCGACATCATCGTCAGCGAGGTCGGCCCTCGCGACGGCCTGCAAAGCATTCAAAGAAGCATGCCCACCCCGATGAAGCATCGGTGGATCGCGGCACTCGCCCATTCCGGTCTTCGCGAGATCGAGGTCGGCTCTTTCGTATCGCCCAAACGGCTGCCGCAAATGGCCGATGCCGCGGAAGTCGTCGGCGAGGCCGTTAAATTGTCCGGCGTGACCATCCTGGCGCTGGTCCCCAATCTGAAAGGCGCCGAGCGCGCTTTCGCCGCCGGCGCCCGCAAGGTGACCGTTCCCGTGTCGGCGTCGCGCGCCCACAGCATCAAAAATATCGGAAAAACGCCGGAAGAGGCCGTCGCCGAAGTGAAGGCGATCTGCGCGATGCGCGATGCGGACCCACGGCAGGTCCGGCCGGGGGTGGAGGTCGGCATTTCCACCGCATTCGGCTGCACCATGGAGGGACCGATTTCAGAGGATTGGGTCATCGCCCTGGCGGAACGCCTGGCCGAGGCGGGGGCTGACAGCATCGGACTTTCCGATACCACGGGATATGCCAATCCCGCTCAAGTGAAGAGACTGTTTCGCCGCCTGCGCCGAACGATCGGAGAAAAGGCCGGCGGCGGGCACTTTCACAACACCCGCGGCCAGGGCTTGGCCAATGTGGTGGCCGCCCTTGAAGCCGATGTCACCACCTTCGATTCATCGCAAGGGGGGTTGGGGGGATGCCCCTATGCACCGGGCGCCTCCGGCAACATCGTCACCGAGGACCTGGTTTTCCTGCTGGAGTCCATGGGATTGCGCACAGGCGTCGATATCGAACGATTGATCGCCGCACGCGGCGAGATCGCCGCGGGACTGCCGGGGGAAACCCTCTACGGACATCTGCCCGATGCTGGTCTGCCCAAGGGATTTCTGCCCGCCGCGTCCAGGAAGCGATCTCTCGCATGAACCGAAACGTTCCATCAAGTGGAACGACATTATTTTTTTATCCGCTTTTCCCGAATTCACGTTGACATCGCCGCCTATCCGCAAAATTATAGAACCATGTTCCACTCAATGGAACATCGGTAAAACATAAAGATAATAAGTTCGGGGATCGAAACGATGTCGCTGCCGCTCAACGGGATCAAAGTGCTCGACGTTTCGAACGTCCTGGCCGGCCCCTTTTGTGGTTACCAGCTGGCCGTGCTGGGAGCCGAGGTCATCAAGATCGAACAGCCGGGCGAAGGCGACCTGGCCCGCCATCTGGGAGCGGACCCGAAGGCCGCCGCCGCCCGCATGGGCGCGTCATTCGTGGCGGTCAATGCCGGAAAGCAATCGGTAACCGTCAATCTGAAGGATGAGCGCGGCAAGGATGTCTTTCGCCGTCTCGTCGCCGAAACCGACGTCGTGCTGGAAAACTTCCGCCCCGGCGTGATGACGCGCCTGGGCGTGGATTACGAGGAGCTTTCTCAAATCAATCCCGCGCTGGTCTATTGCGCCATTTCAGGCTTCGGCGCCGATAGCCCGCTGGCGCAACGGCCGGCCTACGACCAGATCATTCAAGGTCTTTCCGGGGTCATGGCGGTAACCGGCGACAGTCAGACCGCGCCCCTCCGCGTCGGTTTTCCCGTTTGCGACACCATCGGCGGGCTGACGGCAGCCTTCGCCATCTGCGCCGCCCTTCTTGAAGCGAGGACGACCGGAAAGGGTCGCTATATCGACGTCTCCATGCTGGATTCCACCTTGGCAACCATGGGCTGGGTCGTTTCCAATTATCTGAACGCCGGCGTCGCCCCGACACCGATGGGCAACCAGAATTTCACCGCCGCGCCCTCAGGTACCTTCCGCACCAGGGACGGTCTTCTCAACATCGCGGCCAACGAGACCAAGCAGTATCGCGCCTTGTGCGACCTGATCGGCCGGCCGGATCTCCTGACCGATCCCCGTTTCGCCGAACGCCAGCAGCGAAAACAAAATCGGGAACAGCTCAACATCCAGCTCGAACGCGCGCTTGCCGGAAAGTCGGCCGTCGAATGGGAGGCCCTGATGACGGAAAAGGGCATCCCGGCCGGCCGCGTCCTCAAAGTTCCCGACGTCCTGACCCAGCCCCACATCGCTCAACGGCGCTTCCTGGTGGAGTTCGAAAAGGATGGACGATCCCAGCGCGTCACCAGGCCGGGGTTCCGCCTGTCCACGGACGAAGCCGGCCCGCGGGGCCCCGCCCCCGCCTTGTCCGAGCATACGGACATCTGGCTGAAAAAACTGGGATATGACGACGAGCAGGTCAGCCGGTTGCATCAAGACGGCGTGGTGTGAGCCCTGGCCATTCGGGCCATGCCGACCGCCGACAAGAGCAATGAAAAGCAATAACAAAACCGAGAAAAGTATGAAATCCACATAAAAATATAGGGTGGAATCATGTCCGCAATGGCAGAAACGATCAGTGTGTGGAACATAGACGTCCTGCGCCAAAAAATCGGCGTCCCACTGGCAGGCCTGGTATCCCTGGCAATATTTTTTGCCGGTGTTCCCCAAGGACTTTCACCCGAAGGACATCGGGCAATCGTTCTGTTTGCCGGAATTTTCGTCCTTTACATAACGGAAGCCATCCCCCTCGCCGCCAGCAGCCTGCTCATCGTTCCCATCGGCGCCCTGATGGGCATCGGCACGGTCAAAACCATGCTGGAGGGTTTCGCCTCTCCATCCACCTATCTCATCGTCGGCGCGTTCGTTCTTGCCGTCGCCATGGTCAAAACCCGTCTGGCGGAGCGCATCACCTACCTCATTCTGTCCAAGGTCGGCTGTTCGCCGATGCGCATCACCCTTGGCGTGACGCTGTCGAATATCGTCCTGGCGTTTCTCGTCCCGTCCTCGACGGCGCGCACCGCCATCCTCCTGCCTGTCTGCCTTTCCATCATCAGCCTGCTGGGAAACGAGGGACGATCGAAATTCGCCGTCAATCTGCTGCTTTGCCTGACCTTCACCAACGCCACCATCAGCGCCGGCATCCTCACCGCGACCGTCCCCAATCCGGTCACCGTGGAATTCATCCTGAAGGCCGGGGGACGCGATATCTCCTACACGGACTGGCTTTTCCTGGGCTTTCCGCCGGCTTTGCTGATGACCTTCGTCACCTGGTTCGTTTTGCTGAAGATGTTTCCCGCCGAATCGATCGATGATCGAAAGGGATTATCCCTCATCCAGGACGGACTGGCTTCTCTGGGCAAGATGACCGCCGCCGAATGGCGGACCCTGGTCATCTTTCTCGCCGTGGTTTTTCTATGGGCGACGCAAACCTGGACCAAACTCGACACGACCCTGGTCTGCCTGCTGGGCGCCTGCCTGCTGTTCTTTCCGAGAATCGGCGTCATCGACTGGAAAGACGCCAACAAGGGGGTCTCCTGGCAGGTCGTGATGATTTGCGGCGGCGGTGTTTCCCTGGGTGAAATGCTGATGAAAACCGGGGCCGCCAAATGGATGGCCAACGGCATCTTCACCTCTCTGGGACTGACCGGCATCTCGGTGCTCGGTCTTCTGCTGGTGGTTATGCTGGTCCTTCTCTATCTACACTTCATCTTCGTCGGCACCACGGCGATGGCCACGGCGCTTCTGCCCATCGTCGCCGGTCTCGCCCAGGCCGCCGGGCTGCCCCCCGAAATCCTCGTCCTGCCGGCCGGCATGATTATCGGCGGCTACCCGTTGCTGATGTTCTACAGCACATTGCCCAACATCATCGTCTATGGCAGCGGCAAACTGCGGGTCGGCGACTTCGTCCGTGCCGGCAGCGTCCTCTGCATTCCCGCCTGTGTGATCTACGCCATTTGCGCGGCGACCTATTGGCGGTGGCTCGGACTATTCTAAAGCCGGCAGGACGGCGGCGAGTTCCCCGGCCGTCTTCTTGAGAAGCGCTATCGCGTTCTTCCGGGCGTCGTCATCGAAACGACTGAGCAGGCCGGAGACGGAAAGCGCCCCGCGCAAATGGCCGCCGGCGTCGATCAGCGGAACGGCGGCGGCGGCGACATCCGCATCGCGCTCCCCCAACGAAACGTAATAACCCTGTGCGCGGATGTCCGCCGCCTTTGGATCGTCGGGAGTGCTGAAAGCGGCGAGAACCTGCCCACCGGCACCCCGGTCGAGAGGAAACCGCACGCCTTCGTCAATGTGATGGCGAATGGCGCGCGGAGAATTCTCGCGGTAAAGGCACAGACGGTGATCGCCTTCCAGAATATAAAAGGATGCGGATTCCGACGTGGCCTCGACCAAATGCCGAAGGGCCGGGCGGATATGCCGTCCGAGATCGAATCCACGCCGATAAAGGGAACCCAGCCGCCAGAGTTCCGGGCCGAGGCGGAAGAGCCCGTTGTCGTCGCGCCACAGGAAACCGCAAGTCTCCAGCGAAGCGGCCATTCGCAAAATCATGCTTTTATAAAGACCGGTCTTTTTCGCAAGAGCGGCCAGCGTCATCTCCACGCAATCATCATCGAACGCCTTCAAAATCGACAAGGCGCGGTTGACGGCGTCGACACCTTCCTGGGCAGGGGGCATTTACGAATATTCTCGAATCAGTCGCGTTATCGGAAAATTTTCCGATAAACTATAAGGTCTGTCGCCGAGGAGCGTAACCCGGAAGTTGCGCCCGTCCGCCGCTCATTCCGCGTTGAAGTCGGTTTCCTCGACCGGATCCTCGGGCTTGGCTTCCTCTTCCTCCCGGCGGCCCCGCTCCACCCAACGGCAGGACAGGATGGATACCTCGTAGAGGATCAGCATCGGCACGGCCAGACTAAGCTGACTGGCGATATCGGGGGGCGTCAGAACGGCGGCGACGATGAAGACGCCGACGATCGCGTAGCGCCGCTTGGCCTTCAGATCGGCCGAACTGATGATACCGACCCGGGCCAGCAGCGTCAGCAGGACCGGCAGTTGATAGGCCACGCCAAAGGCGAAAATCAGCTTCATCACCAGCGAAAGATATTCGCCGACCTTGGCCTCCAGCTGGATCGGCAATTCGCCGCCGCCGGTGCCGAAGGATTCGAAGGACAGGAAGAAGCGCAGCGCCATCGGCAGCACCAGGAAATAGACTGTCGCCGCGCCGGCCAGGAACAGGACCGGCGTCGCCACCATGAAAGGCGCGAAGGCGCGCTTCTCCTGACGATAGAGGCCCGGCGCGATGAAGGCCCAGAGCTGGCCCGCCCAGACGGGAAAACAGATGAAGGCCGCCGCGAAGGCGGCAACCTGGAGGAAGGTGAAGAAGGCTTCGGTCGGCGCCGTATAGATCATCCGCCGGTTGGTGCCGTGGGTGGCCAGGATGTCGGCCAGAGGCCGCTCCAGGAAGGCATAGATCTCGTGGGCATAGAAATAGCACAGGATGAAAGCCGCGATGAAGGCCACCGCCGAAATCATCAACCGTTTCCGAAGCTCGATCAGATGTTCGAGCAACGGCATCTTATTGCTGTCGGGATCTTCGCTCACGGTTGTCGTTCACCGTGTTGGGCCGGAGCCGCGGCAGGCACATCGGGCGCCGGAGCCGGGACGGCAGGCGCCCCCGCGGGGACGGGGGCCAAAACCGGAGATGCCGCCACGGCATCGGCCGGAACGGGGGCCTCCGCCGGCGGCGTCGGGGTCGGGGTCGGGACGGCCGGACTGGCCACCGCGGGATCGATCTGCAAAGCGGACTCGATCGACTTCGCGTCGATCATCGATTCCACCTTTTCCTTCAGGGCCGTGGGATTGACCGACTGCACCTGACGGCGCACCTCGTCAAGCTCGGCCTGCCGGAGCAATTCATCGAAATTGTTCTGAAACTCGCCGGCCAAAAGACGCGCCTTGCGCATCCATTGGCCCATGACGCGCATGACCTTGGGCAAATCTTTCGGTCCGATGACGATCAGCGCCACCGCGCCGATGAGAGCCAACTCAGACCAGGCGATATCGAACATAAACCCGTTCTCCGAAAGCGATCAGCGTTTCAGTGCTTGACCGCCTCGTCCTTTTCCACGGTTGCCGCCGGCTTGGCGGAATCGGCGGTCAGAACCTTGGGCTGGCCCGCCTCGTCCTTCTGTTCGCCCTCGTCTTCCTGAAGGCCCTTCTTGAAGGCCTTCACGCCCTTGGCCAAGTCGCCCATGAGATTGGATACGCGACCGGTACCGAACAACAGCAGAACGATGGCAAGGACGATGATCCAATGCCAAATGCTGAAAGAACCCATATTCCTAACGCCTCCTGATTGACCACCGGCACGGGCGGTGCCGGATCATCGCAAAAGAAATCGGCCGGGGCAATGCCTGCGGCCGAATCGATGTCGATTTTGGTGGAAAGTCCGGGATCGGCAAGGCCGCGCATTTGGCCGAAAACCCTCCTCCACCCTCATTTGAACTGAATTTCGCACCTCGTCATTCCCCGTCGACATGCTCCATATCGAGTTCCCCCAACTTGGCGGTCAGGGCCTCGACCAGGAGGCCCACCTGCCGGACATCCTTGTCACGCTTGGAGACTAAATCGATGGCGTCATTCCCCCCGTCGCCGTCCGGCTGCAACACCCGGCCGTCCGAAGGTGCCCGGACGGCCGGTTTTTACTTGCCGGCCCTCACGGTCAATAGTGATAACGGCATTGAGCGATCTCAAGGGCCTGGCCCTCGCCGGCGCCCGATACCCGGTACACGAGGCGATGCTCACCGGTGATGCGCCGCGACCACCACCCCTGAAGAGCGCCCTTCAGGGGCTCGGGTTTGCCCAGCCCCCGAAAGGGATCTCGTCGCGTATCCTTGATCAGATCGTTGATTTTACGGACCGTCTCAGGACTTTCCGCCTGCCAATACAGGTAGTCTTCCCAGGCAAATTCAGCCCAGACAAGCTTCATTCAACGATATCGCGCTCGATGCCGTCACCAGAGGCCAGTTGCGCGATCGCCGTCGTCAGGCGCCGCGCGTTCTCCGGGCTCTTCAGCAAATGGATGGTCTCCATCATGCTGTCATATTCGCCCTCGTCCAGGACGACGACGGAGCGCCCTTTCTGCCGTGTGATCGTCAATGGAGCGCGTGAATCGCAGACGCGATCCATGAAGCTCGCAAGCGACTGACGGAATTCGGTGTAGGTGACGTGTGGCATCCCGCTCCCCCTTGCTATATGTACATATATCTGTACATGTCTGAAAATGCAAGCAGGGCCTCGGCCTGATCGTCCGTCCTGGGCCGTCCCGCCTGATAGGCCAGATCGCTCTGCTTCACGGCTGTGATGCCGCTTCCACATCGGGTTAGGCCCATTTTCAAAAAAATGGGCCTAAAAATTCCCAAATGAGAGGACCGGCTGGGTCAGGGGCGGCGGCTCGCCTACCCGATGGGATGTTCGGCGGCGGTCTCGGCGATCATGGTGTCCGGATAGAAACAGATCCCCTGCGCCGGTTTGGCGCGATACATCGCCTCGTCGGCTTTATCGAGCAGCGCCGCCACATCCGGGCCATCCTTGGGATAGACCGCGATCCCCAGGCTGGCCCTCACGGCCACGTCGATCCCATCGAGGCTGACCGGCCGGGACACCGCACCGGCGACCTTGGCCGCCAGCCGGTGGATCTCGCGCTCGTCGGCAATCTGCTCGAGAACCACGATGAACTCGTCGCCCCCCATCCGCGCGACGGTATCGCTGAGCCGCACGCAGTCCCGCAGGTGATTGGCAACGTTCTTCAGGATCCTGTCGCCCACCGCATGGCCATAGCTGTCGTTGATCTGTTTGAAACCGTTGAGGTCGATGAAAATCACCGCCAACAGCGTCTGGTTGCGCGCCGCCCGCCCGATCGCCACTTCAAGGCGGTCGTCCAGCAACAACCGGTTCGGCAAGCCGGTCAGCGGATCATGATGGGCCAGCCGGCGCAGTTCGGCCAGGGTCAGGTGGGAAGAGATCAGGCGCCCCTGCGCCCATGTCGCGGCGGCGACCAGGAACGGCAGCAGCACCATCGAGACCAGCGTCGGCCAATCGCTCCGCAGCCACTCGGATTCCATCTCGTCGGGGGTCATGCCGGTGATCAGGGAGATCGGGTAACTCGGCGACGACTTGAACACCGAGAAGCCGGCGCAATGGGAGAACGGGCAACTGCCGCCCACCCGACCATGATCCGCCTGCGCCAGGCGGCCGAGGACCTGCGGGGAGATGGCGAACCCGGCGCCGCCGTCCCGCGCCGGGCTCACCGCCAGCGGGGCGCCATCGAAGCGCACCATCGCGATGCGGACGGACTCCCCGGCGCGGACGGTATCGAGCACCGAGACGAAGAACATCGGGTTGAGCGCCGCCACGACATTCAGCAAGGCGCCGTTCCGCCGTCGGGCCGCGAGCACCACCGGAACCGCCCATTGCCCCGACGGAACGGCTTCACGGACGGAAAGATAGCGCATCTGCAAGGCTTGTCCGATGGCCAGGTGATTTTCCAGTCCCCCCGCCTGGACGCCCAATCCAAGCGAAGCGAGATCGATATGGCCGGACACGCCCCCGGGGGTACGCGCCGTATCGAGCATCACCCGTCCATCGGCGTCGGTGACGAGGATTTGGCGGATATAGGGCGAAATTCCCAAAATTTCCGCCGCCAGAGCCCCGGCCGCGGCCGGATCGTCACCCCGCGCCAAGTCGAAGGCGGCCGCGATGGAGCCCAGCGCGAAAGAAACGGAATCGAAGGTTCGGCTGATGCTGTTCTCGCCGACGGCGAGACCGGAGGCCAGACGTGCCGCGGCAAAATCGCCGGCCCGCTGATAGCTTTGATAGATTGCCGCAAGCGACAACCCCAGCACCGCCCCGATCATCAGAAAGCCAGGGAACGTTATCAGTCTGTGCGATTGACCTTTCGTCACCCTGGACATGCCTGACATTTCGTCCACTTAAGCGTTCATGTTACTTTCGAAATCGACCGCTCGATTGTATAGACTAATAATAGCTTTACAGCCATCCGCCACATGGCGAGGGGGAACGCCTATGACGCGCCATGGGAGCATGCCCGCGATGATCGCGGGGCTCTGCCTGTTGGCCGGAACCGCTTTCGCCGACGGCCCGCATCTGGACCGGATCCATGCGACGGGAGAGGTCCGGGTGTGCATTTGGCCCGAATATTACGCCATCACCTTTCGCGACCCGCGCACCGGAACATTGAGCGGCATCGATATCGATCTGGCGCATGCATTGGCGTCCGAGCTGAACGCGCGCGTCAGATTTGTCGACAGCTCCTTCGCCAGGCTGGTCGAAAACCTGACCAACGACCGCTGCGACATCGCGATGCATGCGGTCGGTGTAAGGCCGGACCGGGCGGCGTCGATGGATTTCTCCGACCCTTATCTGGTCAGCGGCATCTACGCGGTCAGCAGTAAAAGCAACGCCAGCATCACCACCTGGTCCGACATCGACCAGCCGGGGCATGTCGTCGTCGTGCAAAAGGGCACCTACATGGAACCGGTCATGCGCGGAAGCCTGAGCATGGCGACGCTGACTGTGGTCGACAGCTTCCTCGAACGCCAGCGCGAGGTCGAGAGCGGACGCGCCGACGTCTTCATGACCGACTATCCCTACGGCCAGCGGATGCTGGCGATGACGGCGTGGGCGCGCCTGATCGAACCACCCGAACCGTTCTCCCCGACACCCTATGCCTATGCTGTTCCCAAGGGGGATCCGGACTGGCTGGCGCGCGTCAACCTCTTCGTTCGCGCCGTCAAAGCCGACGGACGACTGCGCCTTTTCGCGGAAAGATACGGCCTCGACCGCATTTTGGCGCCCTGATCCGGAACGTCACTCCGGCCCGTTTTCCACGGCCTCTCCGCTCTGGAGGGACTCCATCGCGCGACGCTCCAGCTCGTCCTCGTCCAGTTCCTCGCCGACATCGAACAGTTCGCCGTCCTCGGCCGCCCGGTTGGCGTAGCTCGACAGGCCGGGGCGCGAATCGAGCAGGCCGGCGGCCTTCAATTCCTCGATGCCGGGCAGATCGTCCAACGCCACCAGCCCGAAATGATCGAGAAAGGCCGGCGTCGTCGCCCACAGCATCGGGCGGCCGGGCGTTTGGCGCCGGCCGCGCGGGCGGATCCAGCCCGCCTCGAACAGCACGTCGAGCGTGCCCTTGCTGAGCGCGACGCCGCGAATTTCCTCGATTTCGGCGCGGGTCACCGGCTGGTGATAGGCGATGATGGCCAAGGTCTCGAGCGCCGCCCGCGACAGTTTGCGCTCGACATGGGATTCGACGATCAGGGCCGCCGCCAGATCGGGCGCGGTGCGGAAGGCCCAGCGATTGTCGCGCCGCACCAACTGGATGCCCCGCTCACGATAGGTCTCCTGCAACACGTCAAGCACTTCGCCGAGATCGGCGCCCTCGGGCAGGCGTTCGGCCAGGCCGCGCTCGTCGACCGGTTCGGCCGAGGCGAACAGCAGCGCCTCGATCAACCGGACATGCTGGAAATCAACCATGAGCCCCCTCCTCGCCATCGTCCCTGGGCGTGCGGCGCGTCCGCACCCAGATCGGCCCGAACACTCCTTCGTCCTGGCGCACCTCCACCTTGCCTTGACGGCACAGCTCCAAGGTCGCCACGAAATGGGCCGAAAGCGCCGAACGCCCCAGCAATCCCCGCAATCCCGGCGGCAGGAAGCTCATCAGGGTCGCCCAGCGCGGCATGCGGCCCAACATGGTCTGCAACCGCTGAATGGCGTCGTCGACGGAGTAAAGATCCGGGGCCTCGATCTGCAATCGGGTGACCACGCCGCGCTTCTTGATATCGGCATAGGCCTTCAAAAGATCGTAGATTCCGACGTCCCAAACGGGACGCGCCACGCGGGCGATCCCCTCCGGAGCGCCCCGGCCGAACAGGTCGCGGCCCAGGTGCGGCCGGTCGGTGAGCGCCTTGCCGGCCTTGCGCATGGCTTCCAGCCGCAGCAACTGGAAGGCCAGGGCGGCAGCCAGTTCCTCGCCGGACGGCTCGTCGGGCGCCGGCGGCACCGGCAGCAGCAGCCGCGATTTCAGATAGGCGAGCCAGGCCGCCATCACCAGATAATCGGCGGCAAGCTCCAGGTGATCGCGCAAATGCGCCGCCACGAATTCCAGATACTGATCGGCCAGTTGCAGAATGGAAATGCGGGCCAGATCGACCTTCTGGTCGCGGGCCAGGCCCAAAAGAACGTCGAGGGGCCCCTCGTAACCGTCGAGATCGACCACCAGCGCCTCGCCGGGGGGCATGCGCGCGGCCTCGTCGAATACGTCGAAGACCTCTTCATCGGCCATGGCGGACGAACCTCACCCCAAAACGCGGTAGAGGATCTGCAGCATGAATTCGACGGGAATTTCCACCAGCCAGAAGAAGACATTGATGCCGATCATCGGCAGCAGAAACAGTCCGACCAGCAGCAGGATGAAGGTATAGCGCTCCACCCCGGCCAGCCGGATCGCCAGGGGACGCGGCAGGATGCCGACCAGGACCCGTCCCCCATCGAGCGGCGGCAGCGGAAGCATGTTGAAGACGGCGAGCACCAGATTGATCATCACCGAATTGGTGAGATTGGCCTCGGCCCAGACCTCGAACATCGAGGGCAGATAAGGGGTGGCGTACAGAAGCAGCATCGACAGCACCGCGAGGACCAGATTGGTCCCCGGACCGGCCAGGGCGACCAGGATCATGCCGAGCCGCAACGGTTTCAGCCGTCCGAAGTTCACCGGAACCGGCTTGGCCCAGCCGAACAGCATGCCGCCCCCGGTCAGCAGCAGGATGCCGGGCAATACCAGCGTTCCGAAAATATCGATATGCCGGATGGGATTGGCCGAAACCCGCCCCATGCGCCAGGCGGTATCGTCGCCCAGCCGCCAGGCCGCCAAGCCGTGCGCCGCCTCATGCAGGGTGATCGACAGGACCAGCGGAATGACCCAGACGGAGAAACGTTGAACCGCTTCGGCCAGTTCCGGCGGCACCATCATCCGAGCCCCTCGGACAGCCAGGTCTCCAGCATGGTCTCGGCCGCCGGCGGCAATGGGCGGTTGCGCAACATCGAGTCGGCGCGGGCCAGACGGATCTGCGCCTCGTCGGACAGCGGTCGCAGGGCCAAGGCCACCGCCTGCATTTCGGCCATCTCGCCGTTGCAATGCAGAACGATGTCGCAACCGGCGTCCAGGCTGTCCTGGGCCCGTTCGGCGAAGCTTCCCTTCAGCGCCTTCATCGAAAGATCGTCGGACAGGAGAACCCCCTCGCAGCCGATGGCGCCGCGAATCGCCTGTTCGATGACGCGTTTCGAGATGGTCGCCGGACGGTGCGGGTCGATCGCCTCGTAGACCACATGGGCGGTCATCGCCCAAGGCGCGTCGCGCAGGCTGCGGAAAGGGGCGAAATCCCACCGTTCAAGGGTCTTCAGGTCGGTATCCACCACCGGCAGGTCCTGGTGACTGTCGACCGTGGCGCGGCCGTGCCCGGGCAGATGCTTGACCACCGGCATCACCGTTCCGTCGAGGAGCCCCTCCATCACCGCGCGGCCAAGATCGGCGACCAGGGCCGGATCGCCACCGAAGGAGCGGTCACCGATAATGTCGTTGGCGCCATCCATCTTGAGATCCAGCAGGGGAGCGCAATCGACATCGATGCCCAGTTCGAACAGCTCGTCGGCCATGATGCGGGCATCCAGCCAGGCGGCACGACGCGCCAGCGGCAGGTCCCGTTCGGCCATCCGCCCGAACACCTCCATCGGCGGCCGGGGCTTCCAGTGCGGCGCCTTCAGACGCTGCACCCGCCCCCCTTCCTGATCGATCAGGACGGGGGCACGGCGGCCGACGCAATTGCGCAGCTCATCGACCAGCGCCGCGACCTGCAGGGGGGTATCGACATTACGGCCGAACAGAATGAAACCGAAGGGATCGACATCGGCGAAGAAGTGCTTTTCCTCGTCGGTCAAGGTCAGACCGGAACATCCATAGATGACGGCTGAAGGCGTATTATTTTCTGGCAATGATGCACCCTTGGGAACGCTTGGCGAGACTGGCGCAAATGCTGCGGGCTTGACCTTCGTCCATCGGCCCGGCACGCAACCGCCAGAAGATGCCCTTCTCGCCCAGATCGACGCGGACGATATCGCTGCCGTAATCACCCAGGACGTCTTTGTTGGCACCCTTCACGCGCGACCATTCATTTCTGGCCTCGGCTTCGGTTTTCAAGGCCCCCAATTGGACCAGCCAGCCGCCGCCGGTGGCGGTCTTGGCCGGGGCGGCGGGAGCCGGAGCGGCCGCGGATGCGGGCGTGGCGGAGGAATTCTTGGCCGGCGCCGGAGCCTTGGCGGCCGTCTTTCCGGCAGCCGCCTTGGCGGGCGGCGTGGTCGGCTTGGCCGGCGACAGGGCCGGCGGCTGGACGAGCGGCAACGCCACCTGCGGCAACTGCGCGGTTTCCTCGCCGGCGGCGGGATTGGCCGGGGCGGCATCCTTGCCGGCCCCATCCTTCACCGGCGGCGCCGGGAAAGCCGGCTTGATCGACGGCTTGCGGGGCTGCGCCGGGGGTTCCTGCGGCTGTTCGGGCGGCGGGAGCAGGCGTTCGGTCTGCGGCACGGCGTCGCTCTGCTGGCCCATGCGCTCGTAGACCAGCTTATCCTGATTGGGGACGTCCATGCCCCCACGGTCCTCGGGCTTGGTCTTGATCGGGTGATCGTCGGCCTTGATGACCGGCACTCCCGCGCTTTGCGCCTTCGGCGCCTCGCCGAAGAAGATATGGCGGGCCGCCACGCCGAGCGCGGCGAAAGCCAGCAATCCCAGGGCGACCGTCAGGATCAGCCGCGTATGCGCCCCTTTGCGGGCGTAATGGCTGTCCGGATCGGAATCATAGCGTTCCGGAATGATGTCGAGAATCTCCCGATCGAAGGAGTCCCGTTCGTCACGCAACGGCATCTACCTCATCTCCTCAACCGGTTCCACGCCGAACACCGCCAAACCAGACGCGATCAGCAGTGCGACGGCGCGAACCAAAGCCAAACGGGCGATGGACAATTCCCGGTCCTCTGCCAGCAGGAAACGCAGGGTAGCGTCATCCTTTCCCTTGTTCCACAGTCCATGGAAGGCCGCCGCCACCTCATAGAGATAAAAGGCGATCCGATGCGGCTCATGCGCCTCGGCGGCATTTTCGATCAACCGGGGCCAGCCGCCCATCAGACGGATCAGGGCCAGTTCCGCCGGATCGGACAGCCGGCCGAACGGCGCATCGGCCAGGGCAGCGGGCGAAAGATCGGCGTCCGGGAACATCTCGATGCCATGACGCAACACCGAATGGGCCCGGGCATGGGCGTATTGCACATAGAAAACCGGATTGTCGCGCGACTGTTCCAGAACCTTGACCAGATCGAAATCGAGCTGGGCGTCGTTCTTGCGGGTCAGCATGATGAAACGCACCACGCCCTTGCCCACCTCGTCGACGACATCGCGCAAGGTCACGAAGGTCCCGGCCCGCTTGCTCATCTTGTAGGGCTCGCCGTCCTTCAACAGATTGACCATCTGGCAAAGCTTGACGTCGAGCGTGCCGCCCCCCTCGGTCACCGCCTTGACGGCGGCCTGCATGCGCTTGACATAGCCGCCGTGATCGGCGCCCCAGACGTCGATCATCTGGGGGAATCCGCGACGGTATTTATCCAGGTGATAGGCGATGTCGGAGGCGAAATAGGTCCCGCTCCCGTCCGATTTCTTCAAGGGACGATCGACATCGTCGCCGAACCGCGTGGCGCGGAACAGGGTCTGCGGCCGGGGTTCCCAGTCGTCGGGCGTCTTGCCCTTCGGCGGCTCCAGCACTCCTTGATAGATCAGGTCGCGGTCGGACAGGAACTGGAGGGCGGCCTCGACCTTGCCCCCCTCGACCAGGCCGCGTTCGGAGGTGAACACCGCATGCCGGACGCCCAGGGCTGCCAGATCGCCCCGGATCAGATCCATCATGGCCTCGATCGCCAGCCGGCGGAACTCGGGCAGCCATTCGGTTTCGGCCAGATCGCGCCATTTGGCGCCGTCGCGCTCGGCGATGGCCTGGCCGACGGGAACCAGATAGTCGCCCGGATAGAGGCCCTCGGGAATGGCGCCGATGGTCTCGCCCAGGGCTTCGCGGTACCGCAGATGGGTCGAGCGGGCCAGCACGTCGACCTGCGAACCGGCATCGTTGACGTAATACTCCCGCGTCACGTCGAAGCCGGCCTTTTCGAGAAGGCCGGCCAAGGCATCGCCGAACACGGCGCCGCGGGCATGGCCGATATGCATGGGACCCGTCGGATTGGCCGAAACATATTCGACGTTGATCTTCACCCCGCGCCCGAGGTCGGAATCACCGTAGGCCGTGCCCGAACGCAAAAGATCGGACAATTGGGCATACCAGAAATCATCGGCCAGACGAAGGTTGAGGAAACCGGGGCCGGCAACCTCCGTCCCGACCACCGACGGCAGGCTCCTCAGCTCGACGGCCAGCATTTCGGCGATATCGCGCGGTTTCATCCCGGCAGGCTTGGCCAGCACCATGCCGGCATTGGTCGAAACATCGCCGTGCGCCGCCTCGCGGGGCGGCTCGGCGGTCACCTTGGAATAATCGAGCCCGGCGGGCAGCTTGCCCTGGTCGGCCAGCCAAACCAGCGCGGCGACGATATCATCACGAAAGGTCTTGAACAGATTCATGGCTTCTCTTGCAAATCGAACAGACTACGGTGTTCATCAAGGGCGTTGCGGTCGGTCATGCCGGCGATATAGTCGGCCACCGCCCGAGCCGTCGCCTGTCCCCCCTTGCCGTCGCAACAATTCTGCCACTCGGGCGGCAGGCATTCGGGCTCCTCGACGAGCAGCCCATAAAGATCCTTCACCACACGACGCGCCTTGCTGGCCATCCGGTTGACCTTGTAATGGCGGTACATGTGCTGGAACAGGAAAGCTTTCAGCGCCGCGTCATTCTGCCGCATGACCGGCGAAAAAGCGACGAGCGGCTGGCCCAGATGGCGAACGGCGTCGCAATCGGCCGGCGCGAACCGGGCGATCCGTCGCCTGGTCTCCTCGATCAGGTCGGAGACCATCAGGCCGATCAACCGGCGAATCGCCTCATGAATATGCAGCGAAGGATCGATGTCGGGGAACTCGGTCTTGACCGCGGCGAAGACCGGACCGACCAGCGGCACCTCGGCCATATCGGAGATCTTGAACAAACCGGCCCGCAGCCCGTCGTCGATGTCATGATTATTGTAGGCGATGTCATCGGCCAGGGAGGCGACCTGCGCCTCGGCGCTGGCGAAGCTGTCGAGCTCCAGATCCTCCTTGGTGGCATAGCTGGCGATGGCCAGCGGCAGCGGCCTCGCCCCCGGAAAACCGGTCAGCGGACCATTGTGCTTGACCAGCCCCTCCAGGGTCTCCCAGGACAGATTGAGGCCTTCGAATTTGTAATAGCGCCGTTCCAGCTTGGTGACGATCCGCAAGGATTGCGCGTTGTGGTCGAACCCGCCCACCGCCGCCGTCATCTCCTGAAGCGCGTCCTCGCCGGCGTGACCGAAGGGCGTATGACCGAGATCATGGGCCAGCGCCAAAGCCTCGGCCAGATCCTCGTCCAGGCCGAGAACGCGCGAGATCGAGCGGGCGATCTGCGCGACTTCGAGGCTGTGGGTCAGACGCGTCCGGAAATTATCCCCCTCGTGATAAACGAAGACCTGCGTCTTGTATTTCATCTTGCGGAAAGCTTCGGAATGGATGATCCGATCGCGGTCGCGCTGAAAAGGCGAACGGGTTTCGCTCGAGGCTTCGGCATAGCGCCGCCCCCGACTTTGATCCGGGCGGCAGGCGAAGGGCGCAAGGGTGCGGCTGGTCGACATGGCACCGGACACTAACCGCTGCCGCCCTGCGGTTCAACCGATAAGCCGTTTCAGGCGGGTTCCCGAAGCATAAGGATCGTCAGGTTTTTTAAAACCGCGTCGTGTCGCGGGGGTTTGACAATCGCCTCGCTTTCTACCAGATATGGTCACGGATCCCAATTTCACCGGCCGGGATCATTTGCCGGGAGTTCACCATGGAAGCCACAGTTCTCGAACGCCAAGTCCTGTTGACCGAAAACGCGGCGCGCCGCGTCAAGAAACTTCGCGAACTGGAAGGCAATCCGGAACTGATGCTGCGCCTTTCCGTCTCGGGCGGCGGCTGTTCGGGCTTTTCCTACGGTTTCTCCCTCGATGACAAGACCACGGAAGACGACCAGAAATTCGACTATCACGGCGTCACCCTGGTCATCGACACGGTCTCCCTCGACCTGCTCGCCGGCTCCACCATCGACTTCGTCGAGGATCTTGTCGGCAGCGCCTTCACGGTCAAGAACCCCAACGCCACCTCCACTTGCGGCTGCGGTTCGTCTTTCTCCGTCTAAGACTCCCGGACAAATAGGCGTCGCTCGCGGGCCTCGGGTAGTTAGAGTCATCAGTGTTGAGTTTCCGCATCCGCGGAAACTCTGGCTCAGACGCCGCTCGGGCTTGGGGCCCGCGACCACCAGGTCGGTGCGGCTATCGTGTAACGGGCCCTTACCGATCAGGCAACCGCGTACCGTCGGGAAACCAGTTCTTGCAGCGCGCCGCGGTGCGCCGGTAGTTCTCCGGCGTGTCCAATGCCCCGTTTTTCTGGCGCATTTCGGCCCGCATTCCGTCGAGCAGCGGCCGCAGACGGTCCATCAGCATTCTCGGAAGCTGCCTGACATCGGCCGAACCGGCGACGCTCACCGGAAAGGATTGAGCGACGACATGACGCAATTCGGCGCCGATGCGCGGCGCCCAGGCGTGAACCACACCCCGGTTGATCTCGACATGCTGGTTCTCGTGTTCACGGACCACGTCATATTCGCAAGTGCCCTCCGGGTAATTGGCGGCGACATAAACGTCGAGCTCGGGATCGCCGATACGGGCCGCGACCTCCGTCACCCAGACGCAAGCGCTCCCGCCCGCCTGGCGCAATACCACCGGCCGCACCTCCATCGACAATTGGTCGCTGGTGATGGTCACCCCCAGCATGATCCAACCCGCCGGCGCTTTTTCAAAGGTATTGCGGATCCGCCCCAGACCGTAGAGATCGACGTCATGGCGATAGACCAGTTTCGGTTCGATCACATCGAGACGGACGGTTGGATTGCGCGCCACGGCCGGCGGCTCCGGACATTGGCCCCAGGCCGGAAACGACACCACGAACAGAACCAGGCAAACCACGGCATCTTTGATGCGATGCTGCGGAAAGGGGGAACGGATGGGCCTCTCAGTCACGTGATTGAAGACCGGCGCAAGAGGGTCCCGAGCGTTGGGGTGAATCGCTTATTGAATTGTCTTGTCGCTCCAGCGGAAGGTGACGAGACTATCCGCTGGAACCGCAACATTATCGCCTCACCGGAATCACAACCTCGTTCGTCCTGAGGAACGGCAATGTCCAGGGCGGGTTGTAGTAATAGGCGGTGGCCGGCCCCGTCATGATCCACTGGGTATCACGCAGCGCAATCCTAAGCTGTGACTCCTCAGGCTGATTTATCTTATCAGATAATCCCGAAAACGTAATGACAGCGACGGTCGTTGCAGGGATCACCATCAATTTGACCCGGGGATCGTCGGGTTCGGGAAGGTCTCCCAGAGCATGATGCGACGGCATGAAAAAGCGCATGGTCATCACTCCGCTGGAGACAGTCATCTCCACGGGTGCCGTCATCGCGATTTTCTCTCCCGGCCTGTCGATCTCAACGGGAGCCGTCATCGCGATTTTCCGCCGCACTTTGTTTCCGCCGAAAATATAGCCTGCGAGGATTCGGAACGCCTCGCCCGACGGATTATCGGACTTGCTCGCATCGACGGTCGTTTCGGCGGCGTTTCTCGGTGGATAGCAGCGGATCTCGATGCCGTCGCCGATACGCTCGACAACCTCATAGGCCGGCTCGTCGGTTCCCACGTTGATACCGAAGATCGCGATGACCGCGAAGCCCAGCGCCGAGAAAAAATCGAAAACAGAGTCGAGCATTCTGCCCCCTCCCCTCCGCGCGCGGATGCCCGATAGCGGGTTCAGGCATTCAACGACCAGATGGTCCAGGTCAACACAGCCGCCACACCAACCCACAACAGATAGGGCACCATCAATAGCCCGGCCCACAGGTCCTGTTTCAGAAAACGGCGGGTCGTGATCAGGATCGCCAACCAAAGAAAAAGGACTTCCACCGAGGCGGCCGCCAGCCAGTGGAACGTGAAAAAGAGAAAGCTCCAGAGAAAATTCAACCCCAACTGAAGAAGAAAGAGCCGGAGAGATCGGCTTGACCAGGAGAAGAAATCACGCCGCCATGCCAACCAGGCGGCCAGAGCCATCATCGGATAGAGCGTACTCCATACCGGGCCGAAGACGCTGTCGGGTGGGGTGAAGTCCGGTTTGGCGATCGTGTGATACCACCCCCGGACCTCGGGCACGGTGACGGCGCCGGCGATGGCCCCCACCATCAGGCAGAGAGCAAACAGGCCCAGCAGACGCGCTGCGGACTTCGTGGTGAATATGGGAGATGCGATCATTTTTTCTCCGGTCATGCGGCGGGTCGTCCGGCTTGCACCGTATCATCAAGACCAACATCAACCGCCACTGGGCAAAACGCCCTCAATCCAGCGACAACTCGAAGCGGCAACAGGCATCGCCGCAAGCCTCGCAGGCCGTCTCCTCGACCCGGGTGGAGCTTGAAACCAGAACGGAAAACAAACGCTGGAAAACAGCCGCATGCCATGTGCAAACGGGCGTCGGCGATCTGTCGCGGGAACAGAGGGGATTGCCGATGATCTCGAAAACCATCGGGGTCCCGGCCCGTCCGTCAAAATGTCCCGATCCGGCAAATGTCCAGGCATGCCGACGGATGGCGCCCATCATGGCGCGCGAGGCCAATGCCGAGGGAAGTATTTTGAAGAGAGTCTGCACCGGCCGGGGAATTCGCTTGGCCAGCAGGTAATTTGCCGTCCGCCGGCCGGCGTCGGCCATCACCGCGATCGCCTGGCCGGGCGGCAGGACGGTCCGCACGGCATGGTGAAGTCCGGCCACGCCACGTTCGTCGACCATATCGACGGGACGCCGGACCAGCCAATCACCAACGCCGGCATCCGTGAAAATCAGCGACGTGCACTCCTGCAGGCCGGCTTCCTGCAAAGCCGCGATGACTTGCGTAACGGCATTGGGGCCGACCGATGCCGGCGCAACCGGGGTGACACGGGCGACGGACCGATCAACGAACCGCATCGACACCGTCGTCCACCATCTGCTCGGTACCGCCACCACAGGCTTTGATCGCCATCGCCTGCGAGGCTGTCGAACTCTTTCTGGAACGATCGGCGTTGGCCTCCCAATCCGTCATATTGACGGCATCCATGGTTCGCCCCCCGTCGAAATGGAAATCGACGCTTTTCTTGGTCTGCGGTCCCCAATAGCCCACCTTGCCGAGATTATAGAATTTTCGCTCGAATCCGGCTTTGAGGAACGCCCAAAGACATCCCAGAAGATAACGCCGCCGCTGACCAGTCCCCGACCAGGGATAGGAAAACAGCGCCTTTTTAATATAGAAACGACGATAATTACTCATCACGCGATCGAGAAGTTCTCCTCGATCCATGGCCTCCGGTCGGATGATCGGCGTGACAAAATTATATTTCTCAAAGTCGAAAATCTCGACTTTCTTACGGATTTCCTGAAACAGGTTACTAAATGGCCAGGGAGTATACATCGACCAGTTGGCAAGATCCGGTTTCCAGTCAACCGCCATCTGGTAGGTCTCTTCCAGAGTCTCAGCGGTCTCATTCTCAAGACCGACAATGAATTGCGCCTCGACGACGATGCCGGCCTCGCGCAGCAACTGAATTGCCCTCTTGTTGTCGGCGACCTTTGTTTCCTTGTTGAAGCGGTCGAGTTGCAACTGCGCCGCCGCTTCCGTTCCCAGCGACACATGGATCAAGCCGGCTTTACGATAAAAAAGCAGCAACTCCTCGTCGCGCAGGATATCGGTGACCCGTGTGTTAATGCCCCACTGCACCTTGTCAGGCAATCCGCGGTCGATCAACTCCTGGCAAAACTGGATGAATTTCTTGCGATTGATCGTCGGCTCCTCATCGGCCAAAATGAAAAACCTGACGTCGTAGCGTTCAAACAAAGTCTGGATTTCGTCGACCACTTTTTTGGGATCGCGGATCCGATAGTCACGCCAGAACTTCCACTGCGAGCAGAACGAGCAGGTGAACGGGCATCCCCGCGCCATGTTGGGAATGGCCACACGGCGATTGAGCGGGATGTAATTGTATTTCTCCCACTCCAGAATCCCCCAATCGGGGGTGATCGAGTCGACATCCTTGATGGTCGGAGCCGCCTCGGTCGCGACGATCCTGGCGCTTCCCGTATCAATATAGGCGATTCCCTTGATGTCTCGCCGGTCCTTCGGCCAACGCCCCTCATCGATCGCCCGGATCACATCAATGAGGATATCTTCGCCCTCGCCACGCACGATGGCATCGATCCAGGGTGCCTCGGTCAACACCTGCTGATACATGAAAGTGGCGTGAACGCCCCCCAGCAGGGTGACCGCTTGCGGATGCTGGCGCTTGGCCAGTTGGAGCAGCCGCTCAGCCTTGTAGATCGACGGAGTGATGGCCGTCACGCCGACCACATCCGGCGATTCACGGGCCAGGATTTCTGCAATCGCCTCGTCCGAAAGATCGTTGGTCATCGCGTCGATAAATAGGACGTCGGAAAAACCAGCCGCTTTCAACGACCCCGCCAAATAGGCGGCCCAAGCCGGCGGCCAGTTGCCCGCGATCTCGGCACCACCGGAATGGTAGTTTGGATGAATGAGAAGGATACGCAATGGACCATCTCCTGCCACACCAATGGACCTGTTCACTACGCTAGTGTCCAATTATTAGGATGTCTAATAAAATTGCACATCGGCGTGAAGCTCCCTCTCCCCACCTTGGCTGAACAAACCTTGAGGAGAGTGTTGATCACACGTCAAAGTTCGTTACGGGCTTGCGCAATTCTCCTCTTTGGAGGCAATATGCCAAGCATGAAGATACCTTTTCCATTTGCCGCCATCGTCGGCCAAGATGATATGAAACTGGCGATTTTGCTCGTTTCAATCGATCGCAATATCGGTGGCGTGATGGTTTTCGGCGACCGTGGGACCGGTAAGTCCACCGCGGTACGCTCGCTGGCCGCGCTGTTGCCTCCGATGCAGATCGTCGCGGGGTGCCGATTCAATTACCCCCCGTCAAACGTCTCGGATCCATGCAGTCAAGTGTGTAACGTTGATGACAGAATAAACTGTCATGAAATAGATACAGTTCCTGTTCCCGTCGTCGACCTTCCGCTCGGAGCGACCGAAGACCGCGTAGTCGGGGCACTGGATCTCGAACGTGCGCTGACCCGCGGCGAAAAAAGCTTCGAACCCGGCCTCCTGGCCCGCGCGCACAGAGGCTTTCTCTACATCGACGAGGTCAATCTGCTGGAAGACCACCTGGTCGATCTGCTGCTTGATGTCGCGGCGTCGGGCGAAAACATCGTCGAACGCGAAGGCTTGAGCGTGAAGCATCCGGCAGGGTTCGTGCTCGTGGGCAGCGGAAATCCGGAAGAGGGCGAACTGCGACCGCAACTGCTCGATCGGTTTGGCCTGTCGGTCGAGGTCAAGACACCGACCAATCTCGCCGACCGCGTCGAAATTCTCCGCCGCTGCGATGCCTTCGCGCGCGATCCGGAAGCCTTCACGGTCCATTGGTCCGAAAAGAATGCCGAGATCCGCGACTTGATTGTCGCCTCGCGCGGGCGCCTCGATTCCATCGAGGTGGGCGATGCCTCCCTGGAGACGATGTCGCGCTTATGCATGGCCACCGACGCCGACGGATTGCGCGGGGAACTCACCTTGATGCGGGCCGCCCGCGCCGCCGCGGCCCTGGCCGAAGATCCCCGCGTTGGCCCCGACCATATCCGACGAGTCGCACCGATGGCCCTGCGGCACCGCTTGCGGCGCGATCCACTCGACGAATCGGGATCGAGCGCGCGCATCGAACGAGCAATCGCCGAGGTTTTGAGCCCATGACACCGGAGGCGCAAGCCCGGTGGAACGATGCGCTGGCGGCAGCGTCGCTTTTTGCCGTAGATCCCGCCGGACTACAGGGGCTGGCGGTGATGGCCGGAGCGGGACCGGTTCGCGATTTATGGTTTGCCCATCTTTGCGGCGCCCTGCCGCCGGACGCCGCGGTCAGACGTTTGCCGGCGGGGATCGAAGATGACCGGTTGATCGGCGCCGTCGATCTGCCGGCCACTTTGGCCAGTGGCCGGCCGGTCCTGCAAAAAGGCATTCTCGCGGAGGCGGACGGAGGGATCGTGGTGATCCCCATGGCCGAACGGCTGCCCTCCGGCGTGGCCGCACGGGTGGCGATGGTTCTCGACCAGCGGGAACTGGTGATCGAACGGGAAGGGATCGCCCGTCGGGTGCCGAGCAGCATCGGCGTGGTCGCCTTCGACGAAAGCGTTTCGCCGGACGAGCGACTGCCGCCGGCATTGGGTGAACGCTTGGCTTTCCTCGTCGATCTTCGCGGCCTGGGCCTGCGGGACCTCGCCTGCCCCCCCGTCGACCCCATCAGAACAACCATCGCCCGGAAGCGATTGGCGGCAACGGCACCGGATAGGGTCATCGACGGCCTGGTCGCAACGGCGGATGCGCTGGGACTGGGATCGGTCGTCCTGCCCTTGCTGGCGCTGCGGGCTGCGCGGGCGGCGGCGGCTCTGGCCGGCCGTGACACGATCGACCGCGAGGATGCCGCACTGGCGGTACGCCTGGTCCTCGGCCCCCGTGCGCAAACGGTGCCGATGGAAAATGAAGAAAATGACGGGACGCGGGAGCCGCAACAGGACGACAACGGGCAGCGGCGGGATCCCCCGCCCCCCTCCACGGATGACGATTGCCCCGCCCCCGACACGCCACAGCCGGAAATGCCCGATCTCGAGGATATCCTGCTGGCCGCGGCGAAAGCCGCGCTGCCCGAAGATCTCCTGGACAAAATGCGGTCCGGAGCCGCCGAACGTCAGCCGGCCAGCCGCAGCTTTGGGGCCGGATCCCCCCAGCTATCGATGTGCCGGGGCCGGCCGGCCGGCGTGCGCCATGGCGCCCCGCGATCCGGATCCCGTCTGGCGTTGGTGGAAACCCTCCGTGCCGCGGCCCCCTGGCAGCCGATGCGCCGCGCGGAAGCCCGGGCGGCAGGTCTTGTCCCCAGCCACCTCGCAATCCGCAGCGAAGATTTCCGCATCAAAAAATTTGCGCATCGGCGGCAATCGACAATCGTCTTCTGCGTCGATGCGTCCGGCTCGACCGCCTTCCACCGCTTGGCGGAAACCAAGGGCGCCGTCGAGCTTCTTCTCGCCGAAGCCTATATCACCCGCACCTCCGTCGCCCTGGTGGCGTTTCGCGGCAAGAGAGCCGACCTCCTCCTGCCGCCGACACGCTCGCTGTCCAGAGCCAAATCGCTCCTGGCGAAACTGCCGGGCGGTGGCGGAACGCCGCTCGCCGCCGGTATCGAGACGGCCGTTTTGACGGCCATGGCGGAACGTGCGAAGGGACATGCCCCTCTGATCGTTCTGCTGACTGACGGGCATGCCAACATCGGCCGAGACGGACAAGCCCGGCGGCCACACGCCATGGACGATGCCCTGGCGGCCGCACGACGCCTGAAGGAGGCCCGACTCGCCGCGGTATTCGTCGACACGGCGCCTCGGCCACGCGAAGAAGCTCGGCGACTGGCCGGCGCGATGCAGGCGCGTTATATCGGCCTGCCTTATGTCGAGGCCTCGATGGTCCGTGATGTGGCGATCGCCGCCACGGCGGCCACCCGGGATTCCGGCCCCATCCGCATCCGATGAGGTCCAAACCCGTTTGGGACATCGAAGGGCGCGATTGGCCCAACCGAACAGCCAGCACCTTTGTCAAGGCCGACGGCCTCACATGGCACGTCCAGATCCTGGGGCAAGGTCCCTGCCTTCTGCTGCTCCATGGCACCGGCGCGGCAACCCATTCCTGGCGTGACCTGGCCCCGCTGCTGAGCCGGCATTTCACCGTCATCGCGCCGGATCTGCCGGGACATGGCTTCACCGATCTTTATGCGCACCGGCCACTGTCAATGCCACGGATGGCGGCAGCCGTCACGGCATTGCTGACGCGGCTCGGCACCAAGCCGGACGCCGTGGTCGGCCATTCTGCCGGTGCGGCCATAGCCATCCGGATGGCTATTGACGAAACGATCAACCCGCACGCGTTAGTGAGCCTGAACGGGGCGCTGATGCCGTTTTCCGGCTTGGGAGGCGTCTTGTTTCCAGCCCTGGCCCGCCTTCTGTTCGTCAATCCGCTTGCCGCCACCCTCATGGCCTGGCGAGCCTCCAATCCGGACACCGTGGCACATATTATCGACCAGACGGGATCGACACTCGATGCGCGGGGACTGGATTTCTATGCCCGACTGTGGCGCACCACCCGCCATGTCGAGGCCGCGCTCAGTCAGATGGCCAACTGGGATCTCCGCCCCCTGCTGTTCGATTTGCCACGGTTGCGCGTTCCGCTGACTCTGGTTGCCTCCGAAAATGATCACGCCGTCCCGGCAAGGGTCGCCAGGGAGATAAAGTCGCTCAAGACCTCGTCGACGGTGATTGTCGTGCCGAAACTCGGCCATCTGGCCCATGAGGAAGCCCCGCCCTCCCTGGCTGAGATCATCATAAAAGCTTGCATATAACATTCTGACACTTTTAAATGTCCAATTATGTTTACACACGCAAACCTCGGCATGTGATGAAAAACGTCACGCGGCATGCTGTCGTGATCGGCAGCGGATTCGGCGGACTTGCGGCGGCCATTCGCCTTGGTGCGCGAGGGTACCGCACCACGGTCCTGGAGCGGCTCGATCAACCCGGTGGTCGCGCCGGCGTTTTCCGGCAGGACGGTTTTGTCTTCGACGCCGGACCGACCATCGTCACCGCCCCATTCCTGTTTGAGGAACTTTGGCAACTGTGCGGACGCCGATTATCCGACGATGTGGAATTGTGTCCGCTCGACATGTTCTACCGGATCTTGTTCGACGATGGCGGGCATCTCGACTGTTTGGCCGATGCCGATGCCATGACGCGGGAGATCGCGCGGATCTCGCCGGATGACGTGGACGGCTACGAACGGTTCATGCATCACAGCCGCGACGTCTTTCGGATCGGTTTCGAAGAGCTTTCCGGCGTGCCCTTCGGCTCGCTTGCCGACATGGCACGCGTCGTTCCAAGTCTCGTCAAGCTGGGAGGGCTTCGCAGCGTCCATTCCACCGTGGCAAAATATGTCCGCCATCCGCATCTGCGCTTCGCGCTCAGCTTCCATCCGCTTTTCGTCGGCGGAGATCCGTTTTCCACGCCATCGATCTATTGCCTGATTTCTTATCTGGAACGGCATATGGGGGTCCATTTCGCCGTCGGCGGCACCGGCAAGCTTGTGCAAGGAATGGTCAAACTGATCGAAGGACAGGGCGGTGCCTTGCGTTGTGGCAGCGACGTCAAAGAGATTCTGGTGACCGATGGCAAGGCGACCGGTGTCCGCCTCACCTCGGGCGAGGTGCTCACCTCCGACATCGTCGTCTCCGATGCGGATGCCGCCTGGACCTATCAGACGCTTCTGGCCGGCACCAAAAGACGGCGATGGACCGACCGAAAACTGGCCCGGTCGCACTACTCCATGAGCCTGTTCGTCTGGTATTTCGGTACCAAGCGAAAATACCGGGATGTCGCGCACCATACGATCATGCTCGGCCCCCGCTATCGGGAACTGACCCGCGATATCTTCAAGCGAAAGATCCTGGCGCCGGATTTCAGCCTTTATCTTCACCATCCGACCGCCTCCGACCCGACGCTGGCCCCTCCCGGATGCGACACCTTCTATGTGCTTTCGCCGGTGCCCCATTTGGACGGCAATACCGATTGGACAACCGGTGCCGAGCCTTATCGGCGGGCCATCGAGACGCGGCTTTCCGAAACACTGCTGCCCGGCCTTGAAGACGAGATCATCACCTCCCGGATGTTTACCCCGCTGGACTTCCAAAATCGTCTGCTGTCCGCCAAGGGCGCGGCGTTCGGATTGGAGCCCCGGCTCACTCAAAGCGCTTGGTTCCGTCCGCACAACAGGAGCGAAGATGTCCAAGGACTCTATCTGGTCGGTGCGGGAACCCATCCCGGCGCCGGCGTCCCCGGTGTCCTGTCGTCCGCGCGCGTCCTTGACACCCTCATCCCCCCCGCCCACGCGTTGCGCTGACGGTCGCTTCGCCAACCGAAGCGACCGGGCCTTCTGCCGACGTCTTATCCGGACGGGTTCGCGATCCTTTTTCACCGCCTCGCTGCTGTTGCCGCTCCCCGTGCGCGAGGCGGCCTACGCGCTTTATGCATTTTGCCGGCTTTCGGACGACATGGTGGATGTCGACGGCGGTTCGCAGGCCTCGATCCGCCAGTTAAGGGAGCGTCTCGACCACGCTTACGCCGGCCGCCCCGCCAGCGGCGCCGTCGATCGCGCCTTTGCCGACGTCATCGCCCGCTATGGCCTGCCACGCGCGCTACCGGAAGCCTTGATCGATGGTTTGGCCTGGGATGTCGCGGGCGTCAGATGCGAGACACTGGCCGACCTGTACAGCTATTCCGCGCGGGTGGCAGGCTCGGTCGGCGCGATGATGAGCGTCCTGATGGGGGTTGATGACGCCAGAGCGGTCAGCCGGGCCTGCGATCTCGGCATCGCGATGCAATTGACCAACGTCGCCCGCGACGTTGGCGAAGACGCCCGCGCCGGCCGCCTCTATCTACCCCGTTCCTGGCTCAAGGCCGACGGCCTCGACCCCGAGGACTGGCTGGCCCACCCGGTCCCGGCGCCGGCGATAAGGGATGCGGTCGTACGCCTGCTGCAGACCGCCGAAGCCCTTTACGAGGATGCCAACAAGGGCATCACCCATCTTCCGGCGGCCTGTCGCCCGGCCATTTTCGCCGCCAGCCACATCTACCGCGAAATCGGCATGAAGATCCTGCGCCGGGGAGGCGATTCGGTTTCCGGCCGGGCGCGCGTTTCGGGCGCGGAAAAACTGCGGCTCATGGGACGCGCGATGATGGATGCGGCGGCGACGCGGCGAAAGGACATCGTCATGCCCTGCCTTGCCGAAGCCGCCTATCTGGTCGAGGCGATTGCGAGGCGACCGCCCGCGCCTGCGGAACCACCGCTTGGCCATGTGTCACGTCGCATCATCTGGGTCGCCGAATTGTTCGCCTCCCTGGAGGCGCGCGCGCGCTGACACAGGGATCAATCGGCGGCGACGATCAGCGAAACAACCGGCCGGCGCGCGGCATCCGGAACGGCAGCATGGCACGGACCATGTTCGAGCGAAAGCGGTCCAGGGACAGGCATTCGTGGAAAGCCAGGGCCGATTCGCCGTAGAGCGAGGCCTCCAGAAGACTGCGGGCGTAAAAAGGGGTGTCTTCAAGCGTCGATCGCAGAAGAACCTCGCTTCCACTGTCGGCCCGCATGGTCCGGCCGAGACGCCAAGCGGTATCGGACAAGGTCGCCATCGGCAGTGGCGGCAGACCTTCGATGGCGCCGCTGGACGCGAAGCGAAGCGCCAGGCTGGCCCCGCCTCCATCACGACGTCGGGCGTCGTAGAGAATGACGCTGTCTCCGCCACGATGCGCGCGCGCCCAGGACCAATGGCGAAACCCGTCCTCCAGGGGTTCCTGTCCGCAATTCGCATCGAAATAGGCGTCTCCACTCCAACGCAATTTCGGATAAAGCAGATCAACCTCGATACGGGCTCTGGGCGCGATGGGTTGCCAGACATGCCCGCCCCCTCCGTCAAAGCGAAAACAGGTCGCGGGCAAAGCCTTCGGAGACATTCTAATCGTGCCGCGAATCCGTCTGGGCACCGGAAAGGCCAGTTCGTCAACGCCGATGGCCAGGGCGCCGTCGCGCCAAACGAGAACGCTGGGCCCGATCCGCAGACTGGCCGGCGTTCGCTCCACCGCGTCGCGAGCGCGTTCCGTCATCGCCCATCGGCCGGCGGATTGCCCGTAAAGGGCGACATTGATGCAACAATGGTTCAAGGGATCGCGGCGCCCGGCCCACGCATAATAGGGCGAAAAACTGCTGCCGACGAAGGCGATCAGCGTGATCGCGAAGCGGTGGTCGTCGCTCAGGCCATCGAGATACCACCAAAGATAGCCGCCGGATGGTACCTCCGTATCGAAAGCCGGTCCGAAATCAGCCGCCACGCCGCCAACCGCCCCGACAAGGCCGCCATCGGAAGTCCGGCGCCAGGATGCGTGCTGCCCCCGGCCAGATAGAGGCCTGGAATGGCCGTCTGCGACGTCGGTCTCTGAAACGATGCCTTCCACCCGTGGGAGGCACGCCCGTAGAGAGCCCCCCCGGTCCCCGGAAACAGGCGATGAAAGTCCCGTGGCGTGGTGATCACGGCCGCTTTCGGGCCGTCGCTCAGGGACAGGCCGCAACGTTCCAGCAGACGGGAAACGCGTCTCTCGCATCGGTCGATCTCCACAGCGTCAAAAGACTCTCCATCGCCTGTCGGCGGGGCATTCACCAAAAGCAACAGGCGGTCCTCGTCCGGCTGTCTCGGATCATCTCCATCGGTGCGGTCCTGCGCACAGATATAGACCGTCGGATCCGCAGGCAATCGCCGCCGGTCGAACAGGTCGGCAAACTCGCCCGCATAGTCTTTCGAGAAAAAAACATTGTGCCGTAGCAAGGGAAAACCTTCGGCCCTGGCCACCCGCGCCCAGGTGACGGCCGATAGGGACCGGTCCTTGCCGGCGATCGGCGGAACCGCCGTTCGCACGTCATTGCCGAAGCATCCCGCGGCAAGGGCGGCGCTATCGCCGTTGACGACAACGGCATCGGCGTCGATCCTCTCGCCGGATATCAGCGTGACGCCTCTGGCACGCCCGCCTTCCACGACGATGCCCGCCGCCTCCTGGTCAAACCGGAAGACCACGCCCAAAGAGATGGCCAGCCTTTCAAGGGCTTCGGCCAACCGCTGCATCCCTCCGGCCACCTGCCACACGCCTTCCCGCTCGACGTGAGCGATCAGCATCAAGGTTGCCGGCGCGGCAAAAGGCGAGGAACCATTGTAGGTGGCGTAGCGTCCAAACAATTGCCGCAGACGCGGATCACGAAACTGTTTGGAGAGCGCCTGCCACAGGGTCTCGAACGGCCTGATTCCGCAAAGCTGCGACAACCTGTGCAATCCGATCCGACGTGCCAACATCACCGGGCCAGGACGGGACTCCGTGAGAAACGGCCCCTTCAGCGTCCGATAAATTGCCCTGGCCTCGACGCAAAAAGACAAAAAATGGGCGGCATCAACCGATCCGGAAAACCGCCCGATCGCCTCGGCGGCACACCCCAAATCGGCAAACAGATCGAGCCGTTCCTCGGCGCTCCAGGCATGCCGCGCCAAAATCTCCAGCGGCACCAATGTCACATAGTGGTCGAGGTCGGCCTCCACCGACTGGAAGAGATCATCGAACACCCAGCGCATCGTAAAGACGGTGGGACCGGAATCGATCGCCCGACCGGCGATATGGCACTCACGCATTTTGCCACCGACGGCTTTGCCTCTCTCGACGACGCAGACCCCGATCCCCTGATAGGCAAGATCTATGGCACAGGCCAAACCCCCGATGCCGGCGCCGACCACAACAACATTGCCATCCCGCATAGCCCATCCCCATCGAAAGACGATTGACGGAAGCCTCCTCCGTGTTAGCATGTGTCAATTTAATTAGACAGTAATTTATGACATGTTATTTTTACAACTTGACCGGGAGGCGCATCTTGGAAGCAGGCGAGCGTATCGAGAACGCCCTCCAACGGGCTGTGCAACGGACCACCGATGAAACCGCTCCGCCGAAACTTGCGGCGGCCATCCATCATGCGGTGTTTCCTGGCGGCGCCAGGGTAAGACCGCGCCTGACTTTGGCCGTGGCCTCCGCCTGTGGCGAAGCCGACGGCGATCTCGTCGATGGTACGGCAACGGCTATCGAGCTCCTGCATTGCGCGTCATTGGTCCATGACGATCTTCCCTGCTTCGACGATGCCTCGATCAGGCGTGGCCAAGCATCGGTTCATGCGGCTTTCGGCACTCCCATAGCGTTGCTTGCCGGGGACGCGCTGATCGTTCTGGCATTTGACACTTTGGCCCGATCATCCGGCCGCTCGCCACATCTCCTGGCACCGTTGATCACCGCCATCGCCCAAGGTGCGGGCGCCCCGACCGGCATCGCCGCCGGCCAAGCCTGGGAAAGCGAACCCAACCCGCCGTCGGTACGCTATCGCCTCGCCAAGACCGGCGCCCTGTTCGTCGCCGCCACCATGTCGGGAGCACTGGCAAGTGGCGCCGATCCTACGGCCTGGCGGTCTTTGGGACTTCGCCTCGGGGAGGCCTATCAGGTCGCCGATGATCTTCTCGATGCGGTTTCAGCGGCCGCCGATTGTGACAAGCCGGTCGGTCGCGATGCGATCCTCGGCCGCCCCAATACGGTCGCGGAACTGGGCGTCAGCGGCGCGATGGCACATCTGGAAAAGCTGATAGATGCGGCGATGGACGCCATCCCCCCCTGCCAAGGGGAAAAGGAGCTGCGCGATCTCGTCCGCCTTCAGGCTCTTCGCCTGGCACCCAAGCACCCGGCACATCAAGCCGCCTGATGACGGACCCGCCCCGAAGTCAACCATGCGCTGGACAAGGGCTGGAGACCAAGGCACGAGAAACAAGGAGGCGGGAAAGATACGGAGAACCCCGAAAAACCCAACTGTAATTTTAAGTTGACATAAAATTATGTCATTTTATTCTGACAAAAGATGCGGTTTTTCGGAGATTTTCAAGGAACAAACAGGCTCCGAGGAGACTCCAAATTTAGGGGGCGCGATCAAACGATTGGCGTTTCAGGCCCAGAGCCCTCTGTGGAGAGCGAGATGACGGGAATCATGTCAGACAAGCACACCGTTGCAGTCGTGATGGACAACCCCGAGTGTTTATCGCTCCGCCGGCTGTCGCTGCACCCTCTTCAAGCCGCCGATGTCGTGGTCGAGGTGGAGTGGAGCGGCATCAGCAGTGGTACCGAACGCCTGCTTTGGTCCGGACGCATGCCGCAATTTCCCGGCATGGGCTACCCCTTGGTTCCCGGTTACGAATCCGTCGGCCGAATCGTCGAGGCCGGGGCGGCGGCCCGATCACGGATCGGCGACTATGTGTTCGTCCCCGGAGCCACCTGTTTCAAGGAGGCGCGCGGGTTGTTCGGCGGCGCGGCGCGACACTTGATCGTCCCCGGCGCCCGGGCGATTTCCATCGGTGACGGCATTCGGGAACAAGGGATCCTGATCGCACTCGCGGCAACCGCCCGCCATTGCATCAATGCTGAAAACGGCCCCGAACTGATCGTTGGACATGGGGTGCTGGGCCGCCTTCTCGCCAGGTCGACAACGGCGGCAGGGTTCCCGCCGCCGACGGTTTGGGAAACCAACCCTTGCCGCCGCAGCGGCGCCACCGGCTATCGCGTCCTGTCGCCTGACACGGATGTACGGACCGACTACCGGGTCATTGTCGATGTCAGCGGCGACGTCACCATCCTCGATTCCTTGATCGCCCGTCTTGGGCGGGGCGGCGAGATCGTTCTCGGCGGATTTTATGAAAAACCGCTGTCATTTTCCTACCCCCCCTCCTTCCTCAAGGAGGCTCGTCTCCGTGTGGCTGCCGAGTGGACGCCCGCCGATCTTGATCAAACGCTGGCGGCCATTAAGGACGGACGGCTTAGCCTCGACGGCCTGATCACGCATCGCATGGACGTTTCCCAAGCGGATCAAGCCTATCGCACCGCCTTCGCCGACCCGACCTGCCTGAAGATGATCCTTGATTGGAGAAAATGCGCATGACGATCGCGGTTCCCAGCCAGAGCCAAGCGCATGCGGACACTGCGCCCCATACGGCTGGCGTGGCGCAGCCCCCCCAGATCATCGCCATCTATGGCAAGGGTGGCAGCGGCAAAAGCTTCGCGCTGTCTAATCTCTCCTACATGCTGGCCCAACAAGGCAAACGCGTCCTGCTGATCGGCTGCGACCCCAAAAGCGATACCACAGCCCTCCTCTTCGGCGGCCGCTCCTGCCCAACGATCATCGAGACGTCGCACCGGAAAAAACAAGCCGGCGAAGAAATCCGCATCGAAGATGTGTGTTTCAAACGCGATGGCGTCTTCGCCATGGAATTGGGCGGTCCCGACGTCGGGCGCGGCTGCGGCGGCCGCGGAATCATCTACGGATTCGAATTGCTGGAAAAGCTGGGTTTCCACGAATGGGGCTTTGATTACGTCCTGCTGGATTTTTTGGGCGATGTGGTCTGCGGCGGCTTCGGCCTGCCCATCGCGCGCGACTTATGCCAGCAGGTGATCGTCGTCGGGTCGAACGATCTGCAATCAATTTATGTGGCGAACAACGTCTGCTCGGCGGTCGATTATTTTCGTCAGTTGGGTGGCAATGTCGGTGTGGCCGGCATGATCGTCAACAAGGACGACGGCACGGGCGAGGCGCAGGCCTTTGCCGCGGCAGTCGGGATTCCCGTGTTGGCGACCATCCCCGCCAACGAGGATATCCGCCGAAAATCGGCGAAATACCAGATTATCGGCAAGCCTGGCGGCCCATGGGCATTCCTGTTCGAGACATTGGCCGCGAACATTGCCACGGCGCGGCCAGCCAGACCGAAACCAATGACTCAGGAGGCCTTGCTGTCCCTGTTCTCGGACGACCGGGCCGATGGTCCCCACCGCCTCGAACCAGCCAGCCAGTCGGATATGCGGGGCAGCGCCACCGTGGTCAAACGCTCACTCGAAGTGGTCTATGATGAGGACTGATGCCGCCTATCCCAAATGTGCGCATGACCAGCCGCAAAGCATGTGCCCGGCCTTCGGAGCGCTCAGGGTCGGTCTGCGGATGCGCCGGACCGCAACCATCCTCACGGGCTCGGCTTGTTGCGTCTACGGCCTCACCTTCATTTCGCATTTCTATGGTGCGCGACGCTCGGTCGGATATGTGCCCTTCAATTCGGAATCCCTGGTGAAAGGCAGGTTGTTCGAAGACATTCGCGACGCGGTCCTGCGGCTCGCCGACCCGACCCGCCATGACGCGATCGTGGTGATCAATCTCTGCATCCCCACCGCCTCGGGCGTACCATTGCAACGATTGCCGCAAGAGGTGGCCGGGGTTCGAATCATCGGCATTGACGTGCCCGGTTTTGGTGTTCCGACCCATGCCGAGGCTAAGGACGTGCTGGCCGGAGCAATGTTGAAATATGCCCGCGCGGAAGCCGAACAAGGCGCCGTGGCGCCGCCTCGCGCGCGCAGCGGCAAGCCGACGGTAGCTTTGCTGGGGGAGATGTTTCCGGCGGATCCGGTTTCCATCGACGCCCTGTTGGACCCATTGGGGCTGGCGGCCGGCCCCATGGTCCCCACCCGTGACTGGCGAGAGTTGTATGGTGCGCTCGACTGCGCGATCGCGGCGGCGATCCATCCGTTCTACAGCAATTGCGTTCGTGAATTCGAAGAAGCCGGACGGCCGGTCATTCCGTCCGCCCCCGTTGGCCAAGCCGCCACGGCGGCCTGGCTCGACGCCATTGGCGCGGCCTGCGGCATTGCCCGGTCAAAGATCGATCGGGCCAAAAATGCCGCGCTGAGCAGTATTCGGGCGGCTCTGGCGGACAGCCCGATCAAGGGCAGGATCACCGTGTCCGGTTATGAGGGATCCGAACTCCTGGTTGCCCGGTTGCTGGTCGAAAGCGGAGCCGACGTTCCCTATGTCGGAACCGCCTGCCCGGAAACCCCCTGGTCGGCGCCTGACCGCGACTGGCTGGAAGCCCAAGGAGTACAGGTCTGCTACCGGGCATCGTTGGATCGCGACATCGCGGCGGTTGATACCTTCTCCCCCGATCTCGCCATCGGCACGCCCCCCCTCGTGCAACATGCCAAAAGCCGCTCGGTGCCCGCCCTTTATTTCACCAATCTGATTTCGGCGCGGCCGCTGATGGGACCTGCGGGAGCCGTCTCGCTGGCGCAGATCGTCCACGGCGCGATGACGAACAAGGCCAGATTCACACGCATGTCGGAATTTTTCACTGGGATCGGCACCGGACCTACGGCGGGAATCTGGCAGCAGGCCACACAGAGGCAACCGCCCCTCGGGGAGAGAAAGACATGCTGATTCTCGACCAAGATCGCGCCGGTGGCTATTGGGGGGCCGTCTACACCTTTACGGCGCTCAAAGGTCTGCAGGTGATCATCGACGGACCGGTCGGCTGTGAGGCATTGCCGGTCACCTCGGTGTTGCACTACACCGACACATTGCCGCCACGGGAACTTCCCATCGTCGTCACCGGTCTGGGGGAGAACGAGCTGGGGAAAACAGGCACCGAACGCGCGATGAAGCGCGCCCGGGAGGCCCTGGACCCAACCTTGCCGGCGGTGGTGGTTACCGGCTCGATCGCCGAAATGATCGGCGGAGGCTTAACGGAGGCGGGCCCGAAAATCCAACGATTCCTGCCTCGCACCATCGACGAGGACCAGTGGCAATGCACCGACCGCGCCCTGCTTTGGCTATGGTGCCATTTCGGACCTGACACAAATTGCAAACCAAGACAGCGCGAGGAAGGCGAGCGCCCACGGGTCAATATCATCGGTCCGACCTATGGCGTCTTCAACATGCCCTCCGATCTCGCCGAGATCATCCGTCTGGTCGAGGGCATCGGCTGCCAGATCAATATGGTCTTCCCGCTGGGCAGCCAGTTGGCGGACATCCATAAGCTGGCCGATGCCGAGGTCAATGTCTGCCTGTACCGTGAATTCGGCCACCAGCTTTGCGAAATGCTGGGCCGGCCCTATTTGCAGGCCCCCATCGGCCTTTATTCGACGACCGCCTTCCTGCACCGGTTGGCGGCGCTGACCGGTCTCGATCCCGAACCATTCATCGAACGTGAAAAACAAACGACCATCAAGCCTCTGTGGGATTTGTGGCGATCTGTCACCCAAGACTTTTTCGCCACCGCCAGTTTCGCCGTCGTCGCGACCGAAACCTACGCGAAGGGTATCCGTAAATTCCTCGAAGACGACATGGGCTTGCCCTGTACCTTCGCCTTTGGCCGCGCCGCCGGCGTGAAATCCGACAACGAGGCGATCCGCCAAGCCATCCAGGACAGGCCTCCGCTGGTTCTGTTCGGCAGCGTTAACGAGCGAATCTATCTCGCTGAATGCGGTGCGCGGACGATCTTTGTGCCGGCCTCGTTCCCCGGCACGATCATTCGCCGCCATACGGGTACGCCGGTCATGGGCTATTCGGGTGCGACCTACCTGATCCAGGAGGTCTGCAACGCCTTGTTCGATGCATTGTTCAACATCCTTCCGCTGGCCGGACAGCTCGACAAGATCGAAGCGACGCCAGCCCGTTTTCACGCGGCCCTTCCTTGGGACGCGGACGCGAAGACCGCCCTCGACGCCTTGATCGACGCGCAACCCGCCCTGGTGCGGATCTCGGCGGCGAAGCGCCTGCGCGATGCCACCGAACGCGCAGCATTGCAGGCGGGAGACAGGTTGGTGACCCGTGAGCATATCGACCAGGCAAAGGAGATTTTACGGGAGAACGTGGCATGAGCGCGTTCCCGCACGGGTCACGGAAGGCTTGGCCGGCATTGACGGCCGCACTGTCGGCAGACCGGAACGCGGTATGTCGGAAATGGCCGAGGCATATTGCCACGGCGAAGGTAAGCCCCTTCTTGGAGGTGACTAATGGTTAGCAGAGATGAGCGTAGCGGGACCCTCTCAGGTCTCACAGAAACCGAAGCCAAGGAATTCCACAGTATATTCGTTTTCAGCTTTGTGGTTTTCACTTTGGTTGCCGCCGTCGCACATTTACTGGTGTGGTTGTGGCGCCCATGGATTCCTGGCCCCAACGGTTATTCGGCAATCGAGTCTGGCGTCAACACCGCCCAACTCTTGATTTCCAGCTACTTCTCTTAGGAGACCAGTGACATGTGGAGACTCTGGACATTGTTCGACCCGCGCCGCGTCTTGGTGGCGTTGGCCGTATTCCTGTTCACCCTGGCATTACTGATTCACTTCATCTTGTTGAGCACGACCCGCTTCAACTGGATCGAAGGGGGAAAGGCCGTCAAGACCGGCGCCCTTACCACTATCAGCGACGTCATCTCGTCATAAGCCGGAAACCCGAAAGGGTTCCCAGCAACCCAGGGTAGGCGAGCCCTTCATCCGCGGACTCGTCTACCCACCCTACCAAGGGAAGGGCACATGGCTACATCGCCAGCTGGCCGAGGGGTAAAAAAATGGCACTGCTGAGTTTTGAAAAAAAATATCGAGTCCGCGGGGGGACGCTCCTCGGGGGCGATCTTTTCGATTACTGGATGGGACCGTTCTACGTCGGTTTCTTCGGCGTCACGACGGCGATGTTTTCCTCGCTCGGCATCGCGTTGATCTTTTACGGCGCGGCGCTGCAGGGCGTGTGGAACCCATTCCTGATCACCATCAATCCGCCTGGCGTCGAATATGGGCTCAGCCTGGCACCGCTCAAAGCCGGCGGGCTTTGGCAGGTCATCACGGTCTGCTCCCTGGGGGCCTTCATTTCATGGGCGCTCCGCGAGGTGGAAATATGCCGAAAACTCGGCATGGGCTATCATGTCCCTGTCGCTTTCGGCGTTGCGATCTTCGCCTATTTCGCGCTGGTCGTGATCCGTCCGGTCCTATTGGGGGCCTGGGCACATGCTTTTCCATACGGAATTTTCAGCCACTTGGACTGGGTTTCGACGACCGGCTATGAGTTCGGGAACTTCCATTACAATCCCGCGCACATGATCGCGATCACCTTCTTTTTCACCACCACCCTGGCCCTGGCGCTGCACGGATCGGTGATTTTGTCCGCATCCAATCCGGGCCATGGTGAGGAAATGAAGACCTCGTCGCACGAAGACACCTTCTTTCGCGATCTGATCGGATATTCCATCGGTCCACTCGGCATTCATCGGCTGGGTTTGTTCCTGGCCCTTTCCGCCGCATTTTTCAGCGTCGTTTGCATCGTCATCGCAGGCCCCTACTGGTCGCAAGGCTGGGATCAATGGTGGTTGCCCCTGTGGCAACTGGTCGATCCGGGCGGGGCCATACCGGCGCCCTACGCTGGCCCCGGAATGTGAGGAGTATGCACCATGGCCGGATATCAGAATATCTTCACGCAGATCCAGGTCATAGCCGACCCGGAGGATGGCGTTCCCCTTCGCTCGAGCTCTTACGGACGGTCCGGACAGCCCTTTCTATCTTACTGGCTGGGAAAGATCGGCAGCGCTCAAGTCGGCCCCGTCTATCTGGGCGGATTGGGTTTGACCTCCCTTTTCTTTGGTTTTATCGCCATCGAAATCATCGGTCTCAATATGTGGGCGTCTGTCGGTTGGGACCCGATCAAATTCATCGTTCATCTACCGTGGTTGTCCCTAAATCCGCCTTTGCCGAAATACGGATTGCAGATCATGCCTCCGCTTCAAGAGGGGGGCTGGTGGCTGATAACCGGCTTTTTCCTGACGGCGTCCTTACTGTTGTGGTGGCTTCGCACCTATCGGCGCGCCCGGCAGCTTGGCCTGGGCACCCATGTCGCCTGGGCGTTCGCATCGGCGATCTGGCTTTACCTGGTCCTGGGCTTCATCCGGCCCATCATGATCGGCAGTTGGAGCGAGGCGGTTCCCTTCGGCATCTTCCCACATCTCGACTGGACCAATAATTTTTCGCTCATGCACGGCAATCTTTTTTACAATCCGTTCCACTGCCTCTCGATTGCCTTCCTGTATGGCTCCGCCCTGTTGTTTGCCATGCATGGCGCGACGATCCTGGCGGTCACCCGCTACGGCGGCGACCGGGAACTTGACCAGATCTCCGATCGCGGTACCGCATCGGAACGCGCCGCCTTGTTCTGGCGCTGGACGATGGGCTTCAACGCCACCATGGAATCAATTCATCGTTGGGCGTGGTGGTTCGCCATCCTTACCCCACTCACCGGTGGCATCGGCATTCTGCTGACCGGAACGGTGGTGGATCAGTGGCGCGACTGGGCTGTATTGCACCATTACGCCTTCCCCGATCCTTATATCGCTCCCTCGCTCCCCAATTAGGAACGCGCTCTCATCGGCTCACTGAACAGGAAAGAACTCCCCCCCAAACTCAAACCGGCCTCCCTGCAATTGGGAGGCCGGCTTTTTTTTGACCGCCAGGTTTCATAAATCCCTCCCCGTCACGGGGGCCGGCGCCAAAGATCGGCCAGATGTGTTGGAAAGGACAGAGCCAGCCAGATGCCCACCCACATTGGCCCGGCACCGGACAAGGCCGCCTTGAGCGCCAGCAGCAGACACCCCCCCGGCAAAGCGGCGATGATCATGCTTATCAGGCGCTGTCCGGCGCCGCACCCGCCACGCCGAAGACCTACCACCAGAATTTCCACGAGAAGAACGGCCAGGATGCAATCAACCGCCTGACCAGACGCCAAAAATGCGCTCATCGTCGCTCCTTCGTCGGGACGCCGGTACCGCCGTCAGCCGAAAGGACCATTCAGCAGCACAACCTCATAGTTCAGCCGTGATGCGATACTCACCCACAGGAGATAAGGCAGCAGCAAAATGCCGGCGAAAAGCGATCGGCGATAGACGATGGCGACCATGACCAGCGTCGAAAGCCAAAGCGCGCCCCCCTCGATAAGCGCCAGATCCGGCCGCCGGACGTGAAAAAAAATAAGGCCCCACAACATGTTCAACAGGCCATTGATCAGGAAAAGCGTGAGAAGCCTCTGCCGGTAAGCCCATCGCCCGCGGGTCACTTCTGACGAACGCCCCCAGACCACCAAGCCGGATGCGGCGGTCAAGGTGGCAATCACGGCCCAAATCACCGGAAAGGCCGCCGCCGGCGGCTTCCATGACGGCGTTTTCAGGCTTTGATACCAAGAACCGACATCGGTAAAATTTCCACCGGCCATGGCAACAACAATCGCCGCCACCGCGGCAACCATTACCGAACCGCGGACGGACGGACGGTTCGGGATCATGTCTTCGCCATTCCGAGCAGATGGGCGATGTCGTGGAACAGGATACGCAAATGGACGCCCGGCCGGGACCTCGCCAGTTCCTTGTTCATATAGGACTCCCACGTCAGCCTCTGGACGTCGGGATTGGCGCACATCGCCACGAATCGCTCGCGGCGGGCATCGCTGCTGTACCAGACATACTGCAAGATCCCCAGAATTCCGAAGACCAAGCCATGCGCCTTCATAAATCGGCGCCGGGCTTGCGCCAAACAATAGGGATCTCCGGTCACGAGAAAGGCATGTACCGCCTCGGCGGCCAGCCGGCCGCCGCTCATCGCGTAATAGATGCCCTCACCCGAGGCGGGGGCGACAACCCCCGCAGCATCCCCTGCCAGAATGACATCCTTGCCATTATCCCACGTCTTCAACGGCCGGGCCGGAATGGGGGCCCCTTCCCTGCGTAAAGTCTCGCAGGATGTAAGACCGGCCGCGGCACGCAATGTCTGAACCGATTTGCGTAACGAAAAGCCTTTTCTCGCACTTCCAACGCCGACACTGACGATGTCGCCGTGCGGAAAGATCCAACCGTAAAAATCGGGCGATATGACCCCTTGATAGTAGATGTCACAGCGCGTTCCATCGAATAGGCCGTCACAAAGTTGCGGTGTGCGGATGATCTCGTGATAGGCGAAGACGGTTTTCGTGTGCCCTCTGCCAGGGATTTCCTGACGGGCGACCTGCGACATGGCGCCATCGGCACCGATCACCACTTTCGTTCTCAACCGGACCGCCCCCTCCTCTCCTCCGGCCGGAGACGCCCGATAGACCACCTGCGGGAGGCCATCGTCATCGCGATCGATACGCAGAAAAGCCCCCCGGAACAGCACGGCGCCGGAAGCCGCCGCCCGTCGCCGAAGCCAGGGATCGAACGACGCTCGATCGACCATTCCGACGAAACCGCCCTCGATAGGCATATCGATCATACGATGCGAGGGAGCGATGATTCGCGCCGATCGAACGCGAGCGACCAGGAGATCATCGGGGATATCGAAATCTTTGAGCAAGCGGGGAGGGACCGCCCCGCCACAAGGTTTGACCCGTCCGGCACGGTCGAGAAGAGCCACTTTTAACCCGGAACGTGCCAAATCGTTGGCAGCAGTGGCCCCAGCCGGCCCTCCCCCAACGACGACGACATCGAAAAGCGTATCGCCGATCGTCACGACACCCCTCCCTTTTCAAGCCCTCCCGCCGGAAGCCGCAGCGGCAAGGAACGCGACGTTTCTCCATCGGCACGGCCCAACCGCAGGACAAGCGCGGCCGCCAGAACAAAACAGGCGCTTTCACCCGCGAAAACAACGGCGAAAGCCATCGGCCCCGTTCCCACCCATTGGCGCATCAGGGACAGCGCCGTCGCTCCGGTGAAACCGCCAAGGCCAAAGGCGCTCGCCTGCGCGGCCCCCCCAGACGCCGACCCGGATTCCTTCGCGACATTGCCCTTCCCGTCCGGCGAAAGACATCATCAGGCCCAGCGCCGATACCGCGAAAGCCCCGTTGGCCAGACCCAACGCGAAAACCAATGGCATGAGCGGCCAAGCCAGGAATCCGGCAACGGCCAATCCCACCAGAGCAGCCGCCGAGGCAAGGCACCCCCAAAAGGTGCAACGCCTCATGAACAGCGTTCTATCACCACGGACGTACGTTCCCAGTCCACCCGCCAGAACCATCCCCACCAGGACACCGGCATGCTGGATGCCTGCCAATTGCGTCGATTTTCCCAGGGACATACCGAAAACCAAACCGGCGTAGGGCTCCAGAATCAACTCCTGGGCGCTATAAGCCAGCATCGAGATGAAAATGAAGATGGCGAATTCGCGAGCAAGACGTTCCCGCCACGTCTGACGAATGGTTTTGATAAAACCGGAAGGCGCTTCCATCGTCTTCAGGGATGTCTCGGTTTTCAGGGATGAACTTCCCGCCGTCATACCCCTCACCGCCAGCAAAACCACGATCAGAGCGATGGCGACAAGACAGGACGCGACAGCCACCAATCGCTGCGGTGAAAAAGGATCGAGCATCTGGCCGGCCACTCCCGCGGTCAGCACTATTCCTGCGATCATCATGATCCAGGCGATAGCCGCGGCAGCCGGTCTCCGAGCCGGCTCCACTCTGGTCGACAGCAAAGCCAGAAGCGACGTTCCGCTCGCAGCGACCCCGCCACCGATCATGGTATAAGCCACGATTCCAAGCCCCACACCGAGGACCGGCGCGTCCTTCATGGCAATGGTCGCGTCCACCGCGAGCAGAGCGCCGAGCGCCAGAATCCCCATCCCGAGAAGAATCCAACGGACCCGATTGTGCCCGCGATCGGAGCGATGCCCCCAACCCGGACGAGACAATTGCACGAAATAATGCCAAGCGATGAAAGCGGCCGGTAGACCGGCGGGCAACGCCATCTCGACGACCATGATCCTGTTCAGCGTCACCGTTGTCAGCACGGCAATTGCGCCAATGGCCGTCTGCACCAAGCCCATTCGCACGATACCCAACCATCCGAGCCAGCAACCGGTCATGGCTGTCCCGCGACGATTGCGCGCACGGCAAAGGCTGCGATCAGCATCCCCAGAACGTAAAGGGTCGTCCCGGTCGCATTATACCAAGGGGCGAATTTGCGGGGATTGCGAAGCAGACGAATCATCAGCAGGGATTGGGCGAAGACCAGAAGTCCGACGGCGACGGAAAATTGCCCCCCCCCCCAAAGCCAGAGTTCGACCACGACGATCATTTGGGGAATGGCCATCGTCGCACAGGCAAAGCGGGCCGCCCCATCGGCGCCAAACATCACCGGAAGCGACCGTATGCCCATCTGACGATCGCCATCCATCGCCTTAAAGTCGTTGAGCGTCATGATGCCGTGGGCGCCGATGCTATAAAACAGGGCCAGCAACAGACTATGCCAGTCCGGCAAGGAGCCGCTCAGCACCGCGGCGCCGGTGAACCAGGTGATGCCTTCGTAGGACAATGCAACGGTGGCGGCCCCCCACCATCCACTTTGCTTCAATCGAAAAGGCGGCGCGCTGTATATCCAGGACAGAACAAGACCAAGGGTTGCCGCCCAGAAAACCCAGAAACCGAGAAGAGAGGAGAACAGCAACGAAAAGACCGTCCAGCCTATGGCGATTCCCAGTCCCCAATATCCGGGAATCCGCCCCGACGGAATTGGCCGGCCAGGCTCGTTGATGGCATCGACATGACGATCGAACCAGTCATTGACGGCCTGACTGGTGGCACAAACCAGAGGGCCTGCGAGAAGGAGTCCCGCCGACAACACCAGGCAATGGGAAAGGAGCGGAACCCCCGACGAGACGGCGCCACACAGGAAAGCCCACATCGGGGCGAACCAGGTGATCGGCTTGAACAACTCCAGCACAGAGCTGAAAGCGGGGAACATCTGTAGCGCAGGAAAGACGTTCGATCGAGCCATGATCGTAAGATTAAGTTGACAGTATATTTATGTCAACTTTTTTAGACACTCGATCAGCTACAGAAAGCGCCGCTTATCGGGCCAATGCGCGAGGGAGAAAATCCGGCGTCAAATGTCCTGTGCCGCGCCGGTTTCGGCGCTGCCAAGGCCGAAGCGGCTAAGCTTGGAATAAAGGCTTTGACGGCTGAGTCCCAGCATTTCCGCCGCAGCGGCCCGGTTATTGCCGGTAAGTTCCAGCGCCGCCTTGATGCACATCCGCTCGATGACGTCCGTCGTCTCGGTGACGATCTCGCGAAGCGAACTTCGCCCCACCAGATGCGTCAATTCAGAGGCGGTCCGAGGCAACTGCTCGACATCGCTGGATGGCGGCGGCGCGACCCGCCGGGCCGGACGAATGACGAAACCATGGCAGGATTCAAGCCCGATCCGGACCGAGACCGCTGATAACTCGACCTCGCTCTGCTCGCCATAAACGGTCCGAACCACCGTTCCAAAATTCCGCACCGTCCCGTGGTCCCGCAAATTCCCGGCAAGCACGCGAAGATCCACACCGGGCCGCCCGAGGAATCGCCCGAGAGGTTGTCCCTTTGCGGCTTCCGCGCTAGCCAATTGCAGGAGTTCGAGGAAAGACAAATTCACATCGACGATGTTCAAAGCCTCATCGGCCACCACAAAGGCGTCGGGAACGCGGTTGAGAACCTGCAGCAGATGACGCTTCGATTCATCTTCGCTGGCCGGCGACATCTCCTTGGTGGCCGATAGACAGATCAACCCGTGAAGCTCACCGTCCTGTCGGAATAAGGACACCACCGCCCTAAAACCATCCCGGCCATCGGCAAGACGCACATCCAGAGGATCGGTCCGCGCTACGGCATTGTGATCGTTCAACAATGCCCTGACCCCGTCCCGCGTCTCGGGATGAAACAATTTGGCGTAGGATTGGCCGACAAGCGAGCGGCAATCCACACCGAGCATGCCGCCGAGGGCAGGATTGGCTTCGATGATTTTCTTGCTGGCGGGATCAACGATCAACAGCGCCTCGGAGGTAATCTGGAAAAGAACGCGGTAGCGCGATTCGGCCTGACGCAAACGGATATAATCGCGTTCCATCGCCTGCTGCGCTTGCAGAACACGCTGCTGTAAGGCATGGTCCGCGCGCAGATCGCGACCGATCGCGATGACCCGTCCATCGAGTCCGACACCAACCCCGAGACAGCACAGGGGGATGGATCCCGTTGGCGAGTTCTGATTGATCTCACGCCAGCGCGTTTCCCGTCCGCTCCGCGCGTCGAGAAGGATTTCCTCCACCTTGTGACGGCTATCGTTGGCGACCGTTTCCACCCATGGGCGGTCAATGATGCCGGCAAAACTTTCCTTTGGAAGATCGGGGCCGGAAACGGCGACTTCGCAGATAACGCCATCCCGATCCATCACGAACACAACGTCGCTCACGGCAGACATCAGCCGCGCCGCCGTAACCGCGTCCATACCCCCTATCGCGTCTCCCGTCAGATGATACTCCATTGGCGTGTCCACGCGTTTCCCCCCACCCAGTGACATCTCATCCTTTACACGGATTGCCCGATGGACCCAAGCTGGCGGGTATTATAAATCATATTTTCTGCGGCTTCCACAGCATTAACCCCGTCTACAACAACCGTGGCACCAACTACACGTGATGCGAATTCGGGATGAAGCGTGAAAAGTCCACCACCGACAATAATTTCCAAATCATGATTTCGAGAATTCTTTCGTAACTGAAAAATAATATCCCTCAAATGGCCAAAAAACTCTTCTCCGGTAATGGAAATACCAACAATGTCAAAACTATTTTCAGAAACGGCACGCAATATCGTCGAAGCAGAAGTGTCACGATTGCTTGACACATCCCAGCCTGCCTGCAAAAAAGCCCCCTCAACCATCAGCAGCCCGAAACTATGCTGTTCACCAGGAACCGGAGCAAGAAATACACGGCGAAGACCTTGCAATATGGGCCGAATTTCGGCATTTCTCCGCCACATTTCAAGTAACACCAAATGCAGACGAGAAAGTGATAATGTCACGTCGATAATTCTACACCGATCATCATGCCATAATTCACCGATTTTGCGGGCAACAGGGGCGAGTATATCGAGACATATCCTCTGAATACCGACACCATGATCGATCAATAATTGTAGTTGATCGATAATTTTATCAGCGGGCTCATCACTTAAAACCAACACCGCAAGCGCTTCGATGTCGACAATATTACTAACAGAACACCATTCCTCACCAAGATCCGGCACGCCTGGGGGAGAGATAGAGGAAAACAATAACTTTGGTAAAATTTCTTTTTCTATAATATTAGCAAGGACAAAATTAGACAACTTCGTAGCATGCCCCCCATCTATCTGGAGGTCATCAACGTCATTCAAACTATTTATACGCGCCCGACTCAGATCGACCATTAAGGCCCATTCCAATATCTTATGATGCAGGGGTATCCACAATCAAAAAAGGGCATTCGTGTATTGTTTACATAAACTGCACAATTTCGCAGCCCTCCTAAACGTCATAATACCCGCACAATCACGCCATAAAACCATATGGCGACGGTGCCGCAGCCCCAGGCATAGCTCAACCATATGTAAGTTTTTTTTGACGTTCAATAAGATTGACACACCTTAAAGACCGGCTTTAAGCTTTAAGCATCGTGAACACCTGCCACCCGGGGAGGAAAACGATGCGAAACGCTGCGATGAAATGGTCCGGCATTGGTTCTCACACAGAAATCGGGAACCCTGAAATTCTCGGAAGCGATTTTGTTCCGAGCTTCATCGCCACTTTGCCCGGCAAAATGGGCGCAAAACTCCCATTCTTAGACTCTTTGCTGGAACGTTTCTCCTGTTGTCCCTGGACTGCGACCGCAGGCTCGGTCATCCCCTCCTATACCCTTGAGCCGAGGATCCATCCCCCGATTTACACGGCAGACGAACGCCGGCGACGCGACATGACGCCGTGGACCACCGTGCAGGGCGTCCTCGCCCCCATACAATTCGCCGTCTTCCTGGTCAGCCTGGCCTTGGTCCTAAACTATCTCGCGACCGGCCATGGCTATGGCGTCGCGACCGCCTCAATCGTCGCAAAAACCGTAATCCTTTACCTCATCATGGTCACCGGATCGATTTGGGAAAAGAAAGTCTTCGACCGATATTTATTCGCGGCGCCGTTTTTCTTCGAAGACTGCGTCAGCATGCTGGTCCTCGCTTTGCACACGGCCTATCTGATTGCGTTGACGGCGGGCCTCGGTTCGCCCGAGGGGCGCATGCTGCTGGCACTCTCCGCCTATGCCACTTATGCAATAAACGCCGCTCAATTTCTGCTGAAACTGCGGGCTGCCAGACTGGAAGCCGCGGACGCGGTGGCGAAAAAATCCGTTGATGGCGGGGCGAAATGACGGTGGAACCCATCGCCCTTAGGAAAAAGGGGAGTTTCGATGTTCCCGTGCCCCCTCCCAATATTCTGAGGGAACGCGGCCAACAGCAAATGTTCTGCGGCTTGGCGGGAATTATCTGGCTGCACAGAAAAATGACCGATGCTTTTTTTCTGGTCATCGGCTCGCGTACCTGCGCTCATTTTTTGCAATCGGCGGCCGGTGTGATGATTTTCGCGGAACCTCGCTTCGCCACGGCCATCTTGGAAGAACGCGATCTGACCGGTCTCGCCGATCCCGAGGATGAAATCGAGGCCATCGTAGCCCGGATTATCGAAAGACGGCCCGATATCCGGCAATTATTCCTGGTGGGGTCCTGTCCGTCCGAGGTCATCAAGCTCGATCTGTCACGCAGTGCAAAACGGCTTTCCGCCAAATATTTTCCGCAGATCGTGGTTCGCCAGTATACGGCGAGCGGACTGGAGACGACCTTCACCCAGGGCGAAGACGCCTGCCTCGCGGCAATCGTTCCCGACCTGCCCGCCGAGAAGCCTCATGATGGTCGCTCCTTGCTGATCCTCGGCTCTCTGCCCGATATCGTCGAAGAACAGTTTCGTCGCCTGTTCGACGCCCTTGGGATCGGCCCGGTCACCTTACTTCCGCAATCCCGCTCCGCGGATCTGCCCCGAGTAGGTCCTCGGACGCATCTGCTTCTGGCTCAGCCCTTTCTGGCGGAGACCGCACGCTGCCTGGAACAAAGGGGCGCCAACCGCTTGCCGGCACCCTTCCCCTTCGGCGTCGAGGGGACGACGCTTTGGTTGAAGGCCGCGGCGGACGCATGGGGCATCGATGAGGACCGTTTCGAGCAGGTGATCGCTCCGGCACGAGACAGGGCCCGTCGGGCGCTGGCGCATCATCAGCGCCGCTTGCGGGACAAGCGCTTGTTCTTCTTCCCCGATTCGCAACTCGAAATTCCATTGGCGCGCTTCCTATCGCGTGAATTGGGGATGACGCTGTTGGAGGTCGGCACGCCCTATCTGCATTCCGGTCTGCTCGCCGCTGAACTTTCCCTGCTTCCGCCCACAACCCGGCTTTCCGAAGGTCAGGATGTGGAGCGACAACTCGAACGCTGCCGGGCTTCCCGGCCGGATCTGGTGGTCTGTGGATTGGGCTTGGCCAACCCGCTGGAAGCGGAAGGGCTTACCACCAAATGGTCCATCGAACTGACTTTTTCGCCCATCCATGGTTTTGAGCATGCCGGAGACCTGGCCGAACTGTTCAGCCGCCCACTGGCACGACGAGACCTGCTGAAGGTAGGCCCATGAAGCTCGCCATCTGGACCTATGAAGGACCTCCGCACATCGGCGCCATGCGCGTCGCCACGGCGATGAATGGCGTCCATTGCGTCCTGCACGCGCCACAGGGCGACAGTTATGCCGATCTGCTGTTCACGATGATCGAACGCAACCGGCAACGCCCACCGGTGACCTACAGCTCGTTTCAGGCCCGAAACCTGGGACAAGACGTCGCCGCGCTGTTCAAGACGACTCTCAGCCAAGCCTACGAGCGCTTCCAGCCGCAACTTTTGCTGGTGGGAGCCAGTTGCACGGCGGAACTGCTTCAGGATGATCCTGGCGGACTGGCGCGTGCCTTGAAGTTACCGATTCCCGTCATCGCCCTGGATCTGCCGGCCAGTTCAAAGAAGGAAAACTGGGGAGCCGCGGAAACCTTTTATCAGATCGTCCGACATCTCGCCGACATCGACGTCAGGCCCACGCCTCGGATTGGACGACGCCCCTGCTGCAATCTTCTGGGGCCCGCCGGTCTGGGCTTTCGTCATCGCGACGATGCCGCCGAAGTCACCAAACTACTGGCGATGATGGGGGTGGATGTCGCCCTCTGCGCGCCAATGGGAGCCAGCCCCGCCGACATCGCCCGAATCGGACGGGCCGATTTCAATGTCGTCTTATATCCCGAGATCGCCGATCCTGCCGCCAGATGGCTGGAACGCACCTTTCATCAACCCATTGTTCGCACCGTACCGCTTGGCCACGGAGCGACCAGAGACTTCATTACCGAGATCGCCCGGGTCGCCGACGTCGATCCGGCCCCAGCCCTGCTTGCCGATCCGTCCCGCATGCCCTGGTGGACGCAGTCCGTCGACAGCACCTATCTCACCGGCAAAAGAGTGTTCATTTTCGGCGATGCCACCCACGCCATCGCCGCGGCCCGCGTCGCCCACGATGAACTGGGCTTCCAGATCGCCGGCCTGGGAACCTACAACCGCGAATTCGCCCGTGAGGTGCATGCCGCCGCCAACCTTTATGGCATCGAGGCGCTGATCACCGACGACCATCTGGACGTCGAGGCCAGGATCGCCCAACTGCAGCCGGAACTGGTTCTCGGCACCCAAATGGAACGCCATATCGCCAAAAGGCTGGGAATTGCCGCGGCGGTTATTTCCGCACCGGTGCATGTCGAGGATTTTCCGGCGCGCTACTCGCCGCAAATGGGATTCGAAGGCGCCAACGTTCTGTTCGACAGTTGGGTCCATCCCTTGATGAAGGGACTCGAGGACCATCTTTTGACCATGTTCCGCGACGACTTCGAATTCAATGATGCCTCCGGTCCGTCGCATCTGTCCCAACATCGGCCCGTAGCGGGCGGCCCGCGGCCATCCTCCGATGTTCGACCGGTATGGGCCGCCGAGGCGGAGCGGGAACTCGGCAAAATTCCTTTTTTCGTGCGAGGCAAGGCGCGCCGCAACACAGAGCAATTCGCCATCGACCGTGGGGTCGCAATCATCACCCTGGGGACGCTCTATGACGCAAAATCCCATCTTGCCGGCTGAAGCGCCGCCCATGCGCGTTGTCATCGTGACCCTCGACCGTCATCTGGCACGCGTTGCGGCCCAGGTTTCAGACATCTTGTCCGGCGAATACCCCGGCTTGTCGCTCCGGCTTCACGCCACCGCCGAATGGGAGAACAATCCGCTCGCGTTGGAAAGCTGCCGCGCCGATATCGCCACAGGCGACATCATCTTCGTCACCATGCTGTTCATGGAGGACCATATCCGGGCCATTTTGCCCGCCCTGGAAGCGAGGCGGGAGCAATGCGACGCGATGATCGTCACCATGTCAGCCGCCGAAACGGTCAAACTGACCAAAATGGGCGCTTTCCGCGCCGACGCCCCGCAAACCGGTACGCTGGCCCTGTTGAAGAAGCTGCGCGGCTCCGCGAAGAATGGCGCCAAGCTCCCGAGTTCCGGTGCGGCACAGATGGCGATGCTTCGCCGTCTGCCCAAAATCCTCCGGATGATTCCCGGTAAGGCCCAGGATGTGCGGGCCTATTTCCTGTGCATGCAATATTGGCTCGCGGGGTCTGAGGCCAATCTCGACAATATGGTTCGCTTTCTGGTCAACCGCTATGCCGACGGCGCGCGGCGCGGCCTGCGAGGAACCATCGAAGCGGCTCTTCCCGTGGATTACCCAGAAGTGGGACTCTACCATCCGGAGATCACGGGTGGCGTCAGCGACCGCCTCGAAGCGCTGCCGGCAACCGTTCCGGGCTCAGCCGGCACGGTCGGCGTTCTGGTTTTGCGGTCCTATGTCCTTGCGGGCGACAAGGGGCATTATGACGGAGTCATTCGGGCGCTGGAAAGCAAGGGGCTGCGCACCGTGCCGGCGTTCGCCAGCGGCCTCGACGCAAGGCCGGCGATCGAAAAATTCTTCACCTCCCAGGGCCGACCGGCCGTCGATGCCATCCTCTCACTAACCGGGTTCTCCCTGGTCGGCGGCCCCGCCTACAACCACGCCGAAGCGGCACAAGAGATCCTCACGCGGATGGACGTTCCCTACATCGCCGCGCAGCCGGTAGAATTTCAGACCATCGAAGCCTGGAATGCCTCCACCAGCGGCCTGACCCCGGTCGAGGCCACCATCATGGTTTCGCTTCCCGAACTGGACGGCGCCATTGCACCGACCGTCTTCGGTGGCCGGTCCGAAAGCGCGGTGGGCGGGCACCAGATGCAAACCTGTGACGAGCGCGCCGACATGCTGGCGGCCCGTGTGGCCAGACTGGTCGCCCTGCGCCGGACCGCCAGGCGAAACCGCAAGCTGGCCATCGTTCTCTTCAATTTTCCACCAAATGCCGGGGCGACCGGTAGCGCGGCCTATCTATCGGTCTTCGAATCCCTCCATCACATCCTCACGGCACTCAAGGACGGAGGATATGACGTCGAGGTTCCCGACGATGTGACCGCACTGCGTCAGCGGTTGCTTAACGGCAACGCGGGATTGTTCGGCACCGACGCCAACGTTCATATGACGATTCCGGTGGACGATCATGTCCGCCGCGAACCACACCTTGCCGCCATCGAAAGGCAATGGGGCGCCGCACCCGGACGCCAACTGTCCGATGGCTACAGCCTGTTCGTGCAAGGAGAGCGGTTCGGCAATGTCTTCGTGGGGATCCAACCCGGCTTCGGCTACGAAGGTGATCCGATGCGCCTGTTGTTCGAGGGCGGTTTCGCACCAACCCACGCCTTCACGGCATTCTATCGTTATATCCGAGAAGATTTCGCCGCCCATGCCGTGCTTCATTTCGGTACGCACGGCGCCTTGGAGTTCATGCCCGGCAAACATGTGGGGCTATCGCAGAGCTGCTGGCCCGATCGGCTGATCCAAGACCTGCCGAATTTCTATCTTTATGCCGCCAACAATCCATCGGAAGGCGCTCTGGCCAAACGCCGCGCCGCGGCCACCCTGATCAGCTATCTGACCCCGCCGATTGCCAGAGCCGGGCTTTATAAAGGACTTCTCGATCTCAAGGCCACCATCGAACACTGGCGTGCAAGCCCAGGAACGTCGCCGGAGGATCGGGCCGAACAAGCCGCGTTGATCCGCGAACAGGCGGCCCTCCTTGACCTTGGAGACGAGATCGAAGACACGGCGGCAGACAACGATGCCTGGATCTCCAACCTGTCCGCCCGTCTTTACGACTATGAACAGACTCTGATTCCCGAAGGATTGCATGTGATCGGCGAACCGCCCTCGCCCGAGGCCCGTGCCGACCTCCTCCTCGCCATGGCCGACGCGCACCACGGTTTGCGCCCCCATCGCCGGGCGATCGAAGCATTGATTGCCGGCATGCCGCCCAAACGTGCCGCCGCCTTAAGCGGATTGACCGATTCCTCGGCCGGCATGGCCCTGTTCTGCGAACTCGCCGTCATTAATGGCCATTTGTCCAAGGACTCGGAAATACTGGCGGTTCTGCGGGCACTTGACGGACGTTTCGTGCCACCGGTCACCGGTGGGGATCTGCTGCGCACGCCGGCCATCCTGCCCACCGGGCGCAATCTGCACGGCTTCGATCCGTTCGGACTTCCCAGTGCTTCGGCACAACGCAACGGCGTGCAACAGGCGCAATACCTCCTTGATCGCCATAGAAAAGAAGGTGCTCCACTGCCGGAAACCGTCGCCTTCGTATTGTGGGGAACCGACAATCTGAAAAGCGAGGGGGAACCCATCGCTCAAGTGCTGGCCCTGATGGGCGCCAAGGCGCGTTTCGACAGCTATGGACGCCTTTGCGGTGCCGAGTTGATCCCCCTGCAAGACCTGGAACGGCCCAGGATCGACGTGATCGCCACTTTATCCGGTATTTTCCGCGATTTGCTGCCCCTTCAAACCAAAATGCTGGCAGACGCGGCCTTCCTGGCGGCCAGTGCCGACGAGCCACTGGAAATGAACTTCATCCGCAAGCATGCCCTGGCCTATCAGGCCGAATTGGGCTGCGATCTGGAGACGGCTGCGCTCCGGGTCTTCTCCAATGCAGACGGCGCCTATGGAGCCAACGTCAATCAGATGATCGACGCCGGCTGCTGGGTCGATGGCGATGAACTCGCCGATGCCTACGAAAGCCGAAAATGTTTCGCCTATGGCCGGGCCGGCAAAGCCAGCAAACAGCCGGCCTTGCTTGGCTGCGCACTGAAAACAGCCGACCTCGCATACCAGAACCTCGATTCTCTCGAACTGGGCATCACCACCATCGATCATTATGTCGACACCCTGGGAGGAATCAGCCGCGCGGTTCGCCGCGCCAAGGGTGTCGACGTCGCGGTTTATGTCGGCGACCGGACGCAAGGTGAAGGCAAGGTCCGCACCTTGGCCGAACAGGTCACGCTGGAAACACGCACCCGGACCCTCAATCCGCGTTGGTATGACGGGCTGTTGCGCCACGGTTACGAGGGTGTCCGCCAGATCGAGGCGCAGGTGACCAACACCATGGGCTGGTCGGCCACCACCAGCCAGGTCGCCCCCTGGGTCTATCAGCGTATCAGCGAAACCTTCGTCCTCGATGAGGCGATGCGCAACCGGCTTGTCGACCTCAACCCCAAGGCCTCGGCCCGCATGGCCAATCGCCTGATCGAAGCTTACGAACGCAAATATTGGACACCCGATTCGGCCACATTGCAGGCCCTGCGCGACGCCGGCGACGACATTGAGGATCGGCTCGAGGGCGTCATGATGGCGATGGAGTGACATGATGAGGAACGCCGCATTGACTGTTTCTGATCTGTCCGGAGGACTAGCCCAAACGGCGGTGACGGAAAACCGTCCCCAGTTCCATCTCGCGGCGCACTTGCGGATCGATGGCGCCAGGGTCTTTGCCGTCTATGGCAAAGGCGGCATCGGAAAGTCTACGACATCGTCGAATCTCTCGGCCGCTTTTTCCAAACTGGGCAAACGGGTTCTGCAAATCGGCTGCGACCCCAAGCATGATTCGACATTCACCCTGACCAAAAGACTGATCCCCACCGTCATCGACATCCTCGAACAGGTAAACTTTCACGGCGAAGAGCTGCGCCCGGAGGATTTCGTCTTCGAAGGCTACAACGGCGTCATGTGCGTCGAAGCCGGCGGCCCCCCGGCGGGCACCGGCTGCGGCGGCTATGTCGTCGGCCAGACGGTGAAACTGCTGAAAGAACATCACCTTCTCGAAGAAACCGACGTGGTCGTCTTCGATGTCCTGGGCGATGTGGTGTGCGGCGGCTTCGCCGCTCCGTTGCAATATGCCGAACGCGCGCTGATCGTCACCGCCAATGATTTCGATTCGATCTTTGCGATGAACCGGATCGTCGCCGCCATCAAGGCCAGTTCGAAAAATTACGATGTCCGCCTGGGTGGCGTCATCGTCAATCGCAGCGACGGGACCGACCAGATCGACCGCTTCAACGCGGAAATCGGCATCGAACGGATCGCCCATTTCCCGGCGCTCGATGTCATCCGTCAATCGCGGCTCAAGAAATCGACGCTTTTCGAGATGGCAGCCTCACCCGAACTCGATGGCGTCTTGAGAGAATATCTTCGTCTCGCCCAGTCTTTACTGACCGATGGCACGTTCTATGACGCAACACCCATGAAAGATCGCAAGATCTTCGATTTTTTGGGGTTCGACTGATGCCGACGACCGCCTTTGCAAAACGCCGCAGCCGTCTGGAGGCCTATTTCGACCACACGGCATTGGAAGCTTGGACACAATTGACGTCCGACGCGCCGGTCGGAAAGATCCGCGCCACGGTCAGGGCAGGCCGCGAGCGGATGCACGGCCTGTTGTTGGATTGGTTACCGGCCGATCTTATGGGAAAGACGGTGTTGGATGCCGGTTGCGGGACCGGAACGCTCGCCATTGAAATGGCCCGTCGCGGCGGTGCGGTCATCGCAATCGACATCGCCGCCAATCTGATCGACATCGCCCGCCGACGCACTCCAAGCGATCTCGATGGCGGTTCCATCGACTATCGCGTCGGCGATATGTTGGAGCCGGGCAGCGGTACGTTGGACCATGTCGTCGCGATGGATTCGCTGATCCATTACGAGACCAGGGATGCCGTCGCCATCCTGGCGCGGCTTGCCGGACAAACCCGGTATTCGATCCTGCTCACGGTTGCGCCCCGCACACCGTCTTTAACCCTGATGCACGCTGTCGGACGGGTCTTTCCCCGCAGCAACCGCGCCCCGGCCATCATGCCGGCAGGCATGGCGGCGTTATCCCGGCAGATCGAAAGCGAGCCGGGTCTCAAGGATTGGCGGATCGGCAGGAACGAACGCATCAATTGCGGATTCTATATGTCTCAAGCCATTGAATTGGTGCGCAGATGAGGGAACAGGGCAACCGAGCTGGGAAAATCTGGACACGAATCGGCCTTCGGTTCCTGCCGTTTGCCGACGCCGCGACCAGCGATCTGCCACTGCTCAGACTTTTACGGTTGTCTTTGTTCCAGGTGACGGTGGGAATGGCCATCACTCTGACCATCGGGACCCTCAACCGGGTGATGATTGTCGAACTGGGCGTATCGACCTCCCTTGTGTCGATCATGGTCGCCCTGCCGCTTGTTGTCGCCCCGTTCCGCACCCTTATCGGCTTCAAATCCGACACCCATCGCTCGGTACTGGGCTGGCGGCGCGTGCCTTACATCTGGTTCGGCACATTGTTGCAATTCGGCGGACTGGCCATCATGCCCTTCGCCTTGCTGGTCCTGTCGGGCGACCACGGCGCCCCGGTCGTTTTCGGACAGGTCGCGGCGGCCCTGGCCTTTCTCTTGATCGGGGCCGGCATGCAGATGACCCAGACCGCCGGTCTGGCACTGGCCACCGATTTGGCCCCCGATTCGGTCCGCCCACGGGTGGTGGCGCTGATGTATGCCATGCTGCTGATCGGAGTCGTCGTCAGCGGTTTTCTGTTTGGCCTTCTGCTGGCCGATTTCTCTCCACTGCGGCTGATCCAGGTCATCCAGGGAGCGGCCACTCTGACGATGCTGGCCAATGTCGCGGCGCTGTGGAAACAGGAGCCACGGGATCCGTCGCGCACTGTCCGCGGCGGCGACGGTCTGCCGGATTTCAAGGCGTCCTGGCGTATGTTTTCGACGCTTCCCGACACCAAGCGATTTCTCGTCGCGCTCGGCCTCGGCACGGTCGCCTTTGCCATGCAAGATACGCTGCTCGAACCCTATGGCGGCGAAATACTCCATTTGGGCGTGGCCCAGACCACCTTGCTCACCGCTTTGATGGCCGGCGGCGCCCTGGCCGCGTTCGCTCTCGCGGCCGGCGCTTTGACGAGGGGACGCAATCCTTGCCGACTCGCCGCCCACGGCCTTCTGTTGGGACTGCCGGCATTTACCATCGTCCTGTTCGCCGCTCCGCTCGACTCGCCCCTTTTGTTCCGACTGGGCGTAATCCTGATCGGCTTCGGCGCTGGCCTCTTCGCGGTCGGGACTTTAACCGCCGCGATGAATCTGGAGTCCGGCGGACACAGCGGTCTCGCCCTTGGCGCCTGGGGCGCGGTGCAGGCAACGGGAGCCGGTGTGGCCATCGGCCTGGCCGGGCTGATCCGCGACGTCGTCTCCCTCCTCGCCCTGCGCGGCAGTCTCGGGGCGGCCCTGGTCAGTCCGGCCACAGGATACGGCGTCGTCTATCAAATTGAAATTCTGCTGCTCCTGGCCGGTCTGGTGGCGATCGGCCCGTTGGCCCGTCACTCAAGCAAAAACCGCTTATCCCGCTCCGACGATTTAGGCTTGGCGCGACTGCCAACCTAGTCGCCCCGCGTGAGGAGGACGTCATGGATTATACGCATTCCGGGATCGATTTTTCTCTGGTCTCCATTTATGTTTTCTGGGCCCTGTTTAGCATCTTGATTATTTATCTTCGCCGCGAAGATCGCCGCGAGGGTTACCCTCTCGAAGAAGATGGAAGCGGGCAACTGCGCCCGGCCGGCGGACTGTTGTTCACCGCCCCCCCCAAAACCTTCCGCTTGCCGCTCGGCGGTGGTGAACTGACGGTGCCCAACGATAATCGCGACAATCGCGACGTCGCCGCCCAGCGGACGAGCATTACTCCCGGTTCACCGCTGCAACCCACCGGCAATCCGATGATCGACGGAGTCGGGCCGGCCGCCTTTGCCGAGCGAGCTAAAGTGCCGGATCTCACCTTCGAGGGACTGCCCAAAATCGTTCCTATCAGCGTAGCCGCCAACTTCGCCATCGCCGACGGAGATCCCGACATCCGCGGCTGGTCCGTGTTGGGAACCGACGGAAGAAAGGCTGGGGTCGTCAAGGACATCTGGGTCGACCGGGCCGAATCAATGGTCCGCTATATCGAAGTGACTTTAGCCGATGGGGAAGCCAGCGTGCTGTTGCCGATCACCGTCGCCCTGATCGACAAAAGGCGGCATCTGGTGGATGTCGAGGCGATCACCGCCGCCCAATTCGCCGACGTTCCGAAAATCGCCAAGCCGGATCAGATCACGTTCTATGAGGAAGAAAGAATCGTCGCTTACTACGGCGGCGGGTTCCTTTACGCCACACCTGACCGGGTGGAGCCTCTCTTATGAGACGGAGCCACGATGAATTTCAGGGCGAACCGATCCCGGGACTGCCAGAGAGACTTCCCGTCGGGGAAAGAATTCTCTGGCAGGGTTCCCCTCTATGGTGGGACCTCACCAAGCGGGTGTTTCACATCCGGGTAGTGGCCGTTTATTTCGGGGTCCTCATCGCCTGCCACGCCGCCATGCAGGTAATGGAAACCGGCACGGGATTGTTCAGAGCAATTCTGTCTCCATTGCCGATCGCGCTGATCGGGCTGGGACTGCTCACATTTCTGGGGTGGCTAAGCAGCAAGACGACGATTTATACGATCACCAATCGCCGGGTCGTCTTACGGGTCGGGATTGCCTTGCCGACAGCGATCAACATTCCCTTTAGCGTGATCGGGGCCGCGCAACTGAGGCTCGACCGGAATGGCGCCGGTGACATTCCGCTTTCACTGACCGGCCGCAACCGAATCTCTTATAGCAGTCTGTGGCCCCATGCCCGCCCCTGGCGCTTCCAGACCCCCGAGCCGATGTTACGGTCGGTTTCCGATGCGGGACACGTCGCCGAGGTTCTGAGTGGTGCCCTGCATGCCGCGCTCGGCGCCTCCACGGTTCCTGCCCCAGGAGGGATCTCTGCGGCAAGCGAAGCAGGTCCCCCCTCCCCAGCGGCCCCAATTGCCGGCGCCCCCTCGCTTGACACGCCCCAAGTTGCCAACGGCATATTTTCATAAAAAATACAACATAATACAAATGAATAAATATAATAATAATTTTTATTGACACTTATAAAATATAGATCAAAATTACATATGGATAAATCACTTATGATGTAAGTTTCCCCAAACGTGCATTGGCATCCTTCTTCAATATTTCAAAACTTACCCCCGGACTCTGTCCGGGGGATCTTTCAAATGAGCCCTCGGAAATGACGCGACAATTTTCCGATTGTGGGCCGCCGCTCCGGACCGAGAAGGAGATAACGCCATGCGTTCCCTTAACGATCATTCCTTTCCGCCCTCCGCCCTGGTCGGCGCCGGATTGCTCGTTTTCACCACAGTGGTCGGGGTGGGCATCCATCAACTGAAAAACCATTTCCAGCCACCGACTGCGGCAGCTTCTGACGCCGCCCCAATCGAGGCTCGACAACTTCGCTTTATCGACGTCAACGACGGCCTTGGTGCCTATGGCGGTCACGTCCGTGTTTTTGACGCACGGACCGGAATTGAACTGGCGCAGCTTGCCGAAAACGAAGGATTCATTCGAACCGTCTTGAACGGCCTGACCTTTGAGCGGACCAAACGAGGCATTCGGGCGGAACCGGTCTTTGAACTGGCAGTCTGGCCGGACAACAAACTGACATTCGGCGACCCCGCAACTGGCGCACGAGTCAATCTTGGCCAGTATGGCGCCAGGAACAAAAGCGTATTCCTGCATTTTCTTGATCATCCGGAGGCCGGGCGATGACATCACCCGCCATGCTCGGACATGGGCTGTCCTGCATCTTTGCCATTTTCCTCTGGTGGCTGAGCACGGGAGTGATCGTGAGGCTCTGCGCGTTGCCGAAACGGACTTTCGGTTGGAGTCTGGGTGGCGGATTTCTGATGATGGTATTGGCTGCCTACGGGTTGGCCCAAACTGCGCAGACCACCACCGTCCTCGGCACCTACCTGTCTTTCCTGTGCACCATTGCCATTTGGGGATGGATCGAGATGAGCTTTCTCATGGGCTATGTCACGGGGCCGCGAATGGCTCCCTGCCCGGCCGATGCTGAAGGTTGGCAGCGTTTTTGGCTCGCGCTCAAGACATTGCTTTATCACGAATTGGCGATCGCCGCCGCCGCCTGCACTGTCGTTTTTCTCACCTGGAACGCGCCGAACCAGACAGGAACATTCGCCTTTCTGATCCTTATGGTGATGCGGATCAGCGCCAAACTGAACATCTTCCTGGGAGTGCCGCATCTGCCCGAGGCGTTGTTGCCGAACCGGCTTGCATATTTGAAAAGCTATTTTCGAACGCGCAGGTTCAACCTGTTGTTTCCCGTATCTATTTTCGGCGCCAGTTTGGCGGCGATCGGCCTTGGACGGAGAGCAATCGCTGCCGAAGACTTCGAGGTGATCGGCACGGCACTGCTTTTGACGCTCCTTTTCCTGGCCGTCATCGAGCATTTTTTCATGATGATGCCGATTTCCGGCGATGCCCTGTGGCGCTGGGCCAAGCCGTTGGAGGTGGACGAGTCCATCGAAAAATCCTCACCATAATGCCGATGCGCATGCGTTCCGGGCGACGCAGCCACATTCCCCATAGCCTCTCGGTCCCCCGCGGCTCAGGTCAATCCGGCTTCAATGAGGTTCAACGCTTGTCCAACTTCCAAGGAAGCGTTCGATCGCGGCGACAGCGCCTCAACCACCGACGCCACCCCTTGTGGCAGCACCGTCATATCAACATGTCCCAAGCCGGGAACGACACTGACGGCAATATCTGGACGGACGGTGTGTATGAGCGCGGCGAACCGATCGGCATAAAACGTCTCGTCATCCGCGCCGATCACGACGGTCATCGGTTTGGGCGTCCGACGGAAATCCCCCAAATAATCGGCATCGGGATGAAAGTTCCGCGAAAGGCGATAGGAATAGCTTGTCGTCAGGATCTTTTCCATGCCCGGCTGAATGGCAAAGGCGACGACCGGCAAACCTTCGAAGCGGTGAATACCCATTCGCTCCAAGGTTACCAGAGCGATGATCCTTGGGATGAAGGGGGCAACCCAACCGCCGCTGTTCGGTCGCTGGGTCGGCGCCTTGTGACCCAGATAGGGAGAGATCAGCACATAGTGATCGAACGAACCTCCCAACGTCCCTCCCGCCACCCGCAACACATAGCCGCCGCCCGAGGAAAAACCGATCAAAGCCACCTGCGCCTGCGAATGACGCGATCGGATGAACGCAATGAAATCGGCCAAATCGTCTTCAAGCTGCCCGACATAAGCGATATCGCCGCGCTGCCCCGTTGCGCCATGACCGCGCATGTCCGGGGCATAGGCGCTGATGCCGGAGGCCTGTAGACCTTTGGCCAGCGCATGCATGCTGCTGCCACTGCCAGCCGAACCATGAATCAGCACAGCCACTCGGTCGCCGGCGGCAAGATAAGAGCGATAGACCAAGTCCGTCCCATCCCGTAGCGGACAGCATTCGGTGGCGGGCAGATCACGGTAATCCATTTGCTTGAAGGGGGCGCCAATCGACTCCATCGCCTTCGGAGGGGCCGCGGTGCCAAATGCAACCATTGCAGCCAGCAGCAGAGCGACGGCAACAGGGACCGCGATGACGGCAATGACCAGGGCGCTCAGCGTCATTTAGCGGGACCTTAGTTGAGGACTCGTGCCAGGAGCGCACCCACCATGGCGGCCGTTTTCTCCAACGATTCAATCAACTCCAAATCATCACGCTGGCGTGCCTCCTGTTTGATTAGGTCCAGCAGTCGCTTGGCTTCCAGCAAATGGTCAGCCGGAACGGTGGTCGTTTCCATAATCGCCATTCAACACACCCCCCAGGGAAGTTGCGGCTTTAATTTTTCTACCATATCGACGGCGGGGCAGATGTCCCGACGACGGCCTGGCACCGCAATTGACACCCATCATCCTTCGAACGTTTATCCCGCTATTTGTCATGGACATTATGAGTTTAAGTTGCTTTTATGTCCATTATATTGACGTATAGCCTGGACAAAATGGATATGTTCGGCGGTCAAGCCTCATCCTTTCCAGCCTACCCCTTGCTCTGTCGCTACGAACGGATCATAAGGGTATGGTTGTGTCCTGATTGATATCCTCCATGCCGCCGCCCCCCGAGAAACCGAACGATGTCGAGCGACACGGTATGCCCGTGCCGATAAGCGCGCTTGAGCGTGAGACCGGAATCTCCAAGGAAGTGGCCCGCAAATGGGAGATCCGTTACGGTTTTCCCTGTCCTGAACGGGACGAGAACGGCGACCGCCTCTATTCAGCCAAACAAGTGCTTTCCCTGCGGCTGATCCGGCGGTTACTGGGCGCTGGCATGCGGCCAGGCAAGGTGGTCGGTCTTGATTTGGCGACGCTGGAGCAGTTGGCCCAGAATGTCACGCCGGACATGGTGGCCAAGTCTTCGAATTTTTCGACGCGGTTACTTGAAACTTTGGCCCGGCACGATCTGAGGCAGTTGGAATACCTCTTGAGAGGACAGTTGCACCGCCAAGGATTGTCCCTGTTCGCGCGGGAAACAGTCGCACGGCTGAATGTCATCGTCGGAGAAGCTTGGCTGCGCGGCGAGATCCGGGTGTTCGAGGAACACCTCTATTCCGAGGTGGTGCGGGGCATCCTCCAAGAGGCAGTCCGCACGGTCACCGAGACATCGGGGGCACCCCGCGTCGTGCTGTCAACGGCGCCCGGAGAACTTCACACGTTGGGGCTGCTGATGGCGAACGCGGTGCTTTCGCTGGAAGGGGCCTGCTGCATCGGATTGGGGGCGCAGACTCCGTCGATCGAAATCGTCACCGCCGTCAAGGTCTGCGCCGTCGATGTCGTCGGCCTGTCGTTCAGCATTGCCCATCCGGCACGTGAATCTGCGCAGTACCTGCGCGATCTGCGAAGCCGACTTGATCCAGCCGTCGACATCTGGGCCGGTGGGCTTGGCGTGGCACGCCTGCGGCGCATGGAGGGTGTGCGGTTCATGAGTACGCTTGAGGAAATCGGACCGGCCGTCCAGACCTGGCTCAAAAGGGAAATCCCCTCAAGAGCCCGAACCTGAACGCCCCCTCTTCTCATCGAAGTCGCCGCCGGTTGACTTGACATCGCACATCAGTGTCGGATGCGGCACGGCCCTTCCCTGCCGTGCCCGCCGGAAGTCAGAAGATACGGCGCCCGTTGATGGCAACCACGTATCCGTCCTTATTCACTTCGATCTGCCCGCCCTTCTTTCCGCCCTTGGTTCTGGCCGGCAAGTCTTTCGCGGGAGCCTTCGACAGCTTGTCTTTCACCGACGGCTTCTCGCTTTCGCTCACCACTTGATCACCCGGCACCACGTCACTGGACACCACTGCGCTGGGCTCCACATTACTGGGCGCGACTTCGTTGACCTCCACATTACCGGGCACCACTTCGCCAGGCGCGACTTCGTTGGGTACCGCTTCGTTGGGCTCCGCCATTTCGCGGGACTGGTACTGGGCCCATTGTGGGCGATGTGTGATGACGCCTTGTACCAAACGTGCTCTCCTTGCTGTCAGCGATCAGCCCACGCGGCAGGGCCACCGAAGCTGTTATTTCACCGACCACTGTAAAAATAATATAGTCATGATACGACCGGGATTGGTCTGCAATAACAATCCGGCCACCAACGGACCGAAGATCGCAAACAATCTATTCCTGGCTGTCGCCAACTTCATACTACTGGAAAAGGCACCGAACCAACCCCTGAAAAAATTTTTCAGTAACAATAAATGTCCGCGACAATGTCAGCCTGCCTCCAACCGGTGGCCGCCCGCCGTACCATTTGTTCGCGCGCCAAGCTGGCGTTAGCTGCAAAAGTGGGAGGTGTTGGGGTGATAGCAGGCATGGCCTCCCCTTGGACTATTTGTCTGGAGACGTGGCGATCCGAAGAACGCCACCGTCCGGGCGAGTGATTTCCACGATCGTTTCAAGCCGTGTCAGCCGCTTCTCATGATCGGCGAGACTGTTGTCGATCTTCGCCCGCAGCCCCTTCAATGCGTCATCGAGCGCCCTGGTACGCTCCTCGATCAACACGATGGTCTTCAGGCCGGAAAGGACGCGGTCGCCCAGGCTCACGATTGTGTCTCGATTTTCATGGTATCGAGCGTTGCGGACATTGCCGCGATCGACGCCATGGCGGTATCAACCGATTGAAGCACCTGCGGTGCCGTTGCTTCTAAAGCAGCCAACATCGCCTCGATTTCCTCGCGATGCTCCCCGATGTCGTCCGAGGCATTAAGGCTGCGTCGAACGAATTCCGCAGTAGGAACCCCGGCCCGCTTAGCCCGGCTATCGAGCGCCCGTTTTTCTTGCGGCGTCATCTGCACGACCAATCGTGCGGTTGCTGCCATAATCGTTACTCCGTGTACATGTACATGTCATGTACATATTGAGACCGCGAGCATGGGCTTTCAAGCGCCATCTATCGGCAACGATGGTTTCCCTCTATACCAGGCAGGCCAGCCAGAAAGTCCGAACCATATCGGCAATCAAAAAGCTTGAAAATTACCGTTGAAAACCAAAATGGACGCTGACTGTAAACTGGTCTGAAAACGATAATGGAATCAATATATTGAAGATCGCCACCTGGAACGTCAATTCGGTAAAGGCCCGGCTTGGGGCGGTTCTGGACTGGCTGCAAACGGCCAAGCCCGATGTGCTCCTGTTGCAGGAAATCAAATGCGTCGACGCGGACTTCCCCAGACTGGAACTGGAAAGCCTGGGCTGGCATCTGGCGGTCAGGGGGCAGAAAACCTACAACGGCGTCGCAGTGCTCTCGCGGCTGCCGATCATCGAAGAGGTCCGGGAAATGGCGGGCGACGGCGGCGAAGCCCGCTATATCGAAGCCAAGCTGGCGAACGGCGTTCGCGTGGCATCGATCTATGTCCCGATGGGCCAATCCACCGAATCCGACCGTTTTCCGTTCAAGCTGGCTTTTTTGGACGCAGTGCGAGAACGGGCCCGACGGCTTATGGAGCTGGAGGAACCCTTCGTCCTCGGCGGCGACTACAATGTGGCGCCCGAGGAGGCCGATGTCTTCGACGTCCACGCCATGGAAGGCCAGGTGCTGTTCCATCCCGAGGAACGCCAGCGCTTCCGCCGCCTGCTCTACCTAGGCCTGACCGATGCCTTCCGCGCCTTCCACTCCGAGGCCCACTGCTATTCCTGGTGGGATTACCGGGCAGGTGCCTGGCAGCGCGATCTTGGCCTCAGGATCGACCATCTGCTGCTGTCGCCCCAAGCGGCGGACCGTTTGGTCGCCTCGGGCATCGACCGGGAACCGCGCGGTAGGGAGAAATGTTCGGATCACACCCCGGTCTGGTGCGAACTGAGCGATTAATCCCCTTTCGTCAGGACGCCTTGCGCCCCGCCGCGTTCAGATCGGCCTCGACCGCCGACACCTCCTTGTCGAGTTCGCCGGCATGAACATCGACGGTCTGAGAGGCATTGGCGATGCCCTGAACGGCCTCGGCTTTCAATTTCTGCTTATTGCTCTCGATAACCAGGGCCGTTCAGTGCTCGTTCTCTCTCTTCGTCACCCCCGCGAAAGCAGGGGGTCCATGCTGATGGAGAGAGTATCACTCCCGGGGAAACAACGGTGTTTATCCCAACCATGGATTCCCTGCTTTCGCGGGGATGACGGCAACAAAAATGAGCACTGAACAGCCCTGTCTCGATAACCGTCTCTTTAATCTGCCATGCGGAATAAGGATATTCTGCGACAAGACACAAGATCGTTAATATATGAGACAGAATAAATTTCCAATGAATTCGCATATTGCTTAGAAGAATCGTCGTTATGCTTCCGATTTTGCCGTTTAATTTTCATATATGACACACCGTCTCCAAGAATATTTAATTCAATATGGGATTGAATATTCTTGGTTGAAAATACAATCGCAATCATCTATTAAATGAATGCTACCCACAGAAAACGAATATAAAATAAAATTAATTCGACAAACATAAACGACATACAAATAAAATGTAGATTTAAAAATATATTTTGCAATATCTTAAGATATTGCTGCAGGAGCATGACTTGTGCATCACATTTATTTATTTGAAACAAAAATGAAACAAAACCTTCAAACGAATTTCACCCGGCCGGAACGGTCAACTTGCTTACTTTAGGCCCCGATCAGTTGCTTTTGGCGCGTTGCCACCAAAGCATATTCAATCGCGGAGTATCGTCGTGGATTACGACATCAGGGATACCGGCACTGTGCACGAGTTGGCGTTGCGCGGCCGGCTGACCTTTGACAGCAATGAAAGGTTCCGGACCATCGTCGATACCCTTACCGCCGGAAAACCGAGGTCTCTCAGAATCGACGTCTCGCAACTCGAATTCATCGACTCGGCCGGACTGGGCATGCTTCTGCTGTTGAAGGAAAGCCAAAGCGGCCCCGTCATCCTGCGTGCTCCACAGGGTCAAGTAAAACGGCTTCTGGCGGCGGCACGCTTCGACAGCCTGATGACGATCGAAGACGGGCAAGGGGCATGACGGCGATGAACGAGAACGCGCGAACGACCACCGTCGATTCCCTGCTGGGCGGCATGGCCGCCGCCAGGCGGACCGAGTGGCTTGCCGGAACAACCTGGCTGCGCATGTGGCAGGAAGGAAGCTTCCCCCTTTTGTCGAACATCACGGTCGGCCGACGCGTGCATCTGCTGTTGCTGGTGGCGTTGATCGCAGCGGCTGTTTTCGGCCTGGTTTCGCTACAGGGGGAACACAAGATCTCGCAAGCCATGGCCGAGCAGGACTCCTACCGGCGGCAGGGTGATCTGGTCGCCGATGTGCGGGCCGAGGCTCTGGCCATGCAGACGCTTGAACAGGAATTTCTGCGCACGCGCCAACCCGAGATGGCCGAAGCGCATCGCCACTCCGCCGCAAAAATGACAGCCTATGTCAAGGAGCTGGCCGTCCTGCCCACCGCGCGGCCCGTCGCGCGCGACGTCGAGGTCCTGTCCAAGGAACTGGAGGCCTTGTCGCAGCAGTTCGAAACCGTGGTGGCGACCGAGGAAAAGCTGGGACTGACTGAGGATTCCGGGCTGCGCGGCGCGCTCCGCAAGTCGGTCAAGGCCATGGAGGACGAACTCAAGGTCTGGCCCAATCTCGATGCCCTGTGGAACAAGATGCTGGGCATGCGTCAGGCCGAGAAGGATTTCATGCTCTATGGCGGGGACGAACATCTCGGCAAACATCGCAAATTCAGCATGGAGTTCGATCTGAAAATCGACGGCTCCGGCTTGCCCGCCTCGACCGCCGAGGGTTTCCGCACTCTCCTCACCACCTACACCGCCGACATGGCCGCCTTCGCCGAGACCTCGACCGACCTCGGCATCCAGGTCGATGAACTGCGCGGGCATATGAACAAACTGAAACCGCAGATCAGTACGCTGTTCGGCTATGCCCGCGATGGTTCCGCCCGGGCCAGCGAGGAACAGACGGAAACCCGCGCGGCCATTGGACGTCAAACCGGAATGGCGGGCGCTCTCGCTCTGCTCGCCTTCTTCCTGATGTCGCTGATGTTATCGCGCAGCATCGTCGCCCCCTTGCGGCTGATCGAAAAGACCATGCGCCGCCTGGTCGGGGGCGAGCATGCAGTGGCGGTACCCGGCACCGAACGCAAAGACGAGATCGGCGACATGGCCCGCGCGGTCGGCGTCTTCAAGGAAAACGCCCTGGCCATGGTGGCGCTGCAAAAGGATCACGACACCCTGATGCGCCGCGCCGAAGCCGAAAAACGCACCGCCATGGCCGATCTCGCCGATCAGTTCGAAAACACGGTCAGCAGCGTCGTCGAAAAGGTATCGCACGGCACGCTCACCATCGCCGATACCGCGCGGCGCATGGCCAACCGCGTCAGCCACAGCGGCGAAAGCCGATCGCTTCTGGTGGCGGAAGCGGCCGTAAAGGCCGACGACAGCGTCCGGGCGGCGCGTGAGGCCGCCGAGGAACTGGCAGGATCGATCAGCGAGGTCACCGGCCTGATCGGCGAATCGGCAGCGATTTCCAAGGTCGGAGAACAGGAACTGCAACACGTCGATCACCGGGTGGCGGAGTTGACTGTTGCCGCCAGGGAAATCGGCGTGGTTCTCGAACTGATCGCCAAGATCGCCCAGCAGACCAACATGCTGGCCTTGAACGCCACCATCGAAGCGGCGCGCGCGGGCGAAGCCGGCCGCGGATTCGCCGTCGTGGCCGGCGAGGTCAAACATCTGGCCGATCAAACGGCGCAAGCCACCGGCAAGATCAGCGAGCAGATCCACTCGATCCGGCATGCCGCCGACGGTACGGCGCAGATGGTGGAGAACATTGGGGCGACCATTCGTCGCATGGCCGAAATCACCGCTTCGGTCAACGAGGCGATGACCCGGCAGTCCGCCGCCACCGGACGCATTGGACACTGCGTCGACATCGTCAGCGAAGACAGCCGGACGGTGGCCGATGGCGTGGTCGAGGTCACCCAGTCGGCGGCCAGCTATTGCGGCTCGGCCATTCGCGTCCTGTGGGCCGCCAACGACCTGAGCGCGCCGGTGCAGACCCTGCGCCAGGAGGTCGAGGCGTTCCTGGCCAGGGTCCGGGCTTAGAAAAAGGGCGATTCAGATTTTGAGGGCGCGAAAGCGCGCAGCAGTCTCAGCCTGCAAGTCAGACGGTATTTCTGACGACTTCCATCCCGCGGCGCCCCTTTGACGAAATTTTGTCTCTTCTCTTCCCCTCGGGCGGTCATATCGTTATGTTCTGCGAACATTTCTCCTGTTGAACTTCAAGGATTCCGGTCATGCCCGAATATCGCTCCCGTACTTCCACCCATGGTCGCAACATGGCCGGCGCGCGTGGACTATGGCGAGCCACCGGCATGAAGGATGGCGATTTCGGCAAGCCCATCATCGCCATCGCCAATTCCTTCACCCAATTCGTTCCCGGCCATGTGCATCTCAAGGATCTGGGCCAGATGGTCGCCCGCGAGATCGAAGCGGTCGGCGGCGTCGCCAAGGAGTTCAATACCATCGCGGTCGATGACGGAATCGCCATGGGCCATTCCGGAATGCTCTATTCGCTGCCGTCGCGCGAATTGATCGCCGATGCCGTCGAATATATGGTCAACGCCCATTGCGCCGACGCCCTGGTCTGCATCTCCAACTGCGACAAGATCACACCCGGCATGCTGATGGCCTCGTTGCGCCTCAACATTCCGACGGTGTTCGTCTCGGGCGGCCCGATGGAGGCCGGCAAGGTGACGGTGGGCGGCAAGGTCCATGCCGTCGATCTGATCGACGCGATGATCGTCGCCGCCGACGACAAGGTCAGCGACTCCGACGTCGCCGAATATGAGCGATCCTCCTGTCCGACCTGCGGCTCCTGCTCCGGCATGTTCACCGCCAATTCGATGAACTGCCTGACCGAGGCGCTCGGCCTGTCGCTGCCCGGCAACGGCACCCTGGTCGCCACCCACGCCGACCGCCGCGAGCTGTTCCTGGAAGCCGGCCGGCTGGCCGTCAGCCTGGCCAAGCGCTATTACGAGCAGAACGACGACTCCGTGCTGCCCCGCTCGATAGCCTCCTTCAAGGCCTTCGAAAACGCCATGACGCTCGACATCGCCATGGGCGGATCGACCAACACCGTGCTGCATCTCCTGGCCGCCGCCCAGGAAGGCGGTGTCGACTTCACCATGGCCGACATCGACCGGCTGTCACGCCGGGTGCCACACCTGTGCAAGGTGGCCCCCAGCGTCGCCGACATTCACGTCGAGGACGTGCATCATGCGGGCGGCATCATGGCGATCCTGGGCGAACTGGACCGGGCCGGCCTTTTGAACCGGGACGTCCCCACCGTCCATAAGCCGAGCCTGGGCGAGGCCCTGGCGCAATGGGACGTGTGCCAATCGAAGGCCCCCGCCGTCAAAACCTTCTTCCAGGCGGCGCCCGGCGGCGTCCGAACCACCGAGGCCTTCAGCCAGTCCGCCCGCTTCGAAGACCTGGACGACAACCGTCAAACGGGCGTGATCCGCGACCTCGATCATGCTTACAGCAAGGATGGCGGCCTGGCCGTACTCTACGGCAATATCGCCCTCGACGGATGCATCGTCAAAACCGCCGGCGTCGACAAGAGCAACCTGGTGTTCTCCGGCCCCGCCGTGATCTGCGAAAGCCAGGAAGAGGCCGTGGCCAAGATCCTGGGGGGCGACGTCAAGGAAGGCGATGTCGTGCTGATCCGCTACGAGGGGCCGAAGGGCGGTCCCGGCATGCAGGAAATGCTCTATCCCACCAGCTATCTGAAGAGCCGGCATCTCGGCAAGGCCTGCGCCCTGATCACCGACGGACGGTTCTCGGGCGGCACCTCCGGCCTGTCGATCGGCCATGTCTCGCCGGAAGCCGCCGAAGGCGGGGCCATCGGACTGGTCGAATCGGGCGATATCATCGAAATCGACATTCCCCACCGGAAGATCGGCGTCAAACTGACGGACGAGCAACTGGCCGCCCGCCGCGCCGCCATGGAAGCCAAAGGGGCCAAGGCCTGGAAACCGGTCTCCCGGCAACGTCAGGTCTCGCAGGCGCTGCGCGCCTATGCGGCGCTCACCACCAGTGCGTCCAAGGGGGCCGTCCGCGACGTCAGCCAGGTCGAACGGGCCGACTAACCTCAATCGCCGGTCGGGAGCAGACCCTCGGAACGGGTCTGCTCCTCCATCACCAGTTGGGAAAGCTCTCGTTTCAACCGGTTGAAGTCGCTACTGCTGGGATCGCGCGGATGGGCCAGATCGACCATGAGATCGCGCTTGATCGTACCCGGACGATAGGTCATCACCACGACCCGGTCCGACAGATAGAGCGATTCTTCGATCGAATGCGTCACGAAGACGATGGTCTTGCCGAATTCCTGCCAGATCCGTAGCAATTCGTCCTGAAGCGTCCGCCGGGTCAGGGAATCGAGCGCACCGAAAGGTTCATCCATCAGCATGATCGGAGAATCGAGGGCCAGGATACGGGCGATGGCCACTCTCTGGCGCATGCCCCCGGATAAATCCTTCGGATAGCGATCGCGAAACTCGGCCAGCCGCAATTTCGCCAGCAACATCTCGACCCTCGCCGCGGCCTCCGCCTTCGGCACGCCCTTGACGTCAAGGCCAAAGGAAATGTTCTTCGCCACGCTCATCCAGGGGAACAGGGCATATTCCTGAAAAACCATGCCGCGGTCGGGTCCCGGGCCGCTGACCGCCCGCCCGTCGACCAGGAGTTGCCCGGACGTGGGGACCTCGAAGCCGGCAATGGCATTCAGCAGGGTCGATTTTCCGCACCCCGACGGCCCGAGCAAACTGACGAACTGCCCCGCCGGGATGTCCAGATCGATATCTTTCAAGGCTTCGACCAGACCGCGAGGAAACACCTTGCCAAGCCCACGGATGCTGATCTGCGCCTGTGCGTCCGCCGGATAAAGAGATATCTGGCGACCCTTCGTCATGATCAAACCGGATCCGGTATCGGTCATCACCGTCAACTTTCCAGGCCGCGATGCCATTTGAGCAAAATCCGGCTGAGGGAATTCATCGCCACATCGATGCCCAGGCCAAGGATGCCGATGGAAAACATCCCGGCGATGATCTTGTCGGACCAGAAATATTCCCGAGCCTCCAGAATGCGGAAACCGAGTCCGCTGTTCACCGCGATCATCTCCGAAACGATGACCACGATGAAGGCGGTTCCCATGCCGATCCTCGCGCCGGTCAGAATGTAGGGCATGGCGGCCGGCAACATGATGCGGGTGAACATGGTCCAGGGGCGCACGCCCAGATTGCGCGCCGCCCGGATATAGATCCCATCGACGGTCTGTACGCCGGTGATGGTGTTCATCAGCATGGGAAAGAAGGCGCCGATGGAAATGAGGAAGATCGCCGGGGGATTGCCCAGACCGAACCACAGGATCGACAGGGGAATGAAGGCGATCGGCGGAATCGGCCGCAGGATCTGCACCAGGGGATTGAACAGGCTGAAAACGCGCCGATTGGCCCCCATCAGCAGACCGAGCGGCAATGCCAGCCCGCCCCCGATGGCAAATCCGCCGAAAACCCGCATCAGACTGGCCACCGCGTCAGCCGGCAACTCGCCCGAAAAAACCCAGGCGAGCCATGAGCCCTCCGCCGGACGATAAGCCTCCAGCGGCGCCAGATAGGCCCACCAGCGCTCGATCACGGCGATGGGGGACGGCAAGATCTGACTGTTGACGACCCCCAGCGATGCCAGACCCTGCCAGAAAGCGACAACCAGGACGGGGACGGCCACGCCGCGCAACAGACCCCGCCACCATCCGCGCCGCATCATTTCATCCGCCCTCGCTGTTAACAGGTCAGATCTATTACTTGACCCCCGCCGCCGCCTTGGCCTTGGCGAGCAGGTCGAGCTTGACCCAATCCTCCGCCTTCGGCGGGCTGCTCATCCGGCCCACACCATATTTGACCATCAGATCGGTGGTGATTTGCACATGTTCGATGGGCAGATCGTAAGTGAAAGCCGCGTTGCCCATGGCGTCCCGGTAGTCATCGTCGGAGATCTGGCCCTTAAACATCTGGGTGCGCACATAGCCCATGGACAGTTGGGAATTGGATAAAAAAGTCGCCGTCGCCTCGACGAAGCAATTCATCAGGCGCTGGGCGACATCCGGCTTTTCCTTATAAAGTTTTTCGGTAATCACCAGCACACGGATGGGTTCGCCCATCGCCGTGTCGTAAGGCTTGTTGATCTCCAGACCGAATCCCTTGTTGATCGCCTGGGAAGACTGCGGCTCGGATTGGCTCATGGCGTCGATCTCCTTGGACATCAGCGCCTGATTGAGATCGGCGTAAGGCAGATAGACGATCTGCACATCCTTGCCCGGCTTGTCCGACCAAGTGAGATCGTATTTGGCCAATTCGGCGAACAGCAGCAATTCCTGGGCTCCGCCGCGCGGAACCCCGACTTTTCGCCCTTTCAGCTCCGCGATGCTTTTCAAGCCGAGGTCGGTGCGCCCGACAATCCGGGCGCCCCCCTTGGCGAAACCGGCGACGGCATAAATGCCGGCCCCGCCGGCCCGCCCCGCGATGGCGGCGTCGAGCGCGCTGGCCGCGACGTCGATTTCGCCGGCGACGATCGCCGGCATGATGTCGATGCCCTTGGGAAAGACCTTTTCCTCAATCTTCAACGAATATTTTCCGGCGATTTCCTTCATGTAGGAAACGGCGCCGTAATGGGCGAACTTCAAATTGCCCAGGCGAACCACATCCTCGGCCCGTGCAGCCGGAACGATCGACAAAATGAAGAGAACACCCGCAATGAGGCGAATGGACTGCATCGTTTGGCTCCCCGTGACGTTTTTTTGTTTTCCTATTGCCTATCGACAACAGGTTGGGGGCCGAACGGTAAATAACAAGACAGCGGCGCCGACGTAATTTATCTATCGATCACAGACCTATCTTCCGATGATAAGGCTCGATTCCCTGTCGATGGGCGAGGCTGCTGATGATCAGCTTGGACAGGGGATAGGTCGACACTATAAAAGCCAGATGACTGGCCTTGTCATTCTGGTCGATGACACGGGCCACGGCCTCCACCCCGGCTTCCGTTTCGACCCTGCCATCCCCCCCTATCGGATAAAGGGTGATTCGGATGTCGCCCGGGGCAACGCCGCCGACCGTCTCCAATCTGATCGTCCGCAAGGTGGCATCGAGCACCCGGACCATGCGTCCGCCGATCATCACCATCAGATCGAGTTTCCGCGGCACATTTAAGTAACGTCCGCGACGAATATTGCCTTCCTTAATCATAAGGCGATAATAACAGCAGGAAGAACAGCTACAAACACATTATTTGTAAATGTACTGTATATTAATTATTTAATTTTGAAAATTAAAATGCGTATATTGATATCTTATGCATCAAAAATAAATGCACATGATTCACTCATACCAGCGAGCCGGACTCGGATTTTGGAAAAATAAAGAGCCTCTCGCGCCTGGCGACTGCCGAAACGACATGCCGGCACAGATCAGAGAAGATCAATTGGAGGCCGGGGCGTTCCTGGGAAGCTGGAAGGAAGGAGGAAGCGGCTCCTTGCGCCCGACCAGAGTGGCCAGTTCGTCGATTTCCTTGAGCCGCGCATCCAGATAATCCTTGAGATCCTGGTCGGCGCCATTCAATGCCACGAAAATCTCTTTCGCCCGCTGTGGCGAGATAGCCTTCGCCGCCATCGCGTGACCAAGCTTCGCCTTGACGATCTCGGGCTGCACCATGCCCAACAGCGTCAGGCCGTAGCGATTGGGAAAGGATTTGATGATGGCGTACATGTCATTGGGCGCCAAACCGGAAAACAGCCATTTGAGCGCCTGCACGTCATTGCGCAGAATGGTGTGGTGCAAAACGGTATTGCCTTCGACGTCCTGCTGGAGCAGCAAGGAAAGCAACGGATTGCAAGGCGCCGGAGAAGCCTTGTCGACCACCAGATCCTTGCGGACCGTTTCACCGCGAAAGGTCGTGCGCATGGCCAGATTGTCGTTATGCAACAGGCTCGATATCTTGCGCATATGATTGTGCTTGCCGGCGAACAATGCCTTGAACAGCACATTCTCGCCCCGTTTATCGCGCCGCAGCAGCTTTTTCGCCAGATAGGCCTGGCCATAGCTCTTCCGGGTGGCGACGTCGGGCGCGCCCATCGAATTGACCGTCTCGGCCGTATTATGGATCAGAAGCCGCATCAGGTCGTCGAACATGGCGTGATTGGCAATGGAGATCAGCTTGAAGAAGGCAGTCCCCCCCTGCTCCACATCCACATATTCGAAAAACAACCGACATGTCGCGGCGCGCAAGGTGATATCGGCCTGCGGCTGCACCGCCTGATGCAGGACGTGCTGGGACAGCAACCCCCGATTATCCTCGATGTCGCTGGTGAAGATCATCGTCATCAGATGGTTGCGTTGCGCCTGATCCTTGGATCGCTCGTTGATGGCCCCTTCGATATTCTCGATGGAAAGATGTTTCGTCTGAATGAGCGCGTTCAACGATTGCCACCGGGGCGCCGGCAGCAACATCTTGGATAGCGGTGATATTCCAAGCCGATTTCGACGGGAGAAATCGATGTCCATCGCCAGCAGGGTGCGGGCGATTTTCAGGGTCGACACCCCTTCATGCTCCCGCAAGGTATCGGCCAGATAGTGCCAGATTCCGTTCCCGTTGGTGTCTTCCGAATTCAGAAAATTGAAAATACGGGCTTCCTGATCCGTTTCCTTCCAATGGGTCAGGACCGTCTCGAATATGGCAGCCGATTCGACGACATGGTTCTGCATCAGACGGAACTGCAGATAAGTCTCACCGTTTTCGCCCCGCGCTTCGTAAAGACGATCGGAGTGGTCGCGGAATTTGATCCACTGCACGAAAAAATAACCGAACTTCCCGGAAACCTTGGCTTGGCGGGCGGTTATATCCTCATGAATGTCTGCAACGGTGCGCATTCAGAAATCTCTGACGGGCTGCAAGGGCGCCAACCGATCCTTCAAGGCATGATCTCTGGGTCGAGAGCGTAAGGGAGCGTCCCGACGGGTTAGTCACCATGGTTGAGGCGGCATAATATGTCAATTAACAATAGGAATACCCCGGTCTGATTCGAGGAAATTTCCACGCCTTATCAAAGTGCTGATTGTTATTTTGGCAATATTTTATACAAATTATCATGTCTTGCGCCGTGGCGTTTCCAAAGATCGAACGCCTTGCAACCCGCCGCTCTCAAGCAAGAGCAAGGCGAGGAAACGGCTTGCGGTTTTTATAAATACGCCCCGCTGAGGATGGTTTCGACCACCCAGGCCGTGCGGGCCGCCGACACCCCCTGACTGGGACAAACCCCCTTGCCGTTCAACTCGTCGACGATGGTCTGGATCAGCGGTTGCTGGACATGCGGCGGATTGACGATGGGGAATTCGGTCACCTGTCCCGCCCTTATCAAACGGATCGGCGCGAAGGAGAAGGGATGGAAGACGATCGATCCCTCCGTTCCAATGATTTCATTGCTTTCGGCATTCCTTTCCGCAGCGAAACACCAGGTACCGCTTCCCCTCACCCCCGATTCGAAGGCATAGCTCGCCGTCACCGTATCAGGCGGAGTATAAGCCCCCACCCGGTTGACCGGGAATCCCCTCGCCTCGATCACCGGGCCGAAAAGAAAATCGAGGAGGTCGAAATTATGACAAACGGTATCGAAGAAGATGCCTCCTCCGCAAAAGACCGGATCGAGCCGCCACGGCAAAGCGCCACCAGCAATGTCGGCAGCGGGGGGTAGCCGCTCCAAAAAAGAGGTCGACACCGCACAGACCCGTCCAATCCGTCCCTCGTCCAAAAGCTCCTTGACCTTCAACAAGTAAGGCATGGCCCGCCGGTAATAGGCGACGAACACCGGCACCCCATGGCTGCGGCAGGTGGTCACCATCTCGATGCACTGCCCATAGGTCATCGCCATCGGTTTCTCGACATAGACCGCCTTGCCCGCCTTGGCGCAACGCAAGACATAATCGTGATGGGAATCGGGCCTGGTCGCGATATAGACGGCGTCGATATCCTTCGCGGCGATGATATCCTCGGCATCCGCATGCCAGCGGGGCACCCCGTGGCGACGGGCATAATCGCGGGCCCGATCGGCATCGCGCCGCATCACGGCGACGAGCGTCGAGTTGTCGGCCTTTTGGAAAGCGGGGCCACTCTTCACTTCCGTGACGTCGCCGCAGCCGATGATTCCCCACCGGATGGTTTTCATGGTCCCCATTTCCTCCGAAAACTGGCCGATATCTGAGATAACCGGTTAGTTAAAAACTACTATTCAGTGGGAGGATGGCCGAGGTAAAGACGGAAAGCGAGATGATTTGAGAAAAACGGAGGTCAGGCGTCTACGCCGCCGTCGCCACCGTTTCCGCCGAACAGCATTTCCAGGCCCACGAGGGCCAGAATGACATATTTCAGCTTCCACAGAATCCACAGAAGCAAGGCGGCGCCACCGGCGATCACCAGTGGCACCTGCAACCCCAGATGGACGAGTCCGGCAAGAAACAGCAGGACGGCGAACGACTTCATCGCGAATTCCCTCAATGCGGCGGATGACTGGTGGTTCGAATTCTGACGGATGGCATGGTCACCATCCGTCAGAATTCGAACACTGGGGCCTGTCGTCGATTATCCTATGGATTTCCGACAACCGGAAATCGGTCACTTGACCTTGGCGAGCGTCGGCAAATCCTCCTCCAGGATGGTCATCATCAGGGAATAGGACACCTCGCCCTCGTCGTCGTCGCGATGGAGCACGCCGATGAATTCCCCGCCGACGCTGACCTCTATCGGGCCGCCGCGCTTCTTGGGGGGGACGATGCGAATGGTGGAATTACCGAAAGTGGCGTTGAGATAAGCCTCAACGCGGGCGATCTCGCTCGGGTTCATGACAGAAAGCTCACGGAAATGGACAGAAAAACCTAACGGGGCTCTGTTATTTGTTCGCCGCGCGAAAAAAGCAAGGCTTTACGACGGCGGGCAGGGAAGGACGCCACGGCACGAGGCATGCAACCCGATAACCGTCTCCGCGGTGAAGGTCGTCGTCGATATCTTGACCGGCAGGCCGATATCTCGTCCGACGAAAACGTTGAAACCGGCATTTTTCCAGAAATCCATGGCGCGGGGCCGGAAGCCGTACAGCGGATTCATCACCGCCTTGAGGTCGAGCGTATCATATGTTTTGCCACCGATATCGTGGGAACCGGGCCCCACCGCCTCGACCGCGAGATCATAGCGGCGCCGGCCATCGAATACGGCGAGGACAAAGGTCTTTTCTCCCGCCATGCCACGTCGCCCCATCTCGAACAAGGCCGTCACCGGATCGAGCACGTGGTGACGCGCCTCCTCCGGAACAGGCGGATCGAGATCATCGGGATCAGCGGGAGCCAGGGAAGCATCGTTTCGCCGCTCATCATCCACCAGTTTCTCGGCCGTTTCGCCCTCATCGACGAAACGCATCTCGATGCGGCGGTTCTTCTCCCTGGAACTGCTCACCTGGCTGAAAGTGAGGGGGCGGAAACCGGTCGGCGTGACCGTCCCCCAACTGTCGGAATCGACCAGCAGCCTAGTCATCCAATGCGTCATGCCATGGGTGAGAATGGATAAATGACCGTGATAACGGCCATCCTGCTGCTCGGCAACGAAGGAGATCTCGGCGGCATCAAGACCGCCGCAATAGGCTTGAAAACTTAAGCTCTCGGGCTCGGCGGCCCGACCTGAGCCGCACGCCCCCAACCACACCAGCAGAGAAAACATCGCCGTCGGACGGCGCAGATCAAACTGCCTCATCTGACTCCTGACGCTCGTTCCCTTGAGGCTTCGGGGCGAAATAAGCGCTCCGGAGCCTCAAGGGCGATATGCCGTCCACGCCTCCGGCTTCGGCGGCGCGTCATCACATCACATCATGACCTCTCGTCACTATTTCAACTCTCCCTGCACTATTTGGATAGTTGAAGCCCGCACAGGAAAAACCTGCGCGGACCGCTTCGATAAACCGCCCATTTTTTGGGCATCTGCTCTCCGTAACAGCATCAAATCACACCATGGTTTCCCCCTTCCCCTGTCGCGGGTTTCCCCCTTCCCCTGTCGCGCCCCGATGCCACCGATAATTTCAGGCGCCCCGCCGCGTCTGGCCCATAAATTGCGTAACAGCAGGCATTCTTAATGGCTTCCAAGGAAGACACCCATGAAACTGATGCGAGCAATTGCCGGGGTTGGCGCGATTATCGCGGCTACCGTTTCCTCTCACGCGGTGGGGGCCGCCGAGGACACCATCAAAGTCGGTGTGCTTCATTCCCTTTCCGGCACCATGGCGATCAGCGAGACGACGCTGAAGGACACGGTCCTGATGATGGTCGACGACATCAACAAGAAGGGCGGCCTGTTGGGCAGGAAGGTGGAGGCCGTCGTCGTCGACCCGGCTTCGAACTGGCCGTTGTTCGCGGAAAAGGCCCACGAGCTTCTGGAAAAGGACAAGGTCGCGGTGGTCTTCGGCTGCTGGACATCGGTCTCGCGCAAGTCGGTGCTGCCCGTCTTCGAGCAGGACAACGGCCTCTTGTTCTACCCCGTCCAATACGAGGGCGAAGAGGAATCGAAAAACGTCTTCTATACCGGCGCAGCGCCCAACCAGCAGGCGATCCCGGCCGTCGAATATCTGATGAGCAAGGACGGCGGCGGCGCCAAGCGGTGGGTGCTGGAAGGCACCGATTACGTCTATCCGCGCACCACCAACACCATTCTCCGCGCCTTCCTGCATTCGAAGGGCGTCGCCGACGAAGACATCCTTGAGAATTACACGCCCTTCGGCTTCTCCGATTGGCAGACCGAGGTTTCCAAGATCAAGCAGTTCGCCTCGGCCGGCAAGAAGACCGCCGTGGTCTCGACCATCAACGGCGACGCCAATGTCCCCTTCTACAAGGAACTGGCCAACCAGGGCATCAAGGCCTCCGACATCCCCGTGGTCGCCTTCTCGGTCGGCGAAGAGGAACTGGCCGGCATCGACACCAAGAATCTGGTCGGCCATCTGGCCGCCTGGAACTACTTCGAATCCATCAAGACCCCTGAAAACGCTGCCTTTATCAAGCAGTGGCACGCCTTCGTGAAGAACGACAAGCGCACCACCAACGATCCGATGGAAGCCACCTACATCGGCTTCAAGATGTGGACCCAGGCGGTGACCAAGGCCGGCACCACCAATGTCGACGCGGTGCGGACCGCGATGATCGGCCAGACGGTGAAAAACCTGACCGGCGGAACCGCGGTGATGAACGAAAACCACCACCTGTCCAAGCCGGTGATGATCGGCGAGATCAAGCCGAACGCGCAGTTCAGCGTGGTCTGGAAAACCAAGGACGTGGTCAAGGGCGAACCCTGGAGCCCCTTCATCGCCGGCGGCAAACCGGCCGCCCAGTAGAAAAACGTGATGCTCCCCCGGGGATCGGTGTTCCCGGGGGAACGGAACAGTCTCGCCCGGTGACCTTCGTGAAAATCATATCCGTCGCCTTTTTTCTGTTTCTTGTCGCGACGGCCTGGAATAACCCGGCCGGTGCCGGTGATCGTCCGGATTTCGCCGGTGCCGTGGCGGCGCTGAACAGCGATGATTTCGACGAAAAGATCAAGGCGGTCGAAACCCTGGCGGCGCTGGGCGACCCGCGTGCCGTGCCGGTGCTCCAGGCGTTGCTCGATTCAAGGCTGTCCGCCGCCGAGGACGGACGGCTGCTCTACGCCGATGGCGACGTCTATCGCGACGCGATGGATGGTCAGCCGGTCACGGGCGTCGATCCGGCCGATCTGTCCGACGTTTCGGCCAACAACCGCGTGCGTGGCGCCATCGAAGGGGCGATCGGGCAACTCTCGCTGTTCGATCCCAATCCGGAAAAACGCCGCGGCGCGGCCCGCGCGGTCGCCGATTCCAAGTCAGCCGAGGCGGTCGATCTCTTGCAGAGGGCGCTGGCCCAGGAGACCGATCCGGCGACAGGGTCCGTCATGACGACGGCGCTGGCCGGCTTGCAATTGCGCGATGCCGATCGGACCGTCCGCTTGACGGCGATTCACACCCTCGCCTCCTCCACCGACCCGACGATGCTGGGCCTGCTCGAACGTCTCCAGGACGGGGAGCGGGATCAGGCGGTGCGGCGTGCCGCCGACCAGGCAATCTCGGGCATCCGCCAAAGGATCGCGCTCATCGGCATCGGCGCCCATCTGTTCGAAGGCTTCTCTCTGGGCAGCGTGCTGCTGCTGGCGGCCATCGGCCTGGCCATCACATTCGGCGTCATGGGGGTGGTCAACATGGCCCATGGCGAGATGATCATGCTGGGCGCCTACGCCACCTATGTCGTGCAGCAATGTTTCCGCATGTGGCTGCCAGCGTCGGCCTTCGACGCCTATCTGGTGGTCGCCGTGCCGGTCGCCTTCCTGATCAGCGGGGCGGTCGGCATCGCGCTGGAACGGGGCGTCATCCGTTTCCTCTACGGACGGCCGCTGGAAACCCTGCTTTCCACCTGGGGCATCAGCCTCGTCCTGCAGCAGTTGGTGCGCACCATCTTCGGCGCCCCCAACAAGGAAGTGGCCAATCCCGCCTGGATGACCGGCGGCATCGACATGAGCGGCGGCTTCATCCTGACCTGGAACCGCCTGATCATCATCGTCTTCTGCCTGGTGGTGCTGGGCGCGCTCGCCGCCCTGCTCCGCTATTCCCGCTTCGGCCTGCAGATGCGCGCCGTCGCGCAGAACCGGCCGATGGCTGCCGCCATGGGCATCCGCACCGGGCGGGTGGACGCGCTGACCTTCGGGCTCGGCTCGGGGATCGCCGGGATTGCCGGCGTCGCCCTGTCGCAGATCGGCAACGTCAGCCCCAACCTGGGACAGGGATATATCGTCGACAGTTTCATGGTGGTGGTCTTCGGCGGCGTAGGCTCCCTTTGGGGTACCCTGCTGGGGGCGGTCAGCCTGGGCGTCGTCAACAAATTCCTGGAGCCTTACGCGGGAGCCATGCTGGGCAAGATCCTGGTGCTGGTCTTCATCATTTTGTTCATCCAAAAGCGGCCGCGCGGCCTGTTCGCCCTCAAAGGGCGCTCCATCGAGGGATGAGGAAGGACTCAAAACCCCATGACGTCGCCCCTCCATCGCCTCCTGCAATTCCACGACCGCCGCTTCTGGCTGAGTTTCGCCGTCGTCGGCGCCGTCCTCCTGGGCCTCGTTCCGCTTCTCAATCTGCTTCCGGGCGAAAACTCGGCCCTGCATCTGCCCAACTACATGATACCACTGCTCGGCAAATATCTGTGCTACGGCCTGCTGGCGCTGGCGCTCGATCTGGTCTGGGGATATGCCGGCGTCCTTTCCCTGGGTCATGGCGCCTTTTTCGCCCTGGGCGGCTACGCCATGGGCATGTATCTGATGCGCGAGATCGGCACCAGGGGCGTCTATGGCAACCCGCTGCTGCCGGACTTCATGGTCTTCCTGGCCTGGAAGGAGTTGCCCTGGTATTGGATGGGCTTCGACCATTTCGCCTTCGCCGCCCTCATGGTGGTCCTGGTGCCCGCCTGCCTCGCCCTGGTGTTCGGCTGGCTGGCCTTCCGCTCGCGCATCACCGGGGTCTATCTGTCGATCATCACCCAGGCCATGACCTTCGCGCTGATGCTGGCTTTCTTTCGCAACGAAATGGGGTTCGGCGGTAACAACGGCCTGACCGACTTCAAGGATCTTCTGGGCTTCGACCTGCGCGATCAGACGACCAAGGTGGCGCTTTACGCGGCCAGCGTCGTCGCGCTGGGCGCAGCTCTCCTCATTTGCCGCTTCGTCGTGGCATCGAAGCTCGGCCGGGTGATGATGGCCATGCGCGACGCGGAAAGTCGCGTGCGGTTCCTGGGCTATTCGGTGACCGCTACCAAGCTGTTCGCCTTCACCTTGTCGGCCGCCCTGGCCGGCATCGCCGGGGCGCTCTATGTCCCGCAGGTCGGCATCATCAATCCGTCGGAATTTTCGCCGGCCAATTCCATTGAAATCGCCATCTGGGTGGCGGTCGGCGGGCGGGGCACCCTGGTCGGCGCCATCCTCGGCGCCCTGGCCGTCAATGCCGCGAAAACCTGGCTGACCGGCGCCCTGCCCGATGCCTGGCTGTTTTTCCTGGGCGCCCTGTTCATCGCCGTTACCCTGGTCCTGCCCGACGGACTGACCGGCCTGGCCGGGCGCCTGCACCGACGGCGCCCGAAGGCTCCGCCGGCACGGGAGGAAAAGCATGCCTGACGAGAGCCTTCCCATCGACGAGCCGCGCGGCTCGGGGTCACCTGCCCAGGGCAGCATCCTCTATCTGGACGGCGTGACCGTCAGCTTCGACGGCTTCAAGGCGCTCAACGCCCTCTCGCTGGTCATCGCGCCGGGCGAATTGCGCACCGTGATCGGCCCCAATGGCGCCGGCAAGACCACCATGATGGACGTCATCACCGGGAAGACCCGTCCCGACGCGGGCGACGTCCTCTTCGATGGCCACGTCGACCTGACCCGCCTCGACGAGGCGGCCATCGCCAACCTCGGAATCGGCCGGAAGTTCCAAAAACCGACGGTCTTCGAAAAGCTTTCCCTATTCGACAACCTGGAACTGGCCCTGAAAGGTCCGCGCGGCACCCTGGCCACCCTGTTTTTCACCCTTTCGGGCGAGGCGAAGGACCGCATCGGCCAGGTCCTCACCCTGGTCGGCCTCACCGACAAGGCGAAACTTCCGGCCGGCCAATTGTCCCATGGGGAAAAACAATGGCTGGAGATCGGCATGCTGCTGATGCAGGACCAGCGCCTTCTGCTGCTCGACGAACCGGTGGCCGGCCTCACCGACGCCGAAACCGAGGCGACGGCCGCCCTCATTCTCGATTTGTCCCGCGACCGTTCGCTGGGAGAGCGCTCGCTGGTGGTGGTCGAGCACGACATGGAATTCGTCCGCTCGCTGGCGGCCAAGGTGACGGTCCTGCACGAAGGCTCGGTCCTGGCCGAAGGCAGCATCGACGCCGTACAATCCAATCCCCGCGTCGTCGAAGTCTATCTGGGACGGTGAAACGCACAATCATGCTGAAAGTCGACGACATCAACCTGTTCTACGGCGCCAGCCAGGCGCTGCGCGGCGTTTCCCTGACCGCGCGAAAGGGCAAGGTGACCTGCGTGCTGGGGCGCAACGGCGTCGGCAAGACCAGCCTGATGCGGGCCATCATGGGCCTGCAGTCCGTTGAAAGCGGCAGCATCGGCTGGGAGGATCGGGAGATCACCCGCCTGCCCGCCTATGAACGGGCGCGGCGCGGCATCGGCTTCGTCCCGCAAGGCCGCGAAATCTTCGCCCGGCTTTCGGTGAAGGAAAACCTGGAAACCGGCTTCGCCCCGCTGCCACGCAGCCAAAGCCGCATTCCGCCCGAGATCTTCACGCTGTTCCCGGTCCTGAAGGACATGTTGGGCCGGCGCGGCGGCGATCTGTCGGGCGGCCAGCAGCAGCAATTGGCCATCGCCCGCGCGCTGGTCACCCGCCCTCGCCTCCTGATCCTCGATGAACCGACCGAGGGCATCCAGCCGTCGATCATCAAGGACATCGGACGGGTCATCAGGATGCTGGCCTCCGGCGGAACCATGGCCATCGTCCTGGTCGAACAATATTTTGAATTCGCGCGCGAACTGGCTGACGACTTTGCCGTCATGGAACGCGGCGAAGTCGTCATGGCCGGATCGGCCGCAGAATTGGTGGAGGCCGATGTTCGCCGCTATCTCACCGTTTGACGGAACTCAAGAACTTGACGCCTCGTCCCCGCCCCCTCCCGGCATGCACGGAATCGCGGAGGTTCGCCTGACCACCCGGGACGGAAAGACCGACCTGGCGGATCTTCGGCAAGTCTCGCCCTTGCGCGTTCTCTTTCCCACCGCCGCCTCCGGCGATCCCCTGACGGCGGCGCTGGTCACCACTTCGGGCGGATTGGTGGGCGGCGACAGCTTGGCCTTCGACCTGCGCGTGGAGGACGGGGCCTCCGGCCTGTTCGTCGCCCAGGCCGCCGAGAAGATCTATCGTTCGAGCGGTGCCGACGGCCGTATCGACGTCCGGCTTTCGGTGGGACGCGACGGATGGCTCGAATATCTGCCCCAGGAAACCATCCTGTTCGACAATGCCCGGCTGCGGCGCTGCACCGATGTCGACGTCGCCCAGGGGGGCCGCCTGCTAGCCGGGGAAATGCTGGTTTTCGGCCGCACCGCGCGCGGTGAAAGAATGAACCACGGCCTGATCCGCGATGCCTGGACCATTCGAAGGAACGGCAGGATGGTCTGGTCCGACGCCTTGCATCTCGACGGCGACATCGCCGGCCGCCTGGACGACGGAGCGGGGTTCGACGGCTGTCACGCCATGGCCACCCTGGCCCTGGTGGTGGACGATCCCCCGCCCTTCCTGACCATCCTGCGCGCCTGCCCCGATCATTCGCAGGTGCGTTTCGGCGCCACCATCGTCAATGGTATCCTGATCGCCCGTTGGCTCTCCGCCGACGCCCAGACCCTCAGACGATCCTTCGGATACGCCTGGGGTGAGTTGCGCGCGGCGGCCGGCAGCTGCCCGAAGACGCTGCCCAGGCTTTGGCATATTTGAAAAAAGGAGGATTCCGGTGAATTTGTCGCCAAGGGACAAAGACAAACTGTTGATCGCCATGGCGGCCATCGTGGCGCGCCGCCGGCTGGAACGGGGCGTCAAACTCAACTATCCGGAAGCCGTGGCCCTGATCACCGATTTCGTCGTCGAAGGCGCCCGTGACGGCCGGTCGGTGGCCGAACTGATGCAGGACGGCGCCAAGGTGCTGACACGCGCGCAGGTGATGGACGGCATCAGCGAGATGATCCACGAGATCCAGGTGGAAGCCACCTTCCCCGACGGGACCAAACTGGTGACCGTGCATGCTCCGATCCGATGAGATGAGGCTTTAAGATGATTCCCGGCGAAATTATCACCGCTCCCGGCAGCCTGGTGCTGAACGAGGGCCGCGCCACCATCACCCTGGCCGTGGCCAATACCGGCGACCGTCCCATCCAGGTGGGATCGCACTTCCATTTCCATGAGACGAACCGGGCGCTCGCCTTCGATCGCGACAAGGCGAGGGGCTTCCGCCTGGATATCCCGGCCGGCACGGCGATCCGTTTCGAACCGGGCCAGACCCGCGATGTTACCCTGGTGGCGTTCTCGGGCAACCGCACCGTCTGGGGATTCAACGGGTTGGTCAACGGGCCTCTCGAAGGAGGGAACTGATCATGGCTTATGAAATCGAAAGACAGGCCTATGCCGCCATGTTCGGTCCCACCACCGGCGACAAGGTGCGCCTGGCCGACACCGATCTCATCATCGAGGTCGAAGAGGACCGGACCCTCTATGGCGAAGAGGTCAAGTTCGGCGGCGGCAAGGTCATCCGCGACGGCATGGGGCAATCCCAGGCCTCACGGGCGGAAGGGGCGGTCGACACGGTCATCACCAATGCCCTGATCGTCGATCACTGGGGTATCGTCAAGGCCGACGTCGGATTGAAGGATGGATGCATCGCGGCCATCGGCAAGGCCGGAAATCCGGACATCCAGCCGGGCGTCGACATCGTCATCGGCCCCGGCACAGAGATCATCGCCGGCGAGGGCCGCCTCCTCACCGCCGGGGGTATCGACAGCCACATTCATTTCATCTGCCCCCAACAGATCGAGGACGCGCTGCATTCCGGAGTGACCACTCTGTTGGGCGGAGGCACCGGACCGGCCGACGGCACCAACGCCACCACCTGCACGCCGGGTCCCTGGCATCTGGCGCGCATGCTCCAGGCCGCCGAGGGTCTGCCGATCAACCTCGGTTTTTTCGGCAAGGGCAACGCCACCCGGCCGGAAGGCCTGATCGAACAGGTCCAGGCGGGGGCGTGCGGGCTCAAACTGCACGAGGATTGGGGCACCACGCCGGCCGCCATCGACACCTGCCTGTCGGTGGCCGACCAGATGGATGTCCAGGTCGCCATCCATACCGATACGCTGAATGAATCGGGCTTCTGCGAGGACACGGTGGCGGCCTTCAAGGGGCGCACCATCCACGCCTTCCACACCGAGGGCGCCGGAGGCGGCCATGCGCCGGACATCATCCGGCTGTGCGGCGTCGCCAACGTTCTGCCCTCCTCGACCAATCCGACCAGGCCGTTCACCGTCAATACGGTGGATGAACATCTGGACATGCTGATGGTCTGCCATCACCTCGACCCCCGCATTCCGGAGGACGTGGCTTTCGCCGAAAGCCGGATCCGCCGCGAGACCATCGCCGCCGAGGATATTCTCCACGACCTCGGCGCCATGAGCATGATGTCCTCGGACAGTCAGGCCATGGGCCGCATCGGCGAGGTGATCATCCGCACCTGGCAGACGGCCCACAAGATGAAGACCCAGCGCGGCGCCCTGTCCGGAGACGGCGCCAACGACAATCACCGGGTCAAGCGCTACATCGCCAAATACACCATCAATCCGGCGATCACCCACGGTATCTCGGCCCATGTCGGATCGGTCGAGGTGGGCAAGCTGGCCGACCTCGTCCTATGGAAGCCGGCCTTCTTCGGCGTCAAGCCGGACATGGTCCTGAAATGCGGTTCCATCGCCTCGGCCGCCATGGGCGATCCCAATGCCTCGATCCCCACTCCGCAGCCCGTGCATTATCGTCCGATGTTCGGCGCTTTCGGCGGCGCCTTGTCCCACAGTTGCGTGACCTTCGTCAGCGGCACGGCGGCCGAGGCCGGTATCGGGAGCCAACTGGGTCTGCGCCGTCGGATCCTGCCGGTGTCGGGCACACGGGGCCTGACCAAGGCGGCGATGATTCACAACGACGCCTGCCCCGTCATCGAGGTCGATTCGGAAACCTACGAGGTGCGGGCCGACGGACAGTTGCTGACCTGTGAACCGGCCCGCGAGCTGCCGCTCGCCCAGCGCTATTTCCTGTTCTGAGGATGGAAATGCGACGCGCCCTCTCCCTCCATCGGCCCGGCGACTGGCCGGCCGACCGTGCCCGGGCCAGCATCACCCTGGCCTGGGCCGACCGTCATCGGCGGCGCCTCGCCATGACCGACGATTCCGGGGGCGAGTTCCTGCTCGACCTCCCCGAGGCCAGTCTGCTGGCCGAAGGCTGCGGCCTGCGCCTCTCGGACGGCGAATGGATCGCCGTGCGGGCCGCGCCGGAAGCGGTCGTCGACATCGCTTGCCACGACGCCGAAAGCCTGATCCGCATCGCCTGGCATATCGGAAACCGTCACGCCCCCGTGCAAATTCTCGAAGGCGGCGGCCTCAGGATTCAAGACGATCATGTCCTGGTCGGCATGGTCGAGCAATTGGGTGGACATATCGTCCGGCATCGCGCGGCCTTTCACGCCGAGGGCGGCGCCTATGCCGCCGGGGAGCATCACCATGCCTGACGCCGGCGCCACCACCACCGACAACGACGGCCTTCTGCGCCTGATGTCCTGGCTGTCGCCGGCATTTCCGATCGGCAGCTTCAGTTATTCGCACGGACTGGAGCAGGCGGTCGAAGCCGGCCTGCTGACCGACCTGGACAGCGTCACCGGCTGGGTCGCCGGCATCCTGCGCCACGGCGGCGCCTGGATCGACGCGGTGCTGTTCTGCCAGGCCCATCGGGCGGTCCGTGAAAATGCCCCCAACCGGCTGGCAGAAATTTTCGATCTGGCGGAGGCCTGGCGCGGCACGGCGGAAACCGCCCTCGAGTCCCGGTCACAGGGAAAAGCCTTTGTCAAGGCGCTCTCCGCCTGCTGGCCGTCCGAGGAATGGGACCGCTGGATGGCCGGGCGGGAGGCACCCGCTTACGCCGTCGCCGTGGCGGTGGCCGCCGCGGCCGCTGGGATCGCCGAGGAGGCCGCCCTTGCCGCGTTCCTGCATGCGGTGGCGGCCAACCTGGTCTCGGCGGCGGTCCGGCTGGTTCCGTTGGGACAGACCGACGGTCAGAAGGCGGTTCGCGCCCTGGTCCGCATTCTGCCGGAAGTCGTCGCCGCCGCCGCCGTTCATCCCCTTGCCGACCTGGGCACGGCCACGCCCATGGTCGACTGGGCCAGCATGCGTCACGAAACCCAATATACGAGGCTGTTCAGATCATGACTTCTCCCTTCCGCGTTGGAATCGGCGGCCCCGTCGGTTCGGGCAAAACCGCCCTGATGGACCGCCTGTGCAAGCGGTTGCGCGACGCCTACGACATCGCGGCCATCACCAACGACATCTACACCCGCGAGGACGCGGAGTTTCTCACCCGTTCCGGCGCATTGCCCCCCGACCGCATCATGGGCGTCGAGACCGGCGGCTGCCCGCATACGGCCATCCGCGAAGACGCCTCGATCAATCTGGCCGCCGTGTCCGAAATGACCGCACGCTTCCCCGGCCTGGAAATCATCCTGGTCGAATCGGGGGGCGACAATCTGTCGGCCACCTTTTCGCCGGAACTGGCCGACATCACCATCTATGTCATCGACGTGGCGGCCGGCGACAAGATCCCCCGCAAGGGAGGCCCCGGCATCACCCGTTCCGATCTTCTGGTGATCAATAAGATCGACCTGGCGCCGATGGTCGGCGCCAGCCTGGAAGTGATGGACCACGACGCCCGGCGCATGCGGGGCACCCGTCCCTTCGTCTTCACCAACTTGAAGTCCGGCGACGGACTGGAGGAAGTCGCAGCCTTCATCCTGAAAAGCGGCGGCCTGCCCCGCCGGACCGGCACGGCGGCGTAAGCGGCCGGATAATTTCAGACGGGAAAAGCCGTCCGCTTGCAAATTCCCCGAATGGTGAAGCGGGTACGCAGGCGGGCGGCGCCGGGCAGCCGGGCCAGGACCTGGCGATGCAGACGTTCGTAATCGTTGCTGTCGGCCACCGACACCTCCAGCAGGTAATCCGTATCCCCCGCCATCAATGAACATTGCATGACCTCGGGGCAGGCCCTCACCGCCTGCTCGAAGGCATCCAGGGCGACATCCGTCTGCCGTTCCAGGCTGATTTCAATGAAAACCGTCAGGCCCCGCCGCACCGGCGCCGGGTTCAGGAGCGCCACGTAGCGCTCGATGACGCCCGCCTGTTCCAGCAGTTGAACCCGGCGCAGACAGGCCGATGGAGACAGGCAGACTTTCTCGGCCAGTTCGGCATTGCTGATGCGCCCGTTCTCCTGGAGCAGACGGAGAATTTGGCGGTCCTTGGCATCGAGACGATCAAAGTCGAATATTGTTTCAATCATTTTAATAACCATCGAATTTTCTGCGAAATATTAAGTATTTCGTTCGTCAGATCGCAAGGACATTCACCATAAACAGCGCATAAAATAATAACCGAATTCGTCGCCATCAGGAGAGATGCTAGCCATGAAGATCGGTGTTCCAAAAGAAACGAAAATTCACGAATATCGGGTGGGCCTGGTCCCCGCCGGCGTCCGTGAACTGGTCGCCGCCGGCCACAAGGTGGCCATCGAGAAGAACGCCGGTCTGGGTTCCGGCATCCCCGACGCCGATTACGAAAAGGCCGGCGCCACCATCCTCGGCACCGCCGACGAGGTGTTCGCCACCTCGGACATGATCGTCAAGGTGAAGGAGCCCCTGGCCGCCGAGCGCAAGAAGCTGCGCCCCGGACAGATCCTGTTCACCTATCTGCATCTGGCGCCCGACCCGGAACAGACCCACGATTTGCTGGAAAGCGGGGCCATCTGCGTCGCCTACGAGACGGTGACCGCCGCCGACCGCTCCCTGCCGCTGCTGACCCCGATGTCGGAAGTCGCCGGACGCATGTCGATCCAGGTGGGCGCAGCCTGCCTCGAGAAGGAACTGGGCGGCCGTGGGGTTCTGCTGGGCGGCGTGCCCGGCGTGCCGCCGGCCAACGTGGTCATCCTGGGTGCCGGCGTCGCCGGATCCAATGCCGCGCTCATTGCCCTCGGCACCGGAGCCAATGTGACCATCGTCGACCGCTCGCTGCCCGCGCTGCGCCGCGCCACCGACCGCTTCGGCACCGCCCTGCGCACGGCCTTCTCGACCCAGGCCGAAATCGAACGCCTGGTCGTCGACGCCGACCTCGTCATCGGCGCCGTCCTGGTCGCCGGCGCCACCACGCCGAAGCTGGTCACCGCCGACATGGTCAAGAAGATGCAGGCGGGTTCGGTTCTCGTCGATATCGCCATCGATCAGGGCGGATGTTTCGAGACCAGCCACGCCACCACTCATGCCGAGCCGACTTTCGTCATCGATGACGTGGTCCATTATTGCGTGGCCAACATGCCGGGCGCCGTCGCGCGCACCTCGACCTTCGCCCTGGCCAATGCAACGCTGCCGTTCGCCCTGTCGCTGGCCAACAAGGGGGGGAAGGACGCCCTGGCAAGCGATCCGCATCTTCTGGCCGGACTCAACGTCCATACCGGCAAGCTGACCTACCAGGCCGTCGCCGAGGCTCTCGGCCTGAAATACACACCGGCCCAGTCGGTCCTATAAACCACCGCCTCCCCGACGGTGGTGATGTCCAGGCAGGTAAAAGCCCTTCTCCCCTCGCGGGAGAAGGGTTGGGATGAGGGGGCATCCCGCCGACAGGCAGAAGAAAACTCTCAGGCGTCGCGCGCGAGCGGGTGAGGGGTTCGCGCGTCGGCGCGACAGAAAGACTTGCTTGTTTTTGCACACTTTTTCCGCACTCCCGCGCGTAAGTCCCCTCACCCCACTCGCTTCGCTCGTCCCCTCTCCCGCAAAGCGGGCGAGGGAGAAGACTATAAAGCCCGGCCTTTTGCCCTTCTTGCCCAGGCAACTCCTTCCGATCGCCGGCCTCAATGAGGCTTTTCGACCGGAAGGAGTCCGCCCCTTCGAAAATCATAAGCTCCCTCCTGTTCACCTTGACTTTCCCCTGGGGAGATCCCCTTTCTCAAAAGGTCTGGATTCCAATCTCCAGCCCCTGAGGAAGTAAATGACCGCCAGCGGAATCGGCCTTGTCCTGCTTGTCGCCTGTGTGGTCGCCATGCTATCCCGCAGGCTGCGCCTGCCCTACAGCGTCGGCCTCGTCGTCGCCGGCATCGGACTGGCGGTCCTGGGCGGCCCGATCGACTTCACCCTGGCATCCGATCTGATTTTCCCGGTTCTGCTGCCCCCGTTGATTTTCGAGGCGGCCCTGCAAATCAAATGGCGGCGGTTCCGTGACGATCTTCCGGTCAGCCTGACACTGGCCTTTCCCGGCGTTCTGCTGGCCGGAGCGATCATCGCGGCGGGGATGCATCTCGTCATCGGCTGGAGTTGGCTGGGCTCGGCGCTGTTCGGCGCCCTGATCGCGGCGACCGACCCGGTGTCGGTCATCGCCGCCTTCAAGGAAATGAAGGTCGAGCCGCGTCTCAGCCTTCTGGTCGAATCGGAAAGCCTGCTCAACGACGGTGCCGCGGCGGTGGCCTTCGCCATTCTCGCCTCCGTCGCGAACGGCGCCACCCTCGAGCCCATGAATATGGCGGGATCGCTTCTATGGATGGTCGCGGGCGGGGTCGTGGCCGGGGGCCTGGTCGCCGGAGCCTTGCTGCTGCTGGCGGGGCGTACCGAGGATCATCTGGTCGAGATCACCCTGACGACCATCGCCGCCTATGGCTCGTTCCTGCTGGCCGAACATTTCCACATGTCCGGCGTCCTGGCGACATTATCGGCCGGCCTGATCGTCGGCAATGTGGGATGGAAAGGCTCCATCTCCGAGGCTGGACGGGAGCATGTCGTCGCATTCTGGGAATATGCTGCCTTCCTGGCGAATTCGGTGGTGTTCATCCTGATCGGCGGCCATGAGGCCAACCATGCGGCGCAGCTCCTTTCCGTCGCCGCCGCCGTCGCCGTGCCGCTTGTTCTCGTCAGCCGATGGGCCGCGGTTTATCCGCTGTGCGCCCTGTTCGCCCGATCGACCAGAAGGGTCGACCCACGTCATCAGCATGTCCTGTTTTGGGGCGGACTGCGTGGGGCGCTGGCCTTGGCGCTGGCCTTGGCCATCCCGGCAAGCGTTCCCGAAAAGAACGCCATCCTCATCGCCGCCTTCTCCGTCGTCGCTTTTTCCATCTTCATCCAGGGCCTGTCCATGCCCTGGCTGATCCGAACGCTCCGCCTGAAAGCCCGGTAATCGGTCAGCCGCGCGAAACGGCGGTGATGGCCAGTTCCTCGTCAAGACAGGTGAGGAAACTGGCGGCGATGGCTTCGAGCCCCATATCGCCGCGGACCAGCGGGTCAGAACGGGGGATTCGCTAATCTCGTTCGATATGGACGCTCTCGCCCACAGGGCCAAAAGCCTGCTGATTTCGCTCATCGTCCTCGGCGAGGACTTCCAGATGACACCGATCGTCGCCGGCCGCCCCCATCGCCTCCGGTGAACCGCTGGCGACCATCTATCCGAAGAGGCGCGATCCCTTCTTGACGCCCAGTCAGGGATGACGGGAGCGTTTGTTCAGGCAGGAATTTTTACGGAAATTTACCCCGCCACGGCCTTTCCTCTGAAAAGCAATAGCCTTATACCATCCGGGATCCCTGGGACGGTATAAGGCCAAGCGACTGGCAACACATCAAAACCAATGGGTCGAAAATGAACCTTACCGGGAGGAGATGCCAGTCATGGCCAATGAAATTCCAAGGGAAGAACTCCAGCGAGGACTGAAGGAAAGACATATTCAACTCATCGCCATCGGCGGCGCAGTCGGCGTCGGACTGTTCTACGGTTCGGCCAGCGCCATCAAGACCGCCGGCCCGATGCTGATGATCTCTTATCTGGTGGCCGGCATCGTCATGTTCTTCATGATGCGCGCCTTGGGCGAGGTCGCCCTCGCCCATCCCGTCTCCGGCTCATTCAGCGCTTACGCGCATCACTTCATCAACCCGCTCTTCGGCTATTTGACCGGATGGACCTACTGGTTCGCCTGGGTGGTGACCTGCATGGCGGAAATCACCGCGGTCGGCGTCTATGTCCATTTCTGGCAACCCGATCTGCCGCAATGGATTCCGGCCCTGGCCGCCGTCCTCGGCATGTCGCTGGTCAATTTCGTATCGGTCAAGGTTTATGGAGAGTTCGAGTTCTGGTTCGCCTTGATCAAGGTGGCGACCATCGTCGCCATGATCATCTTTGGCGGCGCCATGATCGTCTTCGGCCTGGGCAACGGCGGCGTGGCCATCGGCATTTCCAACCTGTGGACTGTCGATGGAGGCTTTTTCACAAAGGGATTCACCGGCTTTTCCCTGTCCCTGGTGATGGTCAGCTTCGCCTATATCGGTATCGAGCTGGTCGGTGTGACGGCCGGCGAAGCCAAAAATCCGGAAAAAAGCCTGCCCGCCGCCATCGACAAAATTTTCTGGCGGATTCTGATTTTTTATATCGGCACCCTGTTCGTCATCATGTCCCTCTACCCTTACGATCAGTTGGGAACCGTAGGCAGCCCGTTCGTCGCCACTTTTGCCAAATTGGGCATTCCGTCAGCCGCCGGCCTCATCAACTTCGTCATTCTGACGGCCGCTCTGTCGTCCTGTAACAGCGGCCTCTTCAGCACCGGCCGCATGCTTTACAACCTTGCTTTGCAGGGAAAGGCCCCAGCGATTTTCGGGCGGCTCAATGGCAGAAAGGTGCCGGCCAATGCCCTTCTGGTCTCTTCGGTACTGCTGCTGGTCGGCGTCGCCCTCAATTATCTGGTTCCTGGCGAGGTGTTCAATTACGTCACCAGCATCGCCACCTCGGGCACTTTGTTCGTCTGGGGCATCATCGTCGTCGTCCAAATGAAATATCGAGCGGCCCTCACCCCACGGGAAGCTGCCGCGCTCAAATACAAAATGCCTCTTTATCCCCTTGCCAACTATATCGTCCTGGCATTCCTCGTCTTCGTCATCATCACCATGGGCTTCGACGAAAACAACCGTGTCGCCCTCTATGTGGCCCCCTGCTGGTTCGCGTTCCTTCTCGTGAGCTACTACGGCGCCGGCTATCACCGGAAACTCGACGACATCGTCGCCGAAGGCGAGAGTCCTTGAGCCTTTGTCCAAACGATAATTGAACGCCCAAGCGTCACAACGCCCCTTTCCGATCACAAGCTGTAAGAAGCTTATGTCGATCGGAAGGGGACGTTATGAAAATTGGGTCACCGAAGGAAAGCGGGTCCGTCCGCATCACCGATGGGATCGATCACTGATGCAGCCATGTCATCCTCCCTCTATTGCTACCGCATCCCCATTCCACCGAAACCGCCGAAAAACCAGAGCGCCAGAAGAATGAGCAGCACCAAGCCAAGAACACCGCCCAGTCCGGAACTGCCATAGCGGCCGTGAGCGTAATACCCACCGCCGCCGCCAAGAAGAATAACCAACACGACGATGATGACAATCGTGCTCATGCCCCGCCTCCCTTGGTAAACCTACATATTTCCATTACTTTTTCAGTGCGTCCCGCACTGCATCCTTCACGCCGCCGACGGCGTTCCGGATCTTGCCTTCGGCCTTGTCCGCCCGACCGTCAGCCCTCAATTTGGCGTCGCCCGTCATCTTGCCGACCGCTTCCTTGACCGCACCCTTGGCCTCTTTCGCCGAGCCGGAAATTCTGTCTTTGTCCATGGCCATAGCCTCCTGGCGTTCCCGTAGCGCTGTTGAAATCCTTCGGCTAAGGGCTGCCGATGGCTGAGCATAGCGGTCGGCAGGGCGCTTGCGGTAGGCTCGGGAATTACTCAAAGCCGGACGCCTCGCGCCCTGACCGTCGCCAGGCAGGCAGCCGGACCGGAGGTAACGATGCTCGATCCCAAGGACCTCAGGACTATCGCCGATCGCACTCTCGGCCATTACAACCGGCATGCCGAAGAATTCTGGCAGGGAACACGCGATCACGATGTCAGCCAGAACATCGCCGCGCTGCTGCAAGCGCTCGAAGGTGAACCGCCGTTCCTGATTCTCGATTTTGGTTGCGGACCTGGGCGCGATCTCAAAAAATTTGCCGATCTCGGTCACCGGGCGGTGGGCCTGGAAGGTGCTGGGCGATTTGCCGAGATGGCACGGAGCCATAGCGGCTGCGAGGTGTGGCTGCAGGATTTCCTCAGCCTCGACCTGCCCGGCGATCATTTCGATGGCATTTATGCCAATGCATCGTTGTTCCACATTCCCAGCCAGGAATTACCGAGGATCCTGATGGAACTCCGCGCCAGCCTGAAGGCAGGCGGAGTGCTGTTCAGTTCGAACCCCCGTGGCGACAATAGCGAAGGCTGGAACGAGGAGCGCTACGGTAGCTACCATGATCTTGACGCCTGGCGCGGCTATGCATCCGCCGCCGGTTTCGTCGAACTTTCCCATTACTACCGACCAGCCGGTCTTCCCCGCGAACGCCAGCCCTGGCTGGCCGGCGTCTGGCGCAAATTGGACTGAATTGTTCCGGGGCGGTGTCCCGATTACGCCCCATCTTATACCAACTCTCGGTGATCGGAACCGATCACCGAGCCCTCAATCGCCGGGCGGGTTTCTCCGAAACCCTGGGCTTCGCGCCAATGATGGCGCGGGCCCTCAATGGGCCAGACCAAGTTTCGATAAGTTATCCTCATCGAAACTTGGTATTAACCGTTTGTCAGGCGGCACGGACGTCCTTGAGGAAGCCGTCGACGACCCGGCGAAGCGAATCGGATTCGCGGGCTAGGCTGGTCGCCGCGGTCAGCACGCCATGCGCCGAATGGCCGGTCTCGGTCGCCGCGTCCGAGACACCGCCGATGTTCTGCGTCACCTGCTGCGTGCCCTCCGCAGCCTGCTGCAC
>NZ_PIUM01000017.1 GCF_002845745.1 Telmatospirillum siberiense | reverse complement strand
ACGAGCACAACAAAAATTCAAAGCCATTCGTTTGGACAAAGCCGGCCGACGTCATCCTTGCAAAACTTCAGCGCCTGCCCGTTGTATCTTCTGTTTGAGTCAATGCACTAGTACCCCGACACAGAGGGTTTGACAGGGTGATCGCGGTTGGTTTCCCGTCATTGCGAACCTAAAGGCTAAGCAATCTTTCAGTGGCACCGGCGTCCCTGCCCATATGCGCTAGCATAAGAAAAATCTCCCCTCGCCCCTTGCGGGAGAGGGGACGAGCGAAGCGAGTTGGGTGAGGGGACTTACGCGCGGGAGCGCGGAAAAAGTGTGCAGGAACGGACAAGTCTTTATGTCGCGCCGACGCTAAGTCCTCACCCGCTCGCTTACGCTCGCCGCCCTCTCCCACAAGGGGCGAGGGAGAGAAGACTATGAAAGCCCGCCGACCAAGCCGGCGGGCACGTGGAATTCAATCAGTGCCGGTATTGCCGCACATAGTTGCACGCATTGTCGGAGAGACGAGACAGCATGGCATTGTCTTGCGCGCCAAAGGTCCATGCGCCGCTCATTGCCGCCGCCTTCGCATAGAACACCGGTTGCGCGATAATCTCGTTGCTGTTGGCATCCGTGAACTTGACCTGCATAAGAACTGCCGAGCTGCCGGCCAATGCGCCGAAGAATATACGCTGCGCCGTGGAGACCTTCTTGCCGTCGACGATGGCGGGCTCGATCAGCACCGTGGGCTTTTCGGTGTCCGGTGCCGCCGGGTTGTAGGTCGTACCGGCAAAGGCGTCCGCCATGCACTTGTCCAGATCCTTCTGGACGTTGGCCACCGCCTTATCGGGAAAGTCGTTCTCGGACGCCGTGCTGGTAAGGGGCCGGATAATGACCTGAGTGAATTTATCGAACGGCGTCTTTGGCGCAGTTATGGTGTCGTCCTGATCATGGATATGTGTCGTGCATCCGGCCAGGAGTAAAATACCGGCCACAACATAGATTGCTTTCTTCATTTCCCCGTCCCCAATATGGATAGCCGCCACCAAGCATCGGATGGCGAATCGACTGCGCTTTCGCGCCCGAAACTTCCGCCCCTTACCGTCCCTCCCGCCACCAGGCGACGATCAGTCCGCCCAGGGACAGGACCAGCAGCAGCCAATCGGGCAGCAACGGACTGTCATGAACGGCGGTAACGATCTTATCGCCATTGGCACGGAAGCCGAACCACCCCGAACCGGCCGTCCGTGCCTGCGGCGCGACCATGCGCAGATCCGGAACGCCGTCGGCGATCCATCGCCAACCGCCCCCCGACGCCTCGACCACGGGCTTGAGCTTATCGGGCGTCGCCCGCAGCTCCGACATTTCGACGGGATTGAGCAGGCCCGCGCCGCTCAAGGCGACACGCTGGCCGTCGTCGATCCGCCACAGGCCGGGCTGGTCGATGACCATCTCCCCCGTGCTCCGTCCGTCGCCCTGGTCCGCCAGATGCAGCTTGCGCTGCCCGCCATCGGGCGCCGTCACCGTGACGTCGATATCGCCCTTGGCAAGGCTGCGCCGCTGAACATGCATGCGCTCGCCACGGATATCGGCGGTCAATTGTTCCTCTTCCAGCTCTGGTTCCTTCATCAACCAATGAGCCAGGCGCCGGGTCAGTTCCACCTGCGGTCCGCCCCCGTCCCAACCGCGCGCCCACAGCCACACCGTGTCGCTCATCAGTTCGGCCACCCGGCCGTCGCCGACACGGTCGAGCATCAGAAGCGGCAATCCTTGAGGACCGCTCATCACCGTGACGCCCTCGGCCTTCGGCCGGCTGGCGATCACGCGCAGCCATCGCCCCCAGTGCGGCGGCTCGCTTTCCGAGCCGCTCAGATCGGCCGTCACCGGATGCCGGCGGCCGACGTCGGTCAGTTCCGGCAGGAACGGCTCCTCGACCACCCGTCCGTCGGGAACCGCCGGCAGAATGTCGGCGAGTGGGGTGTTGTAAGGCGAATCGGGTTTGACGAACTCCGGTCCGGCCGCCACCAGCAGGGCCCCGCCCCCCTTCACATAATTGACGATGTTCAGGTAATAGGCGGGAGGCAGCACGGTACGCCGCCGGTACCGATCGAAGATGATCAGATCGAAGCCGTGCAGCTTTTCCTCGAACAGTTCGCGGACCGGGAAGGCGATCAGCGCCAATTCGCGCAAAGGCGTGCGATCGTCCTTCTCGGGCGGCCGCAGGATGGTGAAATGCACAAGGTCGACCGACGGGTCCGCCTTCAACAGGTTCCGCCATGTCCGTTCTCCGGCATGCGGTTCGCCCGAGATCAGCAAGACCCTCAGGCGATCGCGCACGCCACTGATGGAAACCGCCGCCCGATTGTTGACCGGGGTCAGCTCGTCCGGCGCCACCGCCGCTTCCATCTCGACGATGTTGGGGCCGGCATGCTCGACCGGCACCTCGACCGTCGTCGAACGGTTGAGCGGCACCGTAACGTGCGAGGCCGCCCCGCCGTCGCGGCGGATCGCGACATCGGCGCTGCCGGCCTGTCCCGGATCCTCGATGCGGAAGGACAAGGTCGCGCTCGTTCCGACGATGGCGAACCCGGGCGCCTTTTCGACGACCAGCCGACGATCCCGCTCGCCCGGATGTCCCGCCAGCAGCAGATGCAATGGGACGCCCGTGTCCGCCTTAGCCGGAATGTCGTGGATCTGCCCGTCCGAGATCACCACCACACCGGCCAGCCGCCGCCGGGGCACGTCGGCCAGCGCCCGATCAAGGGCGCCGAACAACCGCGTTCCCTCGTCACGTCCGGCAGCCGGACGGAAATGTTCGATCCGCACAGCCAAATGGGGCAGCGCCTTCAGACGCTCCTGCACCTCGGCCAGCGCCCGTTCGCTCTGCTGGTGTCGATCTCCGACGGCCATGCTGGCACTGTCGTCGACCATCACCACCGCGATGTCGTCCTGGGCCGTCGCCTCTTCCCGGGTCAGGCGCGGATTGGCCAAGGCCAGAAGAACCGCCGCCAGGGGAATCAGCCGCCACCAGGCGCGCAGACCGCCGCGCCAGCCCCAGGCCGACAGGGCGAGCCCGAGAAACGCCACGCCGGCCAAGACCCAGACCGGAAGAATCGGCGCGAACAGAAGATGGGGCAGGATCATCGCTTCAACCGTTCCAGAATGGCCGGCAGATGAACCTGATCGGCCTTATAGGAGCCGGTCAGCGCATACATCACCAGATTGACGCCGAAGCGATAGGCCATCTCCCGCTGCTGCTCGCCGCCCGGAACCACGGCGTGGATCGGCGTGCCGCGCCGATCGACCGCCCAGGCCCCCGCCCAGTCGTTCGCCCCGATGATCACCGGAGAGACGTTATCGTTGGCCGGGTCGCCGCCATCCTGGGCGTAGACCGGCGCCCCCTCGGTCCGCCCCGGCAGGTCCCGCAGCAGATAGAAGGAACGGGTCAGCACATGCTCCTCGGTTACCGCCGCCAACGCCGGAATGTCGAGGCCCGAAGTCAGACGGCGCAACTTGTCGGAGCCGCCGTCCCCGCGATCCTGGGTGTCGAACAGGATCAGCCCGCCATGCCGCATGAAATCGTTGACCTTCTCCCGCGCGGCGGAACTCAACGGCCCCTGCCCCCCCGTCACCGGCCAGTAGAGCAGGGGAAAAACCATCAGGGCATCGCGGCCGATGTCCACGCCGACGGGCTCGCCCAGGGAGGCGGTGGTTCGCCGTTCGAGAACGTGGGAGAGGCCGGACAGGCCGGCGCGGCTCGTCTCGTCGACCTGGGCATCCCCGGTCACCACATAGGCCAGCCGGGTCTGCAATGCCGCCTGCAGATCGATGTCCATGCCCTGGCCGGAGGCGGCCCGGGCGTCGCCCCCGCCGGGCGCCGGCATGGCGCAAGCCATGAAAACGGCGAGCATGGCCGCCGCCCCCTTGCGCGGAAACCGGCCGCGAAGAGCCAACACGGCCAACAGATCGAGCAGCAGGAGAAACAGCACGGCGAAAAGCAGGAACGGTTGCAGATCGCGCTCCAAGGGGGCCGCGCCAAGCGCCGTGACCTTCGCCCCCGCGGGAAGGCTCAAGGCCTGCATCGGACCGATGTCTGTGGCCAGGTTGACCGCGCGACGGCCGCCTTCGTCGCCATAATATCCGGGCGGATGCCGCGGACCGACGGACGGCGGCGCGGCGTTCGCCGGAATTGCCTCGACCGTTCCACCCGGCGCCCCCAATTGACCGAAGCCGTCGAGCACTTCGGCCGGAGCCAGCGGATGGTCGACGATACCGCCGGCAAAGCCCTGCGAAAGATCGAGAAGGCGCTGCAGCATTTGCGGAAACAGACCGGACAAGCCGAGATCGCCCCAGGCGGGACCGACCGTGGTGTGAATCAGCACGAGCCAGCCCTTGCCGAGCGGAGCGCCGGTGACCAGCGGCGTCCCATCCTCCAATCGGGCCCAGGTGTGATCGTTGAGGTCGGGACCGGGTTCGGCCAGAAGCTGAGTGCCGATCTTCAGATCCTTCGGCACCGGCAATCCGCTGAACGGACCGTTGTCCGGCATCGGGGCCAAGGTCATCGGCTGGGTCCAGCTCATCGCCCCGCCCAGCATGCGTCCACCGCCGCGCAGGCGCACCGGCAACAGATCGTCCGGATTGCGCGCCAGATTGGGGCCGGCCAGCCGCAGCAGCACGCCGCCCTGCTCGACCCAGGCGCGCAGGGCGCGCGCATCCTCCTCGCCCATGACTCCGGCATCCGGCATGATGGCGAGCGACAGGCTGCGCCCCAGCAACTCCGCCACCTTTCCCCGCCGCACATCGGCCACCGATGACAGCGCCCGCTCGGCATAGAACAGATCGTCGAGCAAAGGCGAGGTCGAACGGCCGGCGCTGTCGTCGATCAGCCCGACCGGCCGGCGGCGCCAACGGTCGTCGAGCAGGGCCACCGCCCCCGCCGTCGCCTCGCCTTCGATCTCGATGCGCGAGGTCCGATTGCGCAACTCGGCCGGCATCGACAGAACCACGTCCCTGTCGCCCTCGCCCGCCGCGAAGCCGGCCTGCTCCACGGCCAGGGTCCGCCCGGCGTCGTCGACGGCCCGCACGCTCACCGTGGCCGGCGAGGCGGCGGGCAGGCGGCGCAGACGGGAGGTCAGATCCTTGCCGTCGGCCCGGGGGGGAAGCAACAGCTTGGCCACCGCGTCCCGGGGGGCTTCCATCACCTCCAGCCCGCCCATCCGGCGCAACAGGGCCCCGAAAGCCGCGCTTTGCCCGTCAGCCAGCCCATCGGCGAGCCAGACCACCCGCATCGAGCCGTTTCCGGGAACATCGGCCAGCGCCTTGCCCGCCGCCTGACGATCGACCGGCCAAGGCAGCGGCGCCAGCGCCTGAACCACGCCCTGCGCCTCGCCGGCGGGCAGCAGACGGCTTGCCGCAAGCGGCGATCCGTCGGCCGGCGGCGCGGTGGTCAGCACGACGACGGGCCGTCCGGCATGCGCCGCCTCGCCGACCAACCGATCCATGGCGGCACGCCGTTGCGGCCACAATTTGGCCGCGGCCCATCCGTTGTCGACCACCAGCAGCAACGGCCCGCCGCCGCGCACCGGAGCCGTCCCGAGAATGGGATGAGCCGCGGCGGTAATCGCCGCGACCGCCAGAACCATGCGCAACAGCAGAAGCCACAGGGGAGTCCGCGCCACCGAGCGTTCCGGCGTAGTCAATCCGATGAGAAGACGCAAGGCCGGAAAAGCCTGCCGCCGGGGAGACGGAGGGATGGCCCGCAGCAACCACCACAGCGCCGGAAGCAGTCCGAAAGCCGCCAAAGCCCAGGGCACGCCGAAGGAAAGCGAACCGAACGCCCACATGGCCTAACGCCTCGCCAACGCGTTGTGCAAGGCGATCACGGCGGCCCCCGGTTCCTCGTCCGTGCGATGATCGAGCAGCGTCCAGCCCATTGCCCCCGTCAGCTCCCGCAAGGCGGCCCTATGTGCCGCCAGCCGCGCCGCATAGGCTTCGCGCAACGCCTCGGCGCGCGGCACCTCCACATCCCCCTCGCCCTCCAGACCGGAAAAGCGGACACGACCTTGATAGGGAAGATCAATTTCGGCGGGATCGAGAAGATGGACCAGATGTCCCTGCACGCCGGCATCGGCCCATCGCCGCAATTGCGCCTCCAGACGCTCCGGCGGCATCAGGAAGTCGGATAGCAGCAGGACGTGCGCGCGGCGTGCCACCGGAACATCGGGCAGAGCGCCCTCGCCGGCGGAGGCGAGCATGTCGCCGGCCATCGCCGGCAACAGGGCCGTTCCGGTTCCGGGCGCCTCGCCGCCCCCCAAAAGACCGACCCTTTCCCCCCCCTGCAACAACAGCAAGGCCACGACCAGGGCCAGCAGCGCCGCACGGCGGTGTTTTTCCGGAAGATCGGAACGCGAGCGCCAGCGCATCGAGGGCGATGGATCGGGCCACACCCAGACCGTCTGCGCCGCCGCCCATTCGGTCTCGCGCACATAGAGGGGATCGGATTTCGCCGACTGTCGCCAATCGATGGCCGTCGCCGGATCACCCGGCTGATATCGGCGGAACTGCCAAAAATTCTCGCCGGGCCCGCTGCGCCGGCGGCCGTGGGCCCCTTGCGTGACATTCGCCGCCACCCGGTCCACCGCGATCAGCAGTGCCGGCAGCGAGGCGGCCAGGGTCTCCGCCTCGAGTTGCAAGCCGCGAACGTCCTCGACCATCAGCGAACCGTGGCGAGCAGGGCTTCGATCACATCGGTGATCCGGACGCCCTCGGCCCGGGCGGCAAATCCCAAGGCCATGCGATGCTGCAAGATCGGTCTGGCCAGCGCCGCCACATCCTCCACCGAGGGCGCCAGACGCCCATCGATCAGCGCCCGCGCCCGCACCGCCAGCATCAGGGCCTGGGCGGCACGCGGCCCCGGTCCCCAGGCGACGTGACGCCGGACGATCTCAAGGGGGCTTTCGGCCGGCCGGCCGGCCCGTACCAGCGTCAGGATCGCCGAGACCACGCTTTCGCCGACGGGCACCCGGCGAACCAGTTGTTGCGCCGCGATCAGTTCCGCCGCGTCGAAGACCGCGACGGGCTTGTCCTCCTCGGCGCCGGTGGTGGCCAGCAGCATATGCCGCTCGGCCTCCAGATCGGGATAATCGACGTCGATCTGCATCAGGAAACGATCGAGCTGCGCCTCGGGCAGCGGATAGGTGCCTTCCTGTTCAAGCGGGTTCTGCGTCGCCAGCACATGAAACGGCTGAGGCAGATCGTGATATTGACCCGCGATGCTGACCTTGTGTTCCTGCATGGCCTGCAACAGCGCCGATTGGGTGCGCGGACTGGCGCGGTTGATCTCGTCGGCCATGAGAAGCTGACAGAACACCGGCCCATTGATGAAGCGGAAGGACCGGGAACCGCTTTCAGCCTCCTCCAGAACCTCGGACCCCAGAATGTCGGCGGGCATCAGGTCGGGAGTGAACTGCACGCGTTTGGCATCGAGGCCGAAAACGGTGCCCAGCGTCTGGACCAGACGCGTCTTGGCCAACCCCGGAACGCCGATCAACAGGGCGTGCCCGCCCGCCAGCAACGTGATAATGCTGTCGTCGACCACCTTGGCCTGACCGAAGATCACACGAGCGATGACTTCGCGTGCTTCCGCCAATCGGCTATTGAGGCTTTCGACCTCACCCACCACTTTAGATGTAGGATCCTGACTCAGACCATCGGCGGAAGGGGTATCCGTTAACGGTTGGATATTAGACGTCACGCTGATCACTCCGGGGAACTAAGCGAAATGGCTGAAGCATGAAGCGAAACCAAGCGATCATCGACGCTCCGATCGAAGAATCGGGAGAGTGCCGGGTTAACCACGGACCTCTCGACATGAGGATCGCCCGTGACGGCAAATGGTTCTATCATGGCACGCCGATTCCCCGCAAAGAGATGGTGTGCCTGTTTGCCTCCACCCTGACACGGCGGCCCGACGGAAGCTACTGGCTCGTCACCCCCAGCGAGGAGGGGTGTATCGAAGTCGAGGACGTGCCTTTCCTCGCGGTTGAACTGTTCGTCTGTGGATCCGGACGCGAGACGGTCTTCAGTTTTCGCACCAACGTCGACGAGATCGTCACGCTGGACCGGGCTCATTCCTTGCGCATCGTCTGCAAGAAGGATGGCGCCCCGCCCTATCTGACCGTCCGTGAAGGACTTGAAGCCAGGCTCACGCGTTCGGTCTATTATGAGATCGTGGCCCTGGGCCTGGAAGAGACGATCGATGGGGAGCGCTTGTACGGCGTATGGAGCAAAGGGATTTTCTTTCCTCTCGGGAAACTCGATTCTGTGATCTGACCCGTGATGCCATCGCCCGGGCGTTGGCCGCCAGCCGAACCGCCCCGTCCAGGCGTTCGGACGCGGAAACGTCGCGTCTGCTCGGCGACGCGATCGGCTCTGCGGCCCGCGCCGCTCCGACGGAGTTGGTTCCCGCCGCCGTTCTCGTTCCCCTGGTTCGGCGCGAGGACGGCCTGACCGTTCTGCTGACCCAACGCACGGCCCATCTTTCCCATCACGGCGGACAGATCAGCTTTCCCGGCGGACGCATGGAACCCGAGGATGCCGACCCGACGGCCGCCGCCCTGCGTGAAACCCGGGAGGAAATCGGCCTGCCGTCCGAAGCGGTCGATGTCCTGGGCCGGCTCGACGATTACGTGACCGTCACCGGTTTCAAGGTGGCGCCCGTGGTCGGCCTGATCCACCCGCCCTTCACCCTGGTCCCCGAAAGTTTCGAGGTGCAGGAGATTTTCGAGGTACCGCTTTCCTTCGTGCTCAATCCCGTTAATCATCAGCGGCATTCGCGCGTCACACCGGCGGGCGAGACCCGCCATTTCTACGCCATTCCTTTCGGCGAACGCTATATTTGGGGCGCTACGGCCGCCATGCTGGTCAATTTTTACGAAACCCTGGTCCGATGACGCGCATCCTCATCGAATATATCCTGCCGATTCTGCTGCCGACGGCGCTTTGGGGGCTCTGGCTGGCCTGGGCCCAGCAACGGGCCCGCCGAGCCGGCCGCCAGGGGCCCGAATGGCAAAGCGTTCCCATCAGTTGGCTTCTGGCCGCGGGCGTCGCCCTCGCCCTGCTGGTCGCCATCGGGGGAACCCTGCACACCGGTTACGCCAAGGGGGGATACCATCCCGCCGCCGTCGATGAAAAAGGGCATCTGCTTCCCGGCGGATTTCGGTGAAGGCCGGCCCGATGGCGTCGGATATCACCGACAGCTTGCCCAAGGACGTTCCGGTCGGACAGCTTCCGCCGCAGGACTGGATGGAAGCCGACGCCACCCGGGCCGTCATCGCGGCCCTGACGGCCGAGGGAGGCGAAATCCGCTTCGTCGGCGGCTGTGTCCGCGACGCGGTGCTGCGTCGGCCGATCCGCGATATCGACATCGCCACCCATGACCCGCCGGAACGGGTGACGGCCCTTCTGGAAAAGGCCGGTATCAGGGCCATTCCCACGGGATTGGCCCATGGCACCATCACGGCGGTGATCGGCAAGGCGCATTTCGAGATCACCACTCTGCGCTGCGATATCGAAACCTTCGGACGCCACGCCCGGGTCGAATTCACCAACGATTGGACGCTGGACGCGGCCAGACGGGATTTCACCATCAACGCCATGTTCTGCCGACCGGACGGCATGATCATCGACCCCTTCGACGGCCTGGCCGATCTGGGCGCCGGGCGCGTGCGCTTCGTCGGCAACGCCATGCAGCGCATTGAGGAAGACGTGCTGCGCCTGCTCCGCTATTTCCGCTTCTACGCCCATTACGGGCGGCCCCCGGCCGACATCGACGCCCTGGAGGCCTGCCGGATCCAGGCGCACAAACTGGCCGACCTGTCGGGCGAGCGGCTGTGCGGCGAGGTCATGAAGCTGCTGCAAGCGCCCGATCCGGCCGGGGTGCTTCTGTTGATGCAAGGCCACCACATCTTGCAGCATCTGCTGCCGGAAGCCCGGGATTTCGGGCGGCTGCGGGTTCTGGTCTTCCTGGAAACGCGGGGACTGGTCCGACCGAATGTCGCCCCCGACCCCTTGCGCCGCCTGGCCGCGGCTCTCGATGTCGATGCGCGAGGGACGGAGAATGTCGCGAAACGCCTCAAACTCTCGAATGCCCTGGCCGAACGGCTGTCGGCCCTGGCGGCCCCCCCCGTCCTGCCCGACGAGTCCATGGACGACAAGGCGGCGAGACGCCTTCTCCATCGCGTCGGAGCCCCCCATTTCCGCGATCTGGCATTGCTGGCCTGGGCGCGTCGCAAGGCCGTCGGCGACCGGATGACGGCGGCGGAAACCCAACGATGGATCAGCCTTCTCGACCGTTCGGACACTTGGCGCCCCGTCGAACTGCCCGTCCATGGCCGGGACCTGATCGCCCTGGGGGTGCCCCGCGGCCCACGGATCGGAGTTTATCTGGCCGCCATGGAACGCTGGTGGGAGGCCGGCGACTACCGCGCCAGCCGCGACGAGACCCTGGATCGGCTGCGGGAACTGGTCAGCCGGGACATCGAAACGTCCCCGCCATGACTCAATCCTTTCCTGAAAAGCGGAGCCCACGGCACGGCGCCAAACGTTTTTTCGGCTCTCAACCTCATTTTTTCTGCCCGTCACGGCTTTTGTTATGTAGAATCCTTCCCATTGGGGGGCTACCCGCGACCTCCAGACCACCGCGGGAAGAAGTGTGTTGCGAAAATGTTGACGCGTAGACTTGTGCTGGCAGGACTGCTGAGTCTCGCGGCGGCGCCGATGGCGTCCGCCGCCAACCGACCCCGAAAGGCGGCGGCAAAGTCACCCACCAAACTGGACGCCGTTATCGACATCAGCCATCTGGTCGATGTCAGCGATTTCCACTTGGCGCGCAAGAAAAGCAACATCCTGGGCGTCATCCACAAAGCCAGCGAGGGGGGGGACTTCCGCGACCCCCTGTACGCCAAGCGCCGTGTCCAGGCCGAGGCGGCGGGGTTGCTCTGGGGCGCCTATCATTACGGTACGCATCAATATTCCGGCGCGGAACAGGCGAAGATGTTCCTGACCGCGGCGAAACCCGGTCCCGACACCCTGATGGCCCTCGACCTCGAATTCAACGATTCCAACCCCGCCAACACCATGCAATTGCGCCAAGCCGAGGATTTCGTCCACGCCGTCTTCGCCGCCACCGGCCGGCGGCCGCTGATCTATACCAGTTCGGCCTGGGCCGATGGAAAGCCGGCAGCGGGAAGCGGTCGCTGCCTAGGCGGCGGCGGTGTCGGCGAGCGTTCGATCCTGGCGCAATGCCCGCTCTGGCTCGCCGACTATCGGTCGACGCCCGAGCTTCCCCGCGCCTGGCGGGGCAAGGGGTGGCACTTCTGGCAATATGCCGGCGACACCGAACAGGGAGGCCCCAGGGGCAAGCGGGTGCGTGGCGTCTGGGGCATCGACCGCTGCGACCGCAACATGTTCCGGGGCGATGCCGCCGCGCTCATCCATTTCTGGAAAAAAGACGGCGGCCGCTCGGTCATCTCCTGAGCGGCGAACATCCCACAACGGAGAGTTTTCCTTGAAATCCCTATCGTCGAAAGTCGCCTGGGTGGTCGGCGCCGGCAGCGGCATCGGCGAGGCTTGCGCCATGACCCTGGCCGAAGCCGGCGCCACCGTCGTCCTGACCGGCAGGCGGCGCCCGTTGCTCGAGGAGACGGCCGAGCGCATCACGAAATCCGGCGGCAAGGCGGTGGTCGAGGACGGCGATCTCGGTCTCCCGGGAAAAGCGGAGGCCATCGCGAAGGCCATCTCCGGCCTGGGCCGGCTGGACGTCATGGTCAACGCGGCGGGCGTCAATGTCGCCGGCCGGCGCTGGAGCGACCTCTCGGCGGAAAGCATCGGCCAGATCGTCGGCGGCAACCTGAGCGCCGCGCTTCTGGTCTCGCGCTCGGCGCTCGGCCTCATGCGCCCTCGCAAGGACGGGCTTCTGATTCATATCGGTTCCTGGGCGGCCCATTTCCTGGGCACCCTGGCCGGCCCCGTCTATACCGCCACCAAATGCGGCGTGGTCGCCATGAGCCACACCATCAACATGGAAGACGGAAGGAACGGCATCCGCTCCTGCGTGCTGTCGCCGGGCGAGGTGGCCACCCCGCTTCTCGATCAACGGCCCTCGCCCATCGGCACCGAGGAACGGGCCGCCATGTTGCAGCCGGCCGACGTCGCCGACCTGGTCCTGTATCTGGCCGGCCTGCCGCCCCGCGTCTGCGTCAATGAGATCATCGTCAGCCCGACGGCGAACAGAATGTACTGATGGTGGTACGGACACCGGCGCTCGGATAAGAAAAATATCCCCTCGCCCGCTTCGCGGGAGAGGGGACGAGCGAAGCGAGTTGGGTGAGGGGACTTACGCGCGGGAGCGCGGAAAAAGTGTGCAGAAACAAACAGGTCTTTATGTCACGCGGACGCTAAGCCCCCCTCACCCGGCCGCTAAAGCGGCCACCCTCTCCCGCAAAGCGGGCGAGGGTTAAGCTAGCGCCTCTGGGCGTCCCTGCCGGTGTCCGTGCTCAACCCCCGATCGCCGTCTCCAGCGTGTCCCAGGCCCTGTGCAATTCGGCGGGCTCGATGCAATAGGGCGGCAGGAAGTAGACGACGGGCCCCAACGGGCGCAACAGAAAACCCCGATCGAGAAAAGCCTTCCTGACCTTGCCGCCGAGAGAGCTGGCGTAATCGCCCTCGCCCAGATCGAGGGCGGCGATGGTGCCGGTCACGCGGGGGTGACGGATCTTTCCGCCCTTGGCCAGGGCACCCAACCGCTCGAGGTGAATCGCCTCGATCGCGGCGATGCGGGCCCGGCAGTCGTCGCCAAGCAGCAGATCGAGAGACGCCAGCCCGGCGGCACAGCCCAGGGGATTGGCCGTATAGGAATGGCCGTGCAGAAACGCCTGCCGCACGCTTTCACCCAGAAAGGCCTGATGGATCGGCTCGCGCACCACCGTCGCCCCCATCGGCAGGAAACCGCCGGTCAATCCCTTCGACAGACAGACCATATCGGGGGTCACGCCGGCTTTAATGCAGGCGAAAGGCGCACCGGTGCGGCCGAAGCCGGTCATCACCTCGTCAAACACCAGCAGGGCGCCGGCCTTGCGCACCCGCTCGGCGACACCGCGCAAAAATTCCGGCCGGCACATGCGCATGCCGCTGGCGCCCTGGATCAGGGGTTCGATGATCACTGCCGCCACATCGTCGCCGAGAGCGGCCTCCAAGGCGGCAAGGGCAACCGCCTCCTTTTCCGCGATTGCCGCGTCGCCGATCCAGGTGACCGGGTAGGGGGCCATTTCGACGGGAAACAACAAGCCTTCCCAGGCTCGAAAATAGCCGGAACTGCGCCCCACCGACATGGCCCCGACGGTATCGCCGTGATACCCCCCCTCGAAGGCCAGCAGACGGCGCCGCCCGTCCTCTCCGCGATTGCCGAAATATTGCAACGCCACCTTGAGCGCCACCTCGACGGCGGTCGAGCCGTTGTCCGAATAGAAGACGCGATCGAGATCGCCCGGCAGCAGGGCGGCCAGCCGGGCCGCCAGCCGGGCCGCCGGCGCATGGGTGAAGTCGGCGAAAATGACCTGCTCCAGACGCGCCGCCTGTTCGGCCACCGCCGCGGCGATGACCGGATGGGCATGGCCGTGCAGATTGACCCACCAGGAGGAAACCAGATCGGTCAATTCCCGTCCGTCCTCGGTGAAAAGGCTGGCTCCCTTGGCGGCCACCGCCACCATGGGCGGCGGCGCCGTCTGTTCCTGGGTGAACGGATGCCAGACATGCCGGCGGTCGAGATCGAGAATGCTATCGCTCATGGCTGAATCTCCCAGGGCCGCCAAGTCAGCGGCGGATGGCCGGGCAAGCCGTCGGCACCGCTCAACAGCGGCAGTTGCGCGACCACGCCTATGCCGGAAAAATGCTCGATCGCTTGCCGGTTGGCGTCATTCGGCGGTCCGCTCATGATGACGCCGGCAACGGCCAGACCGCGATGCCGCATGGCTTCCAAGGTCAGCAGGGTGTGATTGATCGTGCCCAGGCCGCTGCGCGCCACCAACACCACCGGCAACCCCAGGCGGGCCATCAGATCGATCATCATATGGCGATCGTTGAGCGGCACCATGGCGCCGCCGGCCCCTTCGACCACCAGGGAATTGGATGTTTCCGGCAGATGAAAATCGTCCAGGGAAATGGCGACGCCATCCAGGCGGGCCGCCTGATCCGGCGACAGGGGCTCGTTCAGCATGAAGGCGGACGGATGTATCGCCGTCTCCGGCGCGACACGACGCACCACATCGGCATCGAGACCTTCGGCAATGCCCGACTGCACCGGTTTCCAGTAATCGGCCCGCCAGGAACGCACCAGCCAGGCCGCAACCATGGTCTTGCCGATGCCGGTATCGGTGCCCGTAACGAAGACGCCTCTCATTTGGCCCCCCTCGCCTGAAGCTCGCCATACAAAATATGGTAGGTGGCGGTGAACTCGCCCTGCAGCGAGCCGAGAAGACGGCGGAAGGAACCGGGAGAAAGCGGATGGTGCCCGGGCGCCGGCTCGCCGGCCCCGAGCGCCTTCAAGGTGCGGACGAAATCGTGACCGTCGTCGTAAGGCTGACGGATCAGCTCCTCGTCCATGCCGTGCGGGAAACCGGGCGGCCAGGGAAAATCGTCGACACCGGAATATCGCGGCGTGCCGCAAGCCAGCCCAAGCGCCTGGTGGGCTTGGCGCCACTCATCGAAGGTCTTGCGCCCCAGCGTGGCGAACATCAGCCGGCCGCCGGGAGCGAGCAGCGAGCCCAGCCGTTCGATGCCCCCTTGCAGATCGACGAACCATTGAAACGCCAGGTTCGAGGTGATGAGATCGAAGCCGCCCTCCAGCCCCTGTGGACGCTCGCCGTCGAGCACCTGGTAGCGGGGCCTGTCGCCGAGGCGGATCCGGCAGCGCTCGAGCATCGAGGCGGCGATGTCGGTCAGGACCAATTCCCCATCCGGGAAAGCGTCGGCCAGACGGGCGCTCAGGAACCCTGTGCCGCAACCGATTTCAAGGATCCGGCTGTCCGGCTTGAGAGCCGCCGCCTCGATCCGTTCGGCCAGGCGCGAGGCGACCAGCCACTGCACATCGGCGGCCGAATCGTAACCGCTGGCTCTGGCGGCGAAAGCCCGGGTGATGCGTTGCTTGCGTTCTTCCGACGTTTTGTTGCTCATTCAATTCCACCCGGCGCCGTGACGCGCCGGTTCTCCTCCAAACAATCCGCCGTGAAGCCGCCGCAGCCGGGCCGCGCACCACTCCGGCGCTTCCAGGGGAAGCAAATGACCGCTCTCGTGCCAGAAAATGTCCTGTCCGGAAAAACCGGCCTTGGTCAGGCCTTCCGGCACGATGGGATCGGCACGGCCGGCCAGGACCAGATCGGCCGGGCCGAGGTCGGCCATCCTGCTCCGAGCGTCCCAATGCCGCAAGGCATTCAATCCGTCGGCCAGGGCTTTCGGATCGAGATCTGCGCGTGAGGGATCCGCCACCCCGCAGCGGATCATGAAATCGCGATAGACCGCTTCCGGTGCTTCGCCGAACCGGGCGATCATGCGATCGAGAAGACGCGGCGGGACGCCTTCCGGAAAATCGCCGCCAGCGGCGAAGCGGGGAAAACCGTTGATCGACACCAGGGACTGCCAGGCCACCGGCCGCTTTTCGAGAAGCCAGAGCAGACCGTAGGAATGGCCAACCGCGATGACCGGCCGGCCGGCCGGCGGCGGGGGGCACGACAAGGAGCCGTGAAACCCCAGATCCCAGGCGATGCTGTCGGTTCCCGCCAGCGCATCCCGCAGGGGAGTCCAGAAGGAGGCGTCGAATCCCCAGCCATGGACCAGCAGGAACACCGGGCTCACCACCGCCTCCCGGCCAGCCGGACCACGGCCTCAATCAACCGCTCGACGTCCCGCTCGCCATGACGGGCGGAAAAGGCGAACCGAATACGGCTGCTGCCCGGCGGCACGGTGGGCGGACGGATGGCCACGCCCAGCAGCCCCTCCTCCTCCAGCGCGCGAGCCAGGCCGAGGGCCCGCTCCTCCGGCCCCAGCATGACCGGCACGATCTGCGTTGACGACGCTCCGGTATCCAGGCCGGCGGCCGCCATGGCGACGCGGAAGCGCTCGGCCATGCCGGCGAGCCGGACCCGTTCCGCCTCCAGCGTCGGCACCAGGTCGAGCGCGGCATCCATGGCGCCGAGAACCGCCGGCGGCAGGGCCGTCGCATAGATCATCCCGGGACAGCGGTTGATCAGATAATCGCGCAGGGTTTTCGTGCAGGCGACATAGGCGCCGAAACCGCCCAGGGCCTTGCTGAAGGTTCCCAGGACCAGGCAGCCCGGCCCGGCCATTCCCTTGGCCAATCCGAAGCCGCCATCGCCCAGCACGCCGGTCGCATGCGCCTCGTCGAGATAGAGGAACGCCCCATGACGCTCCGCCAGGGCCTTCAGCCCCGCCACATCGGCCCGATCCCCATCCATGCTGAAGACGCTTTCGGTCACGATGAATTTGGGACGCGCCTCGTCCTTGCGCTGCGCGAGCAGGGCCTCCAGGTGATCGAGATCGTTATGCCGGAAACGGATCTGGCGGACCCCGGCGGCCAGACATCCCTGGATCAGGCTGGCGTGGTTGAGCTTGTCGCAGTAGACGAGCGGCTCGGCGCCCAGGACCTTGACGTCGAACAAAGCCGGCAGGATCGAGGAATTGGCCTGGAAGCCGGAGACGAACACCAGCGCGGCCTCGGCCTTTTTGCCGCGCGCCAGCTTCTCCTCCACTTCGGCGAAGGGGAGGAGGTTGCCGCACACCAGGCGCGACGCGCCGGATCCGGCCCCCCAACGCGCCGCATACTCCCGGGCCCGTTCGATCAGGACGGGATGGCGGGACAGCCCCATATAGTCGTTGGAGGAAAAATCCAGCAGCGGCCTGCCGTCGATTTCCAGAGTCCCGTCGGCCGCGCGCCCGGCCGTTCTCAGCCGCCGCCGTCGACCGGCCTGATCAAGGCCATCCAGGCATTGGCGCCATTTGTCTTCGAAGTCATGCATTGGCACATCCCTCAATGCCCTGCCTTCTAAAGGCTTTTTTTCCAGGATGCAAAGGTGGTATTGACGGCCATCGGGCAAATCACAAGGAAGGGCGTCCGCCATGCATCTCTCCAACAAGACCCCCAACGCCACCGGGGAGGCCCCGGCCACGGCGGCCGACGGGCTTCGGCACGACTGGAGTCTTGAGGAGATCGAGGCTCTTTTCGCGCTTGCCTTCAACGATCTTCTGTATCGGGCGATGACGGTGCATCGGGAGCATTTCGACCCGAACCGGATCCAGATCAGCCGTCTTTTGTCGATCAAGACGGGGAAATGCCCGGAGGACTGCAAATATTGTCCGCAGAGCGCGCATTACGACACCGGGGTCGAGAAGGAAGACCTGATGGAGGTCGAGGCGGTCCTGACGGCCGCCCGGGCGGCCAAGGAGTCGGGCGCGTCGCGGTTCTGCATGGGGGCCGCCTGGAAGAGCCCGGGCAAGGACTTCGACGTGGTGCTGCGGATGGTCGAGGGGGTGAAGGCGCTGGGTCTTGAGACCTGCGCCACCCTCGGCATGCTGAACGCCAAGCAGGCCGAGCAGTTGAAGGAGGCCGGCCTCGACTATTACAACCACAATATCGACACCTCGCCGGAACATTACTCCAAGATCATCACCACGCGGACCTTCGACGACCGCCTGGACACCCTGGAGCATGTGCGCGAGGCCGGTCTCAAGGTCTGCTGCGGCGGCATCGTCGGCATGGGCGAGCAACAGGACGACCGGGCCCGCATGCTGCAGACCCTGGTCAACATGCCCAGGCATCCCGAGAGCGTGCCGATCAATCTGCTGATCAAGGCCCCCGGCACGCCCCTGGAGAACGTCGCCGACGTCGATCCCTTCGACTTCGTCCGCACCATCGCCGTCGCCCGCATCCTGATGCCCCAATCCCACGTCCGGCTGTCCGCCGGCCGCCAGGAGATGAGCGACGAGACCCAGGCGCTCTGCTTCCTCGCCGGCGCCAACTCCGTCTTCTGCGGCGAGCGACTGCTCACCACCCAGAACCCATCACCCCATACCGACAAGTCCCTCTTCGGCCGCCTCGGCCTCAAACCCGAAGGGGTTTGAGGCTTCCCTCAGGCCCCATCAACCAAAGCGCGAGGCCCTTAAGCCGCATCCCTTCGCCAGCCGAAGGGATGCGCTATTTTCGGAATAATATTTCGATTATTGTGGTCTGAAAATTTCTATATTTCATAAAATTATTTCTATTATTAGGCAAGATGGCCTATTTTTGCACGCCGATATCGTACAAACGTCATAATACCGATGGCGTTTCCGTGCTATGAAAGCGATCGAATATGGCACTTTCCCTTGAATTTTCAGCAGAGATAAACATCCTTAAGAATATTGAATAAAATTTTTTCTACATATGGTTGTATTTTCTTTGTTGTGCCGATTTGACGCATACTCATATAATACAAAGACCATCTAACATGAAATTTCTGCAATAAAAGCAGAATATAATAATCGCCAGGGGTGGATGCGGTGTTCCGTCTGCTGACTCAAACAGAGCGAGCCCCCCATGGACACTACATTCAATATATCATCAAAAAACGAGGGAAGTTCCGCGGTCGCCGAATCCGCTCTTTTTGATGAGATACTCAGGATAATGTCGATCGGATTGTCCCTTCCCGATCTGGAATGGTGGACGATCGAGGATCTCGCCAACCACGTTGCCGACGCCGTTGGAGTCCGCGCCTATCGCTGGTTCGATTACACCGTCCCGGCGGAGCTCCAGGACTCCACCATCGACCGCCTGCGCAAGACCTATCCCGCCAAGCTCGCCTATATCGACAGCGCACCCGGCGATGAGCGCGGCGAAGCGATCGTCTGCCTGGGCGGTATCGTCAACAGCGCGCGACGGTTCGACTTCCTGGCCGCCGACATGTCGACGGCGCACCGCGTCGTCGCCATCGACTGGCCCGGGCGCGGCCGGTCGGGCTGGCTCGCCCAGCAATCCCATTACAACCCCGCCATCCTCGCCCATGCCGTCGAATCGCTGATCGACGGATTGGGTCTGCGGCGCATCGTTCTCGTCGGCTCCAGCCTGGGGGGATCGATCGGCATGGATATCGCGGCCAGGCGGCCGTCCCTGATCAGCCGCCTGATTTTGAACGACATCGGCCCCGAAATGTCGGCGGACCGCCGCCGGCGCCGCGCCGAAACGGTCAGCCGCCATCACGTCTTTCCGACCCCGGCCGATCTGTTCCGCCGCGCCGGCGCCGCCCAGAAGCATGACGGGCCGATCGGCGACGCCATCCGTCTCCACAACATCATGGGCCAGACCAAGCGCTGCCAGGCCGGCGGCGGCCGCGAATACCGCCATGACCCGAGGACGACGCAGGCCTATGCCGAAAAAGCGGCCACCGACATCGATCAGTGGAACGATTTTCACGCCCTGCAATGCCCGATTCTGCTTTTGCATGGCGAAGAATCCGACGCCCTCCTGCCGGAAACAGTGCGCCGCATGCAAATGGCCAAGGGCGATGGCATGACGGTGGCGCATGTTCCGGCTACGGGGCATACGCCGGCGCTGGCCGACCATGAGTCCCTGTCCCTGATCGGCTCCTGGCTATCCGGCGCGATCCTGCCCGCGGAATCGACATTGCCGCTCCGCTCGGCACCAATCCGGCTGCTGTTCACCGACGGGACGACCGACGTCGCCGTCCGTCCGCAGAAGATCGCCGTCGCTTCCTATATGTCCTGGCGTCAAGCCTCACCCCTACAGCAGATCTGACCATCATGGGTAAAACCGAGATCTTGGTCGCGACCAGCCTGTTTGCCACCGCCGCCGGGGATTCCTTCATCGTTCCGGCGGTGCCCGTCACCTTCGGCGCCATACCGGCCACCGTTTATTGGATCGCCGTCGGCGTCGCCCTGTTGGTCTCCGGACTGACCCGGCGGATCGGCCAAGGCCAGATGCTGGCCCTGGGTGCCATTTTGGCCGGCATCGGCCTGGCCTTGTGCGGGATCGCCGTCGGCAATCCCCTGCTGGCCACCATGGCGCGGGCGACCACCGGCTTCGGGATAGGCATCAGCATGCTGGCCGCCCAGGACGCCTTTCTTTCCTTCTCGGGTCCCGACCGCACGGCGAGCGCCACGGCGCGTTACCTGGGCGTCTATTTCGCCGGCATGCTGATGGGATCCTTCCTCGGCGGCTTCCTGGTCGGTGGCTTCGGATTCGGCACCGCCTCGGAAAGCGGAGCGCTTCTCTGCCTGGCCGGCGCCCTGGTGGCATGGAGGATCGGCGGCGCCCATCATCGCGATCAGCCGGCCGAAACCATCCCCTTGACCTGGCGGTTGGGCCCCGCCTTCCCCACCTTTCTGATGCTCGCCGCCCTGCCGACACGCGCCGTCAATGGCGGCTTTATCTATGCCCTCCCCCTGTTGCTGACCGCGCAGGACCGCCCGCCGGAAACCATCGCCGCCGTCGCCGCCGTCTATCCCGCCGTCATGCTGCTCTGCCCCGTCGCCGGACGGAAACTCGACAAACGCTCCTCCGGGGCATCCACTCTCGGACAGGTTCTGTCGGCCGGAGCATTGCTTTTGGCCTCCGCCGTGGCCATCGCCAGCCGTGATCAGGCCACCGCCATCGCCCTCGCCGCCGCCGTTCTCCTGGCGGTCGGGCAAATCATCGCCATGCCCGCGCAGACCAGCGTCGCCCTCGCCGCGGCGAACCGCTTGCCGCGTCCGGCGGCTCTCGGCATCTATCGCGCCAGCGAGCGCATCGGATTGGCGGCGGGCCCGGCTTTGATCGGACTGTTGTCCGGCATCCACGGCCTGCAATGGGCCGTGTGCGATCTGGCCGCTCTTTCCATCTGCGCGGCGGCGCTTTTCACCACGATCGGGTTGATCGGTTGGCAACGGCAATGACACTGGAGCCCAGTATCGCCCCCGGCCGGGGGTTTCTGTTCGTCCGCCATGGGGAAAGCACGGACAACGCCCGGAAGATCCGCTCCGGCGGCGATGTCGACCCATTGCTCACGCCGACCGGCACCCGGCAGGCGCACGAGGCGGCACGCCACCTGCAAAACCGGCTGGGTCACCGGTCAAGCGGTTTGAAATTGATCGCCTCGCCGCTGCGGCGGACCCGCGAGACGGCATGGATCATCGCCGTCGAACTGGGGCTCGATCCCGAAAAGACCGAATTCTGGGAAGGATTCAGGGAACGGCGATTGGGCGAATGGAACGGCCTACCGGCGGACGATGCCTCGCAGCGCCTGATCAGATCGGGGGTCACGCCACCCGGCGGCGAAGCCGAGGACATTTTTCGCGACCGGGTCATGGAAGCCGCCCGCCGGGCAGCCGGTCTCGCCGAAGCGGACCGGCTGCCGCTGGTGGTTTCAAGCCGGGGGGTCGGCAGGATCCTGGGATGGTCCGAAATGCCCAACGCCGGCATCTTCTCCTGGCCTCCCGCCTTTTAGGGCTTGGGGCGAAATTATCGCTCCAAGCCCTAAAGCCCGAGCGGCGCATGAGCTTGGCCGAAGCCGGAGGCGCAGGCATCATATAAACCCTAAGGCTCTGGAGCGATTGTTTCGTCCCAGAGCCTTAGGACCTGCGGATACCCTCACGCCTTGCGCATGTCCTCGATAAACCCGTGGATCAATAGACGCATCTGTTCGGATTCCCTGGAAAGTTCCGTCGACGCCGACATCACCTCGCGCGAACCGTTGCCGGCGATCCTCGCCGCCTCATTGACCCCTTGAATGTTCTGGCTGACGACCCCGGTGCCGCTGGCCGCCTGCTCGACATTGCGGGCGATTTCCTGTGTGGCCGCGCCCTGCTCCTCGACGGCGGAGGCGATATTGCCTGAAATCTGGTTGATGTCCTGGATGGTGACGGTAATCGCGGTGATCGCCTGCACCGCCTCACTGGTGGCCTGCTGGACCGCGGAGATCTGCTGGCTGATGTCCTCGGTGGCCCGCGTCGTCTGGTTGGCCAGGCTCTTCACCTCGTTGGCCACCACGGCGAAGCCCTTGCCGGCATCACCGGCCCGGGCCGCCTCGATGGTGGCGTTGAGCGCGAGAAGATTGGTCTGGCTGGCGATATCGTTGATCAGTTTCACCACTTCCCCGATGCGCCGCGCCGCCGTTTCCAGTCCGCCGACGATTTCGCCGGTCCGGTCGGCCTGTCCGACGGCCTTCTGGCTGACCTGGGCGGCCTGACTGACCTGCCGGGATATTTCCAGAATGGACGAACTCAGCTCGTCGGCGGCGGACGCCACGGTCTGCACGTTCTGCGACGCCTGATGCGCCGCCGTCGTCGCCGAGGCCGCCTGCTGGCTGGTCTGTTCGGCGGCGGCCGACATGGAATTGGCGGTCGACTGCATGGCCTCGGCGGCCGAAGCCACCTTGTCGATCACCGACCCGGCGCTCGCGTCGAAGGTTTCGGCAAGTTTCGCGATGCGACTCACCCGCTGCTCCTTTTCAGCCTGTTCCACCTCGCGCTGGCGGGAAAGATGGTTCGCTTCGATGATACCGTCCTTGAAGACCTGCACCGACCGGGCCATGAGACCGATTTCATCGTTCCTCTCGGCATAGCGCAGCGAAACCGAGGTATCGCCCTTCGCCAGTTCCGCCATCGCCCCGCCGATTTCTCCCAGGGGCGCGGCGATGCTGCGGGCGATATAGAACGCGAAAACCAAGCTGATAATCAGCAGGACCAGGCTGACGCCGCCAAATTCGACGACCTTGTCCCAGAAAACCTCGTCCACATCGTCGGCGTAGATGCCGGCGCCAAAGGCAAGCCGCCATCCATCAAGGCCGGCACCATAGGAAACCTTCTGGCGCATCTTCTTCATCTGGCCGCCGTTGTCGTAGCCGTAGCTATAAAAACCTCCCCCCTTCCTGGCCTCTTCGATCAGGCGCTTCACATAGAAGACGCCATCGGGGCTTTGCGCCTCCAGGCGAGGTTTGCCGACCAGGTCGGGCCGTGTCGGAATCATCCTCAGGACGCCATCGTAGTCATAGGCGTAGAAATAATTGTCCCCGTCGAAACGGATCGTTCCGATAGCGGCGAAGGCCTGCTTCATCGCCTCGTCCTGACTAAGTTCGCCGCGATCGGCTTTGGCTTTGTAATATTCGGCGACCCCCTTGGCCGACAGGACCAGTTCCCTCACCTTGTCACGCCGGGCGTCCATCAGACTTCCCCGGAAATCGAGAAGCGTGTAAACGACCGAAGCGACGAGCATAATGAGCAGGGCGATTACCAAAGCGGCAATTTTTCTGACGGTAGACGATTGACTGACGCGCATCTCTCCTCCTCCTCGGAAGGGGCGATTGGTTGCGAGATCCACAAGAACAAGAATTCAATTGTTCAGTGGACTCGTAAGGATCGAAGCGTTCCCACACCCATGTACGGTTATGTATCTTTCCTCTACCTTATGCCGGCAGGTCTAAATGCATAGAATGGATAAGACTCATATATAATGATGTAGTTTTCCATAAAGGATATATGACTAAAGTAAAAATTATCATCGTTCACAAGGTTGAAATACAAATGAAATCATATGGCGAAACAGTTTCAGGTCAGAAAACTTATTTGGCGATTTCACGATCTTTGGTTTTGCCCTGAGCACCATTCGTTCTATCCAGGGCTATATTTTAGAATACCCACAAAATATGCAACCGACGGCCGCCCGAAGAAGTTCGACGGCACGACACCAAACGGAGATACTCCTTGCCCCAGCAAACTCCCCTGCAAGCCGTCATCGTCCCGGTAACCAGCTTCGCCCAGAATTGTTCCGTCGTCTGGTGCACGGAAACCGGCAAGGGAGCGGTCATCGATCCGGGAGGCGACCTTGAACGGATCGAACAGGCGATCGAAACCCACCATCCGGTCATCGAAAAAATTCTGATCACCCACGGCCATTTCGATCACGCCGGTGGCGCCGCCGAACTTGCCGAACGCTTGGGCGTGCCCATCGAAGGCCCCGGCGCGGACGATGGCTTTCTGATCGACGCCATCACCGAACGGGGCGACGATTTCGGTGTTCCGAACTGCCGTCCCTTCACCCCCTCGCGCTGGTTGACGGACGGCGACACGGTGACGGTGGGCGCGCAGACGTTCGATGTCAGGCATTGTCCGGGACACACCCCCGGCCATGTGGTGTTCTTTCATCAACCCAGCCAATTGGCCTTCGTCGGCGACGTGTTGTTCGCCGGATCGATCGGCCGCACCGATTTCCCGCGCGGCGACCATCCCACGTTGATCCGCTCGATCACCACCCGGCTCTGGCCAATGGGGGACGACGTGACCTTCGTGCCGGGACACGGACCAGTCTCGACGTTCGGCCAAGAACGTCGAACCAACCCTTTTGTCGCCGACCATGTCCTTGCCTGAGGCCGACATGGCGGAAGATCAGCCAAAGGCGGCTTTCTGGTCAGGGCAAATGCCGAAAATCCTCCGCACCGCGCTGGCGCTTTCCAGCGTCCTCGTCTTCGCCCTGGCGCTGTGGATCCTGCACCGGTCGCTTCACCAGTTCACCCTGGCCGATGTCCAGCATGTGCTGCATCGGACGCCCTGGCCGGCCATCATCGCCGCCGTGGTCGCCAGCGCCGGCTCCTACTGGGCCCTGACCGGATTCGACGCCCTGGCGGCCCGCCATGTCGGCGTCCAGCTCCCCTACCGCCGGATCGCCCTGGCGTCCTTCATCGCCCAGGCGATCAGCCACAGCACCGGCTTCGCCGCCCTGACCGGAAGTTCGATCCGCTACCGCCTTTATTCGGGTGCCGGCATTTCCGGCGGAGACGTCGCCCGCATCGTCGCCTTCTGCGCCCTGACCTTCGGGCTGGGCGTCACCGGCGTTGTCACCATGGCCATGCTGTTCGAACCGCATCCCGTCGGCATCGCCATCGCCCTGCCCGCGTCGTCAGTCCGCCCCATCGGCGCCGCCCTGCTGGCCTGCCTGCTGCTTTACGCCGGGGCCACCTTCTGGGGACGGCGCGGCTTCGTCATCGCCGGTAAAAGGATCGCTCCGCCCTCATGGCGGATGACGGCCGCCCAGACGTTCCTGGCGGTGATCGACCTCGTCCTGGCCGCCGCCGCCCTGCATTTCCTGCTGCCGCCCGTCGGCGCCCCGTCCTTCCTCGCCTTCATCGGTCTTTACGCCGTCGCCATCATGGCCGGCGTGATCAGCCATGTCCCCGGAGGACTGGGTGTCTTCGAGGGTCTGATGGTGCTGATGCTGCCCCAGTTGCCGCCGACCCAGGTTCTGGGGTCCCTGGTTCTCTACCGGACCATTTACAATCTTCTCCCCCTGGTCATCGCCGCCCTGCTTCTCGCCGTCGTCGAACTCCTTCAGCGCGGCCGCGCCTTGACCACCACCGCCCGCTGGCTGGGCGGCACCATCGACATCATGGCGCCCAGCCTGTTCGCCGCCATGGCGCTCCTGGGCGGGGCAGTCCTCCTCTGGTCGGGAGCCACGCCGGCCGTGCCGATCCGACTCGCCACGCTGCAGAATTTCCTGCCGCTGCCGGTGGTCGAACTCTCGCATCTGCTGGGCAGCGTGGTCGGCGTCTGGCTTCTGCTGCTGGCCCGTGGACTTTATCGGCGCCTGGACGGCGCCTATTGGCTGGCCCTCGGACTTTATGCGGCCGGCATCGTCTTTTCGCTTCTGAAAGGGTTCGACTGGGAAGAGGCAGGGCTGCTGGCCATTCTGTTCGGGGGACTGGTTCCCGCCAGACGCGCCTTCTACCGCAAGGCCTCGCTGATCGAACAACGCTTTACGCCCACCTGGGCGGCGGCGGTGGTCACCATCATCGGCGGCAGCCTGTGGCTGGGACAGTTCGCCTTCAAACATCATGGCTATTCCCGCCAGATGTGGTGGCATTTCGCCTTCGCTTCGGAAGCGCCGCGCGCCTTGCGCGCCGCGGTGGTCGTCGCCGCGCTGGCCGGAGCCTATATGCTGTCGCGCCTGCTGGCCCCCGCCCGCGCCCGCCCGCGGGCTCCCGACGCCGAGCAGTTGGCGACGGCTAAAACCATCGCCGAGGCCTCCCCGTCGGCGGAGGCGCAGATCGCCTTGCTGGGAGACAAGAGCTTCCTTTTCAATGCGCGGAAGACGGCCTTTTTGATGTATGCCCGGTCGGGACGGAGCTGGGTGGCGCTCGGCGATCCCGTCGGCCCCGCGGAGGAATGGCCCGATCTCATCTGGCTCTTCCGCGAAATGGTCGACCGGGCGGCGGGCTGGCCGGTGTTCTATCAGGTTTCCGGCGAGGCTCTGCCGTTCTACCTCGATCTCGGTCTTTCCTTCGTCAAACTGGGAGAGGAGGCCCGGGTGCGGCTCGACGGTTTTTCCCTCCAGGGACCGACACGCAGCGAACTGCGTTATGCCCACAAGCGGGCTCAGAAGGACGGCGCCAGCTTCGAGGTCATTCCCATCGAGGCGGTCCCACCGCTTCTCGGCGAATTGCAAAGCGTTTCCGACGAATGGCTGTCCAGCCGCCACACCAAGGAAAAGGGATTTTCCCTTGGCCGCTTCGACGCCGATTACATCAGCCGCTTTCCCATGGCCCTGGTGCGCCGCGAAGGCCGGATCGTCGCCTTCGCCAATCTCTGGCTATCCGGGGAAAAGGAAGAAGTCGCCGTCGATCTGATGCGCCATCGCCAGGACAGCGGCTATGGTGTGATGGATTATCTGTTCATCGAGAGCATGCTCTGGGGACAGGCGCAGGGCTTCCGCTGGTTCAGTTTCGGCGTGGCCCCGCTTTCCGGCATGCGCGACAACGCCTTGGCACCGCTGTGGAACCGGGTCGGCGCCTTCCTCTATCGGCACGGCGAGGATCTGTACAATTTCCAGGGACTGCGCCGCTACAAGGAAAAGTTCCTGCCGCAATGGCAGCCGCGCTTCATGGCTTCTCCGGGCGGCATGGTCCTGCCTCGGGTGGCCGCCGACGTGGCGGCCCTGATTTCCGGCGGTGTGAAGGGACTGGTCGCGAAATGAGAGGCGTGGCGATCCTTGGGCTGCTGTTGTCAGCCTTCTGTACCCCCATTGGACCCGCCCAGGCCCAATCCACGCCCTCCCTGCCCAAGGGAACGCTGGTCGAATACAGGACTCCGAACGCCACCGACCGCGACTTGGCGGTCATTCTGTCGGGTGACGGCGGTTGGGCCGATCTCGATAAGCAACTGGGAACTCTGCTGGCCGGCCGCGGCATCAGCGTGCTCGGCTTCGACTGCATGAAATATTTCTGGGACACGCGCAGCCCGGAGGAAACGGCCCGCGACGTCAACGCGACCCTCGCCGCCTATTTGAAGGCGTGGGACAAGGACCGGGTAATTCTGATCGGGTTTTCCTTCGGCGCCGCCGTCCTGCCCTTCGTCCTGTCGCGCATGCCCGATCCGCTGAGGACGAAAGTGGCACTGGCCACCATGCTCGGCTCGAACACCTACGCCAATTGGGAAATCCACTGGGGTGACTGGCTGCACGATCAGCCGCACAAAAGCGCCCTGCCCGTCCCCCCCGAACTGGCCAAGCTGTCGGGCGTCAGACTTCTTTGCGTCTATGGCTCGGAAGAGACCAAGAGCTCCGTGTGCCCCGGTCTGAACAGCCGGGACGTCGAGGTTCTGCAGCTGCCGGGCGGCCATCATTTCGACGGCGATTACAACAAGCTGGCCGACCAGATCCTGCGGCGCCTACCGAAATAGGCCCACCTCCGCCCGATCGATGATCGACCGGTGCCGGCGGTACCGGCACCGGTCAAGCTTCAATCAAACGTCGGAGGTGTCGTCGAAGCCACCGTCGAAACCAGCTCCCGCATCGTCAACGGAGGTGTCCTGGTAGGAAGCGTCCTGATAGGAGGCATCCTCCGTCGCGCCGCGCCCACCGGCCTGGTCGCCGTAATAATTGTTGGTCACGTTCTCGACGATTTCCGTGGGACCGCCGCCCCAGGGGCTGCCGCCGGCCAGACCGCCGCCGAAGCCGCCGCCGAGACCACCACCGAAACGGTGTCCACCGAACATCGAACTCAGACCCTCGGCGATCAGCGTACCGCCGGCGACGCCGGCCGCCATGGTCGCCGCGTTACGCAGGAAGCCTCCGGCAGCCGACGGCTGCTGCTGCGGCTGGCCCCACGGACCGGACGGCTGCGGCGCATAAGCGGGAGCCTGCTGGGCGTAGCCCGGCCCGGCGGCGGGAACGGCGGCGGGGGCATATGCCGCCTGCGGACCGGACCGGGGGACGGAACCGCCGCCCCAGGGGCCGGCGCCACTCAAAAAGCCGCCTGTCGGGGCGCCCGCCGCGGCGGCGCGCGTCTCGTCCAATTGCCGCTGCAACTCATTGATGCGCGCGGTCGCCTGATTGAGACCCATTTCCTGGACGATCACCGCCTGCACGAGACCATAGGCGGCGTCTGGAACACGCGGCATCTGGTCTTGGATCATCCTCTCGGCCTCGGCGTCCTTCTGGCCCACACCCGACCGGGCCAGGCGGTCGAAGACACCTTGAATCAGATCCCTCTCCTGAGGAGTCATCCGTTCTCTCCTGACTTCACAAAAACAGAAACGCGCCCTCAGGCGTCGTTTCCCCGCCGGGGAAAATTCCGGGTCGAGAAAGATTTAGCCGTCAAGGATGGCAAATCAAGGGCGCCGCGTACCCAGAAAGAGACGACGTCCGAGGAAAACGAAAATCAGCCCCAGCAACACGACGGACACCCAACCGGCCCACCGCGCGTCCCAGTCCCCCTTGAAGCAATGCATGCCGATGATGACGACGAAAGAGGAAACGCCGATCGCGGCGAAAAGCATGCTGAGACGGGGCCTGTCCTGGTAGCACCAAGCGACGCCAGCGAGCGCCGCGCCGCTCACCAGGAGAAGGGCGATATGAATGCCGTGCCCCTCCTCGATCTCGGTTCCGAGGATCAAGGCGGCCAGCAGAATTCCCAAACCCCAACGAATCCAACGCAATTGCGCTCACCATCCCTTCGGCTGGGAGAGATAAGGCCGTCCGTTTCCAGAATACGCGAAGGTCGTCCCATTCGCAAAGCGCCGATCGCGCCCGTGGCGGGGCAAAGGGCTATGGCATTCACACATCTCAACTTTGCCGGGGAGACATGCCGTCAATTGCGAGCCTAAAGGCGAAGCAATCCAGCCCTTCCGGTAGGCTGGATTGCTTCGTCGCCCCGCTCCTCGCAATGACGCTTAATATATTGATAATACGTTAAAAATGGAGATGCGTGAATCCGGTCTCGGGATAACCCGCCGGAATCGATCATAAGGAAACACAGATCAGCACAGATGAACGCAGATGAGCACAGATGCGGATCGAAGCGCGACTGGCGGCCGGGGCTTCGAACTCAGATTTCGATTTTGTTAACCTGGCGTCATGGCCGTGCTTGAGTGGTGATCACAACCAAAAAAAACCGTCATTGCCGGGCTTGACCCGGCAATCCATGATTGCAGAGGACCGACCGACGTCATTGGAAGCGGCACGTGGATGCCCGGATCAAGTCTGGGTGTGACGACTTATAATTGATCGGTCGCGCATGAATTTTTCCATTTGTTAAGGGCAAAATCCGTGCCGGACAGCCGGGTGTCAAGGACGGGTATGACGACTCTTGGGAGTGAGCCGGCGAACGAAATTGTCGGCACCAACCGTTTGTTAACCTGGATTCGCGGCCCCGGGCACGCGGCGCTTTACGTGGCGTGCCTTTCGATATCCTATATCCGGGCAACCATAAGAGGTGGAAAATGCCGGGCTTTCATGGGCGGACGTTGTTGCTGATCGCGATGCTGGGTTGGATGCTGCCGGCGCGACCCGCCAGCGCCGAGGTGGTGGTCTACGCTCCCGGCGCCATGGAAGAGCCCCTGACGCGGATCGCCCAGGCGGCCGGCGAGGCGGGCGTCCCCTTCACGCTGGTCATCGGCCACAGTCCCGCCCAGGCCCGGCAGATCGTCGACGGCGCCCCGGCCGATATCTTCATTTCGGCCGATCCCCAGTGGATGGATTTCCTGAACGGGAAAAAAATGTTGAGCGAAACCCCCATCGTTCGCCTGGCCTCGACAAGCCTCGTCCTGGTGGCTCCTGCCGACAGCGGCTTCAGCTTCGGCGGAGCGCCGGGCGAGTCCCTGGCCGCCCAACTGGGCGACGGCAAACTGGCGATCGCCGACCCCGACATGGTCCCCGCCGGACGCTTCGCCCGCGCCGCGCTGGAAAAGACGGGACAGTGGGCGGCCCTCCAGGGGAAAATCGCCATGCTGCCCCATGTCCGGGCCGTCGCCCTGATGGTCGAAAGACGGGAAGTCCCCGCCGGCATCGGCTTCGCCAGCGACGTGGCAAGAGACGGCAAGCTGAAAATCATCCTGCAATTCCCGGCCGAAATCTCGCCGGTGCTCGATTTTCCCCTGGCCGTCGTCGCCGGCCATCAGCGCCCCGAAGTGGCCGCCGTCGCAGCCTTCGTCGCCGGCGCGGCCGGCCGCGCCGTCTTCAAGGACTATGGGTTCTCCGAACCGTCACATTGAGAACATAAGGGCGGAATCCCCATCGCCTGGACGGGCCGCTTCTGAATTCTGCAAGCCTGAAATTCTCCGCCGCCGAGAATCCGGCGTGAGTGGCTGGGGCGGGAGGGATCGAACCTCCGAATGACGGGATCAAAACCCGCTGCCTTACCGCTTGGCTACGCCCCAACAAGGAGAGGGCGGCACCATATGATAAGCGGCGGGCGGATGCAACTTGGTTTCACATCGGGAAGCCCACCGCCGGCACGCGGTCAAACGATGGGCAGGCGGACCGTGAAGGTCGAACCGGCGCCCAGCTGGCTGGCCACCGAGATGCCGCCGCCGTGCAGATCGACGATATAGCGCGCCAGGGTCAGGCCAATGCCGGTGCCGGCGATGGACCCGACGTTATTGGCGCGGAAAAAGCGTTCGAAGATATGGGCCTGGTCCTCCGGCGCGATGCCCACCCCGAAATCCTCCACCGCGAAGACGGCGGCATTGCCCTCGGTGCGGCCCAAGACCATCACCTGATAAGGCTTGCGCGAATATTTAACGGCATTCGACAGCAGATTGACGATCACCTGATCGATAAGATTGGCGTCGCACAGCACGGTCGCCGGCAACTGCTCAACATCAAGCTCGAACAGGCGGTCGGGCGCGATTTCCCGCATGCGCTCGCAAGCGTCGCGCAACAGCCCGGCGAGATCGCAAGGCACCCGGTTCACCTGGATCTTCCCGGCCTCGGCGCTGGCCGCGCCCAGCATCACCTCCATCAGGCCGATCATACGCCGGACCGTCCGCCTTATGCGTGTCACCCGCTGCGACACCTCGTCGCGGCCCATCGGTGGACGGCCCGCGAGTTCCAAAAGCTGCGCGTTGATATCGATGATCGACAAAGGCGTGCGGAACTGGTGCGAGGCCATGGAAACGAAACTGCGCTGGATGGTGGCCAATTCACGCTCCCGGGCGAGTTCATTGGCGAGAATGCCTTCCGCCTGCTTGAAGACGGTGATGTCGCTCCAGCATAGAACCAGCCCCCCGTCTCCCGTTCTCTCGCTGCTGACGTGCAGCCAGACATCGTCCGGCAGGCGGACCACGCGGTCGAGGGCGGGAAGATCGCCGTCCGCCGCGACCTCGCCCAGCCAGGAGGCGTCGAGCCCGAAACGGTCCGGTGCCAGGCCAAACAGGCTTGTCATGGCCGCCCCCGCCCGCGCGTGGTCGGCGGCGTCGGGAAAGAAGGCGCAGAAACACTGGTTGACGGCGATCAGCCGGCGCTCGCCGTCGAAAAGGGCGAAGGCGTCGCTCGCCACGTGAAAAGCCGAGGCGATCCGCGCTTCCGAACGCAAGAGGTCGGCCTGAAGGCGCTCGCTCACCAGTTGGATCATGAACATGGTGAGCGCCACCGCAAAAAAAATCTGTTCAAGCGCCGAAAAGGTGACGAGCTGGCTCGGCCCCCGATAATCGACGGCGGGATCCCAGAAGAGTGTCGCCAGCCCCCTGCCCGCCTCGACCGATCCATGCAGCAGCAGCAACGCCGCCAGAGAACGCCGCGTCTTGAGGCCGCCGCCGGACCGACGGATCAGGACGACGAAGGCGCTCCAATGGAGAAAAGCGTCGAACAGGCCGGCGAGTTCGGCGCGGACCGGGGTCGAGGGCTCGATCAGCAGGAAATAGAAGAACGGAAGCAGGAAAGCGGTCGCCAAGGCGATATGCCAGAACCAAAGGGGGCGCCGTCCCGCCAGCATCAGAACGCCGTTCAGCGACAGCACGCTGCCGACGACGATACCAAGATTGCCAAGCCCGATCGCCGGAACCGCCGGCAGAACCTGCCGCAGCCCGCTCAGCAGCATCGCCCCCGCCAACAGGGGAAGGCCGATCCTGATCTCGCGCATCCCCGCATAGCGCCGCTCTCCGCGCCAGGCGATCAGGACGACGATTGCCACGAAAACGGCGATCATCGCCAGCACGATCATCAGGGTCTGCGTATCGAGCATGAATCAGGAGCGATCCGCGAGAGCGGCGGGAACCGCGGAGCGGGCCGCCAACCCCGAGAGGACCAGCGCGACCAGTTCGCTCTGCCGGGTCGTGTCGGTCTTCACGAAGATCGACTTCAGATGATGGTGGACCGTGTTCCGGCTGATCCGCTGGGCGTGCGCGACTTCGCCCACCGACAGTCCCAGGGTCAGATTGGCGACGATCCTGGCTTCCGTCCGCGTGAAGCCGTAGAGGGCGCACAACGCGGCCTCGGACGGTCGGCACCGAAATTCGGGATCGGACAGAAAAAGCGCCGCCAGGGCGGCGCAGTCCGGCCCAAGATCAAGCCCGGCGTCAAGGCGGCAGGCACGCGCCTCATAGGCCCGCCGTCCCGAGGGACGCGGCAGGACCAGCGGGCGCGGCTCCACCCCGTCGACGGGGGAAAGCACGGCGGAAAGCAGCGCCTGGATACGCCGGCTGTCCTCGCCTCTGGTCCCCGTCAGTACCCCATTGCGCAGGGAAAGCCCATCCTCCTGCGCAAGGAGACGCCTGGCGACCCGGTTGATGAAGATGACCTGTCGGGCTTCGTTGAACAGCAAAACCGCGTCGGACAGATGATGGAGCACATCGGCGGCCGAGAGAAACGAAAGCTGACTCCGCTCGGAAAGCGCCGACAGAAACTGGTCGCGCTGCCGCTCCAGGTCGGAACGGCGCGAGATTTCCCATCGTTCGACCTGCTCCAGCCGCTTGGCGATCACCGCGACGAGAAGTTCGAGATCGATGGGCTTGACCAGATAGTCGTCGGCCCCGAGCTGATGCCCGGCAAGGATGCTCTGACGATCCGCGAACGCCGTCAGGAACAGGAACGGCAGACGGGACAGATCCGGGCGCTCGCGCCGCAGCCGCTCCAGCACCTTGTCGCCGCGCAATCCCGGAAGGCCGATGTCGCACAGGACGAGATCCGGCCGGAGGGAAAGGATGGCGTCGTAACCGGTATCGCCGTCCTCGGCCTCGGAGACGTCGAAGCCCGCATGGCGCAGGCCGGTGGCGAGCCCCGAACGCAATTCCCACTCGTCTTCGATGACGAGGATCAGCGACATCAGTCCCTCCCTTCCTTCAGCCCCCGCCGTTCCATACCGTGCCGCCCGGACAGGCGCATCCCACAATCATGGGATGTGGGAATGAAAATTATAATCTATTAGAGATTTATCGAAAACGCCGGATGGCCTGTCTTTCCGACACCCGTTTTGCGCGATCGACGGGCCACGATTGCGTGGCATTCCGCAATGTTCGGAGGAATGAAGATGGTATCCACGACAAATGGATCAAGCTATCCCCTCGGCTTCACGCCGGGGTCCAACATGGATCAGAAGGGCTTCTTCGTGGAGGCCCTGGTCGGCCCCGCCCCCGATGGGGGGGCCGACGATGCCCAACCCAAAGCGCTACAGGTCGACACCGGGTCTTGCGGCATCGCCATCGGGAGTCAGTTTCTGTCGAGCTATTACCGGAACAAGATCCAAACCCAGGGCGATCCCGCCCTGCTCGTCACCTACCTGCCCAGCCAAAACCAGATCTGGGGATGGTGGGCGGACCTGCCGGTACGCCTTTTCGGTTCGGAGGCTCCCAAGTCGAAATACGATCCCGCTGATTATCCCCAGACGACCGTCAAGGTCATGGTGGCCTCCTACATGCTCCTCCATGGCAAGACGCGGCAGCCCTTCGACGGCGGCATGATGGGCATCGGATTCCATGCCGACCAGGCGACGGTCAGGGCCGCCAATCCGCTGTTTTCCCTTACCGTCAACAACCAGCCTTTGAGCGCCGGCTACGTGCTGACACCGCAAGGGATCGATATCGGTCTGAACAGCCGGAATATTGCAGGCTTCGAGTTCGTCGGCCTTCCCCCCAAGGGCTCCCTCTCCGAAGACCCCGACAGCGTCATTTACGAAGGTCCCAACGCCACCCTGACCATATCTTACCAGGGCACCACCACCGGACCGATCACCTGCGATCTGCTGATGGATACCGGCGTTCCACGGCCGATGCTGTTCACCGAAAGCGCCAATATTCCGGCCAGCCTGTGGCAGCCCGATCCCCCGCCAACCCCCGAGACTCAGCCAAACGGCACGTTCCTGCCCGGCGTCAGCTTCGACATCGCGGTGTCGGACGGCGTCTGCGCCTATCGGTTCACGCTGGGACAAGCTTCGCCCTTCACACCACCGGCCTTCATGCTGATGAACCGGGCCGGTGCCGGCAGCAGCCTGAACACCAGCATCCATCTGCTGGGCGGATACGACTATTGCCTGGACTACGACGGGAAACGGATGGGATTTCGCAGCCGCGCCTGAATCAAGTTCGACACGCCGAACTCGGCGAACCCGAACATCCAACCAGAGGGAATAGAGAAATGGCAACGAACCTAACGCCTTACAACCTTCCGCAATCTGTCTTCATGCTGAATCTGGCCTCGAACGCCTTGTTCGACAAAACCGGGGAACCAGACGTCCTGCAAGCAGAACTGGCGGCTTTTCTGGCGGGAACCCCAGGTACTGATCCCTCCGATCAGGGGCCGTTCTACAAATTCATGAACACGCCCAGTCCGAATTATCCCTGCCTCACCCTTCCCCCAGAAAACGCCAGCCAAGGTGACTGGGGCACGGTCTGGGGGCCGGTCGTCTTCCAGGCCAAGAATAATCAGGGCGCCACCAACACCATGTTTGTCGCGCAAAGCCCGTCATTGAAGATCTATGTGGTGGCCATCGCCGGCACCAATCCTGCGGGATGGACGGGGGCAACCCTCGAAGATCTGGATGTCGCGCCGGCCGACATGAAGGCTTGGCCTCCGACGGCGAATCTCACCCCGACTCCCAACCAACTGGTCTGGAACGGTTTTTCCTCGGCCCCATCGCCATCGACACCGGCCATCGACGCGGGAACGGCCGATGGCATATCCAATCTCTACACGATGCAGGATCCGAACAGCGGGCAAACCCTGGTACAGTTCCTGAATTCCAAATCCGTAACCCAGACAGGCCAGACGCTCGTCTTCACCGGCCACAGCCTCGGCGGGGCCCTTGCTCCCACCTTGGCGATGCTGCTCTACCCGCAGGCGGCGCAATCGCCAACCCCATCCGACAAAAATGCCCCCAACCCGGAAGCCAGCGGATGGGCCAACGTCTATATTCTCGCATCGGCGGGACCTACACCGGGCACACCGGGATTCGCCGGCCTGTTCTTCACTCCGCCCGCATCGCAACAGGTCGGCCCCTACACTCCGGCCCCGACGAGCGCGCAGCCCTGCGATTATTGCGACTGGACATTCGGATACTGGAACATGAACTACGCCAATACCTATGACGTGGTGCCAAGGGCGTGGTGGGGATTGGCCGGTTTGATCGAACAGCCGACCGGTTCGGACGTCAACTATCCTTCCTTTTTTGCCGGCGGCGCCGAACTCGCACCCAAGATGGGAAAGCTGGATCTGGACCCGGCCGGACCGGACGCCTATGCGCTCATGAACGACATGATGAGCAAATCCGGCTATGACGGCGGCAGCACCGCGTACTACACCCCTTGCCTGATGCAATCACCTTTCTACGGAAAGTGGGGCAGTTGGGGAACGGATGCGACCCAATATCCGCCAGCCTGGACCCCCGCGACGCCACCGACCTTGATCACTTATTTCGCGGACCTGATACCCTGGGTCCTCAACGCGCATCTTGGGCAGTATTCATACGCGCTGCTCGGCTATCCCAGCCCGACCATCGACGAGACGAGCGCGACATGACATGACGCAATCACGCTCTTGAGCCTTAAGACCAAGTCTCGATGAGGGCCCGCGCCATCGTTGGCGCGAAGCCAAGGGATACGGATGTATCCCACCCGGCGATTGAGGGCTCGGTGATCGGTTCCGATCACCGAGAGTTGGGATAAGGGTATCAAGGGGCATGGGAACAGTCGCGGCGATGGCTTGCCCATCGCCGCGACCGACAAACAGGACCCTCAGACCGACTGGGCTTCCACGACCGAGACCGCCGTGACGTTCAACAGGCCGCGCGCCGTGATGAAGCGGGTGACGATATGCACCGGCTTGGCCGCCCCCAGCAGGATGGGGCCGACGGTGCGCCCCTCGCCCACCGCCTGCAGCAGGTTGAAGGCGATGTTGGCGGCGTCCAGCGTCGGCATGATCAACAAATTGGCGTTGCCCTTGAGCCGGGTGTCGGGCAGCACCTTGTTGCGCACCATCTGGGACAGCGCCATGTCGGCATGCATCTCGCCGTCGACTTCGAGATTGGGCGCCAGATGACTGATGATTTCCAGGGCGGCCCGCATCTTGCGGGCGCTGGGCGTGTCGGCGCTGCCGAAGTTGGAGTGGGACAACAGCGCGACCTTGGGCTCGATCCCGAACAGTCGCACCTTTTCGGCGGCCATCACGGCGATCTCGGCGATCTGCTCGGCCGTGGGATCGGCATTCACCTGGGTGTCGCACAGGAAGAACGTGCTCTTGTCGAGAATCATCAGATTCATCGTCGCCGCGATGGTGGCGTCGGCCCGCAATCCGATGACGTCCATGACGTCGCCGAAATGGCTGGCGAAGGGCTTTTCCATCCCGCAGACCATGGCGTCGGCGTCCCCGCGGCTCAGCATCGTGGCTGCGAAAACCGTGGCGTTGCTCCGCATGACCAGCCCGGCGTAGTCCGGCCGCACGCCATGGCGGCCCATCAGGTCATGATAGGACTTGGCGTAAGCGTCGAAACGGGAATCGCTCTCGGCTTCGACGGCGTCGAAATGCCGCCCGGCAACCAGACGCAATCCCAGCCGGTCGATCTTCTCGGCGATGATTCCGGCGCGCCCGATCAGGATCGGCCGGGCCAGCCCCTCGTCGACGGCCACCTGGGCGACACGCAGCACCCTCTCGTCCTCGCCCTCGGCATAGACGACACGCTTCGGCTGCTGCTGCGCCTTGCGGAAGACCGGCTTCATCACCAGGCTGGAACGGAAGACATATTGTTCGAGCTGCTGCCGATAGGCCTTCAGATCGGCGATCGGCCGCGTCGCCACGCCCGAATCCATCGCCGCCTTGGCCACCGCCTCGGCGATCTCGACGATCAGGCGCGGATCGAACGGCTTGGGCAGAATGTAATCGGGACCGAAGCGCAGCTTCGCCGCATCGCCATAGGCCGCCACCACCACGTCGGAGGGCTCGGCGCGGGCCATCTCGGCGATGGCCTTCAGACAGGCCAGCTGCATTTCCTCGTTGATCGTCGTCGCCCCGACGTCGAGCGCCGCGCGAAAGATGAAGGGGAAGCACAGCAGGTTATTGACCTGATTGGGATAATCGGACCGCCCGGTGGCGATGATGGCATCGGGCCTGGCGGCGCGGGCCTCCTCGGGAGTGATTTCGGGATCGGGGTTGGCCAGGGCGAGAATGAACGGGCTGTCGGCCATCCGCTTGACCATGTCCCCGGACAGAAGACCGGGAGCGGACAACCCCAGGAAGACATCGGCGCCGTCGATGACCTCGTCCAAGGTGCGCGCGTTGGTCTTCTGCGCATAGGCCTGCTTGTAGGGGTTCATCTCCTCGGTGCGGCCGTCATAGACGACGCCGACCCGGTCGACCAGCACGACATTGGACCGCGTCAGCCCCATCCCGACCAGCATGTCGAGACAGGCGATGCCGGCGGCCCCGCCGCCGGTGGAAACGACCCGCACGTCCTCGATCTTCTTGCCGACCAGATGGAGACCGTTCAGCACGGCGGCCCCGACCACGATCGCCGTACCATGCTGATCGTCGTGAAAGACGGGTATCTTCATCCGCTCGCGCAGACGCCGCTCGACCTCGAAACAGGCCGGCGCCGCGATATCTTCGAGATTGATCGCGCCGAAGGTCGGTTCCAGCCGCGCGATGGTATCGACCAGGGCGTCGACGTCCTTTTCATTCACCTCGAGATCGAAGGCGTCGATGCCGGCGAACTTCTTGAAGAGAACCGCCTTGCCTTCCATCACCGGCTTGGCCGCCAGCGGCCCGATGTCGCCCAGTCCCAGAACCGCCGTGCCGTTGGTCACCACGGCCACCATATTGGCCCGTGCCGTCAATTGCGCCGCCCGCTCGGGGTTGGCCGCGATGGCATTGCAGGCGTGCGCCACGCCCGGCGAATAGGCCAGTCCCAGATCCCGCTGCGTCTCCATCGGCTTGGTGGCCACCGTGGCCAGCTTTCCCGGCCGGCCGCGCTGATGATATTCCAGGGCCAGAGCTTCGAGATCGCCCACCGCGTCGCCCAGGCGTTCCGGCCCGGTGCCTTTACCCGAAGAAGAGTGAGAGGCTGTCATGTTCGTCGGTTCCATCAAGGGAATGATGATGGGAAAATAAAATCGCGGACCGGGAACCGCCAATGCAAATTCGGCATAATATGGCCAAGGGCATGCTCCAAACGGTATTAATGTAAATATAAACATAAAATAGCAAATACACGCCAACAAAACAGCGTGAAGAACACAAGAAATATCGAAAATATACGTCTAAAAAAGAACGGGACCCGCGAATGTCCGACGATCCCAACCGGTCACCGTCCCCTCGAACGCCGGGTCGCAGTTGCGGAAATTCCCATTTCCGTCATGCCCGGGCGCGTCCCATGGGCCGTTCGGCACAGTTTGCGCCTCGCCTCTATTTGATACCGGCGAACACGTCAGATCAACGGTTCGCCGGTATGAGTGGCGCGCGCGACCAAGACCGTCATTGCCGGATTTGATCCACAGCCGGGCATGACGGACTTTGACCGTTGCTAGACTTGCGTGCCCCGAATGACGAGCGGTGCAGCGGCCACCCACCAATCGGCATGTCCCAGGGCAAGCTGTCGGGCCGCCTCCTCGGCGCCGGTCCGATCGGCGAAAAGTCCGAAGCAGGTCGCGCCGCTTCCCGACATGCGGGCCAGCAGACAAGAGGGTTGCCCGGCAATGGCGGCAAGAACGTCACCGATCACGGGGAGCAGACGAACCGCCGGCTCGGTAAGGTCATTGCCCCGCTCGGCCAGGGCCGAGGCCAGGGCATGGGCATCGGAGGGCGATCCGACGAGCGGCGCCTGAGCGGAGAAAACCGCTTGCCGGGCCTTGAAAACCGCCGGAGTGGACAGTCCGACACGGGGATTGACCAGCACCAGCCAGGCTGGGGGCAAATTGGGCGCCGCCGCCAGGACTTCGCCGATTCCCGCCATTTGCATGGGCCGTCCGGCGAGGCAAACCGGCAGATCGGCCCCCAGGGACAGGCCGATGCGGGCCAACTCCGTCTCGTCCGGCGATACCCCCCAAAGACGGCAGAGTCCACGCAGGGTCGCCGCGCCATCGGCGGAACCACCGCCAATTCCCGAAGCGACAGGCAGACGCTTGGTCAAGGTAATGGCCGCCTTCGCCGGCACGCCGGCGGCGGCGGCCAGGGCACGGGCGGCTCTCAAGACGATGTTGTCGGGCTCGGCGGCAAGGGAACCGGCATTCGGACCATCGATGGCGAGCGACAAATCGTCGGACGGACCGACTCGGATGAGATCGCCCACTCCGGCAAAGGCCACCAGACTGTCGAGCAGGTGATAGCCGTCGTCGCGACGGCCGGTCACGTGAAGGTAAAGATTGATCTTGGCGGCGGCGAAGCTCTCCACGGCGTCGCCGGCGGGCCGGGAGGAAAGAGACTGCGTCATTTGAACAAGGGCTTCTTGGCCGGGGGCACCACCATCGAATCCTGCGTCCCGCCGGCGCCGAGCTTACGCTCGATGTCCTGCTTCATCTCCGGATCCGGGTCCGAGATCAAAGCACGCTGCCATTGAAACCGGGCTTCTTCCTCGCGTCCCACCTTCCACAAGGCGTCCCCCAGATGATCGTTGATCGCCGCGTCCTCGGGATGCAGCTCGACGGCCCGTTCCAACGTCTCCACCGCCTTGACGTAATCACCGGAACGGAAGAAAGCCCACCCCAGGCTGTCGACGATATAGCCGTCCTTCGGCAACTGGACGACCGCCTTTTCGATCATCACCATGGCCTGGGCGAGATTGACGCCCTGCTCGATCCAGCTATAGCCCAGATAATTGAGCACATGCGGTTCGTCCGGCTGCAACTCGAGAGCCCGCAGGAAATCGCTTTCGGCCCTTGTCCACTGCTTCGAGCGTTCGAGCGCGATGCCGCGTGAATAGTAAACGCCCCATTGTTCCGGCTTTGGCTCCCCAAGCACGGCCAGCGCCCGGTCATAGGCCGCCACCGCTTCCGCCCAACGCTTGTGCCGGCGCAGCACGTCGCCCAGGGTGATCAGCGCTTCCGGCCGATCGGCATGCTGCGCGGCCAGGGTTTCAAGCGTCCGCGTGGCCGCGTCCACATCGTCGAGATCGTCGAAGTTGGCGGCGATGCGCAACTGGGCCGACCAATAGACGGGCGAGGACGGATTGATTTCCTGGAACACCGCGTTGGCGTCGCGCAGACGGCCGAGGCCCTGCAGCAGATCGGCCACCATCACCTGCGCCAGCGGAAAATCCGGATTCAGATCGATGGCCATGCGCGCGAAGATCAGCCCCAGCTCCGAGGCCCGGCCCTGCCGGAGCGAGCCGGCGGTATCGAAGAACGCCTCGGCCAGACCGCTCGCGGCCGAATCGACCACCCGTTCATGACCTGAACCGTCGCCGATCATGCTGCTTTCGGGATGTTCCTGCCGGTAATAGGCCATGATTTCGTCGGCTTTTCCCGGCTGTCCGATCCGCCGGTAGAACGCCATCGCCGCCTCGGCGGTGCGCAAGGTGGCGCCGCCATTGCCGGCCAACGTGCTTCGGTAATATTCCTCCGCCGCCTTCCGGCGGTCGGCCAGATCGTTTATCAGAGCCGCATGAAAATCGTGCAGGGCCGCGTAATTGCTGTTCTGCGCCAGGGGGGCGATGGTTTCGAGGGCGGCATCAAAATTCCCCTGACCGACTTTCGCCCAGCCGATCACCAGCGGCATCATGAAGGTGTTCAAGCCGCGCCGCGGCAACCCGGAGACGGTCGCCTCGACGGCTTTCCAATCCCCATCCTTGCCCTGTTGTTCGGCCACCATGAGCGCGGCCACCGAGGCTTCCCCGTCATAGGTCAGAAGCCGCTGGGCAATCGCCGCCGAGGCCTTCAACTGGCCGGCGGCGGCCATGGAAAGATAGGCCCGCTGCAGGATCTCGATATTTTCGGGATCCTGCTCGAGAGCCCTTTGCAGATATCTGGAAGCGGCGGCCAGATCGTTCTGGTCCTGGGCGAAACGGCCGGCGAGATAATTCCCCGCCCCCGAACCGCCGGCCGGCATCGGTCGGCCGATCAGGGCGCTGTCGGACGGCAGGGAAGTCGGGCCATCCGAGCGCAAGCCGTTGCCGCAGGCGGGCAGCGAGGCGATCAGGAGAGTGGCGAATAGCCCCCGAGCACCGAGAGCGAGGCGAACCGCCGACCCACGCATCACCATATTACCATCCTCACGCAGCCCGCCCGGGCCGCCGCCACACGATTACATGTTCGGATAATTTGGACCACCGCCCCCCTCCGGGACCACCCAATTGATGTTCTGGGTAGGATCCTTGATATCGCATGATTTGCAATGAACGCAATTGGAGGCGTTGATCTGAAGACGGGGCGATTGTCCGGCGTCATCTCTTACAATCTCGTAAACGCCGGCCGGACAATAGCGCTGCTCCGGCGCGTCGTACAGGGCAAGATTGACGGTGATGGGAACATTTGGATCCTTGAGCTGCAGATGGACGGGCTGGTCTTCCTCGTGCGCCGCATTGGAAATGAACACCGAAGACAGGCGATCGAAGGTGACCAGGCCGTCCGGCTTCGGATAAACGATCGGGGTCGAGTCGGCAGCCTTGCGCAATTGATCGTGATCGGCATGCACGGGCAATGTCCAGGGCGCCCGCCCCCTGAAGAGATAGGTATCGATCGCCGAATAGGCGAGCCCGGCCCACAACCCCCAATGAAACGCCGGCCGGATGTTGCGGGCCAGATACAGTTCCTCCCAGACCCAGGAAGCCTGAAGACGCGTGGTAAAGGCAGCGATTTCACGCCCGCCGGCGGTGCCTTCGTCGGCCTCCCCCAGGCTGTCGAACACAGCTTCGGCGGCCACCATGCCCGACTTCATGGCCGTATGGATACCCTTGATCTTCGGCGTATTGAGAAAACCCGCCGTGTCGCCGATCAGCAGGCCCCCGGGGAAGGTCAGTTTCGGAATGGATTGCAGACCGCCTTCCGACAAGGCCCTCGCCCCGTAGGCGATGCGCCGCCCGCCATCGAAGGTGGGGCGGATCGCCGGATGGCTTTTGTAGCGCTGCAATTCCTCGAACGGAGAAAGATAGGGGTTCTTGTAATCCAGTCCGACGACGAAGCCGACGGCGACTTGATTGTTCTCCAGATGATAAAGGAAGGATCCGCCATAGGTTTCGCCGTCCAACGGCCAACCGACCGAATGGACCACCAAGCCGGCCTTATGTTTGGCCGGATCGATTTCCCACAGCTCCTTGACGCCGATGCCATAGGTCTGCGGATCGGCCTCCTTGCGCAGGCCATAGCGCTCGAACAGGCTTTTCGTCAGGGACCCCCGGCACCCTTCGGCAAACAGCGTCTGGCGGGCCAGAAGCTCGACGCCCGGCGTATGATTGGCGGTCGGCTGACCATCGCGGCCGATGCCCATGTCGCCGGTGGCGATGCCCCGCACCGCGCCCCGTTCATCGTAAAGGACCTCGACCGCGGCGAATCCCGGGAATATCTCGACACCCAGTTCCTCGGCCTGCGCCCCCAGCCAGCGGACCAGATTGCCGAGGCTGACGATATAGTTGCCGTGGTTATGCATCTGCGGCGGCGTCGGCAGCCGGAACGATTTTGTTTCGGTGAAGAACAGGAAGTGGTCCTCGCCCGCCGGAGTCAGCAGGGGGGCGCCTTTTTCCTTCCAGTCGGGAATAAGTTCATCGAGAGCGCGTGTCTCCAAGACCGCGCCGGAAAGAATATGAGCCCCCAGCTCCGAACCTTTTTCGATGATGCAAACAGACAATTCGCGCCCCCCGGCCAGCGCCAATTGCTTGAGTCTGATCGCCGCGGCGAGCCCGGACGGCCCGGCCCCGACGATCACCACATCGAATTCCATCGATTCTCTTTCCATCGCCATTCTCTTCCAGCCGTTTTCGGCATGATTCGGCTTGTCGGCCGTTCCAATATCCCCTTGTCCCGCCACAGCCTCTATAACATAGCCACCAGGGAGGGCAATCGGCCTTCTGGCGATCCCTCCCTCATGCTAGTGTTGCGCCATGATGCAACCGCAGACATCTTCCGCCATGACGCCCGCCCAGATCCTGCGCTGGTATATCGAGGCCGGCGTGGACGAGGCGACCGGCGAGGAGCCGCTGGATCGCTACGCGCTGGCGCAAATGGCGCCAGCCAGGCCGATTCCGCAGCCACCACCGCCGTCCCGGCCCTCCACGTCCTTTCCGGCCGCGGCAATGCCTGCACGGACGAACAAGGATGGTAACCGGGCCACCGCCGCCCATCTGGCGATGGAGTGCAAAAACCTCGACGAATTGCGCAGCGCCATGGAAGCCTACGACGGCTGTGCCCTGAAACGGACCTGCCAGCGCCTGGTCTTCGCCGACGGCAATCCGCAAGGCCGCGTCATGCTGATCGGCGAGGCGCCGGGGGCGGACGAGGACCGGTTGGGACTGCCCTTCGTCGGAGCCAGCGGAAAACTGCTCGATCGCATGCTGGCCTCCATCGGCTTGGACAGGAACGACGCCTACATCACCAATGTCGTCCCCTGGCGGCCACCGGGGAATCGCAAGCCGGAACCGACCGAAGTGGAACTGTGCCTGCCCTTCATCAGCCGGCATATCGAGCTGGTTTCCCCGGAGATCCTGGTCTTTCTGGGCGGCGCGCCGGCCACCGCGCTGCTCGCCAAGCATGACGCCATCAGCCGTTTGCGGGGGCGCTGGTACGACTATTCCTCCAGCGGGCTGCCCCGCCCGGTCGCGGCGATGCCGACCTATCATCCGGCTTATCTGTTGCGGACCCCGCATGCGAAGCGAGAGGCATGGAGCGATTTTCTATCTATCCGCAAAAAGCTGGACAGCCATACCGAATAAGCATGCCGAACCCCCTCCCCTAACGCATTGAGTTTCCACAAAACTGAGGAAAACTTTAGGGATATTGGCCATCAAGGCTTGCTCCGCCGCTTCGAATCGATTTATAAAGCTGAAGATAACAATCGGCGAAATCGATTACGGAAGAGGAGAGACGATGCTGCGAAGCAGGCTTCTCCAGGCATTCCTGGCCCTGGTTCTAACCTCGGCCACGCACTCAGCGTGGGCCGCCCAGCCCATCCCCGCGGACAGCGATTCCGAAAGCGTGGTGGCCGCCATCAATGGCGCCGCCGGAAAGCTGGGCCGCCAGACGGCCGTTCCTTCGGTCATTTCCGAAAGCGACGCCCAGATCTACCGTTCCGCCTTCGATGCGCAGGACCGTGGTCAATGGGGGGCCGCGGACCGCGAGATCGCCCGGCTGAATGACCCGCTGCTGCTCGGCCATTTGCTGGCGCAGCGTTATCTCGCCGCGACCTATCGTCCCCAGACCGAAGAGCTGAAGGATTGGATGGCGCGCTACGCCGATCTTCCCGAAGCCAACGCCATCTATGATCTCGCCCGGCAGCGCCTGGGCGGCAGCGCCGCGGCCCTAAAGCCGCCGGCACGCAGTGAACGCACCGCCACGGTTTCGACCAGCCGCGACGACGATCCCATGTGGGAGGAGTTCTCGGTAGAGAGCAATCGCGACCTCGCCGCCGCCGACCGCCGACGCCAGCAGGATCTGAAGGAACGCTTCCGGGGCTTGGCGCGTCAGGGAAAATACGACACCGCCCAGGCCCTGATGGAAAGCGCCGAAGCGAAGCGTCTGTTCGATCAAGTCGACCAGGACGAACTGGGGACCGTTCTCTCCATCGCCTATTTCTCGGAAGGCCGCGACGCCGAAGCCCTGCAATGGGCCGCCGCGGCGGCCGAACGCTCCGGCGATGTCCTTCCCGAAGCCCATTGGGTGGCCGGCCTCGCCCTGTGGCGAAGCGGAGCGCACAATTCCGCCGCGGCGCGTCACTTCGAAGCCGTCGGCAACGCCAACGACGTCTCCAACTGGCTCACGTCCGCCGGCGCCTTTTGGGCGGCCCGGGCCAATCTGGCCGCCCATCGTCCCGAACTGGTGAATCACTGGCTGCAGCGCGCCGCGGCTTATCCGCGTACATTCTACGGCCTTCTGGCACGCCGCGCCCTGGGCGAAGACATTCAGTACTCCTGGGAAGCCCGGCCCTTTACCGACCTGGACGGCGACGTTCTGAAGCGGGTTCCGCCGGGCCGCCGGGCCCTGGCCCTGCTGCAAATCGGCGACCCGAGCCGCGCCGAGGACGAGTTGCGCCGCCTGTCCGACGATGCCGGGCCGGCGCTCACCCAGTCCATTCTGACCCTGTCCAACGCCGGCGGCATGCCGTCGCTGGCCGTCAGCCTGGGCGGCCGGATCGAAGCCAGGGACGGCCGTTATCACGACAGCGCCGATTATCCGCTGCCCGATTGGCACCCAAGCAGCGGCTGGTCGATCGACCGGGCCCTGATCCTGGCCATCGCCCGTCAGGAATCCTCGTTCAATCCCAGGGCAAAAAGCCCCGCCGGCGCCGTCGGCCTGATGCAGCTCATGCCCCGCACCGCGCGCTCCATGGGCGCGGGAAAGCTGACCGATCCGCAGGTCAATCTGGAGCTGGGACAGCGCTATGTGCGCCGCCTGCTCGATGACGAAACGATCAAGGGAAACCTGCTTTTCCTGGCCGCGTCCTACAATAGCGGTCCCGGCAACGTGGCCCGCTGGTTGCAGAACGTGCAACATAATGGGGACGCCCTGTTGTTCATGGAAAGCATCCCCGTCCATGAAACCCGCGCCTTCGTCGAACGGGTCATGACCAATTTCTGGGCCTATCGCAACCGCCTTGGACAGACGTCTCCGTCACTCGACGCCATCGCCGCCGGCGATTGGCCGTTGTATGATGGCGCCGAGTCAAAAATTCAGGCGGTCAAGCATGTCAAAAATTGATGGTGAACGGGCCTTTCTTTCAGTCAATATCGCGGTCCTGACAGTTTCCGACAGCCGCACCGAGGCGGATGACACCTCGGGTCACACCCTGGTCGAGCGCATCACCGAAGCCGGACATAAGGTCGTCGACAAGCGGATCATCAAGGACGACAAGGATCTGTTGGTCGCGCAGCTCAAGCGCTGGATCGCCGACCCCAATGTCGACGTGGTGATTTCCACCGGAGGCACCGGCCTCACCGGGCGCGACGTCACGCCGGAGGCCTTTCACGCCGTCTATGAGAAGGAAATCGAAGGCTTCGGCGAATTGTTCCGCCAACTGTCCTTTCCGAAGATCGGCACGTCGACCATCCAAAGCCGCGCGACGGGCGGCCTCGCCCACGGCACTTATCTATTCGCCCTGCCCGGTTCGCCCGGCGCCTGCCGCGACGGCTGGGACGACATCCTGCGCTGGCAGCTCGACAGCCGGCACCGTCCGTGCAATCTGGTCGAACTGATGCCCCGATTGCTGGAACATCTCAAGCCGCACGACTGACATGAAGATGACCGGGGGCATCGTTAAGTCGCCCCCGGCGGCCTCGTCGATCAGCGGCGGATCACCCGCATGAAGGCGTCATACTGCGGCTGACGATCCGCCGCCTCACCGGTATTGCGCATTTCCGCCGACCGTTCGTCGGGCGACGGCGGCTCCTTCTCCGCGTCTTTCCCCGTCTGCCCGCGGTTGGGATCTTTCCGTTCTTCCATACCCCGTGTCCTCCTGTTTTTATGATGGCGATTCCGCCGTTTTTTCCAGTTTATCGAGAGGACTGGAACAATTCCAGATACCCTTTTGGATAGTCCCGCTCATAAAATAATCAATCAAAACGATATTTTCCCCGAATTTTTCGCGCCAAACTTCAACACACACTCAACCATCGATATACTTTCCCCTTTTTGTTCTTGAAATGTTCGTTATTTTCCCCAATTTGGCGGGAATGACCCACGATCCCACATCTCATCGGGGCGCGCTCGCCAATCCCTGCGGCCGTTTCGAACCTCACCAGCGGGAAGCCTTCGACGATGGCTGGTGGCGCGAAGACGACCTCCCCCCCTTGGCGACGACGCTTGAGCAAGACCAAGCGCGGCGGATCATCTCCACCAACGATTCGCCGGATATTCCCTTCGAACAATCGATCAACCCTTATCGTGGCTGCGAGCACGGCTGCGTCTACTGCTATGCGCGGCCCAGCCACGCCTATTTGGGCTTGTCCCCCGGGCTCGATTTCGAAACCAGGCTGTTTGCCAAACCCAACGCCGCCGCCTTGTTGGAAGCGGAACTTCGGCATAAGGGATATCGCTGCCGAACCATCGCCATCGGGACCAATACCGATCCCTATCAACCGGTCGAGCGCCGGCAACGCATCATGCGCTCGATCCTTGAAATATTGCGGGACTTCCGGCACCCCGTCACCATCACCACGAAATCGGCCCTGGTCGTCCGCGATATCGACATCCTGGCGGCAATGGCTGCCGATGGCCTCGCCAGCGTCGCTCTCTCGGTCACCACCTTGGACCGCGACCTGGCCCGCCTCCTCGAACCCCGAGCCGCCATGCCGACGCGTCGCCTGGCGGCCATCCGCGCCTTGGCGAATGCCGGCATTCCCACCGCCGTTTCGGTCGCTCCGGTCATTCCCGGACTGACCGATCACGAATTGGAGCGCCTCCTGGAGGCCGCGGCCGCCCATGGCGCAAAAAGCGCCAGTTGGACGCTGTTGCGCCTTCCCCACGAGACCCGTGAATTGTTCAATCTATGGCTGGAGAAGCATCGCCCGGAACGACGCATCCACGTTCTCAACCTGCTGCGGCAATATCGGCAAGGACGACTGAACGATGCCACCTTCGGCCGGCGGTTCACCGGCGAAGGCACATTGAGCACCCTTCTGGAAAAACGATTCCAGATGGCCATGCGCCGATACGGCCTCATCGGCGGGCAGGCGCGGTTGACGAGAACCGACCTTTTCGCCCCGCCGCCCCGTCCCGGCGACCAGATGACGCTGTTCTGAGGAGGGGTCGGTCAATCGCCGCAAAACATCCGCAATTCGGCAAGTCCCTCGTCGAAATCGACGGCGGCGATCTCGGAAAAGGCATCGAGAAGAATATCGGCGTTGAGAGCCGCATGACGCCTTAGCACCGGCCGCAACCGCACGACCAGATTGGCCGTCACCTGCCGCAACAAGACGTAACGCGCCGCCACCTCGTCAAGATAGCGCCGTTGGACCGGTTCCTTTTCGGCGGCGTTCATATGGAGGCAAAGCAGGTAGGTCGACACGGTCCGGAACAAGGCTTCCCGCCCATCGGAAAACGGAATGAGAAAGCGGACCTGGGGCCGCAGGAACCGAGTGGCCGGACATCCCGACGTGGCGCAAACCACCGCAAGCAGCGAAGCCATGCCCGACTGGAAACTTCCTTTCGACAGGATAACCCGCTGTGGTGTTTCGATTTCGACGACGGCCTTCTCATAAGAGAAGCGCGTGTCGAAGGATCCAATGAACCGGGCCAGGGCCAGGGCCGTCGGACAGTAGATGACGTCCGTCGGGCAGGCGCAGTCCCGACAGGGATGATGATCCAATCTCGCCCAATCCGGCGTGGGCTGCCCAGTTACCGGCAACAATTCGAATGTGATCGCATCAAAATCCAGCCGAACCTCGATTTTCTCGTTGTCCGCGGCAAAGAAGCGATAGATGACATAGTGCTCCATGGTATATCTCGATGAAGCGGTAATCACCCGTTGATTCTGTCATGAATACCACATTATGCGCGATTTTTGCTCTTTTCGTGTTGAAAGCTTCCACTCCCGCACGTAACACGGTAGTGAAAGCAATAACCGACCTTTATCTTGGAGCAGGCGTTTTTTTCATGCATCCCGACTTTTCTCTTGAGCACGCCCTGGATGGGACGATTTGCGGTATCGATGAGGTCGGCCGCGGCCCCCTGGCCGGGCCGGTGGTCGCCGCGGCGGTCATCCTGCCGGACTCGCTTCCCGAACCGTTGCTCCGGCAGCTCAACGATTCGAAGCTTTTATCGGCCAAGAAGCGGGACTATCTGTTCGACATCATCCGGGATTGCGCCCAGGTCGGTCTCGGCGAGGCCGATGTCGGTGAAATCGACAGCATCAATATCCTGCAGGCGACATTTCTGGCCATGCGGCGGGCCTTCGACGCCCTCCTGACGCAGACCTCCGTCGATTGGGCGCTGGTCGACGGCAATCAACGGCCGCCGCTGCCCTGCCGAATTCAATGCGTCGTCAAGGGCGATCGGAAAAGCCTTTCCATCGCCGCGGCATCGGTGATCGCCAAGGTCACCCGCGATCGCCTGATGAGTTCCCTGGCGTTGACCATGCCGGGATATGGCTGGGATCGCAACGCCGGCTACGGAACGGCCGAACATCTGGCGGCGATTCATAACCAGGGGATTACCCCCCATCATCGCCGTAGCTTCGCCCCGATTCGCGATCTTCTGTTAAAAGAATAGGGATTCCAGTGAGTTCTTGACGAGGGCTCATCTTTGACTCAAAGTGCGCCGATGGCCACGCTCAAAACCAACGTGATTCTGCAAGGCGATTGCGTCGCCTCCCTCAACGCGCTGCCGGCGCGATCGGTCGACCTCGTCTTCGCCGATCCGCCATACAACCTTCAGTTGGGCGGCGAACTGCTACGCCCCAACAACAGCCGTGTCGACGGCGTCGATGAGGAATGGGATCGCTTCGGGGACCAGAGCAACCCTTCGGACAGCTTCGCCACCTACGATCGCTTCACCCGCGACTGGCTGTCCGCGGCACGGCGCGTCCTGAAGGACGAAGGCTCTCTGTGGGTGATCGGCAGCTACCACAACATCTATCGGGTCGGCGCGATACTCCAGGATCTCGGCTTTTGGATCCTGAACGACGTGGTATGGACCAAGACCAATCCCATGCCGAATTTTCGCGGCACCCGCTTCACCAACGCCCATGAGACGCTGCTGTGGTGCGTGAAGGCGCCGAACGCACGCTACACCTTCAATTACGAGGCCATGAAAAACCTCAACGACGGCTTGCAGATGCGCAGCGACTGGATGCTGCCGCTGTGTACCGGATCCGAGAGGCTGAAAAGCGACGGCAAGAAGACCCATCCGACGCAAAAGCCGGAGGCGCTGCTCTATCGCATCCTGCTGGCCACCACCAATCCCGGCGACGTGATCCTGGATCCCTTCTTCGGGACCGGCACCACCGGCGCCGTCGCCAAGAAGCTCGGACGGCGCTGGATCGGCCTGGAGCGGGACGAAACCTATATTTCCGCCGCCCGCGCCCGCATCAACGCGGTCCGCGAGGTCATCGACCTCTCGGTGTTGACCACGCCCAACAAACGCAACGAACCGCGCATTCCTTTTGGCACGGTTCTCGAACGCGGCTATCTGGGACCGGGCGATCTTCTGTGGGGCGGCGAGCGCCGCCGCTGGACGGCGAAGATCCGTGCCGACGGAACGCTCATCTCGGCGGACCACAAGGGGTCGATCCATCAGGTCGGCGCCGCCGTCCAGGGAGCGCCGGCCTGCAACGGCTGGACGTTCTGGCATTTCGAACAGAACGGCGAATTCCACACCATCGACCTGTTGCGCCAGAAGATCCGGGCCGAACTGCATTAGAGCGCGTTGCGTTTAGATTGAATCGCGCCGTTAGCCCGAGCGGCGTTTGAGCATTTGAAAAAACGGAGTTTTTTCAGCGTCACGCAAGCCTAGAGCCTCCCCCGGGGCCGGAAACTCGCAGTCCCGCGCCCGGCAGTTCGGCCAATCCAGCCCTCACCCCCGGCTGATCGCTTCGGTGACAGCCATCAGCTGCGGAACCAGTTCGCGAACGATCCGCGCCTCGCCCCACTGGTCGGTCGTCATTGTCATATTGACCGCCGCCGCCGGTTGCCGTCCGAAATCGGGGACCGCGGCGGCGACACCGATCTGGCCGATCAGCACCTGATCGCGAGCGATGGCGAAGCCTTGGCGGCGAACCGTCTCGATTTCCCGGCGTAGCGCCTGGGCATCGGTCTCGGTGTGGGGCGTATAGCGGATCCGGCCCGGGGCCGCCAGGACGGCATCCAGTTCGTCATCCCCGCAATGCGCCAGCAAGGCCCTGCCGGCACTGGTGCAAAAGGCCGGCATCCGCCGTCCCGGCAGCATTTCCGCCAAGGTCAGCCGCTGATCCGGCTCGCGCACCGCATAGACGATGTCGGCTCCGTCCCGCAGGCTGAGATTGACCGCCACCCCCAGCCGCTCTCGGACCGCCAGCAGATGGGGCATCGCCCGGCCGGCCAGCGGATGGCCGCGCAGGAAGAAGAAACCCAGCTCGAGCACCCGGATCCCCAGCCGGAAACGACGGCTTCGCGCGTCCTTCTCCAGATAGCCCATCCGCTCCCAGGTGTGGGCGAAACGCTGCGCGGCGCTCTTGGTCAGCCCGGTCGCCGCCGCCAGTTCGGTCAATCCCAGACTGTCCGTCGTTCCGCGGAAAGCCGCCAACAGCCGCATTCCGCGCTCCAGCGATTCGACGAACAGGAGATCCCGCCCTCCTTCGGCGACATCCATTGCCATGATCTCCAAAAAGATCCATTCTATCCATTAAGCGATATTAAGTATCGCATATCGATACGGAGCCTGTCTATGGAATCTGATCCCTGCCTGCGTCCAGCCGTCGAAACACTCAGCGAAATCCGAGCCGGCCACCTCAGCGCACGGGAGCTGATGGCCGCGCATCTTGAGCGGATCTCCCAAATCAATCCCCGCCTCAACGCCATCGTCACCCTGGAGGCCGACAAGGCGATGGAGAATGCGGCGGCCGCCGACGAAAGGCAGGCCCGGGGCGAGGATCTCGGCCCGCTTCACGGATTGCCCATCGCGCATAAGGATTCCTTCCAGACCAGGGACCTGCGCACCACTTTCGGATCGAAGCTCTTCGCCGACTTCATCCCGAACGTCGACAGCCTGGTGGTCGCCCGCGCGAAAGCGGCGGGGGCGATCTGCGTCGGAAAAACCAATTTGCCGGAATTCGGGGCCGGATCGCACACCTTCAACGCGCTCTTCGGCTATAGCCGCAATCCTTACGACATCAGCCGCACGCCGGGCGGCAGCAGCGGCGGATCCGCCATCGCGCTCGCCACCGGCATGACCGCCCTTGCCGACGGTAGCGATATGGGCGGATCGCTCCGCAATCCCGCCGGCTATTGCAATGTCGTCGGTCTCCGGCCGTCGATCGGACGGGTCCCCCAATGGCCTTCCGCCAATGCCTTCAGCACCTTGACCGTCGCCGGACCGATGGGCCGGACCGTCGCCGATACCGCCCTGCTGCTCAGCGTGCAGGCCGGCGCCGATCCCCGCGACCCCTTGTCGGTCCCCGGCGACGGCGCCCTCTTCCGCACGTCCCTGGATGGCGACACCAAGGGACTGAGGATCGCCATCAGTCCCGACCTCGGCGGCCTGCCGATGGATCCCGAGATCCGTTCGATCACCGCGGCGAGCGCCGGTCTTTTCGAAGACTTAGGATGCGTCGTCGAGGAGGCGACGCCGGATCTGGGCGAGGCCAACTCCGCCTTCCAGGCTCTGCGGGGATTGGCTTTCGCGACGGGCTACGGATCCACCCTCGAGCGTCATCGCGATATGCTCAAAGAGACGGTGATCTGGAATATCGAACTGGGACTGGCCCTCACCGGCCGACGGGTGGCCGAGGCGGAGGCAGCCCGCCTGCAGGCATTCCACCGCATGCGGAATTTTCTCGAAACCCACGATTTCCTTGTCGCCCCGGTCAGCCAGGTGCCGCCATTTCCGGTGGAAGAGGAGTATGTCCGTGCCATCGATGGCACCGACATGGAAACCTATATCGACTGGATGAAGTCCTGTTATCACATCTCGATAACCGGTCATCCCGCCATTTCCGTCCCCTTCGCCTTCACCGCCGGCGGCCTGCCGGTGGGCATCCAGATCGTTGGAAAATACCGTGACGAGCTTGGATTGCTGAAGCTGGCGCAGGCCGTCGAATCGGTCCGGCAATGCTGGAAGCGTCACCCAATATGCTCATAATTTAGGCTTAACTCCATACTGATTAAATTATGGACACTCTGACTTTTTGGATATATGGATGCATGGATACGTGGATCCAATCTTAAATTTCCGGGGACGCCAATGTACGGAGATCCGCAGTCCTACAGCTCAGCCCAGGAGGAGGCCTACCGCTTCATTCTGGCCGCCATCCGCGAGGGCCGGTATCGGCCCGGCGACCACCTGATCGCGAAAGACGTCGCCGCCGAACTGCAATTGAGCCGCATGCCGGTGCGCGAAGCCCTGGCCCGGCTGGCGGTCGAAGGGCTGGTCACCACGCGTCCCAACCGGGGAGCGGTGGTCACCAGACTGACCGCCGATGAAATCAGCGAGTTGTTCGAAATCCGGGCGGTGCTCGAGGGCCTGGCCCTTCGCCTGGCGATACCGTCCATCGATGCCGGGGTGATCTCCGAACTGAACGGGTTCCTCGATCGCATGGAACAAAGCGATGCGGGCGAGAACGGTCAATGGAACCATCACCACCAGGCGTTTCATCAGTATCTCTCGGGACTGAGCCGGCGCCCGACGCTGATCCGCCAGATCAACTCGCTCTACGCCACCATCGATCCCTACCTGCGCATCTGGTTTCATCATGCCGAGAAGCCGCGCGGCGCCACCCCGCCGCAGCGACTGCTGGTCGAGGCGATCAAAAAGGGCGATCCGGCGGAAGCCGAGGCCGCCATGCGCGCCCATGTGCTGCGCACCGCGCCCAGCCTCGTCGAATTCATCAAATCCCAAGACGGGCTGTGCGCCCCCGAAAAAGCCCGAAAGGCCTGAACATGCGAGACTTCCAGTCACCCGGCCGCTCCCAGGTGGTCGCCTGCAACGGCATGGCCGCCACCTCCCACGGCCTGGCCACATTGACCGCCGTCAATATGCTCGCCGCCGGAGGCAACGCCATGGATGCCGCGGTCGCCGCCTGCGCCGTGCAATGCGTGGTGGAACCGGGCTCCACCGGGATCGGCGGCGATTGTTTCGCGCTTTTCTCTCCCGCCGGCAGCGATCGATTGATCGCCTACAACGGATCCGGCCGGGCGCCGGCCGCCGCCACCCCGGAGTGGTATCGGGAGAACGGCTTTACCGAGATCCCCAGGCATTCCCCCCATGCGGTGACCATCCCCGGGGCGGTGGACGCCTGGACGCGGCTGATCGCCGACCATGGACGCAAGAGCATGGAAGAGGTGCTGCGCCCCGCCATCGCCCTGGCCCGGGATGGCTATGCCATCACCCCCCGCGTCGCCTTCGATTGGGCGGCGCAGAAGGATCTGCTGGCGAAAGATCCGAACACGGCGGCCATCTTTCTGCCGGACGGGCGGACGCCGCATGCCGGCGAAAAGCATCGGCAAACCCGGCTCGCCGACACCCTGGAAGCAATCGGCGCCGCCGGTCGCGATGCTTTCTACCAGGGCGCGGTGGCGGCGGAACTGGTGGACTGTCTGCGCGCCAAGGGCGGACTCCATACCCTCGATGATTTCAAATCGGCCCGGGGCAATTACTTCACGCCGGTGAAAACCACCTTCCGGGGATACGACATCCACGAATGCGGCCCCAATGGACAGGGCATCATCGCCCTGCTGATCCTCAACATCTTGAGGGGCTTCCGAGCCGAGGGCGAACCGATGTCGGTGGAACGCCTGCATCGGGAGATCGAAGCGACCCGCCTGGCCTACTCGGTCCGCGACGCGGTGCTGGCCGATCCGGATCAGGCTCCCGTCCCCACCGACTGGCTGCTTTCCGACGCCCTGGCCGACCGGTTGCGCGCCGTCATCGACCCGAAGCGGGCGGTGGAGACCCTTCCCTGCTTCGCGCCGCCCGAACATCGGGACACCGTCTATATCACGGTGGTCGACAAGGATCGCAACGCCGTCAGCTTCATCAACTCTCTATTCAACCCGTTCGGCAGCGCCATCGCGGCGCCCGCCTCCGGCGTGCTGCTGCATAACCGGGGCCAGGGATTCGTGGTGAAACCGGGCCATCCCAACACCATCGCGCCCGGCAAGCGACCGTTGCACACCATCATCCCGGGAATGGTGACCAAAAACGGGCGTGTGCATATGTCGTTCGGCGTCATGGGCGGCCATTATCAGGCCATGGGGCATGCCTATTTCCTCTCCAGGGTCCTGGATTACGGCATGGACATGCAATCGGCCATGGAACTGCCGCGCCTGTTTCCCAAACCGGGCTCGGGCGAGGTGGACGCCGAACATACCCTGCCGTCCGCCACCCGTTCCGCGCTGGCCGAACGCGGCTTCCGGCTCACCGAACCAGCCGCGCCCATCGGCGGAGCCCAGTCGATCATGATCGACTGGGAAAACGGCACTTTGACCGGCGCGTCCGACCCCCGCAAGGACGGCTGCGCCCTGGGCTATTAGATGCGCCATCGGAACAGGAAGAAGGAAAAGCAATGCTGATCTACCTGTTGAAACGCCTGTTGACGACGGTCCCGGTGATGCTGCTGGTCGGCCTGTTCGTCTTCAGCCTGTTGTTCGTGGTCCCCGGAGATCCCGCCGCCATGATCGCCGGCGATCAGGCCAGTATCGCCGACATCGCCCGCATCCGCGCCAGCCTGGGCCTCGACCGTCCCTTTCCGGTCCAATTCTGGAATTGGCTGTGGCGACTGGCGCACGGCGACCTGGGGCAATCGATCTTCAGCGACCAGCCGGTGACGATGCTGATCGGCCAGCGCGTCGGTCCGACCCTGTCCCTGATGGGGATGACCATGCTCGTCTCGGTCGGACTGGCCGTTCCCATGGGGGTGATCGCGGCCTGGAAGGCGGGAAGCCTCATCGACCGCTTTCTGATGGCGCTGGCGGTGCTGGGCTTCTCCCTGCCGGTCTTCGTGGTCGGCTATATGCTGGCCTATGTTTTCGCGCTCAACCTCGACTGGCTGCCGGTCCAGGGCTATGTCCCGATGGATGATGGTCTCTGGCCCTGGCTGTCCCGCCTGATCCTGCCCTCGGCGTCGCTGGGCTGCGTCTATGTGGCCCTGATCGCCCGCATTACCCGGGCCACCATGCTCGAAGTGCTGACCCAGGACTATGTCCGCACGGCACGGGCCAAGGGGCTGGGATCCGCCAGTATCCTGATGATCCACGCCCTGAAGAACGCCTCGGTTCCGATCGTGACCGTCATCGGCCTGGGAATCGCGCTGTTGATCGGCGGAACCGTCGTGACGGAAAGCGTCTTCGCCATTCCCGGACTTGGCCGCCTCACCATCGACGCCATCCTCCATCGCGATTATCCGGTCATCCAGGGCGTCGTGCTGCTCTGCAGCGGCACTTACGTGCTGATCAACCTGCTGATCGACCTTTGCTACAACCTTCTCGACCCGAGGATCCGCTATTGACCCAGTTCCCATCCCCCGACCGGACGATGGCAAACCTCGCGGTCGCCGAGGCTTTGCCCGATATCCTGCCGCCCATCCGCCGCAGGGGCCCCGTCCGTACTTTCATCGCACGGCATCCGACGCTGGTGTTGGGGGCGGGACTGTTGCTGCTGCTGGTTCTGACGGCCGTCCTGGCGCCTTGGCTCGGAACCCTGGATCCAGGCGCATTAGCGCCGGCGCGGCGCCTTCGGCCCCCTTCGGGAAACAACTGGTTCGGAACCGATCAACTGGGACGAGACATCTATTCCCGCGTGATCTACGGAACGCGCGCCTCGCTGATGGTCGGCTTCGGCGTCTCACTGCTGTCGTCCCTGGTCGGGCTCGCCATCGGCCTGGTATCCGGCTTCGTGCGCTGGAGCGACGGGCTGATCATGCGGGCCATGGACGGGCTGATGTCGATTCCGCCGGTTCTGCTGGCCATCGCCCTGATGACCCTGTCCCGGGGCAGCATGGGCAACGTCATCCTGGCGATCACCATCGCGGAAATCCCTAGGGTGTCGCGCCTGATCCGGGGCGTCGTGCTGTCCTTGCGCGATCAGCCCTATGTGGATGCGGCGATCGCCTGCGGCACGCGAACCCCGATGATCATCTTCCGCCACATCCTGCCCAACACCCTGGCCCCGATGACGGTGCAGGCCACCTACATCTGCGCCAGCGCCATGATCCTCGAAGCCATTCTGTCCTTCGTCGGGGCCGGCACGCCGCCATCCATTCCGTCATGGGGCAATATCATGGCCGAGGGCCGGGCCCTTTGGCAGGTCAAGCCCTACATCGTCTTTTTCCCCGCCCTTTTCCTGTCGACCACCGTGCTGGCGGTCAATCTGCTGGGCGATGGGCTGCGCGACGCGCTGGACCCGCGCATGGTCAAGGGGGTTTGACGCCATGGCCTTGCTCGAAGTCGAAAATCTCCAGACCCATTTCCGCACCCCGGAGGGAGTCAACCGGGCGGTCGAGGGCGTCAGCTTCCATGTCGAGGAAGGCGAAACGCTGGCCATCGTCGGCGAATCCGGCTGCGGAAAATCGGTTACCTCCATGTCGCTGATGCGCCTGATCCCCCCATCGGCCGGACGCATCGCGGGATCCATCCGTTTCGACGGCCGCGACCTGCTCGGCCTGCCGGAGCGCGAAATGCGCTCCATCCGCGGCAACGATATTTCGATGATCTTTCAGGAGCCGTTGACCAGCCTCAACCCCGTCCTGACCATCGGATACCAGATCGGCGAAACATTGCGTCTGCATCAGGGCCTGTCGGCCGCCGAGGCCCGGGCCAAGGCCATCGAAATGCTGACCCTTGTCGGGATTTCCGAGCCTGCCCGGCGGATTGCCTGCTATCCCCACGAATTGTCGGGAGGAATGCGCCAAAGGGTGATGATCGCCATCGCCCTCGCCTGCAACCCCAGGCTTTTGATCGCCGACGAACCGACCACCGCGCTGGACGTGACCATCCAGGCGCAAATCCTTGACCTCATGCGCGACCTGAAGCAACGCGTGGGAGCGGCCATCGTGTTGATCACCCACGACCTCGGAGTGGTCGCCGAAATGGCCGAACGGGTCATGGTCATGTATGCCGGACGCAAGGTGGAGGAGGCTCCGGTCGCCCAGTTGTTCAAGACGCCCCGCCACCCCTATACCCGGGGATTGCTGGGTGCGATTCCCCGGTTGGGATCGTCGCTCACCGGCCGCCAGGAGCGGTTGGCGGAAATCCCCGGCCAGGTGCCAAGCCTCAAGAACCGCATTACCGGTTGCGTGTTCGCCGGCCGATGTTCACAGGCCGACGAGATCTGCCGGACCATCGCCCCCGGGCTCGAAACCAAGGCCCCGGGCCATTTCGCCGCCTGCCACCAGGCGCTCAGGGAGGAGGCGCCGTCATGAGCAATCCGCTTCTGCAAGTCAACGACCTGGTCAAGCATTACCCCGTGGGCCGCACCCTGTCGGGTCGCCCCAAGTCGGTGGTCCATGCGGTGGACGGCCTGTCCTTCCATGTCGATCGCGGGGAAACCCTGTCGCTGGTCGGCGAATCGGGCTGCGGGAAGTCCACCGTGGGCCGCGCCATCCTGCGTCTGGTCGACATCACCATGGGCCAGATCGTTCTGGATGGCCGGCGCATCGACGACATTTCGCAAGCCAGCCTGCATCCCGTGCGCCGACGCATCCAGGTCGTCTTCCAGGACCCGTTTTCCAGCCTCAATCCGCGCATGCGGGTCCGCGACATCCTGGCCGAGCCGATCCGCAATTTCCGCCTGGCGACGGGACAGGATCTGGAGAGGCGACTCGGTGAATTGATGGATATGGTGCAACTGCCCCGCGATTCGCTGGGACGCCTGCCTCACGAATTTTCCGGAGGCCAGCGTCAGCGCATCGGCATCGCCCGCGCCCTGGCCGCGAAACCGGATCTGATCATCTGCGACGAAGCGGTCTCGGCGCTCGACGTCTCGGTCAAGGCGCAGGTCGTCAACCTGCTCCAGGATCTGCAACGGGACCTGGGGCTGGCCCTGCTCTTCATCAGCCATGACCTGGCGATCGTCGAACATATGACGCAGCGGATCGCCGTCATGTATCTCGGCAAGATCGTCGAGATCGGCGAACGCCGGCAAATTTTCGGCGATCCCCGGCATCCTTATACGGTCGCCCTGATGTCGGCCTTGCCGACACCCGATCCGGAAACCCGTCGCCGGCGGGTGACCCTGGTCGGCGACGTTCCCAGTCCCATCGACCCGCCGCCGGGGTGCCGCTTTCACGGCAGATGCCCGCTGGCCGGGGAAACATGCCGGCGGATCGAACCGGATCTCCGTCAGATCGCCCCCGGTCATTGGGCGGCCTGCCATCTGGACGACATTTCCGCCATGACCCGGGATGCCACCGTTTGAAGAAGGGAAAAACAATGGATCGACGTCAGTTTCTGAAAATGTCCGCCGTCGCCGCCGGCGGCACCGCCGCCTTTTCGATCCCGCGTCTCGCCCGGGCGGACAGCACGCGCATCCTGCGCTTCGTCCCTTATGCCGACATCGCGATCGTCGATCCCGTCTGGACCACCGCCTACACCACCCGCACCCACGCCCTGCTGGTGTTCGACACCCTGTTCGGACTGGACGACAATTTGACCGCCCAGCCGCAGATGGTCGAGGGATTCACCGTCGAGAACGACGGTAAGCTATGGACGCTCACCTTGCGCTCCGGTCTGCTCTTCCACGACGGCAGCAAGGTTCTGGCCCGCGATTGCGTCGCCTCCATCAAGCGTTGGGGCGTGCGCGACGCCTTCGGGCAGGCCTTGATGGCCGCCACCGACGAAATCACGGCAAAAGACGATCGCACCATTGTCTTTCGGCTGAAAAAGCCCTTCCCCATGCTGCCCGACGCCTTGGCCCGTCCCAGCGCCATGGTGGCGGCGATGATGCCGGAACGCCTGGCGATGACCGATCCCTTCAAACAGATCACGGAGGTGGTCGGCAGCGGCCCCTTCCGCTATCTGACCGAGGAACGGGTGGCGGGCGCGCGCCATGTCTACGCCCGCCACGAGGGCTATGCCCCCCGCGGCTCCGGCGCGGCCAGTTTCACCGCCGGTCCGAAGGTGACCTATTTCGATCGCGTCGAATTCCAGGTGATCCCCGACGCCGCCACCGCCGTCGCCGCCTTGCAGACCGGTTCGGTGGACTGGGTCGAGGCCCCGATGATCGACCTGCTGCCCACGCTGCGCAAAAGCAAGGACATCACGGTCGAAATCAAGGATCACAACGGCATGGTCGCCCAGCTGGCGATGAATCACACCCAGGCGCCGTTCAACAATCCGGCCATCCGGCGGATCATCCTCAAGGCGGTCAACCAGGTGGACTGCATGACCGCCGTCGCCGGCAGCGAGAAGGACCTGTGGAGCGCCAATTTCGGATTCTATAGCGCGACCTCGCCGATGAGGAGCGGTGAGGGCCTGGCCGCCATCGCCGGCCCCAAAAATACGGATGCCCTCAAGAAAGAGCTCGCCGCCGCCGGCTACAAGGGCGAGCGCGTCGTCATGCTGGCCGCGCAGGACGTGCCGCGGATCAGCGCCGTTTGCGAAGTCGTCGCCGAAATGTTCCGGAACCTGGGCATCAACCTCGATTTCGTGGCCTCAGACTGGGGGACCGTGATTCAGCGCCGCACCAACCGGCGGTCCGTCGACGAGGGGGGCTGGAGCTGTTTCGTCACTTATTGGTCCGGGCTCGACATGGCGACGCCGGCCACCAATTCCGCCTTGCGGGCGAACGGCGAGAAGGCCTCGCCGGGCTGGCCCTCTTCTCCGGCATTGGAATCCCTGCGTGAACGCTGGCTGGATGCCAAGACCCTCGAAGAGCAGAAGAAAGTGGCCGGCGAAATTCAGCTGCAGGCCGTCCAGGACGTCCCCTTCGTGCCGGCCGGACAATATTTCCAGCCAACCGCCTATCGGCGAAACCTGACGGGGATGCTGAACGGCTTCGCCCTTTTCACCAACCTGAAAAAAGCGTAGCGGCGCGCTTCATGTCACGGGACCGGCATGGAAGGCCGGTCCCACCGCCGCAGCATCCCCCGTCGGCCTGGCGGATTCACGCATCGCTAATTTTGTCGTCTTATCAGTGCATTGCCAGCCTTGGATAAAACGGAGGCCCATAGGCGCCAGGATAGGAAAAATATCCCCTCGCCCGCTTTGCGGGAGAGGGGACGAGCGAAGCGAGTTGGGTGAGGGGACTTACGCGCGGGAGCGCGGAAAAAGTGTGCAGAAACAAACAAGTCTTTATGTCGCGCGGACGCTAAGTCCCCCTTACCCGGCCGCTAAAGCGGCCACCATCGATTACCGACGAACGCGCCACTGGCGCGTTCGCGCCGGACGTCCAGTGGACGTCCGGACGGCATCGATCCCCCAAGGGGCGAGGGTTTATCCGGGCGCCTATGGGCACGGAGGCCGGTGCCACTGAGGAATAGCTTCGTCTTTGGCTCGCGGACGACAGATTTTTCTCCACCGAAAAAAAGATGTGCGAATGCCGTAGCCCCGTCGTCCGGGATGAACGCTCTATTTCGCGGCCGGGGCGCCCTTGCCGGATTGGCTGGGGCAGGCGTGCTTGGGATCCGCCGTGTCGCACAGCATGACCTGACGCATGAAGGCCAGCCATTCGGTCGTCATCTCGGCGGGCACCGGCAGATGGTCCTTGCTGAACGAGGGGCCGCGCCAGGAACGCCAGATCACATAGGCGCGGTCGCGCCCGCTGATCACCTTGTAAAGGCTGAGCTCGCCGTCGCCCCATTGCTTGGACTTGGGACAGGCGACGGCTCGCATGGCCGTTTCGAAGCCGTTCTCCACCGCCAGGCTGACCTGCCCGGCGCCAATGTCCTCGCAAGCATTCTTGACGATTTCCAACTGATCCTTCAGCACGTCCTGGGCCGCTTTGCCCCCCATGCCGCCGATCATCTGCACGGTCAGCATCTCGGTCCAGTTCTTCAACGTCTGCCCGGGCGGCAACACCTCGGTGACGTCGACGTTGCCCTTGGCTTCGTGGAAACCGACCGTCCAGCCCTTCGGCGGCAGAATATAAAGCTGCTCGCTGGCCGGCGGCGGCTCCGCTCCGGCCAGGGAAAATGAAGAACAAAAAAGAACGCCCAAGACGGCGGAAAGTACGAAACGCATGAGGATCCCCTTTTGGCGTTCTTAAGGCCTGTCGCGAAATAATCGCTCCAACCCTTAAGATTCCATATGACGCCTGCTCCGCTACGGCGGGCTCAAACGCCGCTCGGGCTTAAGGGCCCGTTAGTCAACGGGCCCTTAATACGCCTTGGCCAACGCATGGCGAACCACTTTTCGCATGACCGTCGGCAAAGCCTGATCCCCAAGACCATCCAGCGGGCACCACAACCCTTTGGCCAGTTCCGGCGTGCGGGCCCTTCCGGCCACGACCAGCAGTTCAAGATGAAAATGGGTGAAGGTGTGGGTGACCATGCCCGACAGGGGCCGCCATTCGGCGGCGACCGGAGCGGAGTCCCGCGCCTCGGCCAGATCCCACGGTTCGGCCCGCCAGGGCGTCGACGGAATTTCCATCATGCCGCCCAGCAAACCGCTTTCCGGCCGGCGGCGCAGCAGAACGGCGCCATCCTTGCGCAAGGTCCAGAAAGCGAGGCCTCGGCGGGTCGGGCGGGCCGGCTTGGCCAGCTTGGCGGGCAGTTCATCGGCGATGCCCTGATGGCTGGCGTCGCAATCCTGAAGCCACGGACAAAGCACGCAGGCCGGCTGCCGGGGCGTGCAGACCGTGGCCCCCAGGTCCATCAGCGCCTGGGCATAGTCGCCCGGCCGCGACGAGGGCGTCAGACCGGCCGCCAGGGCCTTCAATTTCGGTTTCACCGCCGGCAGGGGATCGGTGACGGCGAACATCCGCGCGATCACCCGCTCGATATTGCCGTCCATGACCACGGCCGGGCGGCCGTGGGCGATGGCGGCGATGGCGGCGGCGGTATAGTCGCCGATCCCCGGCAACCCGCGCAAGGCCTCCTCCTCGTCGGGAAAGACCCCATCCCGCCATTCCGCGACCAGTTGGGCGCATTTGTGCAGATTGCGGGCCCGGGCGTAATAGCCCAGTCCGGCCCATGCCGTCAGGATGTCGTCGAGGGAGGCGGCGGCCAGATCCTTGACCGTCGGCCAGCGCTTGATGAAGGTCAGGAAATAAGGCGCCACGGCAACCACCGTGGTCTGCTGAAGCATGATCTCGGAGAGCCAGACGTGGTAAGGGTCCGCCACTCGACCGGGAGGGGCGCGCCAAGGCAGCACGCGGGCGTTTCGGTCATACCAGGCGAGGATGCGCTTCGACAGGGCGGCGGGAGTGGCGTGCGGCATGAGCGGAACGATAACACAGCGATCGCCGTCCGCGAGCGGAGGCTTTGAGAATTTATTGCGCCTCCGGCTTCCTCCGGGACCAAACGCCCAGGGTAGTCGGGTTCACCCGATTACCCCGATCAAACGCCGTTTCCCCCTGGACTCGCGGCAAGAGTAAGCTACCTTCCCCGATTGAAACCTCCTCGACGGAAGGCCCATGTCGGACCAGCCAGAAGACAGGCGCGGCAGCTCAGGCCCACGCGCCATCGCCGAAACCACCCAGCGCCTCACCCGGCGTTCGCTGGGAAAGCGGGGCTTTACCGAAGCCGCGCTGATCGCGGAATGGCCCACCGTCGTCGGCTCCATGCTGGGAAACGCGACGCTGCCGCTGCGCATCGTCTTTCCGCGCGGCCAACGTTCGGCCGGCACGCTGCATGTCCGCGTCGGCTCGGGCGCCCTGGCCACCCAACTCCAGCATCAGGAGCCGCTGGTCGTGCAGCGAATCAACGGCTATTTCGGCTATGGCGCGATCGCCCGGCTGGCCATCACGCAGGGTCCGGTGGCCCGCCGCCCGGTCCGCCGGACGCCCGCCGCGCCGGTCCTGGAGCCCGAGGATGAGGCGCGCCTTTCCCAACGCCTGAGCGGGATCGAGGATCCGGAATTGAAGGCGGTGCTGGCCGCCCTCGGGCGCCATCTTGCGGTAAGACGCTGAAGGGCCTTAATATCCCGCGCATTCTCATTGAGGAGGACCGAGTGAAGAATTTTGTTCAGACGGTGATCATGCTGGCCGCCTTGGTGCTGGGTGGAACGATGACCGCCCATGCGGCGGACAAGCCCTGGGCCATCGACGAGGTCATGGGCAAAGCCGACGCGCCGATCACCATCATCGAATATTCCTCGCTGACCTGCCCGCACTGCGCCAAGTTCCACAGTGAAACCTTTCCCAAGATAAAATCCGAATGGATCGACACCGGCAAGGCCAAGCTGATCTTCCGCGACCTGCCGTGGGATGCCCTGGCCCAGGCCACCGCCATGGTGTCGCATTGCTCGGGCGATCGTTATTTCGCCTTCCTCAACACCTTCTTCCGCACCCAGGAGCAATGGGCCCGCAATCCCTCGCCGCTGACCGCCATCAAGACCATCGCCAAGCTGGGCGGCATGGGCGAGGAGCAGGTCGACAAATGCATCGCCGACAGCGGCCTGTTGAACGAAATCAACGCCCGCAAGGAAGACGCGATGAGCCGCTACAAGGTCGATTCGACGCCCAGCTTCATCATCGGCGGCAAACTCTATTCGGGCGACATGTCCTATGACGAGTTCGCCAAGCTGCTGAGCGCGCAAGGCAAGTAATCGGTCCTGGTTGGTGACGCAGCTTCCACACCAGCATAATCCGGCCCTTCCCTCCGCACGGCGGGGCGGGCCGGATACCCTGGACGCCAGGGCGGCCCGCCGCCCCTCGCGGGAAAGGGCTTTCCGCGCCCTGGTCCCGGCGCCCATGGGCGGTGTGGTGCAAGCACTGTGATTCATTTCCAGCGCCTGCGGCTGTCGGGCTTCAAATCGTTCGTCGATCCGATCGATGTGGTGATCGCCCCGGGCATGACCGGGGTGGTCGGCCCCAACGGCTGCGGCAAATCCAATCTGGTCGAAGCGCTGCGCTGGGTGATGGGAGAAACCTCGGCCAAGCAGATGCGCGGCGGAGAGATGGACGACGTCATCTTCGGCGGCAGCGCCAACCGCCCGCCCCGCAATCTGGCGGAAGTCACCCTGGTTCTCGACAATCGAGCGCGGACGGCGCCGGCTCAGTTCAACGATTTCGAGGAATTGGAGGTGACCCGCCGCATCGATCGCGGCCAGGGGTCCCTTTATAAGGTGAACGGCAAGGAAGCGCGCGCCCGCGACGTGCAGATCCTGTTCGCCGACGCGGCGACGGGAGCCCGCTCGACGGCGATCGTCAGTCAGGGCCGGATCGGCGCCATCATCAACGCCAAGCCGTCGGATCGCCGCAGCCTGCTCGAAGAGGCCGCCGGCATTGGCGGTCTGCATTCGCGCCGACACGAGGCCGAACTCCGCCTCAAGGCCGCGGAGGCCAATCTCGAACGGCTGGTCGACGTGCTGTCGACCCATGACACCCAGCTTCAGGCGCTGAAGCGCCAGGCCCGCCAGGCGGCCCGTTACCGCAATCTGTCGCAGCAGATCCGCGACATCGAGGCCAGGCTGCTGGCCGCCCTGTGGGCGGCCGCCATGCAAGATCTCGATGCCGCCCGTGACGGCGGCGATGACGTCGAGCGCCAGGTCGCCACCCTGACCGGATTGGCCGCCGAGGCCGCGACGCGGCAGACGGAAGCCGCCGTCGGCCTGCCCGCCCTGCGTCAGGCCGAGGCCGAGCGGGCCGCCAAGCTGCAACGGCTTTCCCTGGCCCGCGAGCAGCTCGACGCCGAGGAGGGCCGCCTGGGCGCCGCCAAGCGCGACCTCGAACTCCGGCTGGAACAGATCTCCACCGATCTGCACCGGGAAGCGGCGCGGGCCGCCGACGCCGAACAGGCGCTGGGACGGCTGGCCGACGAAAAGGACGCCCTCGTCTCGGCCTGCGCCGACGAGGCCGACCAACAGACGCACGCCACCGGCGAGGTGGAGACCATCACGGCCGAAGCCTCGGCGATCGAAGCCGAACTGGCCAAGGTGATGGAGGAAGTGGCCGCCGCCGATGCCGACCGCGCCGCCGCCCTGCGCGCCGTCGGCGAGGCCGAGGCCCGGCGCGAACGGCTGGAAAGCCGGGCCCGGGAAATGATAGATCTGCGGCAGGCCGCCGAGGCCGAGGCCATCGATCAGGCCGAGTTGACCTCCGCCGAGATGGACCTTGAGGAGGCGCTGGAATATCTGGAAACCTGCCGCGCCCAGGCCGAAGGGCTGGAGCAGCGCCGCCACGACGCCCAGGCGGCCCGTGAAAGAGCCAGGGATATCCTCCAGGAAGCGACCTCCTCGCGGGCCAGACTGCAGGCCGAGGCCGACGCGCTCAAGGAACTGGTGGCCCAGGCGGCGGGTGGCGATCACGCCCCGGTGCTGGACGACGTCAATGCCGTGAGCGGCTATGAAATCGCCCTGGGCGCCGCCCTCGGCGAGGATCTGACCGCCCCCCTGGAGGCCGAAGCGCCCTTCTCCTGGCGCTCCTTGCCGCCCTTGGCGACACCGCCCGCCCTGCCCCCCGGCATCCCGCCCCTGTCGCACTACGTCACCGCGCCGCCGGCCCTGGCCCGCCGTCTCGGGCAGATCGGCGTGGTGAACGATCCCGGCCAGGGCGCGTCCCTGCAGGCCGATCTGGCTCCCGGACAGCGCCTGGTCAGCCCCGACGGCGCCTTCTGGCGCTGGGACGGTTTCACCGCGCAGGCCGGCGCCCCCAGTCCGACCGCCGTCCGCCTGCGCCAACGCAACCGGCTGCGCGAATTGACGTTGCAGATCGACGACGCCGAATTGGGCGTGGCCGAGGCCGAGAACCGAACGGCGGAGGCCGCCGCCGCGGTCGAGCGGGAAGCCGCCGCCGAACGGCAGGTCCGCGAGGACATGAAACGGGCCGAAGGCGACGCGGCCAAGCTGCGCGAGGCGCACGCCAAGCTGGCCCAAAAGGCCGCGGCCGCCCAATCCAGGCTGACCGCGCTCTCCGAACGCGAAACCGCGATCGAGGCCGATCTCGCCGAGGCACGGGCGGCGGAAGAAACGGCGCGGACCGTGGTGGCCGGCTTCACCGGCAACAACGAGGGACGCGACAGGGTCGCCTCGCTGCGAGCCGATCTGGCCGAGAAGCGGACCCATCTGGTGGAAGCCCGCAGCTTTCTCGACCGCCTGCTCCGCGAGGCCGGCGACCGGCGCCGCCGGTTGGACGCCATCACCAGCGAGGAAACATCGTGGGGCGAGCGGTCGGTGACCGCCGGCCGCCATCGCGAGGAACTCGAGGAACGGAGGGAAACGGTCTTCTCCGAACTGGAGCATCTGGCCGCCCTGCCCATGGAAATCGCCGAGAAACGCCAGACTCTGCTCGACGACATGGCGACCGCCGAGGAGGAGCGCCGACAGGCGGCGGCGGCCCTGGTCGACGGGGAACAATTGCTGGCCGCCGCCGAGCGCATGCTCAAGGAGGCCGAACAGGCCCTGGCCGCCGCCCGCGAGGAGCGCATCCGCCGCCAGGCCGCCATCGCCGCCGCCGCCCAGCAGGCCAAGGCGGTCGCCGAGCGCATCGCCGAAAAACTCGACCTCACCCCCACCCAACTCGCTGAACAGATCGACGGCACCGAGCCCGTCGACGTCGCCGAGGCGGAGGCCAAGCTGGACCGGCTGACCCGCGAACGCGAAAACATGGGACCGGTCAACCTGCGGGCCGAGGAGGAAGCGGCGGAACTTGAGCAACGGCTCGCCGAGCTCACCGCCGAGCGCGACGATCTGGTGGCGGCCATTGCCAAGCTGCGCCAGGGCATCAGCGATATCAACCGCCAGGGGCGGGAACGCCTGCTCGCCTCCTTCGAAGCGGTCGACCAGCATTTCCGGGGCATGTTCGTGCGCCTGTTCGGTGGCGGACGGGCCCATCTCACCCTGACCGAATCGAACGATCCCCTTCAAGCCGGACTTGAAATCATGGCCAGCCCGCCCGGCAAGCGGCTGCAGGTCCTGTCCCTGCTGTCTGGCGGCGAACAGGCCCTGACGGCCCTGGCGCTGCTGTTCGCCGTTTTCATGACCAATCCCGCGCCCATCTGCGTGCTCGACGAGGTGGACGCGCCCCTCGACGACGCCAACGTCGACCGCTTCTGCTCGATGGTCGGCGAGATCGCCCAGACCACGAAGACGCGCTTCATGGTGGTGACCCATCACCGCATGACCATGGCCCGGATGGACCGGCTGTTCGGCGTGACCATGGCCGAGAGAGGAGTCTCGACGGTCGTGTCGGTGGATCTGCATACCGCCGAGGCACTGCGGGAGCCCAATTGAGGGAAAAATATAACTTAATATTTTTCAATGACTTATTGGAATATTCGAATAAGAAATCGAACCATGGCCGATGCAATTTCATGTCGTCGCGCCTTGGTGCTTTTCGTGCCTTGGACCCTCTATGGGTTGTGGTCTTGACAGTCTGAAAAGCAAATCATATGGTGCCCGCGCCTTTGGCCTTATCACGGCCGAACGGGGGGCCGGGAGCGGACCAAAATGTCGGACGAACCCAGGGAACCCCGCCCGCTCGATGATTTCGACGACCGCCTGCGAAAAGCGCGCGGACTGCGAGAGGTCGAGACCCGGAGGGAGACGTCGCGTGGCGGCGGGATGACAGGCATGGGCCTGGGCTTTCGCATCGCCACCGAATTGGTTGCGGGTATCGCCGTGGGCACCCTTCTGGGGTATGTTCTCGACGGTTGGCTCGGTACTCGACCTTGGTTGATGGTGGTGTTCCTGTTTCTGGGTGCGGCCGCCGGTACGATGAACGTCTATCGCGCCGCCAAAGGCTTAGACGACGCAGTCGGGCTCGGTGAAGCGCAAAGACGCAAGGAACGGGATCGAACGAACGATTCATAAGAGAGGCAGACGGTGGCTAATCCGGTCGAACAGTTCAAGATTCAACCTTTGGTCCCTCTTGAAGTCGGTGGAGTGAACCTCTCCTTCACCAATTCCGCACTCTTCATGGTGGTCTCCATCGTTCTGGTCACCGCCTTTCTCACGCTTTCGGTTCGCGGTCGCGCGCTGGTCCCCGGCCGATGGCAATCGCTGGCCGAGATCTTCTACGAATTCGTCGCCAATATGATCCGCGACAACGTGGGCAGCGAAGGGCGCAAGTATTTCCCCTTCATCTTCAGCCTGTTCATGTTCGTGCTGTTCGGCAATCTGCTCGGCATGATCCCCTACACCTTCACCTATACCAGCCACATCATCGTCACCTTCGGTCTGGCGGTGGTGGTCTTCGTCGGCGTCACCATCATCGGCTTCGCCCGCCACGGCTTCGGCTATCTGCGGATGTTCTTCCCGCATGGAGCGCCTTTGGCGACCGCCGTCATCCTGGTGCCGATCGAACTGATTTCCTATTGCTCGCGTCCGTTCAGCCTGGCCATCCGCCTGTTCGCCAACATGACCGTCGGCCATATCATCCTGAAGGTGATGGCCGGGTTCGTGGTGGCTCTGGGCGTCTTCGGCATCGTGCCCATGGCCTTCCTGGGCGGCGTGACCATTCTGGAGTTCGGCATCGCCGTTCTGCAGGCTTATGTGTTCGCCATTCTCTCCTGCATCTATCTGCATGACGCCATCCACATGCATTGAAGCGGGCATCTAGCGACGCTCGGCGGGCCGAGATCGGATTTGGTGGTTTTTTCGTTTCAAGAAAGGGAAGTTCTATGGATCCTCAAGCTGCAAAGATGATTGGTGCGGGTCTGGCTGCCATCGGCATGATCGGCTCGGGTATCGGCGTGGGCAACATTTGGGCCAGCCTGATCGCCACCGTCGGCCGCAATCCGGCCGCCAAGACCAGCGTCGAGCTTTACGGCTGGATCGGCTTCGCGGTGACCGAAGCTATCGCGCTGTTCGCCCTGGTCGTCGCCCTGATTCTGCTGTTCGTCTAAGGCGTTCAGCCCGCGGATATTCCGGAGCCCCCTTTCGAACGGGGGCTCCGGCGATCCGTTTCATGGCCGCACTTCGCGAACAGGAAGCCTTAAAGCGATGCCTCAGTTCGATCCAACCTTCTTCTCGACACAGCTTTTCTGGCTGTTCGTCACCTTTACCCTGCTCTACGTGCTGATGTCGACGTTGGCCATGCCGAAAATCGGCGCGGTCCTGGAAGAACGCCAGCGCAAGATCGACGACAATCTCGACAAGGCCGCCCAACTGAAAGCCGAAGCCGAAACGGCGATCGCGCTCTATGAAAAGGCCCTTGCCGAATCGCGCGCCCAGGCCCAGGCGATCCTGCGGTCGGCCGGCGACGAAATGACGAAGCAGGCCGAGGAACGTCAGAAGCTGCTGGGCGAGCGCCTGGCTCAACAGGTCAAGGCCGGCGAGGCGCGCATCAATGCCGCCAAGGAGCAGGCTCTGACCCATGTGCGCGACATCGCCACGGAGGCGGCCAAGACGGCCGCCGCCAAGCTGACCGGCGTCACCCACGAGGATGCCACGGTCGCTCAGGCGGTCGCCGCCGCTCTCGAGGAGGGTCACTGATGTTCATCTCGATCGCACAGGCGGCGGAAGTCGCGGCGCATCACGGCGAACATGGCGGCGTCTTCTCGGAAGCCGAAACCTGGGTCGCCATCACCTGGCTGATCGTCGTCGTCCTGGTCGCCCGTCCGGTTTTCCGGGCCATCACCGCCGCCCTCGATCTGCGGCGCGAGAAGATCCGGGCACGTCTGGAGGAAGCCGAACGCCTGCGCACGGAAGCCCAGGAGATGCTGGCCACCTACCAGAAGAAGCAGCGCGACGCCCTGAAGGAGGCCGAGGCCATTATCGGCCAGGCGAAAGCCGAAGCCGAGCGGTTGGCCGCCCAGGCGGAGGCCAACCTAGACGAGCTTCTGCGCCGCCGCGAACAACAGGCCGTCGAACGCATCATCCAGGCCGAGGCCGAGGCGCTGCGCGAGGTGCGCAACAAGGCGGTGGACATCGCCATCGGCGCCACCCGCAAGCTGATCGCCGATAATCTGTCGTCCGATCAGGCCTCTGCCCTGATCGATCAGGCCATCAAGGATCTGCCGAACAGGCTGCACTGAGCCGACTCCATCCATCAAGACCCCGCGAAAAACGCACCGTGGAAATCCACGGTGCGTTTTTCGTCAGGGCCAGTCGTCATGCCCGCGAAAGCGCCAAGGCATTCCATATCTTGAATTTCATCGTCTTATCAGTGCATTGCCCGCTTTGGATAAAACGGTGGCCGGTGCCACTCGTAGGATTGCATCATCCCTGGCTGGCGAACGACACACTTTTCTCCACAGGAAAAAAGATGTGCGCATGCAAGGGCACGAAAGCGGGAATAACGGAGTGATGCGGATTTAACGCTCTCTGCTCTGGGCGCCGGCGCATCGCGACAGGCTTTTATCCAGCGCTTCGACGAGTTCCTCCACATGCGCCGCCTGGAACGCCAGCGGCGGCCTGATCTTCAGCACATTGGAAGCGCCGCCGCAGACGCCGATCAGCACGCCGTTGCGCGCCATATCGTCCGTCACGGCCTTCGCCAGATCGGTGGCGGGCTCGCGGGTTTCCCGATCCGTCACCAGCTCGATGCCGCGATAAAGGCCCGTTCCCCGGATGTCACCGACCGAGGGATGGCCGCGCAGCGACGAGAGACGCTCGGACAACTGTTCCCCGAGCCGGGCGGCATGCCCGGGAAGATCCTCGGACTGAATGGTTTCCAGCACCGCCAACCCGACCGCGGCCGAGACCGTATTGCCGCCGAAGGTATTGAAATAGCGGGATCGGGCACCGAAAATATCCAGCAGATCGCCGCGCGTCACCACGCCGCCGATCGGATGGCCATTGCCCATGGGTTTCCCCAGGGTCACCAGATCCGGCACCAGGGAATGACGCAGGAATGACCACATGCGGCCCGAGCGCCCGAAACCGCCCTGGACCTCGTCGGCGATGAACAATCCGCCGGCGGCGCGAACCGCCGCCACCGCCTCATCCAGATGATCGACGGGATCGAAGAAAAGGCCGTCGCTGGCGAAAGTGGTGTCCACCAGCAAAGCCGCCACGCCGATCCCGGCCCGCCGCATGTCGGCGACGGCGGCGGCGACGGAACGCCCGAAGGCGGCACCGACATCGCCCTGCCCGCGATAGCTGTCGGGCGGCGGCACGGTCCGCACCGTGGGCGCGGTCGGCAGTCCGAGGGACGGCGACATCGCGGCCAGCAACGCCGTCACGCCATGATAGGCGTTCGCCGTCACGATGACGCCGTTGCCTCCGGTGGCCGTCATGGCGATACGCAGGGCCAGATCGTTCGCCTCGCTTCCACTGCAGGTGAACATGGCGCGGATGAGCGGATCGGGGAAGGTCGCCACCAGACGCTCGGCATAATCCAGGACGGCATCGTGCAGATAGCGCGTATGGGTATTGAGCAGCGAGGCCTGCCGGGCGAGGGCTTCGACCACCGCCGGATGGGCATGGCCCAAAACCGGCACATTGTTGTAGGCATCCAGATATCGGCGGCCATCGGCGTCGAAAAGCTCGACGCCCTTGCCGCGCACCAGATGGAGCGGTTCGGCATAGAACAGGCGATAGGCCGGACCGAGCACCCTGCGGCGGTCCAAAAGCGACTGGGTCATCCCGCTAAAGTTCCTTCTTAAAAAACGCCTGCCAGTCCCGGTCATCGGCGATCCGCCAGACCGGCACCAGCTTTTCCATGAGATCCCGCGCTTCCCTGTTGCTGCGCAGGATGTAAGCGCCATTTTCGGGAAACTGCCTGGCCCGCCATTCGCTGATCAGGATACGATCGATCAGGCGCGCCAATATGAAATCCAGCAGCAGGCGGTATTCCAGATCCTCCAGCGGCGTCACTTCGGCGAAGCCGGACACCACCATCCGCAACGCCGCCAGCGGATCGTCGCCCGATAATTGATAAGACGCCGCGATGGCCAGTTCGCAGAGCAGCGGCGCCTCGATCATGTCGCCGAAATCGAGCACTCCGGAAATGCGATCCGGCTGGCCCGGCTCCATCAGCATGTTGCTCCGCGAAAGATCGTTATGGATGACCTGCCGGCGCAAACCGGCCAGGCGAGGCTTGGTGACCATTTCGAAGTGGCGCAGGAATTCGCCGATCATGCCGCTCACCGCCGAGGGCTCCAGTTCTTCGGCCAGTTCGGCAAGCTCTCCGACGTTGCAGAGATCCCAAAGATTCAAGCGGGCCGCGCTGGCATGGTGAAATCCGGCAAGCGCCTTGGCGATCCGCGCCGCGGTTCGCCCGACCGACCGGCGGAGAGCGTCATTGAGGCCGTGGGCCAAGGCCAAATCACCCGCCAGATAACTGTAACAACGCCCCCGGACGGGCAATCCGGCGGTGGTCGTCGCATGAAACACCCGTTCATCCAGGCATGTCATCCTGCCGAGCGGCACGGCCACCCCGTCCGGTTCGCCGGCCAGATGATCGAGCGCCGCCGCCTGCATGTCGGCTTCCGCGTCCGGTTCGGCGTCATTGATGAATTTCAGAACCCAGGACGGGCCGCTTTCCGGCCGAATCAGGAAATTCCGGTCCCGTTCCCCGGACAGAAGTGCCACGGACCCTTTGAGTCCGTAGAATTCCCAGGCCATCCGCGCCGCCTCGTCGGAGGAAACGTCGGGGACCGGAGTTTCGAACAGGCGCCGCGCCTGGGACAGGAGGGGTGAATTTCGTGTCATGGAGAAATCCCTGGCAACTGGGCGAGTTCAACCTTCACCCGATCGATGACCGAGGACCAATCCCCGGCGATTGGTTGCCGGAACAGCCTGAGCGAGGGATACCAGGGACTGTCCTCACGCTTCCTCAACCAACGCCAGCAGGGATCGGATCGGTCCAGCAACCAGACCGGCTTACCCAGCGCCGCCGCCAGATGGGCGACCGCCGTGTCGACGGAAATGACGAGATCCAGATTGGCGATCAGCGCGGCGGTATCGGCGAAATCCTCCATCTCCCCCATGAAATCGGTGAGGGCGAGGTCGGACGGAGCCCCGGGACCATCCTTCTGCAAGCTGAAAAAGCGGATACCGGGCAGGTCGAACAACGGACGCAAGCGCGCGGGATCGAGGGAGCGGCGGCGGTCCACGGCGATCAGTTTGGGGGAATGGAACCTGGCGCTTCCCGCCCAGACCACGCCGACACGCGCCCCCCCGCCGGGCAACGCGGCGAGACGGGAGCGCCAGAAGGCGACAAGATCGTCCTCGGCCCGCAGATAGGGTATCGCGCCCGGTATGCTGGCGAGCGTCGTGCCCAGCGCCAGGGGCATGCTGAGCATCGGACAATGAAAATCAAAGGACGGCAGATCACCGCCGGCCGCCACCACTTCGATGCCCGGCAGACTCCGCAGCAGCCGGACCAGCGGTTTCGGCACCTCAAGAATCACCTTCAAGCCACGAGCGGCCGCCAGCGGCGCATAGCGGCAGAACTGCAGGCTGTCGCCGAAACCCTGTTCGGCGTGGATCAGCAAGGTCCGCCCGGCCTCGGCCTCGCCCCGCCATTGCGGCTTTGGAAAATCGCGGCGATCCGGCCCCAGCAGATCGGTCTGCCAGCGCCATTCGAATTCCCTCCAGCCCGCCTCCAGATCGCCGCCCGCCAACAAGGCCATCGCCAGATTCTTATGCGTCTCGGCATCGTCCGGCCGGATGGCCAGCGCTCTCCGAAAAGAGAGCGCCGCCTCGTCGAGATCGCCCCGGGCATAGAGCGCGATGGCAAGATTGCCGTGGGCATCGGGAAGATCCGGCCGCGCGGCCAGGGCCCGGCCATAGGCCGCCACCGCCGCCTCCAGGCGCTCCGCCTCCTTGAAGGCGTTACCGAGATTGCTGTGCGCCTCGGCCAGGTCGGGCCGCAGAACCAGGGCCCGGCCATAGGACACCATCGCTTCGTCCAGACGCCCCAATTCCTGAAGAACGACGCCCAGATTGCTGTGCCCCTCGGCGTAACGGGGGTTCTCGGCCAAGGCCCGGCGGAAAGAGGCCACCGCCGCCGCCGGCTTGCCCTGCATCTGAAGGACGAGGCCCAGGCCGTTATGCGCCTCGGCCAGATGGGGATTGCGCTCCAGGGCCCGTGCGAACGACGACGACGACTCCTCCAACCGGTCCCGCCCCTTGAGAAGGGCGCCGAGATTGCAGAGCGCCCCGGCATCGTCGGCGTTTCCGGTCAGGGCCCGGCGAAAGGCCTCCTCCGCCTCGTCATATTTGCCCTGCGCCTGGAAAACGAGGCCCAGATTGTTGTGCACCTCGGCCAGATCGGGGTTCGCCGCCAAGGCCCGGCCATAGGAGAGCACCGCTTCCTCCAGCCGTCCCAAGCCCTTGAGCACCGTCCCGAGATTGCCGTGAGCCTCGGCGTGCTTCGGGTCGCGCTCCACCGCGCGGCCATAGGAGAGAACGGCCTCCTCAAGGCGGCCTTGCTCCTGGAGGACCAGGCCCAGATTGTAATGGGCCTCGACGTAATCCGGCTTATGCCCCAACGCGCGGCCATAGGCGTCGGCGGCCTCCTCCAGACGCCCCAGGCTTTTGAGGGCGATGCCAAGATTGTAATGCGCCTCGGCCAGGTCGGGACGATGGGCCAGGGCCCGCCCGTAGGAAGCCACCGCCTCCTCCGGACGTCCCAGGTCCTGCAAGGCGATGCCCAGATTGCTGTGCGCCTCGGCATAATCCGGCTTCCGGGCGATCGCCTTGCCGTAGGAGGCCACGGCCTCGGGGAGACGATCGAGCGCCTTGAGGGCGAGCCCGAGATTATTGTGAAAGGCCGGCGCGCTGGGGTTCCGCGCGATGGCCTTGCCGATCAGATCGGCGGCGACGTCGTTGCGGCCGACCTGATGGGCAAGGACGCCAAGAAGATGAAGCGCATCGGCATGGCGGGGATCGATCGCCAGGATCTGACGATAGAGGCGGTCGGCCTCGTTCAGATAACCGGCCTGATGATGGCGAAGCGCCGCGTCCAGCAACGCCTGAATCTCCGGCGCCGCCCCAGGCGGCGCGCCGAAGCCCGGATTGTGCTTCTTCTCCAGGCGCCGTTGCTTGCGGTTCATCGGCTCATCCCAACGGATTCCGGTGAATCGGCTCGCCGCAATGCGGACAGTGCAACTGCCCACCCTTGACGCCGTATTCCAGGATGCGGGCGGCCTCCTCCGGAGTGAGGCCGAGCGCCGCGCGGGTTTCCTCGAGCAACCGTTTCTCGCGGCGTGTCACCCGCCCGTCGCGCACCACCTTGTCCACCGTTTCCAGATATTCCTCGCGCCGCTGGCGCAACTGCTCGCTGAAGCCCGACGCCAGCACACCGGCGGGAAGGGCGATCATGCCGACGCCGATGACGGCGGTGCATGCCCCCACCACCCGCCCGAGGGCGGTTGCCGGTATCATGTCGCCGTAGCCGAGCGTGGTCATGGTCACCACCGCCCACCACATGGCCGACGGGATATCGGCAAAAACATGGGGTTGGGCGGGATGTTCCAGCATGTACATCAGGCTGGAAACGAACACCAGGATGACCAGGAAGACGAACAGCATGGCGCCGATGGAGCGGGCCTCCTGGCGCAGCACATCGACCATGATGCCCATCGCCTGGGAATAGCGGCTCAACTTGAAGACGCGCAGCAGACGCAGGACGCGCATGGCGCGCAGGTCGACGTCGAAGAAGAAGCCCAGATAGAACGGCACGATGGCGACCAGATCGACGATGGCCATCGGCGTGAAGATGAAATGCAGGCGGCCGAAAAAGGGATGGCGGAAGCGCGGCTGGTTGATTTCCACCGCAGTCCACACCCGCAACACATATTCCACGGAAAAGATCGCCACGGAAAAACGGTCGAAGGCGTGAAAGATATGACCATGAACGATGGCCAGGTTCTCAACGGATTCCAGCACCGAGAAGATGCAATTGACGGTGATCAGGCTGACCAGGGCGTAGTCGACCAGCTTCACCCACGGATCGCTATGCCCCTCGCCCCCCAGCATATGATAAACGCGCCGACGGACTTTCCGGTACCGCGTCGCACGGCGCGGGGTATTGGCGCTTGCCGCAGGAGTCATCATCCGCCTTCGAAAATCCCAATGGATTCCAGCAGTCTACAGCAGGGGAGCCGTCAACGGAATGGGGCTGGAGCGGCGAAGGACCGCCGCATCGGGAGGGGGGCAACGCCGCTTGAGAGCCCGCCCCCCCTCTGTCCTTTACGCCTCCACCGGACGCCACCGCAAGATCGGCGTGCGGGCGGCGGCGGTTTCATCGAGGCGGCGGCGCGGTGTATGGACCGGGGCCGCCTTGAAGGCTTCGCTTTCCCCCGCCTTGGCCCGCCGGGCCAGATCGCGCACGACGGCGATGAACTGGTCGAGCGTGTTCTTGCCCTCCGTCTCGGTCGGTTCCATCAACAGGGCGCCATGCACCACCAGCGGGAAATACATGGTCATCGGATGGAAGCCCTCGTCGATCAGCGCCTTGGCGAAATCGAGCGTGGTCACCCCGCTGTCCTTGAGGAACCGATCGTCGAACAGCGCCTCGTGCATGCAAGGGCCGGCAAAGGACGGGCTAAGCTCGTCGGACAATTCGGCCAATAGATAATTGGCGTTAAGCACGGCGTCGGAAGAGGCCTGGCGCAGGCCGTCGGCCCCCATGGACATCATATAGCTCAAGGCCCGGACGAAGACGCCGAACTGGCCGTGATATCCCTTGATCCGTCCGCAGGGCTTGGCTCCCGACCCGGCGGCATGCTCGATCAGGCGAAACCCCTTGTCGTCGTGAACGACGGCCGGCAGGGGGGCGAAAGGCGCCAGCGCCGCCGACAGCACCGTCGGACCGGCGCCTGGACCGCCGCCGCCATGCGGCGTCGAGAAGGTCTTATGCAGATTGATATGCATCACGTCGATCCCGAGATCGACGATGCGCACCCGTCCGACGATGGCGTTGTAGTTGGCCCCGTCGCAATAGAAATAACCTCCGACGGCGTGAATGGCCTCGGCGATTTCCAGGATGTCGCGCTCGAACAGGCCGCACGTGTTGGGGTTGGTCAGCATGACGGCGGCCACGTCGAGGCCCAGCTTGGCCTTCAGGGCGGCCAGATCGACCCGTCCCTCCGCCGTGGCGGGAATCGCATCGACGGCAAATCCGCAAGCCGCGGCGCTGGCCGGGTTGGTCCCGTGGGCCGATTCCGGCACCAGCACGCGGGTCCGGCGTTCACCGCGATCCTCGAGCGCCGTCCGGATGGTCATCAGCCCGCAGAACTCGCCATGCGCTCCGGCCGCCGGACTCATGACGATGGCCGGCATGCCGGTCAGGGTCTTCAGCCAATGCGCTGTCAGGTCGATCAGTTCCAGCGCCCCCTGCACGGTGCTTTCCGGCTGGAACGGATGGATGTCCGACAGGCCGGGCAGGCGCGCCATCTTCTCGCCCAGCCTGGGGTTGTGTTTCATCGTGCAGGAACCCAGCGGATAAAACACCGTGTCGATGCCGAAATTCTTCTGGCTGAGCCGGGTATAGTGGCGCACCACCGCCGGCTCCGAGAGATCGGGCAATCCGATCGCCCCTTGCCGCCGCGCGCCCCCCAGACGATCGTCGAACGGTTCGGGCTCGGGCAGATCGACACCGCACCGTCCGGGCGTATCCTGTTCGAAAATCAACGGTTCTTCGAGGAACATCCCACGGCTTGCGCCGATATCGCCGCTCATGACAGCACCTCGGAGAGGGCCTGGACGAGACGATCCATCTCGTCCTCGGTCGTCGTCTCGGTGGCGGTCAGCAGCAGGACCTCATCCAGTTCGGGATAGGACGGATAGAAGCGCGATGCCGGTACGCCGGCCAGGATGCCCCGCCCGGCCAAGGTCTCGACCACCGGAGCGGCCGACTTCGGCAGAAGCACCGAGAACTCGTTGAAGAAGGTCTGGTTGAGCACGCGGATCCCTTTCACCCGGCGAAGCTTGTCCGCCAGGGTTACCGCCTTGGCGTGGTTGATCTCGGCCAGGCGGCGGAATCCCGTTTCGCCCAGCAGCGACAGATGGATGGTGAAGGCCAGGGCGCACAGGCCGGAATTCGTACAGATGTTGCTGGTCGCCTTTTCCCGGCGGATATGCTGCTCGCGGGTCGACAGCGTCAGAACCCAGCCACGGCGTCCGTCGACGTCGACGGTCTGGCCGGCCAACCGCCCGGGCATCTGACGCAGATATTTTTCGGCGGTGGCGAACAGACCCAGGCCGGGGCCCCCGAAGTTCAGGCCGTTGCCGATGCTCTGCCCCTCGCCGACGACGATGTCGGCGCCCATGGCGCCGGGCGGCGCGATCAGGCCCAGGGAAACCGGCTCGGTCACGGCGACCACCAGCAGTACCCCTTCGGCATGACAGGCCGCCGCCAGGGCCGAAAGATCCTTGACCCGTCCGAAGAATCCCGGGTTCTGCACCACCACGCAGGCGATGTCGGGGCCGATGCGGCCCAGCAAATCCTCGACGTCCAGCGGATCGGGGTCCAACGCCTCGACCACCAGCCCGCTATATTGCAGGGAGGTCGCCGTCACGCTGCGATAGTGGGGGTGCAGATTGCCGGACAGGAGGATGGTCTTGCGCTTGGTGACGCGACAGGCCATGGCGGCGGCCTCGGCGGTGGCGGTAGCCCCGTCATACATCGAGGCGTTGGCCACATCCATGCCGGTGATCAAGGCCACCTGGGTCTGGAATTCATAGAGATATTGCAAGGTGCCCTGGCTGACCTCCGGCTGGTAGGGAGTGTAGGAGGTCAGGAATTCCCCGCGCTGGATAAGCGCATCCACCGCCGCCGGAACATGGTGGCGATAGGCCCCCGCCCCGATGAAGAAGGGGGCACGTCCGGCCGGAAGATTTTTTTCGGCCAAGGCGGAGAGCCGGCGTTCGACGTCCATTTCCCCGGCGCTGAACGGCAGATCGACGGGAGCCTCCCGCCGCGCCGCCGCGGGCACGTCGGCGAAAAGATCATCGACCTTGGCGACGCCGATGGCCGCCAGCATGGTTTGCCGGTCGGCTTCGGTGAGCGGCAGATAGCGCATCGGGCGTCTACTCCAGGCTTTTCACGAAGGCGTCGTAGGCGGCGCGATCCATCAGGCCGTCCAATTCCGCCGGGTTGGTCAGACGAACCGAGAAAAACCAGGCGCCATCCTCGGGCGAATCGTTGATCAGGGCCGGCTGATCGACGACGGTCGCGTTGATCGTCAAAACCTCGCCGGAGACTGGGGAAAACACCTCGGACGCCGCCTTGACCGATTCGACGACAGCCGCCTCGCCGCCCTTCGTCAAGAGCTTTCCTACCTCGGGCAGTTCGACGAACACGACATCGCCCAGGGCGTGCTGGGCGTAATCGGTAATGCCGACCACGCCTTCCGTGCCGGTGACGCGAACCCACTCGTGCTCTTTGGTGAAATATGTGCTCATGAAGAATCCTCTACCCGTCAGGACTTGCGATAACGATGGGGAACGAACGGCATGTCGGCGACGACGGCCTCGCGCGGGGTGCCCCGCACCATGAGACTGACGGACGTGCCGGGAACCGCGAACGCGGACTGGACATAGCCCATGGCCACCGGTCCACCGACCGAGGGGCCGAAACCGCCGCTGGTCACCTCGCCGATCACCCGTCCCTCGCCGTCGACGATTTGCGTATGGGCGCGGGCCGGCGCCTTGTCCAGGGAGCGGATACCGACCCGAAGCCTGGCGGGCCCTTCGCGCAACTGGTGCTGGATGATCGCGGCTCCGGGGAAGCCCCCCTGCTCACGCCGCCGTTTGGAGATGCTCCACACCAGGGCCGCCTCGACCGGCGTCGTCGTCTCGTCGATGTCGGAACCGTAAAGGCAAAGCCCGGCCTCCAGGCGCAAGGAATCGCGGGCGCCCAGACCGATCGGACGCACTTCCGGCTCGGCCAGCAGGCGGCGGGCGAATTCCTCGGCCCGATCCGCCGGCAGCGAGATTTCGTAACCATCCTCGCCGGTGTAGCCCGACCGGCTGACCAGACAGGGCACGCCGGCGATGTCTTGCGCCAGACAGCTCATGAAGGGCATGGCCGCGGCCGGCGGCGACAGGCGGCCAAGAACATCCGCCGCCTGGGGACCCTGAAGGGCCAACAGGGCGCGGTCCTCCAACTCCTTGAGGACGCAGCCCTTCAGTTCGGAACGCAGATGGGCGAAATCCGCGACCTTGCACGCCGCGTTGACCACCAGAAAAAGATGATCGCCGGCGTTGGTGATCATCAGGTCGTCCCGGATGCCGCCCAGCTCATTGGTCAATTGACTGTAGCGGATGCGTCCCTCGGCCAGGATCTGAAGATCGCCGGGCAGCAGCGCTTCCAGCGCCGCGACGCGGGCCTCGCCGCGGATAACCGCCTGGCCCATGTGCGATACGTCGAACAGGCCGGCGGCCTGACGCGTGTGATGATGTTCGGCCAGCACGCCTTCCGGATACTGGACCGGCATGTCATAGCCGGCGAAAGGCACCATTTTGGCGCCGAGTTCGAGATGCAAGGCATGAAGCGGCGTTCGGGCATGATCTGGAACCACGCGAGGACCTCCCTGGATGAGCCATACCGCTTCCAAAATCGAAAGCGATCAGCCCCCCTCTGTCCTGTGACCTGAAAGATTCACCGGCGGAAACGGCCAGCTTTCATCTTCGGTGAGACGACGGAAACGCTAAAACCCGTCGCCTGCTTTCCAGAGCGTCATCCCCCCGCGGTCCTTTTGCCTGAGAGTTTCCAGGGGCGGTTGCTCCTTCGGCGCCGGCCTCGCGGCCGATCTCTCCCACGGGGATCATCTGTATGTGAGCGCCAGTTTACCTAGCCGGCGGGAAAGGGCAAGCCCCTGAATGACGGGGTGCCGACGATCGGCTCCGCCGGAAGCGGAGCGGCCGCGAAGGACCCCGAAGCGATTATTTCGCCCCGGAGTCCCAAAGCCCCCCTTCCGAGAGGTCGTTACCTGCCGCGTTTTTGCTGACGGTTGAAGGCCAGCTCGTCGGGCGTCAATTGCAGACCGACGAACACTTCGTACTTCGTCAGGTCTTTGAAGTTGGCCATCGGGATGGCGATATCGACCTCGCTGTCGGTGTAATGCAAACGGTTGGAATCGTCGGCGAATTGCAGGGTCACCGGAAGAATCTGCTTGGCCTTCGGGTCGGGATAGAACGTCGGAACCGCGATGTAATAGGCGACCTGGGCGGTGCGCCCGGCCAATCCCGGCCGGCGCTCGGCGTCGATTCCGACCTCCAAAAGGACATGCATCTGCTTGGCCTCGGCGTCGTAATGGCACGACCCGTGGTAACTGGTCATCTCGGCCTTCAACTCGACGTCGGTGAGATCTCGTCCCGGACCGGGCTTGAATTTGGTCAAGGTAACCGAATCGGCCAGGGCGGAAACCCGAGGGCACAGCGGCGGCTCTTCCTTGTCGAACGCCTTGCAGGCGGACAAGGCGAGAAGAGAGGAAAACAAGACGATACTGCGCTTGGCAAAATTCATAATGTCAATTCCGTCCAGGACTGCCATTGCCGAAGAGGTTCGCGCCGGGCAGCCCTTCTTTCATCAGGCCGGACCCAAAAAACGCCGCCAGCCTCCTCGGCGGTGAAAACGTGGGGCGAGCACCCCATATGCGTGGTTCTCTCTCGCAAAACATGCGGGACCGCGATCCGGCGGCGTCGTAAATCGGCGGAGTTCCGCCGGACGCCGACCGGCGCCATACGGAGGTTCCCACGTTCGATGACCCGCCCATGCATGAGTTAACCTTTTGCACGCGACGCAATTCTGCTATTGCTGGCGACTGTAGTGAACCACGGGACGGCACACAAGCTGCCGTAATCGAGTTCCGTCGTTCCACCCCTGCTGCATGGGGATCATGACCAAACGCCCGCTTACCATTCTTCTGGCCAATCCACGCGGATTTTGTGCCGGAGTCAATCGCGCCATCCATATCGTCGAGGAAGCTTTGCGACGATACGGGCGCCCCGTCTATGTCCGCCATGAGATCGTCCACAACCGGTATGTGGTGCAGTCCCTCGAAGCGCAAGGCGCCGTCTTCGTCGAGGAATTGGACGACGTTCCCGACGACCGGCCGGTGGTGTTTTCCGCCCACGGCGTGCCGAAGACGGTTCCCGCGGCGGCCGAGAAACGCGGCATGTTCTATCTGGACGCCACCTGCCCCCTGGTCACCAAGGTCCATCACGAGGCGGCCCGCCATGTCCTCGACGGACGGCAGATCATCATGATCGGGCATTCCGGCCATCCGGAGGTTGTCGGCACCATGGGACAGGTTCCCGACGGCAGCATCCTGTTGGTGGAAACCCTGGAGCAGGCAGAAACGGTACAGCCGACACCCGGACAGTCGCTCGCCTATATCACCCAGACCACGCTGTCGGTCGACGACACCGCGGGCATCGTCGCCGTGCTGCGGCGGCGCTTCCCCGATGTCGAGGGGCCGCACAAGGAAGACATCTGCTACGCCACCACCAACCGTCAGCAATCCATCAAGGCGATCGCGCCGCGCTGCGACGCGGTCATGGTGATCGGCGCGCCCAATTCGTCCAATTCACGTCGGCTGGTGGAAGTCGCCGCCAGTTCCGGCTGCCATCGCTCCTACCTGGTGCAACGGGCCAGCGAGATCGACTGGTCCTGGCTGGACGGCATCAACCGGCTCGGCGTTTCGGCTGGGGCCTCGGCCCCCGAGGTGCTGGTCGACGAAGTGCTGGAAGCCTGCCGACAGCGCTTCGAGGTGACCATCGAGGAAATTTCGGTCACCCGCGAAACCGTCACCTTCAAACTGCCGGCGGAGCTTTGCACCTGACATGGCCGTCTATACCGAGGTGGCTGACGAGGATCTGCGAGCCTTCGTCGGAGAATATGACATCGGCGCCGTGGTCAGTTGCAAAGGCATCGCCGAAGGCGTCGAGAACTCCAACTATCTGCTGCAGACCGATCGCGGCAACTACATCCTCACGCTTTACGAAAAGCGGGTCAATCCGACCGACCTGCCGTTCTTTATCGGGCTGATGGAACATCTGGCGCGGCAAGGCCTGCGATGTCCGACCCCCGTCGCCGGGCGCGACGGCATCGCCTTGCGCCATTTGTGCGACCGGCCCGCGGCCATCGTCTCCTTCCTGAAAGGCCTGTGGCCGCGGCGGATCACCGCGGCACATTGCGCCGCCTTGGGACGCGCCATGGCCGACCTGCATCAGAAGGGGCTCAGCTACGCCGGCAGCCGGCCCAATTCGCTGGGCCCCAAGGCCTGGCGCCCCCTGTTCGAGCAGGAGGCCCACCGGACCGACGAGGTCAAGCCGGGGCTCGCCGATTTTCTGCGTCACGAACTCGACCATCTGGAGCGCCATTGGCCGCAAGATCTGCCCATAGGCATCATCCATGCCGATCTTTTCCCCGATAATGTGTTCTTTCAGGGCGACGAGGTCTCGGGACTGATCGACTTCTATTTCGCCTGCACCGACTTTCTGGCCTATGACATCGCCATCTGCCTGAACGCCTGGTGCTTCGAGGACGACGGCAGCTTCAACATCACCAAGGCCCATCTGCTTTTGTGGAACTACCAGCAGGTCCGTCCGCTGTCCGCCGCCGAATTCCGGGCCTTGCCGATTTTAGCGCGCGGATCGGCCATCCGTTTCCTGCTGACCCGGCTCTACGACTGGCTGAACACGCCGGCGGGCGCCTTCGTCAAACGGAAGGATCCGCTGGAATACGAACGCAAACTGCGTTTCCACGCCAGCATCGAGGGGGCGGAGGCCTACGGCCTTCACCATGACGCGCCGGCAGCGGGAAAACAGTAGGTGACGGAGGTCGAACTGTTCACCGACGGCGCCTGTTCCGGAAATCCCGGACCGGGCGGCTGGGGCGCCATCCTTCGCGCCAAGGGCGTCGAGAAGGAGCTTTCGGGCGGCGAGGCGCCGACCACCAACAACCGCATGGAGATGATGGCGGTCATCGAAGGTCTGCGGGCGCTCAAGCGCCCCTGCGTCCTCACCGTCTACACCGACAGCCAATATGTCCAGAAGGGCATCAGCCAGTGGATTCACACCTGGCGGAAAAAGGGCCGCCTGGCCGAGGACAGCCCCAATCCGGTGGCCAACCAGGACCTGTGGCGCATCCTCGATGGTTTGGTGGCTGGCCACAAAGTGACCTGGACCTGGGTCCGCGGTCACGCCGGACATCCCGAAAACGAACGGGCCGACGCCCTGGCCCGCAAGGGTCTCAAGGAAGCGGCCGAGGCCCGGCGCGCCCAACAGCCCTGAAAGGTCACTCCCGATCGGGGCGAAGCGGATCGGAAGCCTCCCGTGGCTCCGCCTGGATGATTTCCACCAGTCTGATCATCATGCGGGCCAATCCGGGTTCATCGACCATTCTCGCGGCCTCCCAGGCCGAAACCCAGCACAGCCGGCGCTGATCCTTTTCGGGCCAGGTTTCGAGCGTCGCAGTCACCAGAAGGGGGTAGACCTCGACGGTGGTGGCCCGCGCCTCGCCTGATGCCAGCCGCTTGAAATACGGAAAGAAACCGAGCGGCAGCGGGGTGGAGATTCGTCCTTTGACACCGGCCTCCTCCTCCGCCTCCTTGACGGCCGCCTCGGCGGCCGAACGCCCTCCGCCGATATTGCCTTTGGGAATGACCCAACGTCCGGTGTCCCGCGAGGTCACCAGAAGGATCTTCACCTCGCCCTGCTCGATGACGTAAGGAATGACGCCCGCCTGCCGATGCGAGCCACGCGGACCGGGTCTTGAGATTTTTCCTTGCTTATCCTTGACGAAAGGCTTGCCTTTCAACGATGACACTCCTGCTCGGCCAGCCATGCCGGCGGCGACGTCAGGCCACTACATATTGTCATAAAACGGTAACAATCAACCAAAAACGATATCGAACCGATATTGTTTTCTCATGGGTTGAATATCAGGCGTGCACGAGTTCGCCCGCTTTTAAGGCTCCGGGACGAAAAGGTCGCTCCGCAGCCTGCTAGGGTCTTCTGGCTTTTTCCAGCGCATCGAGCACGGCTTCGTCGGTCAGCAGTTCCGGCAGCACGATGCCGTCCGGCGCGCCAGGACCATAAACCGCGTTGAAGGGAATGCCGTAACGGCCAAATCCCGCCAGATAGGCCGCGATATCGTCGTCGGGACGGGTCCAGTCGGCCTCAAGGGCGACGACATCCGGGGCACGCAGGCTGTCTGCCACCTTGCCCCGATAAACCACCGTCGCCTTGTTGACCTGGCAGGTAATGCACCAATCGGCGGTGACGTCGACGAAGACCACCTTTCCCTCGCCCACGGACTTGGCCAGGGCCTCCTTGCTGAACGGCGCCCAGAGCCCTTTGATCTCGGACGGCGCGCCCTGGATCGGCCGCGAGGGTCCGCCATTCGCCAAGGCCAGCCCGCCGAACCCGAGCAGGACCACCGCCGCCCCCCGGGCGATCGCCGGAAGTCGCCTGCCGAAGCCGAGAATCAGCAAGACCGCCAGCATCAGCCCCCCCACCGCCGATCCCGTCCATGTTCCGGCTTCCGCGGTCAGAACGGCCAGCAGCCAGCCGGCGGTCGCCACCAGAACGCCCCCCAGGAGGCGGCGCAGGACGATCATCCAGCGGCCGGGCCGGGGCAGACGCTGGGCGATCTGCGGCCAGGCGGCGATGACCAGATAGGGGGAGGACATCCCCAAGCCCAGCATCAGAAAAATGGCGAAGATTTCCGGTGTGCCGCGCGACAGGGCGAAACCGACGGCCGTGCCCAGGAATGGCGCCGAGCATGGGGTGGCCAGCAAGGTGGCGAAGGCGCCGGCAGCGAAATGACCGGCCATGCCATGGGAATCGCCGCGCCCCTTCCCCGCCTCGGCCGCCCATTGCGGCAGGGGAATTTCAAAAAAACCGAACAGATTGGCCGCGAACAGGGTGATCAGCACGACCATCGCCACCAGAAACAACGGCTGCTGGAATTGAATGCCCCAGCCGACCGCCGCGCCGGCCGAGCGGACGGCGACGGCCGCCGCGGCGAGACCGGCGAAGGAGACCATGATGCCCGCCGCCGACGCCAGGAAGCCGGCGCGAATGACCCGCCGCTCGGCGCCGGCATGGCCGATCAGGCCCAGCACCTTCAAGGACAGCACCGGCAGCACGCAGGGCATCAGATTGAGGATGAAGCCGCCCAGGAAGGCGACCCCCAGCATGCCGACGATCTTGGACAGCCTGGACCCCGGCTCGGCCTGGGCGACGTCGGACACCACCTCCATGCCACGGCTGCCGTCGACCACGGTCAGGGTCAAGGGCTTGTCAAAAAGATCGCCCTCGCCCGTCTTGGGAACCGGGAAGGTTTCGAAAACGACCCGTTTTCCGCCCTGCTGTAGGCGAATTCTCGGCTTGCCGAACAACATCTGATCGGCCCGCTCGATGAAAAGGTCGGGATTGGACAGCGGAGGATTGGCCGTCACCACGACCTTGAGCCCGCCGCCCTCGGTGGCCTGGGCGGTCACCAGCGACAGTCCCTGCAAGGCGCCGTCAGAAGGGACTTGCGCCAGGAAGCGGCTGATCAGATGGGCCTGGGGCGAAGCCTCGGCCGCGCCGGCCGGCAGCTCGAGCGCCAGATCGGCGTGGCCGGGAACGCACAGGACATCGCAGGTCAGATAGTCGACCGAAGCCTTCAGGGCCGCCGGCTGGGCCGGATCGTTCAACCGGACGACGATGGGCAGAACCACCTCGTCCTTGTATCCCATGGTCTCAAGCCCCGAGACGCTGAACCGGTGCGGCGCCGGCCAGGCGATCATGGCATCGGCCAGATTGTCGGATCCTTTCCAGTCGATGGAGGGAGGAAAGCCGGCATCGCCGGGCGAGCGCCAATATATTTTCCAGCCCGGCTTCAGGTGGAATTCGAGTCCCAGTTGCAAACGCCCGGAATCGCCGACGGCGGTCACCGCGGAAATAAGGCGCACCGCGCCCTGATCGTTGTGCGACCAGTCCGAGGAGGCGGAGGCCGGGGCGCCCCAGGCGAGGGAGCCCAGCCCCAGAAAGACCGTCATCGCCGCGAAAAGCCGTCTGCCCAAGCCCATCTGTTTTGTCCCTAAAGCGCCACGCTTTCCAAAGCTCCGCCCATCAGTGCCCGCTCAGCCGGCCGGCTGTCAATCCCAAGCCGATCACAACCGTACCTTTGATCGAGGGGCGAGCCTTGCGTTCCGGTCGCCTTCGGCATATCTCATCAGGTATGCCACACGCACATGAATCCATCGGCTATCTCGCCGGACAGATGTTGATCGCCATGCCGAGGATGCAAGACCAGCGCTTCTCGCGGACGTTGGTGTATCTTTGCGCGCACACGGCCGAGGGGGCCATGGGCCTGGTGGTGAACCGCCTGTTCAATTCCTTAAGCTTTCCCGATCTGCTCCAGCAGCTCGACATCGAACCGACGCCGGTCTGCGACCCGATCCGCGTCCATTTCGGCGGACCGGTCGAGGCGGGCCGCGGTTTCGTACTGCATTCCAACGACTATGTCCAGGACACCACGCTGATGGTCGACGACCATGTCGGCCTGACCGCGACCATCGATGTGTTGAAGGCCATCGCCGAGGGGCGCGGTCCGCGCCAGAGCATGCTCGCGCTGGGATATGCCGGCTGGGGCGCCGGTCAGTTGGATGACGAAATCCGGCAGAACGCCTGGCTGACCGTCCCCGCCGACGAGGATCTGCTGTTCGGCGTGGAGATCGAACGCAAGTGGGAACGCGCCATCGGCCGCATCGGCGCCGATCTCGGCATGCTGTCCGGCGAGGCCGGACACGCCTGAGCTTTTCGTTCCTTAAAAACCGCCCAGGCCCCAAGTTCCGATTTCAAGGAGTTCCCATGCCGCACAGCGCCACCACCGATGAGCTCTTCTTCAAAAAAACCGGACTGGATCGCCAGCGGATCGAGGCCATCGTCAAGGACAACCTCGCCGGCAGCGACGACGGCGAGCTGTTCCTGGAATACCGCCAGTCGGAAAGCATCGGCCTCGACGACGGTCGGATCAAAAGCGCGAGCTTCGACACCGCCCAGGGCTTCGGCCTCAGGGCCGTATCCGGCGAAGCCACCGGCTACGCCCATGCCAGCGAACTGTCGGAAGCGGCCCTCAAGCGGGCCGGGGAAACGGTTCGGGCCGTGCGGACCGGCCATAGCGGCAGCCTGGCCATCGGCCCTTCGGGAACCAACGCCCAGCTCTATACCGATCTCAATCCGCTGACCCTGGTCCCCTTTGCCGCCAAGGTCGATCTGCTCGAACAAATAGACGCCTACGCCCGCGGTCTCGACCCCCGGGTAAAGCAGGTCATGGCGTCGATCGCCGGATCCTGGCAGGCGGTGCGCATCGTACGTGCCGACGGCACCCATTCATCGGACATCCGCCCGCTGGTCCGCTTCAACGTGTCGGTCATGGTGGCCGACGGCGAGCGCATGGAAACCGGCAGTCACGGCATGGGCGGCCGGGTGACCTACGAAGGGCTGATGCAACCGGAACAATGGCGTCCCGCGGTCGACGAGGCGCTGCGCCAGGCCCTGGTCAATCTGGATTCCATTCCGGCGCCGGCCGGCGATATGACCGTCGTGCTGGGCCCCGGCTGGCCCGGCGTATTGCTGCACGAGGCCATCGGCCACGGCCTGGAGGGCGACTTCAACCGCAAGCAGACCTCGGCTTTCTCGGGCATGATCGGCCAAAGGGTGGCGGCCCCCGGCGTCACCGTGGTCGATGACGGCACCCTGATCGACCGCCGCGGCTCGATCTCCATCGATGACGAAGGCACCCCGTCGTCGCGCACCGTATTGATCGAGGACGGAATTCTGAAAGGCTATCTGTTCGACCGGATGAACGCCCGGCTGATGAACACCCGGCCGACCGGCAACGGCCGGCGGCAATCCTATGCCAGCCAGCCTCTGCCCCGCATGACCAACACCTTCATGCTGGCCGGGGCGCACTCGCCCGAAGAGATCCTGAGCTCGGTGAAAAAGGGCATCTACGCGGTCAATTTCGGCGGCGGTCAGGTCGACATCACCAGCGGAAAATTCGTCTTTTCGGCCACCGAGGCCTATCTGATCGAGAACGGCCGGATCGGACCGGCGGTGAAAGGCGCGACGCTGATCGGCAATGGCCCCGACGTGCTGACGAAGGTCACCATGATCGGCAATGATCTGGCCCTGGACGACGGCGTCGGCACCTGCGGCAAGGATGGCCAGAGCGTTCCCGTCGGCGTCGGTCAGCCGACGCTGAAAATCGACGGTCTGACGGTCGGCGGCACGGCGGTGTGACGGGGCTTGTCCCGTTACTTCCGCCACCTCGCCGGATTATTGGGACTCCTTTGAAGTTTTGAACCACCAAGGCGTCTTGGTGGTTCAATCTTCTCCAGCCATGAGGCCCTGAAACGGCGGGGGTTACCCTCTTTCGGATCGCGCGGCCTCCGAAACCGGCCTCAGTAGCAATAGTCGCGGTACGCCTCGTCGACGTTCCCCGCCCAACGCCCGTGGAAATCCCGCAGCATATCCTCGGCGGGAGTGACACCGGACTGGGCGATGGCGTTCAGTGTCTGCAGGAAGATCGTTTCGTCCCGGCCATAGGCATCGAGCCGGGCCCGGCGTTTCAGGCCATCCTCGGCGATCGCCAGGGCCTGCACGGCGAGGTCGCGCACGGTACCGCCACGGAACCTGGTGGCCAGACCGCTCGTCGGCACGGCATCGCGCAGAGCCGAATGTTCCTCAATGGTCCAGTCCTTGAGCATGTCCCAAGCCGCGTCGAGCGCCGTCTGATCATAGAGCAGGCCGACCCAGAACGCCGGCAGGGCACACAGTCGCCGCCAAGGCCCACCGTCGGCCCCGCGCATTTCCAGAAAGCGCTTGAGGCGGACTTCGGGAAACATGGTGGTCAGATGATCGACCCAATCGCCCAGCGTCGGCAGTTGACCCGGCAGGGCCGCCAGCTTTCCGGCCATGAAATCCTTGAAGGAGGATCCGGCCACGTCGATATAGGCGCCGTCCCGATAGACGAAATACATCGGCACATCGAGGGCGTAGTCGACATAACGCTCGAAACTCATGCCGTCTTCGAAGACGAAAGGCAGGATACCCGTCCGGTCGCTGTCGGTGTCGGTCCATATGTGGCTGCGATAGGACAGAAGCCCGGACGGCTTGCCCTCGACAAAGGGGGAATTGGCCCACAGCGCCGTCGCCAACGGCTGCAAGGCCAGCGAGACACGGAATTTCTTCACCATGTCGGCTTCCGAGGCGAAATCGAGATTCACCTGGACCGTACAGGTGCGCAGCATCATATCGAGCCCGAGCTGCCCTTTGAGGGGCATGTAACGGCGCATGATGGCATAGCGGCCCTTGGGCATCCAGGGAACGTCTTTCCGCTCCCATTTGGGATTGAAGCCGAGGCCCAGGAAACCGACGTTCAGCCGGCCCCCGATTTCCTTGACCTGCTTCAGATGCTCGTTCACCTCGCGGCAGGTCTGATGCACGGTCTCCACCGGCGCGCCGGACAATTCCAACTGGCCGCCGGGCTCCAGGGTGACGCTGGCGCCGTCCTTGAGAAGGGCGATGACGTGGCCGGCCTCCTCGACCGGCTCCCAGCCAAAGGCTTCCAATCCCTGCAAGACGGCCTGGATGCCGCGCGGCCCCTCATAGGTCAAGGGCCGCAGATCGTCGCAGCGGAAGGCGAATTTCTCGTGTTCGGTGCCAATGCGCCAGGATTCGGCTGGTTTGCAGCCGGCGGCCGCATATTCGACAAGCTGCGCCTTGCTGGTGACGGGCTCGCCGCTTGGCTGTGCGGGGGCGGACATGGAGCTGGCTTATCCCTTTGAGAGAGTTTGGGGGGGAGTGGAACAAACGGTGGATGGCGCTCGCCAATCGCCGCAAAGGGCCTGGAAACAGGAAAGGGCAGCGATCACGGCGGTGTCGGCCCGCAAAATCCGCGGACCCAAGCCGACGGGCGTAGCAAACGATAGCGCGCGCAAAGCGTCAAGCTCGGATTTGGCGAAGCCGCCTTCCGGTCCGACCAGGACCGCCGCCGGCCCAATACTCCCGCCGGCCAGGGCACTGGCGATGGGCGCTCCGCCGCCCCCCTCGTCCAACAGGATCAATCGCCGCCCTTCGGGCCAGGCGGCGAGCACGGAATCGAGCGACGCCGAGGGCCGCACCTCCGGCACGCTCAGTCTTTCGCACTGTTCGGCGGCTTCCGTGGCGATGGCGCGCAAGCGTTCCTCATTGACCCGGGTCATCGCCGTATGGCGGGTAAACACCGGCGCCAGGACGGAAACCCCCAATTCCGTCGCCTTCTCGACGATGAAATCGATACGCGCGCGTTTGACCGGGGCAAACACCAGCCAAAGATCGGGCTCCGCAGCCTGCGGTCGCAACCGGCGTTCGACGGTCATCACCAGAGCGCGTTTCGAAACCTCGCCGGCGCGCGCCAGCCATTCGCCGTCGCGGCCGTTGAACAGGGCGACCTCGCCTCCTGCCTGAAGCCGCATGACATGCAACAAGTAGTGGATCTGCTTCTGATCGAGATCGAGGTTTTCCCCTTCGGCCAGGGGGCCCTCGACGAACAGGCGAAGTTTGGGGGATATGTCCATTCCGGCCTTTGCAGTCTGCGTAAGGGCCCCTAATGTATAGCGTCATGAAGACAAGCTCTACAGTGCTCGGAGACATTCCGGTCGGCGATTGGATCGATCGCCTTTCGCCCCTGACGTTGCGCCCCTACCTGCGTCTGATGCGGCTCGACCGGCCGATCGGCACCTGGCTGCTGCTGCTGCCCGGATGGTGGAGCATCGCCCTGGGGGCCGACACCTGGCCCGATCTCAGACTGCTGGTCCTGTTCGGCATCGGCGCCGTCGTCATGCGCGGAGCCGGATGCACCTTCAACGACATCGTCGACCGCGATTTCGACGGCCGCGTCGCGCGTACCGCCGCGCGCCCCATTCCCTCGGGCGCCGTCAACCCCTTGCAAGCCTCGGCCTTCCTCGCCCTGCAATTGGCCGTCGGCCTGATCATCCTGCTGCAATTCAACCGGACCTCGGTGATCCTGGGCGCCGCCTCCCTGGCGCTGGTATTCACCTATCCCTTCATGAAACGCATCACCTACTGGCCGCAGGCGTGGCTGGGGCTGACCTTCAACTGGGGCGCGCTGCTCGGCTGGGCGGCGGCCGGCGGCGGCGAGCATTGGTCCCCCGTTCTGCTTTACGCCGGTGGTATTTTCTGGACGCTGGGCTACGACACCATCTACGCCCATCAGGACAAGCAGGACGACGCCTTGATCGGCATACGGTCCACCGCGCTTCGCCTGGGGGCCGCCACTCCCGCCTGGCTGGTCGGCTTCTACAGCCTGGCCCTGGCGTTGTTCGCCGCGACGGGATGGGCGGCCGGCCTTTCCTGGCCGTTCTATCCGCTGCTGGCCGTGGCCGGCGGGCAACTGTTCTGGCAGATCCGCGCGCTCGACATCGACAATACCCAGGATTGCCTCGACAAATTCAAGTCGAACAGGGTCTTCGGCTGGCTGATGATGCTCGCCATCGTCACCGGAAAAATAATGTGACGACCGACCGCCCGGCCTTCATTCGCGCCCATACCGAACTCGCGAGCCCGCCCGCCTGTCCCGAAATCAGGCTGCATCTGGCCACCGAAATCACGCCTTTGTGGCAGGCCACCGAGGACTTCCTGCACGGCAACAACCTGCCGCCGCCTTACTGGGCCTTCCCCTGGGTCGGCGGACAGGCGCTGTCCCGCTATGTGCTCGACACCCCCGACCTGGTCCGGGGAAAGCGCGTTCTCGACTTCGCCGCGGGTTGCGGCATGACGGCGATCGCCGCCGTCATGGCCGGGGCGAGCAGCGCCCATGCCGCCGAAATCGACGCCGTCGCCGCCGAGGCCATCGGCCTCAACGCCACGGCCAACGCCGTCACTGTCGAGGTTCTGCTCGACGACGTTCTGGAGCGGCCCGATTGCCCATGGGACGTCGTGCTGGCCGGCGATGTCTGCTATGAGCGGCCCATGGCCGAAAAAGTGTTCGCCTGGATGCGCCGTTGCGCGACGGCCGGATGCGACATTCTGATGGCCGACCCCGGCCGAAGTTACCTGCCGCGCACCGGGCTGATGAAGGTGGCGGCATACACCATCGCCTGCAGCCTGGAGCTGGAGGACCGGACCAGCCGCGACGTCGTGGTCTACAAGGTGGTCGGTTAGGCACATCTTTCGGATAGGCTAACCCCGCCCCATCCCCCCTTACTCCGCCTGTGACGTCCGGCCTATGGACAAGTCCTCCGATTCCAATGCCTCCTATCCGGGGAAACCACCCGGAATTTGGGCCTGAGTGGCCGACAAATTGAGGGCGCCCGGGGTAAGTGGGGCGGATCGATCTCTTCGGACCGGACGGGCGGGCCGGCTGGTTCCATCCGTCAGCCGCTGATCGCCTGGGCCAGTTGAACGGAGGCCCCCATGCTTCTCGGCGACATCGTCAATGTCTTCATCGGCCTGGCCCTGACCTACGCGACGCTGAGTCTGGTCGTCAGCGCCATCACCGAAGCCATCGCCTCGATTTTCAAATGGCGGGCCAACACCCTGCTTGCGGGATTGAAGACCCTTCTCAACGATCCCAACCTGACGGGACTGGCGCGCGATATCCTGAATCACGCGGCAATCAACCCGCGCGGCTCCGGTACCGATGTCACGACGGCCACCAGTTATGCACTGCGCCCGTCCTATATTCCCGCGCCGCAGTTCGCGGCGGCCCTGATCGACGTCATCCAGAGGCCGCCCACCAATCCGACGGTCAATCTCACCCTGAAGGCGGCCATCGCCGGTATCCCTGATGCGCAGTTGCGAAGCCTGCTCCAAGGCTTCTATGAACGAACAGGAGGTGACCTCGAAAGTTTTCACGCCCATCTCGCCACTTGGTTCGATGCGGCGATGGACCGGCTGAGCGGCGACTACAAGCGGCAAATCCAACTGGTGTCGTTCCTGATCGGCCTGGCGATTACGGCAGCCCTCAACGCCAACACCTTCGACATCACACGCGCCTTCTGGCTCCAACCGACGTTGGTTGAGCAGATCCACATGGTCACGCCTGGCACTCCTGCGCCCCAAGCCCTGCACGATCTCCTCAATACGAATTTTCCCTTCGGCTGGCCCAAAGACATTTTCGATACCTTGCGATACAAGCCCTTCGATACCGTTTTCGGCCTGCTGATGACGGCCATCTCCCTGCTGTTCGGCGCTCCATTCTGGTTCGATCTGCTGCAACGTTTCGTCCAGCTCAGGGGGACAGGCCCCGTCCCCGACGCCGCGATCACCCCGACGCCACGTCCGCAAACCGGATCCGCATCATGACCCTGCCCGATCCCCAGGCGGCCGACCAGGATGGGATGGGAAACGCCGCCGCCGCGTTTCCCGCAACTTCTCCGCGCTTTTCCGCTTGTGGCAACTCTCGAAAAGATCGGCCAGGGCATCGAGCCATTCGGGACGGGAATCGTCGATCGCGATGGCCGTGGTGAAGGATTTGACGGCTTCATCCTTGCGCCCGAGGGCCCGGCTCTGCCGTCCCATCAGAAAATGCGCCTCGGGATGATGGGGATGGATCTTCAAGACCGACGCCGCCGCGCTTTTGACGGCGGCCCAATCCCCCGCCCCGGCCGCCGCCCGGGCTTTCTCCGTCAGGACCGAGATCCGCTCGATCTGCGCCGCGTCGGTAACCCAGCCCAAACCACGCCTGGCAAATTCCCGCTGATGATGCTCCCCGTGCAAAGCATGGTCGGACAAGGTACAGAAGCAGCTATGCTGGTTCGTCGCCCCGCCCGCCAAATTCCTGTTCAGCTCGTTGAAGATCAGGCGATCCTCACCGGAACCGTCGGGAAAGGCGGCGAGCGACCAGAACGGCATGACGAAATGGCAGGCCTCCCGGTCCATCATCAGGCCGCTCGGCTGGACGAAACCACCGTACCGGTCGTTGATCCCCGGACGGCCGCCCACCGAATCCCATTCATCGCGGCAAATGGGCAGAAGCGTCTCCGGATGAACCAGCCAGCGCCCGGACCAGGCCCAATCCTTGCCTTTGATGGCCGATGACAACAGGGAAAGATGATTGCCGCCGTACCAGTCGTTGTCGTCCAGATAGGCAACCAGCGGGCTGTTGGCCAGATAGCTGAGAACGGTCCTGAGACTTCCGCCGTAATAGTTGGGATAGCCCCCGCCATGCCGGCGCGACGTGGAATAGCCGGGGTCCAGGATGGTCATCATCACATGGGACGGACATTCCCCGGCCAGCCGGTCGAGGAGAGCCCCCTCGCCCCGCTGGACGTCGACGCCGATCAGCAGATGGATCCGTCCATCAAAATCCTGGGCGAAGACCGAACGGACGGCTTGCAGCAAACTGGGCCGCAGCACGGTCTGCACCACCACCGCCACATCGGCGGGAGTCTGGAAGACATTGACCTGCGTCGTCACCGGGAAGCCACCCTTTCAAGGGGAAAATATCATTGAATCAAAGGGAAATCAGCAGGTCAACCGCTGCCGTGCCATGCCTTCTCTTGCCTTCGCCGGCGCTTTGGGGGCAGACTTCCGCGCTTTCCATCAAAATCAGGACACCCGCCGCTCATGGATTCCGCCCTCGAAGACCGTCTCATCGCCCTGGAAAGCAGGCTTGCCCATCATGAGAGGATGGCCGACGAGATGTCCGACGTGCTGACCGACCAGCAGCGCGCCATCGATCTGCTGACCGCGCGAATACGCCGCCTGCAAGATCGCCTGAAGGACGTCGAACTGGGGGCGGACAGATCGCCGCAGGACGACAAGCCGCCGCCGCATTATTAAAGGTTTCGGGCGTGCCTCAGCGTCCCAGGATAAAGTCGGTGATGACCTGGACCGCCTCGGGTTCGATGCCCAGGTAGCCATGCGCCGACAATGCGTCGCAGGGGCCGGATCGCGGCGGATCGCCCCCTTGCAGAATCCTCAGCGCCTTACGCGGTGAATGCTCCAGGCGTTCAAGGAGGCGGGGCGCGTCGTCGGGGGGCGTTACCGCGCAGGCGTCCTGGCCATGGGCCACGACCAGCACCGGAACGGAGAGATCCTCCAGGCCCAGCGTCAGAACGCCCTGCGGCGCGACCGCGCCATGGTAGGATTGGCGGCCTCCCGGGCGGCTGATGGACGAGGTCAGCACCACGCCGTCGACCTCATGGCCCAGTCGCGCGCCGGTCCGGGTCGCCGACAGCGTGCCTTGACTGGTTCCGACCAGCCAAACCGGCACGGGCGCCTGCTTTTTCAAATAGGCGACCACCGCCGCGACGTCCTCGGCATGTTCGGGACTCAGACGAAAGGCCGCATCCATGCCCCCCTCCTCGTCGGAAGGGGCGTCCAAGGTGGCGACGATCAACCCCGCCTGGGCGAAGAGATGGCGCGAGCGAACCAGGAAGTTGTTGCCGTTGGCCAGTCGGGGACGACCATCGGCCGAGTCCAGCCCGAGATATCCGGCGGCACCGGCAAATAACAAGACGGCGGCTTTCGGTTGCGCCGGAATTTCCAACAGGAAGCCCTGGGTGACCTCGGTTCGCGTGGGCAGACGCACCAATGTCTCGTCGGCCCGGACATCGGCGATCCGGCCAAACAGTGCCAAGACGGTAAGCAACGACAATGGCAACCGACGCATGGCATCTCTCCCCGGCGGCCTTCCGTCAGATGAAAACCTGGGCGTAACGGTTATTTTCGGGCAACCCCAAATCCTCCAGGCGCGGCGTCACATGGGAGTCAACCGAAAGAATGCGGTTTTGTCCATCCACATGGACGGCCCGCGAGGTCCGCCCCGGTATCTGACTGACGGGGACCTGCTCATAGGCCATGATGATCGCCAGGTCGCCCTTCGAGAAATGATGGGCCGCGGCCCCGTTCAGACAGATCACGCCGCTGTCCGGCGGGCCTTCGATGACATAGGTGGAAAGCCTGGCCCCGTTGGCGATATTGACCACGTCGACACGGGTATGCGGCAGGATGCCTGCGGCTTTAAGCAGCACCGGATCGACTGTGATCGATCCGACGTAATGAAGTTCGGCATCGGTCACCGTGCACCGGTGAATTTTGCCATACATGTAATCGCGCGTCGCTTCCATCATCGCTCTGGAAAATATAAGGAACTCAATTAGTTGGCGGACTGAGTCGCAAGAGGGGCATAAATCCTTCTCCCCTCGTGGGAGAAGGGTTGGGATGAGGGGGATTCCGCCGACAGGCGGAGGAAAATCCTGAAGCTTGGCGACTTATCCCCTCACCCTCCCGCTATCGCGGCCCCCTCCCTCTCCCGCAAGGGGCTATCGGGTTCACATATCTCAAATTTCGTAGTTTTATCAGTGCATTGCCAGCCTTGGATAAAACAGTGGCACCGGCCTCCGTGCCGGTGATCCGCCGAAGGCGGACCCTTTCCGGCTCCCGCCGGAACACCGGCAGGGACGCCGGTGCCACTGAATGATTGCTTCGTCTTTGGCTCGCAAACGACAGATTTTTCTCCACCAAAAAAAAGATGTGTGAATGCCGTAGCCCGCAAGGAGCGAGGGAGAAGACCTTTTTCCGCTGTAGCGCGGGTATGACGGGGGCCGTCAGGCGGCGGCCGTCGCCTTTTTCAGATTCTCGTCCAGCTTGTCCAGGAACTTGCCCGTCGTCAACCAAGGCTGATCCGGACCGATGAGAATGGCCAGATCCTTGGTCATGAAACCGGCCTCGACCGTTTCAACACAGACCCTTTCGAGCGTTTCGGCGAACCGAGCCACATCCGGAGTGCCGTCGAACTTGGCACGATAGATAAGGCCGCGCGTCCAGGCGAAGATCGAGGCGATCGGGTTGGTCGACGTCTCCTTGCCCTTCTGATGCTCGCGGTAATGCCGGGTCACCGTTCCGTGCGCGGCCTCGGCCTCCACGGTCCGTCCGTCGGGCGACAGCAGAACCGAGGTCATCAATCCCAGCGACCCGAACCCCTGGGCCACCGTATCGGACTGGACGTCGCCGTCGTAGTTCTTGCAGGCCCAGACGAACTCGCCGGACCACTTCAAGGCCGATGCCACCATGTCGTCGATCAGGCGATGTTCATAGGTAATGCCGAGCTGGCCGAAATCGGCCTTGAATTCCTGATCGAAGACCTCCTGGAAGAGATCCTTGAAACGGCCGTCATAGGCCTTGAGGATGGTGTTCTTGGTCGAGAGATAGACCGGCCACCGCTTGTCTTTGCCGTAGTTGAAGCAGGCCCGGGCGAACCCGCGGATCGATTCGTCGAGGTTGTACATTCCCATGGCGACGCCCGAGGACGGAAAGTCGAACACCTCATGCTCGATGGGCGCCCCGCCGTCGGCCGGCACGAATTTGATCGTCAGCTTGCCGGCGCCCGGCACCCTGAAGTCGGTGGCCCGGTATTGATCGCCGAAGGCATGGCGGCCGATGACGATGGGCTTGGTCCACCCCGGCACCAGCCGCGGCACGTTCCGGCAGATGATCGGCTCGCGGAAAACGGTGCCATCCAGGATATTGCGGATGGTGCCGTTCGGCGACTTCCACATCTTCTTCAGCTTGAACTCGGCGACACGGGCCTCGTCGGGAGTGATCGTCGCGCATTTGACGCCGACGCCGTATTGCTTGATGGCGTTGGCGGCGTCGACGGTCACCCGATCGTCGGTCTGATCACGATGTTCAACTCCGAGATCGAAATATTTCAAATCGACGTCGAGGTAGGGAAGGATCAGCTTGTCCTTGATGAATTTCCAAATGATTCGCGTCATCTCGTCGCCGTCGAGTTCGACGATCGGATTGACGACTTTGATTTTCGTCATCGCTGGTTTCCTGCTCTTGAGAAGGACCGATACCTCATGTCCGCTGGGGTGCGCCCCAAACATGAACGGCCGGGAGAAATGGCTCAAGCGACGGACGGCGAACCTTACCGCGCATTGCTCCGACTGTCACCGGTGGTCTCGCGTCCACGACCGGAAGCCACACGTCCGAAAGCCATAAGCGAACGGCCCTGGGGCTTACGGATACATCAGCGAAGACCCGCTAAAACAGTTTGGTCTCGGCGCTCCAGCCGACGCCGATCTCCCGCCGGGCGGTGGGCAGGACGTCGTCGACCGTATCGACGACGGAAAACAGCTTCTCGGCCGTGGGTTGAACGAATCCCTTGTCCACCGAGACCCGGAACAAATTCATCCAGGCGTCCCAATAACCGTCGACATTGGCGAGGATGACCGGCTTGTTGTGCAGGTGGAGCTGCTTCCAGGTCAGAATTTCGAAAGTCTCGTCCAGCGTCCCGAGACCACCGGGCAAGACACAGAAGGCATCGGCAAGGTCGAACATCTTGCGTTTGCGCGTGTGCATGCTGTCGACGACGATCAGTTCGGAAATATCACGGAAGGGAGACTCCACCTTCACCAGATGATCCGGGATGATGCCGATAACCCGCCCGCCGCCTTCCAATACCGCCGTGGCGACGACCCCCATCAACCCGACATGGCCGCCACCGAAGACCAACGTCACCCCCGCCTCGGCCAAATGTCGCCCCAACTGCTCGGCGGCTCTGCGGTAAGCGGGCTCGGCGCCCAGGGAAGATCCGCAGAACACGCACAGGGCGTTCAATTGAGACGATGGCTCCTTGGTCATTCAGATTCTCCAAACATTACGCAAATATCCAGGCGATCGTGCCCCCGTGGTGAAAATCTGACGGATGGCGCCACCACCATCCATCAGATTTTCACCACAATTCAATTCGTTGGTGGGCCGACTTATCCAGACGCTTGGGCACCAAGCGTCTGGATAAGTCGGCCCACTCGCGGCGAAGCCCCTCGGGTTATAACATCGGCCCGAACCGCCCGATGTTGACACTTTCATGGGATCCAAGGGAAAGCTTTTCGATGGGAGCCGGGTTGCTTATCCGACACCGCCGTATTAGGGTACGCCGCAACCGCCCCTTCATAGCGAGCGAGGCGCCTTGTCCCGGCCCGTCATCATCGCCCTCGCGGGCTTCGTTGTCATTGTCGTTGCCATCGCCATGAGTCTGTGGTCCGGTCTGGGTGACGGACTGGCACCCACACCTCCGGCAAATACCGCCGCCAACGCGCCGGCGCGGGATGTCCCTGCCCAGGCCTCGGGAACGCCCAGCTTCGACATCGTCCGGATCAATCCGCAAGGCGAGACCGTTATCGCCGGCCGCGCCACGCCGAAAGCCGAGGTCGCGATCCTCGATGGCGGCAAGGAAATCGGGCGGGTGACCGCGGATAGCCGCGGCGAGTGGGTTTTCGTTCCCGACCAGCCCCTACCCCCCGGCAGCCGGGAACTCTCGCTGCGCGCCACCAATCCCGACGGAAGCGTCCATGAGACGGACAGCCCGGTGGTTCTGGTCGTCCCGGACCGCACGAAAAACAAGGACGCCTCCCTGGCCGTCAAGGTCAACCCGGACGGCACGATCGAGATTCTGCAGGGTCCCGAAGCCAAGGACGGTGGAGCGACCGTGGCCGTCGCCGGCATCAAATACGACGAGCGCGGACGCCTTGCCTTGACCGGCAAGGCCACGCCGAAAACGACGCTGCAGGTCTATCTCGACGATCGCTCCCTGGGACGGACCCAGGCTGATGCCCAAGGGCATTGGCAATTTTCGGCGAAAGCGGAATTGCGTTCGGGAGAACATACGCTGCGGATCGACCAGTTGGGCGCGGACGGCAAAGTGACGGCGCGCGCCGAGGTATCGTTTTCCCCCAGCGGCAATATTCCGTCCGAAGGAAAGCTGACGGTCGAACACGGCAACAGCCTCTGGCGGATCGCCCGCCGGGCTTACGGCAGCGGCTACGACTATATGATCATTTATGAGGCCAACAAGGGCCAGATCGGCGATCCCAATCGCATCTACCCCGGCCAGGTCTTCAATATTCCGGCGACGGCGCGCTGAAACGAGAAGGCACCTTCCTAGCGTTGCGCATGACGCTTGACGCCAATCCCACGCCAACCTGGACGCAGGGCTGTTTCTCCCGAAGCCCGGGCTTCGCCCGGAGGCAGCAGAAACACCTCGATCGTCTCCAGATAGGGGCGCAACTTGATCAGGAGAAGGGTAAGGGCGGTGATCAGTCCGACCGCGGTGACAGGCAGGGATACCGATGCCCCCCCCACCAGACCGATGCGTCCTTCACGAATGAGGAACGTTTCGCCAAGATGGGCGTTGGCGGCATCAAGAACCGTCTGCAGCTCGATCCGCGCCAAAGAGGATTCGGCGCTGAAGGGCATCGGGCCGACATCGCCGGAAACTTCGATCCTGGATGCGTCGGCGCGAAAATGAGCGAAAAAGGGAATCTCGCGGTAAGCGAAACGAAATTTGAAATCCCGGCGTTCGATCAGTTCGGCGTCCCCCCCCTCGTCAAAGGGGAGCTTCAGTTCACCAAGGATAAGATTGGACGAATGTTGCATCTGCCGCCTTCGTGCCGTTTGTCACCTTCTCCAGAGGCGCGGAGAGTAGCACGGCTTGACGATCAGGAAAAACATCACGCGACTGCCGGCGCATACCAGGCTCCCATGAACAGGTCTGATCGAGACTTGGTATTACCCAGCGCGTCGCAAACCGTTAATATGACGCTTTCCGCAAGGAGATAGCAGCGTGCAGATGCAGGAAAGTTCGGTTCTCTCGACCTTGGCAGTCCCCATTCATCCCGAAGGATGGCGGTTCATCCCCCTCTTCGCGGCAGGAAGCCTCTTGCTGTTCTGGCTGTGGACGCCGCTGGGCTGGCTGGGTGTTCTGCTGACTCTGTGGTGCGCCTATTTCTTCCGCAATCCTTCCCGCGTCACGCCGACCCGCGAGGGCCTGGTCATCAGCCCGGCCGACGGCGTCGTCCAGATGATCGTCCCCGCCCCTCCTCCGCTGGAGTTGGCCATGGGCGATGCGCCGATGACGCGCGTCTCGATCTTCATGAATGTCTTCAATGTTCATGTGAATCGCGCGCCGATCGGAGGCCGGGTCGTGAAGCGGGTCTATTCACCCGGAAAATTCTTCAACGCCGCCCTCGACAAAGCCAGTGTCTTCAATGAGCGGATGGCCGTCCACCTGGGCTTGGCCGACGGCAGGGACATCGCCTTCGTGCAGATCGCCGGCCTCGTCGCCAGACGGATCCGTTGCGACCTCGTTGAGGGCCAGGAAATCAGAACCGGCGAACGCTTCGGACTGATCCGTTTCGGCAGCCGCCTCGACGTCTACCTGCCGGACGGCGTCGCGCCGCTGGTCGTCGTCGGCCAAACGGCGATTGCCGGAGAAACGGTGCTGGCTGACCTCGTCGGCACCGAGCCCGAACGTCAGGGAGAAACCCGGTGAAGTTTTCGCATCGCCGCCCGCCGCGCATCAACGGCTTGTCCTTCAATAAACTGATTCCCAACATCCTGACCATGCTGGCCCTGTGCGCCGGCCTGACGTCGATCCGCTTCGGCCTGCATGGCAAATGGGACCAGGCGGTCATCGCCATTCTGCTGGCCGGCCTGCTCGACGGCCTGGACGGGCGCATCGCCCGGCTGCTCCACGGCACCAGCAAATTCGGCGCGGAACTCGATTCGCTCTCCGACTTCGTGAGCTTCGGCGTGGCGCCGTCAATGCTGCTTTATTTCTGGACCATGCAAGGCGCTGGCGGCCTGGGCTGGGCGCTGGTCCTGCTGTTTTCCGTCTGCTGCGCGCTGCGGCTGGCGCGCTTCAACACCATGTTGGGCGAACCAGATCTGCCGCCATGGGCCTACAACTTCTTCACCGGGGTTCCCGCCCCGGCCGCCGCCGGCCTCGTCCTTCTGCCGATGGTCATCAGCTTCCAATCGGATGGAGAAAGCTTCTTCGCCAGCCCGTCGGTCAATGCCGTGGTGCTGATCACCGTTTCCTTCCTGATGGTGAGCAAGATCCCGACCTATTCCGGCAAGCGCTTCCGCGTGCCCCATGAATATGTGCTGCCGATGCTGCTGCTGGTCGGCATTCTGGCCGCATTCCTGGTGACCGAGCCCTGGACCACCATCACTCTGGTCGGCATATTCTACGGTGCCAGCATTCCCGTCAGTGCGCGGGCTTTCCGGAAATTGAAGAACCAGGCGGCGGAGCTGCGCGCCAAGGAAACCACAACCGGGGACGCGCCACCGACAAGTTAACGTGGTATAAATATCACGAGGCTGTGGCCACGCCATATTTTTGCCACAATTTGGTCGCCTATTTCACCCCCCTGAGGGACTTGCGACACTTGAAGGCGAACCTCTACACACCATCGTCTGCGGTCAGAAATTGTTGTAATATTGCAACACTGTTTCAAAATGGCCGCTTCTTCATCTTCCGGAAGACACCTCTTCGTTGAGTTAACCAATACATTGGTTTAAAACAGCGCCATTCTCTCATTGCGTTTCCCAACAAAGGAAAGCCTAAAATTATGCGTATCATTGCAGGCATTCTGTCTGCCGGCTTGGTGGCCGGTTTCGCTGCTGCGGCTCAAGCCGATGCCGATGGCTGGTATGTCGGCGCGGAGACGGGCCTCAACATCGCCCCTCAGCTGAAGCTGAAGGCCAACAACGGCTCCAGGAATCCGGAAAAGCTCGCCACCGATCCCGGCTATGCCATTCTGGGTCAGGCGGGCTATGCGTTCGGGCCGCTGCGCGCCGAGGGTGAACTCGGCTGGCGTTCCAACGGCGCCGACAAGCTGAAGGCTGATGGCACCTCGAACAAGGCCAAGGGCAATCTCGACCTCGCCTCGGTGTTCGCCAACGTCTATTACGACGTGCACAACGCCAGCCCCATCACCCCCTACATCGGTGCCGGTGTTGGTGGCGTTGACGTCAGCGCCGACAAGCTGCGCACCTCGACGACCGGCATCAGCAACAAAGATTCCTTCGTCTTCGGTTACCAGGGCATTGCCGGCGCCTCCTACGCGCTGAACAACAACCTGTCCCTGAAGGCGGACTATCGCTACCTGCGGACCACGACGACCTCGCTGAAGGAAGACGCCTTCGCTGGCGACAACACCAAGCTCAAGGGGCAGTATCAGGCGCACAGCGTCCTGGTGGGCTTCACCTACAAGTTTGGCGAGACGTCGAAGCCGGTCGCCGCTCCGACCCCCGCTCCGGTTGCCGCTCCGGCCCCCGCTCCGGCTCCGAAGGCCGTTCAGGCCGCGCCGATCGCCAAGAACTATCTGGTGTTCTTCGACTTCAACAAGTCCGACATCACGCCTGAAGCGAACAAGATCATCGCCCAGGCCGCCACGACCGCGAAGTCGGCCAAGTCCACCAGCATCGCTCTGACCGGCCACACCGACTCCGTCGGCTCCGACAAGTACAACCAGGCCCTGTCGCTCCGTCGCGCCAGCGCCGTCAAGGCTGTCCTGGTCAAGCAGGGCATCCCCGCCAACGAGATCTCGGTGGTGGGCAAGGGCAAGAGCGAGCAGCTCGTCCCGACCAAGGACGGCGTCCGCGAGCCGCAGAACCGCCGCGTCCAGATCGTCCTCCCGTAAGGGACGGCCAGGTCCCGGGCTCGACCCGGAACGCGAAAAAGCCGCAGCAGGGAAACCTGCTGCGGCTTTTTTCATAGCGGCTCGAAACCGGCGAACCGTTGATTTGACCTGTCCGCCGGTATGAAACGACGCGATCCGCGACCGCCCGCGTCAAACGGAAATAGTCACTCCGCCTTGGCGACGGCGGCAGACCCGCTGCTGGCGGATTTGTCCTTTGCCTTGGCCTTGCTCTTCGGCGCCTTCGCCTTTTGGACCTTTGGCGAGGCCTGGGCGCAGGCCGGTACATTGGCGTGGGAAACTCCCGCCGTTACGGCAAATCCCTCGACGTCTTGCGTCTCCATGGCCAGGACCTTGTCGAGGTTGTCCCAGGCCTGCTGGCAATAGCTGGCGTCGGTGATGACGCGTTGCCCGGCATCGTTGGCGACCATGGTCATCCAAACGTCGAAGTTGCCGCCGGCGCGGCTGAAATGCTGACGCAGAGCGACGGCATTCTCTTGCAGCTTGCCACCGAACTTGCCGACGAAGTCGTTATAGCGGCCGGAAAAGGTGGGGTCGGTCGGATCGACGGTACGGCAATTCAAGGCCGCGACATTGAATTCCTGCTGCATGATCCGAAGATGTGCGGCCCTGGCTTCATCTGGCGTGAAGCAGGCCGTCGTCCTGGCTTCCGCCACGCCAAAGGTGGCAAGGCAGATAACCAGGACGGAAGCACTCAAACGCTTTATCAAGATACACCATTCAGTCTGTGAAAAGGCTAGGAGTGGCCCGATATTGCGCCTCTCTCCAGACAAAGATCAATGCATGCGCAACGATCCGCTCTCCCTGGGGTGACTTTTTTTCCCTCAGGCTTCGCCAAGCCCTCTTCCCGGTGCCCGACATCGCTTTACTAGCGACAAAGGATCGGCATCTTTGGTATGGTTGTACGATAACATTTATGGCTGGAGACGAGGCAAGCCCCTGACTTGTCCTTGGTCCCGCTCCAAGAGACGGTCATGGCCAAATATCCTCATCTCCTCGCACCGCTCGTTCCGACCGCCTCCCGACCGAGCCAGGTCGTCGAAATGCTGAGCGCCGACATCCGGGCAGGGATCTATCAACCAAAGGACCGGCTTCCCACGGAACAGGAACTGATCGCCCGCTTCGCCGTCAGCCGGACCGTCATTCGTGAAGCGCTGGCGTCGCTGAAGGCCGAGGGACTGATCGTGACGCGGCAGGGCTCCGGCGCCTTTGTCGCGGAAAACCCCTTCGGGCCGCCTTTCCGCATTACGCCGGATGAAATGCATTCGATTCCGCAGATGCTTTATCTGATGCAGCTTCGCCTGGCGGTGGAGGTCGAAGCGGCCGGTATCGCCGCCGAGAACAGAACCGCGCGGACTCTGGAACGCATGGGCAACTGCCTTGTGCGGATCGACGACGACCTGCGAACAGGCACCAGCGTCGGCCAGGGAGATTACGAATTCCACTTGTCCGTCGCCGCGGCGACGGGAAATCCTTATTTCGAGCGTTTCATCCGCTTCCTGCGCAGCACCTTGCGGCCCGGCCGGGAAATCAATCCGGCGCTCAAGGATCCGGTCGTCTGGCTCGATTATTTCAGCCAAATTCAAAAGCAGCATCGGCAAATCCACGCGGCCATCGAGAGCCAGGATCCCGACGGCGCCAGGGATGCCGCCCGCGCCCACCTGGAAGGCGCTCTCAACGAATATCGTAAAATGGCCGACTATCCGCCGTTTTCCGGACAACCGCAGACGTCGAGCTAATACCAAGTCTCGATGAGGATGGCTCATCGAGACTTGGTCTGGCCCATTGAGGGCCCGCGCCATCGTTGGCGCGAAGCCAAGGGATACGGATGTATCCCGCCCGGCGATTGAGGGCTCGGTGAGCGGTTCCGATCACCGAGAGTTGGTATAAGGTTCCACCTTCATCATTCACGAGGTTTCGCATGAGCACTCAGCAGCAGTCCCACGTCATCGACGGTACCAAAGAGGTCTCGGTCCTCTTACGTCCGTCCACTCCGGGAGAGGTTTTCCGCGACCGCTGCGAAAGACGGATCATCCACACCAAAAATCTGATGAGCGTGGTCATCGATTTCGGCAACGGCCCCTGGGCCGAACCCGACCCCCTGCATAGCCATCCCCATGAACAGACCACCTATGTCGCGTCCGGCGACATTCTGTTCCTGTGCGAAGGCCGGCAATCGGTCCGCATGACAGCGGGCGACCTCTATGCCATTCCGCCCGACGTTCCTCATTCGATTCAGCTTTTGTCGGCGTCGGCCCGCCTCGTCGACAGCTTCAATCCGATCCGCGAGGATTTCCTGGGTTAGGTAGGGCTCGAAACTCTTCTCCCCTCGCGGGAGAAGAGTTGGGACGAGGGGAAGGACTGAGGCGCAAGGCTCAGCGCACCAGCCAGCCGCCGTCGACCGGCAGAACGACGCCGTGAACGTAATCCGACGCGGACGAAGACAGAAAGACGGCGGCGCCCCCGAGATCCTCCGGCGAACCCCACCGCCCGGCGGGGATGCGCCCCAGGATGGCGGCGCTGCGATCCGGGTCGTCACGCAACTGCTGGGTGTTGTTGGTGACGAAATAGCCCGGCGCGATGGCGTTGACGTTGATGTCCTTCGACGCCCATTCGCAGGCCAGCAATCGGGTCAGGCCGGCGACGCCGCTTTTGCTCGCCGTATAGGATGGAATACGGATTCCGCCCTGGAAGGACAGCATCGATGCGATGTTGATGATCTTGCCGCCGCTCTTCTGTTTCAAAAGCTGACGCGCGAACGATTGCGACAGGAAGAAGACGGACTTGAGATTGACGTTGAGAACGTCATCCCAATCCTTTTCCGAAAAATCGATGGCGTCCGCCCGCCGGATGATGCCGGCGTTGTTGACCAGGATATCGGCCCGGCCACCCCAGGCCACTGTCTGGTCGATGATGTCCTGGATCGGCGCGGTGGACGCGAGATCGGCTTGGATCGGCAAGAACTTGCGTCCAGCCGCGACGACCTCGCGGCTGGTTTCCTCGACGCTGGTCCGGGCGACGCCCACGACGTCGGCACCGGCCTTGGCCAGCGCAATGGCGATTCCCTGGCCGATACCGGTGCTGGCTCCGGTGACGATGGCGACTTTTCCCGTGAGATCGAAAGGATTGTGCATGTTGCATCCTGTCATTTGCGAAGACGGTGGCCGGCGGCGGCAGCCGCATCGCGGCGGTTCCTTGCGCCACCGGCCGGTCTTCGAGTGAAGCGGTCGGCCAAGATATCACGCCGATAGGGGAGGCCGAGGGACTGAACTTTCCCAGCCGTCCTCACCCGGCGTTTTTGGCCGATTTACTGGTATATTAGATATATGAACGAGTCAACCAAGGCCGGTACGTCGGGGCCGTTCGGATGAAGATGATGAAAAATCCCGCTCCATCTTTGCGGCGAACGTCCTCGCGTCAACGATGCTCGGACAACGCGATCGGCGCCAAATACCCCAAAAACTGCTCGACCGCGTGATCCCAGGAAAACCGCTCGGCATAGGCCCGGCAATCGGCCGGGGACAAAGACAAGGCGCGTCTGGCCGCCGAGGCCAGATCCTCGTCGAGGAACCCCACCGGATGGCCGGGGGCGACTTTTGACAACACATCGCGCGGACCGGCCACCGGAAAGGCGGCGACCGGCACGCCCGAAGCCAGGGCTTCCAGCATGACCAGCCCGAAGGTATCGGTGCGGCTGGGAAAGACGAAGACGTCGCCGGCCGAGAAATAGCTGGAAAGCTGCGCATCACCGTGGGCGACGATGAATTTCGCATCCGGATAACGGCGGATCAGGGCGTCGCGTTGCGGTCCGGACCCGACCACCACCTTGGTCCCATCCAGATCCAGATCGAGAAAGGCCGGCAGATTCTTGTCGATGGTGACCCGCCCGACATAAAGATAGATGGGCCGGGGAAAATCGAAGGCGCCCTTGCCCTGCGGGCGGAAGATCTTCGTATCGACGCCATGCGACCATTGCCGCAAATTCCGGAAACCTTGCTGGGACAGTTCCTCGTAGACCGAATGGGACGGCACCATGGCGGCCGAGGAGGGGCCATGGAAAAAGCGCATCAGGCCATAGAACCAGGACAGCGGCAGCCTGGTCCGGGCATGCAGATATTGAGGAAACTTCGTATGATAGGCGGTGGTGAAGGGCCAGCCTCGGCGCAGGCAATAGCGCCGCGCCGCCCAGCCCAGCGGCCCCTCGGTGGCGATATGCACCGCCTGCGGCCGAAAAGCCTCGAGACGTTCCGCGACACCCGACCGGGCGCCGACGGCCAGCGGTATCTCGGGATAGGTCGGACAGGGAAAGGTCCGAAAGGAATCGGGAGCGATGACCAGAAGATCATGGCGAACGGCCAGCAGGCGCTCATGAAGGCTGGACAGCACCCGCACGACCCCATTGGGCTGCGGGTGCCAGGCGTCGGTGACGATGGCGATGCGCACGGTGCGGCGATCCTTACAGAAAAGCGTCCCCAGCCATGGGGGTACCGGCTGGCCGCCGACTGCGCAAGTGACAAGCCCATGACAACGACATCCGCCGATCTTCCCACCTTCCCGGATGGTCGCGACGCAGATGGAACGGGGAGTTGTTCATAATCCGGTTGACGCGTCATGGTCCTTGCCTTTAGGCAGTCGGCCATGACCTACTCCGTCAAAGAAATATTCTACACATTGCAGGGCGAAGGCGCGCACGCCGGTCGCCCGGCGGTGTTTTGCCGTTTCTCCGGCTGCAATCTGTGGTCCGGACGGGAAGAGGATCGCGCCACGGCCACCTGCCGCTTTTGCGACACCGACTTCGTCGGCGCCGACGCCGGACGTTTCACCGATGCCGCCACCCTGGCCGACGCCATCGCGGATTTATGGCCGAACAAGACGGCCGGCCGGCCATATGTCGTCTGCACCGGAGGCGAGCCCCTGCTGCAACTCGATGCCGCGCTGTGCGACGCCCTGCATGGCAGAGGTTTCGAAATCGGCGTCGAGACAAACGGCACGCAAGATCGCCCTTCGGGGATCGACTGGCTGTGCGTCAGCCCCAAGGCCGGCGCCCCCTTGCGCCTGACCTCGGGAGACGAAATGAAACTGGTCTACCCGCAGGAGAGCGCCATGCCGGAACGGTTCTCCGGCCTGGCCTTCACCCACTTCACCCTGCAACCGATGGACGGCCCCGACCAAGCCGCCAACATTCAGGCGGCGGCACATTACTGCCTGGAACATCCGAAATGGCACCTCGGCCTGCAAACGCACAAGATCGTGGGCCTTCGCTAAGGACGAGCACAAAAAAATGACATCCTTCACCGTCTCGCGGCAGATCTCCATCGACGCCGGCCATCGGGTCATGACCCATGGCTCAAAATGCAGGCATCTGCACGGACATCGCTACACCATCGAGGCAACCTGCCTTGCCGATCATCTGCAGGATGTCGGCGAACAATCCGACATGGTGTTCGATTTCGGTTTTCTCAAAGAGGCGATGGCCGCTGAAATCGACGCGCCCTGCGATCACGGCTTCCTCGCCCATGTCGAGGATTTCGAATTGCTGGACATGTTTTGTCCGGAAACCGCCGACGCCATCGAATGGATCCGCGCCATTCGCCAGGCCGTGCGCCAGGACGGACATCATCTGACCACGGAGACGCGCATGGAGACGAAGCTCTATGTGCTCGACGTCAATCCGACCGCGGAACAATTGAGCCGCCACTGGTTCAACCGACTGAAACCGGTGGTGACGGCGCGAAGCGGCGGCGTGGCCAAGCTTCAGGAAATCATCGTCTGGGAGCCCCCCCATTGCCGGGCCGCCTACCGGGAACCCTGAACCTTCCCGTCGAAACCGTTCTGCCTTCCCTGCTGGCGGCCTTGACGACCGGGCCGAACGCGGTTCTGCAAGCACCGCCCGGCGCCGGCAAGACCACGCTGGTGCCCCTCGCCCTGCTGGATGCCGCCTGGCTGGGACGCCATAAGATCGTCATGCTGGAACCACGCCGGCTGGCCGCCCGCGCCGCCGCGCGGCGAATGGCGGCGCTGCTGGGCGAACCCCTGGGCGATACCGTCGGCTACCGCATCCGCCAGGACAGCCGCATCGGCCCGAAAACCCGCATCGAGGTGGTCACCGAAGGTATCCTGACCCGGATGATCCAGGACGATCCCAGCCTCGACGGTATCGGCGCGGTCATCTTCGACGAATTCCACGAACGCAGCCTCAACGCCGACATGGGATTGGCCCTTTGCCTGGAAGCCCAGGCCGGCCTCCGCCCGGACCTGCGCCTGCTGGCGATGTCGGCGACCCTGGACGGCGCGCCTCTGGCCCGTCTCATGGGCGACGCCGCGATCGTCACCAGCGAGGGAAGAACCTTCCCCGTCGATGTCCGCTGGCTGGACAAGGAAACCCAGCACCGTTTCGAAGACGCCGTCACCGCCCTGATCCGACGGGCCCTCGCCGAGGAACCCGAGGGAGACCTGCTGGTCTTCCTGCCCGGTCAGGGAGAAATCCGCCGTGTCCAGACGCGACTGGCCGACGAGCGGGACGACATCCTGATCGCCCCCCTCTACGGCGACCTGCCGCAGGATGCCCAGGATCTCGCGCTGATGCCGCAACCGGGCCGCCGGCGGGTCGTGCTGGCCACCGCCATCGCCGAAACCAGCCTGACCATCGAGGGGATCAGCGTGGTGATCGACGGCGGCCTGATGCGCGTGCCTCGCTTCGATCCCAACGGCGGCATGGCCCGCCTGGTCACCGTCCCGGTCTCCAAGGCATCGGCGGAACAGCGGCGCGGCCGTGCCGGCCGTCTGGGCCCGGGCGTCTGCTACCGCCTGTGGACCGAGGCCTCGCATCGTGCACTGCCGGCTTTCTCAACGCCCGAAATCGGCGAGGCCGATCTGGCGCCGCTGATCCTGGAACTGACCCGCTGGGGAACCCGGGACCCATCCACCCTTTCCTGGCTGGATCCGCCGCCGGCCGCCGCCGTGACCCAGGCGCGCGAGTTGCTTCACCGCCTCGGCGCCCTCGACGCGGATGGCCGCATTACCCCGCATGGCAGGGAGATGGCCCGCCTGCCGCTGCACCCGCGCCTCGCGCATATGGCCATCAAGGCCAAGGATCTGGGATGTGGCGCGCTGGGCTGCGACCTGGCCGCCCTGCTCTCCGAACGCGACATCCTGAAAAGCGCCCGGGACGCCGATTTGCGGATCCGCGTGGAAGCCCTGCGCGATCCGCGCGGCCTGCCCGCCGATCGCGGCACCTTGCAGCGATGCCGCGAGGCGGCCCGGCAGTTGCGCAAGCAGTTGGGACTTCCGGCGGCGGAAACCAGCGTCGAGGATACCGGGCTTCTGCTGGCCTTCGCCTATCCCGACCGTATCGCGCTGTGCCGTGGCGGCGATGGGTTGCATTATCGCCTGTCGAACGGGCGCGGCGCCTTCTTTCCCCAACCGGACCCCTTGGCCGCCAGCGAGGCGCTGTCCATCGCCGAACTGGATGGCAATCGCCGCGACGCCCGGATCTTCCTGGCCGCGCCCTTGACCAAAAGCGAAATAGAAACCCATTTCGCCGAACAGATCGTCACACGGGAAACGGTTCATTGGGACGCCCGCGAACAGATCGTCGCGGCCCGCCGCCAACGCCTGTTCGGCGAATTGGCGCTCGACGACAGCCGTCTGTCCGATCCCGAACCGGGCGCCATCACCACCGCCATGCTCGAAGGCATCCGGGATATGGGCCCGGGCTGTCTGCCCTGGACAGCCGCCACGCAGACATTGCGGGCGCGGCTCAATTTTCTGCACCGGATCGAGGGGCCGGAATGGCCAGACTGCTCCGACGAAGCCCTGCTGGCCAATTTGGAAACATGGCTCGCCCCTTGGCTCGACGGCATCAGCCGGAAATCCCATCTGGCCCGTCTCGACATGACGGCGGCCATCGACGCCATGCTGAGTTGGGAGGCCCGCCAACGCCTCGACCAGCACGCCCCCACCCATCTCACCGTCCCCTCCGGCTCCCGCGTTCCCATCGACTACCAATCGGCGGAACAACCGGTTCTGGCGGTCCGCCTCCAGGAAATGTTCGGGCTCGCCGACACGCCCGCCATCGCCGGCGGCAGACTCAAACTGACCCTGCATCTCCTATCCCCGGCCAGGCGCCCCGTCCAGGTGACGCAGGATCTGGCCAGCTTCTGGGCCAACGCCTACAAGCAGGTCAAAGCCGACCTGAAAGGCCAGTACCCCAAGCATTACTGGCCCGACGACCCCATGCTGGCGGAACCGACGGCGCGGGCAAAGCCGCGGGGAACCTGACGCCGTCATATTGTGGGCTGATTTTCCGTGACTATATCCTAATGCGGGTGGCGTTCCGCCGATGGCGGCGGCGGGAAAAGCGACCACAACCAAATCCGATATGATTTCACTCGGTAACAGGAAATAATCTGAAATAATTGTTGCAAAAATGCAACATGTCCTACCGGAAAAAGTCCCCACTGTAGCAACGCCACATTTCCGCCATTGATTCACCAAAATCTCTATTTAGATCCTTTTCACATGATTTTTCCAAAAACAAGGAAAACGACATCATGCGTATCGTTACTGGCATTCTCTCTGTCGGCCTGATTGCCGGCATTGCCTCCGCCGCCGAAGCCGAAACCAACGGCTGGTATGCTGGCGCCGAGACGGGTATCTCTCTCGTCCCCACCACCAAATTCAAGGATGGCTCGAAGATCTGGAAGGAATCGCAGGATCCGGGCTATGCCATCCTGGGTCAGCTCGGATACGGCTTTGGCCCCGTCCGTGTCGAAGGCGAACTGGGATGGCGCTCCAATGGCGTCGACAAAGTGAAGCAACCGTTCGCCACCAACGGCAGCGGCAGCCTGGATGCGGCGTCCGTGATGGCCAACGTCTACTACGACGTCGCCACGGGAACCGCCTTCACGCCCTTCATCGGTGCCGGCCTTGGCGGTGTCGACGTCAGCGCCGACAAGATCCGCGCCAATGGCACGACCTTCTCGGACAAGGATCACTTTGCCCCGGCCTATCAGGGCATCGCCGGCGTTTCCTACGCGCTGAACGATCATCTGGACCTGAAGGCCGATTATCGCTACCTCCGCACGGCCGAGAATTCGCTGAAGGAAGACGCATCCTACGGGACCGGCAAGTCGAAGGGCGACTATTCCTCACACAGCATTCTGGTCGGCTTCACCTACAAGTTCGCCGAAGCGGAGAAGGCCCCGGCCCCCTACACGCCGCCGCCCGCCGC
>NZ_PIUM01000016.1 GCF_002845745.1 Telmatospirillum siberiense | reverse complement strand
GCTTCCGGCGGGGCGGGGTGGGGCAGGCAGCAGGACAGCACCAGGGCGATGGGATGCCGCGTTCCGCGCCGGACCAGTTCCAGGGCCGTCTCATAGGCGATCAGGCCGCCCAGGCTGTGGCCGTAAAGCAGAAAGGACTGATCGGCGCCAAGTTGGGCCAAGTGACCGTCCAGGGCCTCGGCGAGGGGGCCAACCAGGTCCGCCATGGCACGGGCCGGCGGTTCTCCCCGCCGGCTGTCCCGTCCCGGCAGGGCGACGGGGCAGACCGTGGCTTCGCCGGCCAGGGCCTCCGGCCAGCCGGGATAGGCCGCGGCCCCGGCTCCGGCGTAGGGGAAGGTATAGATCAGGGGGCGGGCGGCGGGCGTCACGGGAGCGGTCGGCAGCCAGGACTTCCACGCCGGGATCTCCACCGCCTGCGGGGTTTCCGGGGCCGCCGCGGCCTCGCCCCGGATCATTCCGTAGAGGTGCTCCGCCACCGCGCGGATGGTCGGGTAGTTGTAGGCCAGGGTGGGGGGTAGTTTCTCCCCGGCGACGGCCTCCAGGCGCAGGGCGAAGGCGATTGCCGTCAGGCTGTCCATGCCCATGAGGTTGAAGCGCTGGTCCAGATCCGGCTCCTCTGAGCCGGGCAGGAAGATGACCACTGCCAGTTCCCTTCGGATGAGGCCGATGAGGCGGTCCATGGCTTCGGCCGGGCCGGCTTGCCGCAGGGATTTGGCGATGGCCTCGCCACCAAGGGGCGCGGGGCCGTCGCCGGGCGTCGCCTCCATTACCCGGCCGAAGAAGGCCGGCGCAGTGGAGTAGTTGACGAATTGGCGGAAGGCTCGCCAGTCGATGTCCGCCACCACCGTCTGGGGCGCGCCCGAAGCGACCAGTTCCTCCAGCGCGTCCAAGGCCGCCGCCGGCGGCATGGGGCGCAGGCCCAGCCTGTTCAGAACCGCCATCTCACGCGGCTTGGCGCTCATGCCGACTTCCGCCCAGGGACCCCAGTCGATGCAGGTGGCGGGCAGACCCTGGCAATGGCGCAACCGCGCCAGTCCGTCCAGGAACAGGTTGGCGGCCGAGTAATGGCTGAGATCCACCGATCCCCACAGAGCCGAGACCGAGGAATAGAGAACGAACAGGTCCAGATCCTTGTCCCGGGTCGCCTCGTGCAAAGTCCAGGCGGCGGCCACCTTGATCCGCATCGTCTCGCTCAACCTCAGGACATCTTGTTCGGCGATGCGGCTGAACCAGTTGACGCCCGCGGCGTGGACGATACCCCGCAGGGGCGGGCCGTCCGCATCCAGCTTCCTCAAAAGATTCCGCAGCGCCTCCGGGTCGGCCACGTCCAGGGCATGGACGGTGACACGCGCGCCCCGGCTCTCCAGGCGTTTGACGGCGGCGATGCGATCCCGCGTCGTGGCGTCCAGGTCCGGATCCTCCCAGAGGTCTCGCGCCGGCAGGCCACGCCGTCCGGCCAGCACCAGGTGACGGGCGCCACGCTCCGCAAGACGCTCCGCGGTGGCGAGGCCAAGGCCGCCGAGGCCGCCGGTGATCAGATAGGTGCCTTCCTCTCGTAACGACAGGCGCACCGTTTCCTGCGCGGCGGTTACGCGGATCAGGCGCTGGGCCAGTAGTCGGCCGCCGCGCAATGCGGTGAAGCCCTCAGCGCGGCGCAGGGCCCCGGGCAGGTCCGGTGCCTGATCCGCGGCGGGCCGGGCCGGGTCCAGGTCCAGCAGGCCGCCGCGCATCTCCGGATGCTCCAGGAACAGGGTGGTGCCGAACCCCCAACTCGGCATCTGTCCGACGCGCGGCAATGTCGGGTCTCCCGACACCGTCTGCGCTCCCTGGGTCAGCAGCCACAGGCGGCCGCTCCGGGCGGTGTGCAGCAGGCCCTGCACCAGGGCGGTGAGCGCTCCCGGTCCGTGCGTCTCCTGATCCATGTCCAGGGTTCCGGCGACCAGGCCTTCAGGATCCGCCGCGTCCAGGCTGCCGGTCCAGACCACCCTCCAGTGCTGGGCGTCGGCCCGGGCAAAGTCGGTCATCACCAGGCCCAAGGCTCGGCCCATGGCGTTGCCGTCGAGGAAATCGGCGGGTGCCAGGCGCAGACAGCTCGCTTCTCCGGCGCCTTCCTTGCGGCGCCGTGGCGCCTTGCCGGGGGGCAGGTCCGGATGGGGCAGAAGGTGATAGGTGTCCAGGCCGCGTGCCGCCAAGTCGCGGCTCAAGGCCGCGCCCAGGCCGCGTCCGTCGCCGACGACGATCCAATGGGTATCGGCTTCCGGGCCGTCGTTCGTCGGCGTCCCCTGGTCGTCCCAGTCGATTCCGAAGCGGCCGGGGGGGGCCGCCGACGCCCTGGGAGTTGCACTCGGCGCCGCTCCGGCGGCGAGCGGAGCCACGGTGAACCAGTGACGCTTGCGTCGTAACGGATGGCCGGGCAGCGGCAATGGCGCGGGTGGCGCGTCGTCCACACCCAGGACCCCGGTCCAGTCGGGATTCGCTCCATCGGCATACAGCCGCCCGCACGTCTCAAGGATCGCGCGTGCGCCGTCGCCGCCGTCCGGCAGTCCCGGCAGAACAGTGGTCTTGTCGTCCATCGCCGGCAGGGCGAGGGCGCACAAGCCCCGTCCAGGGCCGATCTCGATGACGTGGCTGATCTCAATTTTTGCCAGGGTGTCGAGCGCCGCGCCGAAGGCCACGGGCCGGCGCAGGTGGTCGCGCCAGTAGGCCGCGTTCGGCGCATCCGTCATCAGAGCGCCCGTCAGGTCGGAGATCCAGGGAATTTCGGCCGCCGTCCAGTCAATCTCCGCCGCGGCCGCCTCGAAGGGGGACAAGACGGGATCCATCAGGGTGGTGTGGAATGCCTGCGGGGTGCGCAGGCGGCGCCACGCCAGGCCTTCCCGGCCGAGAATTCTCCCCGCCGCCTCGATCGCCGCCAGGGAGCCGCCCAGCACCGTGGAGGCGGGACCGTTGACCGCGGCGGTTTCGACCCCGTCGAGCGCGAAGTCCATCAGGTCCGCGGGCGTGGCGGCAACCGAGATCATGCCCCCCTGTTCCTTCACATGGGCGGCCATCAGCGCGGCGCGGCGGGTGACCAGCCGCAGGGCCGATTCCGCTGTCACCGCTCCGGCGCAGGTGGCGGCGGCGTAAGCGCCCAGGCTGTGGCCCAGCACCACGGCCGGACGGATCCCGAAGCCGCGCCACAGGGCGGCGAGCGCCAATTCAACCGCGCAGAGGGCCGGCTGCAGGAAGGCCAGGCTGTCGAGTTTCTCAGGATCGGTGAGGATTTCGCGCAAGCCCGGCGCTTTCGGGGCTGCCTCCGCGATGGTCGCCGCGCAGGATTCCAGGGCCGCCCGGAACAGAGGGAAGCGGTCGGCGAGGTCCAGGCCCATGCCGACGAATTGGGCTCCCTGGCCGCTGAACAGGAAGGCGACCTTGGGAACGCCGGAGATCGTCGCGGCGGCGGGCAGGCGGGACAATGCCCCGTCCAGTTCCGCCAGAGAGGACGCCGTGATCGCGGCGCGGCGGGGGAAGTGGCTGCGCCGGGCGCCCAGGGTATGGGCGACGGCGCGAAGCGCCGGTCGTTCGGTCGCCAGATGGCGGCGCAACTCGGCGGCAAGATCCGCCAGGGCTTCCGGATCGCGGGCCGACAGGGGAATGAGGTACGGTGCGCCGTCATTGTATGGTTCCGGTGCCGGGTCTCCCTGCTCGACCACCATGTGGGCAAGCGCGCCGCCGAAGCCAAACGAACTCAGCGCCGCCACTCTGGGCTTGCCATCTCCGCTCGGCCAGGGTTGTGCCTCCGTGGGGATGTCCAGGCGGGTCCCCTTGACCACCACCAGGGGATTGCATTCCTTGAAATGGATCTGCGGCGGTATCACGCCCCGGTTGAGCACCCCCACCACCCTGATCAGGCTGGCGATTCCGGCGGCGGCTTCCAGGTGGCCGGTGTTGGCCTTTACCGAAACCACGGAGCAATGGCCACCGGCGACCCGGCCATAGACCTGGGCGATGACTCCGAACTCCGCCGGATCGCCGGCTATGGTTCCAGTGCCGTGGGCTTCGATCAGGCCGACCTCGTGGGGCCGGGTGCCGGCATTCGCCAGGGCCGCTTCCAGCAATGCCTTCTGGGCTTCGGGGTTGGGGGCGGTGATGCCCGCGGAACGGCCGTCCTGGGCCAGCGCTCCGCCGCGGATCACCGCCCAGACCCGGTCGCCGTCGCGGCGGGCGTCCGACAGCTTCTTGAGCACCACGAAGCCGCATCCTTCCGAGCGTACGTAGCCGTCCGCGGCCAGGTCGAATACCTTGCACCGCCCGTCGCCGGACATCATGTGGAACTGGGACAGCGCGATGGTGGTGCCCGGCGACAGGATCAGGCTCACCCCTCCGGCCAAGGCGTGATCGCAGGCGCCCCGCCGCAGACTGTCCACCGCCAGTTGGACGGTGGTGAGGGAGGACGAGCAGGCCGTGTCCACGGCCATGCTGGGGCCGCGCAAGTCCAGGAGATACGAGATCCGGTTGGCGGCGATGCTGCCGGCGCTGCCGAGCCCCGACCAGGCATTGTATTGTTCGAGTCCGCCCCGCTGGCGGATCTGGAGGTGCATGTAGTCCTGGGTCGACAAACCGACGAAAACTCCGGTGGCCGAGCCGGCGAGGGTGTCGCGGCCCAGTCCCGCCTGCTCGAAGGCGCGCCAGCCGGTCTCCAGGGCCAAGCGCTGCTGCGGGTCCATCTCGGCCGCTTCCGGGGCGGAAATTCCGAAGAACCCGGCATCGAACAGGTCGATCCCATCAATGAAGCCGCCCCAGCGGGTGTTCATCTTGCCCGGCATGGCGGGCCGTGGGTCGTAGTAGGCGTCCACGTCCCAACGATCCGGCGGCACCTCGCGGATCAGGTCGCGGCCTTGCTCCAAGGCCTGCCAGAAACTTTCCGGATCGTCGGCACCCGGAAAGCGGCAGGCCATGCCGATCACCGCCACCGGTTCCGAACCGGTGACGGTGGCGACCGGCGACCTTCGCGGCGGACCGGCCGCCGTCTCAAGGCGTCCCTCGCGCAGCTCCTTCGCGGCCATGTGGCGGACCAGCTTGCCGCTGGTGGTTCGGGGAAGGGTCCCGGGGGTAAGGAACAGGACCCGGGTGTGGATACCGTCGCCGGCCGCCGAGACCGCCCGGGCCGCCGCCTGAGCCAGCGCGTCACGCTCCGCCGAGGAGCCCGCGCCTTGGTGCGGACGCCGTTCGATGAGCAGGGCCACGCCCTCCCCATCGGGGCCGGCAGCCGGCACCGCCGCCATGGTGGCGGCGGCGAGCCGCGGATCGGCGGCCCGGGCGGCGGCCTCCAGGTCCGTCGCATGCAGATTGGCGCCCCGGTGGATGATCACGTCCTTCAGGCGGCCGTGCGGGATCAGGCCGTCGGGGGTCAGGACGCCCTGGTCCCCGGTTCGCAGCCAGCGCCGTCCGTCGCGGTGGACGAAGGTCGCGGCGCTGGCCTCCGGATCGTCCAGGTATCCGCTGGCCAGGCTTTCTCCGGCCAGCCAGATTTCGCCCTCCCGGCCGGGGGGAAGTTCCGCGCCCCCGACCGGCTCGGCGACCCGCGCTTCGATGCCCGAGGGCAGGGGGTAGCGCAATGGTCCGCCGTTCCATTTGGAACCGGCGGCAAACAGGGAGATCTCGGCGAGGCCGTAGCAGGGCAGCGGAACGCCGGGGGCCAATCCCAGGGGAGCGCAAAGCCGGGTGAAGCGGCGCAGCAGATCCTCGCCCACGGGTTCGGCGCCCATGTAGAGGACCCGCAGGCGGGACAGGTCGGCCACGTCCGCGCGGGCGTCGGGGGAAAGGGTCTCCAGGGCGCGGGCGGCGCGGGCGAAGGCAAACGGCGGGGCGCCGCTGACACCGATCTTCCAGTGGTCCATGGCGCGCAGCCAGTCCAAAGGGTCGCCGGCGAACACCCCCGGATCGGCGAGCAGGCTCTGGCCGCCCAGATAGACGGGCTGCAACAGGTGGCCGACCAGCCCCATGTCGTGGTGCAAGGGGAGCCAGGACAGGGTGCGCAGGGGCCGCTCGGGATCGAATACCTTGGCGATGACTTCCAGATTGGCCAGCAGGGCACGGTGGCTGAGCATGACCCCGCGCGGAGCGGCGGTGCTGCCCGATGTGAATTGGACATAGGCCAAGTCGTCCGGGGCGGCGGGAGGGGAGGCAAAAGCCGTGCCGCCCGCCAGAAAAGTGCCGGCTTCGTGAGCGGCGGCGATGGCTTCGGCGAGAGCCGGACGGTCCGAGGCGGACTCCGAAAGGGCCTGGCGTCCTCCATCGGGCACCACCAGATGGCAGCGCCGGTCGAGGGACGTCAGCACCCCTTCCAGTCGGTCAAGGGCTCGCCGGTCCCGGCGGTGGCGCGGCAGCGGCAGCAGTGTCGCCGGTCGGCCCGCCAGGATGCTTCCAAAAACGCCGCAGACGGCCTCCGGTCCGGTGGGCAGCAGCAGGATCACAAGATCGTCCGCGCCGGTGGTGGCGGTCATCCAGGCCGCCGCCGCGCCAGACCGTCGTACCAGTTCGGCATAGCTGAGCCGGGTGGGAGCGGGATCGAAGGGGCTCGACAGGAAACAGAAGGCCGGGGCGTCCTCCAACTCGGCCCCTCGGGCCAAAAGCAGGTCGGACAGGGTGGATGGCCGAGGGTCGGATACCAGGCCTGCGTCGATGTAAGCGTTAGGCATCGGTGTCAGTCCTCTGCACCGCCTTTTGTGTCGGTCATCACCAGGGTGCTGCTCAGGATGCCGCCCTCGGAACGCGTACCGGTCAGGATAAAGGCGGTTGGCCCCGGATCCACCGCCATGGACCCTTCGTCCTTCTTGTCATCGGGGATCTTGTAGCCGCCCGGATCGATGGTCAGGTTGGTCAGATTGCGGGTGATCCAGTTCAGGGCCACCTTGCCGTCCTTGGGGGCGTCGGCGGCGAAATAGCGGATCTGCGGCTTGGATGTCTCGCCGCTGTTCAGGTAATAGGCGGTCTCCGCTCCACCCGGCTGGAAGAGATGGAGGGTGTTCATCTCTACGGTGTAGGAGGCTTGGATACCGCCCCAGCCGTGGGGATCGGTGTCGAAGGCCGGATCCGACAGGGTGCCGTCCTTGGCCTTGGTCAGATATTTGAAATAGAGCAGCCCGACCGGCCCGAGCTGGAAGATGCGGCGCGCGCTGGCCGGCGGCTCGAAGCCCTGGCCCTGCAGTTCATAGACCGTCTGGGCGGGAATCGCCGACAAGTTGCCTTGGGCGGCGGCAACGGCATCGGCACCCGGCGTGATGGTCCTGGGCTCGAGCGGCTCGGTGGGCACCGGGCGTGGCTGGCCCTGCGGCCCGGTCAGGTAGGCGTTGGCCGCGTAGAGCATGGACCAGACAAGGTCCACGGATTTGTTCACGGGTAATGGCGAAGGCTGCTGTTCCGTGGTTTTGAAGTAGCTGATGTAGGGTGCGCCCGGCGACAGGGTGACCGCTGTCTGCTCGTGCCTGCCGTCGTTGGTCTCGACGACCAGGGTGAAGGTGTTCTGGGCATTTTTCAGCAGACTGACCGCGTACTTGCCGGGGTAGGGCGGATCGCCGCTGACCTTGAACTCCTTGTAGCCGATGCCCGGCAATCCGTAGAGCGTCACTTTGGTGCCGCCGAAGGACTGCCAGCGCAGGAGGCTGTATTGGCCGAGGCCGACCGTATAGTCGGTCAGCCAGCCGATGACCTTCAGTTCCTGGGGGACCTTGCTGACACCGAGGCTGGTGCGGCCAGCGCCGCTGCCGATGTACTCGTCGATGCCCACCGTCGTCGCGCCGACGGTCGCGTTGATGGCGAGCTGGGAAAAGACCACGGTGATGGCGTGACCCGGCTGCAGGGTCACCTGCTGATCGGCGGGGCGGATGACATAGACGTTGCTGCCCGTGGTCTGCGGGCCCACCAGCAGCAGTCCCTCCGGGTTCTCGGCCGAGAACCCGGCGCTGTCGATCAGGGCGTTCGCCGGAGGTGATCCGGGTGGCATGGGGAAGGTGACCAGGATCTCGTCGGCCCGCATGCCCGGCTGCAGAGTCACGGGTGTCGTCTGCGACGGATTGGTGATGGTCAGCGTCAGGTCGGTCTGCAAGGCCACAAAGACGTTGGATGGCTGCAGGCTATAGGTGAGTTTCGTGTCGGACATGGGGCGGGCTCCGTTTCTGGACCGGATTTAAGTCGTGGACTTGAGTGCGTTCCTGAGCACCAGCCAGCCCTCGGACAACAGACGCGCCGAAGGCTCGAGGTTTGCCTTGGCGTCCTGGGCGGTGACGGAGGCCTCTGGCGCCCATCCGGTGATGTCGCTCCGCGCGGCGAAGGACCAGGCGCCCTGCACCTCCGCCGGCAGGGGCATCTGGACCTGCTGCGGATCGACCAGCAGTGGACCGACGCGGAAGGCGGCGACCATCTGGGACAGGGCTGTCGAGATCGGTCCCGCCGGCAGACCCTGGGTGCCCAACGGCTGCCAGCCGGAAACCACCGGCATGGCACCCCGCGGATCGACCAGCAGGGTCAGCAGGGCCTTGGTGCCGTCCGGCGGCAGGGTGAACTGGTGGTCGGTCACCACATAGCTGCCGCCCGGATCCAGCTTGAGCAGCGCCACCTCGGCCGGCGCGGCCGGCACCATGCCACGGAGGGATCCCCGGCGGCGGACGCCGGAGGCCAGTGCGCGGCGCAGCAGGCCGGTCTGCGGCCCGGCACCGTAGACGGCGTGGAAGCGATCGTAGGCGTCGTTGAGGAAATAGCCCATGATGCCGTTCGATATCAGGCCCGTGTCGCCGACGCGGACCGGCAAGGGGACCGACATCACCGGTGTCGGCCTTGGGTCGTAGCGGTCGCCCGGCCCGACGAAATAGGCACCGGTGTCGATCCAGGACTGGTTGTAGGCCGGATATCCGTCCAGGGTCGCGGTGATCCGGGCGCGCACGACCGCCAGCGTCGGGCCCAGGAGAGCCGCGTTGCCTTGGCCGCTGGGGCCCAGGTGGCCCAGGGGCCAAAGGGCGCTGTCGATATGGTCGAGCAGCGCATCCAGCACCCCGCCGCCCTTTACCATGCTCTGGGCCAGCAGCTCGATAATGAAGCTTTGCAGGTGCGCGTTGGCCAGGTGTGGTGGCGCGCCCAGCGGGGCATCCGAGCCCGGGGGCGCGTCCCAGCGCAGGCCGCTGTTGCCCGGCTTATGTTCCGAAGGGTCCAGATAGACCTTGATCACCGAGCCCTGAATGGCGCCCGCCGCGTCGTAAACCATCAGCGACGTGTCCAGGTGATTGGGGATCACGTAGCCGCAGATGGGGCTGGTCCTGTCGGACGAATTGCTGAAGACGCTGTCTGAGGCGGCGTCGAGGGTGTCGAAGTTCAGTCGCGCGGTCTGGGACAGGCGCGGGACGAGTTGCACATAGCTCTCGTTGCCGCCGCCCTTGGTAACCACCGTCTGGGCGCGGACCAGGTCGGGGATCGGAGCCATGGCGCCGAGCGCGGGGTCCTTGCCGCGCAGGATCTGGCCATAGACGTCGACGACCCACAGATCGATCACCTGCAAATGTCCGGCGCGCAACGGAAAAAAGGGTTCCGAATTGGTGTAGGTGGTGCCCGCCAGGGGACGGTAGTCGGTCGGTGCGTCGCCCAGGTACTTTTCCGTCTCGGGGCTGGCGTTGTTTTGGTTGGGGGCGATCATCCGCGTCAGAAGCTGCTGCGTCAGCCCGGCCATGGACTGGGTGAAGATATCGGCGCGTGCCAGCAGGCCCGACATTTCCTCCAGGGCCTTGCGGATGTTCTTGTCCAGCTTGTCGTAATCGGGGCTGTCCTGGAAATGGGCCAGACGCGCCGCGATGTCCTGGGCGGTGCGCGGGTTGAAGACCGCGCGGCCCTCGTGAATCAGCGGGGTGGCGGGCTTCGGGATGCCGGTGCCGGTCCATTCGAAATCGGTGGGGCCGAGCACCCAGTCGGTCAGTTCTCCTGACGGTTCCATGGAACTCGGATACCAGACCACGCGCCAGTCCATGAAGACCGGCGTCCACGGCTGGCCGGTGCGGTAGGAGACCGCCACCTTGGACGGCAATACTCCCACCAGGCCGCCAGCCTCGCCCGCCGCCTGGACGGCCATCCCGAAGACCCGAAGGCCGTCCCAGGGGGCCATCTGCTGCTGCCGGACGATTTCGGTCAGGGCGTCCATCTGTGCCTGTGAGGGGGCGATGCCGCGCCGGGCAAAATAGATCCTGGCCAGGTATGGGGCGGCTCCGGTATCCAGGAACATCAGTTCCATCCAAAGATCCTGCGCCTCCTTGGGAATCGGCTGGCCAACCGGCAGCGTCAGGGTTCCCGGGCCGTCACCGCCGGCCAAGAGGTCTTTCGCCGTGAGGGTGATCGGGTCGTCGTTGCCGCCGACGTCATAGCGGATGGTGATGCCGCTGACCGTCTGGCCGGTTCCGCGGCAATAGAGAAAATCGTCGTCGTCGTAAGCGCCGGGAGCGGCAAACTTGGTGTCGCCCTGGGCGCGGGCCACCATCAGGACCGGGTCGTTGGGACTGTAGGAGGCCGGTAGGCTGACCTGCTTGACCACATAGGCGTCGCCCAGCATCTGCCGGAGGGTCTCGAGCGCCGCGTCGACCGCCGACATCGCGCTGGCCTTCCGTTGCCGGCTGGCGGTGATGGCGGATTCGATGGCGGTGATGGCGGAGGCGATCTTGTTGGCGATGGACTGGGGCGCCGAGCGGGGCAGATGCATCTGCTTGTAGATCAGGCCAAACATCTCGGCCTGTTGGGAGACCAGATTCTCCTGCGTCTGTTCCAACTCGTCCTGGGCGGCGTTCAAGACGATCAGGGCCTGCGTCTGCACCGGATCGAGGGGGACGGTCATCTGGCCGGCGTTGTCGTTGTTGGCCTCGGTGACCTCGGGCAACACCACGATCCAATCCCGCTTGTTGCCGACGGCGGCGAACTCCGCGGCATGCAGTTTTGCCTCGGTGCCGGCGGGATCGGTGGCGAGATCCAGCAGGATGCCCTTCTGGAAGGCCTCGATGGCCTGTTCGATCACCGGGATGGTGGACGGGTCCCCGTGGTCGTATTCCACGGTCTTCTTGGCCAGCCAGGCCGCTATGGCTTCGGTCGCCGTATTGCCGGCGGCTACGTCGGGATAGCCGCTGCCGCCCCCCGGCGCGCCGGTGCCGTAGCTCTCGTCCGCTCCCTTCCAATCCACCTGGGCGACGAAACCCTGGCAGACCATCTGCCGGGGCAGGCCGGGCGGATCGATGGCAATTCCGTGGGCCTGCCACCAGGCGCCGTAGGCCTTGATGGCGTTGGCAAGCTGCGGGGGCAGGTTGACCTTGGCGGGATCGAAGTTGGAGCCGTCGAAGCCGTGACAGGCGGCCCAGTCCCTCCAGGTCTGCTGGAGTGCCGCGATGGCCTGGGCGTCCTCGCCCACCGACCAGCCGAAGAGTTTCGACAGGGCGGAGCGCCAGTCATCCGGGGTTTCCGTCGGCAGTTTCTGCGTCGGGTCGGTGGTGGGATCGGCATACCAGCCGAGCACCAGGAAGCTGTAGGTTCCCGCCGCGCCCTCCATGGGATCGTGGACGGAGAAGACGTTGCGCACGTTGTCGTAGCTCGCCGACCAGGTGAGGCAGCCCGGCGCGTTGGCGGACAGGAAGGGCTGCGCCGGGCCGGCGGAGCCTGTCCAGTCCGCCAACGCGGTGGCGCCGCCGATGCGCCGGGTCGTGGTGGACCGCGCCGGGTCCGGGTACTGGCTGACGGTGATTGGGATCACGCCGCCGGCATCGGTCAACAGATCGGACTGCAGCACCGTGCCGGAGAGGCTTGGCGTGCCGCCCGCGGCGTCGTAGAAGGCCCGCAGGACCAGCCAGCGGTTGGGCACCAGGGGAAACGTCACCCCGTTGCCGTCGCTGATGCCGTGACGCAGGGCATAGGGCAGGGTCCACAGCAGGTGGGCGCCGGTGGCCGGGGCGTCGGCGGCGGATTTCACGGTGAAAGGCGTCGGTTCGTCGTTGGGCAGGCCGGAGGCCAGGTTCTGGTAGTTGAAGGCCATTTGTGCCCAGGTGCTTCCGACGCGATCTGGTTTGCCCACCAGCAGGCAGTCGATGATCACCGGGACCAGGAGCCTTGGGCCAGGCCAGACAGGCGCCAAATCCACAGTATCCTGTTGGTTGGCCGGGGAGTCGGTCATCGTTCGTTCCCTTCGTCGCTGGGGCACGTCTTATCGGTGGAGACGCTGTAATCCTGGCGGCCCGCGGTGCGCAGGTACTGGAGGGCGAAGCCGCCGGAGGTGATCTTGCCACCATCGCCCAGCGCGCCGGACGGCATCGCGGCCTCGATGGAGGCAACCCCGGCAGCCACGTCGATCACTCCCGCCGGCTGGCCCTCTCCGGTTCGCAGTGGCACGGCGGCGGTCAGGAACTCGGAGCCTTGTTTGATCTGGACGCCGGCCGCGTATCCGCCGAAACCGAGACCGCGCAGGGACACCACGTACCGTCCTTGGTGCTTCGGGTCGTCGAGCAGGCCGAAATGCAGGCCCTCGCTGGGCTCGATCACCGCCACCGCATCCGGGACCTCGGCGAATATGGCGATCATCACGTCCTTGGAGAGGCGGTCCATCCGCAGGATGGTCACCGGGTTCCCGGCCTTGGTCGGCATCAACTCCAGGCCCGGCCAGGCCGCGACAACGACGGAACGGAACAACAACCCGGCCAGGGGGGTACCCAGCGTGCCGTTCTCGGGGAGCGGCTTGTCGCGCAGATTGGGACGCAAGGACAGTTGGGCCGCTTCCACTTCCTCGTAGATCCTTTGGAACATGGCCTCGGTGAAAATGGCGTCCGCGGTTGTCAGCATGCCGACGCTGAGCGCTCCGTCCACCAGACGGTCGGTCCAGTTGCGGTCGATATAGAAGAACCGCAGGGACTCCTTGGGCAACATGGACGGTTCCGGCACCAGATAATCGAAGGGCACGCCGTAGAGCAGGGTCAGTTGCGCCAACCATTGCAGCATGGCCTGCGATACCTGCGGATCGGGCGCGTCGGCCGCCTTGAGCCCGGCGCTGACCATGCCGGTGGCGTCGCGGGAACGCCAGGACCGGCCGGCCGCCGGGTCGAACGGGGAGGGGGCGGAGTCGGTCATGTCAGGGGGCTCCCTTGATGCGCCGGTGCAGGGCGGTCAGCGGATCGACGGACCCGTCGTCGGCATTATCGGGCTTCGCGCCGGGCAGGCCGCCGCGCGCCGGTTCCATGCCGCGTGGGGTCATCACCGGCAGAATTGAGGGATTGAGCCGTTGGCCGAAATAAGCGCGCATGGCCGCTTCCAGGGGCGGGGCGGCGTCGAGTTTTCCCCAGCTGTCGGCGGCGGAAGCCGCCAGCGCCCGGGTGATGGACCCGGTGACGGTCTGCCGGGCTTGGGTTGCCTGAAGGCCCGAGGCGAACTGGCGCCGCCATTGCTGGACATCCCGGGTGAAGGTGCCGCTGGACAGGGCAAGCAGGCGCCCGACCTGCCATCCGGCCGCGTAGGCGTGGTTGAAGAATCCATAGTCGGGGTCGTAGAGGACCGCATGGTCCGAAACCAGGTAGGGGCCGTAGTCCCTGTCTTCCTCCGTCGGCTGAGGCACCAATGGGCCCCGGTAGAGGGAGGTGGTCACCTCGCCATCGCGCAGATCGTTCTGCAAGGCCACGTAGCCGATGGCCAGCGCCTCCTTGACCATGGGGTCGACCGGTGCCTCGCGGTCGGCGGGCGGGGCGGCCGGATCCACCGTATCGATGGCCTTCAGCAGGCGCACGCCACCACGGCCCAGGCTGCAAAGCTGTTCCATCAGAGACAGGAAGCTGCCTGGCATCTGGTTGGCCAGGAACTGCCAGCGGCCCAGGACCGCCAGCCGGATCTTGGTGTAGCCGGAGACATCGCCACCCCCGGGCAGATGGTTCTGGTGTCCCTCGAGGGACACCAGCAGGACCGTGTTGGTGCCCCCTTCGCCGGGCATGCGGTTGCCGGTCACCAGCGAGAAGCAGCCGTCGAGATCCATGCCCAGCAGCGTCTTGCCGTCGGTGTTTACGCCGCGGGCGTGAGCCAGGTACGGAAGATCGGCCAGGGTCGGAGCGATTTGACGGAAAAAGGCCAGATTCATGTCGCAGGCCAGTACCTGCTGCGGATCGTCGGCGGCGATGCCGGGCAGTGCCGGCGGCAGCACGGATGTGTTCTCCGGATGGGTGAGCTTGCCGGCGGTGATGGTTGCCGGGAATGTCAGTTTAGGGTCCGCGCCGGAAGGTGCCGACATGCCCGGAGTGGGCGCCATTTCCGCCTCGTGCAGGGTCAGCAGCGCCATCCATGGCGGGCCGTCGGGATTCTCGCCGCCGTTCGGATCGATGCTGCGCATCCAGGGAAGGGCGAAGTTCTTGAACACGATGGACGGCACCACGTCATGATAGGCGCCGGCCTGGTTCGCGGGCGGGTAGACCATCTGGATGAGGGCAGGGTCGACCTGGAAGCGGGGCGCATCCACCCGGAATGCCTGGGTGACGTCGTAGGGGGCCACCGGGCCGTGGTTGAGACCCGTCACGTTCTGCCGGGCGGTCAGGGTATAGGACCCGGCGCTCAAGGGCGGCGTGATGCGGTCGTAGAACGCGATCTCGCCGGGGGCGATGCTGCCTGGGGTGGAGGTGATCTTTGCGCTCATCAGACGGCTCCGCTGCGGGTTCTGGAAACGCCGGCGGTCCGTATTAGCGCCGTGGCGTCGGGATGGCCGGCCGCAGCCACCGGGGTCAACCGGGCCGGGCTGTCGCCAGCCGCCGGCGCGCCGGCGGGGGCCTTGGGATCCGTGGCCGCTGGAGCCAGGCCCACAGCCGTCTCGTTCAGCCCGATGCCGGTTTCCCGTCCCGCATGCACGGCCAGCAGGCGCACGCCGTCGCCGGAGGGCTGGACCACCGTGGTCAGGTAGGCGCCGTCGTTCTTGTCGGCCAAGTCGTAGACCAACACCCAAAGCGCGCCGTCCCGGCGTATATGGTCGGGGACGAGGCGGTCGGCTCCCGGCACCGCGGGGATGTCGTCATAACGGGCGGTGACCCGCACGCCCGCTTCCGCCGCGGTTTCGTCGTCGGGGCCGGACAGGCGTACCTCCAGGCGGTCGCAGTCGCCTGGAAAGACCGTCTGTACCCAGCCCGGAGCCAGTCCGCCGTCGGGGCGGCGGACCTGATTGCCGGTCAGCATGGCCTGGCCGTCCAGCAATTGGCGGGACTGCACCCGGCCGTGGCGGCGTTTGCAGGTCAGGTGGGCGGGACGCACGACGCAGCCTTCGCCGACCAGAGCGTGGGTCGAGACCTGCAGCAGCGGACTGTCGATCTGCCAGCCGAGCCGCGTCCCATAGTCGTTGCCTTCCAGTCCCTGGGCGAGGACCAGACGGGTCCCTTCCGGCAGCTTGTAGACATCGGCTACGGCGGCGACGTCGGCCAGCGGCACTTGACGGTCGTCGAAGCAGACCAGACGCACCGGCCGGTCGCCGTCCAAATGCAGCACATGGCCGTCATCCACCGCCCACAGGACATGGGTACCCGGATGCAGGGCCGGTGAATCTCCGCCGCCCAGCAGGCGGTGGCTGGCCGTCGACGAGGCGGCGAGGCGGCCGCCGTCGACCAGCCGGTCGGTGGTGGCGTACCGAGCCGGCGACAGGCCCTCGACCAGGGTCAGAGGAGCCCCGGCGGCGCGGTACCGGTGCAGTACCGCCAGCAGCCTCGGCGCGGTGGCGGCGCGCGGTGCGGTGGGTGCCGCCTTGGCCGGAGTGGAAAGAGTCACCACCTTGGTCGAGCCGGCGGTGGACAGCGGAGCCTGGAACACGCCCGGCCGGGCCAGCAGCGGCGGGGCCACCAGCACCTGATCGGCGCTGGTGGCCATCACCGAGAGGGATGGATTGGCCGGTGCGGCGATGCCGAAGGCGCGCAGGGTGGTCAGGGCCGCATTGCGTGCCCCAATGGCCTCGGGGGCCATGATGGTGCTCATCAGGACGCGCATCGCCCTGTCCTGCATGTCCTGCGGATAACGTGCCGCCGGCCCGTAGACGGCCTTGATGGCGAATGGGAGCTGGCGTGGGGTGCCCAGTTCATATTTCAGGTTCTCGATGGGGAACGGCGGAACCGTGTCGGTCAGGATGTACTGGTTCGCATCCAGGGTGACCGCCGCCAGCGCCCCGTCGATGGTCATCCCGGTGCCCGGTGGCGCATAGTTGGTATCGAGCGGTTTTTGCGACCAGATTGCCGCCGGTGCGCCCTTGACGCCCTTGTTCAGTGCGATCCGCCTGCTCGCCAGATCGACGATCTTGCCCGTCGCGTCGACGATGCTCACGGTGACCGGGGTGTCGGCGTTGGGTTCGGACATCGGCCGAATGCCCAGCTTCGGCCCGTCGATGTCGGGAGGCGCCGGCCTGCCCTCGGGTGCAGGGAAGGTGAAGCTGGTCGCCGGCAGGGCGGTGTTGACGCGGAGCGAGAACGGCACCGCCTGAAGGATCCATTCCTTGTCCTGTCCGCCTTCGTTGGATCCGCCCAGACGACCGCGTTCCACGGCCACGTTCAGGGGCTGGTAGATGGTCTCGCCGTTTCCGGCGCCGGCTCGGGGGAGCATTCCACCCTGCTCGGATTTCGACGCCGTGGGCACGAAGCTTTGTTCGAAGGCGCTCCAGTCCAAAGGTTCGTCGGTGGTGGCCGTTTTGGCGGTGCCGATGGGGATGGTGAACGAGACGATCGTCCAGTCGATCTTCACGTGGCCGTGGGTCGGCGGCCCCTCCAGGAGCAGGCTGGCGCCCAGTTCGGCGGACAGGGTGATGGAGATGCCGGCGACGGTGGTTTTGAAGGCGACGCCGACCGTCACCCCGATGTCCACCTGGAACCAGAAGGGCTGCCATTGAATGATGAAGTTGGCCGCGGCGTCGAGCCAGGCGTGGATCGGGCCGGCCTGGAAGGAGACGTTCAGATAGCCGCCAGCCATCACCGCGCTCGGCACCAGGGCGAAGTAGGCGCCGCCGGTGATGCCCACCTTGCCCACCGAGACGTCGATCTGCCATTGCAGGCCGAGGCGCGGCACCTGCGGGTAGTAGGTCGGCGGCGCGAAGGCCGGGTTGTAGCCGCCAAGCGTGACGACGAAGTCGCCCGCGGGGATCGTCGAACCGTCCTTTTGCGGCAGGTTCTTGAGCCAGAGATAGAAGGCGAAGCCGCCGGTCAGCTTGACGTCCTTGTAGAGGACGAAGGAATTGGGGGTGAGCTGTGCCTCAACCGAGATGATGCCGGTTTCCGGTGCGATCACCGCCTTGATTCCCAGCTCCACATAGGCCAGCGCCGCTTCCGGGCCGACGGTGGTCGGCAGGCCGGCGGCGGCCGTTCCCAGCAGATCGATTTCGAAGGTACGGCCGAACTGCACCACCGCCAGGGCCAGCCCCTCGAACAGCTGGTAGGTGTTGAACTTGAAGCCGGCGGCAAGCCAATACTGGCCCACCGACGGCGCGACGATGCTGGCCAGCTTGCGCAACGCCTCCGACGGGGTCTCGTCGGCGGGGAAGCCGCCACTCTTCATGATCGAGATCAGCGGATAGGAGGCGACCTCGCCGACGGATGGCAGGGTCAGGGAGCGGTTGTAGGCGAAGCCACCGGCCAGTCCGGTGATGAAGAATGCCGGGTCGGGACCAAGGGGCGCGTTCAGGGAGGCGAAGATGAACAGGCTGGGCGCCGAGGGGCCTTTGGGATCCTCGGTGGTCGCCATCATGGCGTAGGAGCCGAGCGCCGACAGCCCGAACTTGGCCGCCACCACCGAGGCGATGCCCGTATAGGCGAGGCTTGGGTCGGTGGTCTTGTCGAAGCCGCCGGAAATGGTCACCGCGGCGGAGGAAAACTGGATTCCCAGACCTTGCAGATCCAATCGGTACTGGTCCAGGTCGGTCAGGGTCTTGACCGGGATGCCCACGGTCAGGCTCTCCACCGAGGCGTTGAACCCGGCCAGCGACAAGCCGCCGGAGACCATCAGGTCCAGCAGATAGTCCGACTGTTCCCAGCCGATGCCGATGTTTTGCAACCGGATGGGGCCGAAGTTGCGCTGCACCGGGATGATGATCGGGTTGGCCGAGCCGTCGTCGTTGGAGAGTTGCACGAACAGGTTCTCGGAGTAGGCCGCCAGCGCCGTGAAGGTGGGATTGGTGGCCGACGAGGTCTTATCCGTTTGCTCCTCGGAATCCTTCGACGTGCCGCCGGTGCCCAGCAGGTTCGCCGCCACCGGATTGCCGCCCTTGGGCAGGCCAGTGGGCGACAGGGACAGGCCGAGGCCGGTGGCCCTGGCCGCGACGCCGAAACCGATGTCGGGGGCGTTCGATCCGTTCAGGGTCAGGGACATGAACCCGCGCGGGCCGATGCCTCCCATGGTGAAGCGGGTGAAGTCGACCAAAGGCTTGCGGTCGCGGCCCACGAAATCGAGCCCCACATTGAGAACCGCCAGCCGCAGGTTGCCGAAATCGGGTACCAGGCCGCCGCCTGCCTCGTCCTTCAGCGGCACGTAGGCGGCGATGCCGGGCGAAAGGTCGCCGACCTTGCCACCGGACCCCTTGATCCAGGCGTCGTCTTCGTCCCCCAGACGCAGGACCACGTTGGGCAGGCCTGGAACCGGCATGCTGGGAATCACCACCCGGGCGCCGAATGCGGTCTTGTCGTTGGGATCGGGCTCCACCCAGATGGCGCCGCTGCCGTTTGGGCCAAAGCTCAAGACCTTCAGCTTGGTCTTGAGCAGTTCGCGCAGGAATTTGGCGACGAAGTCCTCGGGCGACATGGTGAGCAGGGTCTGGAACGGCACCAGGGCATAGGAGTCCTGCTCGGTGCGTCGCAGAACCGAACTCCCCACCAGGATATTGCCCGGGGTCGGTCCCCCCGACCCGCCGAACAGGGCCGCATCCAGCCATTGGGTGACGTTCTCCTGATTGAGAACGACTGCCGCCGCGTAACGCGGCACCACCTGGGTGACGACGTCGATCAGCCATTCCTGGAACCGTACCGCGGGCCCTTCGCTGCTGTCCGTGACAGGAAAAAAGCTTGGCAAAAGTTGGCGCTGCAGCTCCGAGCCGCTTCCGGTGACGGCCGAGCCGACCGGGTCGATGTCGACCACCAGACTTGGCCGGCCGGCGGTGTCGAGGACGAAGTTCATGCCCAGTGTCGGGCCGGTATCGTCTTCGAAGGCCAGGGTTATGCCGGCGCCGAAGGTGAAGGTCGGCGACGGATCGCCCGTCAGGGCCACGCCCAGGCCGGTGCGCCGCACCCGCGGACGCACCCGGCCCACGTCGGGAAGCTGGAGCTCGGCCCACACGCCCAGAATGGGCGGGCCGGCGACGTCGTCCATGCCCGTCAGCAGGGTCAGGGGCAACTTGTCCGAGGGGGTGTAGGTGACGAGCCCCCCCCTGCTGCCGATGGTGCCGGGAATGAACCCGTCGAGCAATGCCACCACCGCCTCGGCGGTGGCCGGCGCGTTGGTCTGGTTGAGCCGGTCGCGCAGCCAAGTCAGGGCCTTGGCCTCGACGTTGGCCAGGGTGAGCGGGTCGAGGGTGGAAAGTTGGGTGATCAGGCCTGCCACGTCGAGCTTCTTGCCGGCCGTGCGCATCCTGGCGACGAAATCCCCGGCTCCCGCCTTGTCCAGCCCGTCAAGCAGGGCCGGAACCACTTGATTGATCACCACGGCCGGTAGTTGCCGCGCCAATTGTTCGAGCAGCGAGCCCAGTCCCCGATAGGGCAGGAGGTCCAGGGAAATGGCCGCCGTGCCGCCACTTTGCTGGCCGATGCTGAGCGAAAATCCTCTGTTGTACCCCGCCTTGACGAAGAACGGATCGGACGATCCCACCGCCTTCGACAGATGCGCCGTGCCGACGAAGCCGGGCGCCGCCAGTGGGCCGAGTTGCACGCCAAGGGAAAGCGTGTCGAGCATGGCGGCGCCGCTGGAGATCTTCTGGTTCTCGGTTTTCAGGGCGATCACCGCCAGGTCGTCCCCGCCGGTCAGCGAGAAGCCGATGCCGTAGGGCATGCCGCTGACCGTCACCCCATCGGCGACCGGCACCACCTTGAGCCCGTAGGGGCCGTCGATCTGCGGCAAGCCGGACAGCCAGCGGGCGAAGCCGGCGACGTCGAATTGTCCATTCTTGCCCAGAACCCCCTCCGACATCAGCCAGCCGAGCGGATCCTTGAGCAGTCCCGGCAGGGCCGGCATGCGCCACTGGCCGTCGATCTCTCTGGCCAGGCCGAGGCCGGCGAAGACCTGCCGCACCAGGGGGTAACGGTTGAGCAGTTCCCCTTCGACGACGATGTTGGTCAGTACCGAAAGTGCGTAGACCGGCACGGTCGTCGAAAGCTGGTCCACGAGCTGGGTGGACTCGAAGGGATAGAGCTCGACCGGCGCCGGCGCCGGGACCTGGCCGTCGCCAAAGGCCACCGCGAGGCGGGGCCTCGGTTCCAGCAGGTTTGCCGCGCCGAAGGTCAGGCTCGCCAGTGGGCCCAGGCCCAGCATGGGAATGTAGCCGCGCAGCTCGGCCGTCAGGGACGGTGTGTCGAGGTCCAGCCTCACCGCGCCCATCACCCGCATGACACCGGCCAGGATCGGGGCGTTCTCCGGCTTGATCTCCAGGGTCAGGGTGCTGCCGTTGACGGCGGTGAAGGTGAAAGCGCCGAAGTCCGGCGGCGCCAGCGTTCCCTTGAGCTGGGTCTTCAGGGCGGCCAGCCTGTCCGCATCGGCGAGCAGCGCGCGCACCTTGTCCGTCAGCGTGGCGAACGGCGCCTGCACATAGGCCAGCATTCCGGCGGGCCGCAGCGGATAGCCCTGATCCGCCGGACCCAGAATGTCGAGGGCGGCCAGCAGGTCGAGCACCGGTTGGGGAATCTTCGGCAGAGAGATGCCCAATCGCGCCTGCAGAAAATCGAACAGAGCCCGGCGCTTCGGCGGATCGATCAGCAACAGCGAAAACTGGGTGGTCGAGAAGCGCGACGGGTCCGACACCAGGCCGAGCCAGCCGCCCGGATTGACGCCGAAGGTCCCGGCGCCCTTGTCGAAGTCGTAGGGCAGGGCGATGCCCAGGTCGGCCAGCAGGGTATAGGACTGCTGGAAGGTCCGGTCGGCGACCGCAGACCGGCAAAGGGAAGCGATGCCCGCGTTGACCAGGGCCAGGGCGGCGCTCAGAAGCCGGTCGCCGAAGGCTGGCGCCAGCATTTGCGCCAGGGTCAGTTCGTCGGAAGGCCGCTCGCCCGGCAGGGTCACGTCGTAAAGGGTCAGCACCGGCGCCACGTCCACTTGGCCATCGGAGCGGATCAGTACGGTCAGGCCCATCTGGACGCTGCCCAGTTCGGCCTCGGCCGTGGTCGGAACCAGAGGGCCGGCGGCGCGCGAAACGGTGGTCAGCACCCCGGTTTTGGGCGCCTGTTCACCCCAAATCGGCTTGCCGGTGTTCAGGTCGAACTCCAGCGCATCGAGACGGAAGTCGGTGACCGTGTCGATGGGCCCCAGGGACCCCGCCGCATCGAAGCGGGCGGTCAGGCGGCGGCACAGGCCGATGCCGGCGATGGTGCTGTTCTCCCGGGTCCAGACTTGCAGATCGAAGGGGCAGTGCTTCATCGCCAGCCGGTAGGGATCGTCCGGCGTACCGGCGCCCGGCACCATCGGAGCCTCGGTCAAGGAATCGTCGAGAGTCCAGCCCAGAAGGGACAGTACCGCGCCCGCCGTCTCGGGCGTGGCGAGGTCGCGGGCGATCTGCCGGCGGATCGCCGGCCAGGGGTTGGAGAAGGTGTCCAACTGCAGGACATCGATGTCCGGCCATTTGAGGTTCGAGGGGAATCCTTCGGCGCTCGCGATGTCCTTGAGCAGCCCGAAGATGCCCGCCACCGCGATGCCGGCCCGGTTGTCCATGCGCAGCAAGGCCACGCCGAGAAGACCGCTGATCATGTCGAGGAAGGCGGCGACCTCGTTGCGCACCAGGTCCTGAAGTGCCGTCGGATCGGCGAAGTCGAGGCTCTGTCCGAGGGCGATGCGCTGGCCGTCCACCTCAAGCACGGGGTCGCTTACCAGCAGCGAGACGGCCCAGCCGTCGGTACGGCTCCAGCGGCCCGACAGCTTGCTCGGGCCCACGGAGAACACGGCGCCGCCAATCCGCGAACTGGTGAACCCGTCCGGCAGGCTGAGCACGGACGCCAGCAGCGGCGCCCACAGTCCGGCCAGGGGCGCCTTGCTGCCCGGCGCCGGCAGGTCGATGCTGATCAGGTCGAACAGCAGCGACGGGTTGATCCTGGTGCCGTTGAATTCCAGCTGCGGCTCCAGGGCCAGGCCGATGACAAGTTCGCTGACCTCGCCTCCCGGCCGCGTGCCCGGACGGGTGTAGCCGGTCAGCTGTGCCGGCAGCTTGGTGCCGGCGACGGTCAGCGAGGCCCCCCAGGGATCGTCCGGGGTGCCGTTGCCGGTTACCGCGATGGTCGCGCCGCCCGCGTCGGCCAATGCGATCAGGCCGGCCAGTTCCTCCACCAGCCAGACGAAGGCCTGGCGTCCGGCCACCTGTTTCTTGGTGGTCAGAACATTGTAATAGTAGGTGCCCAGCGCCGATAAGGGGTCGGCGATGGTGGTCATGATCCGGGGTGCCGAGAACGGCGGCGGCAGGTCGTCGGACGGCCAGGTGCCGCCTGCGGGCAACACCGGCGGCACGACGCCGATCAGGGCGGCCACGTTGCTGGCATAGGGCACCGGCGTCCCGCCATAGGTGATACCGAGCAGCTTTTCGAGCTGCTGCTGCACCATGGCCGGCAACAACTGCTCTGCCGCTGCCGCCAGTTCGCCCGGATTGAGCAGATCGATCGTGGCGTAAGGCCCCGTGGGTGTCACCACATTGTCCAGGGTTAACCTGGGCACCGGCACCGGGTCGCCCACCGACAGACCGATGCCGGCAGACAGGGAGTCCGCGCTGAAGCCGTTGTATTCCGCGAGTTTCTTGCCGGAGTCCCGGTCGGTCAGCGAAATGCCCATGGTGAAGCTCAACGCCGTCGGCGTGCCAAAGCCGGCGCTGCCGCTGATCACCTTGAACTGGGCCAGATCCAGCGCCGCCTCGGCACGGATCACCGCGGACGAGGAACCGAGCGCCCGGGGAACGGCGTCGAAACCCAGGCCCGGATAGATCAGCCGGATGCCGTCGTCGGTGACCGTGGACCCCATGGTGAAGGCCAGGGTGCCTACCGCCGGGGTCGATTGGCTGAGGTCCAGCAGCACCACGGCGAAGGGATCTGCGCGGGTGCCGCCGCCGCGCACCGTGGTCGAGGATCCGACGGCACCGCCGATGGCGGCCATCCAGGCCGCGAGCTGCGGGGGATTCGAAGTCAGCGTGCCGAACCAGTTCTTGAACGGCAGGCTGAGATCGCCGCCCTTGATGGCCAGGGACAGGAACTGGTCCCAGCGCATCTGCGGCACCGGGATGTCGACGCCCGGAACCTGGCTCTTGATACCCAGCACAGGCAGCAGGTAGCGGGCCTCGTTCGCCGCAGTCTCCGAAATCTGCGACAAGGCGCCGATGAACAGGCCGGCGATGGTATCCTGGATCTGGGTTCCGCTCAGCGCCAACAGTTCGGTCAGGGAGCGGTCGGAGGCTTCCTTGTCGCCGGGCAGCTTCAGGCGCAGGGCGACCACCGAGACATCGACCGAGGGCTTTGCCAGGTCGAGGCTCGCCGTCACCTTGACGCCGTCGAAGGAGATCCCCTCCATGTCGAACAGGGGCTTGCCGGCCACCCCCTCGACCGCCATGCCCACGGTGAGCGGGTAGCCGCTCTCGGAGACGACGGGTTGCACGGTGCCCTTGCCGACCCGCAGCATTGGCACGGTGCCCCAGACGTCGATGGACAGCAGCGGCTGGGAACTCGGCACATCCCACCGGCCGAGCACGCCGAGGCCGAAGATCTGATGCTCGTCTTTCGTCTGGCTGACCAAATAGAAGCCGTGGGCTTTGCCCGCCACCGGCTGTACCAGTGGATACCAGGTGCCGAGCAGGGCCGCGTCCTTGATGGGCACGCCCAGCGCCTGGCCGGTGGCCGCGCCCAGCAGTTGGGACATCAGGGCCGCCAGTTGGTCACTGTTTTCGTTGAACGATGTTTGCAGATTGGCCAGCGGAGTCTGGAACCACTCGGGCACCAGGACGTAGACCGGGGCTTGGGGATCGACGCCGTTCGCTCCGGCATCGGAAGTCTTGTCCTCGCGCAGCAGGCCGATCAGCAGGCCGAGGGTGCCGAGCGCCGGTTCGATGCCCTGGAACTTGATCTCCCCATTGTCGGCGGAGGCCACGACCGGGGTCGGCATGGAGCGTCCGGACGGCAGCAGCAGGGGACGGTGCAGCGCCTCCTTGCCTCGGCCCGCTTGCCGGGCGCGGCGGCGGGCCATGATGGTGCGGTTGTCTCGCTGGGCATCGAACGGCGCCATGGCGCTTCACCTTATTCTTGGGTGGGAGAACCGGTGCCTTGACTGCGGGAGGCCAGCACCATGGCCGGCGCCATGTAATTGGCCGACGACCAGGGGCTGAGCAGCTCCATGTAGCCGGTCAAGGCATGGTTCGTCGGTTCGTCGTTCTTCGGAACCCCGGTCAGGCTGAGAGCAGGGGCGATAGGGCTGTAGCCCTGGAACAGGGTCGCCGTGGGCATGAAGTCGCCGGGTCGGGCGATGGGGTAGTAGCCCTTGTCGAGCTTGGCTTGCGCCTCGGTGACGAAGTCCGAGTTGCCGGTCATCAGCCCGCCATAGATATAGAAGGCCGGAGCCTTGATCAGATTGCCCGCGTCGAGCTGGTCCATGGCGGCGATGGTGGCCACCGCGGCGCCCAATCCGTGGGCGGCGAAAAAGAGATTGGGATGATCCTGGCGCAACTTCGGCAGCAGGGTCGCCATCTGCGTCTTGACGGAGGCGTCGCCGCCGTCCTGATACATGGTCAGGGCGCCTGAATGGATCAGCCCCGTCGAGGGGGACGGGAAGGGTGGCGGCACCAGATTGCTGTCGAGGGTGTACTGGCCCCATTCGTACCAGTCGACACTGCCCCGGAAACAGATGACGGCCCTGTCGTCCCACACCATGACCGTGGCCAGCGTCTTGTCGGCGTACTTGATCTGCGAGTGGTAGCTGTAGGGCGAGAAATCGGTGGGGCTTTTCAGTCCCGGATGCTGGCGCATCAGATAGGGCAGCGACAGCAACTGGGCGAAGGCCGCGGCGTTATTGGCGCTGAATCCCTGGGGAATGGGCGACAGATTGCCAGGCTGCTCCGGCGGTCCCGGCGGCGGGACCTGGCCCAGGCTGGTGATATAGGCGCTCGCGCTCCGCTCCATCCATGGGTCGTCGATGGGGTCCGAAATCGCCGCAGGCAATACCATCTGGAGACCGGCATCGATGTTCTCGGCCGGGATGGAGACGGGAAAGAAGTCGATCATCTCGCCGAGATGCCGGCGCGACAGGGTCCAGGCCTGCGACACCAGGGAGGCGACATCGACAGCCACGTCGGCGTCCCCCGGACCGGGGGAGGAGAATGAGACGCAGGAGGCCACCCGGACCGGTGATTTTGTACCGTCCGGCCCCGTATTGTCGGGTCTCAGATCGACCGCGGCGATCTGCGCCGCCGGTCCGCCCAGATAGAGGCCGGTGATGTGAAGAGGGCGGTTCCCCGCGCTTTTGACCGCGTTCCAGAGCTTGCCACGCAGGGCCATGTAGGCGGTGGCGATGCCGGTTACCACCACCCCGTTCCGCGGCAGGATGTTGGCCAGGGGCAGCTTGATCAAACTGGTCTGCGGGGCGAGCGCGGTGCCCAGCGCGGTGCCCCAAGGCACCCCCAAGGCCAGCACGGCGACGGGGGTGGAGGGGTCGCCGGGCAGGCTGCCCAGGGCCAGCAGACCCTGGCCGGCGCCGTCCCAGGGGTCGGCGATGAAGCTTCGGGCAAGGGACCAGCCCGTCGGCAGGACGGGGCCGTCATCGAAATTACTCATCGCCGCGGCGGCGAGTTGCGCCAGTATCGCCGCGTCACGGGGATCGAGAGGGTCGGAGGTATCGGACATGACCTGAACCTTTCCTGGCGGAGAAGGGGATTTCCGTCACGGCGCCGGATCCCTCCGGGTGGATCCGGCGCCGTGACGCTCCGGCTCTGTCTTGCGCGTCAGGGGGTGATGCGGGTGATACTCACATGGCCGGGGGCGCCGACCTCGCCGCCGCCGGCATCCCCACCGTCGGCGCCGTTGGTCCCCGGATCGCCCCGGGTGTCGTCCATATTGAGGCCCGACTGGCCACCCAGCCCGCCGCGGCCGCCGGCCCCCGCGAGGCCGGCGTCGCCCCCGGGGACCTGGACCTGGATGGCCGGTGGCGAGCTGTTGCCGTAGGTGATGGTGACCGTGGCGCCGACACTTCCGTCCCCTCCCTTGCCGCCATTGCCGGCGTCGTCCCCGTTGCCGCCCCGCCCGCCGAAGGTGAAGGAACAGCAGCCTTTTTCCTTGCAGGAGGAGGTGTTTTTTCCCGCGTTGCCGCCTTTGTCGCCGTTGCCGCCGTCGCCACCGTTGCCGCCCTTGCCGCCGTTGCCGCCCTTGCCCAAGATGTAGAGCACGCCACGAAAGTCATAACTGCGCAAAAGGAACGGCAAGGCCGCGACGCCCGGCTTGCCCGGATCGCCGTTGGCGCCGGCCGTGACCGCGTTGGCCCCGTTGTTGCCGCTGGTGGCGCAGACGCATTTTTTGCAGCCGCTCCAGGAGCTGTAGCTGCCCGATCCGTCCTTGCCGTTGTCTCCGATGGGGGGAACATTGACGCCGTTGACGCCATGCTTGCCGTCGGTGCCAGCCGGTCCGTCGGTGCCGAGAATGACGATGTGCGGGGTTCCGTGGTCCCCAGTGACGGTCACAGTCATGATGATCTCCCGAAATCTCTCGATGGGGCGCCTAGAACTGGTACAGGTTGACCTGTCCCGCCTTGCCGTTGATGCCGTCGGCGCCGATCTCACCGCCGCCCAGGTTGCCGCCGCCGCCGACACCGGTTCCCGGAGTTCCGGGATCGCCGCCGGCGCCGCCCTTGCCCGCGAACCCGTAGGCATGCTGAGGATTGAGGGAGGCGCCAGATTGGATCTCGTGATAGTAGATGTTCACCGTGCCACTATTGCCGCCGTTGCCGCCGGCGCCACCCTTGCCGCCCCTGCCACCGGCGCCCGCCGCGCCCTGGGAGGCCGCCGTGCAGCACCCCGATGGGCTGCCGGAGGTTGGCGTCTTATCCGTGCAATTGTTGACCGCGACGATGCTGCCGGCATTGCCGCCATTGCCGCCGTTGCCGCCCTGTCCGCCCTTGGTGCCGTTGCCACCGTTGCCGCCGCCGATCAGAATGTCGAGCCTGCCCGTGACGGTGGTGATTTTCAGAGTGGTCGGGGGGCTATCGAGACCGTTGCCGCCGTTCTGGCCCACATTTCCTTGGCCGCCGCTATCGCCCGTCAAGCCGTTGCCCGGATTGGTACAGCAGTGCCAATTGCCGTTCTTGTCCGCGTAGGCGGTGCCGTTTGTGCCTGCGGACGCCTGCCCGCGGTCGGCTCCCTTGCTGCCCGGGTATTTGCCGTCGGTGCCGTTCGCGCCGGTGATAGTGATCGGGGGCGTATCGCTGTTGCTCATGGTCCCTATACCCTTTTCCGGCTGACGCCTATTGAGCGTTGAAGATCTGCGACGTGACGTCGGCCTTCGCCAGAACCTGGATCTGGCCGCCGCTTTCCACCGTGATGGTCTGGTAGTTGAGCACTACCGGATCCAGCGGGTGGGCGGGATCGGGGACGATTTTGAAAACGTCGCCGGATTTCACCACCAGGTTTTCGCCGCTGAACACGGCCATCCTGCCCGGCATGAAGGCGGCGTTGAGCAGGGGCTCCCACTCCTTGACCTTCGCCGAGTGGCCCATCAGGTAGGCCTGGGCCACGTCTTGGAGTGTTTTGTATTCCGCCGGCTCCAGGTGGTAGTCGAGGTCACAGATGTTTTTGGTGTTGTTCAGAAAGGCCATCCGGCTTGCGGTGAAGGGCTTGGGATATTTGACGAAGGCGTCGCTCATCCGGCCCGACGCGAAGGCTTCGTCCGGGATGCCGCGCATGGCCTTCAGCTCGGCGAAGTCGGCGTAAGAAACGATGATCGGCGGGACGGTGGATAGCTTCGAATTGGGGCTCAGCACGACGACGCCGCCGTGGTCGCTGGTGCTCAGTGTCCCCTTGTGACAGAGTTGATCGTGGCCCAGGCCCATGCGCGCCTGCTCGGCCTTGAACCGTTCTATGTGGTCATCCGTCAGCTGTACTGCGCTCGCCATGTCGCATCCTCACAATTTATACGCGTGTAATTAAGTTTTATTCAATTATCACGATAAAAATATCCGAACATACATATCTTTGGTTGTCAATTATGGCACCCGTCAAATTTTCGTGACTAAGAGAGTTGTCATATGGCGCAAGGAATACGCTTAATTCTTTTCAGGGGCGGGTGGTGACGAAGGCCTAGATCAGCCTGCCGTCATGATGATTGGCATGAGTCCTGGTTGGCCGATGCCAGATCAATTCAGGCGGCAGTTTTCTTGGTCGTGTCTGTCCGACCGCACGGATGATCGCTGCAGGTTGCCGGCTTGACCGCAAGACTAAAGCATGTCGTCCGTTACCGTTTTTTCGGTATTTTTATTTCGCGATTCAACCAAAAGACGTGATTACCGGATCAAGTCCGGCAATGACGGGTTTGGGTTGTGATCACCCCTCGAATACGGGCGACGCACAAACTGTGTCGGACAGCCACCGACCGATGGTGAACGCGCTCGTCCGACCGGCCCCAGGGTTGCGGTTCCGGGATGCGGATGCTAACGTCCGGCCTTTACTGGGAAACACCGCTAAAATGGCAGCCGGCGGCGCGCCGGCCAGCCGATGACGCGGGCCGATATCTGGTTGGAGTTCATCATCCTATGTCCTTGGACAAAGACACCGTCAGGAAAATCGCCAATCTGGCGCGCCTGGAAGTTCGCGACGACGAACTGAACCATTTGGCCGGCGAGCTCTCGAACATTCTGCAATTCGTCGAGCAATTGGCCGAGGTGAATACCGACGGCGTCGCCCCGATGACCAGCGTCGCCCATATGGAACTGCCGCGCCGCGCCGACGAAGTCACCGACGGGGGCTATCCGGACAAGGTGCTGGCCAACGCGCCCGAGCGCAACGACGGCTTTTTCCTGGTTCCCAAGGTGGTGGAATGACGGCCATGAGCGATTTGACCAAACTGACCCTGGCCGCCGCCCGCGACGGCCTCAAAGCGAAGAGCTTCAGCGCCGTCGAACTGACCCGTGCGCATATCGATGCCATGGACAGGAACCGCGCGCTCAACGCTTTCGTCACCGAGACCCCTGATCTGGCCCTGGAGCGGGCGGCTCTGTCCGACGCCAAACTGGGCAAGGGCGAGGCCGGCGCCATGGAAGGTCTGCCGATCGGCATGAAGGACCTGTTCTGCACCGAGGGCGTGCGGACCACCGCCTGTTCGCGCATTCTGGAAAACTTCGTTCCCCCTTACGAATCGACCGTTTCGGCCAATCTCAAGAAGGCCGGCGCGGTGGTTCTCGGCAAGACGGCGCTCGACGAGTTCGCCATGGGATCCTCCAACATGACATCGGCCTTCGGTCCGGTGATCAATCCCTGGAAGCGGAAGTCCGATCCCTCCGCCAGGCTGGTGCCCGGCGGTTCGTCGGGCGGTTCGGCGACGGCGGTGGCGGCGCGCATGGCCCTGGCGGCCACCGGCACCGATACCGGCGGCTCGATCCGTCAGCCGGCGGCCTTCTGCGGGCTGGTCGGCATCAAGCCGACCTACGGCCGTTGTTCCCGCTGGGGGGTCGTCGCCTTCGCCTCGTCCCTGGATCAGGCCGGCCCGATGACCAGGACGGTGCGCGACGCCGCCATCATGCTGGGCTCGATGGTCGGCCACGATCCCAAGGATTCGACCTCGGCCCCGGTCGCCGTGCCCGATTTCGAAGCGGCTTTGAGCGGCGACATCCGTGGGCTCAAGGTGGGTATTCCCAAGGAATACCGGCCGGATGGCCTGTCGGATGAGATCTCCAAACTGTGGGAGGCCGGCGTCGACATGCTGAAGGCCGCCGGGGCCACCCCGGTGGAGATCAGCCTGCCGCACACCAAATACGCTCTGCCCACCTATTACATCGTGGCGCCGGCCGAGTGTTCCTCGAATCTGGCGCGCTACGACGGCGTGCGTTACGGGTTGCGCGTCGAGGGCTCCACGCTGGACGAGATGTATGCCAAGACGCGGGCGGCGGGTTTCGGCGAGGAGGTTCGCCGGCGCATCCTGATCGGCACCTATGTTCTGTCGGCCGGTTATTACGATGCCTATTACATCAAGGCGCAGAAGGTTCGCCGGCTGATCGCCGACGATTTCGCCAAGGCGTTCGAGACGGTCGACGTCATCCTGACGCCGACGGCGCCTTCGGCGGCGTTCGGCCTGGGGGAAACCGACGACAATCCGGTGACCATGTGGCTCAACGACGTCTTCACCATTCCCACCAGCCTGGCGGGTCTGCCCGGCCTGTCGCTGCCGGCCGGTCTGTCGGCCGACGGTTTGCCGCTGGGTCTGCAACTGATCGGCCGTCCCTTCGACGAGGAGACGGTCTTGAGGGTTGCCGATGTGATGGAGCGGTCCGCCGGCTTTTCCGCCATGCCGGCCGGCGTTTGAGGGATTAAAAGACGATGAGCTACGTTATTCAGGGCGAGACCGGCGATTGGGAATTGGTCATCGGACTTGAGGTCCATGCCCAGATCACCAGCAAGTCCAAGCTGTTCTCCGGATCGGCGACCGATTTCGGGGCCGAACCCAATACCCAGGTCTCGCTGGTCGATGCCGCCATGCCGGGCATGTTGCCGGTGATCAACGAGCATTGCATCGAGCAGGCGGTGCGCACCGGCCTGGGGTTGAAGGCGAAGATCAATCTGACCTCGGTGTTCGCCCGGAAGAATTATTTCTACGCCGACCTGCCGCAGGGCTATCAGATCAGCCAGTACGAATATCCGGTGGTCGGCGAAGGCGAGGTGATTCTCGACATGCCCGACGGGTCGACGCGGACCGTCGGCATCGAGCGGCTGCATATGGAGCAGGACGCCGGCAAGAGCCTGCACGACCAGCATCCGAGCAAGTCCTTCATCGATTTGAACCGTTCGGGCGTCGCCTTGATGGAGATCGTCTCCAAGCCCGACATGCGCAGTCCCGAGGAAGCCGCCGCCTATGTGACCAAGCTGCGCTCGATTCTGCGCTACCTGGGAACCTGTGACGGCAACATGGCCGAAGGGTCGATGCGCTGCGACGTCAATGTCTCGGTCCGCAAGGCGGGCGAGCCCTACCGGACGCGGGCCGAGATCAAGAACGTCAATTCGATCCGCTTCGTGAGCCAGGCCATCGACTATGAGGCGCGTCGCCAGATCGACGTTTACGAAGAGGGCGGGGAGGTGGTGCAGGAGACCCGCCTGTTCGATGCCGCCAAGGGCGAGACCCGCTCGATGCGGAGCAAGGAGCATGCCCACGACTACCGCTATTTCCCCGATCCGGATCTTCTGCCACTCAATCTGACGCAGGACTATGTCGAGGCGATCAAGGCCGGCCTGCCGGAACTGCCCGACGAAAAGAAGGCCCGTTTCATCGGCGACTATCAGCTTTCCCCCTATGACGCCGGCCTCCTGGTGGCCGAGCAGGCGACCGCCGACTTCTTCGAAACGGTCGCCAAGGGGCGCGATCCCAAGCTGGCTTGCAATTGGGTGATGGGCGATTTTGCGGCGGCGATGAACCGGCTCGGTCGCACCATCGAGGATCCGCCGGTCAGCGCGGCCAATCTCGGCGGCCTGATCGATCTGATCGCCGACAACACCATTTCCGGCCGTATTGCCAAGGAAGTGTTCGAGCTGATGGTGGAAACCGGCAAGGCGCCGGCCGACATCGTGGCCGAGAAGGGCTTGAAGCAGGTCACCGATACCGGCGCCATCGAGTCCTCGATCGATGCCGTGCTGGCGGCCAATGCCGATAAGGTGGCGGAATATCGCGGCGGCAAGGACAAGCTGTTCGGCTTCTTCGTCGGACAGGTGATGAAGGCCACCGCCGGCAAAGCCAATCCGGCGATGCTGAACGATATTTTGAAGAAAAAGCTGAGCTGACCCGCTCGGCCCTCCCGGTAGAGTTTACGGTTTTTCTCCCCCATTTCCGCTTAAGCGGGGATGGGGGATTTTCTTGTGTGCCGATCATCGATAACGCCGTTCCTGCCCGTTCGCCTGACGGAAAGGCAGGACTTCCGTCAGGCACGGAATAGGACGTCATGATGATTGTGAATCTCGTAAAACAATTCTACTAAAAGCAGTATTTTTGGTGTGTGGCGCCAAGCCGCCGGCGATGGGCGCCGCGCTCCCGCACGAGGAGAGCTGCTTTCATGAAAAAGATCGAAAATCTGGTGTTCAAGGGCGGTGGAGTTCTTGGCGCCGCCTATGTCGGGGCATTTCAGGCGTTGCAGGAGGCCAGGCTGGCCGGAAGCAGTCAGGGCAAGGCGCTGGGCAATGTCAGCCGCGTCGCCGGAACCTCGGCGGGCTCCATCTTCGGCGCCCTGGTCAGTCTCGGCTTCAGCGCCGAGAAAATCGCCTCCATTCTGGCCGAGCTGCAATTTTCTCAATTCGTGCCGCTCTCCACCTTGACGCCGAAAGGCTTCAGCGGAGCACCGTTTCTTGATTGGATGGGCGAGCAGGTGAAGGAAGGGCTTGGTTCACCGACGGCCACCTTTGCCGAACTCCGGGAAAAAGCGGCCAGTGACGATACCTTCAAGGATCTGCACGTGTTTTCCATGCAGGTACCGAAAAGCGGGATTATCGAGTTTTCCGCCGAGACGACTCCCGATGTGCCGATCGCGCAGGCGGTACGGGCATCGATGTCGATTCCTTTCTTCTTCGTTCCCTGGCAGTTCAGTGGCGATCTGGCGATGAAATATCCCGGTCCCTTCATCGACGGCGGCGTCGCATTCAATTATCCGATTCCCACCTTCGACGATCTGGAGCAGGTGGCGAACACCTTGGGATTGTTCCTGGTCGATATGAGCGCCACCCAGCAGGGGATTATTCTGACGATCCTGCACTTGATCGAGAGTGCGCTGGGGCTCAGCCAGACCGTCCGCCTGATCATCGAGCGCCTGTATCAATTGCTGATCGATCTGGAGAGCCAAGGGCAGACCGTTTCCGATTCCCAGCTGGGCGATCTGATCGCCTCCTCCAGGGGTGGCGCGGTTTTGGAGAGTGGACAAGCCGACAAGGCGGCGGCGGTCCTCAGGGCCAGGCTGGTCGGTTATCGCGCCGACGGCAAGGGATCCGCGGCCGATATCGTGAAGGCCATCAGGGATGGCGAACCGGCGTTGCAAGGCATCATTGACGATCTCGAAGGGATCATCGAGCTGCTTCTCAGCTACGCCGACATTATCGGAGCGACGGTCAATCCGCCGGCGAACATGGTCTTCCGAAGGGACGCCAGCCGCACCATCATGGTGAATTCACTGGGTTTTTCCTTCGTGGACATGTGGATGCCCGACTGTAACAAGACCAGTCTGACGCAAGCCGGCTACAACTGCGCCCAGCAGTATCTGAAGCTGATCATGTATACCTGAGACGGAGTATGGGCCCGGAATGGATCACGCCGTCGGGGGAGGCAACGGCGTGATCGTCATCCGCAGGCTTTGAGCATTCGGGCGGCGGCTCGCGGTCCGTCCGAGAAGCATCCAGGGAGAAGCCTGGCTCAGTAACCGAGGGGGCCGGTGCTCTTCCTGGGGCCGCAGGGGTCGACTTGCGTCGTGACGCCGGGCAACGCCTTGGCTTGCGTGGAGATGAGGGTCGACAGGTTGGCACTTTCGCTGCCGTAGGCCGAGGCCAGCGAGCTGGCGACGAGGATGGCGGCCGTTCCGATCAGGGTGCGGATGGATTTTGTTGCGTTGGTCATCGGTGTTCTCCTGGTGCTGGTGAGGCGTATTCGATGAGCCAACATACGCAGGTTGATTGATCGAGTAAAATTGGTAATTATCGTATTAAAAATCGATTTAATCGATTAACGAGATGGCCATGCGGGGCAATCGGTCGAGGCGATTGCCCCGCATGGCCACAGTAATTTTATTGACTTTTTCCGGCCTCTGCTCCACCGTTTCACATGCTGGATTGTATATCCACGACCGTTTCGTGAAGAGCAAAATGAGATAGCACGGACGGGTGACTGAGTACCGCAAGTGAGAAGAGTGTCTTGGCTCCGTAAGGGAGGCCCAGACGTGATTCCGGTCGGTTTTCGGCGGTCGCCCTGATCATTTGGCTCAAAGACGAAGTTTCATCATCAAGGCATCTTCGCAGACCATCGGAAACAACTCCTGACGTCCCGGATGTTCCGGGACAAAAGGGGCGTCCCTCCCGGGCCGCCCGGAAAATTTCTCGCCCGCGGCAAGGCCGGATTCGCCCGGCCGGGCGCGATGATTACCGCCTCTCGTCACCCGCTCCTGCGCGCGCGGGTTCGACTTTTGTCCGGCTGGGATGATCGGGACGGCACGATCCTTAAGCGTGACTGTTCTTGATCCCCCGCAGAGAGGGGCGTCATGGAATCGACACAAGTCATCATCGTCGGCGGAGGGGCGACCGGAGCCGGCATATTGTGGGATCTCTCGCTGCGAGGTATTCCCGCCGTTTTGCTGGAAAAGAAGGATCTGGCCAATGGCGCGACCGGGCGATGCCACGGGCTGCTGCACTCCGGCGGCCGCTATGTGGTGAAGGATCCCGAGGCCGCCAGGGAATGCGCGGTGGAAAGCGCGATCATCAAGAAAATCGCGCCGCATTGCGTTCATGATACCGGCGGGCTTTTCGTTCGATATCCGCAGGACGATCCGACGTTCTTCGATCGGTGGGAAAGCGCCTGCCGGGGAGCCGGGATCGCCAGCGAGGAGGTGTCGGCCGACGACGCTTTGGGGTTGGAGCCCAATCTTCCGAAAAATATCCTCGGCGCCTATACCTGTCCGGACGCCCATGTCGACGTTTTCCAACTGACCAGGTCGAATATCGCCGCCGCCGTGGCGCGTGGCGCCGGGTTCCGTGCCTATTGCGAAGTCACGGCGATCAATATCGAGGATGGCCGGGTGCGTTCGGTCGATTATCGCGACAGCCGTACCGGCGAGGAAGGCCGCATTGCCTGCGAGGTCGTCATCAACGCCGGGGGCGGCTGGGCGCAGAAGGTGGCGGCGATGGCCGGTGTCGATGTGCCGGTGAGGTGCGACAAGGGCTCTCTGCTTGTGCTCAACCACAACCTCGTCACGCGGGTGGTGAATCGTTGCCGCATGCCGGGAGACGCCGATATCCTCGTTCCGGCCGGTCCCGTCTGCATCCTGGGAACCAGCTCGATGACGGTTCCCGGACCCGAGGGGCTGACGGCCGCCGCCGAGGAGGTGCAGCATCTGCTGGATCTCGGCATCGAATTGATTCCGACGATGGCCGAAGCCCGCGTCTTGCGGATCTTCTCCGGCGCCCGTCCGCTCTACACTCCGAAAAACGCCGGCGGAGCCGGGGGGCGCGAGATCAGCCGAGGGTACGCCCTGCTCGATCATGCCGCCCTCGATCAGGTCGAGGGATTCGTTTCGATCGTCGGGGGGAAGATGACCACTTATCGGCTGATGGCCGAGGTCACTTGCGATCTGATCGCTTCCAAGCTGGGTGTCGATCGGTCCTGCGAGACGAGCGAGGAGCCGCTCCGTCTTCCGGTCGATCCGCGGATCGCCGTCAAGGCCCGCCAGATTCTGCCCGCGCAGGCCGCCGCCATCGCCGAGCGCCGGCTCGGGCCGGATCTGGTCCATATCGTCAATGCCATCGACGAGCGCCCCGAATTGGCTGAAATCATCTGCGAATGCGAACAGGTGACCCGGGCCGAGGTCGAGTTCGTCCTGGGGGATCAGGCATCGGTTCCCGTGCATACCATCAGCGACATCGGCCGCCGGACCCGTCTCGGTTTCGGGCCATGTCAGGGGACGTTCTGCGGATACAAGGCGATGCTCTCCGGTTATCGGAGCCGGCGGTGGTCGGCGGCGCAGGCCTCCGATGAGTTCGAGCGTTTTCTGGACGAGCGATGGAAAGGTCAATCCTTCGTCCCGCAGGGAAAGCAGGTCGAACAGCTCTATCTGAGCCACGATCTTTTTGGCGTGACCTACAATTTTCATGATCGGAAGGAGGGCTGACGGCCATGGAAAGCTATCGTTTCGATCTGGTCGTCGTCGGGGCCGGCATCGCCGGCCTGACCGCGGCGGCGGCGGCGGCGGCCCGTGGTTTGCGGGTCGGCGTGGTCAATGCGGGCTTCGGTTTGTTCGTCTTCGGCGCCGGATGCGTCGAAAGCCGTCAACTGCTGCCCAACGAGGCTCCCGAAAAACTGGGCGAGGCCATCGAGTTCTTTTGTGATCTGACGCGGCGGGCGGGATGTCCGTTCCGTGGCGGGCTGGACGAACGGCGTCACCTGCCCACCATCATGGGCAGTTTCCAGACCATAGCGCTGGCTCCCTTTTACCTGTGGAACGGTGACGCCGCCGCCCAAGTGCGGGCGGCGGTGGTCGGCATCAAGGGATTGTCCTCCTTCGACGCGCAGTTCGCCACGGAACGGCTGAACCACAATGCGCGTCGCCAGGATCTCAACACCTCCTATGTCGCCCGCGAGATCGAGCTTTCGTGGATGCCGGGCACCACGGCGACCACCCTGCAATTGGCCAACCGCTTCGACCGCGACGCCGATTTCCGCCGCGAGTTGCAACAGGCGCTTGAGCCCATTACGCGGGATACGGACCTGATCATTCTTCCGGGTATGCTGGGACTTCGTTCCGGATTGAACGAAATCTCCGATTTCGAGCGGGCTCTCGATTGTCCCTTGTGCGAGTTGCCGACCCTTCCACCGTCGGTGCCGGGGGTACGACTGTCCAACGCCATCGAGAGGTATCTGCGGAAAAGCGGAGTCGAGTTTTTCAGTGGATTTCCCGTGAGGAAGATCGATCTGGACGGCGGCCGTTGCCAGGCCGTCCAGATCGATGCTCCCGCCCGTCCGCTGCGGCTTGTCGGGGATGAGGTTATTCTGGCGAGCGGTCAGTTTTCCGCTCCCCTGCTGGGGGCGGAGTTTTTCGGCGTCGACGGATGGTTGCGTCCGATCACCCGGTCAGGCGCCGTGATTGCCGAAAATCTTCACGTCGCCGGGGCCTTGCTGCGAAGCACGGGCGGTCATGGCGGCAACGAGCGGGCGATATTGACCGGCTATCGCGCCGGCATGTCGGTCGCCGGGCAGGGAGGTCGTCATGCGGCGGAATGACATCAGTCTCGACAATTGCCTGAAATGCTCCGATTGCGTCACGGTTTGCCCGGTGGTGACCGCCCATCCCGCTTATCCGGGGCCGAAGCATCTTGGGCCGGAATTGGAGCGCTTGCGCCGCGAGGGCCTGCCTTGCGACACCGAGTGGGTGGAATATTGTCTGGGATGCCATCGTTGCGATTTGGCCTGTCCCAACCAGGTCGATGTGTCGGGCCTGATCGCTGCGGCCAAGGCGCGGCATCAAAAGCCCTTCCTGAGGAAAATGCGTGATTTCTGGTTCGCCCGTCCGGGCCTCCTGGGATCGCTTCTGACCATCGCGCCGCGATTGACCAATCTTCTGCTGGGGCTGAAGCCGGTTCGTCTGCTGATGTCCCGGTTTTTGAAGATTTCGGCGAAGCGCCGCTTTCCGGCCTATGTGGCACCCGATCTGGGCCCGTCCCAGGCCGCCGAGGCGGGAGCCGCCTCCGTGCTGTTCTTCCCCGGATGCGCCATTCGCTATAACCAGCCGGATCTGGGCCGGAAGGTCGTCCAACTGCTGCAAAGAAACGGTGTGCGGACGACCATCGCGACCTCGGGCTGTTGCGGATTGCCGGCATTGGCCAATGGCGATGAGGCCGAGGCCAAATTGCGCGCCAGGGCCGGGATAGAATCGCTGATCGAGGCGGTTTCGTCGGGTACGCGCATCGTCACCGCCTGCACCAGTTGCGGCCATATGCTGAAGACCGGTTTCGCCGACCTGCTGGGAGACGAGGGCGAGCTGGCGGAAAAGTCCCGCAAAATCGCCGAAAGCACCTTCGACCTTGGTGAATTCCTGATGGGGCGGGCGGATCAGGGACTGCTCAACGAGGCTTTTCAGCCGAGCAGTCTGCGTCTCGCCTACCATGCGCCCTGCCATCAGACGTCCCAGGGCATCGGCCGGCCCTGGTTCCATCTGTTGCGGCGAGTTCCCGGCCTGCGGATCGAGGATCTGGACGCCGGCTGCTGCGGCATGTCGGGCACCTTCGGTTTCAAGGAGGAGAAATATCCCGTTTCGATGGCGGTCGGGCAACGCCTGTTCGAGGGGATCCGCGACGCCGATCCGCAAATGGTCGTCACCGAATGCGCGACCTGCCGCATGCAGATCGAGCATGGATCGCGGGTCAAGGCGATCCATCCGGCGGAATTGCTGCTTGCAGCCTATTCGGAGCAAGGTCAGAGTTGACGCCGACAGAACATGCGCCCCGAAAGGGATACAAGTGGCAACGGTGATGAAAAACAAGCAACCGCTCCGTCCTCTGCTTCAGGACGCCGGAATCATTCCGGCCATCCGCAAGCCGGAGCTGTTGGACAGGGCGCTCGCCGCTCATGGAAAACTCATTTATCTACTGTGCGGCGACCCCGAGAACATCGGAGATCTTCTCCGGCGCACCCTTGAGGTCGGCAAGTTGCCGATCGTCAATATCGATCTGGTCAGCGGGTTGTCGCGCGATCAGCATGCCTTGAGCTATGTCGAGAAACGCGGAGCCAAGGGGATCATCTCGACGCACGGCGAGACCTTGCGACAGGCCCAATCGCTGGGTCTTTACATCATTCAGCGGACCTTCCTGCTCGATAGCGGGGCGATGGAGAACATCTGTCATCAGATGAAGAACAGCCCCGCCGACGCGCTGGAGGTGCTGCCGGCGGTCGCCGCGCCGAAACTCGTCCATCGGATCAGTTCGATCGCGTCGGACATCGCGCTCGTCGGCGGCGGTCTGATTTCATCGATGCGGGAGGTCGAGGATCTTCTGGCGCAAGGGTTGACGGCTGTTTCCATAAGCGATCCTCAGCTTTGGATTGCCTGACGGTATTCGAAATGGGAACCGGCCGGGAAACCTAACAAAAGGGGTATTGTATTTCCAAAAGCGTTCTGTTAGCGTTTTGTTTACTAATGCGGCAGAGATCTTAGAGAAGCCGCCTCTTGAATACGGGATTGCTGTATTCAAGAGGCGGCTTTTTTATTGATCTATAAGAAGTCTAAAGAAACCGTCTAAAACGGTTGATAAAAAGATAATGGGAGACGGCGTTCATGTTGATTGGCAACTTTGTGTTGTCAAAGCCTGCCCGAAATCGAGCGGACAGCGTCGCTTTCCAAGACATCGCCTGTTCATTTTTGATCCGGTATTCCCGGATGCATGGTCTGTTTTCGAACCGCGCCCGGTCATCGGCCATCGGGTGACGGCAATAAAACCAATGGGAGAGAAGCATGGCAACTTACATCGGTGCTATCGATCAAGGGACGACGAGTTCACGGTTTATTGTCTTTGATCGTACGGGACGTATCGTCAGCGTTGCCCAGAAGGAACATGAACAGATCTTTCCGAAACCCGGCTGGGTCGAGCACGATCCCGCGGAAATCTGGCGGCGTCTTGAGGAAGTGATCACGGAAGCCATGGCGGCCAAGGGCCTGAAGCCCAGCGATCTGGCGGCTATCGGCATCACCAATCAGCGTGAAACCACCGTGGTCTGGAACAAGAAAACCGGTCAGGCGGTCTACAACGCCATCGTCTGGCAGGATACCCGGGTGGGCGATACCGTCGCCGAGTTCACCGCCAAGGGTGGACAGGACCGCTATCGCGAGAAGACGGGTCTGCCGCTGGCGACCTATTTCAGCGGCCTGAAGATCCGCTGGATTCTCAACAATGTCGAAGGGGCGCGGGCGGCGGCCGAGGCCGGCGACCTGCTGTTCGGCAATATCGATACGTTCGTCATCTGGAATCTGACCGGCGGCGTCAATGGCGGCGTGCATGTCACCGACGTGACCAACGCCAGCCGGACCCAGCTGATGGATCTGAAGACGCTGCAATGGGACGAACAGATACTGGCCGATTTCGGCATCCCCAGGAAGATGCTGCCGCAAATCCGGTCGAGCGCCGAAGTCTACGGAAAGGCCACCTTCGGTCCGGTCAAGGACGTGGCGATCGCCGGCGATCTCGGCGACCAGCAGGCCGCTCTTTTCGGTCAGGCCTGCTTCAAGCCCGGCGAGGCGAAGAACACTTACGGCACCGGCTGCTTCATGCTGATGAACACCGGCGAGAAGATCGTACCCTCCAAATGCGGTCTGCTCACCACGCTCGGCTACAAGATCGACGGCAAGCCGGCCGTCTATGCGCTGGAAGGCTCCATCGCCATCACCGGCGCCCTGGTTCAGTGGTTGCGCGACAATCTGAACATCATCGAGAAAAGCACCGACATCGAGCCGCTGGCCCGCACCGTCAACGATAATGGCGGCGTCTATTTCGTGCCGGCCTTTTCGGGTCTCTATGCGCCTTATTGGAAAGACAGCGCGCGCGGCGTCATCGCCGGGCTGACCCGGTTCGTCAACAAGGGACATATCGCCCGGGCCGTTCTCGAGGCGACGGCCTTCCAGGTGCGTGAGGTGCTGGACGCGATGGAGACGGATTCCGGTATCGAACTGGCCAATTTGCGGACGGACGGCGGCATGGTGGTCAACCATCTGCTCATGCAGTTCCAGTCGAATATCCTGAACAAACCCGTGGTCCGTCCCGTCGTGCAGGAAACCACGGCGCTCGGCGCGGCTTACGCCGCCGGTCTCGCCGTCGGATTCTTCAAGGATACCGATGAATTGGTCGCCAATTGGGCGGAAGACCATCGTTGGAAGCCCTCGATGGAAAAAGAAAAGCGGGATCAGCTCTATCATTTCTGGAAGAAGGCCGTGACAAGGACCTTTGATTGGACCGAGTGAAAATATAACGAACTTAAAAAAGAAGGGGGTGCGGCCATGCACGGACCAATATTTGGTGAATTCCTTGGAACACTGATCTTGATTCTCCTTGGCGATGGAGTCGTCGCCAATGTTCTTCTCAAGAAATCAAAGGGTGAAAACAGCGGCTGGATCGTTATTACCACAGGGTGGGGGTTGGCGGTTCTTTGCGGAATTATCGCCAGCCTCGGGGTGGGCGGCGTCGCCCATCTCAATCCGGCGGTGACCATCGCCCTGGCCGTCGCCAACGGCGCCTATGACACGCTCGTTCCTTATATCGCCGCTCAGATGGTCGGGGCTTTCTGCGCCGGTGTCCTGGTTTGGTTGATCTATCTGCCCCATTGGGCCGAGACACCCGATCAGGGCGCAAAACTGGGTATCTTCTGCACCGGACCGGGCATTCGCAACATCCCGGCGAATGCCCTGTGCGAATTTCTGGTGACCATCGTCCTGGTGCTGGTCGGCTTCGCCATCGGTTCCAAGGGGGTTGCCGCCAACGGTCTTCCCGCCGGCTTCGGCCCCTATCTCTGGGGCATGCTGGTCTGGGCGCTGGGCCTGTCGCTCGGCGGGCCGACCGGTTACGCCATCAATCCGGCGCGAGATCTCGGCCCCCGCATCGCTCACGCGGTGTTGCCGATCGCCGGCAAGGGCGGCTCCGATTGGGGTTATGCCCTGGTTCCGGTGCTCGCCCCGTCGGTTGGCGGAATTGTCGGCGCCGTTCTCTGCAAAATGACCGGTATTTTATAAAGGCGTCGCTTGCGGTGCCCTTCGGGGCACCACAAGCGGTCCGACGAAACTGAAACATTCGGATGAGTCAATGCACTGAACCTGAGCGGCGTTTGAGCCCCGCCGAAGCCGGAGGCGCAGGCGTCATTTTTGCTATTCGGAGGGATGTTCCATGAAAAAGCTGATCAATTCCCCGGAAAACGTCGTTCGTGAGGAACTCGAAGGCATCGCCCTGGCGCATGCCGACCGTCTGCGCGTCTGTTTCGATCCTTTCTACATCGCCCGCAAGGATGCGCCCACCAAAGGCAAGGTCGGACTGATTTCCGGCGGTGGCAGCGGCCATGAACCCTTGCATGGCGGCTTCGTCGGTCTCGGCATGCTCGATGCCGCCTGTCCCGGCCATGTCTTCACCAGTCCGACGCCGGACCAGATGTTCGAGGCCGCGAAGGCGGTGAACGGCGGCGCGGGTATCTTGCAGATCGTCAAGAACTATACCGGCGACGTGATGAACTTCGATCTCGCCGCCGACATGCTGCGCGAGGAAAGCATCGAGGTCGCCACCGTTCTGACCGATGACGACGTGGCGGTGCAGGACAGTCTTTACACGGCGGGGCGCCGCGGTGTCGGCCTGACCGTCCTGATGGAAAAAATTCTCGGGGCCGCCGCCGAAAAGGGGATGAGCCTGGGTCAGATCAAGGACCTGGGCGAAGCCATCCGCGCGTCGGGACGGAGCATGGGCATGGCATTGACCCCCTGCACGGTGCCCCATCTCGGCAAGCCGTCTTTCGAATTGAAGGAAGACGAGATAGAGGTCGGCATCGGCATCCATGGCGAACCGGGGCGACGGCGTGCGGCTCTGGCCTCCGCCGACGAGATCACCGCCATGCTGATGGAACCCATCCTGACCGATTTGCCGTTCAAAAGCGGCGAGAGCATCATTTTGTTCGTCAACGGCATGGGCGGAACCCCGCTCATCGAGCTTTACATCGTTTTCCGAAAAGCGGTGCAGATCGCCGAGAAGCATGGCCTCAAGGTGGTGCGCAATCTGGTCGGAAGCTACATCACCAGTCTCGAAATGGCCGGAACGTCGATCACCGCCCTGCGTGCCGACGACACCGTGGTCGGTCTTTGGGATGCCCCGGTCAATACGCCCGGTCTTCGCTGGGGCGTGTAGGGGGTCACTGGAATCTTTAGAGCGATTTGCGACCACGTTAGGTCACTTACCCTTTCGTCATTGCCGGGCTTGACCCGGCAATCCATGGGCCCCCGGATCAAGTCCGGGGGTGACGGAAAAAACGATGATCCAATACGATCGCAAACCGCTCTAGGGCTGGACGTCTTTTTGATTGAATTGCGAAACAAGGCTAGTGTTCTGGCGCCAACGGAAAGCACCCCCATCCGTCATTCCCGCTTTCGCGGGAATGACGAGGGAAACAAGTGTTGGCGTCAGAACACTACCGTAAGTGCGGTGACCGACGACGGACGCCAAGGCCATGGTCGCACGGCAAACGAAGGAGAGGGCAGGCGATGCAGGAATTAACCCAGGCTGAAATGCGGGTGTGGATTTGGGAGGCCGCCGCCGTCATCGATAAGAACTCGGCCCTTCTTTGCGATCTCGACGCGGCCATCGGCGATGGCGACCATGGCGCCAATATGACGCGGGGATTCGCCGCGGTGTTGAAGAAGCTGGAGGGCGGGGCGGTGGCCGGCGACCTCGGCGCCTTCTTCAAAACCATCGGGATGACCTTGCTGTCGACGGTCGGCGGTGCCGCCGGCCCGCTTTACGGCGGCTTCTTTCTTGAACTCGGCAAGCAGAGCGCCGGCCGGACGTCGCTGGACGGTCCGTCTCTGGCGGTGCTCATCGAAGCCGGCCTCGCCGATATCAAGCGCCGGGGCAAGGCCGAACCGGGAGACAAGACGATGGTCGACGCCCTGGTGCCCGCTGTCGAGGCCATGAAGGCGGCGGGCGGCGATCTTGCCGCCGTGACGCGCGCCGGGGCCGAGGCCGCGCGCCTCGCCGCGACCAACACGGCGCCGCTGCAGGCCCGCAAGGGCCGCGCCAGCTATCTGGGCGAACGCAGTATCGGCCATCAGGACCCGGGTGCCAATTCCGCCGCTCTGCTGCTGGAATCGCTGGCTCGTATTTGTTCCGCTTAAAAAAAACGGAGAGGACACTCATGATCGGCATCGTTCTGGTTTCGCACAGCAGGAAACTGGCCTTGGCGATCCAGGAGATGGTCCTCCAGATGGTCGGGCCGGACTTTCCGATCGCCGTCGCCGCCGGCGTCGGTGACGAGCATGAGGAGCTTGGAACCGACGCGGTGCATATTTCCGAAGTCCTCCTGCCTTTTTGCCAGGGCGACGGCGCGGTCGTGCTGATGGATCTGGGCAGCGCCGTATTGAGTGCCCAGACCGCCCTCGAACTTCTCGATCCCGATCTGGTTCCCGACCCCGCCCTCAAACTGCGTCTCTGTCCGGCCCCCATCGTCGAAGCGTCGGTCGCCGCCGCCGTCGCCGCCAGCGTCGGCGGGGATCTCGATACGGTGGCGGACGAAGCGCGGGTGGCGCTCGCTCCGAAGGAGGCGCAACTGGAGGAGGCCGGTGTTTCCGCCTCGCCGCCGCCGGCGGCCGAACCGGTGCGAAGCGCCGGTGACACCCGCGAGGTGGATGTCGTCGTCGACAATCCGCATGGATTGCATGCGCGGCCGGCGGCGACGCTGGTGCAACTGGTCAACCGCTTTCAGTCCGACGTGCAATTAATCAATCGCAGCGCCAATCGAGGGCCGTCTTCGGCCCGGAGCCTGACCAGCGTGGCCCTGCTGCAAATCCGCAAGGGCGACGAGATCCGCTTTTCCATCAGCGGGGAAGACGCCCGGTCGGCCGCCGACGCCATCAGGGCGCTCGCCGACGATCGTTTCGGCGAATCGGGCGAGGGACCGACGCCGCGGCCGCAGATGCCGGTCCGCGCCGGCAAGGAGGAGGGCGGGGGCATTCCCATTTCGGAAGGCATCGCCATCGGCCGGCCGCTGGCTTTGAACGCGGTTCTGCCCGATTTCGGCGACGATGTGGCCGGCACGCCGGAACGGGAAAAGGAAAAATTGGACGAAGCCCTCCGGCAGGTCGCCGGGGATCTGCGGCGGCCGGACCTTCCCAATGGCGTGGCGACCGAGATATTGGCGGCGCAGGCGCTGGTTCTGGGCGATCCCGTTCTGCTGGCGGCGGTGGGCTCGCGGCTCGCGGCGGGCCAATGTTCCGCCGCCGCGGCATGGCGGGCCGAAACCGAGGCCCTGGCTGCCTCCTACGCCGCGCTGGAGGACGATTATCTGCGGGCCCGCGCGGCCGATCTGCGCGATATCGCCGCCCGCGTTCTGCGGGTCCTCGCCGGTGGCGGCAAGGCTTTGCGCATTCAGCCGGACCCGCCGGCGATTCTGCTGGCCGGCGAACTGCTGCCCAGCGAGGCGATGGCCTGCGACCCGTCGCGCGTTCTGGGCGTCGTGGCCAATGCCGGCAGCCCGAGCGCCCATGCGGCGATCATTATCCGATCCCTGGGAATTCCCATGGTCGTCGACGGTTCCGTGGATTTCGCCGCGTTCGCTCCCGATGTCTTGCTGGCGATCGACGGGGGTTCCGGCGAGGTCTGGGTGGATCCCGACCCCGTCCGGCTGGCGGCCATCGAGGCGCGGCGTCAGGAAATCCTGGCGATGCGGGCCGCCGTCGACAGCGTTAAAACGGCGCCGGCGGTGACTTCCGATGGCCAATCCATCGAAATCCTGGCCAATGTCGGTAGCGCCGACGATGCCGCGCGCGCCCGGGACAATGGCGCGGAAGGCGTGGGGCTTCTGCGGACGGAATTTCTCTATCTCGGCCTGAAGGACATGCCCGACGAGGAGAAACAGGCGCAATCCCTGGCCGCGATCCTGGCCAACCTCGGTGCCGGGCCGGTGGTCATCCGCACCCCGGACATCGGTGCCGACAAGCCGCTGGCCTTCATGCCCACCGCCTTCGAGCACAATCCGTTCCTCGGCGTTCGCGGTTTGCGGCTGTCCTTGCGCCACCCCGACTTCTTCGCCTCCAACCTCAGGGCCATCTTGAGGGCCGGCGTCGAGCGGGACGTCTGGATCATGTTTCCGATGGTCACCGCGCCGGACGAAATGCGCCAGGCGCGCGCCTTCGCCGAGGCCGCGCATCGCGATCTGGAAAAGGCCGGCGTCGACCATCGCTGGCCGGTGAAGCTCGGCATGATGGTCGAGGTTCCGGCGGCGGCGATGATGATCGAACGGTTCGCCGGGCTGGCCGATTTTCTCAGTATCGGCACCAACGACCTGACCCAATACCTCCTTGCCGCCGAACGGGGCAACGGCGATCTCGACGCCTTGCAGGATGCCGCCCATCCGGCCGTGCTGCGGGCCATCCACGAGATCTGCGGGAAGGCCGGGGAGGCGGGGTGCCATGTTTCCGTCTGCGGCGACGGGGCGTCCGATCCGCTGGTCTCCGCCCTGATGATCGGCGCCGGTGTCCGTTCGCTCAGCGTGCGTCCCAATCAGCTCGCTCTCATCAAGGCGCAGGTGCGCGCGGTTTCCATCGAGGCCCTGCGCGCGCTTACGCGGGATGCCATGCGCTGCGACAGCGCGGCCGAGGCCCGCGAGATCGCCAAAAAGGAACTGGGCTCTCTCTCATCCCCCGGATAGAGTGGGGGGAGCCGAAGTATCCGGAAGAAAGCAGAAATGGCCGAAAAATTGCCGGTTGCCGCGACGATTGCCGCGGCTTTCGCCGCCTTCCGGGCGTTGGCGCCCGCCATAGCGCGGGTCGGCTGGCTGATGCTGGTGGTGATGACGGCGCAGTTCCTGCTTCTCGATACCGCCGCCGTCGTCGAGGATGACCCGCCGCGTCCCGGTCCGTTGATCGCGAAACTTCTCATCACCATCGCCCTGGGCGTCGCCAATCTGCCGGTGCTGACCAGCGTTCATCGTCTGGTGTTGCAGGGATCCTCGGCGAGGATGGGATTTTTCCTGCGGCGCGAGGAATGGCTGTTCTTCTGGTCTGGTTTTCGCATGCTGCCGATCCTTGTTCTGGTGGCGCTGCCGGTCAGCCTGGTCCTGGGATTTTTGTCCACCCTGCTGGTCGCCGCCGGACAGGACGGGGATCTGGCGCTGGAGGCCTTGCTGCTCCTGTCGAGGATCCTGGCCGCCATCGCCATCGTGGTTTTCGCCTGTCGGTATCTGTTGATCTTTCCCGCCGCCGCCATCGGATGGAAGCTTCCGCTGCGTGACGCCGCCGCGCTGCTCAAAGGAAATCTGCCGAGGTTCTGCCTGATCCTGTTTCCCATCTGGTTTGCCGGTTGGTTGCCGCAATTCCTGCTGAGCTTCCTAGGCGGACGTCTTCCGCTGACCTCGGCCTTGCTGGGCGCCTGTTGCAGCACTATCTCGACCTTGTTGTTCTCAGTCACCCTCGCCTTGATTTTTCGCCGTCTGGCGGACGAGAGGCGGGCCTCGAGCGGCACCTGAGCCGAAGTGTCCGTGGATGCGGAAATTCAACGCCGTTGCCCCCGAATCCGAGAAAAGAGGGATGGGATGATAGATCTTTATACCTGGGCTACTCCGAACGGCCGCAAGGTCTCCATCATGCTGGAGGAGGTCGGCCTGCCTTACCGCGTGCATGCCGTCGATATCGGCAAGAACGAACAATTCGCCCCCGACTTCCTGGCCATCAGTCCCAATAACAAGATCCCGGCCATCGTCGACCCCCGGGGACCCACGGGCAAACCGTTCCCCTTGTTCGAGTCCGGGGCGATCCTGATCTATCTGGCCGAAAAGACCGGCAAGCTTCTGCCCAAGGATCCGGCGGGACGTTTCGAGGTTCTGGAGTGGCTGATGTGGCAGATGGGCGGTTTCGGTCCGATGCTGGGCCAGGCCCATCATTTCCGCAAATTCGCTCCCGAACAGATCCCTTACGCCGTCAAGCGCTATACCGCCGAGGCCCAACGGCTTTATGGCGTGCTGGACCGCCAGTTGGAGAAGACGGGTTACGTCGCGGGAGATTATTCCATCGCCGACATCGCCATCTATCCCTGGACGCAGCGCTACGAATGGCAGGGGATCGATCTGGACTCCTTCCCCAATGTCATCCGTTGGCGGAAGGTTCTCGGCGAGCGCCCGGCGGTGGTCAAGGGAATGTCGATACCCGCCTGAAGCCGATCTTGAGTGGCATTGGAAGCGGCGGCCGGTCCCCGTCGCCGCTTTGACCTGCGGGCGGACGTCTTCCTCGCCGCACCATGTCGTCGAATATTGTTATATCCGTTCGCCCGCTAGTCGATGGCTGAGCATCTCGATGAACAGCCGGGTTCGTGCGGGCGCTCCCGCGCTCGCCGGCCAGACGGCGCTCACCGCGATCGGCGGCGGCTCGAATTCCGGCAGCAGCAGTTCAAGGCGACCGGCGTCAATGTCGTGCCGAACCTGCCAAAGGGGCGCCAGGCCGATGCCGGCCCCGTGCAGCACCGCGGCGTTGGCTGCCGCCGCATCATTGCATCGCAACGCCCCCTTTACGGGAACCCGGGCTATCTCGGCGCCTTGCGTCAGCGGCCAGATGTCCCCTTCAGGTCCAAAGGTCCGGACGACACACAGATGCGTGGAGAGATCCGATGGCGCCTTCGGATACCCTCGACGCGTCAGGTAGGACGGCGCCGCGACGACGACGCGGCGGAGTTGCGCGATCTTCTTCGATCGCAGGCTGGCGGCACCAAGATCGCCGATCCGGATCGCCACATCGAGGCGATCTTCGATAAGGTCGGCAAGCGCGTCGTTCAAGACCAGCTCGATCTCGACCTCCGGGAAGCGCTGCAGAAAGGCCGTGGCGGTGGGAACGACATGGTTCGGGGCAAATAGGACGGAGGCGCCAATTCTAAGGACACCGCTCACGCGATCCGCGTCCCGCCCGGCCTCCGCCCGCGCGTTCTCGATGTCTTTGAGGGCGGTCCTAAGCTTTTCGAAAAGCATGAAACCGGCGGGCGTCGGATGCAGGCGCCGCGTCGTCCTGCGCACAAGCTCAACACCGAGTTCATCCTCAAGTGCCGCAAGCGCCCGGCTGATCGATTGCAGGGACCGGTTCAGACGCTTGGCGGCCCCGGTCAAGCTGCCGCGCTCGATCGTTTGCACGAAGGCTTCATAGTGCTCAAGACTTGCCATTATCACTTTTACCGGAAGAGTTAGTTAATTTTATCGACGATTATCACGTTATATGCGGGAATATACAATGGGGATCTCGCGTCGCTCGAAGACGCCCAAAGCCGCCCGGAGAACCTCCCCATGCCATTAGCCTTCGAGAAAAAGCCTGTCTCGGCGACCACCGTACCGCCGGATAAACTATCCGCCGGACTTATGGCGCTGTTCGCCTTCTCGGTCGGAGTGACCGTGCTCAGCCTCTACGCTTCGCAGCCGTTAATCGGATTGATCCAAGCCGATTTTGGTCTGACAACGTCGAAAGCCGGTCTTGTAACCACATTCACGCTGCTGGGCTATGCGAGCGGATTGCTTCTGTTGGTGCCGCTGACGGATCTGGTGGAGAACCGGACGCTGATCGTCGCAACGCTCGGTGTCGACGCGGTTGCGCTGGCCAGCGTCGCCTATGCGCCGAACCTGCCGTTGTTCTTTGCCGCCTGTTACCTGTCCGGCGTGACGGCGAGCGCCATCCAAATGCTGGTCCCCGTCGCCGCGCAACTGAGCGCGGACGCGCAGCGCGGTCGTGTCGTCGGTAACGTCATGAGCGGGCTCATGCTGGGCATTCTGCTGTCGCGTCCAATCGCCAGCCTGTTCGCCGAAATCGCCGGCTGGCGGTCGTTCTACATCACGCTCGCGGGCGTCATCGCCGTGCTGGCGGTCCTCCTGGCCCGCGTTCTGCCGCGGCGGCGACCGTACGCGTCGCGTGGATATGGCGTCCTCATCGCCTCAATGCTGACGATCTTGCGCGAAGAGCCTGTTCTCAGACATCGTGCGGCCTATCAGGCGCTTTGCATGGGGGCATTCGGGGTATTCTGGACATCGGTCGCCTTGCGTCTGTCCCAACCCCCGTTTTCCCTCAACCAATCAGGTATTGCGCTTTTTGCGCTCACGGGGGCCGCCGGGGCGTTCATCGCTCCAATCGCCGGTCGCATAGGTGATCGAGGGTGGACTCGTGGAGGGACCTTCGCCGCCCACGCCAGTATCATCATCGCGATGGTTCTTGCCGAGTTGGGCGGCGACGCCGTGTTTCGGGCCATCCCCGGCGTGCCGGCCGGCGCGGCCTTGGTCATATTGAGCGGCGCCGCCGTTTTGCTTGATCTCGGCGTCATTGGCGATCAGACGCTCGGACGGCGCGCCATCAACCTCGTCCGGCCGGAAGCGCGAGGCCGCATGAATGGCTTGTTCACCGGCTTGTTCTTCTTTGGAGCGGCGGCTGGTTCGGGTTTGTCGGGAATCGCCTGGGCGCATGCGGGATGGTTGGGCGTATGCGGTGTCGGAACGGCTTTCGGAATCGCCGCTTTGCTCGCGTCCGGCACCGCTTTCAAGGCCACGGTTGCAACCTGATCCGGCGGTTATCCGGCTGGTGCGGACAGATACTCGAACAGGCTTCTTGTGGGTGATGTCAGTTCCGCCTCGCTTCGGACACAGACGGAAAGCCGGCGCGTGGCCCAGTCGTCCTGAAGCCGGGCGATGGCGATTCGCGCCGACCGCTTCGAGCGCCGCGCGGCTGATTCCGGAACGATGCCGATACCGACGCCTTCGCCGGCCATCCGGCAGATGCCGTCGAAATTGCGAAGCGCCACACGGACCTTGAGCTTTGCGCCAAGGTTCTCCGCCTGCATATCGATGTGGCGCTGCAAGGCGCCGCCCGTCAGGCCAATGAAATGCTGGTCCAACAGATCGGCGAATCGAACCTCGGCCTTTGCCGCCAACGGGTGATTGCGCGACGCCACCATGACCAGCCTGTCGAGCGCAAAAGGGCGCAACGTCAGTCCGGTGGCGACGGCCGCACTGGACAGGATGCCGATCTCGGCGAAACCTGCGGCAATGGCTTTGGCGATCTCGACGCTCTGCCGCTCCTTCAGCTCGACATCGGCCTGAGGGTGCGCAGCCATCCATGGTGCAAGTCGCCTGGGCAGAAACTCGGTGACGGCCGCAGTGTTGGCGAGGATACGGATCATCGTGCGCAGGCCCTTCGCATAATGCCCGAGTTCGCCACGCATTTGCGCCATCTGATGCAGGATCGCGCGCGCGTGATGGGCGAGCGCCTCGCCGGCCTCGGTGGGGACCACGCCACGCCGGCCACGAGTCAGCAGCACGACTTCGCCCGTGGCCTCCATGTCGCGTAACCGTTCACTGGCCGCCGCAAGAGACAGCCCGGCGTCGGCCGCTCCATGGGTGATGCTTCCGGCATCCACGACGGCAAGGAAAAGGCGAAGATCGGTCAGGTCGAAGCGCATGAGGCAAGACTACCCGATCATCAGCCTTCGGGATAGCCGAAGCCAGATATCGGCACATCCTCATTGTTGATGGATCTGAAGCCGATAATCATGAGGCATGTTTGATCTCTCGATAGCTCCGCTCTCCGTCGTCTTCGCAACCTTCTTCGTTGCCGGCCTCGTCAAAGGCGTCACCGGAATGGGCCTTCCCACCGTGGCAATGGGGGTGCTCGGCGCGCTCATCTCGCCACTGGGGGCCGCAAGCCTGCTGATTGTCCCGTCTTTCGTCACCAATATCTGGCAACTTTTGGCCGGCCCGAGCTTCGGTTCGCTTCTGCGAAGGCTGTGGCCGATGATGCTGGCCGTCGCGGCGGGAACCGTGTCGGGATCGGCATGGATCGCCAGCGGGGACATTGGCTTGACGACGACCATGCTCGGCATCGCACTCGTGATTTATTCCGGTTACACGCTTTTCGCCCGCCAGCTCGGCATCCCGCGGCATGTCGAACCTTGGCTGTCGCCTGTCATCGGAGCGATCACGGGCATCGTCACGGGCGGAACCGGCGTATTCGTCATTCCGGCCGTGCCCTACCTTCAGGCGCTCGAACTCTCAAAGGACGATTTGGTGCAGGCACTTGGCCTGTCGTTCACCGTGTCGACGATCGCGCTGGCGGTTGGGCTTGGAACACACGGGTCCTTCCATCCGGAAGGTCTGCTTTTGTCCGCCTTGGCCGTTGCGCCGGCACTTGGGGGCATGTGGGCGGGGCAGCTCGTTCGCAACAGGATCAGCCCGGCTGTTTTCCGTCGCGGATTCCTGATCGGCCTTCTGCTGCTTGGATGCGAGATGGCGCTCAGGCCTCTTCCGTGATCAACCGAACCAAGGTGCGTTCTTCCGAAGAAGAGGCTTCCGGATTACATGTAGCTCTCGTTTCGTAAGCAACTATGCGAACAACGGAGAGCACCCGATGCCGAATCCCGAATACGCCGCCTACCAGCCCGCCGCACCTTATTTCGATCTCGTCCGGGAGGCACTCGGCGATCTCGTCGACGGTGAGCACTTCTTCGACGTCATCACCGGCGAGACTGTCTATGAGGTTCGCTACGATGTGCCAGGCTGGCCGCGCATCATCACCGGGCGTGTCGATCTGATGGCCGCGTTCAGGGGCTATGTCGATGGCATCGCGCTGCGGTCCGCCGACAAGCTGGTCGTTCACAAGACGGACGATGGCACCGTCGTCGTCATCGAATACGAGGTGCACGGGACGATCCTCGCGACCGGCGTGAAATACGATAACCGATTCTGCTCGATCGTCAGGATCGAGAACCGCAAGATCGCGCATTGGCGGGACTATATGGACTCGCTTGCGGCATGGAACGCCCTGACGGCGCAGGCACGGGGGTGAATGCCATGAAGCGGATTCTCATGATCGAAATCAGCCCGAGAAAGCGGGATTGAACGTGGCCGCCGGCCTTTCCGACCGATTGACCGAAGAACGTCCAATCCGACCTGAGCAGCGCTCAAAAGAAGGCCATGGCTCGGATCGTTGAAACCATCATCGCGAGGTATGGGAAATGACCCAACGCAACATCGGTGACGAAATCATCCAAGGTCTTGAAGGCGCCTTGCAGTACCTTGACGGGAACCCCAAAGGGACGGTAGCCCATACCGTGCAGGTGCCGGCCACCGTTGATGTCAAGTCCATTCGCGAGCGTTCCGGACTGTCACAAGACAAATTCGCCGCCCGCTACGGATTCGCGGTCTCCGCATTGCGGGACTGGGAGCAAGGGCGGCGTTCACCCGATCGGACCGCACGGTTTCTGCTGACCGTGATCGCCAAGAATCCCCGGGCAGTGGAAGAGGCATTGGCGGACTGAAATGGCGGGCCGTGTCCGACGAAGATGAGCACTATGTTTACGCTGTACCCCTCTGAGTTCGAACCGGACGCGGTAGCGGTCGCTACAGCATGTTGCTTTTCCCCAAGTTGCACGGCTCACAAAGCGTCTGAAGGTTATCGTCGACCGTTTCACCGCCGAGACTCCACGCGACAATGTGATCAACATGTAGCGTCAGCCCTGGCTTCAATGCCGGGCTCGCTCCACATACTCGACACGAAAAATTGTCCCGCTTCATCACGCGGAACCTGAGTCTGAGAGACGGATCACGGCCAGTTTTGTGACCCTTTGGGATTTCGACAGGATCTGGCGGTCGAGTGTCCTGCGCGTTCGCATAGGCGACGAACTGGGTAAGAGCATCAGTCCATGAATGAAACCGACGTAGGTAGGCCGACTGAGAAATCACGGACGGAGGCTTGGCCAGTTCTGCTCGCCGCGGCTGACGTCCAAAGTGCTGCCACAATAGCATTATGTTTTCGAACAGGCGCTCATCAGTGAAGTTGATCTCGTTGGCAATTTTCAGTCCTGCGGCATCGTCTGGAGAGAGGTGCCTTGCCTGTCTGCAAGCAGGACTGGATTAGGGACTAACCATCGAGGGAGGTCATGCATTGCAGGTAGTACCCTCGACCCGGCAAAGGGCTTGCATTAATTCCCTTTAAGGAATAGTATTCCTTCATGTCGTGGCCGGTCGAATATACGGACGAATTTGGAGGCTGGTGGGACACGCTCACCGAGGCCGAACAGATCAGTATCGATGCGTATGTCCGCAAGCTGGAAAGCCGAGGCCCCAATCTGCCGTTCCCCTATTCGAGCGGCGTCAACGGCTCGCGTCACGCCCATATGCGGGAGTTGCGCGTGCAGAGCGGCGGCAAGCCTTTGAGGGTGTTCTACGCCTTTGATCCGCGCCGCGCGGCAATCCTGCTGATCGGCGGGGACAAGACCGGCGACAAACGTTTCTACGAACGGATGATCCCCATCGCCGATGCCCTTTACGACGAGCATCTGGTCGAACTGGAAAAGGAGAAAGACGATGGCCGGTAGGCGTTCTTTCGCAGAGCTTCGTGCCCGCATGAGCCCGGAGGCGCAGACCCAGGCAACAGTCGAGGCACAACGGCTCGGTGAGGAGATGGACCTTGCCGAGATGCGCCGGGCTTTGAAGTTGTCCCAGGAGGAGATCGGTCAGGCGCTCCAGATCAACCAGGGTTCGGTCGCCAAAATCGAGAGGCGCGCCGACATGTATGTCAGCACGCTTCGCCGTTTTGTCGAGGCGATGGGAGGAGAGTTGGAGATTGTTGCCCGCTTTGCTGATCATTCGGTCAAGATCAGAAACTTCTCAGATCTGTCGGAAAAGGCGCAAGGCTGAGAGGACATGAACGCCGCCTTTCTTACGCGTTGCCCGCCCGTTTTCGCCAATCTGGACGACCCGGCATTGAAGGACCGCATTTGCCGGCCTGAAGGCTATCCGCGACCAAGCCCAGGCGGATGCCGAACGGGCTCAGACCATGTTGGAAGGTTCAGGCCAGCAGGCAGTCACACCGGAGATGGCTCGCAGGTTTGTGGAGACGGCACGCATGCGCGTGGCCGGCGGGCGGCTACCGCCGCGACCATCTGCGGGTCTAGGCCCAGCGCGCCGAGGTTACGGACCACGAAGTCCGCATCATGGGATCTAAAGATGACCTTCTCAGAACCTTAACCGCCACCTCGGGCGTGACATCGGTTACGTCCGGAGTTCGCATTCTATGAAATGGCGGAAGGGGGGGGATTCGAACCCCCGGTAGAACTTGACATTCTACGACGGTTTAGCAAACCGCTGGTTTAAGCCACTCACCCACCCTTCCGCGGGAGGAACGGACGCCCAGGGGCGCACCGTCGTGCTCGGATGGCCGGTTCTACAGAATAGCGTGGGAACCGTCAAGCGCTGGCAGAAAGCGTTTGGCCATATTCCATCACGATGGCCTTTCAAAGGCCATGTTTCGGCCGTGAACATTTCAAATCAGGCGGCGCTTTCTAGTGGGCGGGCGAGGATGGGCGCGGCGGCGGCGCCACGATATGTCTTTTAGGGGATATGAAATTAATCCTGATCGGATTTCCATGATGTCCCTGGGGTTCTGGGGCCGCGTTGATCGTGGGGATCAATCCTTCGGGGCGGACATGGCAATAGGAACGTCTCTGGCAATTTGCGTGGTCGCGCTTTTCGTGCCGGCCATGGGATGGGCTGATTCATCTCCGGGCGGTATTTGAGGATCGATACGAACGAACTCGCCGCCCATGTCGGCGCTCACGTGTAAAAGAGGGAAGGGGAAAGAGTATGCGTTTGATTATTGCTCTGATTCTGCCGTGGCTGACATTCTTTACTATCGGGAGACCTATTGCCGGAGTGATCTGCCTGCTTTTGCAAATCACGCTGATCGGCTGGTTGCCCGCGACAATTTGGGCCGTATATGCCCTGAGCCAGTACAAGACCGATAAGAAGATCGAGAAGGCGCTTGGCCAAAGGGCGTGAGGGAGCGCCGGGCGATCCTGTTCCACCTGACTCGATGCATTGAACAATTCTGTCTTTTCAATGTAGTAAAACGAAATGCTCGCGCATCGCCGCAATAAAAACGCGCAGCTTGGGCGGTGCATCCGGCAGGGCGCGGAGGATATGGATCGGTTCGGCCGCGTCCTTCGGCTCATCGAAGAGATGAATGAGATGTCCGCCGGCGATGTCGTCGCCGACGACCCAGTTCGGCAACATGGCCAGACCGAGACCGGCGCGCGCGGCAAGTCTTTGCGCCTCGAACTCGTCGCAGCGGAAAACCCGGGCCTTGTCCTCCAGTCCGGTGATCGGCAGCCGGCTCCAGCCGAGGCCGGGCAACTCGCGCGCCTTTCCGATGCGCCGGTGGCGGGCGACGTCTTCGAGATGCGCGGGGCGCCCATGCCGGTCGAGATAATCGGGTGACGCGCAGACGATCCAGCGCTGCGCGCCGATGCGCGTGGCGATCAACCCGCTGTCCGGTTGCGCGCCGATCCGGATCGCCGCGTCGCAACGCTCGGTCGCCGGGTCGCTCAACCGTTCGGTGAGGTCGAGTTCAATGGCCAGGCCCGGCCATGTTTCGAGCAGTTGGGCGACCACCGGAAGAACATGAAGGCGTCCGAAGGTCGGCAGGCAACTCAGCCGCAATACTCCGCCGGGCGTCTCGTCGAGCGCGCCGATTTCGGAACGGACGTCGATCAGGCGGTCGATGACATCCCGGGCGCGGACGAGTAGCCGTTCGCCGGCATCGGTCAGCGTCAGGGCGCGCGTCGAGCGGACGAAGAGCCGTGTTTGCAGATCGGCTTCCAGCGCGTCGATCCGCCGGACGATGGAGGAGACGGCAACCCCGCGTCGCCGGGCGGCGGCCGCAAAGCTGCCAAGGCGGGTAACCTCGACGAAGGTTTCCAGATGGGTGGCGTAACGCGCGAAATCCATCTTTGCATAATACGCAAAGATATTAAGCGACAAAGAGCAATTATCATCCGGCGCGTTTCGGCTCAGCCTGCGGCCCGAACCCGAACCCGAACCCAGGACCGCGCCATGACCCTCCTTTCATTTCCAGGGGGGCGGGCGGCCAATCCGCTTTCCCCGGTCACCGTCTGCCTGATGGCGACCGCCTGCGCTTTCGCCGTCTCGACCCTCTATTACAATCAGCCGCTTCTGCCCGAAATGGGCGCAAGTTTCGGTCGCTCCGCAACCGACGCCGGGCTGATCGCGACGCTGACGCAGCTGGGCTATGCGGGCGGACTGTTTCTCTTCGTGCCGCTGGGCGATCGGCTTGACCGCAAGATGCTGATCCTAGCCCTGCTTATGCTTAACATGGCGAGCCTTTTGGCGGTCGCCGTCTCGACCAGTTTTCCAATGCTCGCCGTTGCGAGCATCGCGGTGGGGCTGACGGCGGTGACGGCACAGGTGGTCATTCCCGCCATTTCGGGGCTGGCGCCGCCGGAGACGCGCGGCCGGATCGTCGGCGCTTTGCTCAGCGGATTGTCGGCGGGCCTGCTGTTCGCCCGGACCTTGAGCGGATTCGTCGGCGCTCATGCCGGTTGGCGCACGATGTTCCTCATCGCGGTCGGCATCGACGCGGCGCTGATGGCGATCATCGTCCTGCGTCTGCCCCGGCTTTCGCGCACCGGTTCGGTGTCCGCCTATCCGGCACTCCTGGCTTCGCTCTGGACGCTGGTCCGCGAGCAGCCGGTTCTGCGCGCCGCCTGCATCACCGGCTTCCTGATGTTCGCCGCTTTTTCCGCTCTCTGGGGCACGCTCGCCGCGCTGGTGGCCCGCCCCCCCTATGGTTTCGGCCCGGATGCAGCCGGGGCTTTCGGCTTCGCCGGCATCGCCGGTCTCGTGGCGTCGCCCTTCATCGGCCGGGCGGTGGATCGCTTCGGCCCGCGTCCCATATTGGCGGCGGGTGGTGTCGCCGTGCTCGCGGCCTTCCTCGGCGTTGCCGGGGCCGAGTGGCACATCCTTCCGCTTCTGCTGGCCATGGTGCTGCTCGATATCGGCAATCGCGCAGGGCTGGTTTCCAACCAAAGCCGCATCTACGCCTTGTCGGCGGAGGCGCGCAGCCGGCTCAATACCGTCTTCATGACCTGCTATTTCCTCGGCGGGGCGAGCGGCGCCGGGGTTGCTGCGTGGATGGTCGAACGCTTCGGCTGGCAGGGGCTTGCCGTAACCGGGGCGGGGTTCGCCGTCGCGGCCCTTTTGTCCCATGCCGCCCTTGGGCGACGTGGCCAAGCATGATGGACGCGACACAGCCCAGCCGTTCGGACGGGCGCCGGTCGAGGAGAGGAAATGTGACCGGGATCCGACACCAACGCCGGTAAAGGCTCCCCGGGGCCGGGCTTCAGCCGGTAAGGCGCGACAGCAGGCGATCCATCATGGCGTCGCAGGCCGCCAACTGGGATTCGTCGATATATTCGTCGGGCTTGTGGGCCTGGACGATGGAGCCCGGGCCGCAGACGACGGTGGGGACGCCCAGCCGCCGGGTGTAAAGCCCGCCTTCGGTTCCGAAGGAAATCTTGCCGGTGCTGTTGCCGCCGGTAAGGCTTTTGACGAAGGCGACCACTTCGGCGTCGGCCGGGGTATCCAGGGGCGGATAGCTCGACAGCGGTTTCAGCAGAACATCGGCCTGGGGGAAATTCTTGCGGGCGTCGTCGCGGATTTGTCCGGCGATGGTCCGTACGGCGGCCATCAGGCCGTCGATGTCGTCCTGGGGAAGATGGCGTATCTCGAAATCCAGCCAGCACAGGTTGGGCACGATGTTGAGCGCCGTTCCCCCCTGGATGCGCCCGACATGGACGGTGGTATGCGGCACTTCATAGCCGTCGTCGCGATGGCCGTCGCGCAGGATATCGGCTTGCAGCCGACGCAGGCCGCCGACCATGTCGCAGGCCAGGTGAATGGCGTTCAATCCGTTTCCCGGCAGGCTGGAATGGGCTTCCACCCCCCGGCATTCGATGCGGGCGGCGGTCTTGCCCTTGTGGGCGCTGATCACCTGCAGCGAGGTCGGTTCGCCGACGATGCAGAAGCGGGGCCGGACCGGCATGCTCTCCATCATGTCCAGCAGCCGCCGGACTCCCAGGCAACCCACTTCCTCGTCATAGGATAAGGCGACCACAAGGGGCACCTTCAGGGACTTGTCCCTGGTCTTGCCGGCCAGGGCCAGGACGCAGGCGATGAAGCCTTTCATATCGGCCGTTCCGCGTCCGAACAGCCGTCCGTCCCCGGCCCGCAGGGTGAAGGGATCATGGCTCCAGGTCTGGCCGTCCACCGGCACCACGTCGGTATGACCCGACAGCATGACGCCGGGACGGTCCTCCGGCCCGATCACGGCATGCAGATTGGCCTTGCATCCGTCTTCGGACTGGACGCGAAGGATTTTGGCGCCGCAATCGGCCAGGACTTTCTCGGCATAGGCGATCAGATCCAGATTGCCGTCGCGGCTGACCGTGGGAAAGGCTATCAGATCGCGCAGGATGGCGATGCTGTCGCGGTGCATGGGGGGCTTATCCTCGACTATGGCTTTCGGAGCCGGGAATGTTTTCGGGGTTCAAGGCCGGCGCCGGACAGGATATCGCCTTCGTTCCCGGACTTCAAAGATGCCGATGGCGCCGCTTTCTGATAAGGACAAGGGCCATGACCATTATGAAAGCCTCGTTCCTGTCCGCCGTGCTCGTCCTGCTGGCGATCCTCGCGGCGCCGATGGGGGAAAGTGCCGCGCAGACGGATGGGGCCGGCGAATGCGAGCAGCTGGTCTCCGCGACCGATCTCGCCTATGGCAACGGGGATCTCGCCGGCACTGCCCGGTTCGCCGCGACCTTGTTCTCGCGCTGCCAGATCGCGGACGAGGATTGGGCCAGGCTTTCCTTCCGCTACGCCGCGGCTCTCAGCCATGCCGGCCGCAAGGAGGAGGCGCTGGGCGTTCTGGGCCGCTGTATCACCCGGCAGCCGAAAGCCGCCCTCTGCTATTCGGGGAAGGCCGCCGTTCTCAGCCGGCTGGGACGGCAGGAGGAGGCGGGCCAAGCGCGGATGTTGGCGCAAACCCTCGGCGCCCTTCCGAGGGAAGGCGGCGGGACGCCGTCGGGAAAGGCCGTGCCGCCGCCGTCGGCGCAGCCCGGTCCGGCCGGCATGCCGGCGCCCCGCGCCGAGACTCAGGCCGGCCGGTCCCGGGGAGAGGGGGCGGTCAAGGCGGGGACCGGTTTCTTCATCGATGATCGCGGTCATCTGGTGACCAATGCGCATGTGGTGTCGGGCTGCGGGCGCCTTGAAACCGCAGGCAAGGCGCCGCTCAAGCTCATCGGTGTCGACGGCGGGGTGGATCTGGCCGTTTTACAGATGTCGGCCCCGCCGGCCGCGAACGGCAAGCTGCGTCTCGATCCGCCGCTTCGCGTCGGCGAGGATGTGCTGGCTTTCGGGTTTCCCTTGCCCGGCCTTCTGTCGTCGGAGGGCAATGTCACGGTGGGGATCTTGAGCGCCACCCGCGGCGTCGCCGACGATCCGCATGTGCTGCAGATGACCGCGCCGGTGCAAAGCGGCAATTCCGGCGGCCCGTTGCTCGATGGCGCCGGCAATGTGATCGGCGTCGTCGTCTCCAAGCTCGACGCCGCCAATGTGCTGCGCCAGACCGGGGATCTGCCGCAGAATGTCAATTTCGCCATCAAGGCTTCGGAATTGGCGCTCTTCCTCGACCGGCTGAAGATCCCCTATGGGCGGGCAACGGCGACGGTTCGCCAGAACACGGCCGATCTGGCGGAGGCGGCGACGAAAATGTCCGTGCAGATCATCTGTTCAGGGCGGTGAACAACGATCAGCATGCGGCCTTCAAGGCGAAGGAGCGCGGCCGCATTTCCTCGGCCCGGCGCAGGAAATAGCGGAGCAGGCAGCGATAAAGCTCATCGCCGATCACCGCGTCCTCCATGCCGATGTCGATATTGGGATTGTCGTTGACCTCCATGACGAAGACGCCGTTCGCGGTCTCTTTCAAGTCGACGCCGTAAAGACCGCGTCCGACCAGCCGCGCCGCCCGCAAGGCGACATCAAGGACCTTGGGTGGAACATCGGCGAGGGCGATGGCCTGGGTCGCCCCTTCGGCATGCGTTCCGTCGGCGTCATGTTTCAGGATCTGCCAGTGATGCTTGCACATGAAATAGCGCGCGGCGAACAGGGGCTGGCCATCGAGAACGCCGATGCGCCAATCGAATTCGGTCGCGATGAAATCCTGCAGCAGGATGATTTCCGAATGTTTGAGCATGCGCTCGGCGATGTCGTGCAATTGTCGCCGGTCGCCGGCTTTTTCGACGCCGATGCTGAAGGCCCCGTCGGGAATCTTGACGACGACGGGGAAGGCGCAGGCGTCCTCGATTCCCTCGCGGCTGCGGCGGGTCAGAAACCGCGTGTTGGGCGTGGGCACGCCATGACCGCGCAGCAGCTCTTCAAGATAGACCTTGTTGGTGCAGCGGATGATCGAGGTCGGATCGTCGATCACCGGCATGCCCTCCCGTTCCGCCTTGCGGGCGAAACGGAAGCTATGATGCGGAACGGCGGTGGTTTCGCGAATGAAGAGGGCATCGAACTGCGTCAGCCGCCGATAGTCCTTGCGGTCGATCTCGACGACATTCACATCCATCGCGCGGCCGACCTCGGCCAGCCGCCGCAGCGTCTCCGGTTTCGAGGGCGGCAGGGGATCGTTGGGGTCGCGCAGCACCGCCAGATCGAAATGCGACGTCGAGGTCATTTTCGGACGTTGCCAGCGCCGCTGGACATAGACATCGAGGCAGTGCAGGAAAAAATCATCCTGCTCGGCCGGCACGTCGCGCAGATCGAGCGTATGGACATCGACGACCCGCCAGCCGTCGGTTCGCTCGAGATCGATCCGCAGCAGCGGGCATCGCAACCGCTTGAAGGCCCGTTGCGCCAACTCATGGAAGCGCTGGTCCTCCACCTCGCCGAAATACACATGCAGACTGACGGCGTTTTCCAGGCACGACAGATCCGGCATATGGGCCAGGGGCCGGTCGAACATGTCGTGATCCGTATGGACCTCGCGCCGGTACATGCCCGCCATGGCGGCGATATCGGGAACGGCCCGGTCGCCGCGCGCCTCGGCGAGCAGCGAGACGTAATAGCCGGTGCTCAAATATCCGTAACCCCGGCACAGGTTGATGATCCGGCTGTGCGGGAGCGTTTTCGATTGGGCCAGATAATCATTGGCCGTCACGATGCGTCCACCCGGATCCGGCCAGCGGAAATCCTTGCGTTTATCGACGACGATGAGATGGGAGGGCATGATGGGGCTTTGCTCCGGATCGAGCGGGGAAGGGGAAAATGATGATGGGGCGGCCGGTCACAGCGAGCGTTCGAGCCTGAGGCCGCCCATGCCGTCGGCGTAGTAGCCCGGCAAGCGGGTGATCGCGTGGAAGCCTTCGCTTTCGTAGAGGTGGCGGGCGGGGGCGTTATCGAGTCTGACCTCCAGATGCATCATCCGCCGTCCCCGGTCGAGCGCCGCCGTCTCGGCGGCATGCAAAAGACGGCGTCCCATGCCGCCGCTGCGGACGCTGGGCGCGATGGCCAGGGAATAGAGACGGGCAATGCCGCTGTTTCGGTGAAACAGAAGCACCGCCGCGCCAAGCGGGATGCCATTTTGTTCGGCGATCAGCACGGTTGCGTGCCCTCGCGTCAGCAGCCCGTGATAGCTGCGTCGTGAAAGCCTGTTCGAGGTGAAGCAGGCATTCTCCAGCGCCACCAGCGCATCCAGGTCATGGTCCGAGGCACGGCGGATGACGGGACGGTCGATTCGCGTGAAAGGAAAGGCGTCGCCGACGTCGAACGCCGGCAACGACCTCATCGCCAGGGCACGGCTCATCTGGCCGGCTCGGAACCGGTGGCGGACGATGGACCTTTACCGGGTGTCACGGCAACGACGGGGCTGCGGGGGAATTGATTGCGATCCATTCTTCGAAAGTCGGTGGACGTGGGCCGCCCTTGTCGGGGGAAGGGTGTCGCGACTGCGACGAAGCGTAGGTTCCGGTCACTCTGTGGCAAAATTTTGGTCCCGCTACCGCCCCGGGCCGACGTCATGCCGGCGCGGATTGGAAAGCCCCGCAGTTTAGCGCCATGTCGGAAAGACAGGTCCCACTTATGCGGGAGGCAGCCATGAAGACTTGGCGGGACGGTCCGGAAGTCTGTGGGAAATCGATGGCGGATCATCGCTTGCGCCGGCGGTCACGCCGGGATTGCCGGCTCCAGCGAGCGGATGAGATTGACCCGGCTGTTGGAGAGATGCTCGCCCATGGCCCGGGTGGCGGCGGCCAGATCCTGGTCGGCCAGGGCTTCGAGGATGACGAGATGTTCCCTGATGGCCGCCGTGTTGAAGAACTGCTCGTCGTCGACGTTCCACTTGTAATGGTAATAGAAGACGAAGGAGACGATATCCATGAAGTCCATGGCGAATCTGTTTTGCAGATGAGACAGGATCCAGCCATGGAATTCGCGGTCGAGAAGGCGGAAATCCTTGTAGCGATGCGTCATCTGACCGGCCAGCGTCCGATGCCTGAGCAATAGCGTGTGGGCCGTGCGGTGCCAGGCGTCGTCGGCCGCCGGTCCCAGCCGTTTCATCGCCTCCAATTCCAGCATCTGTCGCATGTCGGCAACCTCGGCGGCAAATTCGATTTCCAGTCCCAGCAGCTTCCAGCCGCCGCGCGGACGTTTCTCGACCAGGTGGAAACGCGAGAAACCGATCAGGAATTCGCGGACCGACGCCGTGCTGACGCCGCTGCTGCGCGCCAGATCGGTTTCGGAGAATTCCCGCCCCGGTCCCCAGTCGCCATGCCGCATGCGTTCCATCAGGACCTGTTCGATCCGTTCCTGCGGGCTGATGATCTGGGTTTCGTTGAAATAATCGTCCGCCTTTGGCGGATGGGCGAGGTGGATCCGCCGCTCGCCGCGGATGATGGCCCCTTGTTTTTCCAAATTTCCGAGAGCGGCGTGGATCGTGGTGCGGCTGACGTCGAGGAGGCGGGCCAGTTCGCTTTCCGAGGCATGACCATGGGACACCGGACCCTTGGAAAACAGATCGAGAAGGGCGTTCATCGTTCGCTTCTGGATGAAACTCGTCTTGGCCATGCGACAATTCCGGGGACCGTTCCGACGTCCGCCAGCTTAGCATGAATGGGCTCTTACCGATAAAAATCACTTACTATTTGACATGACATTCGAGCCGCCTAGTATCGATAAAAAGCGGTTATCGCCTTTCGGTCCTGTGCGTTTTGCAACTCCTGAAGGTCTTTTCAGGAACTGCCGGCAGCGCCGTCAAAAAAATCAAGGAGGAGGAAATGGAAGAGTTCGATGGCGTAAGGTGCCGTGGAGAAGCGGTCGAAAGCTTCGTCAAATCCCTGGTTGCCGGGGCCGGCGCATCCGAAGAGAGCGCCGCCGCCGTGGCCCGCGCGCTGACCGATGCCTCGATGCGGGCTGTCGATACCCACGGCGTGCGGCTGACCCCCCATTATCTGAGGGGGTTGAAGGCCGGGCGGATCAAACCGAACCCGACGGTGCGGATCGAGCGACTGTCCCCGGCGGTCGTTCATGTCGACGCCGACGACGGGCTCGGCCATCTCGCCAGCTATCGCGGCATCGAGGCCGGAATCGAGGTGGCGCGTGAAAACGGCATCGCCGCCGTCGCCATCGGCCGTTCCACCCACCACGGCGCCACCGGAGTTTACACGTTGACCGCCGCCCGCCAGGGATTCGCCGCTCTCGGCATGACCAACGCCGACGCCATCGTCGCTCCTCACGATGGCGTGAAGGCCTTTTTCGGAACCAATCCGATTACCTTCGCCGTTCCGGCCGAGAGCGGCAATCCGCTGCTCCTCGACATGGCGACCAGTAGCATTCCATTGAACCGCGTGCTGCTGAGACGCGATACGGGGACGGATCTGCCGCCGGAAGTGGCGATCGACGGCAAGGGGGAGATGACCGTCGATCCTTTCGCCGCCGCCGCCCTGGTGCCGCTGGGCGGCGCCAATTACGGCTACAAGGGGGCCGGGCTGGCGGTGATGGTCGATATGCTGTGTTCCGCTTTCACCGGCATGTTGCATGGCGCCCGTTTGCCGTCTTTCGCCGGGGACGACGTCACATGGCCGGCCCGCCTTGGGCATTTCTTCATTATCTTCGATACCGGCGCCTTCCAGCCACGGCAGGCCTTCGCCAACCGGGTGGCCGAGTTCCTGGCCGACCTGCGTGGCCAGCCGGCCCGCCCCGGCGAAAGCGTCAAGGCCCCCGGCGATCCGGAATGGGCGGCGCTCGCCGAGCGGACGGCGAACGGCCTGCCGATCGACGCCGCGACGTGGAAAACCCTGGGTGAGTTCGCCCAAAGCTATGGATGCGCCGTTCCCGACGTGATCGCCACCACCTCGGCCCATTGATCTGGATATCGGGGATCGCCCCGGAACTTGCCGCTTGAACGACGCGTCAGGTTCCGGGACTGGTTTCAGTGCATGGCCGCGTTCAGATAGGCCTGCCATTTTCCGCTGGCCAGGGCGTCGGCCATCCAGGCGTCGACGGCCCGCTTGAAAGCCGGATCGCGGCGCAGCAGATAGGCCTTGTCGAAATGGGTGAAGGGTTCGGCCACCGAGGCCGGACAGAGGACGCCCGGATGGCGGACGGCCTGCAGGCCGACTTCGATGCCGTCGGTCACCATGACGTCGGCCTCTCCCTCGGCGATGCGCTCGAAGATCGTCCGGTTGTCCGGCCAGACGGCCAGTCGCGCCTGGGAAAGATGTTCGCGGGCGAAACGTTCGTTGGTGCCGCCGGGATTGACCACCACGCGCACGGTCGGCTGATCGATGGCGCTCAGTGTGGCGAATTTGTCCTTGTCGGCGCAGCGCACGATCGGCCGTTTGCCGTCATGGTCGTGGGATATGGAGAAGTCGCCGGCTTCGGCGCGTTCGGGCGTGACGGTGACGCCGCCGACAAGCACATCGAATTTTCCCGCCTTGAAATCGTCGAGCAGGGTTTTCCAGGTGGTCGGCACGAATTCCGCCCGAACCCCGAGGGCGGCGGCCAGATCCTTCCCCATCTCGACGTCGGCGCCGGACAGCCGTCCCTCGGCATCGCGGAAGCTGTAGGGAAGATAATCGCCGGTGGCGCCGATGCGGATGACACCTTCCTTGCGGATGGCATCGAGCGCACCGTCTTCGGCCCGGAGCGGCGTGGCGACCCAAATGGACAGCAGGGTCATCGTCAGGAAAATCGAGCGGAACGCGTTCATGCTAACTCCCCGGTGGGTCTGCCCGCCGACTCGTTGAATTGCATTCGGGCGGCGGTCGGTCAATCCTTGTCTGTTTCCTCCGTAGCCACAATTCAATCCTTTGTCCGAACGGGTGATTTTCCCCACAATATTGATCGGACCAGACCTCCTGCCGGGAGAGACCATGCCATCCTTCATGCGTCCCTTGCTTCTCGCCTTGTCATTGCTGGTCTCGGCTTGCGTGACGGTGCCATCCGGAGGGCAGGGGGAGGGCGTACCGCCGCCCCGCCGGGCGCCCCTGATCCTGGTTTCCCTGGATGGTTTCCGCGCCGATTACCTCGGCCGGGGCCGGTCCCCCGTTTTGTCGGCCCTGGCCGCATCCGGCGTGACGGCCGATGCCATGCGTCCGGCCTTCCCGTCGGTGACCGAGCCCAATCATTACACCTTGGTCACCGGCCTTTATCCGGATCATCACGGCATCGTCTACAATGTGATGGAAGACCCTAATCTGGCGCCCAACGGCTTCTTCAACCATACCGACCATCGCTCCATCGCCGACGAGCGCTGGTGGAATGCCGCGACGCCGCTTTGGGTCGGCGCCGAACGGCGGGGTCTGCGGACGGCCGCCATGTTCTGGCCGGGAAGCGATGTCGCCATTCATGGTGTCCGCCCGTCGTTATGGAAGCCCTACGACGGGACGGTGGCGCCCGAACGGCGCGTCGACGGCGTGCTGGAATGGCTGGATCTGCCGGAAGGGCAAAGGCCGGATTTCATCACGCTCTATTTCGAGCAGGCCGATGAGGCCGGTCATGCCGGGGGCCCCGACTCCATGGCCGTCGATGAAGCCCTGGGGCGGATCGACGGCGCCTTGGGCCGCCTGTTCGACGGTCTGCGGCGGCGCAATCTGTTCGAAAGGGTCAATCTGCTGATCGTTTCCGATCACGGCATGGCGGCGACCGCCGCGGAGCGCGTGGTGTTCCTGGACGACCTGGCCGATCCCGCCGACGTCCATGTGCTGACCACCGGCGCGGTGACCGAACTTCGTGCCCTGCCTGGACGGGAGGCGGCGGTGGAAAGCCGCCTTCTGATGCCGCGCGAGCATGTCGCCTGCTGGCGCAAGGCCGACATTCCCGTCGCCCTGCATTACGGCGCCAATTCCCGGGTGCCGCCGTTCGTCTGTCTGGCCGAACCGGGATGGCTGGTGACGAGCCGGCGGGCGATGGCCGAGATGCAAGCGAAGGGCCGGGCCTTTGGCGCCGGAGCGCATGGCTATGATCCCGCCGATCCCGCGATGGCCGCCCTGTTCGTCGCCCATGGTCCGGCTTTCCGCAGCGGGGTCCGGCAGCCCGCTTTCGACAATGTCGAGCTTTATTCCCTTTTGTGCCGTTTGCTGAACGTGCCGCCCGAACCGAACGATGGGCAGGCCGATCGGCTTCTGGGAATTCTGCGGACGGATTGACGGTACTTAACGGGAGTGATCTGGCGGCCGACTCAAGCATTGCAGAGGCGCCAGGATCCGCGCCGATTTTGTCAAAGGCTGAGGAGGGAACCGCGAGGTTCCCTCCTCTCGATGGGTGTTCGTCAGAAACGACGATGGCAGCTATCGCATTTGTCGAAGGCGAGTTTGTCGTTGTGACAGGCGAAGCAGCTTTGATCGGTGTCGTGCGTGGGCCGATCGATCAGACTTCGTTTTTGCGTCTGGAACAACTGCTTGCCGGTGCCGGCAAAGTCGGTGTGGCAGTCACGGCAGACATATCCCTTGGACGCGTGCATGCGGTGATCGAACTCCACCGTTCCCCGGCCGCCACCACGATAGGTGAACGCCTCGGGGGCGGCGGCGATGGCTCTGTCCGCCAGGGCGAACAGAAATGCCGCCATGACGAAGGCCAGTCCCGCTACCCTTGCAAATCGGGTCATGACAGGCCTCATCAAGCAAGAACGGTGCGATTGATGCTCCGTACGTTCGCCGCTCCGACCATGACCATGGCGGCCTCGAATTCACTGCGCATGGTGTCCATGAACAGCGCCACGCCCTGCCGTCCGCCACCGAAGGCGGCACGGACGAGATGGCGTCCGACCAGCACGCCGCTGGCACCGAGCGCCATATATTTGAGCACGTCGACGCCGTAATGGACGCAGCCGTCGACCAGGATCGGCACCTTGCCGTTCACCTTGGCGGCGATGGCCGGCAGGACGTCGGCCGTGCCCGGCGTATGATCGAGCACCCGTCCACCGTGGTTGGAGACGACGATTCCGGCGGCGCCCGCTTCGACGGCGGCAAGTGCGTCCTCGGGGGTCATGATTCCTTTGACCAGGAAGGGAATCTTGGTGGCGTGAACCAGTTGACGGAGTTCCGCCACGGTTTTCGGTCCCACCTGCGTGCGCTTGTTGGGCTGGTTGCCGTAGCGTCCGGCCGAATCGATGTCGATGGTGATCAGCGCGGCATTGACCGATTCGGCCAGGCGGATCATCTCGATGAAGTTGGTCTGCGGGCGCGGCTTGATGCCGGCGATCGCCCGGCCGCCGTTGTGTCCGATCACATCGAAGCGGGCTTTCAGCACCTCCTCGGGATCGGCCGGGGAGTCGCCTACCGACCCCAGGGTACCGGCGTCGGCACATCCGCCGATGATCGCCTCGAAATAATCGACATCGGAGATCTTGCCGCCGAAGTTGGCGGCAACGCCGCCGATCGGCGCCGCCATGGCGGGGAAGGAAAGCTTCTGGCCGAGCAGCACGGTCGAAGTGTCGGGCCGCTTCTCGACGTTCAAGACACCGTTCAGGGCCCGCATCTTCAGACGGACATGCTGAAGATCCTTGAAATTGTTCTGGAAGCTGATCCCCGAACCGAGACCGCCGAAGCCCGGATATTCCCCGGCACAGGCGACGCCGTCGCATTGGGGGCAGACCCGGCAGCGGGGATAGAGAACCTCGCGGGCCTTTTGATAAACTTGGCCGACTGCACCTTTGACGCCGGCAGGTCCGAATTGCGTCGTCGGTGCGGCGGCGGAAGCGGCCGGTGCGGGGCTTTTCTCGTCGCTCGGCAATTCCACCGATTTCGGCTGAGCATCCTCGGCATGCGCGGACGAAACCAGTTGGCTGGCGACGATGCCGGCGCCGAACAAGGCACTTCCGCAGAGGAATTCACGTCTGTCGGCTGATCCTGTCAGAGTTTCAGCCGTTTTGTCATCATTCGAGGCGACCATGGCTACTCCAATTCGTTATGTGGGGAATTTCCCATCCCCAGACGGTTTCCAACCCTTTGATGACAAACAGGATGACACGAAATAAATTCCTATAAAAGAAAAGACATAATCTTTTTATGGTTAATTCGGGAAGGATTCCCCGGGGCGTGATTATTCCCGCCAAGGTCAATCATCCCCAGCTATCCTTCTCGCGTGAGAGGGAGTTCTGCTTATCCCGAGCCATTTCGTCTTTCGAGGAATAAATTGTAATTTCTCCCTCATTGATATCCTTTTGGTTGAAATGCGATTTGAGCAACATTGGTCGGACGGACGAACGGAGCGAAGCGGGGAATGACGATTCCGGTTCCTGACGCCTGGTCGTGGCATCGCCGCGTCTTGAAACTGGCGGTACCGATTATCGCCGCCAATCTGACGCAGCCGATGTTGTCGACCGTGGACACGGCGATTGCCGGCCATTTGTCCGGGGCCGCTTCGTTGGGCGGTGCTGCGCTCGGTGGCCTGTTCTTCAATATCGTTTTCTGGGGATTAGGCTTCCTTCGGATGTCCACCACCGGACTGGTGGCGACCGCCTATGGAGCACAGGACCAGACGGCGTTGCGCGATCATCTGCTCCGGGCCCTGATCCTGGCGGTTTGCGCCGGAGCGGTGCTTCTCGCCGTCAAGGGCCCGCTGACCGCGACGGCGGTCCGCCTTTTCGGGGGCGGCGCGGTCGTCAGCGAGGCCGCGTCGGGCTACATCGCCGCGCGCTTATGGTCGGTCCCCTTGACGCTCGCCAATTTCGTCATTCTTGGTTATTTGCTGGGATGCCAGCGAACCGGACTGGCCCTGCTGGTGCAGGGGGTGATCAATGCGGTCAACGTCATCTTGGCGGTCGGCTTGGTCTATGGTCTCAATCTCGATCTTGTCGGCCTGGGAAGTGCTACTGCGTTGGCCGACACGGCCGGATTCGTCGCCGGCGTCGCCATCTTGTGGCGATTGCGTGCGGAAAACCTCCCGACGCTCCGTTGGCGGCGGTTGCTTGCGTTTAGCGCCTTGCGGCGGTTGATGGCGGCGAATGCCGATATTTTTCTGCGCACGTTGTGTCTGATCGTCTGCTTTACTTGGTTCACCCACGCCGGTTCCCGGCAGGGCGATGTCATCCTGGCGGCCAATGCCGTGCTTTTGACGCTGCAGACGGTGATGGCCTATCTTCTGGATGGTTTCGCCCAGGCGGGTGAAGCCCTGGTGGGGGCCGCGATCGGAGCGGGGGAGCGGACCTCCTATCGGCGGGTGATTCGTGTTTCGACGCAATGGGCGGTGTTGACCGCCGGTCTGTTCTCTCTGGTCTATGCGCTGGCTGGATCTCTCATCGTGCGGGGACTGACCGACAACGCGCCCGTTCGTCAGGCCGCCATTGCCTTTCTGCCCTGGGCGGTGGCGTCTCCGCTGGTATCGGTGTGGAGTTTTCAGCTCGACGGCTTTTTTATCGGGGCGACGCGGACACGCGACATGCGCAACGGCATGATGTTCGCCATGCTGTCCTTTTTGCTCGCCGCGAGCAGCCTGCCGGAAATGTTCGGCAATCATGGCCTGTGGGCGTCATTCCTGATTTTCATGGTGGCGCGCGCGGCGGCCTTGTGGCTGTTCCTGCCCCATATCGAACGGGATGGATTCCTGGCGGCCGAATAGAAAAGGCGGTTCTTCCCGATCAGCGGCTTTCCCGGGAAATCAGGGCGTAGCCCATGCCTCGGACGGTGACGATCGGCAACTCGGCCGAGGTGACGCCGCGCATCTTGCGCCGCAGACGGGCGATCAGCGTGTCGACCGTGTGGTCGCTGACATCCCGGGGATCGCGGTTGCTGATGACGTCGAGCAGATAATCGCGGTCGACAGGCTGCGGCCGGGATGCCGCGAGCGCTGCCAGAATATTGAACTCGCCCGATGTCAGAGGCATCAGATTGCCGTCGGGCGTGAAAAACTCGCGACGGATCAGATCGAGAATCCAGCCGTCGAAGGTCAGCACGGTTTCGCGCGTGCGGCGGAGTACGCTGCGAATGCGGGCGTGAAGCGCCGGCAGGCTAAGCGGCTTCGTCACGTAATCGTCGCCGCCGGCGTCCAGCCCGGCAATGATGTCCTCGGAGGTGTCCCGACTGGTGATGAAGATCAGTCCGCATCGCTCGCCCAGACTGAGCCGTTTGGCCTGCAAAATGCCGTCGCCGTCGGGAAGGTTGACGTCGAGCAGGATGACGCCGGGCGTAACGGAACTCAAGCGGCGCTCCATCTCGGCGATGCTGGCGGCGGGCCAGACTTGCAGACCTTCTCCTTGGAGATAGTCCGTAATCATGCACAAAAGTTCCGGGGAATCCTCGACGACAAGAACGCTTGGCATGAGCTGTTTAATGTTGTTTTTGAAGAATTCCAGATTAGGCTGCTTTCCTGCGCGGAGCAATGCTCAGGAGAGGGGGAGGATTAAATTTATGAGTACTATCCTCATTTGCGGCTACTTGTTCGCCAATTTCAATCTGTGATCAATATCATTTATTGATATTTCTATTTCAAGGCGAAGTTTCCCTGCCAACTCGACGATCAGTTGCGGATCTTCGGAAAAACGCATGGCATCCCTGGCGACGCTGCCCAAGGCCGCATAGCCGAAATTGGCCGCGCTGCCTTTCAATCGATGTGCGATATCGGCCAGATGTTCCGGCCGGAAAACGGCGGGGTCGAGCGCGGCGCGTTGCTGGCGCAACGTTTCACCCAGCAGACGCAGAAGATTGTGTCCCGTCATCGTCTCGGGCAGAGCCACACCGACACAAGGGTCGTTCGCCTCGACGTCTGCCGGGGAACTCAGTCCCGCCAGCCATTCGATGATCGCCTCGGTGTCGAGGGCGCGATCGGCTCCCGCGGCCAGCGCCAGTTCCGAACCATGTTCCGAGCTATCGCAAACGACCAACGGTGTCACGGCGGCGGTGGCGCCGATGCCGCCACGCAGCCGGACCACCGCGTCGGTGGTGCCCATGTCGGCAGGCTCGCCGGCCAGAAGGATGACGTCGAAGGCGCGCACGTTAAGCATGGCGACGGCCGCTTCCGTGCGGGAGACGGGGAAAACGCGATAATGCCGCTGGCGCAGCCCGGCGGCCATGTCTTCACAGGCGGTTCCCAGCAGCAAAATGTCGAGAGTGTCCCGGGTTGCCATGGCTTTTCCCGCGAAATGTCGATTCGGACAGCATAGGGGACGAAGACCCTCCATCCCATCAACAACAGTTGATCCTGGGAATTACGCCAATGGAGGGAAAATGAAGGGCTGCGGGTAAGCGGTACCGGCAGGCCAAGCTCGACGAGCGGCGCGAAGGCGAAGCGGTCGTCGCGGATATGGGCGAGCGTGTCTAGATCTCGCATCAGGCCACGAGGGCGCCAATTCGCTCGCCGCACCCGCCATCACCTCACATTCGCGCCTGCCGCTTCATCCACGCCGATGACCAGACCGGCGGCTGGCCTCAGGCGGCACGGACCCCTTGCAAGAAGTCACTCACCGTCGTCTTCAACTGATTGGAGCCCTGCGATAGGGTTTCCGATGATGACAAGACCAATTCGGCTGCCGTTCCGGTTTCCGCCGCCGCATGCTTCACGTTGCCGATGGTCGAAGAGACCTCTTGCGTGCCCGAGGCTGCTTGCTGAACATTGCGGGCGATCTCCGCCGTTGCTGCCGATTGTTCCTCGACGGCTGAGGCAATGGCGGCGGAGATCTGATTGATCTCTTGAATACGTTTGACGATGCCGCCGATGGCCGTCACCGCCTGCTGGGTGGCGCCTTGTACGGCATCGATCTGCGCGCTGATTTCCTCGGTCGCTCGCGCCGTTTGATTGGCCAGGCTTTTGACCTCACCTGCGACGACGGCGAATCCCTTGCCGGCATCGCCGGCGCGCGCCGCTTCGATGGTGGCGTTCAAGGCCAGCAGATTGGTTTGGCTGGCAATATCATTGATCAGTTTCACCACATCACCGATGCGCGTCGAGGTTTCCGCCAGCCCCTTGACCACGTCGTTGGTGTGATCGGCTTCGTCCGACGCGGCCTGAGAAACGCGACTGGACTGCTCGACCTGGCGTGCGATCTCGGCGATCGACGAGGACAGTTCCTCGGCCGCCGAAGCCACCGTCTGCACGCTGGCTGATGCCGCTTCCGACGCCGCCGCAACGCTGGTCGCCTGGTGGGTGGTCTGCAGAGAATTCGCCGACATCGTCTGCGCCGTTCTGTCGAGATCGTTCAAGGCATTTCCCACCGTATCCAGAACGTCTGAGACACTGTGATCGAATTGGCGCGCCAGATCTTCCAGTGTCTTGGCTCGGGCCTCGCGGGCTGCCTGCTCTTTGTCCCTGTCGGCCGCCAAGCGGTCAGCCCTGAGCGAATTGTCACGGAAGACCTGCAAGGCGCTCGCCATGGCGCCTATTTCGTCGCTTCGCGAAAGGCCGGGGATTTCCACATCCAATTCGTGGTCGGCCAACCGCCCCATCACGATGGTCAATCGTGCCAATTGATTAATGACCTGATGCGACAGATAGATGATGCTTCCTCCCGACATCAAACACGCAAGAGCCAAGATGGCGAGAGAAATGGACAGGCGAAACCAGGCGTTGCGGATGGCCAGATCGTTCATGTCTTTGGCGGTTTCGAGGGCCGCATCCCGCAGGACAAACAAGTTGTTCAGCATGGGCGTCGTCCAATTCGGCCAGACGGACTGGTCGACCGGCGAGTCCCGACCATTTCGGGCCGCATCAAGAACCGCCGCGTAGCGCGTCTCCCCCTCGGTCATCACCGAGTTCTGCACATGTGCCATGGCGTTGGCGAGTTTTACGGGGTTCCCAAGATTTTGAACGGCCTTGCCGATGTTCTGCCACAGCAACGCCACTTTGCCGGTCAGCTCTGTGCTGGTCACGATGCGTTCGGGCGAGAACGGCTGCCTGCGTACGAAAATCCCTAGATTGGCCGAGCGGGCACCATCGACATTTCGCATGTCTTGGGCCATCAGGGCCAGCTCAATCGTCTTGCCCAAGTCGGGAGCCCTGGCCAGAATGGCGCGATAAGAAGAGGTGGTCGCCTTTTCCGTCGATGCCACAACCCGTTCAAAACCGTCCACCGAATCCGCCAAGGCATTGGCAGGCCGTTCAGCCTTGGGTCTGACCATTGCTTCTTTGGCTTCGGAGCGGACGCGCGTCAAGATCGCGGCGGCAGCCTCCAAATCCGCAGTTGGCAGACCGGCCTCTTTGGCTGCCATAATGGCTTCACTCAATTTCTTATCGGTGACAGCGACCGCTTTTTCCACAGCGGTCTGGGCCTCCGTCGTGGCTGGCGTCGGCGTAATCAGCGGTGTCGACCACGCATTACGTTCAGTGAGCAAAAGACCGGCCAGATGCAAAGTTGGTTCGAACGCCCGTATGGAATTGGCCGCTGCCGTCTGCCGAGACAGATCGGAAACCGCTGTCCAGGCAATGAAGCCGGAAAGAACGATGCCGAGCGCTCCGGTGGATATGTTGGCGATCATTATTTTCGTGCGCAGTTTCATTGCGTTTTCCATTTTTAGATGGAGTGGCAGCCCAAAATCTAAGGACGCAAATGCATATTCTTGAGCATATAGTTGCTGCGGACGGCTGGGAGTCCCCGTTTGAGGACACTGCGACAAGATTATAGGGGTATGACATCTTGATCAAAGGGCTTCTTCCTCTCCGCTGTTGGTGGGATCAGGCGCCGTTCGGCCCTTCGCCGACATTGCGAAGCAGGACGGCCGTCAGCCGGGCCGGGCTGAACGGTTTCGCCAGGTAATCGTCCATCCCGGCGTTGCGGCAGGCCTCTTCGTCCTCGCGCAGGGCGTTGGCCGTCAGGGCGATGACGGGAACCTTGCCCGTTTCGCCGGGCAGGGCGCGAATCCGCCGGCAGGCTTCCAGGCCGTCAACGACCGGCATGCGCATATCCATGAGCACAAGGTCGAAGGAGCGTTCCCGGATGGCTGCGACCGCCTCGGCTCCATCGGGAACCACCTCGACCGTATGTCCTCCACGATCGAGCAGGACGCTGATCAGCTTGCGGTTGGTCGGGTCATCCTCGGCAACCAGGATTTTCAATGGGCGGATGGAGGCGGTGACGCGGGCCGGCTGGACGAAGGCGCCTTCGCCGGCCGCCATCGGAATTTCGACGATGAAGCGGCTGCCTTTTCCCGCCTCGCTCTCCACCGTGATGGTTCCCTCCATCAGTTCCACAAGCTTCCGGCAGATGGCCAGTCCGAGCCCGGTGCCGCCGAATCGCCGGGAAATGGAGGAATCCGCCTGGGTGAATTCGGTGAAGAGCCTTTGCCGGGCGGTGTCGTCGATGCCGATGCCGGTGTCGGACACCAGGAAACGGATTCGCTTCCGCTCCGGTGTGTCCGACACGACGCCAAGCGTGAGACTGACACCGCCCTCCAGGGTGAATTTGATGGCGTTCCCAATGAGATTGAGCAGAACCTGGCGAATGCGCAGAGGGTCGGTTCTGACCAGGCTCGGCACGTCCGGGTTGATGACCAGTCTCAGATAAAGTCCTTTTTGCCGTGCCCCGGCGGTCATCAGGTCGATGACGCCGGAGACGAGGTGCGCCAGATCGCAGTCCGAAATGTCGAGGTCCAGCCGTTCGGCATCGAGTTTGGAAAAATCAAGAATGCTGTCCAGCACGTCGAGCAGGGTCTCGGAGGATTGGGCGATGGTATCCGCATATTCCCGGGCCTCGTCGTCGAGAGGACAACCCCTGAGCAGGCCAGCCATCCCCAGAATTCCGTTCATCGGCGTGCGGATCTCATGGCTCATCATGGCCAGGAACGACGCCTTGGCCCGGGCTCCGGCCTCGGCGGCCTCCTTCGCTTCCTGCAGGGTCTGGTTGATTTGCCGCTCCCGCTCGATATGCCGGTATTCCTCGTGGCGCATGCGATTGGATTGGGCCCGGGCGATCGCGCCCACCACATATGTGACGAGGGTCAGCGAGACGACGATGGAGATGTCGAGGAGGCTTTCCGAAACCGGCCGCAATGTCTCCCAGCACAGCAGGCTGATGGCCACCGCGTAGCCGGTCAGCAGGGCGACGGCCCGGAACGATCCGGGCAGGCACATCCACAGCGACAGGGCGATCATCGGAAACATCATGCCGCCGTACCGGTTCAATACCGGGTGGGCGAAGACCATGGCGTTGAACAGGAAGAAAACATATTGATGGAGGTGGGTGACGATGGTGACGCCCCGGTCGGTCCGGGCGCGCGACATCGCGATCATCGCCAGCAGGCCCGCCACACCGATAAAAAGCCGATCGATCAGAAAGAACAGGATTTGCCGCTCGCCCTGCAGCATGAGGAAATCGAGGGGAATGAAGCCCAGGCAGGTCACCGTCGTGCCAAGGATGCAAAGGCGCGCGCCCGCCGCCGTCCGCAATCCGGCTTTCGCCTGATACAGGGATTCCGCGGCGGGGTCTTGGAATTCGCCGGTCCAGGAGATATCGGGGCCGCGGGTGCTCATGTCGCTCTCATTATGGTGACGTCGCCGCCGGGATCAAGCGGCGGGACCGGGCCTTAGGGCTTGTCGCGAAATAATCGCGTCCTTCCCTAAGGTTCTATATGACGCTTCCGCTCCGCTTAAGCGGGCTCAAATGCCGCTCAGGCTCAAGGGCCTGTCGATTTGATAATTTATCAACAGGCATTTAAATAGCGTTCGATGTCGACCGTATCGTTTTGTTCGGCGGAAAGGAATTTTTCCGCGTACCGCCGATGGATGCCGCTTTCCAGAAACAGACGGAACAGATCCTGATCGATGTGTTTCCTCTGGGCGAATTGGCTCAGGATTTCCACCGCTTCGGACAATGTCTTGGGTTTCTTGTAAGGGCGGTCGGACGCCGTCAATGCCTCGAAAATATCGGCGATCACCATGACACGGGCCGGGATCGACAATTGTTCGCCGGTCAGTTGCCGCGGATAGCCCGTACCGATCAGCGTTTCATGGTGGGTGCCGGCATATTCGGGAACGCGCTTCAGATGTTTCGGAAATTCCAGGCTGTCCAGCATGATGATGGTGTGGACGATATGTTCGTTGATCTTGAAGCGCTCCTCGGGGGTCAGGGTGCCCCGGCTGATCGACAGATTGTAGATCTCCCCCAGATTGTAGAGATGCTCGGGAACGGCCATCTTGAAGCCGAAGCGGGCATCGAAGGTTCCCTCCGAGCCCATGCGGGCGAAGATGTGTTCGGGCTTGTCGGACAGCAGCGTTTCTCCGGCGGGAACCGGCAGCGGGGGCGTCGAGGCCAGGCGGGACAGCTCGCCATGCGACAGGCCCAACCGGTCGTCGAAATGGCGTATCCAGGGCTGTCGGGCGACAGCTTTCAGCCGTTCGATTTTCTGCGGATCCATGAATTCGCCACCGATGTTGCAGGCGGCGACGAAAGCGAAATCGTCCACCAGCGATTGGCGCCGCTCCTCCAAACGGCGCGCCGTCGCCTCGGCATCGCCTCCGTCCAGCCTTGTCTGCAGTGCGGTGATCTCGGCGTCGCGCCACAGGACTTCGAAGCGCGTGCGGATTTCATGAATACGGTTGTGGATGGTTTCCAGCTTGGTGGCCTTGTCGATCACATATTCAGGCGTGGTGACCTTGCCGCAGTCGTGGAGCCAGGCTCCGATGCGGAATTCGTCCCATTGCTCCTCGGTGTCGAAACGGAAATGGGCGAGGGGTCCGCTTGTCGTTTCGCAGGCTTCCTTGGCCAGCATGAAGGCGAGTTCGGGGACCCGTTCGCAATGGGCCCCGGTGTAGGGGCTTTTCGCGTCGATGGCGCCGGCCAGGATCCTGATCAGGGAATTCACCAGGTTCCGTTGCGAATCGAGCAGGGTACGGTTGTAGAGGGCGGTGGCGGCGAGCGCCGACAAGGCTTGCACGAAACGCTCGATTTCGGGGGAAAATGCCGTGATCTCGCCGGTGGCGGGGTCGATGGCATTGATCAGTTGCAGGGCGCCCAGCGGTTCTCCGCCGCGTGGCATCAGGGGAACGGTGAGCAGGGACATGGTGCGGTAACCGTGGTCCCGATCGAACTGCCGGGTCCCGGAAAACTCCTGATCCGCTGCGTCGTAGGCGTCGGCGATATTGGTCGATTTCCGCAAATGCACCGAGAGGCTGACCACGTTGCGGTGATTTTCCGAGCCGTCCCGGTCGAACAAGGGGACATGGGGGAAGCCGGGAGAGCGGCTATCGGCGCCGTAATCGATGCCGAGGCTGTCGTTCTTCATGATGCGGAACGCCATGCATTCATCATCGTCGCGGATATAGACGGTCCCTCCGTCGGCCCTCGCCAGATCCTTGGCGCCGCTCAGAATCATCTCCATCAACCGGTTGCTATCCTTTTCCGCCGAGAGGGCGATGGCCAGATCGACCAGTTTTTTCAACGATTCCTGGGTTTTCTCAAGCTTGCGCGTCCGTTCGATCAGGCTTTGTTTCATCTGGACGAAAGCCCGGGCCAGCGAATCGATTTCCAAAATGACGGAGCCCGTCGGCGTTATGCCGGAGAAGTCCCAGCCGCGAATCCTTTCCGCGTCGACGGCGAGCAGATCGACCGGATGGGCCAGTCTTCTGGCGGACCAGGAGACGACGGGCAGGACGATCAACAGCAATATGCCGTTGATGATCAGGATGTGCCTGCGCATGACGTCGATATGGCCGGTGAAGTCGCGTTCGGGCGCGAACATGGCGAGGTGGACGGGGGTGGCGGTGTCCGCGCCCCAGCGTGCCCGATAGACGATGAGCGGATGCCCGTCGTCCTCGCGCAGGCTCGTGCCATCCGGGTCGGCCCCCATGACCTGGGCGAACGGATAGCGGCCGGAGAGGGCCGCCAGGTCGGTCATCGGTGCCGGCCGCTCGGCACGTTCCGGTATTTTGCCGGAGAAGGCCATGATCCTCGATTGGTCGTCGAGCAGCATGACGCCGCCATGCGCCGAGACCTCGAACGCATCGAGAAAGGATTGGAGCCCGCTCAATGTCAGGTCGACCCCGACGACGCCGTCGGCGGTGTCCAGGCGGTGGGCGGCGGTTATGCCCGGCGCTTTCAGCGAATCGAAGAGGTAGGGAGGCGAGAGGGTGGCGATCGATCGGGCCATCGCGATGCGGAACCAGATGCGCTCGCGGGGATCGTAGGAAAAAGTTCCGTCATCGGTCTGGCCGAGAATTCGATCGTCTTCGCCCAAATAGCTCCAGCGCTGCCGACGGCCGCCGTCGGCCGTCGGGGTAATGGCGCGAACGATCAGAACCGTGCCAGGCGGCGCTTTGTGGGCATCGAGGATGCGCTCGTCGCCCCGGGTGGCAATCACTTGCAGGAAACTGCCGTCGTCATGGGCGAAATAGGCCGAGTAAAAGACCTGCTTGTTCTTGAGAAGAGCCGACAGCAAGCTGAAGCTCGGGTGGCTCGGTCCATCCTCGATGGGAACGCCGAGCACCGGTTGCCGGGCGAGGATGGCGGTTTCCTCTCTGAGCTCGCCGACCAGGGAGGCCAGACGGTCCTGCACGCGTTCGGAGATCTGGCGGAATTGATGTTCGGCGGTTTTTTTGGCGGTCCGCGCGCTCTCGCCGACCACCGTGAGCAGGGAGAGGCCCGCCGTCGCCAGAACCAGAAGAAGCACCAACGCTGAAATGCTCACATGAAAATGGATGTGGCGAGGCAACAGGCGCATTGCTCTTTCCTTTTCCGGCTGGGCTTCGGTGGGTCGGCGTACAGGAATTTTTGAAAAAACAGCGCTTCTTTGAAAAACTATGCACCACGCCGGAGTCATGCGCATCAAGTAAAGAGGGGGACTTGCCGAGACACCGTCTTCAGCGGATCATGACGGTCGAAGTAATATGGACTGGTTCATATGAGGCATAGCAACGATCGACGACGGCGCATTCTCGATCTGGTTTCGACAGGTGAGGAGGACGTTGACGCCCTGGCCCGGCGTTTCGGCGTTTCGGCATCGACCATTCGCCGCGATTTGGCGGGATTGTCGCGATCCGGCGCGATTACCCGGACTTACGGAGGGGCGGTTCTGGCTCATCGGGCGCCGGAACAGACGCTACCGGATCGCGAACGCATTCAAAGCTCCGCCAAGGAGGCCATCGCCCGTGCGGCGGCCGGCGTCATTCAGGACGGCGATAGCGTCCTGCTCGATTCAGGTTCGACGGTGGGGGCCCTCGGCCATTGCCTGGCCAACGCCACGGTTCGGGTGGTCACCGGCAACCTTCCCCTGGTTCCGGTTCTTGTCCAGCGGGGTTTCCAGGTCACTATTCTGGGTGGCGACGTGCGTTCGATCAGCATGGGGGTCGTCGGGTCCCTGGCGGAACTGGTGCTCCGGCGCCTGACTGTGGACAAAGTGTTCCTCGGCGCCGATGGCGTGATTGCCGGCCGGGGCTTGTGCGAAGCCAGTCCGGAGCAATGCGCTCTCAAGGAACTGATGATGGCTCAGGCGGGCTCGGTCTTCGTTTTGGCCGATTCCAGCAAACTGGGACAGGCCACGCAGCAATGCTGGGCGCCGATTTCAAAGCCGTGGACTTTGATCACCGACGCCAAGGCGAGCGAGGCGCAGTTGCAGCCCTTCCTCTCCCGTCCGGAAATCACCGTTCTAAGGGCCCGTTGATAAATTATCGAATCACGTGTCGTGGAAATGGGTCAGCCGGCAATTTTCTTTGCCGTTGCCGTTCTCGAGTTGAATGGTGGCATGATCTATGCCGAATTTATCTTGCAGCACCTTGCCGACGCGATGCAGAACGTCGTCGTCCACCAGGGCGTTTGGTTTTACCAGGTGAGCCGTCAGGGCGACCGAGGTCGTGCTCAACGGCCAGATATGTAGATCGTGGATGGCGACGACACCTGGCACTTCCATCAGGAAATCCTCCACCGCTTCGCGGTCGATATGGGTGGGGACGGCATCGAGCGCCAGATTGAGCGACTCCCGGAACAGGCCCCAGGTGCCGACGGCAATGACCACGACGATGGCGAGGCTGACGACGGGATCGAGCCATAGCCAGCCGGTCCGGCTCATGATGAAGGCCGCCACGACGACGCCGAGAGACACGGCGGCATCGGCCGCCATATGCAGGAATGCGCCCCGGATGTTGAGGTCACCCTTGCTGCCGGCCATGAACATGGCCGCTGTTCCGGCGTTGACGGCGATTCCCAGGGCCGCCACCCACATCACCGTTTCCCCGGCCACCGGCTGGGGATGGCCCAATCGCAGGACAGCCTCCCAGGCGATGCCGCCGACGCCGATCAGCAGGATGACCGCATTGACCAGCGATGCCATGATGGTGGTCCGTCCCAGACCGTAGGTGCGCCGCTTCGACGCCCGTTTCTTGGTCAGCCATGCCGCCGCCCAGGCGATCAGAAGGCCTGCCACGTCACTGAGGTTGTGCCCGGCATCCGCGAGGAGCGCCAGGGAGTCCACGGCGAAGCCGTAGAACGCCTCCATTCCGACAAAGCCGAGGTTGAGCGCGATGCCGATGGCAAAGGCCCGGTCGTAACTTGCGGGACCGTGGTGGTGGCCATGGCCATGGTCGAGGGAACATCCGCCGTGGCCATGTTCGCCGTGGCTTTCTAGGTGCTGGTGTTCATGGTCGTGAGCCATGTCGGTCGTCCTGATCATCCGTGTGGCAAAAGGCATGGGGCCGTTCATGCGATGCCTGAAGACTGATGACTGCACCGCCGAACGGATGGCAGGATGCACCCTGTAGCGACTATAGGGTCAATGGGCCAGATGCTGGTCGAAGATTGAGTCTCACGCCGATGCTCGTGGCATGGTCAGCAACTGGGCGGTGATGCTGCGGGCGATTTCCCGTTCGCCCATGATCACCTGATCGGCGCCCTGCGAGGTCAAATGCTCGACCTCGGCGTCGGAATGGGCGCGGGCGATGATGTGCAGCCCCGGGTTGGCGTTGCGCGCCTGGGCGATCACTTGCCCGGCTTCGAAGGCGTTGGGGATGGCCACCACCAGATGGCGCGCGGCCGGAAGGTTGGCTCCTTTCAGGACGTCGGGATTGGCGGCGTTGCCGGCGACCGCCTCCAGCCCGGCTTGTCTGATGAGTTTGATGGCCTTGTCCGAGTCCTCAATGACCAGCAGTTGCAAGCCTTCGGCCAGAAGGGCCGTGCCGACCAGGCTTCCGACCCGTCCATAGCCCACCAGGACGACGTGGTCGACCAGCGATGTGACCAGAATGTCGGCGGGGAATTTCTCGGCGGGGGGATGGGCTGCTGTATCGGAGGGAACGACGGTTTTTGCCGATTTGCCGAAGCGGCTTTCGAGGCGGAGCGTCATCCATCCGACCGCGGCGAACATCAGGGGATTGATCAGGATCGAGAGGATCGCGCCGGCCAGAATGAAGGAGCGTCCTTGTTCCGGCAGCAGGCCAAGCTTCACCCCCAATTCCGCGAGGATGAACGAGAACTCGCCGATCTGGGCGAGACTGGCGGAAATGGTGAGCGCCGTGCCGACCGGCAGGCGGAAGGCCAGGACGATCAGGAAGGAGGCCAGTGATTTGCCGAATATGATGATCAGCAGAACCGCCAGGACCGGGATCGGATCCCGCAGCAGGATTCCCGGATCGAACAGCATGCCGACCGAGACGAAGAACAGGACGGAAAAGGCGTCGCGCAGCGGCAGCGAGTCCTGGGCCGCCTGATGGCTGAGTTCCGACTCGCTCATGACCATTCCGGCGAAGAATCCGCCCAGAGCCAGGGAGACGCCGAAAAGCTGGGCCGCTCCGTAGGCGACGCAAAGGGCGATGGCCAGAACCGCCAGGCGGAACAATTCACGCGACCCGCGATGGGCGATGCTGTGCAGGATCCAGGGAATGAGGCGCCGGCCGACGATCATCATCATGACGATGAAGGCAACCACCTTGGCCATGGTCAGGGTCAGGATGCCGGTCAATCCCAGGTGAAGGCCCTGTACGATCCAGTCCTGGGTCTGATCCGTACCGCCCCGCGTTCCGGCCAGCGCGGGGAGCAGCACCAACACCAGAACCATCGCCAGGTCCTCGACGATCAGCCAGCCGACGGCGATGCGTCCGCGTTCCGTATCCAGCAGCCGATGGTCCTGTAGCGCCCGCAGCAACACGACGGTGCTGGCGACGGACAAGGCCAATCCAAAGACGAGACCGGCCGCGATCGGCCAGCCGAGGCCGAGAGCCATGCCGAAACCGAGAAGGGTCGCCATGGCGATTTGCACCAATGCGCCAGGGATCGCCACTTTTCCGACGGACAGCAGATCCTTGACCGAAAAATGCAGACCGACACCGAACATCAGGAGGATGATGCCGATTTCCGCGAGTTCCGGGGCCAGCGTCTGGTCGGCCACATAGCCGGGGGTGAATGGGCCGACGGCGATGCCGGCCAGAAGGTAGCCGACAAGGGGGGGAATGCGCAGGCGATTGGCCAGGGCGCCGAACAGAAAGGCGAGCCCGATGCCGGCGACGATAGTGGTGACGAGCGGCGAGTCGTGCAGCATGACGGGAACCGGAGGGGCTGGAGAACGGTGGGGGCGCCATTGTGGAGTCCCTGCGCCATCCGGGCAAGGGCAAGTACCTTTCAAAAGGTAATTTTTCCTTATTAATGGATGAGGGAGCTGCCCTGATATCCGGGACCCATCCCCAGTGCGGCCCGGGTCGTCTCCAATCTGTCGCGTCCCTGGTTCTTGGCGGCGTAGAGGGCGATATCGGCGGCTTCCAGGACTTCCGCCGGTGTCGTCTTGCCCGACAGATCCTCGCAGGCGGCGACGCCGATACTGACGGTGACCACGCCGCGTTCGGTGGCGAAATCATGGGGAATGGCCATGGCCCGGATGGCGTCAAGGACGCGGCTTGCCTGCAGGACGGCCTCGTCGAAACCGGTGTCGCCCAGGATGACGCAGAATTCCTCGCCGCCGAAGCGGGCTGCGAGGTCGGAAGGCCTGTTGGCGAAGCGCTGAAGGATTCCGGCGATCTGGCGCAGCACCTCGTCACCCTTCTGATGGCCGTAAGTGTCATTATACTTCTTGAAGTAATCGACATCGAGGAGGAGGACGGCCAACGGTCGCAGGGAGCGGCTGATCCGGCGCAACTCGCGCTCAAGATGCTCATCGAGACGGCGGCGGTTGGCGATGCCGGTCAGGCCGTCGATTCCGACCAGGGATTCCAAACGGCGGTTGGCTTCGAAGAGACGGGTCGACAAGAGGACGAGATCATGCTGATAGGCGGCCAGAACGAATCCCGAAGCCAGGATGGAATTGAACTTGGAGAGATACCAGCCGACGCTGAATCTCTGGCCGCCGCGCATGGTGACGAGAATATCGAGAACGTTGGCGAACATCGCCAGCACCAGGGCCATTTCGATGGTGGTCCGGCCGCGCGTCTGCCAATAGACGCGGGCCATTGCGCCCGTGGCGACGATGAGAACGAAAACCCAGGGCGCCGCGCCCGGATCGAAATTGTAGGAAACGCCCACCACGATGTCCGGAAGCCACGGTGCGGCGCAAAAAGCGATTGCGATGGCCAGCGTGGCACCGCCCAGACTCAGCGGCAGGATCCGTCCACCATAGCCCGGAACGCGCAAACGCCCGGAATCGATGGCTAGGTAAAGCAGCACCAGGCAAGGAAAACCGCCATGCCAGAACATCCAGAGCCAGGCGGCTGTTTGCGGTCCGCTGCCGGGAAAAGGATCGCCACCGAAAATGCCGGGAAGGGTCAATACGAACCCGAACCCGGTAATCCCTGAAAATAGATAAGCGCCGGACAGTCCGGCGATGCTGCTTTGGCCCGGCAGGCGCGATTGGCCATAAAGGAGGTAGGCGGTCGTGCAACTCATGATCAGAATTGCCGATCCGAAGCATCCGATGAAGGCGGGAACGAGGGGGGCGGCGACATTGCCGTAAACTAGGCCGCAGGCCGAAACCACCGTCAAGGCGATGGCGGTTGCCCATGCCCGGCGCTTTTCTTTTCGGGAAATTTTGAACGCTTCCATGCCCCCTCCGGCCTGTTGGCGATCGGCGCCCCTCGAACAGAGTGTCGCTTTACGTGTCGTCTGGCAAATCAACACAACGGCTCGGGGCGGTTTATCTCTCCAGGTTGAGAAACATGGTTTGGAAACACGTGTTACCAACATGACGCAATGGCGAAATATTCCAGCAACCGGACGGAGCTAGGCTTTTTATCGGACCGCATTGCGACTCGATTGAAATGCGCTCGATCAGTCCCGGCGGCTTGAAACCGGACACGCCATTCCGGCTTGAAAAAGCGGGAGGTCATGTTTGGAGGGAAGAATGAATTTCGTATTGAGCGAAACGGCGAAAGCCGCTTCCGAGTTGGTGCAGCGTCACGGCCTCGATGTCGCCAAAGACATTATCCATCAGCGGGCGTCGCGCCTTGAGCGGCAAGGCAGCTGGCCGGAATACGATCTGGCTCTTCTTTTGCTGAACGCGCTCGAGGATATGCCGGAAAAGAAGGCGGGCTGACGCCCGGCAATCGGCTTTTCCGGCCCGTCAGGAAGCGATGATGGCGTCGATGATGGCGTCCGCCTTGGCCGACCAATCCCAGTCCCGCATGGCGGTGGCGCAGGCCTGTCCACGGGTCCGGGCCTCATCGCGCCGGGTGTAGATGTCCTCCAGGAGGGCCGTCACTTCCTCGACCGAGGATTCTCCCCAATCGGACATGTCCCATTTCGACAGTGTGGGATCGACGGCCGCCTGCCGACGCAAGGGATAGGCGTCGAAGGCGGCGACAAGGTCCCGCTGTCCGGTGTTGTCGGCCAGGATGGTGGGAAGACCCGTGGCCAGACATTCCATGGCCAGAAGATTGGTGCCGCCTTCTCCCCGATTGGGAAAGACCGCGGCATCGGTCGATCGTAGAAGATCGCCCAGGGCATGGTTGGGAACCACACCCAGGTCGATGAAGGCGTCCGCCGGCAGCCCCTGCTCAACGACCCAGGGTACCAGATTGAGCCGGTCGTTGCGCAACGCGGGTACTGACTTGAGGTGGGGGGAGCGGGTCAGGCTGGCGGCCGTCGCCGGCCAGGGCGAATGCCAGGCGCTCACCAGAAGTGAATCTGGGTGCCTGCGATGAAAGGCGGCGAAGGCGGCGATGACGATGTCCTGCCCCTTGCGCAGATGAAGCTGGCCACCGGAAAAGACGACGAATCGGTCGGCGCCGAAGCGGTCCCCGCGCGGTCCCGGGTAGAAGACGCGCCCGTCCACGCCTTGATGACACATCGCCACGTCGGGCAATCCCAGCGACCGGAGCACCTCGGCGTTCCAGTGGCTGCCCGCGATGATCCGGCGGAATCGCCGTGCCCGTTCCAGGCCTTCCGGTGTGAAGCCGCGGCTTTCGAAGAAAATGGAGCCGACGTCCTGCGGGCCGATGTCGATGACCGAGGGGGAAAGGGCGAAATCGTTGAACAAGGCATGGAGTACGGGAAAGGGCGCCGACATCGTCTTGTTCTGCGCCGACATTTGGGCGAGCACCGGCAGGATCGCCTGATGATAGTGGCTGATGGCGGCCTGCACCGCCGCCGCCGCCTCGGGTCCGAGATCGGGCGGGGCCTCGCAGAACAGGACTGGCGTCATGCCGCGTTCCAGAAGTCTCCTGGTCAGGTGATAGGCATAGAGGCCCCAGCCATGATGCTGGGTGAGCTGAGGTTTGACGCCGACGAGCTGATTGCTGTTCACGTTGTTTTTCCCGTCCGTCCGCCCTGGCGCGGCGGTATGAAAATGCCGTCCCTCATACCATGGCCGTCGGGAACCTCCAAATCGCGCGCGTTCAACCGATTGCCCGGCGATCGACGCCTCATCCCCGGATTGCCCGAAATCCGTCGCCTGATATGCTGGCGGCGCCAAGGCGGAAGGGGCGAAAAGTTATGGATCGAACAGTGCGGGCGGCCATCATATCGGCCATTTCATCCGGGGATCTGCCACGGGCGGTGCGTACCGCCCATGGCATCCTCGAATCGGAAGGGCATTACGAGGGCTATTTCGCTCTGGTGACGGCTCTTCTCGATGGCGGACATCCCGAAATGGCGGTCCAATATTTCGCCGTTCTGCGGGACGCCCTGCCAGGCCATTCGCAGGTCGCCTACGGTTATGGCCTCGCCCTGCAAAGGACCGGACGGCTGGAGGAGGCGATCGCTCAATGGCGGCAGGCCGTGGCTCTCTCTCCCGATTTTGTCGACGCCTGTCGCAACCTCGCCATGGGGTTGATCGATACCGGGCGGGACGGCGAGGCCGAGTTTTTTTTGCAAAAGTTGCTCGGGGTTTCCCCACGGGACGCCGAAGCGCTTCTGCATCTGGGCAATATCGCCTTTCGCCGGGGCGCGATGGCCGACGCGCGCGCCCGGTACCAGGACGCATTACGGATCACGCCGCATCTGGCCGACGCCTGGACCAATCTCGGCGAGGCCGAACGGAGTCTGGGGCGTCTTGCGGAAGCCGAGATCTGTCTGCGCGAGGCCCTTAACCAATCGCCCGAATCGCGGCAGGCACATTTCAATCTCGCCGCTTTGCTGTTGGAGCAGGGCCGTTGGGGCGAAGGGTTCGAGCATTTTCAATGGCGTGCCAACTTAAGCCGAATTCCCGGCTCTCTTGCCGAACTGCCCTTGTGGTCGGCCGACCACAAGGGAGCCGGGCGGGTTGCGCTGTGGAACGATCAGGGACTGGGCGACGCCATACTTTTCCTGCGATACGCCGCCCGTTTGAAAGCCCGGGGCGTTCATGTCACAGCCGTCTTGCAGCCGTCCCTGACGCGCCTGGCGGCGACGGTGAGCGGGGTGGACGATGTCTGTTCGCCAGATGGGGCTTTGCCCTCTTTCGATTGCCAGGCGCCGCTGGCCAGTCTTCCCCATCTGCTGGGCGAGCCCGATCCCGGGATGACGGCGCCCTACTTGCCCGTCGGGCCCTCGAAAGGGCGCGCGGGGACGTCCCGATCGATCGGTCTGGTCTGGGCTGCCGGCGCGGACAGCCCCAACGGCCGCGAACGCAGCCTGTCCCTTGACGATTTGGCGCCCCTGTCCATTCTGCCGGATATCGTCTGGCACAGTCTTCAGATGGGAGTGGCCCGGGAGACCATCGCGGCTTCGGCCTGGAGCGGTATCTTGGGCGATTCGACCTCCGAGATCCGGGACTTCGCCGATACCGCGGCCCTCATTGAGGAACTCGATCTGGTGATCAGCGTCGATACCTCGGTGGCGCATCTGGCCGGTGCCATGGGCAAGCCCGTCTGGATTCCCCTCTCCCATCCCAGCGATTGGAAATGGGGGAGGGACGGGGAGGTTTCGGCCTGCTATCCCTCCGCGGTGCTGTTCCGTCAGAACGATGCAGGCGATTGGCGTCCCGTCGTTTCCCGGATGGCCGCCGCTCTCGAACGCGGCACCTGACCGTTGAAAGCTCAACCGGGGTCCGTCAGCCCCGCATCGGCCAGCCGGCGAAGGTCCGTCGCGGCGCGGTGGACCTCGGCGCAGCGCAGCAGCAAGACCTCGTAGGCCTCGGCTCCGGCATCGGCGATCCGCTCGTCGACGGGAAGGTCGGGAGGCAAGGCGACGGCCGGATCGAGGACGGGCTGCAGATCGCGCCGGGTGTCGTCGAGCAGCCGGGCGCAGCGGGCGGGATCAAGCTCGGCTCTTCGGTTGCGGATCAGGAGACGGATCGTGACGATTTGTGCCGCGGTCGTATAGGAGGCGGCCAGCAAACGGCCGTAATGCGGCCACATGGTGCGGACGACCTCGGGTTCGCCCTTCATGCGGGCCGCCGATTCGCTCAAGGCGCCCAACGATTCGATCAGATCCTTGCGGGCCAGTCGGTAGGATTGCTGCGAGGTGCCCCATTGCAGGCATTGGTCGGCATAACGCGCCGTACTGCGCAGCAGGGCCGCGATCATTTGCGGTGCGTCCTGATGTTCCCAGCGGGGCAGGATGCGACTGAACAGATAGGCGATCGACGTGCCGATGACGGTGTCGAGCAAACGGGCCAGGACGGGCGGTGCCTCGACCGGATCGAGCAGATGCAGGGACAGAATCGCCATGACGCAGGCGGCGGTCGAGGTAACCCGGTACTGGACGCGGCCGAAGGCGTGAGCGGTGCCGACCGCCAGCAGCATCACGGTGAGCAGCACCGGCGCCGGCGCGCTCCACAACAGAATTCCCGCGATGACGCAACCGATGGCGGTGCCGATCAGGCGGTCGTTTCGTCTCTGGCGCGTTACACTGTAGCTGGCCCGCAGAATCACGGCGATGGTCAGCAGGATCCAGTTGCCGTGTCGCAGGTCCGGGACCAGGGCGATCAGGGCGTAACCGGTTCCCAGGGACATGGCAAGGCGCAGCGCGTGGCGGAATACCGGAGCCGCCAGATGGAAATGGCGCCGGAGAATGGCGGGCGACAGACTTTGCGGTTGCACGAAGGCATTCAGGTCGACGTCGTCGAGGATGGCGTCGGCTGCCTTCCTGGAGGCCAGAACGGAGGGCAGGCGGGCAAGATGATTGGCCACCCAGGCAAACCGCGAGCGGGTCATGCGGACCGCGCGCAGGGTGCGACGATCCAATCCACCCGACTGGTTCAACCGGGTGGTTTCCTCGGCGATGGCGAACAGAACATCCTGACGATCGGGCAGGGAAAGCCCCTCCTGCCCAGCCAGGAGATCGAGCGCCAATCGGTCGAGATCGGAAGCGAGCAGCCGGGCCAGCGCGGCTACCCTGAGGGCGACCGGCGCGGCCTTGGCGATCAATCGGGAGGGCGCGTGATCGGCGTTCGAGGAAACGATGGCGTCAAGGCTGTCGAGCAGAACGATGAGGGCCGCCGCCAGGCGCATCACCACATCGCTGCGGTGCCCGCTGAACACCAGGATCCGGGCTGTCTGGAGATGGTCGGACAAGGCTGCCTGCTGTTCGACGACACGGACATAGACGGTGGCGGGGTCGCCGTCGCCATCGTAAAGGCCGGCGACGGCGCGCAGGTAGGCCGCGAATTCCCGCATGCATTCACCGACGGCGAGGCGGCGACCGCTGGCCCCCAGCAAATGGGTCACCGCCAGGGCGACGATCACGTAACCGGCGCCTCCCGCCGCGAACAAGGTTTCATAACGGAGCGCTTCGGCCAGGTCGGCGATGGGGGCGCCCAGCGTGAAGACGATGGACAGCATGGTGAGAATACTGAGAGGAATTGCCCAGCGTCCCCAGCCCAGCAGCATGCCGGCGACAAAGCCGAAAAAGACGACCGTCATTCCTTCCGCCCAGGGCAGGTGGGCGGTCACGGCGGCCGCGAACGACGCGAGCACCGCCACGGTCCAGGCGACGGTCATGGTTTTCGCCTTGACCGCCAAGGGGTTGGGCTGGTCGCCGATACTGACGCAGATGGCCCCCGATCCGGCGACCATGGCCGGTTCGAACCCGAACCAGAAGGCCACCATCGCGCTGACGATGCCGACGCCGGTCGAGACGGCGAGACCACTCAGGATGTGCTGGCCGAACAGATATTTGAGAAGCCGCGGATGCAAGGTGCCAAAAGAGGGAGATGCTTCGGTCTTTCCCTGATCCGACGCCTCACTGCGATTATCGAGCATGCCGGGCCTCGTCCACATGCTCGCCCACGGCGACGACGGTGCGGTTGCGGCCGCCATCCTTGGCCTGATACAGAGCGAGGTCGGCTTTCGCCAAAAGATGATCGAGCGTCGTCTGGTTGTCGTCGGTGCCGGCGACACCGAAACTGGCCGTGATTTGAAAAGTCTGACCGCCACTGGAAACCCAGGTCGCCGCGAGGGCCAGCCTGATGCGTTCGGCCAGTCGCTCCGCATTGTCGATGGTGGTCTCGGGAAGCAGGACGGAAAATTCCTCGCCGCCCAGCCGGGCAGCCACGTCGGATTGGCGTAACGATGCCTTGAGATTGGCGGCGAACCAGCGCAACGCGTCGTCACCAGCGGCGTGACCGAAGCGATCGTTGATCTTTTTGAAATGGTCGAGATCGATCGCCAATGCGGAAAGCGGGCGATCATAACGGGTGATGCGTGAAATTTCCCGGGCGCCGAGAATCCAGAACTGGCGTCGGTTGAACAATCCCGTCAACGGATCCGTCTGAGCCATCTGCTCCAGTTCGTCGCGGGTGACCGACAGTTCCCGGATCCGCAGGATCAGATGATGGGCAAGCAGAAGGACCACGGCGGTCAATAGCGCCCCGATCTTGACGACGACGCCCAGAAATTTATGCCATTGAACCAGAATATCTTCGAGGGGCGCGGTGACCATCACCACCAGCGGAAAATCCTGGAAGGCGATGAACGCGGTCAATCTGGGTTTTCCATCAATCAACGATTGCTCGATTTCCAGCACGCCCTGAAGATCCTTTTTCAGTCCGATTTTCCATACGCTACTTTGAATGAGGGAGCTACCTGGCACAAACGGCTGAGCGGGGACGCGGAGCAGGAGCGTTCCGTCACGGTGGGCGAGAAGGATGGAGCCGTTGGGTCTCGGACGGCCCGCTTCATAATGTCTTTCGAGAGACAGGCTGTCGATATCGGCTGATAACAGGAGGATATCTCCGGGCGAGCCGGAGAGCGGGTAGGACATGGGGAGAACCCAATGGCCGTCGATCCGGCTGGCCGTCGGTTTTCCAATGTAAAGCCCCCGGGTTTCCGGATCCCGCTGCGCCTGGACATAGTCCCGGTCGGCGACATTGGTGAGCGGAGCGGTTTCGTCGCCGCCAGCCGCATAAAGGTCTCCCTTGGTGGTGACCAGATGGATATCGACGGGGACTTTTGAAATGCTGTCCAATTGTCGGACGAACAGATTCAATTCGGGGTCATGCCGTGGATCGATTCCCTTATGTTGTTGGTAGTAGATGTTGGCAAGAGACAGAAAAAGCTGAATTTTCGTCAGTTCGTTGCGCGTCTGTTCCTCTGCCACCCGCGCCAACCGTTCGAGGTCGTTCTTGTGGTCTCGGATGGCGGTGCTTCTCGTCTGATGAAGCGCCACGGCGGCGATCACCCAGATGACGATGATCGCCATGCCCGTGGAAAGCAGAACCATCCCGGCGGCGCGACGTTCGCCTGGCCGGTCGATTTGACGCAAAAGCCCGAAAGGCGTCATCTGGAGAAGGCGGAAGCGCGCCAGGCGGACCAAGCGTCCGATCATGGTGCCTCCCGGCTCCGTGGGCCAAGGTTGCGGCCGATCTTGCCCGCAGCGAGGACAGGCCGGTCGTTATTGGACAATCCCACCAACACCGAAGACTCTCCTTGTGTATCGATATCTTCGGTAGAATAGCGTTGATTATTACTTTCGGAAAGGGTTGGTCCCTCCGGTGGGTACGAATCGCTTCACGGGCGCTTTGGCATATGCCGTGACGGATTGCCGTCGGCGTCTTTCCAGGGGAAAAGACCCGCCTTGAAGCTTTCGGTCATATGCCTGGCCTTGGCGATTGCCAACGGGGCCGCCTGCTGCGGCAACACCTCTTCCGCCGTCATGGTGAATAGGGCTAGCCACCGGCCGAAATGCTCAAGTTCGATGGGGAGGCGCATATGGGGGCCGAATGGCGTGCCGCGATAGCGGGCGGTGCCGAGAAGGGCATGGGACCAGAAGTCCTCGACGATCTTGAAATGCCCCTCCCAGTCGTCGATAGCCGCGGCGAACATCGGTCCCAAAAGATCGTCCGCTCGGGCCCGGGCGTAAAAGCCCCGCACCAGATCGGAAATATGCTGTTCCGTGAGGATCGGATCGCTCATGACATCTGTTTCCCGCGCATGGTGTCCAGGAAGACTTCACGGAACCTGGCCAGCAAATCCTGATCGATCTGGCCGGCCATATCATTGGTCATCGTCTTCAGTACGGCTTCCGCCGTCATTTTCGGCTTATAGATGCGGTGGTCCGTCATCGAGCTGAAGATGTCGACGATGGCCGACATGCGGGCCAGTTCATTGAGTTGTCCGGACGCCAAGCCGCGAGGGTAGCCCGAACCGTCCAATCGTTCATGATGCTGGGCCGCGATGGTGACGACGCCTTTCGGCATTTCGGGGCTGGAGCGCAGGAAGTTGACCGCTGCGGGAACGTGGCTTCGGATGATCTCCCATTCCTCTTCGGTGAGGTTCTCGACCTTGTTGAGGATGGAATGGCGGATCGAGATCTTTCCCACGTCGTGGAGCAGCCCTCCACTCGCCAGCAGAATTTGCTGGGCGCGGGGCAGGCCGATGGAATGGCCGAACAGGGCCAGCAGCGTCGCCACGGTCAATGAATGGGCGTAGGTGATGTAGTCATGCTCGCGCACGCCGGCAAGAATACCGGAAAACTGATTGGTGGTGACGGCGTCGACCAGGGCGGAACAGCTTTCCGCCACGGCGCCGTATTGGATCGGCAGCGACTGGTCGTAGATATCGGCAATGCTGTTGTAGAAGGTCAGGGTATCTTGCAAGGCATTGCGCGCGACGAGCGGCAGTTCCTTCCAGGAGCGTTCCACCTTGGTATTGAGTTGGGCCGAGATGGTCTTGACCATGGCGCTGCGCCGGTAGGGCTTGATGATGCAGTCGTTGGCCCCGGCCGCCAGCGCCCCGGCAAGCACGTCGGGATCGCCGTTGTCGGAGACGAACACCACCGGCGTGTGGCCAAGTTCCCGTTCGCAACGCATCGCCCGAAGAAAATTGATCCCGCTCGACGGCGGGACATACTCCCCGATTAGCACCAGGCCGGGCCGGGTCACGCCCAAACCCATCAGGGCGTTGGTGCTGTCGGCATAGGAATGGACCGTATAGAAAGACAGCAGCGCGTCGGAAAGCTGCTCCCGATGGCGCTGATTTCCATCGACGATGGCAACACTTCGCTGCTCGGGTTTATTTGCGCGATGGCCAATCACAATTTTCGACACGCGATATCTGGAATTGGAACAGCCGGACGCGATGGATACGCGTTCCGGGACGGGGTGGAAAGGCGCTCGGACAGGACGAGCGCGGTGCTGGCGCAGATTAATGTCTCGAACACGGTAAAGCGATCCATCAGCCTTCGCACCCGCCCCTTTGAGCAAGCGCGTCGTCTTGATCGGGGAGAGGGGCGAGAATTGGACGCTACAGCCCCAAGCCTATCAATGGCAACGCGTTTCTTTTTTTTACAAGATAGTACATTTTTTTCACATAAGAAACAGTTCTGTAGTTTTCGCGACACCGACCACAGTTGCCTATCAATGTAAAAGCTTATGGATTGCCTGGTAAAGCCAAAGCGAAGCGGCGAGGGTGGCATATCGGGCGCATGTTCTTCATAATGCGATCTCTCGAACGATTTGGATTGGCGCATGTCGATCATTCCCGTTACGGTTGAGGCTCGGGTTCGGGCTGAAAGATTGCATGTTTTAGCCCGCAATCTGCCTTTCACCGCGGCCACCGGGACCCTCGTCGCGCTTCTGGCGACCTGCGGTGCAGCTCAGGTGCATGGGACAAGGGTCTGGCAATGGATGTTCGCCTTCGTTGCCGTCGCTTTGCTGAGAATGGCGATGCTGCCCGTCTATTGGCGTTCTCCGTCCCGGGACATCAAACTCGGCGCGTGGGAGGCGGCGTTGACCGCCAATACCTTTCTGTCCGGATTGATGTGGCTGATCTTCGGATTGCTGACCTTCGTACCCCATGACCCGACCTATGGTTTTTTTCTTGCCATCATCCAGACGGGACTGACCGCGGCATCGGTTGCCAGTCTCTCCGCCAGCCCATTGGCACAACTGTCCTTCGCCATCCCGACGATGGGCGGTCTGATCCTGCCTTTCGCTCTCTCGGGCGAGAGATCGCTGCAGCTTTTGGCCTGCATGGCGGCGGTGTTTTTGCTCGTCATGCTGCTTTCCGGGCGCAGCGCCGAACGGGCGCTGACCCAAACCATCATCCTGAGGTTTGAAAACGAACGGCTGATCGACGAATTGCGGCGGGCATCCCTGAAGGCCGAGTCGGCCAGTTTTGCCAAATCGGAATTTCTTACCACGATGAGTCACGAAATCCGTACGCCGATGAACGGGTTGATCGGAATGACGCAGCTCGTGCTCGATACACAACTTGATGAACAGCAGCGGTCCTATGTGGAAACCATCGGGCAATCAAGCCGCGGCCTTCTGTCCCTGGTCGACGACATTCTTGATTTTTCCAAGTTGGAATCGGGACGGATAGAGCTCGAGACGGTGAGCTTCGACCTGTTCGAGGTCGTACGCTCCGTTCTGGCTCTCATGTCGGCGCGTGCCGAGGAAAAACATCTGCAACTCGTCTATGAGGCCGCCACCGACGTGCCTCGCAATGTGATGGGGGATCCGGCGAAGCTGCGCCAGATTCTGCTCAATCTGATTGGGAATGCCATCAAATTCACCGACAGGGGACGGGTCCGCGTGACGGTGGAGGTGGCCCGGCCGGACGATCCCATATTGTTACGTTTCCAGGTGAGCGACACGGGCATCGGCATGTCCGAGGAAATCCAGCAACGTTTGTTCCAATCTTTCAGTCAGGCCGATTCCTCCATTAGCCGCCGGTATGGCGGTAGTGGTCTTGGATTGGCGATCTGCCGTCGTCTGGTCGAATTGCATCACGGCGAGATCGGTTGCGACAGCCATCCCGGTATCGGCAGCCGCTTCTGGTTCGTTCTGCCTTACAAATCAGGGGGCTCGACCGAAGAGGCGGCTCCGGCGCGGATCAAGGCCGAGGTGGACGACGAATTGGGTTCGCTGCATATCCTTCTGGCCGAGGACAATGTGGTCAACCGCCAGGTGGCGACGGCTTTGCTGGAAAAATGGGGGCACCGGGTGTTCTGTGTCGAAGACGGTCGTCAGGCGCTTGAGGCCGTCACCATCCAATCCTTCGATCTTATTCTGATGGATCTGCAGATGCCGGAAATGGGAGGGCTGGAGGCGACGGAGCGGATCCGCCGGCTTCCCGGTCCAGCGTCGGCCATTCCCATCGTTGCCGTGACGGCCAATGCTTATGACCGTGACCGCCAGCGCTGTTTCGATGCGGGAATGAACGGCTATGTGATCAAGCCGTTCGACTTCACAACCTTGAAGACGGTCATCAGTGCCGCATTGGGCAAGGAGGCGGACGTTTGAATAAGGTCCGGAATACTCTGCCTGACGCCTTTTCTTCCGGCTGCTGCCGGCTCGGCCGGGTTCCCTCGCCCGGAACGGATTTCTTGTCGTTCCGGGCGAGGGTGGTGTTTCAGGGGGTGTCGTCGAGGCCGACGGTCCGGCCGGGAAAGCCCGCCGCGTCGAAATAGCGGGTATTGCCGACCTGCTGATAACGCAAGACGGTCCGATAGCCGTCGGGGCTGGGGGGAGAGCTGATCTCCTTGGCCACGTGGGACGGTTCATGGCCACCGGGCAACGCTTCCGAGATCACCCGGCCGATCAGCTTGCCATGGTTGGGAATGTCGAGTTGAAGAAGGGCTGCCAACGTCTTGCCGACATCGGCGTTGCTGACCGGTGCCGGATCGACGTAGCCGGCCTTGAAGTCGGGACCGATCGCGGCGGTGAAATTATGAGTATCGCCTCGGCTGAAGCTGCCGTGCATGCCTTGGCCCTGTTGCAACCCCGTGTCGGAAACCTCGGCGGTGCAGAGTTCGGGATGTGCGCAACCGGTCGAGACGCTTTTGAAATTGACCGAAATCGCCGGCAGCGGAGTGATGGCCGTTCCTTTCAGATTGACTGAGCTCAACGGCAGGGTGCCGGGGAATTTTCCAAGGGAGTCGTCGACGAACAGGCCGCTGACGTAATCCTGATCCATCAGGGCCTTGACGACCTTCGCGGCCAGGCGCCGATCGACCGGCGGGGGCAGGTAGACGAGATCGGAACCGCCGTTTGCCGCAACCACAACCGCCGGTTTCTTCGGGTCGGTTCCGATCAGGCCGTTGGAAAATTTGGAATGCTTGCCGACGTCGATCTGCGCATTGTCCTGGTCCGGGTCCCACAGGGGAAGATCAAGGGCATTGGCCAAGTCGATGGCGAGAAATCCCGGTGGCAGGAAGCCGCTTGGAACATCCGCGTAGCTCGCTTGCGCCGCGCTGCTGGTCCGGCTTTGCTTGGAAATGGTCGAGAACCCATGATCCGCGCTGACCACGATATCGGTGGTCTGGTCCAGACCTTGTTCTTTCAGGCTTTGGCGGATGGCCGCGAGATTGGCGTCGGCATTGCGGATGGCGGCCATCGAGGTCGGGCCGTTGATGCCGGGCGTCAACTGATTGAGGCTGTCGCCCTGATTGTGTTGCGTGCCATCCGGGTCGCGCGACCAATAGACGACGACGAAAGGTTTGGCCTCCTGCTTGAATTTCGGCAGAACCACCTTGGTCAGGACATCGACGAAATATTTTTGCTGATCGACGTTGGCCGTCGTCGTTCCGGCGGTTGTCGCGTTGCCGGCTTTGCCGTTATCGCCACGGGTCGGGGAAGCGACGGGCAAACCGGCGGCGGTCAGTTTCTCGGTCAGCCAGGATGAAAGGGGAATGCCTTTCGGCGTTCCTGTCTGGTCGTCGATCACCACGGTTTTCTCGCCGCTGCGTTCGGTATGATCGAAAATCAGCGCCGGCCCCAGCTTTCCGATGGTGGCGGTGTTGTAGCCCTTGTTTCGCGCCGCCTTCAAAAGCGTGGTCTCGTTCAGATAATCGCCCGAGAAATGCTCGTCGACGTCACCGAGGACGGGATCGCTCTCAAGGAAAGGGGTCACCGAATTGCCGGCTCCGGGAACCGGATAGCCCGTATAGATGGTGTTGCTGAAATCCCCGGTGTCGCCCAGATAGTGGCCGGTCGCCATGGCCGAGGCGTTGGGCGTGGTGAACGTCGGGAACAGCGAATGGCTGTTGGGAAACGCGACGCCTTGATCGCGGAGCGCCGCCAAGGCTGGCGCCGTTTCCGGCGTCACGATCAGGGAACGCAATCCGTCTGGAACGAAAAGGATGACGTTGTGAGGCGGGGCCGCGAGGACGGGCGTCGCCGACAAGGCCAACCCAACGGCAGCGGTGGCGAAAAGACGTATCATGATGTTGAAATCCCCAGTGAAACTGGAAGATCGTAGAGGCGGACCTCCGGCCGGTGAAGCGAAGGTTCTGTGACAGAAAGTCTTCAAGGGAAAAACCGGCGGCAACCCTCCGATACGTTGCCGCCGGTCCCGCTTCAACCCCTTTTCAGCATGCCCTTGAGGTCGTCGCGGTTAGGATTGGATCAGCTTCAGCAATTCCGACGGCAACTGGGCGGCCTGGGTCAGGGCGGCGACGGAAGCCTGGGTCTTCACGTCGACCGAGGACAACTGCGACTTCACCGAGGCGACGTCGGCGTCGAGAACCACCGAGGCGGCCGCTGAGATGTTCTGCGTGTTGGTGGCGATGACCTGGCTGCTGAAGGAAAACTGCGATTCATAAGCACCGATCTTGGCACGGTCCTTGGTGATCGTATTGATCGCCGAGTTGATTTTGTTGATCGCGCCCAATGCCGTGGCTGCCGTGCTTACCGTCGAACCGCTGGAACCCAGCAGACCCGCGACGGAAACCGAGGCTACCGAAATGGTGATGAAGTTGGACGACAGGGTGCCGACGAGGAATTTCACGTTGCTGAGGAAGGAGCCGGAGAGCAGAGTCTTGCCGGCATAAGTGGTGCTGCTGACGATGCTGCTGATCTCGCTCTTGAGTTGCACATATTCCGTATTGATGTCTTCGGAGCGCTGACTGTTGGTAACCTGACCGGACGCGGCCTCGGTGGCCAGCGCCATCATGCGCTGGAGGACGTTGCTGATCTGCGCCAGGGCGCCGTCGGCCGACTGCAGGATGGCGGTGCCTTGGCTGACGTTGGTCGCATCCTGGTTATAAACGGTGACGCTGGCTTGCAACTGGGTGCCGATGGCGAGGCCGGCGGCGTCGTCGGACGCCTGCACGATGCGCCCGCCGCTGGCCAACTGGGACAGAAGATTGGTCTCTTTGGACGAGTTGTTGTTCAGATAATTTAACGAAGCGTTGGCGGCGTTATTCGTGGATATGACGGGCATGCTTCCCTCCGCTGGCGATACGCCAAAAAAAAAGTTCGTTCGATCCGATGACGAAGCACTTCATGTTGTTAGTACGGATAAGGATAAAAAATCAGGCAAATTTTATGAAAAAAAATAAATCTAGGGTTGTGGTTTTTCACGCAACCAATGGATGTGTAATTAAATCATATATTTATCGTTAATGGCGTCGCGCCTGTCGTCGGACGGCTGGGGGCCTTTTCGGTCCGGAAGGGAGAGTGTCGACGAAATCCGTCTGCGGTGGTTCACTGTCGCAAGATGAAGGGTCTGTGAAAATCAACGGGAGGTTCGTCATGGCCGATTCGGCGGTTTGGCTGATCAGCGGGTGTTCGAGTGGATTCGGGCGGGAACTGGCGGCTGCGGTACTGCGGCGAGGTCAACGGGTGGTGGTTACCGCCCGCAGCCTTGAGACCGTAAAGGATTTCGCCCGCGACTATCCGAAGCTGGCGCTGGTGACGGCCCTCGACGTGACGCGCGCCGACCAGGTCGCGGCGGTCGTCCGGCAGGCCGAGGAAAAATTCGGTCGAATCGACGTGCTGGTGAACAATGCCGGTTACGGTTATCTGGCGGCGCTTGAGGAAGGCGAGGACGCCGAGGTTCGCGCCATGTTCGAGGCCAACGTCTTCGGGCTGATCGCCTTGACCAAGGCGGTGCTGCCGGGGATGCGCAAGCGGCGCAAGGGACATGTCGTCAATATCTCCTCGGTCGGTGGCCTGATTGGTTTTCCCGGGATCGGCTATTACAATGCCACCAAATTTGCCGTCGAGGGGCTGTCGGAGGCTTTGGCCAAGGAGGCGCAACCGCTCGGCATCCGGGTGACCATCGTCGAACCGGGGCCGTTCCGTACCGAATGGGCCGGTCGCAATTTGCGGACGCCCAAGGTGGTCATCGGCGACTATGCCGAGACCGCCGGTGCCCGCCGAGAAATGATCAGCGGCTACAGCGGAAAGCAGCCCGGCGATCCGGCTCGTGCCGCCGAGGCGATCATCGTCGCCGTCGAGACACCCAATTCACCTTTGCATCTCGTGCTGGGGCGTCCGGCCTTCGACGCGGTGAAAAGCAAGATCTCGGAATTTTCCACCGAGTTGGAGAAATGGCGGAGCACCAGCCTGGGCACCGATTTTCCCCGGGAGGACTGACCGCGGTGCCCTCTCACTGGCCACTTCCGGAGCATCCGAGCGTCAGATTTGACGCTCGGATGCTCTATTTGCGTCCCGACATCTGATGGGCGAATTCCCGTCCGGTTTGCCGCAACGAACCGTCTTCCTCGAACAGGGATAGCGTTGAAGGGGTATCGATGCTGAACCAGATTGCCGGGCGGACGCCGGCGGCAAAGGCGGCGCGCAGCAAGGGGCGGACATTGAGCGGGTCGGCGTCCCAGCGCCATTGGCCGAGTTCGTTGCTCATCACCGGTTTACCGCTGGCATGCGCGACCACATCGGCGATGTTGGCGAGAACGGCGGCGTCGCGGCCAAACCAGTGCAGATTGACCATGTCGATGGGAGCCGCCTTGTAGAAGGCGAGCATTTGCTCGCCGTCACGCAGAAGGGCCGTTTTGACGTCGGCCGGCACGTCGGCCGACGTGCGATATTGACACAGGGTTTCGGCGGTTGGTCCGCCATTGGTCCCTGAAAAGGCCCGTTTGGCGAATCCGCACGCCGTTTCGGATGCTCCGCGTTCCAGCATGGTGAACCAGGTGACTGCCGATGCGGCCTCGCTTGACAAACCTCCATTGGTGCAGGCGATGCCCTGGGCGTGGGCGACGGAGCAGGCCGTTGTCAGTTCGCGTCCATAAGCAGCCAGATTTTCGCTCGGCGTCGCCCCGGCGCGATAAAACTGTGGGTTGTTTTCCTCGTTTTCCACGACCAGTATCTTGGGCTTCCACGCATTCAGGATCGAGGTCAGGGTCTGCTTATAGGCCTCCATGTCGGTCGGGGCCGTGGACGGGCGGCGCGGCGTGTAATCCCAACCGCCATTACGCACCGTCAATGCCACGTCGAGCCCGGCGCGGGCGGGTTCGGAACAGATCGGGCAGGAGCTTCCGCTTTGCCAGCGGTCGATGAACACGGCGGGGGGCCGCAGCCAGCCCACCCCGAGACCTTTCGCCCTGGCGGCGACCAGCGACAGGTCATCGCTCCCCTTCGGCCAGAGCATGACTCCGAACGGATTGTCGGCCAGGGCGGGCCCGACGCCGAGCATCACCACCGAAAGAACGGCCGAAACGAAACGTGCGACGAAAGACACCGAAAGCTCCTAGGTTATGACTGTGTTCGCATGGCGTTGATAACCGTCGATAGCTGCAAGTAAACACTATTGCTCCCTGGGTTGGGAGTGCCGCATTCGATGATCTCCCCTGCATGGAAAGAAACGTGAAAGCCGGATGAAACTGGCGGAAAAACGCACTAGCATCGGTTCGGCGCCTCGTCGAAGGCGCTGTTTTTCCCGTCATGCGGATCGATGAGCGGCATGTCAAAGACCTCCGCTCCGACGAATGGCGCCGCCCGGCGCGGTTTTGCGACCGGATCGAGGAGTGTCGATAGTGGAAACGGTGATATTGCCCGGCCGCGAGGCCCTTAGCGGCGACAGGCTCGATCCGACGATCGATCTGTATGGTGAAATCGAGCGTTTGCGCCGGCAACGCAAAGCCGTGATTCTCGCCCATTATTACCAGGATGGCGAAATCCAGGATCTGGCCGATTTTGTCGGTGATTCACTTGATCTGTCGCGCAAGGCGGCGGCCACGGACGCCGAGGTGATCGTCTTTTGCGGTGTTCGTTTCATGGGGGAGGTGGCGAAAATCGTCAGTCCCGGCAAAACAGTGTTGATTCCCGACGCCGAAGCCGGCTGTTCGCTTGAGGACTCCTGCAAGCCCGAGGCATTCCGCCGGTTTCGAGAGCTGCATCCCGATCACTTGGCGCTGACTTACATCAATTGCTCGGCCGAAGTGAAGGCTTTGTCCGACATCATCGTCACCTCGTCGAATGCCGAGGCCATTCTCGCGCAGTTGCCGGCCGATCAGCCGATAGTGTTCGCTCCGGACCGGCATTTGGGGGCTTACCTGGCCAAGAAAAGCGGCCGAAAGATGACGTTGTGGCCGGGAAGCTGCATCATCCACGAACAATTTTCCGAGCGGGAACTGGTAAAGTTGCGCGCGCGCCATCCCCAAGCGCTTGTCGCCGCCCATCCCGAATGTCCGGAAGGCATCCTGCGCCACGCCGATCACGTCGGCTCGACCCGCGCTATTCTCGATTTCGTTCTGGCTAGCGCGGCGAAGGAGTTCATTATCGCAACCGAACCGCACATCATCCATCAGATGCAGAAGGCGGCGCCAGACAAGACCTTCATCGCCGCCGTCGGCATGGATGGCAGTTGCGATTGCGCCCGTTGTCCCTTCATGGCCAGAAACACTCTGGAAAAAATTTATCTCTGCCTGCTCAACGACGCGCCCCGTATCGAGCTTCCCGAGGATCTCCGTCAGGCCGCCTTGAAACCTTTGCAGCGCATGCTCGACATGTCGGTGAACGTGAATGCCCCCGCGCAATCAGCCTGATCTGCACTCTGCGATTTCGCAGGTGATCGATGCCGCCCTGGCCGAGGATATCGGGCCCGGTGACGTCACGAGTTCGTCGGTCATTCCCGCCGATCTGTCTTTTGCCGGTGTGATGGCCGCGCGCGAACCGATGGTGGTCGCCGGCCTGCCTTTCGCCGCCGAGGTTTTCCATCGCGTCGTGCCGAAGGCCAGTTTCACCATGGAGGCGGTCGATGGCGAATATGTGCTCGCCGGAACGGTGCTGGCCAGGATGGCCGGCCCGGCTCGCGGGCTGCTGACCGCCGAGCGCACGGCGCTCAATCTGCTCCAACATCTTTCCGGGATCGCCACGCTGACGCGGCGATATGTCGATGCCATCGCCGGCACGGGAGCGGTGTTGCTCGATACCCGCAAGACCATTCCGGGCCTGCGCCAGGCGGCCAAATACGCCACCCGGATGGGCGGCGCCAGGAATCATCGGATGGGACTCTATGACGGGGTTCTCATCAAGGACAATCATATCGCTGTTTGCGGATCGGTGGCCGAGGCGGTTCGCCGCGCCAAAACCGCCGCGACCGGCAACATCGAGGTGGAGTGCGATACCTTGGAACAAGTGAGTGAAGCGGTGCTTGCAGGCGCCGACATCATTCTGCTCGACAACATGCCTCCCGACATGCTGCGGCGGGCGGTTGGAATCATCGGCGGCAGGGCCAGGACGGAAGCCTCGGGCGGGGTCACCTTCGAGACCATCCGCTCCATCGCCGAAAGCGGTGTGGATTTCATTTCGGTCGGCCGGCTGACCCAATCGGCGCCGGCGGTCGACATCGGTCTCGATTGGGAGGACGCCGAATGAGCGGTCCCATCGTCGATTGTGATGTTCTGGTCATCGGCAGCGGCGCCGGCGGTCTGACAACGGCCCTGCAACTGGCTCCCGACGTGCGTGTCGCTCTTTTGTCGAAGGGCGAATTGGCGGAAGGCAGCACCTACTACGCCCAGGGCGGCATCGCCGCCGTGCTCGATACCGCCGATTCGACCGAACTGCATATCTCGGACACCCTGGTGGCCGGCGACGGCCTATGCGATCCGGTGGCGGTACGTTTCGTCGTGGAAAATGCCAGGAAAGCCATCGAAAAACTGATCGGTTATGGGGTCGAGTTCACCCGGGCCGAGCCCGGTGGCGACGGAAATCTGCCCTACCATCTGACGCGCGAGGGCGGGCATTCCCGGCGGCGTATCATCCATGCCGCCGATGCCACCGGCCGGGCGGTCGAGACGACGCTGGAGAAGCGGATCCGGGGCAGCTCCAACGTCGCCATCTACGATTTTCATCTGGCCATCGATCTGGTTCGCGAGAAGCTGGACGACGGCAGGTTCGGACGCTGCGTCGGCGCCTATGCGCTGGACCGTCGGAGCGGGGTCGTCACCTTGTTTCGCGCCCGCGTCGTGGTGCTGGCCACCGGCGGGGCCAGCAAGGTTTATCTTTATTCCTCGAATCCAGACGCCTGCACGGGCGACGGGATCGCCATGGCATGGCGGGCGGGCTGCCGCGTGGCCAATCTGGAATTCATGCAGTTCCATCCGACCTGCCTATACCATCCGCAAGCCAAGTCCTTTCTGATTTCCGAGGCGGTGCGCGGCGAGGGGGGGCGTCTGCTGCTGCCCAACGGCGAGCGTTTCATGCCGCGTTTCGACGAGCGGGCCGAACTGGCCCCGCGCGATGTGGTGGCCCGGGCCATCGATCACGAGATCAAGCGTCTCGGGATCGAATGCGTCCATCTCGACATCAGCCATCAGCCGGCCGATTTCATCATCGCTCATTTCCCGACCATCCACGCCAAATGTCTGGAATTGGGCATCGATATCACGCGTCAGCCGATGCCCGTGGTGCCGGCCGCCCACTATACCTGTGGCGGGGTGATGATCGACGAGCACGGCCGGACGGACGTTCCCGGTCTTTACGCGGTCGGCGAGGTCTCCTTCACCGGGTTGCACGGGGCCAACCGCATGGCCAGCAATTCGCTTCTCGAATGCCTGGTGTACGGGGCCTCGGCCGCGGCCGACATTACGGGTCGGCTGCCCTCGCTGCCGGTTCCGTCGGACGTGCCTGCCTGGGACGAAAGCTGGGTCACGGATTCCGACGACGAGGTGGTCGTCGCCCACAACTGGGACGAATTGCGGCGTTTCATGTGGGATTACGTGGGGATTGTCCGTTCCGGAAAACGGCTGGAACGGGCCCGTCATCGCGTCGACATGCTGCGGGCCGAGATCGCCGAATATTACGGTAAATTCCGCGTCGGCAACGACCTTCTCGAACTCCGCAACCTGGCCTTGGTGGCCGAACTGATCATCCGTTCGGCCATGGCCCGCCGGGAAAGCCGGGGGTTGCACTATACCCTCGACTATCCGCATGCCGATCCGGTGGCGGCGCCGCAGAACACCATCCTGGTTCCCGAGGGCTTCCGTCTGCCGTCGTTCGATTAGGGCGTGCGGATCGGAAGGGAGGGGGCGTTGGAGTATCCGTATTGTTTAGATTGAATCGCGCTCGTCAGCCCGAGCGGGTAAGAGGGGCAAAAGCGGCGATCTTCACCGCCATATCCCTCGCCCACGCAGTGCTACCGGATTCACACATCTCAAATTTCGTAGTTTTATCAGTGCATTGCCAGCCTTGGATAAAACAGTGGCACCGGCGTCCCTGCCCATAGGCGCTAGCTTAAGCCCTCTCCCGCGTGAAAGCGGGAGAGGGCGGCGCCCGCGTCAGCGGGAGGGCGGGCAAGATCCGAAGCGAAAACCAGAGGGAGAACACTGTCTCCCAACGCCTTTCCAGAGAAACACAGATGAACGGGATGAACACAGATAAGCACAGATGAGCTTTTTCTTTATCTGTGCCCATCTGTGTTCATCTTGTTCATCTGTGTTCCCGATAATGGCGCCACGGATCCAGCAAGATGCGGGATGCGCCCCCCTCTCTCCCGCTTGTCCGCGGGAGAGAGGAGATTTTTCTTATGCTAGCGCATATGGGCAGGGACGCCGGTGCCACTCGCAGGATTGCTTCGTCTTTGGCTCGCGGACGACAGATTTTTCTCCATCAAAAAAAAGATGGGTGAATGCTGTAGCCCACGAAGTGGGAGAGGGTGGGGCCGCTATTGCGGGAGGGTGAGGGGGAAAGTTGCACGAAGCCCGAGAGTTTTCTTCCGCCTGTCGGCGGGATGCCCCATCCCAACCCTTCTCCCACGAGGGGAGAAGGGCTTTTGCCTAATTACCTGAGTGGCGTTTGAGCAATTGAAAAAACGGAGTTTTTTCAGCGTCACCCAAGCCTAGGCGGCCCGCACCCCATCCAGGAAGCCGGCCACTTCGCTTTTCAGGTCCGTCGACTGGTGATGCATGCTGTCGGCCGCGGCGCGTACCTCGTCGGCGACCGAGCGCGATTGCGAAACGGCGTCGCTGACGTCTCCCATCAGTTGGGTGATGCGGCCGGCGGCTTCCGCCACTTCGTGAACATTGCGGGCGATTTCGCCGGTGGCCGCGCCTTGTTCCTCGATCGCCGCGGCGATGCCGGTGGTGATGCCGCCCATTTCCCGGATGACCTCCGACATGGCCTGAACACCACCGACGGCCTCTTCGGTCATGCTTTGAATCTGGGCGATCTGCTGGGATATCTCCTCGGTGGCCCTGGCCGTCTGGGTGGCCAGAGACTTCACCTCCGAGGCCACGACGGCGAAGCCTTTGCCGGCCTCTCCGGCGCGGGCCGCCTCGATGGTGGCGTTCAAGGCCAGCAGGTTGGTCTGGCTGGCGATATCGTGAATCAAAGTGATGATCTCACCGATTTTCTGGCTCGCCGTGGACAGGCCGGAAATCGACTGGTCGGTCGTCGCGGCCTTGACGATGGCCTGGTTGGAAATTTCGGTCGACTGAGCCATTTGCCGGCTGATTTCGGCGACCGATGATGACAGTTCCTCGGTGGCGGCGGCGACGGTGTTGACGCTGGTCGACGCCTCATGGGCGGCTGCGGCCACCGAAGCCGACGTCTCGCTGGAATGCTCCGCCGTATCGGCCATCACCTTGGCGGAATGCACCAATTGAACGACGGCCTGTTCGACGGCCGAGAGATTGCCGCCGACGCGGTTGTCGAACTGCCGACAGAGGGTATCGAGGGCGGCGGCGCGCTGGGCCTGCTGGCGTTGTTCCTCGGCGCGGGCCTTTTCCTCGGCTTTGGCGCGCTGGCCATTTTCCCGCAGGACGATCAGCGCCTGCGTCATCCGTCCGATTTCGTCGCCGCGCGTTCCCGAGGGAATGTCGACCGAATAGTCCTGTTCGGCCAGGCGGCCGATCAACGTGGTCAGGGAAAGGATGGGGCTGCTCACTCGCCGCGTGACGATAAGAAAACCGAAAGCCGAGAGGAACAGCGCCGCAGCCATCAGAAGGACGCCGATGATGAGATTGCGCAGGGTCAGGCCGGCCTGGCCATCCGCCCGAGCCACCATCTGGTCCAAGGCCAGATTGACCACATCGACCACCAGGCCATTGGCCTCGGTGTCGCCTTTTCGCAGATCGTTGATGGCGATCCCGGGGGCCTCGCCGGCGATCAGTTTTTGCGCCAAAGCCACTTGTCCGTCGTAAAAAGATCCCGAGAAATTCAGTTCAGCCTTGCCGACACCGGTTGCCAACGCTTTCGGCGTATCGGCCCGCGCCGCGGCCTCCTTGACCAGTTGCCAGGAAAGCAATGCGCGGGCGCGGTCTTCCCGCCAACCGATCATGTCGGATTGTGTCCAGGCTTTCCCGCCGGCCACCGCGGTTTGCGTGCGGACCGATGCCGAACCCAGGTAAAGCCGTGTCGTCCATGCCGCTCTTTTCACGGACAGGAACTGGTCGACCAGTGGATCGGTCAATTTCATCGACGCCTCGAGAAGATCGCTGGTGGCGATCACCGCATCGAGAAGGTTCTGGGTGATTTTCGGATAATCCTGGATCAGAGCGGCATCCCGCGCGGCTTTGCCCTGGCGCACGGCGGCATCGGCTTTCGGGCGGAGCGTGGCGACGGTATCATGGGTGGAGCGCAGCGCCGAAACCACCGCCGGCAAGCCGGTGATCTCGATGGACTGCAGGGCCGCGACGCTTTCGGCGTATCCTTCTTCCGCCGTACGGCGATAGATCATCAGGTCGGTTTCCGAGGCGGTGTCGATCGTCGCCTCGGCGGCCAGGCTTCCCGTTTCCACACCCCGCTCCAAACGGACCGCCATCAGTGTCTTGAAAAGGCTGCGGCTCGCCGAGGCGAGCCGGGCGACACGGTGCGCATCGGCATTTCTGCCGACCGAATCGATCAGCGTGACAGAAGTTTGCAACAGCAAAAGCAGGCCCATGGTTCCAAGAACCAGGCCGAGGATGGTGCGGATAGACAAGTGACGCTTGGGCATGGGGGATTCCTGCATTTCTCTCGTAAAAAGAGAGGTAATGTCTTTAAATTCAATCTAAAATAGATGGCGTGTGATGAAACCATACGTTTCATACTAGCGCTTCGATAATTTATCATTAAAATTTATTATACAATAAATTTATGTATTTTCTGGAGCAGCGCTCTGCGTGTGATGCGTTTTGCCACGAAATTCCTCCGTTCCGGTTATGGCCGCGCGGTCTACCTCACCCGATAGCCGAGCCGAAAACCTCCCCAATGCCGGCCCTTGACCAGGATCGGAGCTGAGAGATCCTTCATCAGGACGAACTGGTTGCCCCCCATGTCGCGGCGATAGGTCTGCAGGAGAAACGGTTGCGTGTTGCGGCCGGCGCGCAGGCCGGTGCGATCGTTGAACATCCGGCGGTTGCGACAGTTGGCGTTGTTCCACACCGGATCCTTGCCCTGCGGACGGGAGAACTTGAGATTGTGGGTGGGCAGATAGCCGTTGCGGTCGACGGCGGCGCAGAAGGCGACGCGGGCGTCGAAGTCCAGCAGCGGTTCCTGAAGGGCGGGCAGTGTCGCGTCGGTGAAACTGGTGAAGCGGGTGGTCATCTGTTGTGGATCGCTGCCGGGAACCGGGCGGTAGTCCTCATCGAACAGATCGTTGATGCCGAGTCGCCCCGAATCGATCGCCTGCTCGAACAGGGTCCCGATCTTCGTCGCGGTTTCGACGACTTTTTGGATGAAGGCGCTGTCCCCGGTGGATAGACCGGCACCAGCGACCAGATTCATCAGTTGTTCGCCGTGTTCAAGGGCCGCCCGCACCCGATCGTCGGCCCGCTTCAGTGTTTCCGTCGTCGTCTTGACGCCGGCGAAAAAACTGTCGATTTCCCCCAGCACCTCCTGGCAGTGGCTCAGGCTGTCCGACGCCGCCCCCGAAATGCGGTCGACCTTGGAGCCGACCGTTCCCATGGCGACATTGAACCCCTCCAGGGCGCCATTGATGACTCCGACGCCCTGATTGACCGATCCGGCAATGCCGATGGTGGCATTGCTGCTGTGGATGAGCTGCCCGATATTGTCGGACAGTTCGCCAACGGTGCCGTCGATGCCCGTCGTCGCGGTATCCGTCTGCCGGGCCAGCGTCTTCACCTCCGTGGCGACCACGGAAAAGCCTTTTCCCGCCTCACCGGCGCGGGCCGCCTCGATGGTGGCGTTCAAGGCCAGCAGATTGGTTTGGCGGGCGATGCCTTGGATATGGCGCGACATGCCGCGCACCGCGGTCAGCGAACTCTCAAGCGACCCCAAACGCTCTTCGATTCCCTGAACCGAGGCGACCAGTTGTTGGATGTCGTTCAGCGAGGCGGCGACGGCGGAGAGGGATTGCGATGATTGGACGGCGGCCTCTCCCGTCACCTGACTGGTTTCCCGGCCGGCCATGTCGATCTGGCCGATGGAGTCGCGCAGGCCGTGGGTCAATTCCCGCAGATGGGCGAACAGCGTTTCCTGGTGCGCGACGAAATGCGTGACGCTTTCGATGGTGCCCGAAATTTCAGCGACTTCCAGGCTGAGGCTTTCCACCTTTTCCAGCATGGCGGCGACGAAGGCCGAAAGGTCGCGTTCGCCGGCCGTCAACTCCTGCGTCATACCCTATCCCTTTCCTCTTAGGCGTCACCGCCGCCGTCGTCTCTATTTTTTTGAGACGTTGATAAGGCGAGACTAACTCATTCATAGGTTGTCTGGCAGTCCCTAAGTGGGGATCTTCCGGGATAGGCGGAAGGGTAGGGTATCGTTCGATTTAACGGATGTTGAGCGAGGTCTCCACCGCACGCGCGGCGATTTTGCCCGAACGGATGGCTCCTTCCAGCGTGCAGGGAAGACCGGTGGCGATCCAATCGCCGGCCAGGAAGAGATTGTCGCCGGCAAGAGTCGCCGGCCGCAACGCTTCCGTCGCCGGTGAATGGAAAATCGTCGCGCGCTTTTCCTTGATGACCCGCGAGGCGATAGGAGTTTCCTTTATTTCCAGGGTCTTGGAAACGTCTTCCCAGAGCAGCTGGCGCAGCTCATCGACCGATCGTTCGGCTACCGCTCCGGCGGCCGATACCGTCACCGATACCACATGGCCGCGCAGGAACAGCCATTGCGCGGTGCCGCCCAGCACGCCGACAAATCCGCCGGAAGGCAGTGTTCGTGGCGGCGCCGGGAGACGAAAGTGGGCGTTGACGATCGGGCTGGCCGGCAGGGTCGGCAATCCCGGAAGCAGTCCTGCGGCGACGGCCCAGGGCACGGCGACGACCACGCGGTCGGCCCGGCCCAGATGCACGGTCTGGTCGTCGAAGTGCAGTTCGGTGGCGAGGCCGTTTTCACGGACCAGCCGGCGGAGCGGATGACCGAGGCGGACGGTGGCTCCCGCCAAGGTCAGCGTGGTCAGGGCCGGCGTGACGAAGGTGTCTGAAAGCGAGTCGCGGACGACGAACGGGCGGCTTGCCCTCTGGCCCCGCCACAGGGTCCGGGCGAGGACCCGGCGGAAGACCGCGGCGGACGCCTCTTCGGCCGGCGTGTTCATCACGGCCAGCGCGATCGGTTCCCAGAAGCGGCGATAATCGCGCGTATGGGCCAGGCAGTCTCCGATGGTGGCGTCTGGAGATCCTTTCATCCGCCAGGTCGAGGCGATCAAGGATGGCAGCAATCTCCAGGGCGTCGCCGTCCAACGGGTACCATCGTCCAGATCGATCATCGGAAAAGCGGTAGGCGCGCCGACGAGACGGTCGGCGGCGCCGATTCGGCGAAGATAGGCGAAGAGGGCATTGTTGCCGCCCACCACCATATGAGTGCCATTGTCGATGATCTCGCCGATCGAGGGTTCCACCCATGAGCGGCAGCGGCCGCCGGCTTGTCCGGCGGATTCATGCAGCACCACATCGATGCCGGAATCGATGGCCGACAGGGCGCAAGACAGTCCGGCCAAACCGGCGCCGATCACGTGCAAAGTCATGGAAAGAGGTTTCTCCCGAAGATCTCTTTGGTGCGAATTCGGGCAAAACAACACCGAGAGGCCGGGAGAGCGCAAGCGAAAGGTGGCCTGCGGGTCGGTTTGTTCCTATCTTTTCGTTGTCGAGATGTCGTCTTCACGACTTTCCCCCATTTCCGAGACGGGTTTGAATGTCCGCTTCCGCCCAGCTTTCCGCTCTTGCAGAACAGGTCAGACGCCTGGATCGTGATCGGTTCGGGACCGTCCTGTTCGCACCGCCCGAGCGGCGCGAGGATTTGTTCGCACTGTATGCCTTCAATAGCGAGGTGTCGCGAATCCGTGAACTGGTGCATGAACCTTTGCTGGGACGAATCCGGTTGCAATGGTGGCGCGATACATTGGACGAGGCGCGATCGGGCGGGAAGCCGGCCCATCCGACCGCCGTGGTCCTGGGCGAGGCCGCTCTCCGTCATTCCTTGTCGGCGGAGCCCTTCGAGCAACTGCTGGCCGCCCGGGAGCGCGATATGGAAGCTGAGCCCCCGAAGGACGCGACGGAGCTTCTGGCCTATGTCGAGGGTGCGGCCGGCGCGCTGAACGTCATCGCCCTGGAGATACTGGGTATCCGTGATCCCGAACCTTTGTCCGCCGCTCGGTCTGTCGGCATCGCCTGGGGTTTGACCGGTCTATTGCGGGCCGTTCCCTTCCATGCCGGGGCAGGGCGGTCCTATCTTCCGACGGATCTTCTGGCTGAGCGGGGGCTTGTCTCGGGGGATGTTCTGGCCGGCCGCCGGTCACCCGGTCTGTCCGGGGTGGCCGAGGTCCTCGCCGACATGGCCCGCCGCCATCTGGCGGAAGCCCGCCGCCGGACCGTTCCCCGGGCGGCGCTCCCTGGACTGTTGACGGCAACGCTTGCCGAGAGCTATCTGCGGGCTTTGGCGAAGTCCGGATTCGATCTTTTCGAGGGGACTTGGTCGACGCCCAGGCCGCAGCCCTTGCGGCTCGGCTGGGCGGTCGCGCGGGGGCGTTTCTAGGTGTGGATCCCCAGCCAGTCCGCCAGATCCCGCCTGGCCCGGAGGGCGTAAAGCTTCTTGCGTTCGCGTCCCTTGATCCGACGCCCGCGTTCGTCACGGTCGTCGGTGGGTTCGGGGAATAGGCCGAAATTTACGTTCATCGGCTGGAAGGTTTCGGCCTGGGCGCCGCCGGTGATGTGGTTGAGAAGAGCCCCCAGCGCGGTTGTCGCAGGGGGGAGGGACGGCGTCCGTTCCGTCCGTTCGGCGGCGGCGAAGCGGCCGGCCAGCAGACCGACGGCGGCGCTTTCCACATAGCCTTCGCAACCGGTGATCTGGCCGGCGAAACGCAAGGCGGGCCGGACTTTGAGGCGCAGGGTGGAATCCAACAGGCGGGGGCTGTTCAGGAAGGTATTCCGATGCATGCCGCCGAGGCGGGCGAATTCCGCGCTCTCCAGACCCGGAATTTGGCGGAAGATGCGAACCTGTTCGGCATGCTTGAGCTTGGTTTGGAAGCCGACCAGATTGTAGAGCGTGCCCAGAGCGTTGTCCTGGCGCAACTGGACGATGGCGTGCGGCTTGATCGTCGGCTCGTGCGGATTGGTGAGTCCGACCGGCTTCATCGGGCCATAGGCCAGGGTTTCGCGGCCGCGCTCGGCCATCACCTCGATGGGCAGGCAGCCTTCGAAATAGGGCGTGCCCTCCCAATCCTTGGGCATGTGCTTTTCGCCGGCAAGAAGTTGGTCGATGAAGTCTTCGTAGAGCGCCTTCGTCATCGGCAGATTGATGTAATCCGTCCCGGTTCCCTTGTCGTAGCGCGACTGGAACCACGCCTTGGAGAAATCGATGCTGTCCTTGAAGACGATGGGGGCGATGGCGTCGAAGAAGCTGAGCGAGGCCTCCCCGGTCAGGGTCCTGACGGCGTCGGCCAGCGGCGGGGAGGTAAGAGGGCCGGTGGCGACGATGACCTGATCCCAGTCCTCGGGGGGCAGGCCGGCGATTTCCTCGCGCAGGATGGTGACCAGGGGATGCCCTGCCAATTCCGCCTCGACGGCCTTGGCGAAGCCCTCGCGGTCGACGGCCAACGCACCGCCGGCCGGCACCTTGTGGCGATCGGCGGTGGCCAGTATCAGCGAGCCGGCTTTCCGCATTTCCTCATGCAGCAGGCCGACGGCATTGTAATCGGCGTCGTCCGAGCGCAGCGAATTGGAACAGACCAGCTCCGCCAGATCTCCGGTCGCATGGGCTTCCGTCGAGCGATGCGGACGCATCTCGTGAAGGACGACGGGAACTCCCGAGACGGCCAGTTGCCAGGCGGCCTCGCTGCCGGCGAGACCGCCGCCGATGACATGGACATGTTTCATGGCCGCTCACTTAAGTCGAAATGCGCCGGATGTCCAGATCCGGTCGATTGTCCGCCCCTGAGCCTTGGCGTATAAGCGTGGGTGAGAGCCGGCTTGGTTAGCCCGTTGAGGGCTCGGTGATCGGTTACGATCACCGAGAGTTGGTATTAAGGGCGAGGGGAATGCAGTCGATGGACATTCGCAATTATTACGTGGTCGGCGGCGAATATGCCGACACCAATTTCGAGACCCTCGCGCCCGGCGCGACCGAAGAGCGTTACGGTCCTTTCAGTGAAAAGGAGGCGCATGACACCTGGAGGTCGCTGACCGGCAAGACGGTCGACAACGCTCTGGTCCGCTATCGCATCAAGCCGGGGGACGCGGTTTCAGACGCCGTGTGGTTTGTGGTCGGCGGCGAATATGCCGATGTCGATTTCGCCAGGATCGCCACCGGCCAGAAACTTGAAACCTATGGACCGTTCAGCCGTCCCGAGGCCCTGGCGGTATGGCGTTCGATTACGGCCAAGACGGTCGACAGCGCGTTGACCCGTTACGACATCGTCACCGTCGAGGAACTCGATGTGATCAAGAAGACGGCGTAACGGGCCGGCTCTCACAGGTTCTCAGGCTGTCCGGACCTCGGCCAGGAAAGCTTCCACCTCGCTTCGCAGTTGTGCCGCGTCGCGCGAGAGCGATGCCGCCGAATTGAGAAGCGTGGTGGCGATCGAGCCGGTTTGCGACACGGCTTTATGGGCGGCGGTCACGTTTCCCGAAACCTGCCTTGTGCCTTCTGCCGCCAGATCCACGCTGTTGGCGATCTCGCGGGTGGCCGCGCCTTGCTCCTCGACGGCGGCGGCCACCGTCGCGGTGATCTCGTTCATTCCGGTTACGGTTTTGCGGATTCCTTGAATGGCCGCAACAGCCGCTTCGGTCATCGTCTGAATTTCCATCACCTTGGCCTGGATTTCATCCGTCGCCTGGCCTGTCTGGGTGGCCAGGTGCTTGACCTCTCCGGCGACAACGGCAAAGCCCTTGCCGGCATCGCCGGCCCGGGCCGCCTCGATGGTGGCGTTCAGCGCCAGCAGGTTGGTCTGGCTGGCGATGCCGCTAATCAGGGCGACGATGTCGCCGACGCGTTTCGCCGAGTCGGCCAAGGCCACCATCGCGTCGTTGGTACGATTGGCCTCGGCGGCGGCCCCTTCGGCTATCTGGGAGGATTCAGTGACCTGCCGCGAGATTTCGCCGATCGAGGAGGACAGTTCTTCAGTGGCGGCCGCGACGGTTCCGACATTGACGCTGGTCTTGGAAGCGGCGGCGGCGGCGGCTTCGGTCTGCTGGTCGGCTTCGGCGGCGGAGGCCGAAACGGCATTGGCCGACGTTTCCAATTCTCCTGCCTGCAGGGCCATGCCGTCGACGACCTTTTTGACGGAGGATTCAAAGCTGTCGGCCAGCTTGTGCATGGCCTCCTGCCGCTCGCGGGCCGAGGAGGCCTTCAGGCGGTCCTGCTCGGTACGCAAGGATTCGGCCTCGATCGACCGGGCTTTCAAGATGTCGACGGCCTGGGCCAGGCTGCCGATCTCGTCACGCCGGTCGAGCGCGGGAATATCGACCGACAATTCACCCTCGGCGATCTGCTTGGTGACCCGGGTCAGCGTCAGGATCGGTCCGGTGATGCGCCGGCCCAGCCACCAGGCGAGGCCGAAAGTGAGCAGCGCCAGGGTTCCAATGACGCCGACGGTACGCCAGGCGTTGGTCAGATAGGCCTCGTCGACGTCGTCGAGATAGATTCCCGAGCTGACTGCCCATTTCCACGCCGCCGTCTGTTTGGAGTAGGTGACTTTGCGGACCGGCGGCGTATTGGGCGTCTTCGGCCACAGATAATAGCTGAACCCGCCCCCGGCCTCGGCCTGTTGCATCTGATTTCGCGCGTAATAGGTGCCATTGGAATCCCGGTTGTCCATCGGCCGGGTGCCTTCCAGGGCTTTGTTCATGCCATGAGCGACGACCGTGCCCGTCTTGTCATAGGCGCTGACATATTGGTCGTTGTCATAGCGGATCGCGCGAAGGGCTTCCTTGGCGGCGTCTTGCCCGGCAGCCTCGGCGATTTCGCCTTTCGCCACCTTGTTTTCGAAAGACTCGACGATCTTGACGGCGGCCTCGGTGATCACTCTGGCCCTGGCCTGCCGTTCCGCCAGGGTGATGCCGTTGTTGCTGCGCACGGAAACAAAACCCACCGCCGCCAGGGCGATGACGGCGAGCAGGGGGATGATCAGGATGCGACCGTTGAGACCTTTGATGGCGGCAAACACGATTTTATGGCTCCTGCGTCCATGTCGCGGCGGATGGATTTGTGAAGGTTGATTACCTACGCGTCATTAGAAAACTTAAAGTAATTTAGGTCAAGGTGTTGCAATTATTATCGCAATTCTATCGAGGCGATTATGCGGATGTGTCTATAGTCGGTTTGTGGGGCATGTGGCGTATGATATGTGGTCTCGTCGCATATCGCGGGTGGTGCCGTCGGTGCGTTGTTTTTGACAGATGAAAATACATGCGACAAGACTATCCTCGCGATGATGCATTTTCTGGTAAAATAGGCTATTTTATATATAATTAAAGTCATATATTTGTTGCTACAGGCCATGTTAATAGATTTACATTCTAATGAAATTATTTATATATTTTTAGTTGAGTCTTTAAAGAATAGAAATTCGTAAAATAATGATCCTGAATCAGGGTGGAGTCGTATCATGGGATTTCTCGGAAAGCTGTCCATCCGTGCTGTGCTTGGTCTTTTAGTCGGTCTCATGGGGCTGTTGTTGGTAGCGGTAAGCACCGTTACCTTGTTTGAGGCCATGCATGATTGGTCAAATACGAACCGTATAACGGATGCGACCATATCCAGTCGGTTTTTGTTCAAGACTATTATGGCGACGCGAGTCGAACGCGGAGCCGAAATGACGGCGACCGCCGCCGAAGCCGCGGCCGACACGGCGACGGAATCCCGGATCGCCAGTTTCCGCAAAATCTCCGAGGAGGGATACGCCGAAAGCGTCTCCGCTTTGGCCAAGCTCGACGTCGCCGGCTTGCCGGCGGTGGTCGGACGCCTGAAATCGGCGCATGAGGCGATGGCCGCGTTGCGGCCGAGAATCGATGGCGGGATCCCGAAGGGCAAGGCCGATCGGGATCCCGCCTTGGTGGGGGACGTGACGAAGGTCGCCGGTGCCTATCTCGACACGCTTTATGAAACCAGCGATCTGATCGAGGCGTCCCTGAAATTGGTCGATCCGATGGTTGATCAGCTTCTGACGGTAAAGCGCAATGGTTGGGCCATTCGTAATTTCGGCGGCCTGGTGGCGGTCCGCATCGAAGCGGCCGCGGCACGCGGTATCGGATGGAAACCGGAAGATGTGACCAGTGCGGCCGGAGACGCGGGCCGTGCCGCCTATGCCTGGTTGCTGGTCGGCGAGGTCGCGGCCCGTCCCGACGCTCCTAAAAGTCTGGTCGACGTCGTGGAAAAGGCCAAAGGTTATTTTGTCGGTCCCATGGCCGACGAACGCAAAAAATTGATCGATACGCTGAGTGCCGGCACGCCTATCAGCATGGCCATGATCGATCTTCAAAAGCGTGATACGGCGGAACTCAATCTGATCGTCGACGTGGTCAATGCGGCCTTGGACGAAATGGTGGCGCGGGCCGGAGAGCGGCATGGGCAGGCGAGCCTCTCCCTGTTGCTGGCCGGATTGTTGCTGGCCGTTGCCGTGTTCCTGACGGTCAGCGGCTTCCTGGTGGTCACCCGGCATGTCAGCCTGCCCATTCAGAGCATGACCGGCGCCATGCGGCGCCTGGCCGACCATGATTTGCAGGTTGATATCCCCGGAGTGGGCCGGGCCGACGAGATCGGAGCGATGGCCGGGGCCGTGCAGGTCTTCAAGGAGAACGCCTTGCGCGCCGACCGCCTGGCGGCCGAACAGGCGGCCGAACAGACGGCGCGCGAAGCGCGGGGCAAGCGGCTGGAGGAACTGGCGCACCGTTTCGATCAGGGTGTTTCCGTCGTTCTGGAGAGCTTCGACGGCGCCTTGGGCGACCTTGAGAAGACGGCGCAGGCGATGGCTTCCAATTCCCAGGAAACCACGCAGCAGGCGACGACGGTGGCGGCGGCCTCGGAGGAAGCGTCGACCAGCGTGCAGACGGTGGCGGCGGCGGCCGAGGAATTGTCGTCCTCGATCGCCGAGATCGCCCGGCAGGTCGAACAGTCCAGCCGGGTGTCGCAGGCCGCGTCGGACGAGGCCAGTCATACCGACGAGATGGTGCGGGGGCTGGCCGAGACGTCGACGCGGATCGGCGACGTGGTGAAACTGATCACCGACATCGCCGGGCAGACCAATCTCCTGGCGTTGAACGCCACCATCGAGGCGGCCCGCGCCGGGGACGCCGGCAAGGGTTTCGCCGTAGTGGCGGGCGAGGTGAAGAACCTGGCCAACCAGACGGCCCGGGCGACCGATGAGATCAGCACGCAAATCGGCGCGGTGCAGGCGGCGACGCAGCAGGCGGTGACGGCCATCGGTGGTATCGTCTCGCGGATCCAGGAGATCAACGAGATCGCCGCCGCCATCGCTTCCGCCGTCGAGGAGCAATCGGCCGCCACCGCCGAGATCGCCCGTAACGTACAGCAGGCGGCCTCGGGAACCCATGAAGTCTCGGCGACCATCGGCAGCGTGACCCGCTCGGCGGCGGAAACCGGAACCGCCGCCGAAATGGTCCTGGCCTCGTCCGAGACCCTGTCGTCGGGAGCCGGCCAACTGAAGAGCACGGTCGGCGACTTCCTCAAGGGGGTCCGCAGCGTCTGATGCCATGGGGTTCCGATCGATCCACGGATAAGGATGCGGTCGGAACCCCCGTTCTTTCCGGGGCTCCGCGGGGAGGGGACGACAGGGCAATCGGGTGAACCCGCTTGCCTTGGTTTAAATTGTTGCCCCTCAGGCGCCGGGCGGCGGACATCCGTCCGCCTCGGGCTTCCTCCGCTAAAGCTCCGGCGATCGCGGTAGGGACGCTCATTGCTGAGCGCCCCCCGCACAGATCCGTACGTGCGGCTTTCCCGCATACGGCTCCCACCTCGGGTATTTGACGGCGAACCTCTGGTTCGG
>NZ_PIUM01000015.1 GCF_002845745.1 Telmatospirillum siberiense | reverse complement strand
CTCAAGCAATTTCGCGCCATTGCGACACGGTTTGACAAAACCGCACGGAATTTCCTCGCCGCCGTTCACCTGGCCGCCTCTGTCGTCTGGCTTAATTGAGGACACGCCCTAGAGAAAATCGTCTTAAAGATGGGCATCTATACCTTTTGGTTAATTGATGCCTATCCCAAATGGATGTTCAATTACGCTGAAAATGGGATAGGTCCTCATAATAAATTTATAAAATTGGGGTTGCCCAGAAAAAGAATAGAGCCGAAGTGACGTTTGCAGGGATATGGTAAACATGCACGCCACATTTCTCGAAAAGAGAGAAGATACGAGATATCTCGTATCCGAAAAAGCGGTTCTATTCTCAAATAGCGCTCCGAAAAGGCTGGCGATTGTCAGGAATATCAGCCGTGGCGGAGCGCTTCTCTCTCTTGTCGGGGCCCCTCGGGAAATAGATAAAACTGTTTTTGATTTGTCCCTGGGAAATCGAAAACGAAAATGCCTTCTTCTTCTGCAGGAAGAAGGCCGAATTCATTGCAGATTTAATCAAAAAATTGCGGAGCGGGATTTTCCCTATTGCCTTGCAAAGGAAAAAACTCCTCTGTTGTCTCCAATGAAAATACCGGCGGCCTTTTGCCTGCCTGCCGAAAGGCACCATCAAAAGCCGGAGACTCAGGAACCATCGATTTTTCCCATAATCGACAGACATCCCGACAAATATGTCGAGGGATGGGCGATGGGCGTTGCCCAACATGATTTGACTGATGGGACACTCGTCAGCGTCATCGCCGTCCTCACCACCCACCTCCCCGTCTTGGACCGGGAACACTGGTTGGAGGGCTTCAATGACGCCGTGCGCCACAATCGCCGGATCGCCACTCTGCCTGAATGAGTGACGACGCTACCCGGTCTTTCGTCCCCGCCTTCACGAGTTCGAGGGAGACGTCATTGATTCCGGGGGCCGCTTGATCGCACCCTGATAAATCTGCGCGCTCCGCCCACGATATTGGGCGGCCAGATACCGCTCACCACGGAAATCCTCGCGCATTTCGATCCCGACCTCGCCGGCCTCGACGGCCCGCGCGGCTTCCTGCGGTTCCAAATCGAACGCCTTGGCGATAGAACCCAGCAAGGCATTCATTTCGGCATACATTTCCCGTTCGTCCATCGGCACGCCCCTGACCATAAAGGATCTTTATTTTAGAGACATCCCTTCGGCGATCAAGGAATCCGGCCCCGGACCGTCAGACCTTGGCTCGTTTGGGTGCGGTGGTCTTCGCCGCCGGCTTTACCGCTTTCGGAGCCGCCACCTTCGGACTGGTCTTGGCTGCCCCGGTCTTCTTGACCGGCACCGCTTTCGCCGTCGCCCCCTTCGGAGCGGCTGACGGCCTTGCCTTCGCCGGCGAAGGCACGACCCGCAATTCTATTTCGGCGCGCAGCCAATGTTCAAGTTCCCGCCCTTCCGGACGGCCCTCGGCCTCCCATATCTGGAAAGCGCGCAGGCTTATCTTGTCATAATCGGTCACGTTCATATGCCCCCCTCAGGTTGCAATGACATCCGACAGGAACGCTACCGCACGTTCATGGCAGCGCACAATTATTTCTTTAGAGCAGGATACGATTTCATCCGATCCGATGTTTTGATCCAGGCGGCTCTTAAGGCTTGAAAAATCCTATTTTTTTGAAAGTCTCCGAACGACGCCGATAGATCAATAAAGATGCTGCCCGCCGGTAACGAACACCTCCGTCCCCGTGACATAGGCAAAATCGTCCGAACACAGGCGGAACACCACTCCGGCGACGTCCTGCACCGACCCCATGCGATCCAAGGGAATTCTGGGAATCAAGGCTTCATATTCCGGAGAAATCATCTCGGTTTTGATCTCGCCGGGGGCCACGGCATTCACCCGAACCCCCAATTGCGCCAACTCCACGGCCATCTCCCGGGTCAGTCCGGAGAGGGCCGCCTTCGAGGTCGAATAGGCGGAACCGGCGAAGGGGTGGACGTAATGACCGGCGATGGAGGTGATGTTGACGATCGCCCCCTTGCCCCGATGCAGGGCCGATGCGAAGCCTCGGGCCAATTTCAGCGGGGCGAAAAAGTTCAATTCGAAGACCTGCTTCCATCCGTCGATCGGACCGTTCAGCACCCCCAAGCGTTCCTGGAACGCCGTTTTCGGGCTCACACCGGCGTTATTGATCAGGGCATGCAGGGGTTCACCGGCCAGAATCTCGTTGGCGCCCCGCACGAAGGCGTCGAGACTGGCCGGATCGGTGAGGTCGGTGACGATATGATGGGTCCATAAGGGATCGCGTCGGCAATGAGACGGGATCTCCTGGCGGGCGCAGGTGATGACGCGCCAGCCTTCGCTCATGAAACGCTGCACCGTGGCGTGACCGATACCCTGGCTGGCACCGGTCAGGATGACCGTTTTGATCTCTGCATTCATGGTCACAGAATATAGGGGGCAAAACCTCGTCTGTCAGCCGGCGTCGGCCAGGGCAATCGAGTGAACGCGCTTGCCCTGGCCGACGCCGTGAGGCTCACACCACTTTAACATCCTGGAGGAACCCCTGCACCGCGGTCTTCAGGGCCTCCTGTTGACCGACCACGGTGGAGACGGAACGCGATACGGCTTCGGCGGCGTCGCCGGTACGATGGCTGAGCCCCGCCACGCTGGCGATATTATCCGTGACATTCCGGGTTCCCGTCGCGGCCTTTTGCACATTGAGCGCAATCTCGCGGGTCGCGGCCCCCTGCTCTTCGACTGCGGCCGAAATGGCCGAAACGCTTTCGCTGATGGTGCCGATCGTCTGAGCGATGGCGCGAATTGCCGAGACGGCGGTCACCGTGGTGTTCTGAATCTCGCCGACGTGACGGCTGATATCCTCGGTCGCCTTGGCGGTCTGCTGCGCCAATCCCTTGACTTCGCCGGCCACCACGGCGAAGCCCTTGCCGGCCTCGCCGGCCCGCGCCGCCTCGATGGTCGCGTTCAGGGCGAGCATATTGGTTTGCGCGGCGATGGCATTGATGGCCTGGACCACGTCGCCGATCTGCTCGGCGGCCGCGCTCAGCGCATCGACCGTCTGGCGGGTCTTTTCGGCCTGATCCACCGCCTCGTGGGCACCGTCGGCGCTGGCCTGAACCCGCTTGGCGATTTCACCGATCGACGCAGACAACTCCTCGGTCGCGGCGGCGACGATCTCGACGCTTTGCGTCGCCTCGCGCGCGGTTTCCGCCACCGTATCGGCGCGCTGCGCGGATTCCGCCGCCAGGTCGCGTACGTCGCTCGCCGTCGTGTGGAGGGATTGCGCGGAGTCCTCGATGGTGCCGAGAGCGGTTCCCGAAACCGTCTCGAACTTTCCGCACAGGCTCTGCAAAGCCTTGCCTCGCGAGGCGTCGGCCTCCCGGCGCTCGGCGGCGGCACGCTCCAGACGTTCGGCCTCCTGGGCGCTCTTGCGCAGGCTTTCGAGAGCCGTCGCCATCGAGCCCAGTTCATCGGGATAGGCGGTGGCCGCCACTGGATGGTCGAAACGACGGGCCGCCAGATGGTCGATGGAAATCATCAATTGCCTCACCGGCCCGGTGAATCGCCGGCTGAGGGCATAGATGCCATAGGCGATGCCAACCACGGCCAAAATGCCGGCCAGGGCGGCTCCGATGGCGAGTTTAAGCGCCTCGCCGCGCATGGCCCCGGCAATTTGATTGGCCTGATCGAGCGCGCCATAGGCCAATGCCACGATCGAATCGAACGGTCCATTGCACAACGCCGTCCAATCCTTGGCCGACAGCGCGGGCTTCGTCTCGTCCCCCAGTCCGCCGACCACCTGATCGATGCGCGCCTGCGCCTTATCGGTCGCCTGTCGGGCGGTCTTCACCTTCTCGACGAGCGAGGGCAGCATGCCCGGACGGGCGATCAGTTCATCGATCTCGCCCCAGGCCCCCATATAGCCGCCCCTCCCGGCTTCCCATTTAGCCAGGGTCTTGGCATCGATCTTCTGATTTTTCGGCACTTCCGAACGCAACATCGCGCATTGCGCACCATAAACGTCGCGTACCCGCCAAGCGGCACGACGCAACTGCACCATTTCGGAAATGGCGGGATCGATCATCCGGACCCTGTTGCTGACCACCCCGGAAGCGGTGGAAAGACTATCGACGACTTTGTAGGCCGCGACCTTCCACGGATCGGTTTTATGCAGATCGCGCTGGTCGCGCGGCTTGGCCATCTCGCCGTCGAAGGCGCCGTCGGCCGCGACCAACTCGGCCCAAGCCGCCTCGATCATGGAAACCTGTCTGATACGATCCGGCACATCGGCCTGTTCCAAAGCCCGCCTCGCCTCGTCATATTTCGCCTTGGTGGCCTGGCGCAGTTTCTGCACCGTCGCACGCGGGTCGTCCTCGCTTTGCAAGGCCGTTTGCGCCGGCGCGACCAGACCACGCACCGCCACCGTGCCGTCGAACATGATCCGATCGACCCTGGCCAGGGAATCGGCATCCTCCGCCATGCGCCAGTTGCCGATGGCGTAAAAGGCCAGATAACCCGTCGACGCCAACAACACGATGCCGATCAACCCCTGCAGGGCGCTGATCAGACCAGTCACGGATGAACGGAACACGAACGGCCTCCCCGGCTGCCAGAACGAAAGACGGGAATTGGCGAACAAAACCCTTAAAGTTGTCAAGGGAATTCGCCGGGCAAAAACCCACCCCAACCATAGACAGCCAGAATCAAACAGAAACAGAAACTACGGATTGTTGATTCTTCTTGAAAATTTACTTGATCTAGACTGTTCCCTTTCATTGAAACAGCCCAATCTCAGCGCCGGAGCGCTCCGCCATCGTTCGCCGCGGATTCCGTTCAGGACAAGTCGATGGCAAGACGCTTAAGGTCGGCCAGATTGCAATAGGCCAGCGCCCCCTCGTGAGTGGCGCGCAGCACCACCCGCGGCGCCTGATTGACCAAAAACGCCTCCTGCCATCGCGGCGCGCACAGACACCAGCGGTCGCCGAGCTTCAAACCGGCGAACCCAACCGCCGGCACCGGGGTCGACAGGTCGTTGCCCCGCGCCTTCGAAAAGGCGAGAAACTCCTTCGTCATCACGACACAGACGGTATGGCTGCCAACATCTTGCGGTGACGTATCGCAGCAGCCATTTCGAAAAAAACCGGTCATCGGATCAGTGGAACAGGATTCGAGATGCCCCCCCAGAACATTCCGCGCCGGTCGATCGCCGCCGCTGCCGCCGCCTCCATCTCTTGGCATCGCGTCACCCTCCCAATCGTTTATCCAACCGTCCGGCCGCGGACATCACGGCAGGCCTCCCGAAAGGAACATGGCGCGTCCTTGCCATCGTTCAATGTTCGCAAGGCGTCTTCCATCCGGCCGGCATGGTTGCGCAGTGCCCGTTTCAATCTCATCTGTTTCCGCGAGTCCCCTCCCGGCGAACGACAGGTGAAAGGAGGGCCTTCGGAACGCCTCGGGGCAAACAACAAGATCAATGCCGAGCGTCGCCGGCAAGCAATTCACAAGCGGATCGGAAGCCGCGTTTCAGTGTAATTTAAAGACGGATTAAAATATCTGTAATTGCCGTCCACGACGACTGGGCATAGGCTAATACACAGAATCCGGTCATCGCTTTTGCTGTCATAAAACTTTTCAACAGTGTCCGGACCGCCCTCAAGCTTGCGGAATTCGACAGGAAGGTCTAAAGGCATGACTCTTGGGGGCGAGGGTGAACATCGCCGGGCGGAGGCTGGACTTGCGAGCCCTTCCGCCAAACAAACTCAACTCACTGCCGAATTGAAAGAATCACCCTCGTTGAAGAGTGAAAAAGAGCAACTTGGACGATTAAAGATATGACGGAGCAGATGACCAAACCGGAAGGCTGTGAAAAATCTTCCTTTGGCGCCTTGTTGGTCGGAGCGTTGGGGATCGTTTACGGTGATATCGGGACAAGCCCCCTTTACACCCTGCACGAATGCTTCGCCGGAGAACACCCGCTGGTCGTCGACAAGGCGAACATCCTGGGCATTCTCTCGCTGATTTTCTGGTCCATCACGATCATCGTTTCGGTCAAGTATGTGATCGTCACCATGCGCGCCAACAATCGGGGCGAAGGCGGAAGCCTGGCGCTGCTCGCCATGCTCAATCAGGCGGGGGAGGGACGCCCCTGGCTACCGCCGCTGGTCGCCACCCTGGGCATCGCCGCGGCGGCCCTGTTCTACGGAGATTCGACCATCACGCCGGCGGTCTCGGTCTTGTCGGCCATCGAAGGCCTGCAGGTCGCGGCCCCCGCCCTGGAAGATTACGTGCTGCCCATCACACTGGCGATTCTGGTGGGCCTTTTCGCCATTCAGCGTAAAGGCACGGCACTGGTCGGCTCGATGTTCGGGCCGGTGATGATCGTCTGGTTCGTCATCCTGGCCATCCTGGGACTGCGCAACATTGCCAAGGCGCCGCTGGTGCTGGCCGCGCTCAGTCCGCATTACGCCTTCCTTTTCATGGCCGACCACGGACTGGTCGGCTTCCTTTCGCTGGGTGCCGTGGTGCTGTCCGTCACCGGCGGCGAGGCGCTCTACGCCGACATGGGTCATTTTGGCCGTCCACCGATCGCACTGGCCTGGTATCTTCTGGTGCTGCCCGCCCTCATCCTCAACTATTTCGGCCAGGGCGCCCTGCTGCTCAGCGATCCGAAGTCGCTGGAGAATCCCTTCTTCCTGATGGCGCCGACATGGGCCTTGGTCCCGTTGGTGATCCTGGCCGGCATCGCCACGGTGATCGCCTCGCAAGCCGTGATATCCGGGGCCTTTTCGGTCACCGCGCAGGCCATGCAATTGGGCTATCTTCCCCGCATGCGCATCCTGCACACCTCGGCCAAGGAAAAAGGCCAGATCTACATTCCCTTTCTCAACAGCCTGGTGGCGCTTTTCGTCATCGCCCTGGTCCTGGGTTTCCGCACATCGAGCAACCTGGCCGCCGCCTACGGAATCGCCGTGACCGGCACCATGGGCATCACCACCATCATGGTTACCATGGTGGCGGCCTTCATCTGGGGCTGGAAAAACAAGCTCGCCTACGCGCTTCTCGGGCTCTTTCTGATCGTCGACATTTCCTTCTTCGCGGCCAACGCCGCCAAGATCATCCATGGCGGGTGGTTCCCGCTGGCCCTGGGCGCCATCATCTTTCTGCTTCTCATGACGTGGAAACGCGGTCGTTCCCTGGTTTTCGCCCGGAGAGAGGACGGCGCCATGCCGATCGGCGACTTCGTCGCCTCGGTGATCGGCAGCAAGAACATAACGCGGCCCAAAGGCACCGCCATCTTCCTGACCAGCACGCTCAGGGACCATATCCCGCCGGCCCTGATGCACAATCTGAAGCACAATCAGGTGCTGCATGAAGTCACGGTGCTGCTGACCATCGTCGTCGAGGACATCCCCCATGTGGACCAAAGCCGGCGAATCACCAGCGAGCATGTGACGGACGGCATCTACCGGATGATCATCCGCTACGGCTTCATGGACGAGACCAACATCCCGCGCGCCCTCGCCAACGCCTCCGAACAACAGCTCGGTTTCTTCTACGAACCGATGAAGATCTCTTATTTCCTCAGTCGGGAGACCATCATCGCCAGCGATCGGCCCGGCATGGACCCCCTGCGCGAAGCCCTTTTCGCCTGGATGTCACGCAGCGCCTCCTCGGCCATGGAGTTCTTCGCCTTGCCGGTCAACCGGGTCGTCGAATTGGGCGATCAAATCGAAATCTGACGCCCCGCCCCAATTCTGTTCGGATTTCCGAACGCCATTATGGCGCCCCCATCCGGAAATCCGAACAGGCTCCTTTTTCGGAAAAAAAATAAGTTTCATTTCAATAAGTTATCAAGACACAAACGCCTGCAAGGCTGGCATGCGGGTTGCTCATCCCTATCGACCGAGTCCCTATCCGCGAAGGGGGCTATGCCGCACCAAGCGGCCATTGGGGAGCGAACGAGCCATGAAAACAGAATACCGCACCGAACATGATCTGTTGGGCGACCGGCAGATTCCCGCCGAGGTCTATTACGGCGTGCACACCTTGCGCGCCCTGGAAAATTTCCCCGTCACCGGCACCAACATCTCGATCTATCCGGACCTGATCCGCGCCCTGGCCCAGATCAAGCAGGCGGCAGCCCGGGCCAACCAGGAACTGGGCCTGCTGGACGACAAACGCGCCGACGCCATCGTCGCCGCCTGCAAGGAAATCCAGGCGGGCAAGCTGCATGATCAGTTCGTCGTCGATGTGATCCAGGGCGGAGCCGGCACCTCGACCAACATGAACGCCAACGAGGTGGTGGCCAACCGGGCGCTGGAAATTCTCGGCCACCGGCGCGGCGACTATCACGAACTGCATCCCAACGAGCACGTCAACATGGGCCAGTCGACCAACGACGTCTATCCGACGGCGCTCAAGCTCGCCACCTATGTCGGGATTTTCCGCCTGGTCGAGGCGATGGCCTATCTGCGCCGCGCCTTCGAGCGCAAGGCCGAGGAATTCCGCGACGTGCTGAAAATGGGCCGCACCCAGCTCCAGGACGCCGTTCCGATGACCCTGGGCCAGGAATTCTCGACCTATGCCGTGATGCTGGGCGAGGACGAGGAGCGGCTGAAGGAGGCCGCCCTCCTGATCCGCGAAATCAATCTGGGCGCCACGGCCATCGGCACCGGCATCAACGCGCATCCCGACTACACCGCGCTGGTTTGCCGCCTGCTGGCCGAGGTCAGCGGCGTTCCGGTCATCACCTCGCCCAATCTGGTGGAGGCCACCCAGGACTGCGGCAGTTTCGTCCAACTGTCCGGGGTCCTCAAACGGGTCGCCGTCAAGCTGTCGAAGACCTGTAACGACCTGCGGCTGCTGTCCAGCGGCCCCCGGGCCGGACTGGGCGAGATCAATCTGCCGCCGCGCCAGGCGGGGTCGTCGATCATGCCGGGCAAGGTCAACCCGGTGATACCGGAAGTGGTCAACCAGATCGCCTTCGAAGTTATCGGCAACGACATGACGGTCACCTTCGCCGCCGAGGCGGGCCAACTCCAGCTCAACGCCTTCGAGCCGATCATCGCGCACAGCCTGTTCAAAAGCGTCACCCATCTGCGGCAAGGCTGCACGATTCTGGCCGACCATTGCGTGGAAGGCATCACCGCCAACCGCGAACGCCTGCGCGCGATCGTCGAGAACTCCATCGGCGTGGTGACCGCGCTCAATCCCTATATCGGCTACGCCCATGCCACCGAAGTCGCACAGGCGGCGCTGAGCAGCGGACGCAGCGTTTATGAGCTGGTCCTCGAGATGAAGCTGATGACGAAGAAGGAACTGGACGGCGTCCTGCAACCGGAAGTGCTGACCCGGCCCCATCCCCTGCCCAAGCAACACGCCGGAGCGTGAGCCGCACGGCAAAAATCAAAATCAAAAATGCGAACGTGAAGGAAAAGAAAATGTCTAATGGCACGCCTTTTTACCGCAGCCTGATCTTCCAGATGCTGGTCGCCGTGGTGATCGGATCGTTGGTCGGATACAAGTATCCGGATATCGGAGTGGCGCTCAATCCCCTGGCCGGCGGATTCATCAAGCTGATCAAGATGATCGTCGTTCTGCTGATCTTCGCCACCGTAAGCGTCGGCGTCGCCAAGCTGGGCGACATCAAGAAGGTCGGCCGCATCGGCATCAAGTCGCTGGTCTATTTCGAGATCGTCAGCACCATCGCCCTGGCCTTCGGCCTGCTGGTGGTCAATCTCTTCAAACCCGGCGTCGGCATGAACATCAATCCGGCGGAACTGGATGCCAAACTGGTCGCCGGCTACGCGACCAACGCCCAGTCCCTGAGCGTGGTCGACTTCATCCTCAACATCATTCCGGCAAGCGCGGTCAACGCCTTCGCGCAGGGCAACATCCTGCAGGTTCTGCTGTTCGCTCTGTTCGTCGGCTTCGCCCTGCTGCACATCGGCAAGCGGGCCCAGCCGCTGGTCGACACCATCGAACGCTGGTCGGAAGTGATCTTCGCCATCGTCGGCGCCATCATGAAACTGGCCCCGTTGGCCGTCTTCGGCGCGGTCGGCTACACCATCGGAAAGTTCGGCATCGCCTCGCTGATCGCGCTGGGCAAGCTGGTCGCCCTGTTCTATCTGACCAACATCTTCTTCATGGTCGTCATCCTGGGCGCCATCGCCTATCTGTCGGGCTTCAATCTCTGGAAGTTCATCAAATATCTGAGCGAGGAACTGGTGCTGGTTTTCTGCACGGCCTCGTCCGAAGCGGCGTTGCCCCGTCTGATCCGCAAGCTGGAAAACGCCGGCTGTTCGGTTCCCGTGGTCGGCTTCGTGGTGCCCACCGGTTATTCCTTCAATCTGGACGGCTCCTACATCTATCTGACGATGAGCGCGATCTTCATCGCCCAGGCCACCAACATCGATCTCAGCATGGCCCAGCAGCTCGGCCTGCTCGGCATCTTCCTGCTCACCTCGAAGGGCGTGGCGGGCGTCACCGCCGGCGGCTTCGTGGTGCTGGCCGGCACCCTGTCGATCTTCCCGGACATTCCGCTGGTCGGCCTGGGTCTTTTGCTGGGCATCGAGCGTTTCATGGATTCCATGCGCACGGCGACCAACCTGCTGGGCAATGGCGTCGCCACCATGGTCATCGCGAAATGGGAACGCCAGCGCGACGACCGGCGGATGCTCCAGGTTCTGAACGGCGAGGCCACCGAGCCTCTGCCCGAAGCGGAACTGGTCGAAGGCTGAAGACCTTCCATCCTTCAGGCGTCTCGAACCTCCCGCCCCGTCAGGGGTGGGAGGCAGGACGAGCAGGGCAATTGGACGACCGCGCGACCATTGATTTGTCCACTCGATGCCTCATCGGCGTTGGCGCGCTTAAGCGCCCCGAAGCGCCAGCGGAGGAAAGCCCAAGCCGGCGGATGCCGCGCCCGGCGTTTGAGGGCCCTGATCAATAGCCAGGGCAGCGGAAAAGCCTGTATCCCCCGCCCCGGGCTGTCATATGCTCCCCCTCGCCCCGCGCGCGCCCTTGAAGGATCTTCCAAGACACAATGCCCCTCACCCGCCGTGTCCGCACTCTGGCCCCCCTTTTCCTCGGCCTTGTCGTTCTCGCCGTCATGGCGGGCATGGCCACCTACCGCCTCAGCCTGTCGATCGGATTGGCCGAGTTGCAGGCGACCGGGCAGCACCGTCTGGATCTCTACACCGCCAGCCTGGAACGCGAGATCGACAAATACGCCTATTTCCCGGCCACATTGGGGTTGGAACGCGACGTTCTCGAGCTTCTGACGTCGCCCTCGACACCGCATTTGGTCGAACGGGTCAACGGCTATCTCGAACAGTTGAATCAGCGGGCCGGCACCTTGTCGATCTATGTGCTCGATCGCCACGGAACGGTCCTGGCCACCAGCAACTGGCGCCAGCCGGACAGCTTCATGGGCGAGGATCTCTCCTACCGCCAATATTTCAAGGATGCCGTGGAAAGCGGATCGGGCCGCTTCTTCGGAATCGGCACCACGAAGGGTGAACCCGGCTACTACCTGTCTTCGGCTCTCGTCAGGAACGGGGTTCTGCAAGGCGTGGCGGTGGTCAAGGTCAGCCTGGAGCAATTGGAGAAGACCTGGGACCTGGTCGAGGCCCCGGCGCTGGTGGCCGACGAGAACGGCGTCGTCATCCTGGCCTCGGTCCCCGCCTGGAAGTTCACCACCCTGCGCCCACTGGACGAGGAAACGCGGCGGCACTTCGACAGCACCTTGCAATATAACCGGCGCGCCCTGCTGCCGCTCGGCATAGAGCGGATCAGTTATTTGAGCGATACGGCCAGCCTGGTCCAGCTTTCCCGGTCGCAGACCGACGCGGCCTCGCTCTTTCCCGTTTCCGGGCAGTTTCTCGCCGAAACCCATCCCCTGCCCGGCACCGCCTGGAATCTGACCGTGTTTTCCCATCGCGAGCAGATCGACGACATGGCCCGCAGCCACGCGGCCCTGGCCACCGTCGGCACAGCCTTCCTGTTCATCCTGCTGGTGATGATGAACCAGTGGCGTCTGCATCAACGCGACCGGGTGGCGGCCCGCGAAGCGCTGCAGCAAGCCTACGACGAACTGGAACGCAAGGTGCAGGAACGCACCGCCGATCTGTCCGCCACCAATACCCGTCTCCAGGAGGAGGTGGCCGAACGGATCCGCGCAGAACGGACCCTGCGCTCCGCCCAGGACGAACTGGTGCAGGCCGGCAAGCTGGCCGTCATCGGTCAGTTGCTGGCCGGGATCGCCCACGAGTTGAACCAACCGCTGACGGCCATGCGGACGCTTTCGGGCAATACGGTGAAATTCCTCCAGCGCGGCGACATCAAGACCGCCTGCTCCAATCTGGACCGCATCGATCAGCTGGTCGACAGCATGGGGACCCTGACCGGACAGCTCAAATCATTCGTCCGCAAGTCTTCCGGCCATCCGCGCCCCGTCATCGTGCAGAAGGCCGTCGACAACGCCCTGTCCCTGCTGGACCAACGCCTGCGCCGGATGAACGCCCGGCGGATCATCGACATGCCGGAGGCCCCCTTGTGGGCGCTGTGCGACCCCAACAGGCTGGAACAGGTGCTGGTCAATCTGATCACCAACGCGCTGGACGCCATGGAAGGGCTGTCGTCCCCCCTTATCGAGATCGGCGCCGCGAGACAGGGCGAGCGAATCCGCCTGCTGGTCCGCGATCATGGCCACGGCCTCACCGACCATGTGCGGGGGCGGCTGTTCGAAGCGTTTTTCACCACCAAGGACGACGGGGGCGGTCTCGGCCTGGGGCTTGCCATTTCAGCCGGCATCGTTCGTGATTTCGGCGGCACGCTGAGCGGAGACAACCATCCCGGCGGAGGGGCGGTGTTCACCATGGAAATTCCCATCGTTCCGGAAGGGGAAGACGAATGCAGCAAGACCTGAAGGTCCTCATCGTCGAAGACGACCCCAATGTCCTTCTGGGCTGCGAACAGGCCTTGCAACTCGAAGGTATTCCGACAGAAGGCGTTTCGACCGCCGAAAAGGCCCGCAAGCTGGTTTCGGTCAATTTCCCCGGCGTCGTGGTCAGCGACATCCGGCTGCCGGGGATCGACGGCATGACCCTGCTCGGCGAACTTCAGGCGATGGACGCCGATTTGCCGGTGGTGCTGATCACCGGGCACGGCGACATTTCGCTGGCCGTCCAGGCGATGAAGAACGGCGCCCAGGATTTCATCGAGAAGCCGTTTTCGCCGGACTATCTGGTCGAAGTGGTGCGCCGCGCCCTGGAAAAACGCAAACTGGTCCTCGAGGTCCGCGACCTTCGCGAAAAGCTCAACAACCGGCCCGGTATCGAGGCGCGGATTCTGGGTGTTTCCGCGACCATCGAAAAGGTCCGCCGGCTGATCGTCGACCTGGCCAGTTCGGCCGCCGACGTGCTCATCCTGGGCGAAACGGGGGTCGGCAAGGAACTGGCGGCCCGTTGCCTGCATGACGCCAGCGCCCGGCGCGATGGCAATTTCGTGGCGATCAATTGCGGCGGTCTGCCGGAAGCCCTGTTTGAAAGCGAAATCTTCGGACATGAAGCCGGGGCTTTCACCGGCGCCGGCAAACGCCGGATCGGCAAGGTCGAGCATGCCTCGGGCGGAACGCTGTTCCTCGACGAGATCGAGAGCATGCCGATGTCCATGCAGATCAAGATGCTGCGCGTCCTGCAGGAACGCACGGTCGAGCGTTTGGGGTCCAACACGCCCGTTCCCGTCGACTGCCGGGTGATCGCCGCGACCAAGGTCGATCTGCGCGATCTGGTGGACCAGGGCCAATTCCGCGCGGACCTCTATTACCGCCTCGCCGTCGCCACCCTTCCCCTGCCGCCGCTGCGCGACCGCCGCGAGGACACGCCCCTGCTGTTCGAGCATTTTTCCATGCTGGCCGCCGCCCGCCACCAGCGGGAGGTCCCCCCGCCCGATCCCGAACGCATGCGCCGGCTGATGTCCTATGACTGGCCCGGAAATGTCCGCGAATTGCGCAACGTGGCCGACCGCTGCGTCCTGGGCATCGAGGGCGATTTCCCCGCGCGGGCCCAACCCAACGGCGCCGGGCCAAGCCCGCTGGCCGAAGAGGTCGAACGCTTCGAACGCTCGCTGATCGCCGAAGCCCTGCGCCGCAACGGCGGAAGCCTGACGCGCACGGCCGAGGAACTGCAACTGGCCAAGACCACGTTGCACGATAAGATCCGCAAATACGGATTGGAGAGATAGGGGGCCTTCGCCTGCGGCCTCACCGGAACACTGGTTCTAAGGTCTTCGGCGAAAGCGGACCGCGCCCGCGCGTTTCGCCCGAGGACATAACCAATAGGTTAACTGTCCCTCACCCCATTGACTATTGCGCGCGATCGGCATCATCTCGATAACAACACAACCGGGAACAACGCCCATCCGATCTGCCGGAGCTCGGCGATGAAGAAAAATGGCGGACGACACTCTGTCTTTCTGACTCTGTTTCTGCCTTTGGCGGGTTTGGTGGTTGCGGTTGCCGCGGTTGGGGGCTACCAGCGCATTCAAACCGAACTGGACCGCATGGTGGCGGCGGAGGTCAGCCGGGTCGAACTGGGGGCATCCGAGTTGATCGCCGAGATGCGGGTGCCGTCGCGCCACCTGATGTCTCTGCGACGGGAGGCGCCCATTCGCGAAGGCATCGACAATCCGACGCCCACAGCCCTGAGAGGCATGGGGGACGCCTTTGTTTCCCTGCTTCAGCGCAATTCCGGCTATGACCAGGTGTGTTGGGTCGACGAAATGGGCCGGGAACGGGTCAGGGTCGACAGGACGGCGGATGACGCCGCCCCCCTGATCGTCGACGATAAAATGCTCCAGGACAAATCCGGCATGCCCTATTTCACGGAGGCCATCCGCGAAGAACCCGGAAAGATCACCGTCTCGGCATTCGATCTCAATGTTGAAAACGACAAGATCGAAACCCCTTTCAAGCCGACATTGCGCCTGTCCACGCCGGTCGCCGACTCCTCCGGCAGACACCGGGGCATCCTGGTCGTCAACGTCCTGGGCAGAACGATCATCGAGCACTTGATACAAGTCGACCGTGGACGCCGCGACATCATGCTGCTCAACCGGACGGGGTACTGGCTCCTCAGCCCGAATGCGGACGATCAATGGGGCTTCATGTTCGGACGCGATAACGGCTTGGGAAAACGCGATCCGGAGGCATGGGCGAAAATCAGCCACGCCGATTCAGGCCATTTTTTCAATCGGGACGGATTATGGGTATGGAAGGCGGTGACCCCGCAGAGCGTTTTCCCCACTCCGGAACCGCGCGAAGAACCATATTGGCTGGTTCTCTCCCACCTGCCGGAAAACAGCGTTCAAAACGTATATGGCGCGGTGTGGAAGCCGACGGTCGCGCTCGGCGCGCTCGCCATCCTGATCATCGCGGGGCTGAGTTGGCAAATCGCGATCCGGTCGAGAGCGCGAAGCGAGGCGCTTCTGGCCAGCGCCAAGGCGGAGGCGGCGAGTGCCGAAAAGCAGCGGCGGATCGCCGAACTGGAAGCGGCAAACGAGACGCGCGCCATATTGACCGCGATCGTCGAGGGATCGCGCGACGCCATCATCAGCAAGACCCTCGACGGGATCATCAGCAGTTGGAATCCGGGGGCGGAGGCATTGTTCGGCTATCGCGCCGAGGAAGCGATAGGCCAGCCGGTGACGATGCTGTTTCCGCCCGGCCGGGAGCAGGACGAGAATCTGCTTCTCGAAAGACTTCGTCAGGGCAAGGGCATTGCCCCTTTCGACACCCTGCGGCGCCGGAAGGACGGCACGCTCGTCGATGTCTCCGTCTCCATCTCGCCAATCCGGGACAGCACCGGGCGCGTGTCCGGCGCCTCGAAAATCGCCAGGGACATCACCAGGCGCAAACGCTCGGCGATCGAACTCGAACGATACCGCAATCACTTGGAGGAACTCGTCGAGGAACGAACCCGCCAGATCGAGGAGGCAAACGAACGGCTCCGGGAACGGGACAAATTCATCACGACGGTGACCGACAACCTGCCCGGCATCGTCGGCTATTGGGATCGTGATCTGCGTTGTCGCTTCGCCAACCGGGGCTATCTCGAATGGTTTGGCCTCGATAACGAGAAAATGATCGGCATCACGCTGGAAAGCGCGCTCGGCGACGAATTCACCCGGAGCAATCGTCCGATCATCGACGCGGCATTGAGCGGACAGCCGCAACAATTTGAAAGAACGATTCGGAAGCCTTCCGGGGAACTCGGCCATGTGCTGGCCCATTACATCCCGGACTTCGATTCCCAGCGCGTGATCGGCTTTTTTGCGGTGGTGAGCGACGTGACCCCGATCAAAGTCGCGGAAATCCAGTTGCGCGAGATGAACGAAAAACTCGAAGAGGCATTGGCCGAAGCCAAGATGGGCAGTCTGGTGAAAAGTCAGTTCCTGGCCAATATGAGCCATGAAATCCGAACGCCGATGAACGCGGTTCTCGGGTTTCTCGGCTTGGCGCTGGGGCACGAACTTCCCGCCACGGTCCATCGGCAACTGGTGATCGCGCACAACGCCGCCAAGTCGTTGCTGGTTCTGATCAACGACATTCTCGATCTCTCCAGGATGCAAAGCGGCAATCTGGGAATCGAAGAAATTCTGTTCGATTTTCCGGCGCTTCTGCGTGATGCGCTGGCAATGTTCCAAATCAAGGCGCGCGACGCCAATCTTGGCCTGCGGCTTCATTACTCCGCCGATTTGCCGCGCTCTTTCGTCGGCGATCCGATGCGTATTCGTCAAATCATAACCAACCTTGTCGGTAACGCCGTCAAATTTACCCAGGTGGGAACGGTCACCGTTTCGGTTGCCGACGCGGGCGAGCCCGGCCTGATCGAATTGTCGGTGACCGATACCGGCATCGGCATGACCGCCGAACAACTCGACCGCATCTTCAAACCCTTCGTTCAAGCCGATAGTTCGACAACCCGCCGGTTCGGCGGAACCGGTCTTGGCGTTTCCATCTGCAAGGAACTCGCGGAACTCATGGGGGGACGCATCGGAGTGGAAAGCCAGCCGGGAAAGGGGAGCACCTTCCATGTCGTCTTGCGCCTCTTGCCGGCCTCGCTCATCGGTCCCGCCGACGATGATGCCGGCCGTGGCGACGGCGACGGAGACGCCGCCGACAATCCGTTCCAACCGAAACGCCGCTTTCGCGTCCTTCTGGCCGAGGACATCGGAGCGAATGCGACCCTGGCGGAAATCCTCCTGGCGAAACAGGGCCATGACGTGGTCACCGTCCGGAACGGCCGGGAAGCCGTGGACCGGATGGGCGAAGAAAACTTCGATGTGATTCTCATGGACGTCCAAATGCCGGTGATGGATGGCCTGGAGGCGAGCCGCGAAATCCGCCGCATGAAAGATGCCGAAAAACGTTCGGTGCCGATCATCGCCCTGACCGCCAGCGTGCTGGCCGAGCAAAAAAATCAATGCTTCGAAGCCGGAATGACGGCCTTCGTCGCCAAACCGATGGATTTCGAAGAGTTGTTCCGGACCATGGAAAAAGTCGTTCCGGCAAATCGGGGAGCAGCCGTCCGGGATTGGGAACAGCCGGGCCGGGAAACCCGGCCCTCGACCGACGCCAGGGAGATCAATATCGAGGCATCGACCGCCCTGGCGGAACTCTTGACCGCGTTGGAAGCCGACGACCCGATGGTCGTCACGCCGCTTCTGAAGCGGTTCGCACAGGAGCTGCCCCCGGGCACCGCCGGGCAGTTGCACGATCTGGTCAATGAGTTCGAATTCGAGCAGGCAAGGGCGTTGGTCGCCACGATCGCGGCGTCGACGTCACCGCCCCACGAGGGTATGTCCTAGTGCTGAAAATCTGACGGATGGTGCCCCCGCCATCCGTCAGATTTTCAGCACAATTCAATTAGTTGGTGGGCCAACTTATCCAGACCACTAGAGGAGAACGCATGAACAAGCTCTGGAAAGTGCTGGTGGTCGACGACCAGACCCATAATCTTTGGCTGTTGCGCGATATTCTTGACGACACCTACACGCTCTCTTTCAGCAAAAACGGACGCGAGGCGTTGGAGGCCGCGCGCCGCCATCGCCCCGATCTGATCCTGCTCGACGTCATGATGCCGGATATGGACGGCTACGAAGTTTGCCGGCGCCTGAAAGACGACGACGATTTACGCCGCATCCCGGTAATCTTCGTCACCGCCATGGGGGAGGTCGAGGACGAGGCCGCGGGCTTCGCCGTCGGCGGCGCCGACTATATCACCAAGCCGGTTTCGGCCCCCATCGTGCGGGCGCGGGTCCGCACCCACATCGCGCAGGTGGATCAGGGCGTGGTGCTCGACCGTCTGGGGATCGCGGGCGAGTTCAAGGACAATGAAACCGGTGCCCATGTGCGCAGGATGGGACGCTACGCCGAAATCCTGGCCCGGCGCCTGGGGTGGAACGACGCCGCCTGTCAGGCGATCGCCAGGACCGCGCCGATGCACGATATCGGCAAGATCGCCATTCCCGACAACATCCTGTTGAAACCGGGAAAGTTTGATGCCGCGGAATGGACGGTCATGCGGAGCCACGCCGAGCGAGGCGCTGCCATCATCGGCGCCAATGGTTCGTCGCTGATGCGGATGGCCGCCCAAATCGCGCTCAGTCATCACGAGAAGTGGGACGGCGGCGGCTATCCCGAGGGGATCCCCGGCGAGGAAATCCCCGTCGTCGGCCGCATCGTCGCCATTGCCGACGTCTATGATGCGCTGATGTCACGGCGCCCCTACAAGGAGCCATGGCCCCTCGATCGGGTCGTCGGGCATTTGCGAGAACAATCGGGAAAACATTTCGACCCGGAACTGGTCGACCTGTTCCTGGCAAACGTCGATGCGTTCGAGGCCATTCGCGCCGGGTTGCCGGATTAACCCAAGAGGCCGATCGGAGGGCGATCTCCAAGGATGGAAAAACCCGGCTCCAAAAAATTTGGAACCGGGTTTTTTGGCTGGGGGACGTGGATTCGAACCACGGTAAGCAGAGTCAGAGTCTGCTGTCCTACCGCTAGACGATCCCCCATCAGCGGGCGTTGGCGTGTCTAATCTGTTTGTATCAGACTGTCAACCTTGCTCATCGGTATCGGGCCTTATCCGGTGCCGACGAGAGGCGGGTCTTCTAACACGCGGCCATGGCGATTTCCAGTCCCCGTTTCGCCCGCCCGGTATAAAAGCGCCCCTGCCGGTGATCCGCCGAGAAATAAAGATGTGCGAATGCCGTTGCCCACAGGGGAAGAGCGCGAAAAATGCTATGGTGAGAACCACTGGCGGCGCCACGAGACCCTTCCGCAGGCATTGCGTCTCCGCTACGATCGGCTGAAGAATCATGTCCGTCCATTTCGGACGACGAGGGAGTTGGAATCATTGGAACAGGCCGGCGCCGGCGAACGAACGCGCTGCCAAATGTCAGGTCGCCGGGACGAGTCCTCGCATCAGCCTCTTTACGGCGCCCTCGATCTTGGCACCAACAATTGCCGGCTGTTGCTGGCCACCCCGAACGAAGACGGTTTCCGCGTCGTCGAAGCCTTTTCCCGCGTCACCCGTCTAGGCGAGGGATTGGCCAACAGCGGACTTCTCTCGGAAGCGGCCATCGAACGGACCCTGTGCGCCCTGCGCCAATGCGCGCAGCGTGTCGAACGCCGCGAGGTGCGCCGCCTGCGCTCGGTGGCCACGGAAGCCTGCCGCCGCGCCTCCAACGGTGTCGATTTCCTGCGCCGGGTCTTCGAAAACACCGGCCTGGTTCTGGAGACCATCTCGGCGGAGGACGAGGCGAAACTGGCCCTGGCGGGCTGCGCCCCCCTGCTCGACCGCAGCCACCCCTTCGCCCTGGTCTTCGATATCGGCGGCGGCAGCACCGAATTGATCAAGGTGAGGTTGGGAGAGACCCCCGCCGAGGATGGCGTGGAAACCGTGGTCTCCCTGCCGCTCGGCGTGGTCACCCTGGCCGAAGAGGCGGGGGAACGGCTTCACGAGGCCCTCGGATATGCGAGCGTGGTGGATTTACTGGTCGAGCGGCTCCGTCCGTTTGACCAGCGAAGCGGGTTCGGACCGCTGGTCGCGCGGGGTTTGGTGCAGATGCTGGGAACCTCGGGCACGGTAACCACGCTGGCCGGCGTCCATCTCGACCTACCCCGTTATGACCGGGCCCTGGTCGACGGCCTGGTCATGGAGTATTCAGAGGTGGCGGCGATCAGCCGGCGCCTGGTCACGGCCGACGCGCGGGAACGCGCCCAGCATCCGTGCATCGGCGAGGTCCGCGCCGACCTTGTGGTGGCCGGCTGCGCTATTCTGGAAGCTATTTGCCGCCTATGGCCGGCCGACCGACTGACGGTCGCCGATCGCGGCGTAAGGGAGGGCGTATTGTTGTCGATGATGCAAGCCGACCGTTTGGCGGCGAGATCATGAGCCAAGGGAAAAAACCGACCGGAGGCCCGCGCAAGACCGGCAGCCACATGCTCAACGAACGGGTGCTCACGGCGCGCAAACGGACGGTTTCCTCCACCCGCTGGCTGCAGCGGCAACTGAACGATCCTTTCGTCATCGAGGCCAAGCGGCAAGGCTATCGGTCCCGCGCCGCCTTCAAGCTGATACAGCTCGACGATCGCTTCCATTTCCTGAGGCCGGGCAAGCGCGTCGTTGACCTCGGCGCCGCCCCCGGCGGCTGGACCCAAGTGGCGGTACAAAGGGTCAAGGCGCTTGACGCCAAGGGCGGCAAGGTGGTCGGCATCGACATTCTGGAGTGGGCCCCGGTGGCCGGGGCGATCGTGCTCACCCACGATTTCCTCGACGACGCGGCGCCGGGCATCCTGAAGGACGCGCTGGGCGGTCCGGCCGATATCGTCTTGTCCGACATGGCGGCGCCGACCACCGGCCATCCGCCCACGGATCATGCCCGCATCGTCCATATGTGCGAGGTGGCGCTCGATTTCGCCATGGAGGTGCTAGCCCCCGGCGGCACCTTCGTCGCCAAGGTCTTCAAGGGCGGCACCGAACGCACCCTGCTCGACCTGTTGAAGAAAAGCTTCGAACAGGTCCGCCACGCCAAACCGCCGGCCAGCCGCGCCGAATCTGCGGAAACCTATGTCGTCGCCATGGGGTTCCGGCCGAAGTGAGACCGGCGTTCGGGTAAGCCCTCTCCCGCAAAGCGGGCGAGGGCCACCGGATTCACACATCGTAAATTTTGTAGTTTTATCAGCGCATTGTCCGCTTTTGATAAAACAGTGGCACCGGCCTCCGTGCCGGTGATCCGCCGACAGGCGGACCCTTTCCGGCTCCCGCCGGAACACCGGCAGGGACGCCGGTGCCACTCTTAGGATTGCTTCGTTTTTGGCTCGCGAACGACAGATTTTTCTTATCCGAGCGCCTGTGGCCAGGGGCTTATAAAACAAGCCGGCGCTTCACCGAGTCGAAACCCTCGACCTTGTCGAGCGGTCCGATGGCGGCGAAGGTCGGGGTACCGACGAACAGGCGGCGGGCCGCCGCGATCACCGCCTCGGCGTCGATCGCCTCGACCTTGGCGACCATTTCCTCGACCGGCACCAAACGGCCATGGGCCTGGATCTGGCGGGCCAACTGCTCGCAGCGGGCACTGGTGCTTTCCATGGCCATCAGGATCGAGGCCTTCAACTGGGCGCGGGCCCGCTGCACCTCGTCGGCGCCGATGGACTGGGTGACCTTCATCACCTCGTCGCAGACCACGGGGATCACCTCGGCCGCCTCTTCCTCCCCGGTTCCGGCATAGATGGCGAACAGGCCGCCATCGGTATAGGACGAGGTGAAGGAATAGATCGAATAGACCAAGCCCCGCTTCTCGCGAACCTCCTGGAACAGCCGGGACGACATGCCGCCGCCCAGCAGGGTCGACAGAACCGATGCCGCGTAATAGTCGGGATCGTCATAGCAGACGCCGTCGAAACCCAGAACCAGATGCACCTGTTCGAGGTCACGGGATTCGCGGTATTCCCCCCCCACATAACGGGCCACGTCCTCGACCGCCGCGCTGGTTTTCGGCAGGGCGTTGAAATGGCTTTCCGCCATGGCGACCACGTCGTCGTGATGGAGATTTCCAGCCGCCGCCAGGATCATCCGCTCGGCGCCGTAGTTATTGCGCATATAGCCGGACAAGGTGTTGCGCGACATGCCGCGCACCAGATCGGCCGTCCCCAGGACGGGCCGCCCGACGGCCTGGTCAGGATAGGCGGTGGCCTGGAAATGATCGAAGATGATGTCGTCGGGAGTATCGATGGACTGGCTGATCTCCTGAACAACCACCGCCTGCTCGCGGGCCAGTTCCTCGGCATCGATGGTCGAGTGCTGCAGGATGTCGGCGATGATATCCAGGGCCAGTCCGACGTCCTCTTTCAGGATCTTGGCGTAATAGGCCGTATGCTCGCGCGAGGTATAGGCGTTCAGATGACCGCCGACCGCCTCGATCTCCTCGGCGATGGCCCGTGCCGAACGCCGCTCGGTGCCCTTGAACGCCATATGCTCGAGCAAATGCGACACGCCGTTGATCTCGGGCGTCTCATGGCGGGTCCCGGCGTTGACCCAGACGCCCAGCGACGCCGTCTCCACCGTTTCCATGCGATCGGTCAACACGGTCAGGCCGTTGGCCAGACGGGTCTGGCGGATGCTGTCGAGACTGCTCATGCGTTCACCCGTGCGACTTGCCGGACATAGTCCTTCACCGTTTCCAGATCGTTGGGCAGAACGTCGTAGCGCTCCGGCCGTTCGAAAAGATCGCCCAGGCGGGACGGCAGAGCCGGCCTTATGCCCGTCGCCGCCTCGACGGCGTCGGGGAACTTCGCGGCATGGGCGGTGGCCAGGGCCACCATGGGCGTCGAGGCGTCCCGCCGGCGGGCGCGGCCCGCCGCCACGCCGATGGCCGTATGCGGATCGAGCAGCTCTCCGGTTTCCTCGTAAAGCTTACGGATGACCCCGCTGGTCGCCTCGTCGTCCAGGCGGTAGCCCTGGAACAGGCTGTTGATGTTGGCGAGCATGGTCTCGCCCACTTCGAACCGGCCGTCGCGGCGGAACCGTTCCATGAAATCGACGACACGCGCCGCGTCCTCGCCGAACAAATCGAACAGATAGCGTTCGAAATTGCTGGAAACCTGGATGTCCATACTGGGGCTCAACGTCGGCACCACCTTGTTTTTGCTCATCACCCCGCTTTCGAAGAAACGGGTCAGGATGTCGTTGGAATTGGAACCGACCACCAGTTGCCGGATCGGCAACCCCATGCGCCGGGCGGCGAAGGCGGCGTAGACATTGCCGAAATTGCCTGTCGGAACGGCGAAGGAGATGGGACGGTGCGGCGCGCCCAATGCCGTTCCCGCGGCAAAATAGTAGACGATCTGGGCCATGATGCGGGCCCAGTTGATCGAATTCACCGCCGACAGATTGAGCTGGTCACGGAACGGCTGGTCGTTGAACATGGCCTTCACCATGTCCTGGCAATCGTCGAAAGTGCCTTCGATGGCGATATTGCGCACATTGGCCGAGGTCACCGTGGTCATCTGGCGGCGCTGCACCTCGGAGGTCCGCCCCTTGGGATGCAGAATCACGATATCGACCGCGGCGCGATCGCGGCAGGCCTCGATGGCCGCCGAGCCGGTATCGCCCGACGTCGCCCCGACGATGGTCACCCGCCGTCCCTTCTTGGTCAGCACATGGTCGAACAGGCGCCCCAGCAATTGCAGGGCATAGTCCTTGAAGGCCAGCGTCGGACCGTGGAACAGTTCGAGCAGCCAGTCGTTGCGCCCGAGTTGCGTCAAGGGCGCGACGGCGGCGTGGTCGAATCCGGCATAGGTCTCGGCGACCAGGGCGGCGAAATCGTCCTCGGCGATGCTGCCGTCGAGGAAGGGCTGCATCACCCGCACCGCGACCTGTTGATAGGACAGCCCGGCAAGACCCGCGAGATCCGCCTCGGAGAAACGCGGCCAGGCCTCGGGCAGATAAAGACCCCCGTCCCGGGCGAGGCCCGCCAGAAGAACGTCATCGAAAGCGAGAGCGGGCGCTTGCCCCCGTGTGCTGTGATAGCTCATTGCGCGACCAGAACCTGACAAAATGAAGGGCACACATTAACCACCGGGGTCAGGCGGAACAAGCATTACGCCGTCTTTAGCGTGATGCAGATTTAAGGCATCACGCTCCGGTTTGTTTTTAGCCCTCTCCGGGCGCACGCATCCGCGTGCTTGGCCGCGGCCTCAATGGCCACTTCTAGAGTATCCGAGCGTCAGATTTGACGCTCGGATACTCTAATATCCCGCCCCGGTCGACGGACGACCTTCATCCGTCCAGATACCGTCGGCGAAGGTGCGTCTTGAACACCGAAGGGTCGAGCGGCCGGCCGGTGGCCCGGGTCAGCAGCTCGTCGGTCCCGTACCGCGAGGCCTGCCCATGCACCGCCTCGCGCAGCCAGCCGAGCAACGGGCGGAAATCGCCCCGGCCGATCGACGCCGGCAAATCGGGCAGCGCCCTGCCCGCCGCCTCGAACAGTTGGGCGGCGATCATCGCTCCCAGAGTATAGGTCGGGAAATAGCCGAAGGCTCCATCGTACCAGTGAATATCCTGCAGACAGCCTTGCGCGTCGTCCGGCGGCCGGACGCCGAGCAGGGCGTCCATCCCGTCGTTCCAGGCCGCCGGGATGTCGGCGACATCGATCTCGCCGGCGATCAGGGCCTTCTCCAGGCGGTAGCGCAGGATCACATGGGCGGGATAGGTCACCTCGTCGGCGTCGACGCGGATGAAGGCCGGCGCCACCCGGACATTGAGCGCGAACAAGGTGCCGGCGTCCCAACCGGACTGCCCCACGGCACCGAAGGCCTCGGCCATCACCGGGGCTGCGAAGCTCAGAAATTCCCGCGACCGACATGCCTGCATCTCCATCAGAAGACTTTGGCTTTCGTGCAGGCTCATGCCACGGGCCCGTCCCACCGGCTGGGTCCGCCAGGCGGCGGGAAGGCCGCGCTCGTAAAGGGCATGTCCAGTTTCGTGGATCACCCCCATCATGCTTTTGATGAAGGCGTTCTCGTCATAGCGGGTGGTGATTCGCACATCGTCGGGAGTACCGCCGCAGAAAGGGTGCTGGCTGACATCGAGGCGACCATGCTCGAAATCGAACCCCAGAACCTCCATCATGCGCAAGCCCAGCGCCTTTTGCCGCTCGACCGGGAAAGGCCCGCGCGGCCCCTGCGGCGGGGGCGCCTGCCTCGACAGGACCTGTTGCAAAAAGCCGGGCAGAAAGGCCGCCAGATCGTCGAAGACGACATCGATGACCGCCGACCGCCCGCCGGGCTCGTACTGGTCGAGCAACGCGTCATAGCGCGAAACGCCAAGGGCCTGACTTTTGATTTCCGCCATCTCGCGGGTCAGCCGCAGCACCTCGGCGAGAGAAGGGGCCACCCGGGAAAAATCGGCGGCGGCGCGGGCCTTGCGCCAGACCGTCTCGCATGCCGACCCGGCGCGGGACAAATCCTCGACAAGACGGGAGGGCACGGCGGCGGCATGCACCCAATCGCGGCGCATTTCGGAAAGATTGGCCCGCTGCCAATCGTCCAGATCCTCCTCCACCGCCGCATCGAGCAGCGGCTTGACCTCGGCGGCCGTCAGAAGTTCATGGGACAGCGCCTTCAGCGTCGCCAGTTGTTCTCCACGGCTTTCCGCTCCGCCGGGCGGCATCATCGCCGCCATGTCCCAATGCAAAAGTCCCTGCGCCTGCTCAAGCAGCGTCAGCCGATGGAAAATCCGCTCCAGACGGGCGTAGGCCGGACAAAGGGCCATTTCACCTCCAAATTCGGGGAAAAAGTCTTCGATTGAAATCGTTTCTCCTATCATAGTGGCGATGCCGGCCGCCCAGCACAATGCCCTAAGACCTGTTGCCCGGACACCGGAGGAAAACTACGCTGGTTCCAGCAGAAGCACCCTTCGCCCACGCCATCCGGGCGGCGCGAAGGGGACAGAGGAAGAAAATCATGAACACGAAAAAGAGGATCGCCGTCGTTCTGTCGGGATGTGGTGTGAAGGACGGCTCGGAAATCCACGAAGCCGTGCTGACCTTGCTGGCCATCGACCGCCATGGCGCCGCCGCCCACTGTTTCGCCCCCAGCATCCTGCAGCGGGACGTCGTCGACCACGCCGCCGGTAAGGCGACCGGGGAGACGCGCAACGTTCTGGTCGAATCGGCCCGGATCGCGCGGGGCCATATCCGCGACCTGGCCACCTTCGAGGCCGGTAATTTTGACGCCCTGGTCTTTCCGGGCGGCTTCGGGGCCGCGAAAAACCTGTGCAGCTTCGCCGTCGACGGGCCGGACTGCAATGTCGAGCCCTCGGTGGTCGCGGCGATCAAGACCATGCATCAGGCCGGCAAGCCCATCGGCGCCCTATGCATCGCGCCGGTCATCCTGGCCAAGGTCCTGGGCAAGATCGAGGTCACCATCGGCAACGATCCCGGCACCGCCGCCGCCATCGAAAGCATGGGGGCCAGGCATCAGCAAAAAGGGCATGGCGAAGTGGCGATCGACCGCGTCAACAAGGTGGTCACCACCCCTTGCTACATGCTGGACGCCTCCATCAGTCAAATCGCCGAAGGGGCGGACAATCTGGTCGCGGCCCTGCTCGAACTGGCGAAGGTCCCCGCGACGGCCGGCTGATGGGGCCTGTCAGCAGTATCGTGCTGAAGTGGCCCCCAAAACCGTCGTGGCCGTGCTCGACACACGGCTGTCCGGCAATGACGGTTTTGGGCTGTGCTCACCACTCAAATAGAGGCGAGGCACAAACTGTGCCGGACAGCCATGGCTCAAGGCCGGGCATGACGTCTTTTGATTGAATCGCGAAACCAAAATACCGGAAGAGCGGTAACTGACGGCAGGACGCCGAACGGTCCTACCGCTCGAACACGGCAACCGCCTCCAGATGGGCCGACCAGGGGAATTGGTCGACCGGCGTCGCCCGGATCAGGCGATAGCCGCCCTTGACCAGGGTCTTGGCGTCGCGGGCCAGGGTCGCCGGATTGCAGGACACGGCCACCACCAGCGGCGGGCCGGCCGCGGCCAGTTGTTCGGCCTGGGCGGCGGCGCCGACCCGGGGGGGATCGAAAACCACGGCATGGAAGCGTTTCAGCTCATCGGACAACAGCGGCCGGTGAGCCAGGTCCCGGCATTCGACGCTGACGCGCGCGCCTATGCGTTCGGCCGCCGATTTCAACGCCTGCGCGGCGGCGGCCTCGCCCTCGACGGCATGGACGAAGGACTTCGCCGCCAAGGGAAAGGTAAAGCTGCCGCAACCTGAAAACAGATCGGCAACGGGCGTCGCGGCGCCGACGGCCTCGATGACCAGGGCGCTCAGCGCACGCTCGCCCTCGATACTGGGCTGCAGGAAAGAGCCCGGCGGCAGATCGACGGCGATGTCGCCGAAACGGACCTGGGCGGCCCGCCGATGGGATAGCGGTTCGACCATGCCGACACCCGGCCGCCGCCAGGACAGGCGTGCCAGATCGATTTCTTCGGCGAAGGCCGCCAGACGTTCACGATCGAAAAGATCGAGCCGCGCATCGGCGTCAATCAGCAGATCGATGCCGGTCTCGGTAAGGGTGGCGACGACATCGCCCTCCCGTCCGTCCTCGACGACGTCGCGCAACAGGGCGCGAAGCGGCGCCAGCAGATCGAGCAAGGGCGAAACCAGCAACGGACAGCCCGCGATATCGACGACCTGATGACTGGCCCGCGCATGAAACCCCAGCGTCACCTCGCCGCGCCGCCGCTGAAAAGCGAAGGTGGCGCGGCGGCGCGATCCCGGCGCGACGGCGATCATCGGCGCCACCCGGTCCTCATCGAAGCCCGCCCGACGCAGGGCGATGACCAGCAGGCCCCGCTTCCAGGCGCGGTAGCGCTCCTCCTCGAAATGCTGAAGCGAACAGCCGCCGCACTCGCCGAAATGGCGGCAGACCGGCGTGACCCGCCCCGGGCCGGGCGACAACAGCTCTAGACAGCTTGCCGCCAGCCCATCGCTTTTCCGGCCGTCGACACGGGCGAGGACCCGATCGCCCGGAACCGTGCAGGGAACGAAGACGGATTGACCGTCGTGACGGCCGATGCCGTCGCCGCGACCGCCCAACTCGTCGATATCGATCTCCAGGGTGCGCGGCAAGGCGGAGGCCGGCTTGCCGCGCGGCCGGACGAAACGGGGTTTTCGGCTCATCGAATTTCTGTCTTTTCCGCCAGATCGGCCAGGAAATGGCCGAAGACTTCGCCAACCGCGCCCTGGAAGGCGACGACGGCATCGGCCGGCTGATCGCCGACCATCGGTTTTTCCACCCGGTAGTTACGCAACAGCAAAAGCCCGCCGCCACGCACCCGGATCACGCCCAGATCCATTTCCACCACCACCGAGGGCGCCGCGCCGACCAGCTGTTCGAAACGGCGCAGGCGACCCTCGATCAGGATATCGGGGGGCACCCGCAAATCGGCGGTAACCACGGTCGAGGCCGCGCGGGTCTCGCGCAGCAGCCGCACCAGCTGGTTCTGCAGCAGCACGGGCGGCGCCTCGACCCACAGGTGATAGCCATAGCGCGCCACCTGATCCGGCTTGTCCCGGTAGCTGTAGAGAAGCGCCCGCTCGCCGGTCAGCCCCTCGGCGGCGAAACGCCCCACCTCGACGACGCCGGGCAGGATGGGCGACGGCGAAACGACCGGCGCCGGAACGGCCAGCCGATAGAACTGATCGGATGGCGCGCCGCCGCCGAAACAGCCGCCAAGCGGCAGAAGCAGGGCCAGGGCGAGGATGACGCGCGTCATTTCGGCCCCTCGTCGCGCGGGCGACCGCCGCCCAGCAGCAGGCCGGGATCCTGGCGGATCTCACGGCTGAATTCGTTCATGTTGCGGGCCGTCCCTTCAAGATTGTAGGTCACCGAATCGATATTGCGGGCCACCGCCTGCAAACTGTAGCGCAGATCCTTGAGTCCCTGCCCGACGGTTTCGCTGTTGTCGGCGGCCGCCTTGTCCAGCGTGGCCAGCAGGCTGTCGACCTTGGCCTTGCTGGAATGCAGCGCGCCGGTCAATTCGGCGAGATTGGCCGCGGTACGGTCGACGTTGCCGATGGTGTCTTCCATCTTGCGGGTGTTGTCGGGACTGAACAGCTTGTTCATGCCCGACGTCATCTGCTCGACGTTGGAGGAAATCTTCGGGGTCTTGGCGGCCAGATCGGCGGACAGCGACACCAGATTGTCGAAAAGCTGGGGCGCCCGCTGTTCGAGGATGGGTCCGAAGGCGCCGACCGTCCGGTTGAGCGCCTCGATCAGGGGGCGCAAGCCGGTCTGGCTGAGATTGGTCACCTCCGAGGCGATATCGGCCATGGCGGTGAACAGATTGCCGCCCGACTGGCTTCTGATCTGCTCGCCCGGTTGCAGCAGGGTGGCGCTGGATCCCCCCTTGATGTCAATGGCCACCGCCGCCAGAAGACCGGATGCCGCGATGCGGGCGACGCTGTCCTCGGGAACCTGCCAGCCGTCGGTCACCCCCAGCCGCAATTTGAATTTTACCTTGCCGCCGTCCCGCTGCGGCGTGATGTCTTCGACCTGACCGATGGTAAAGCCCTCGAACAGAACCTTGGTGCCGTATTTCACCCCGCCCACGTTGTCATAGACGACGTAATAGGCCTGGGTCCGTCCGGTGCGTCCGGACAGCAGGGCGATCGACACCACCAAGGCCACCAGCATGGCCAGGACAAAGCTGCCCACCAGGACGTAATTGATCCGACTGTCTCGCATTTCCCCAATCTAACCATTCGTGGAAAAGGCGCCCCCAAGGGAACGAACGACCTTTTTCACAGGCGATAACTCAACTTTCACCGAGCAGCCGGCGCAGATAGGCGTCGGTGTCGAGTGTAACCTCCTCGCTGCGGCGGTTCAGCAGATTTTGCACCCTTTCGTTGGAACTGGCGCGGATCTCGTCCTTGCTGCCGAGCGCGATGATTTCACCATCGTCGAGCACGCAGATGCGATCGGCAATCTTGAAGGCGCTGTCGAGATCGTGGGTGACCACCACGGTGGTCATGCCCATGGCGTCGCGCAAGCGCAGGATCAGCTCGTCGATCGACGACGACACGACGGGATCGAGGCCGGCCGAAGGCTCGTCGCAGAACAGCAGCTTGGGATCCATGACGATGGCCCGCGCCAGGGCGGCCCGCTTGATCATGCCGCCCGACAATTCCGCCGGCATCAGGTCGCCGAAGCCGGCCAAGCTCACCACTTCGAGCTTCAGCCGGGCGATGATCTCCATGGTTTTCCGATCGAGATCGGAGTGTTCCCGCAGCGGCAGCATGATGTTCTCGGCCACCGAGAGCGAACTGAACAGCGCCCCGCTCTGGAAGGCGACCCCGATATGGCGGCGCAGATCCAGCATTTCCATCGGCGTCAGGCGCGCCAGGTCGCGACCCAGCAGGCGGACCGAGCCCTCGGCCGGCGACAGGAGCCCCAGAAGATGATTGAGCAGCGTGCTCTTGCCCGAGCCCGAGCCCCCCATGATCACCATGATCTCGCCGTCCAGCACGCTAAGATCGATGCCCTTCAGCACCTTGCGCGTGCCGTAATAGGAAACGAGCCCCCGCACCTCGATGCTGACCTCAGCCCCGTTCACCGGGTCACCATGAAGGCGAAGATCATGTCGGTGACGACGATGGCCGAAATCGCCTGCACCACCGAACGGGTGGTCATCCGGCCGACGCCCTCGGCGCCGCCGGTGACGGCAGCGCCGTTAACCACGCCGACCAGGGTAATCAATACGGCGAAGATGGCGCTCTTCGAAAGCCCGTGCGCCAGATCGGCCAGCCGCAAGGCATCGAGCACCTGCTGGGCGAAGGCGCCCATGCTGATATCGAGTTGGGCCGAGACGTAAAGGCCGGCGCCGAACAGCGAAACGAGGTGCGACCACAGGGTCAAAGCCGGAACCATCACCAGCATGGCCAGCAGCGGCGGCACCACCAGGAAGCGGACCGGATCGATTCCCATCACCGTCAGGGCGTCGATCTCCTGATTGATGGTCATTGTGCCGAGACGCGCCGCCAACGCCGACCCCGACCGGCCGGCGACCAGAATGCCGGTGATCAGGGAGGAGAACTCGCGGACCAGGGAAAGGGAAATGCCGGTGGTGACTCGCGATTCGGCGCCGAAGGTCTTCAGCATATAGATCCCCTGAATGGCCAGCATGACGCCGATGGTGAAGGTCAATACCGTCAGGATCGGGATGGCCAGCACCCCGATTTCGAAGGCCTGGGCGACCACGCTGTCGAGCCGCACGGGCTGGCGGCGACGCCGGCCGAGGACCAGCCAATAAAGGCTTTTGCCGAGAAGATGGGCGGCGAAGCCCATCTCGTCGAGGCCGCTGACCGTCGCCCGCCCCAGACGCTCCGCCAGATGGAGATATCCGCTTCGCAAAGGGGTCAGTCTCCCTTCAGGGCCTGCTCGACGGTCTCGCGGATGACGAAGACCTCATCGAGACGGGCAAGCTTCAGAACCCGCAACGCCGCAGGGCTGACCGCGGCCAGACGAAACCTGCCTCCCTGATGACGGGCCGTCTGATAGGCCTCGACCAGACTGGCGATGCCCGAACTGTCGATATAGGCGACTCCCTGGAGATCGACCACGACGTCCCGGCGCTCGGCCAGCCACGACAACAATTCCTTGCGGAGCTCGGGACTGTTCTGCAGATCGATTTCCCCTTGCAGGGCGACCACCACGCCCCCCTTGACATGCCGGGTGGAGAAATTTGCGCTCATCGGATCGCCTTGGTCATTTTCAAGAAATTCCCGGCCCCCACCGGCGGCGGCAGAAAGGCCACGTTGTCCATCACCGCCCGGATGAAATGGGTCCCCAGACCACCGGGCCGGATATCATCAAGACAGCGGGATTTTATTTTAGCCAGATCGACGGCGGGCGCGAAGTCGATCAATTGCACCTCCAGCACGCCGGCCGCGTTTTTGCGGATTTCCAGCACCACCTCGCCCTTGCCGCCATATCCGTGACGGATGATGTTCTGACAGGCCTCGTCGACCGCCAGGACGATGTCGGCGGCGGCCTCGGGACCGCAACCGGCACTCCGGACGGCGGCGGCGACCCGGTGGCGCAAATCGCAAAGACACTCCGGCGTCGCCTCGAAACGCACGGCCAGGCACGGCCGTTCCCGGCGGTCCTCGACCATCAGAAGGGTCAGGTCGTCGCGGGGCGAGCTGCCGGGCGGGGCAAGACGATCGACCACCGCCGCCAGCCGCTCCCGGGGCGGCAATCCGGCGGCTTCGCTCAGCAACCGGCGCACGCCTTCGGCACCCAGCAGCGCATCCTGGCAGCGCGCTTCCGTCAGACCGTCGGTGAATAGATAAAGGCAGCCGCCGGCCAGGCCGATCCAGGTTTCCGTCATGTCGGGGGGCACCATGTCGACAGCGATGCCGAGCGGCGGGACCGCGGCGGCAAAGGATGTGAAGATCCCATCTTGCAGGAGAAGCGGCGGCTCGTGCCCGGCATTGGCCAGCAATACCGAACCACTGACGGGATCGAAGACCCCAGCCGCCATGGTGACGAACATGCCGCCGGCGGAGGCCGTTTCGCACAATTCGGCATTGATCACGGACAGCAGCCGGCCGGGCCTTCGTTCGCTCTTGGCCAGGCAACGGAACAGGCTGCAGGTCTTGGTCATCAGCAGCGAGGCGTTGAATCCCTTGCCTGAAACATCCCCGATGGCGAAGGCGATGCGTCCGTCGGCGAGTTTCAGAACATCGAAGAAATCGCCGGAAACCTCGTGGGCCGGATGGTTGATGCCATGGATGGGAAAATCATCGGGCATCTCGGGCGGCAGCATGGCCCGCTGTATGCCGGCGGCCAGTTCCAGTTCCCGGGCCATCCGTTCCTGATCGACCATCGCCTTGTTGAGGCGCGCATTGACCACCGCCAGGGCGGCGGAGGCGCCCAGGGCGCGCAGAAGCTGACGATCGCCCGGATGGAACAGGCCGCCATCCGTTTTATTGATCAGTTCGATGGCGCCCAGCCGCTGTCCGCGCACCGAAAGCGGCGCGCACAGGATCGAACGGGTGACGAAGCCGGTCTTGGCGTCGACCAGGGCGCCGAAATGCGGATCGGCGCGGGCATCCTTGACGATGGTCGCCACATTCTGCTCGACCACCCGGCCCACCACCCCCTGCCCCGGCGCCAGACGCAATCCGATGATGTCGACCGGCCCGACGCACGCCTGGCAAACCAGTTCCCCGGAAGAATCGTCGACCAGGAACAGACTGGCCGCCTCGGCCTCGATGAAATCGGCGACACGCTTCAGGCCACGCTGAAACGTGCCGTGCAGATCGCGCGTCGTGGCGAACTCGTGGCTCATCTCGGCGATAAGGTCGAGCTGGCGATGATAGGAATCGGACCGGCGGCGCGGCGCGGAGTCGGACATGGCCCTTACTATGCTCCTGCCCGCCGGGGAGGTAAATGGCAGGCCGGATGGATAGGCTCCGGACACCACTTATGGCCGTCACGACAATCGTCCCGGCGGGCGATATAATTTCGGGGTGGGAGGAAGAAAGAAATGGACGGATCCAATTGGCGATGGGGTCCCGACGACGCTCCCGAGGGCGAACCCGTCCAACCGCCGCCACCCGCCGCGGGTGAGGGGCCGTCCGGTTTCGTCATCCTGCTGGTCGTGGCCTTTCTGCTCGGCGCAAGCTGTTTCCTCGCCCATCGGCTGGGCGACATGATCTGGATCCAGAATTGCGCGATCCAGGGCCGGACCAATTGCGTGCTGATCAATCCACCCGCCGAGGACCGGCTGTCCAAATAGAACACTCCGGCGGTACCGATAAACCCTCGCCCCTTGCAGGCTCCCGGATTCACACATCGCTGATTTTGTCGTCTTATCAGGGCATTGCCCGCCATCGATAGAACAGTGGCACCGGCCTCCGTGCCGGTGATCCGCCGAAGGCGGACCCTTTCCGGCTCCCGCCGGAACACCGGCAGGGACGCCGGTGCCACTCGTCGGATTGCTTCGTCTTTGGCTCGCCGACGTTTCCTCCACCGAAAAATAGACTATGGATTTGGCGGCACGGCTCCTGCCGGCGCCGTCTTGCGCAACACCACGACCAAACCCGGCACCGGTTGCCCCCGGTCATGACGCGCCCAGGCGCTTTCCATCGACAGCAAGGTGAAACCGGCCACGGCCGCCTCTTCGCGCAAATAGGACTCGGCATGGGCGAAACGCCGCGATTCCTGGACGATATATCCCTTGCCCGCATGGGTCTCCACCGTGAAGGCGAAGGCTCCATCGGGACGCAACGCCGTCCGGACGGCCGCGAAAACGGGCTGGAGATCCCCCACATAGATCAGGACGTCGGCCGCGCTTACCAGATCGTAGGCCCCCGGCCGGGCAAGCAGCGACTGAACCAGCCCGCCCGCCTGAAGATCGTCGTAGATCCCCCGCGCACGGGCTTTTTCGACCATCCGGGGGCTCAGGTCGACGCCGTCGAGACGACTGGCCGCCGATCGCAGGGCCAATCCCATCAGGCCCGTCCCGCACCCCGCGTCGCATACCGCGAACGGGCCTGAGCCTAAGGCGCGGAAAATGGCGTCGGACAGGATCGCCGGCCCCCGGTAATGCAAACCGTCAACCAGATCACGGTCGAAACCGTCGGCATATTGATCGAACAGGGTTTGGACGAAGGCGGCGGGGGCTTCGCTCGGCAAAGGATCGGCCCCCAGACGGGAAAGCGCCAGGCGGGCCCCGAAACGATCGGCGGGGTCCAGCGCCAGGACACGACGATAGGCCGCCCGGGCGTCCCCGGCCCGGCCCTCCGCCGCCAGGCATTCGCCTTCCAGCCAGGCCGCCTCGGCATTGTCCGGATCCAGACGCGACGCCTCGGCGACGGCGCCGATGGCGGCTCCCAGGTCGTCGGCGTCACGCTCCGCCTGAGCGAGCTCCAGCCAATGGCCGGCGGCGGCGGGTTCCAGCGACACGGCCCGTCGCGCCAAGGCGACGCTTTCCGCCGGGCGTTTCAGACGGCGCAGCACGCCGGCCAGATTGGCGAGAGCCTGGGCGGATGCCTCATCGAGATCGACCGCCCTGGCAAAGGACAGCGCCGCCCCATCCCATTTTCCCAGCGACCGCTGGGTTACCCCCAAATGAGTCCAGGCCCAACTCCAGTCGGGCCGCAAGGCGACGGCGCGGGCGAAAAGCGCCGAGGCCGCCGCCGTCTTTTCCGACGCGGCCAGCAAAACGCCCCATTCCCCATAGGCCTCGGCCATGGCGGGAGACAAGGCGAGCAGTCTCCGGTAGACGGCTTCGGCGGCCACCGTCCGGCCCTGCGCGGCCTGGGCGCGCGCCAAGGCCAGCAGGGCCGGCGGCGCATCGGGCGTCTGCGCCAGGGCCTTGAGAAGATGCTGCGTGGCCTTCCGCCCGTCCCCCCCGGCCAGGGCCAGAAGCCCTTGCAGATAGCGAAGGCCGGGCGCCGCCGGCCGGGCGCGTTCGATGTCCCGCGCCAGCCGTCCGGCATCGGCGGTCCGGCCGGCGTCGAGATGACCGAACGCTTCGGTCAAAGCCTGTGCCAGATCGAGCTTGCGCATGGGATCGCCTTCATTCGAACGGGGCGGCCGCACCCATGCGACCGCCCCGCCTCCTCAAACGTCAGCCGTTGCCGCCCCAGGACGTCAGCCCTGGGCGCCGCCCTCGGCCACCGGCTTCTTCGGCTTGGGCAGATCAAGCTTGATATGCAGCTCGCGAAGCCGCTCCGGCGTGATGTCGGCGGGCGCCTGCATCAGCAGATCCTGCGCCTGCTGGTTCATCGGGAAGAGGATCACCTCGCGGATGTTGGGCTCGTCGGCCAACAGCATGACGATACGATCGATGCCCGGCGCCGACCCGCCATGCGGCGGCGCGCCGTAACGGAAGGCGTTCAGCATGCCGCCGAAGCGGCGTTCGACCTCCTCGTTGGGATAGCCGGCGATCTCGAAGGCCTTCAGCATGATGTCGGGGCGATGGTTGCGGATGGCTCCCGAGGACAGTTCGACGCCGTTGCAGACGATGTCGTACTGGTAGGCCTTGATCTCCAGCGGATCCTTCTCCAGCAGCGCCTCCATGCCGCCCTGGGGCATGGAGAAGGGGTTGTGCGAGAAGATGATCTGGCCGGTTTCCTCGTCGCGCTCGTACATCGGGAAGTCGATGGTCCAGCAGAACTTGAAGATGTCCTGTTCCAGAAGCTCAAGTTCGTTGCAGATGCGCGTGCGGACGGCGCCGGCGAACTTTTCGGCGACGCCCTTCTTGTCGCAACAGAAGAACACCGCGTCGCCGTCCTTGGCCCCGGTGGCCTCGCGGATCCGGGCGATCCGGGCCTCGTCGAGATTCTTGGCGATCGGCCCCTTCGGCCCTTCGGCGGCGAAGATGATATAGCCCAATCCGCCAGCCCCCTGCTCGCGGGCCCATTCATTCAGCTTGTCGAAGAAGCTGCGGGGCTTGGCCGCCGCCCCCGGCGCCGGAATGGCGCGGACGACGGCCTTGTTGATCTCGATGCCCTTGGCGAAAATGCCGAAGCTGGATCCCCGGAAGGCTTCCGTCACGTCGGAAATCAGCAGGGGATTGCGCAAATCCGGCTTGTCGGAGCCGTATTTCAGCATGGCGTCGTCGTAGGTGATGCGCGGGAACGGCGCCGGGGTCACCTTGCGTCCGCCGCCGAATTCCTCGAACACGCCTTGCAGAACCGGCTCGATGGCGGCGAAGACGTCCTCTTGCGTCACGAAGCTCATCTCGAAATCGAGCTGGTAGAACTCGCCCGGCGACCGGTCGGCCCGGCCGTCCTCGTCGCGGAAACAGGGCGCCACCTGGAAATATTTGTCGAAGCCGGCGACCATCAGAAGCTGCTTGAACTGCTGCGGCGCCTGCGGCAGGGCGTAGAACTTGCCGGGGTGGATACGGCTCGGCACCAGATAGTCGCGGGCGCCTTCCGGACTGGAGGCGGTGAGGATCGGCGTCTGATATTCGACGAAATCCTGCTCGATCATCCGCCGGCGCAGCGAGGCGATCACCTTGCTGCGCAACAGCATATTGGCATGCACCTTTTCGCGGCGCAGATCGAGATAGCGATAACGCAGGCGCATGTCCTCGGGGAATTCCTGCTCGCCGGCCACCTGCATCGGCAACACGTCGGCGGTCGACTGCTGCACGGCTTCGGCCACCTGCACTTCGATTTCGCCGGTGGGCAGCTTGAGATTGATCGTATCGGCGCTGCGGTTCACCACCTTGCCGGTCAGCGTCACCACGCTTTCCGGCCGGGCCGCTTCGAGCACCTTGAAGACCGGGCTGGAGACGTCGACGACGCATTGCGTGATGCCGTAATGGTCGCGCAGATCGACGAACAGCAGATTGCCGTGATCGCGTTTGCGATGGACCCACCCGGAAAGCCTGGCCGCAGATCCGGCGTCCTGGCTGCGAAGTTGGCCGCAATTGTGCGTTCTATAGCAATGCATATGCGTCGTCCTGAGATTCTGGGCCGCGAAAAGGCTGGATGGAAAGCCGAAAAAGGGCCACGCGAGGGGGGCTTTGTCAAGGGTGGGCTATTTAAAATACAAAAAGAAGCGTGTATAGCAGGGCGTCATGAGTCTCATCGCCGATACGGCATCCCTCGCCGCCTTATGCCAGCGCCTGCAAAGCGCTCCCTTCATCACCGTCGACACCGAGTTCGTGCGGGAAAAAACCTATTGGCCGGTGTTGTGCCTGGTGCAGGTCGCCGGTCCCGACGAGGCCTGGGCGATCGACCCCTTGGCGCCCGGCATGGACCTTTCGCCGCTTTACGCGCTGATGGCCGACACTCGGGTTCTGAAGGTCTTTCACGCGGCCCGGCAGGACGTGGAAATCTTCCAGCATCTGGCCGGCGCCATCCCCACCCCGCTGTTCGACACCCAGGTGGCGGCGATGGTCTGCGGATTCGGTGATTCCGTCTCTTATGAGACCCTGGCTTCGCAGCTGGCCCACGCCAAGATCGACAAGTCGCTGCGCTTCACCGACTGGGCGGCGCGCCCGCTCACCGGCAAGCAATTGCATTACGCCCTGTCGGACGTGACCCATTTGCGCCCGGTCTACGAAAAACTGAAGAAGCGTCTTGAGCGTGACAGCCGGGCGGAGTGGCTGGTCGCGGAAATGGCCGTGCTGACCAATCCCAAGACCTATTGCGTCGAACCGGACGAGGCCTGGCACCGCCTGAAACCCCGTTCCTCCAGCCCTCGCTTCCTGATGGTCCTCAAGGAACTGGCCGCTTGGCGCGAAAGGGAGGCCCAGGACCGCGACCTGCCCCGCCAGCGGGTGATTCGCGACGAAGCCCTGATGGAAATCGCCGCCCAGGCCCCGACCACCGCCGACGATCTGGCCCGCACCCGGGGCCTGTCGAAGGGCCTGGCCGAAGGCCGGCAAGGCACCGCCCTGCTGGAAGCCGTCGCCAAAGCCCTGGCGGCGCCGGAATCGGCTTGGCCGGAACCGGCCGAGCGCAACGACCTGCCGCGGGGCCTGGGGCCGGTGGTCGATCTTCTGAAGGTGCTGCTGAAGCTGAAATGCGACGAACACGACGTCGCCCAGAAGCTGGTCGCCTCCTCGGCCGACATCGAGGCCATCGCCGCCGATGACGACGCCGAAGTGCCGGCGCTGCAAGGCTGGCGCCGGACCATCTTCGGCGAGGATGCCCTTCGTCTGAAGCACGGCAACATCGGCGTCGGCCTGGCCAAGAACGGCAAGAGCCTGCGGCTGATCCCGCTGGAGTGAGGCCGGGCCGAGCCCCGACCCCACTCCCTATCGATCCATGCGCCTCCGCCGGCCGAGCGGGTCAACCCCGCTCCGGGAAATGGCATACCCATATATAACAATAAATAAATGTTATATATTCCAATAAACTTATTAGCCGGTGGACTGCATAGGCAATATGGGATAGCGTTTCCCGCCTTCGATTCATTCGGGTGAAAATTTCCGACGGTTGGAACGAACACGCGGAAACATCAGGCGACTTATTTCACAAAAAAAATTGCCATTTTGATGGTTTTCTACATGAAAGGTGAGTGATGGCGATGGCGTATAGGGCGGTATGGGCACGGGCCGTTCTCGGGACGGTGGCAGCATTGGGAGTCATGGCGCTCGGCGGACCGTCGCGGGCGGCCGACGACGTCCTGCGCATCGGATTCCAAAAGTCCTCGTCACTCCTGGTGATCCTGAAAGGCCAGGGGACTTTGGAAAAGGCCCTGGCACCGCTCGGCGTCAAGGTCGAATGGCATGAGTTCTCGTCCGGCCTGCCGTTGCTGGAAGGGGTCAACGTGGGCAGCATCGACCTTTCGGCGGATGTGGCGGACACCGTCCCGCTGTTCGCCCAGGCAGCCGGCGCCGACCTGACCTATCTGGTCCAGGAAAAGCCCTCGCCCACCGCCCAGGCCATCGTCGTCGCCAAGGATTCGCCGATCAAGACGGTCTCCGACCTGAAGGGACGCAAGATCGGCGTGGCCAAGGCCGCCGGCGCCCATTATCTGACCCTGCAGGCCCTTGAGCGCTCCACCTTGCCGCTGAAGGATGTCGAGATCGTCTATCTCCAACCGGCCGATGGCCGGGCGGCTTTCGAAAAGGGAGCCATCGACGCATGGGCGATCTGGGATCCCTTCCTGGCCACCGTGCGGAACAAGAGCGGCGCCCGTGTGCTCACTGACGGCAGCCAGGTCGGGGTCAACTATCGCCGCTATTACCTGGCGGCCACTCCTTACGTGCAACGCCATCCAGACGTGTTGAAGATCGTGGTGGATGAACTCGTCAAGACCGGAACCTGGATCAAGGCGCAGCCGAGGGAGGCGGCCCAGGTCCATGCGCCGTTGATCGGACTGGACGTGGACACCGTCGAGCAGGCCAACAGCCGGCGCAGCTACGCGGTCGCCCTGGTCGACGACGAGGCGGTGAGCGAACAACAGAGGATCGCCGATGCCTTCCTCGACGCCAAACTGCTGCCGAAGAAAATCAATGTGCGGGACAGTGCCGTCTGGACAGGCGGAAAATGAGCGGATCGGGGAAAGAGGCGCTGACCCTGCCGCAACCGGCGCAAATGCGCACGGCCGCGCCGGACGCCGGCTTCGGCCGACGGTTGCGGCTGTCCGTTGCCGCCGGCGGACGGCACCTGGAGCCTTGGCTGCTGCCGCTTCTTCTGCTGGTGCTCTGGCAGGCGGGCGCGTCGCTCGGCTGGATCTCCTCGCGCGTATTGCCGGCGCCCCGCGACATCGGCGCGAGCTTCGTCGAGCTGGTGAAGTCGGGACAGCTTCTCAAGAATTTGCAGATCAGTTGCGGACGGGCGTTCAGCGGCTTCTTCATCGGCGCGGTCATCGGCCTCGTTCTGGGCTTCTGGACGGGAACGTCGCGACGCATGGAACGTCTCCTCGACACCTCCGTGCAGATGGTGCGCAACATCCCCCATCTGGCCCTGACGCCCCTGGTCATCCTATGGTTCGGCATCGGCGAGGATTCCAAGGTTTTCCTGATCGCCCTCGGCGTAATGTTTCCCATCTATCTCAATACGTTCCACGGCATCCGCTCGGTGGACCGGCAATTGATCGAGATGGGCCGCGTCTATGGCCTGTCCGGCTGGGGACTGTTCCGCGATGTGATCCTGCCCGGCACGCTGCCCTCGATCCTGGTCGGAATCCGCTTCTCCCTGGGCGTAATGTGGCTGACGCTGATCGTCGCGGAGACCATCGCGGCCAGCAGCGGGCTCGGCTACATGGCGATGAATGCCCGTGAATTCTTCCAGACCGACATCGTTGTCATCGCCATCCTGCTTTATGCCCTGCTCGGCAAGCTGGCCGACATGGCGGCCAGGGGGCTGGAACGCCGCTGGCTCAAATGGCACCCGGAATTCGCCAAGACGGGAGCATAGGATGAACCGCAATTCCGCACTGGAACGGCCACTGCCGGACACCGCCGGTGAAAACGGGCGCGGCGTCGGTGTTTCCGTTCAGGCCTTGAGCCGGTCCTTCGGCGCGCTTCAGGTACTGCGCCGCCTGGATCTGACCATCGAGGCCGGCCAGTTCGTCTGTATCGTCGGCCGCAGCGGATGCGGCAAAAGCACTCTGCTCCGGCACCTCGCCGGCCTTGAAACACCGGATGCGGGATTGGCCCTGGTGAATGGGGAAGAGCGCAACCGCGTGCATGGCAACACCCGGGTGATGTTCCAGGAAGCACGCCTGCTGCCTTGGAAAACCGTGCTGGGCAATGTCGGCGTCGGGCTGAAGGGGGACTGGCGCGCCCGGGCGTTGGCGGCTCTCTCCCAGGTGGGGCTGGCCGACCGAGCCGGAGACTGGCCCTTCACCTTGTCGGGAGGACAGCGCCAGAGGGTGGCTCTGGCTCGCGCCCTGGTTCATTCGCCGCGACTGCTTCTGTTCGACGAACCCCTGGGAGCGCTCGATGCCTTGACCCGCATCGAGATGCAGGAACTGATCGAGCGGCTTTGGCTCGAACAGGGGTTCACCGCACTCCTGGTGACCCACGACGTGGCCGAAGCCGTGGCCCTTGCCGACCGGGTGATCCTGATCGAAAACGGCGCGGTGGCGCTCGATCTGCCGATCACCCTGCCGCGTCCCAGGGAACGGGGGGTCGCGGACTTTGCCCGCATGGAGGGGCTGGTGCTGAAACGCGTTCTGACACACCACGACGGGAACCGGCAATGAGCGGCGAGGAAGAGCGTACCGTGCAGGCCCTGATCGCGCGGGCGCGGAACGCGCAGCGGCAATACGCCCGGAACGATCAGGAAAAGGTCGACCTGGCGGTCGCCGCCGCCGGCTGGGCCATCCTGGATCCCGACAGAAACCGTATCCTGGCCGAACAGGCGGTGCGCGAGACCGGGCTCGGCAACGTGGCCGACAAGATCCGCAAAAACCACCGCAAGACGCTGGGCCTGCTTGGGGATTTGCGCGGCACGCCGTCGGTCGGGGTGATTCGCGACGATCCCGCCACCGGCATCACCGAAATCGCCAATCCGGTGGGCGTGGTGGCGGCCATCACGCCCTCGACCAATCCGGCGGCAACGCCGGCCAACAACATCATCAACGCGCTGAAGGGCCGCAACGCCATCATCCTGGCTCCCTCGCCGAAGGGGGCCGGGGTTTGCGCCACGCTGCTCGGGTTCATCCACCGGGAACTGGCAAAGGTCGGCGTTTCGGCCGACCTCGTCCAGATGTTGCCGCCGCCGGCCACCAAGGCGCAAACGCTCGAATTGATGCGTCAGGCCAATCTGGTGGTCGCCACCGGGTCGCGGGCCAACGTCCGCGCCGCTTACTCCAGCGGCACACCAGCCCTCGGGGTCGGGGTGGGCAATGCGGCGGTCATTGTCGCCGCAGAGGCCGATCCGGCCCGAACGGCAACGCATATCGCCCTTTCCAAAACCTTCGACAACGCCACCAGCTGTTCGTCGGAAAACAGCCTGGTGGTCATCGGCGACATATGGCCTCCCTTGCTATCTTGTCTCGAGAAGGAAGGAGGCATTCTCGCCACCCCCGGGGAAAAGGCCGCCTTGGAGGCCGCCATGTTCCCGGACGGCAAGCTGAATCCGGCTTTCGTCGCCCAGACCGCCCCCCGGCTTGCGCGGTTGGCCGGCCTGGAACGCAACGGATTCGACAGCTGCCGCTTCATCATGGTGGAGGAACCCTCCGGCACGGCGGGCCCGGACCGGCCGTTCTCGGGAGAAAAACTGAGCCCCGTCCTGACGATTTACCATGTCCCCGATTTCGACGCCGGCCTCGCCCAGGTGCGAGCCATCTACGACTATCAGGGAAAGGGACATTCGGTCGGCGTGCACGGCGCCACGCCCGAACAGATCTTAAGGCTCGGCCTGGAATTGCCGGTCTGCCGGGTGATCGTCGACCAGCCCCATTGCATCGCCACCGGCGGCTCATTCGACAACGGCCTGCCCTTTTCTCTGTCCATGGGCTGCGGCACCTGGGGCGGCAACGGATTCTCGGAAAACCTGAATTACCTCCATTTCCTGAACGTCACCCGCATCGTGCGGCCAATTCCCCCCAGGACCGTGGGTGTCGAGACCATCTTTCATGACTATTGGCAACGCTATGGCCGCTGATTTCTCCGATTCCGCCCCGACGGTGCGCGACTTGGTAACCAGGCGGGCCATTGAGACGCCGGAGGCCGTTTATCTGATCGCCCCCGAGACCGGCAGCACCCTGACCTTTGGAGAGTTGCACGGGCGATGCCTGACCTTGGCGAGGGATTTGGCCGGCCTCGGCATCCAGCGGGGGGACCGGGTGGGATTGTTCCTGCCCAACGGCTTGCAGGCCGCCGGCCTGTTCGTCGGCATCATGGCCGCCGGGTGCGTCGCCACCCCCCTCAGCCTGCTCCTGCAACCGGAGCCATTGGCGTTCGTTCTGACACATTCGGATTGCCGGCTGGTGTTCACCACCACCGAGCACAGGAGGGAATTGGAACAGGCGCTGGCGCGGCTTCCCATTCCCGGCGCCGTCGCCGTCCGCGTGATCGATGCCGAGTGCGGGAGCGACGACGGCGCCGGGACGCCCGATGCGGCGTGGCCGTTGGCGGCGCCCGCCAACGGTTCGAACGCCCTTCTGATGTATACCTCCGGCACCACCGGCCGACCCAAGGGGGTCCGTCTCAGCCACGGAAACGTGCTATCCGGGGCCCGTTTCGTCAGCCAGGCCCACGGGCTGGGACCGTCCGACCGGGTGCTGGCGGTGCTTCCGCTTTACCACATCAACGCCCAGATCGTGACCGTTCTCGCCCCTCTATACCACGGAGGCAGCCTGGTGATGCCGCGCCGCTTCAGCGCGGGACGCTTCTGGTCGCTGGCGGCCGAACACCGCTGCACCTGGCTCAATGTGGTACCGACCATCATCGCCTATCTGCTGAACGGCGAGGAGAACCTGCGCGCCGACCTGGATCTCGGAGCGGTGCGGTTCTGCCGCTCCGCTTCGGCGCCGCTGGCGCCCGAACATCATCGGGCCTTCGAACAGCGCTTCGGCATCGGCATCATCGAGACCATGGGACTGACCGAAACGGCGGCCCCCGTGTTCACCAATCCGCTGAATCCGGCCTTGCGCAAGATCGGCAGCCCGGGCCGGGCGTTCGGCAACCTGGCCCGGATCGCCGCCCCCGGCACCGAGCGGCCCCAACCGGCCGGCATGGTGGGCGAAATCCAGATCTCGGGCCCCAATGTGATGAGCGGATACCACAAGGATCCGGCCGAAACGGCGTCCGCCTTCACCGCCGACGGCTGGCTGAAGACCGGCGATCTCGGCTATCGCGACGACGAAGGGTTCTATTTCGTCACCGGCCGGCTCAAGGAACTGATCATCAAGGGGGGCGAAAACATCGCTCCGCGCGAAATCGACGAGACATTGCTGAAACACCCCGCCCTGCTGGAGGCCGCCGCCGTCGGCGTTCCCGATCCGCTCTACGGACAGGAAATCGAGGCGGGCGTGGTCCTCAAGCCGGGAATGACGGCGACCGAAGAGGAACTCAAGATCTTCTGCGAGGATCGGTTGGGCCGTTTCAAAACGCCCCGCGTCATCAGAATCATGACCGAACTGCCCAAGGGTCCGTCAGGCAAGGTGCAACGCCTGCGGCTCCTGCAAGGCGCCGGCCACCCCCACCCCACGCGGTCCGCCGGGACGGACCGACGCCACCTTTCCTGACGGGAGAACGAGCCGTGACCCTGGATTGCTGCGAAACGCTGTCGCCCCACGAACAACGGATCAAGGACCGAATCGACGGGAAGGAGGATCGCTTTCGCCAGTCCCACTCCCGGGCGTTCACCATCCTGGACGAATTCGAGGCAAGCCGCCCCTCGATCGACGTCGAGCGGGCTCTTTATTTCACCCAGTCGTTCAAGGAGACCGAGGGGCAGCCCCTGGTCCTGCGCTGGGCGAAGGCCCTGCAGCACATCGCCGCCAATATCACCGTCTATATCGACGACCACCAGTTGCTGGCCGGCCGCGTGGGAAAACCCGGACGCTACGGAATCCTTTATCCGGAACTGGACGGAGACTTCCTCGACCAGGCTGTGGCCGAACTGCCCCATCGGGTGGGAGCGCCTTTCGGCATCACCGCCGACGAGGTGCAAATCGTCGTCGAGGAAATCGCCCCCTACTGGAAGGGGAAAACCTACCACGAGGCGCTGAACGCCGCCCTGCCGCCCGATATCCACAAGCTGACCTATGACGACCCGGAAGGACTGATCTCACGGTTCATCGTCAACGAAACCTCGTCCTTCCGATCCTCGATCCAATGGGTGCACGACTACGAGAAGGTCCTGACGCGGGGATTCGGCGACATCCGTCACGAGGCGGAGGCACGCCTGGCGGCGCTCGACCCCTTGAGCCCCCGGGACGAGGTGGAAAAGAAGCCGTTCCTGCAGGCGGTGGTCATCATTGCCGACGCCATCGTCCATTGGGCCCAGCGCCACGCCGCCCTGGCCCGCGAACAGGCCCTGGCCGAATCCGATCCGCAAAGACGTAAGGAACTGCTGGAGTTGGCCGAGATCTGCGAATGGGTGCCGGAACGGCCGGCGCGCAGCTTTCAGGAGGCGGTGCAGAGCCAGTGGTTCACCCAGATGTTCTCCAGGCTGGAACAAAAGACAGGAACCATCATTTCGAACGGCCGGATGGACCAGTATCTCTATCCCTATTTCAAGGCCGATATCGAAAGGGGTGTCCTGACCGAGGATCGGGCGCTGGAACTGATCGAATGCATGTGGGTGGGGCTGGCCCAATTCGTCGATCTCTACATTTCGCCGGCCGGCGGCGCCTTCAACGAAGGCTATGCCCACTGGGAGGCGGTCACCATCGGCGGCCAGACCCGTGACGGACGCGACGCCACCAACGAGCTCTCCTATCTGTTCCTCAAGTCAAAACGGGAATTTCCCCTGCATTACCCGGATCTGGCGGCCCGCATCCACTCCCGCTCGCCCCAGCGCTTCCTGTGGGAAGTCGCCGAAACCATCAAGGAGGGATCGGGTTTTCCCAAGCTGATCAACGACGAGGAGGTGGTGCCGCTTTACGTATCGAAAGGCGCGACCTTCGAAGAGGCCTACGACTACGCCGTCTCCGGCTGCTCGGAAGCCCGCATGCCTAACCGCGACACCTATACCTCGGGCGGAGCCTATGTGAATTTCGCCGCCGCCCTGGAAATGACCCTGTTCAACGGCCGCATGTTGAAATACGGCGATCGCCCGCTGGGACTGGAAACCGGTGATCCCGCCACATTCGAAACCTGGGAGGAACTGTGGGAGGCCTACAAGCGCCAGCAGCTCTTGTTCTGCAAGGCGGCGTTCACCCAGCAGCATATCGTCTGCGCCTTGCGCGCACGCCATTTCGCCCAGCCCATGGGATCGGCCCTGCATGATCTCTGCATGAAGCATTGCCTCGATTTGCATACGCCGCAGATCCCCGACGGCATCAACCTCGGCTACTTCGAATGCATCGGCTTCGGCACCGTGGTCGATTCGCTCGCCGCGATCAAGAAGCTGGTCTTCGAGGACAAAAAGGTCTCGACGACGGAGCTGATCGAGGCGCTGAAGACCGACTTCGAAGGCAGGGAACCTTTGCGCCGCCTGCTGAGGTCGGCGCCCTGCTACGGTAACAACGATCCTTACGCAGACCGGATCGCCCTCGACATCGATCGCGTCTTCGTCGATTACGCCCGGAAATATTCACGGGAACTGGGGATCCACAACGACATCCGCTATGTCCCCTTCACCTCGCACGTCCCCTTCGGAAAAGTGGTCAGCGCCACCCCCAACGGGCGCAAGGCCTTCACCCCGCTTTCGGATGGCTCCTCGGCGTCCCACGGGGCCGACGTCAATGGTCCCACCGCCATCCTGCTGTCCAACTACGAGACGAAAAACCATGGCTTCCGCGAAAGAGCGGCGCGACTCTTGAATATCAAATTCACCCCCAAATGCCTGGAGGGAACCGAGGGGACCCGCAAACTGGTGTCTCTGATCCGAACCTTCTGCGATCTCAAGCTCTGGCATGTGCAATTCAATGTGGTGAACAGGGAGACCCTGCTGGCGGCCCAGCGCGAGCCGGAGAAATACCGAAGCCTGATCGTGCGGATCGCCGGCTACAGCGCCTATTTCGTCGATCTGTCACCCGATTTGCAGAACGACCTGATCGCCCGCACGGCCCACGACACCTTGTGAAGAATGGATATGGACCAGCCCGACCGCGAGGAAAGCGGCGTCGTCTTCAACATCCAGCGCTATTCGGTGCATGACGGGCAGGGCATCCGGACCGTCGTGTTCCTGAAAGGCTGCCCATTGCGGTGCCGATGGTGCAGCAATCCGGAATCGCAGGGGCCGCATCCCGAACTGGCCCGGAATGCCGGACGATGCCTCGGCGTCGAGATCTGCGATTACTGCAAGGAGATCTGCGCGAATGGGGCGCTCGGCCTCCCTGAAGCCGGCGCCCCCGTGGTGGACCGGGGGATTTGCCGCGACTGCATGGCCTGTGCCGCCACCTGTCCGGCGCAAGCCATGCAGCCTTACGGCTCGGTGCGGACGGCGCGCCAGGTCCTCGACGCCGTCGAAAAGGATTCTCCGTTCTATTCCCGCTCGGAGGGCGGCATGACCCTGTCGGGGGGAGAACCGCTGACGCAACCGGCATTCGCCCTCGCCCTGCTGCGGGAGGCCGCGCGCCGGCATGTGGATTGCGCCATGGAAACCTGCGGCCATGTCTCCTGGACCGCCCTGTCCCGGGCCTGCGGGTTGTTGCGGGAATTGTTCTTCGATCTCAAGGTGATGGACCCGGTGAAGCACAAGGAGCAGACCGGCGTGGACAACCGGCTGATCACCGATAATCTGCGCCGGCTGCTGACGGAGTTTCCCCGGCTGGCCGTCCGGGTCCGTACCCCGGTCATTCCGGGGGTCAACGACAGCCGGGACGACATTGCCGCCATCCTCGACTTCATCCGGCCATTTCCGCACGTCACCTACGAACTTCTGCCCTATCATCGTCTGGGAGCGCAGAAATACGCCTTCCTCGACCGGGACTTCCCGATGGGCGATGCCCGGCTGGACAACCGGAAATTCGAGGAACTGCGGAATTTCGCCGCCGGCAATCGGCAAGCGGAGTAAGCGCCCGTTGATAAATTATCGAATCAACGGGCGCTTAAGCCCGAGCGGCGCTTCTCGCCCGCCACAGCGGAGCGTAGGCGTCATATGCTCGTTCAGACGCGGCCTCGCCCGGAATTACTCTCCATCATGGATAAGCCCCCGCAGTTGGCGTTTGAGGGCCAGATAATCGGGATCGTCCTCGTCACGCGGACGGTCGAGACGGATCGGGACCACCTGCTTGATCCGCCCCGGACGGCTGCTTAAGACCACCACATAGTCGGCCAGCAGAATCGCCTCGTCGATGGAATGGGTGACGAGCATCACCGTCTTCGGTTCCCGCCGCCAGATGCGAACCAGTTCGTTCTGCATGGAACGGCGGTTCTGGTCGTCCAGCGCGGCGAACGGCTCATCCATCAGAAGAACTCGCGGACTGACCGCCAGCGCCCGGGCAATGGCGACGCGCTGGCGCATGCCGCCCGACAACTCGTCGGGATAACGGTCGGCGAAACCGGAAAGGCCGACCAGATCGACATGGTGGTCGATGATCTCGGTACGCTCCGCTGCGGGAACCTTCTTCATTTCCAGCCCGAAGGCGATGTTTTCGCGCACCGTCGCCCAGGGAAACAACGCGTAGTCCTGGAAGATCATCGTGCGGTCCCATCCCGGACCGGCGACGGCCCTGCCATCCAGGGAGATCGCCCCGCCGGTCGGGGTTTCGAAACCCGCGACCATATTGAGCAGGGTGGTCTTGCCGCAACCGGAATGACCGAGGATGGCGCAGAACTCCCCATCGGCGATGTCGAACGTCACATTGGCCAGGGCGGTGACGGGGGCGCCTCGATCGTCATAGACCTTGCTGACGCCATTGAAAGAAAGATGACCCATGGCTACCCCCGTAACTCGCGAGACCAGGGAAGCAGCCCTCGGGCCAAACGCCGCAGGGCGAGATCGATGATCAGACCGGTAATGCCGATGGCCAGCATGCCCACGATCACGATGTCGGTGCGCAGCAGCGAACGCGCATCGTTGATCAGGAAGCCCAAGCCGGAATTGGCCCCCACCAGTTCCGCCGCCACCAGGGCCATCCATCCGAAGCCCAGGCCGACCCTGAGGCCGATGACGATCTGCGGCAAGGCCGCCTTCAGAACCACCCGGCGCAACAGCGCCGCCTGCCCCGCCCCCAGCGAGCGCGCGGCGCGGATCAGATTGCGGTCGACCTGGCGCACCCCGGCCACGGTGTTCAGCAGGATGGGGAACACCATGCCGAGAAAGATGATGAATTCGTTCTGCACATCGCCCAGGCCAAACCACAGGATGCTGAGCGGTATCCAAGCCAGGGGCGGGATCGGACGCAGGATTTCGAACACGGGATAAAGCTGTTCGTGCAGACCGCGCCACCATCCCATGCCGATGCCGACAGGCACGGCCACCAGCGCCAACAGGAAGGCGATGGCCTCGCGCCTGAGGCTATCGGCCAGATGGTGCAGCAACTCACCCGTGGCGATCATCTTTCCGGCGGTGAGCAGAAGGACCGACGGACTGGGCAATAGGATGGAGAACTGCGGGTCGAGAACGGGCAGCCAGAAACGACAGACGAGCTCCCAGGCGGCGACCAGGGTCGCCAGAAAGGCGAACGGCCGCAACCGCCGCCCGAAGGCGGCGGTGCGGGTGACCGGCGGGGCCATCGGGATGGTCGCCTCGGCTATGGCTGCGCTTCTCACGGCTGATAGCTCGTTCCGCCAAAGCTCCAGGGCTTGACCAGATCGCCCTTTTCGGGGAACGGCTGCGGTCCCTTGGCCGTGGTCTGATTGAAGTAGGCCGGATAGGGAACGGTTCCGATCACCCCGGTCCAACCTTCCGGCAGGAATACGGGACGTTCCGGCACCTTCCACCCCAGCTTCCGAGCCGTATTGGCGGCAAAATCCGGAGCATAGGTCGCCGCATATTCCTCCTCGCCGATATCGCGGGTCAGGCGATTGCGGTCCTTCAACCAGGCACGGACGCGACGATCCTCCGCCGCCCAGAATTTCGGCAACGGAATCAATGCCGTCGGCTTGAAGAGGTTGTTGTTGTTGGCGATCTGCGCCGCCAGGAAGGCATCGTCAAGCGTCTTCAGCGCGGGATCCTGCTTCAACAGCTCCACAGCCTCGGTGGGCTTGAGACGCAACCACAGGGCCGCTTCGACGAAGGCGTCAGTGATCGCCTGCACCACGTCGGGGGCGTTGTCGATCAACTCCTGCCGGACGAAACCGATTCCCTCGTAAATGCTGTAAGCGTGGCTGGAATCGATCAGGCGCCCGGTCTTGCGGGAATCTGTCAACAGGGACAGGGTATGATCCCACGGGACGACGGCGGCAACGCCCTTGGGCAATTGCAGCTGCTCGGACAAGGGGATGTTCTTGAGGATGACGTCCTTGCCGATCTCAAGCCCGTTGGCGACGGCGGCGGCCTGGAAATAGAATTCCGCGGACGATCCTGTAACGATACCGATGGTGTGCGGCGTCGCCGCGCCTTTCAGATCCTTCAGCGTCTTGAAGGGGCTGTCGTTGGGCACCACCACGCCGTGGGTCAGCAGGGAATAGTTGATGATACCCTTGGCCGGCACCTTGCGATCGATCAGGGAAAGATAGGGAAAATTGCCGGTGCCGCCGACCTGGATCCGCCCGGCGGTGAAAGCTTCGATCAGCGGCGGACCGGCCTCGAACGCCACGAATTTGGCGTCCAGACCGCGCTTCTGCAGCAATTGCTGACGATCGGCGACGATATTGAGCGCGTTGTGCCCCGTCCACGGCGGCTGATAGCCGAGGGACAGCGGCCACCAGCCCTTTTCCTTGAGCCAGGCGATAGACTTCTCGGAAATGTGCTCATAGGGAAGCGGCCACCCCCATTCGGCGGTTTGTTCGGCGGCCAGGGCCCATTCCCCGAAAGACATCGAAACGGCTGCCGCCGCGACTCCGGCCAACAAGGCCCGACGGCTCAATCTGATTCCGGACATCTGTTCTCCAGGAAAAAAATGTTATCCACATGAAATTCTACATCAAATCAATAAACTATCGAGAGAGAATTGATGGAAATTTTTGTAGATATGAAAATTAAACAACTAATAGGTGTTGTTTTTCGATCAAGAACGACCGGCCCTTGTCGCCGAACCCGGTCTGCAAGAGCCCGCGACTGATCCCGCTGGAGTGAGAGGCGAGAGCGCCTCGCCTCCCTCGTCCCTGTCCGCTCAGACCTTCCTGATCTCGAAGTGATCGAATCCGGCCGTCTTGGCGAGACGATCGTAACGCCGATCCATGAGATCGGGTTGGAAGGCGGGGTCGCCGGCCGGCACCTCCAGCACCAGCACATCGCCGTCGCCGAACAGCCGGGTCGTCCGCAACAACCCCGGCACGCCACCGGAAATGGAATGACCGAGCCTGAGCGCCAGCCCGATGATCCGGGCGCGACGCTGCTCCTCCTCGGAGAGCAGGTTGCGGGCGTCAGCCGCCTCCGGCAGGTCGCCGTCACCCTCGTAGCGGGCATGGATGGCCAAGGCCAGGGCGGCGCGATCCTGATGGCCGAGGCCCATGAAGGGCAGACGGAAAACCCTGAGGAAGGCCTGCTCGGCCCGATAGTCGGGATGCTCGTTCCAGAACACGTCGCCCAACAGGCAGGCCGCGTAGCGCAGCCGGCCCTGGCTCTCCGTTTCGTTGCGAAACAGCGCCGCCATCCATTCCAGCATCTCTTCGCCATGCTCGGGAAAGCGTCCCGCCGTCTGCGCCATGTCGGAACAGGAGGCGATCAGGGGATCCTGCCACTGCACGTCGGGCGGCAGGCGTTTGTAGAACTGCCCCTCGCGCATGCCGTAGACCGAGAAGATCAGCCGGGATGGCCTGGCATATTCGATCACCTTTTCAAGGAGCAAAGCCGCCACCGGCAGATGCGGGACCCGCTTCTTGGAGAGACCGGGGATCTTTTCGAGGGATTTCCGGCTCTGGTTGGAGATCAGTTCGATCAGACGCAGCGATTCGTTTCGTTCCAGACTGTAATTGTCGAGAACGTGCAAGGGATGGCCGGTCTGCGCCAGACAAAGCCTGGCCAGGGCTCGCCAGGCCCCGCCGACGGCGTAAAGCGGCCGGTCCTTGGCCCATTGCCACCAATCGATATTGCGGAACTGCTTTTCGATGAGGTCCTCGGCCCGGCTCCGCACATTTCCCGACGCCTCGGAAAGACGCAGGACCCCGAGCGGCATGGTGGCATGCGGTCCGGCGAAACGCCCATGGTCGAGGGCCACCAGTTCCAGGCTGCCGCCCCCCAGGTCGGCGACCATCCCATCGGCCTGGGGCGCGCTGCACAGCACGCCCATGGCCGCCAGATGAGCCTCCTCCTCGCCGGTCAGGACGGTGACCGGAGCACCGCACCGCCGCTCGACGGCGGCGACGAACTCGGCGCCGTCGAGCGCGTCGCGGACCGCGGCGGTGGCCAGGATATCCAGGACATCCACCGCCATCGCCCGAGCCAGCCGAACGAACCGGGCCAAAACGCCGATGGCCTCCTCCGCCCCTTGGGGATTGAGCCTGCCGCTTTGCCCGAGCCCCTGGCCCAGGGCGCAGACCGCCTTTTCATTGAAGAGGGCGACGGGTGTCCTGATCCGCCCGTCATAGACGACCAGACGGATGGAATTCGAGCCGATATCGATGATGGCCAGATGCCGATGGGCCGCGTTTCCGGCCGGAACGATCGTTGCGACCATCGTTTAAGCGAGACCTCTCAAGACCAGCTTGGGCAAGGGGCGCCCGCGTTCCAAGGCGCTGCCCCGTCCGGACAGGCTGGGATTGGTCATGAAATAGGTATGCGCGCTGAACGGCTTTTCATCGGACGGCGGCGTGACGCGAACGTAATTGCCGTCCGGGCCCAAGACCCAGCTTTGCACATTGTCCTTCAGATTGGCCGCCATGATCTGCTCGAGGATTTGGCGTTGCACCGTCGGATTTTCGATCGGCACCAGCGATTCGACGCGCCAATCCATATTGCGGGTCATCCAATCGGCCGAGGAAATGTAAATCTTGGCATGCCGGGACGGCAACCGATGGCCGTTGCCGAAGCAGACGACGCGGCCATGTTCGAGGAACCGTCCGACGATGCTCTTGACCCGGATGTTTTCCGACAGTCCGGCCACCCCCGGCCGCAGGCAGCAAATGCCGCGGATGACCAGGTCGATCGGCACGCCGGCCTGCGAGGCTCGATAAAGCGCATCGATCAATTTGGAATCGACCAGGGAATTCATTTTGGCCCAAATGGCGGCCGGCCGGCCGGCCTTGGCGTTTTCGATTTCCGCGTCGATGCATGCCAACAGGCGGTCGCGGAGCATCAGGGGGGCGATGGCCAGCTTTTCCATCTTTTCCGGCCGGGCGTAACCGGTCATGAAATTGAAAGTTCGGTTGGCGTCGCGGCAAAGCGCCGGATCGGTGGTGAAAAAGCTCAGATCCGTGTAGATCTTCGCAGTGATCGGATGGTAATTGCCGGTCCCGAAATGCACATAGGACCGCAAGCCCCCCCCCTCGCGACGCACCACCAGCGAGATCTTGGCATGCGTCTTCAGTTCGAGGAAACCGTAGACCACCTGAGCCCCGGCCCGCTCCAGATCGCGAGCCCAGCCGATATTGGCCTCCTCGTCGAAACGGGCCTTCAACTCGATCATCGCGGTGACCGATTTCCCCATCTCGGCCGCCTCGACCAGGGCCTTGACGATGGGACTGTCCTTGCTGGTGCGATAAAGGGTCTGCTTGATCGCCACCACGTTCGGATCCCGCGCCGCCTGGCGAAGGAATTGCACCACCACGTCGAAGCTTTCGAAGGGATGGTGGACCAGGATGTCCTTTTTGTTGATGGCGGCGAAGCAATCGCCTCCGAAATCGCGGACCCGTTCGGGAAAGCGGGCATTGTAGGGCGGGAACTGAAGGTCGGGACGCTCATCGATGATGAGTTGCTTGATGTCGACGGTACCGATCAGGCCGTCCAGCGGGAAGACGTCGGACGGAACCAGTTGCATGTCCTGCATGATCAGGGCAAGCAGATCCTCCGGCATGCTTCCGTTCACCGTCAGGCGGATGCAATGCCCACGGCGGCGGCGCTTCAAGGCCGATTCGAAAACGCGCACCAGATCCTCGGCCTCCTCGTCGATTTCCATTTCGGAATCGCGAATGACGCGGAACACGCCAAGACCATCGACCCGGAAGCCGGGGAAGAGCCGGTCGAGGAACAACCCGACCATGTCTTCGATGGGCAGGAACCGGATATCGTCTCCCGGCAGACGGACGAAACGCTGGATCTGATGCGGCAGCGGCAGCAAGGCGCGCATCACCTCACCGTCGTCCAGACGGGTAAGATGCAGCACCATGGCGAAGCCGAGATTGGGAATGAAGGGGAACGGATGGGCCGGATCGACCGCCAGCGGCGTCAGCACCGGAAAGACATGCTCCATGAACCGGGTGTCGAGCCACTTGCGGTCGACCCGGGTCAATTCCGAAATATCGATCACGGCGATTCCGTTGGTGCGCAATTCGCCGCGCAGCCCGCGCCAGCAATCCTGCTGCTTGTCGAGCAGCAAACCGGCCTCCCTGTTGATCGCCACCAGTTGCTGGGCCGGCGTCAGACCGTCCTGGCTCGCATTGATGACGCCGTTTTCCACCTGCCCCTTGAGGCCGGCGACGCGGACCATATAGAATTCATCGAGATTGGCCGCCGAGATGGACAGGAACCGCACCCGCTCCAACAAGGGATGGTTCAGATTGTCGGCTTCCTCCAAAACCCGCGTATTGAAGGACAGCCAGGACAGCTCGCGATTGATGAAGCGCTCCGTGTCGTGCATGCCGATCGGCCGGGGGGCCAAAGTCTCCACCGGGGTTTCCGGGGCTGTTTCCACAAATTCGGTATCGTTCACCAGGGCTCTCCCGTCCGGGACATAGTTTCGCCTTGCTCATTTATATATGCTTGGAACGTCGATGTCATGGAGAGGCCCGATCTGTCATCCGCACTTAACAAAAAACAGCAGAAGGTTTGGTCCATGAAGCTGATCCATCTCCTTCGCCATGCGAAATCCAGTTGGGACGACCCCGATATCGACGATTTCGAACGACCGCTCAACAAACGCGGCCATAAAACCGCGGTCTTGCTGGCCGACTATTTCCGCCGGCAGCGGATCCGGCCCGACATCGTGCTCTGCTCGCCCGCGAAACGGACCCGCCAGACGCTCGATGCGCTCCGGGCGTCGTTCCACGACGTCCCCGTGACTTGCGATCGGCGGCTTTACGATGCCGCGCCGATGACGTTGCACGCCCTGCTGGCCGAACTTCCCCGACGATGCCTGTCGGTCCTGCTGATCGGGCATAATCCCGGATTGCAGCAATTGGCCCTCGCCCTCAGCGATCCGGGACGGGAAAATCCGGAAAGACCACGGCTGGCCGAGAAATTTCCCACCGGCGGACTGGTCAGCCTGTCCGCTCCGATCGAGGAGTGGCCCCTCCTGAAGGATGGGACCTGCACCCTCGAAGCCTTCATCCGCCCCCGGGATCTCGACCCTGCCGAATGAGGGCGGCTTACTCCTCGCCCAGAGGCTCCGCATGGACGACCACACGGCCGACGTCGGGGATTTTTTCGCGAATCCGCTGCTCGACGATGGCGGTCGCGCGATGGGCCACGCGCACCGGCGTCGTCGGATCGAACAGACAGTGTAAAGAGATATAAAGTCCATCCTCGCCATGCCGGATATGGACGCCGTGCGCCTCCTCGACCGCCTCGACCGCCTCGGAAACCCGAATGACCTCGGCCTCCAGACGCCTGTGCTCCCCGGCCGCGATGGGCTGGCCGGTCAGCATGGAGACCCGCTTCGGATCGATGTGCGTCTCGACCAACACATCGTCGCCCAGTTCCTCGCGGACGGCCTGCTCGGCGCCGCTTGCCACATCATGGGCGTCGTGAATGTTCATCGTCTCGTCGAGCTCGATGTCGAAACTGACGTGACGGCGTCCCTCCAACGCCTCGACGACGATGTCGTGCACCATCACCTGGCGCTTGTTGGCGATGACCCGCACCGTATCGATGATCGATTCGTCGTCGAGGGCCAGCGGCTCGGCCTTCACGAAGGCGTCCGTCCCCGGCATCCGCCCGGCGATCGCGAGGGAGAGCGTGTCGCAGACGTCCTGTACCCGGGCCAGCGGCGTGCTGCGCCCGACACGGATCAAAACCTCGACATAGGTGGTGGTTCCCGCCGGCCGCGCCCGCACCCGATCGACCCTGGCGATATCGTCGATGGTCGCGGCGATCCTCTCGACCTCGGCGGCCACCCCTTCGGGCGCCGTATCGATCAGAACCTCGATGGTCCGCTTGCCGAGGCGGTAGCCGACATGCAGGACGAACAGCGACACGCCGATGGCGGCGATGGCGTCGCCCTTGGTGAAGCCGGCGGCCACGCATCCCAAGCCGACCAGCACCACCGCCGAAGACAGGATATCCGAACTGAAATGCAACGCGTCGGCTTCCAGGGCCTGGCTCCGCGTCGCCTTGGCCACCTTCATCAAGGCGCGCGAACGGGTGAAGTCCACGGCCATGGAGACCAGGACCACGGCGATCGAATACCAGGTGACCTCGACCCGGGCTTCGGCCGAAAGCAGACGGATCACCGCCTCGCGGATGATCCAGGCCGACGTCAGGAACAACAGGGCGGTTTCGGCCAGAGCCGAGACGCTTTCGATCTTGCCGTGACCGTAGGGATGGCGGCTGTCGGCCGGTTGGTCGCTGACCCGGACGGCAAAATAAGTCAGGCCGGCCGCCCCCAGATCGAGCAATGAATGGGCCGCTTCGGAAAGAATGCCGAGACTGCCGGTCAACAGGCCGACCACCAGTTTGATCAATGTCAGGAAGGCACTGGCCCAAACCGAGTTGAGAGCCGCCGATTTCTTGGCGTGGACATCGGTCATGAGTTCTCTCCATCGGCGGAAGTGGCGGCCATCACCACCCGCGCCAGGGCCACGCTGATCTCGCGGCGCTGCGCCAACGCGGCCTCGTCGATGGCCGCCACCAGGGCGCGTGCCGCCGCGAAGGACCGCTCCATGCGCGGCAGGATGAAAGCCAGGACATCCGGGCCGACGCGCAATTGACGATCGGAAAACAATTTCACCAGCAATGCTTCGAGCAAATCGTCCTCGGGCGAGCGAATGGCCGCCACCGGAATGGCCGACAACCGCGACCGCAAATCCGGCAACGCGATTTTCCAGCGGGCCGGCGCGTCGCGGCCGGTCAACAGCAGAAATCCGCGATTTTCCCGCAGCAGATTGAACAGATGGAAAAGCGCCGCCTCATCGACGCCCCGGTCGGCATCCTCGACCACCACGGACGGATAATCGGCGAGCGTCGGCACGTCGTCCTTGGTCAAGGCCTGTGCCGGCAGCAGGATACCGGCACTGGCTTCGCAGTGGATGTGGGCGAGATGACTTTTCCCGCACCCCGGAGGCCCCCACAGCCCCAAGGCGAAAGACGGCCAGGACGGCCAGCGGGCGATCCAGTCGTGGGCATCGCCGTTGTTGCCGGCGATCAGGAAATCGACCGCGGAAAACCCCGGCTGATGTCCGAAGTCGAAAGGGACCTGCTTCGGCGCCGACGTCACGGGGTGGTTCCTTCGTCCGTCTCGCCGCTGTAGAGCGAACTGTCGAGATAACGGCGCAGGCCGAAGCGGGTCAGCACACCGATGACGGCGGCGACGGGCAGCGCCAGCAGGATCCCCAGAAAACCGAACAACGTCCCGCCGGCCAGCAGGGCGAAAATCACCCAGACCGGATGCAGCCCGATTTTTTCCCCGACCAGTTTCGGGGCCAGGATATTGCCCTCCATCAGATTGCCCACCACGAAGACTCCGGCCACCATGGCCGCCAGAGTCCAGTCCTGAGACTGCGCGATGGCCAGCCCCGTCCCGACGAGAAAGCCCGAGATGGTGCCCAGATAGGGAATGAAGGACCCTAGGCCTGCGGCGAAGCCGACCACCAGCCCCAGATCGAGGCCGACCACCGTCAGGCCGAGGGCGTAGAAGGCTCCCAGAGACAGACAGACCAGCGCCTGGCCGCGGACGAAGCCGGCGAGGATGGTATCGATCTCATGCAATTGCTGGCGAATCGTCTCGGCATGGGCGCGGGGCAGCCAGGAATCGAATCTCTGGGTCACGCCGTGCCAATCACGCAGCAGATAAAACGTCACCACCGGCGTGATGAAGATCAGCGAGAGCAGGTTGACCACCACCAGGGAACCGGTCAGCAACCGCGAAAACATCCCCGCCGCCCAGGTTGCCAAAGTACCAGCGTATTCGCCGCCGGCGGTGCGCAACTGCTCGATATCCTTGGTCGACAAATAGGATTTGGCGGCACGCCACACCGGTTCGCCGCGATTGATCAGTTGATGGACGTAGTTGGGGACGCGGTGCCCGAAACCGATCAACTGGTCTTCGACCAGCGGCCCCACGATGCCGATCAGCAAAACGACGCACAAAAAGAAACTGAGCGTGATGATAACGGTCGCGAAAACCCGCGACAGGCCGAGACGCTCCAGCCGGCGAGCCAGCGGATCCAGCAGATAGGCCACGGCCATGCCGGCGACGAACGGCAACAGCATGCCGCGCAGGAAATATAGCAGCAGACAGCAGACGATCAGGCCGATCAGCCAGAACCACAGCTTGTTTTCCCGCGACATCGCCATTCGCTTCACTCTCTCCACCACAGCAGACGCGGCCACCATGCGACCAGATAGGCCACGGCCGACAGAACCGTGCTCACCGCGACAATGCCGCACAGCGGCCCGACGGCGGCGGCGGGAAACCATCCCAGGCCATGATGGCCGAGAACGACCGCCGCCAGAAGGATCTGCACGAACGTATTGACCTTGCTGATCCGCAGGGGCTCGATCTTCTTTTGGACACCCTGAAAATGCAAGACGGCGGCGAAGACGATCAGCAGCAGGTCTCGCCCGACCACCAGTGAAACCAGCCAAACGCCCAAAAAACCCTGCAAACCCAGCGAAAGATAGATCCCGACCAACAGAACCTTGTCGGCCAGGGCATCCAGGTAGCTGCCGATCACCGACTGCGCTCCGGTCAGACGGGCCAGCGCCCCGTCGACCGCGTCCGTCGCTGCGGCGATGACGAACAGCCAAAAGGCCGGGGCCATCTCCCCCACCCCGATCAGCCAGAAGGCGGCTGGCGCCGCCACCAGCCGCAACAGGGTAATGACGTTCGGCAGATGCCGAAGCGCCTTCACCTGGTCCCGGTATTCGGTCGGCTCGCCACGGGCTGCAAAATCCAATGATCGGAGGCCCAACTCAGCACCAGACCGTTCTGGAGAAACACCGATTCCAATTGCGACTGCTCACCCACGAAATGCAGGACCAGCGCGGCCTCGGTCTTCGACAGGGCCGCCACCTCATAAGACCGCACCGGCGTCGAGCGGGTCAGCTTTTCGCGCACCGACAGCCAATCGTCGAATCCCGCCAGCGGCACCATGACCGGCAGATTGGCCTGTTTGTCGAACTGCAGCATATTGCCGCTCTTCCAGGTGTCGTTGGCGATCTTCGCGATGTCTTCGACGGCACGGTGCAAGACCATCTCCAGGGTCTCGCCGATCTCGCCGTCGTAACTGCGCGATCCCGCCAGAGGCGAGGCGACCGGCCCAGTCCCGGTCAGCACGACATCGACCTTGACCTTGCCGCCATCCTGCCTGATCGGGGTGGCCACCGCCAAAAGAACGTCCTGCGTATTGAATCGCTGCCCGACGGCTGCCAGGGTCTCGGGGGCGCCGGCCGCCGCCTGGGCCGTCGTCACCGTTCCTTCGATCTGCTCGGGTGTGGGCACGCTCAACGGCACCACACCCTGTGCCGCGCCGCTGCGCCAGGCGTCACGCCACGGATTGGGCGATTCCGAAAGTTGCGGGCCGTTGTCGGACTGATAGACCGGCAGCACCACCACCGGACGACCGCGCCATTCCACATAGGCGATATTGGCGCCCCGCAGCAGCCGGCGGATCGCATCGGGTTTGAAACGCACGGACATGGTCGCCAGATAGCGCACGGCGGAGCGCTTCTCCTGATCGATCCCGACGTCGAGCACCGCATTGATGAGATCGGCGTCCGACGGATGCGGTAGCCGGGGCCAATCGGCCGAAGAGGTCAGGCGCTGCATCAAGGTTTCGAAGGCCTGTCGCTGTCCTTCAGCCAAGGCGCGGTCTCGGGCGACGTTGACGTTCTCGGCGGAAATATCGACCGAGACGTTGCGGACCGTGTAGGTATCGGCGGTCTGCGCCACGGCTGGGCCGCAAAACAGGGCGAAAACGGCCCAAAAAAGGACGACGGCGAGGCCCGTCCCTGAATTTTTGCCGGAATTGGGCATGGGAAAAGGTCCCCGATGGGATGGTCTAGGCAGGTTCATAACGCCGGTACCATAGCACGATCGCAAGCGGCGAAAAGCCATTACGACGCCGACCAGAACATCAGGCTTGGCCCGCGCGCGCAGAAAGGAGCATTGAAAACCATCCCGGATCAAGTATCTTCGGGCCGATCAACGCCCTGGCCATCATTCTGCGCCCCTTGCCTGCCAAGGCGTGGCGCAGCCAATCCTGCGAGGAAGCCATTAGCGACGCAAAGAACTCCGATGGTCTGACCTATCGGGATGCCGGTGTCGACATCGACGCCGGCGAAGCTCTGGTCGAAGCCATCAAGCCGCTTGCCAAATCCACCGCCCGTTCCGGCAGCACCGCCGGTCTCGGCGGTTTTGGCGCCCTGTTCGACCTGCGCGAGGCCGGCTTTGCCGACCCCATCCTGGTCGCCACCACCGACGGCGTCGGCACCAAGCTCAAGGTCGCCATCGATGCCGGACGTCATGACACCGTCGGCATCGATCTCGTCGCCATGTGTGTCAACGATCTGGTCGTCCAGGGGGCGGAACCCCTGCTGTTCCTCGATTATTTCGCGACGGCCAAGCTGGACGTGGCGGCCGGCAAGCAGATCGTCGCCGGTATCGCGGAAGGATGCCGCCAGGCCGGCTGCGCGCTGGTCGGCGGCGAAACCGCCGAAATGCCCGGCATGTACGCCAAGGGCGACTACGATTTGGCCGGCTTTTCAGTCGGCGCGGCCGAGCGCGGACGTCTGATCGACGGATCCGCCGTCACCCCGGGCGACGTCGTTCTGGGCCTCGCCTCGACCGGCGTCCATTCCAATGGCTTCTCGCTGGTCCGCAAGGTGGTCGAACGCTCCGGTCTCGCCTATTCGGACCCGGCACCGTTCGCCATCGGCCGCAGCCTGGGCGAAGCCCTGCTGACGCCGACGCGCATCTATGTGAAAAGCTGCATGGCCGCCATCAAGGCCGGCAAGATCAAGGCGCTCGCCCATATCACCGGAGGCGGGCTGGTGGAAAACGTGCCGCGCGTGCTGCCGCCCCGGGCCAAAGCCGAGATCGACGCCAGCAGTTGGCCGCTGCCTCCGGTTTTCGGCTGGCTGAAGGAACAGGCCAAAATCGACGGCCACGAGCTGAGCCGCGTCTTCAATTGCGGAATCGGCATGATCGCGGTGGTCGCCGCCTCCGACGCCGAGGAAACCATGAAGATTCTCTCAGCCCATGGCGAAACGGTCTTCCCCATCGGCTATATCGCGGCCCGACAGGGTGATGAGCCGCAGACCCAGGTACTCAACACGGATCGCGCATGGCCGGACTGAAGGTCGGCGTCCTCATCTCCGGACGCGGCAGCAATCTCCAGTCCCTGCTGACGGCCTGCGCCGCGTCCCATTTTCCGGCACGCGTCGCCCTCGTCATTTCCAACCGCGCCGACGCCGAGGGCTTGCGCCATGCCGGGGATACCGGCGTGACGAGCCTCGTCATCGACCATCGGAATTATCCGGATCGGGAAAGGTTCGACGCGGCGCTCGATCAGGCCTTGCGCGCCGCCGGGATCGAGTTGGTCTGCCTGGCCGGCTTCATGCGGTTGCTGACCCCGGGCTTCGTCACCGCCTGGCAAGGGCGGCTGATCAATATCCATCCGTCGCTGCTGCCCAGCTTCAAAGGGATGCACACCCATCGTCAGGCCCTCGCGGCGGGGGTCCGCATCCACGGTTGCACGGTGCATTTCGTCACCGCCGATCTCGATGCCGGGCCGATCATCGCGCAGGCGGCGGTTCCCGTCGGCGCCAATGATGACGAGGAGAGCCTGGCCGCACGGGTATTGGAAGCGGAACATCGCCTTTATCCGCTGGCGCTGTCGATGTTGGCCTCCGGGCGGGCGCGCCTCGACGGCGATCGGGTCATCCTGAGCGATACCTTCCCCACGGGACAGGAGATGCTGATGGAACCTCATGGCCTGTCCGGCGTCTGACCCCGCGTGACTTTGGAAAAAAGAAAGGGACCCGCCGGCATGCGAATGCCGGCCCGTTCGGGTCGCACAGGAGTCCCTTCCCGACCCCCGCAACCCACACCTTGAAAGCGACCCGGCCTACTCCTCGGCGCCGGCCTCGATCGCGTCATCCTCCTCAAGGGCGATCGGCACCCCCGGTTGCAACTTTGACGTCCGGATCGCCAGGGCCGACTTGACGTGGCTGATATTGGGCGCCGCCGTCAGTTTGCTGGTCAGGAAACGCTGATAGGCATCCCAGTTGGCCGCCACGATCTTCAGCAGGAAATCGGTCTCCCCGGCCAGCATGTGGCATTCGCGAACCTCCGGCCAGCCCTGAACCAGTTCCTCGAACGCCTTCAGATCGCTTTCCGCCTGGCTGGAAAGGCCGACATGGGCGAACACGGTGACGTTGAAACCCAGTGCGACGGCATCGACATTGGCATGGTAGCCCCTGATGAAACCGGCTTCCTCAAGCGCACGCACGCGCCGCAGGCAGGGTGGCGCCGAAATCCCTGCCCGTCGGGCCAGATCGACGTTGGTCATACGGCCATCGCTCTGCAAATCGTGCAGAATGTGCCGATCGATGCGGTCAAGCTTGACCCGCTGCATATCTTCTATAACTCCAATATTCGACGCATTTGAGCAATTATATTACAGAGCCCACCCCACCCCGCCAAGGCTCAATCTCATAGGGGAGCCGGACCGGGATGGGGAACCGGCGGGCGGCAAGGTAGCCACCCTTTCCGAAGACGCAACATTGCATTTTAAAGTCATTGTTTTACCGGCGTCTCGACCAAAGTTTATAATAGTTTAAACTTGTATGGACCACTCATTGTCCCTACATTTTCCCCGTTCCCGTATCCCACGAGGAGTTTGAAGATGACCAATCCCCTTGATTCCGCCATTCCCCACGTTCTGGTCGGCCAAGCCGCCCCCGATTTCACTGCTCCCGCCGTCCTCCCCGACAATGAGATCGATGAGAGCTTCAATCTGAAGACTTATCTGGCCGGATCCTATGGGTTGATTTTCTTCTATCCTCTCGATTTCACCTTTGTCTGCCCGTCCGAAATTCTCGCCCACGACCATCGGATCGCCTCGTTCACCGAGAAGAACGTCAAGGTGATCGGTATTTCCGTCGACAGCCATTTCACCCATCTGGCCTGGAAGAACACGCCGGTGGACAAGGGCGGACTCGGCCATGTGAAGTTCCCGCTGGTCGCCGACCTGACCAAGGACATCGCCCGCTCCTATGGCGTGCTGCTGCCTGGCGGCGTCGCCCTGCGTGGCACCTTCCTGATCGACAGGAGCGGCATCGTGCAGTCGCAGCACGTCAACAACCTGCCGCTTGGCCGCAATGTGGACGAGGCCCTTCGCCTGGTCGACGCCCTGCAGTTCCACGAGGAGCATGGCGAGGTTTGCCCCGCCGGATGGCAGAAGGGCGAAGCCGGCATGACGGCCAGCCCGAAAGGCGTCGCCCAATATCTGGCCGCGCACGCCGAGGCCCTTTGACCGACAAATTCCCGCCACGGCTTTAGGCCGTCTTAATCAATGCTTAGAGCTTGGCGCGATAATTTCGCGCCAAGCTCTAAGGGCACTCTTTCCGCGGCGGGAAGCGTTGCGGCCCTTTTCCTTGGGCCGCCGACATCCTATTGTAACGGCAGATCTCAACTTTTTTCGTCGCGAGGCGTTTTTCATGGCGAGCCATCATTCCAAGGTTCTCATCCTCGGGTCCGGACCTGCCGGCTGCACCGCGGCCATTTACGCGGCACGCGCCAATCTCTCGCCGATTCTGGTGGCCGGCCTGCAACCGGGCGGACAGTTGACCATCACCACCGATGTCGAGAATTTCCCGGGCTTCGCCGAGGCGGTCCAGGGCCCCTGGCTGATGGAGCAGATGCAGGCGCAGGCCGAGCATGTCGGCACCCAATTCCTGCACGACACCATCGTCAGCATCGATCTGTCCAAACGCCCCTTCGTCGCGATCGGCGATTCCGGCGACACCTATTCGGGGGACACCCTGATCATCGCCACCGGCGCCTCGGCCCGCTGGCTGGGCATCGACAGTGAACAGAAGTTCCAGGGCTTCGGCGTTTCCGCCTGCGCCACCTGTGACGGCTTCTTCTTCCGCAAGAAGGAGGTCGCCGTCGTCGGCGGCGGAAATTCGGCGGTGGAAGAGGCGATCTATCTGGCCGGCATCGCCTCCAAGGTGACGCTGATCCACCGCCGCGATTCGCTGCGCGCCGAAAAGATCGGCCAGGACCGGCTGTTCTCCCTGCCCAACGTCTCGGTGCTATGGGACAGCGCCGTCGAGGAAGTCCTCGGCACTGATACGCCCCCCGGCGTCACCGCCCTGCGCATCAAGAACACCAAAACCGGTACCTTGTCGGAATTGCCCGTCGACGGCCTGTTCATCGCCATCGGACATGATCCCAATACCGGCCTCTTCAAAGGCCAGTTGGAGATGGACGACGAGGGTTATCTGAACACCAAGCCCGGCACCACGCAAACCAGCATTCCCGGCGTTTTCGCCGCCGGCGACGTGCAGGACAAGATATTCCGTCAGGCCGTCACCGCGGCGGGCACCGGCTGCATGAGCGCACTGGAAGCGGAACGCTTTCTCACCCACCATGGACAGACGGCCACTGTCGCGGCAGAATAGAAAACTATTTGTGACCTGCCTATCGGGGCCGCACGATAGGCAGGCAATGATAATTCGGCCAGGAAAGATTTATGGACTGGGATAAGCTTAGGGTGTTCCATGCCGTCGCTGAAGCCGGCAGCTTCACCCATGCAGGGGAATCGCTCAATCTCAGCCAGTCGGCGGTCAGCCGTCAGATCAGCGCGCTTGAGGAAAGCCTCAGCGTTCCGCTCTTCCACCGTCATGCCCGCGGCTTGATCCTGACCGAGCAAGGCGAACTGCTGAACCGGACCGCCCGCGACGTCTTTACCAAGCTGGCGATGACGGAAGCGCAATTGTCGGAAAGCCGGGAACGGCCGCGCGGCCCGCTCAAGGTCACCACCACCGTCGCTTTCGGCTCGCTCTGGCTGACCCCGCGAATCCGCGAATTTCTTGATCTTTATCCGGAAATCCAGATGTCCGTCGTCCTCGACGACGGAGAATTGGATCTGGCGATGCGCCAGGCCGACGTGGCGATCCGCCTGATGCCCCCGCGCCAGCCGGATCTGGTGCAGCGCCATCTGATGGATATGCATTACAAGCTTTACGGCACGGCCGACTATTTGAAACGCCACGGGACGCCGAAGACCATCGAGGAATTGGACGATCATCGGATCGTCGTCTATGGCGACGAATCGAAGCCGCCGGTCGACAACATCAACTGGTTGCTGGAGGCCGGCGCCCGTGCCGACGCGCCGCGCCGTCCGGTCCTCAAGGTCAACAACATTTATGGAATCCTGCGCGCCGTGCAGAGTGGCCTGGGGATAGCCGCCCTGCCCGACTATTTCGCGCGCGAAGCCGACGATCTGGTGGAGATCCTGCCCGAGTTGCGGGGCCCCAGCTTCGACGCCTATTTCGTCTACCCCGAGGAACTGCGGCACTCGAAACGAATCGCCGTGTTCCGCGACTTCCTGATCAAGAAGATCGCCGACCAGGAAACGCAAGCGTAATACCAAGTCTCGATGAGGATGACTCTTCGAGACTTGGTCTGGCCCGTTGAGGGCCCGGTGATCGGGTCCGATCACCGGGAGTTGGTATAAGCCGCTTCAAACGGTCTTTTCGGACAAAATCAGTTCGAAATAGCGCGCCGTCTTCTCCAACCCCTCGCGCAGGGGCACCTTGGGCTCCCAGCCCAACTCGCGGCGGGCGAAGGAAATGTCGGGCTGGCGTTGTTTTGGGTCGTCGACCGGCAAAGGCTCGTAAACCAGCTTCGACGGCGATCCGGTGACGTCGATCACCAGTTCGGCCAATTCGCGCATGGTGAATTCCACTGGATTGCCGAGATTCATCGGCCCGGTAATCTCCTTGGGCGTCGCCACCAGGCGGATGAATCCCTCGATCAGGTCGTCGACATAGCAGAAGGACCGGGTCTGATGGCCGTCGCCATAGATGGTGATGTCGCGCCCCTGCAAGGCCTGGACGATGAAATTGGAGACCACCCGCCCGTCGTTGGGGTGCATGCGCGGCCCATAGGTATTGAAGATTCGCGCCACCTTGATGCCGAGCTGGTGCTGCCGGTGGTAGTCGAAGAATAGCGTCTCGGCGCAACGCTTGCCCTCGTCATAGCAACTGCGCGGACCGATCGGATTGACGTTGCCCCAATAGGACTCGACCTGGGGATGGACCGACGGATCGCCATAAACCTCGGAGGTCGAGGCCTGGAAGATGGTCGCCCGGGTCCGCTTGGCCAAGCCCAGCATGTTGATCGCCCCGTGAACGCTGGTCTTGGTCGTCTGCACGGGATCGAACTGGTAATGCACCGGCGAGGCCGGACAGGCCAGATTGTAGATCTGGTCGACCTCGACATAGAGCGGGAAGGTCACGTCGTGACGCATTAGCTCGAACCGGGGATGATCCAGCAGGGAGGCGACATTGGCCCGGCGTCCGGTGAAGAAATTATCGACGCAAAGAACCTCATGGCCGGCCGCAACAAGCCGTTCGCACAGATGCGACCCCAGAAAACCAGCGCCCCCCGTTACGAGAATTCTTTTACCGATCATCGCGTCACCTTGAAAAAGAGGAGGCGAGAGTACGATGCGGATGGAAGCCCGGCAAGTTTACCGTCGCGCGCGGCGTGATTTCTTTGGCTGAGGAAGCGGCGATCGGACACCCCCGGCGCGGGTCGAAGCGCCGGGGGGAGGACCGCCGGTGCCGGGGAGCCCGAGATCCTGCAATTCGAGCCGCCGCAATTCGTCGCGCAGACGCGCCGCCTCCTCGAATTCCAGATCCGCGGCGGCGGCCCGCATGCGTTTTTCCAGATCGGCGATATAGGATTTCAGATCCTTGCCGACTCGGTGCGATTCGGCGGAGTCCCCCGTCCCGACGGTCAGATAGTCCTGCTCATAGACGCTCTCCATGACATCGGAGATGGCCTTCTTGACGCTTTCCGGAGTGATCCCGTGCTCAAGATTATAGGCCTGCTGTTTTTCGCGGCGCCGATTGGTCTCCCCGATGGCATAGTTGAGCGATTCCGTCATCTTGTCGGCATAAAGCAGAACGCGCCCGTCGAGATTGCGGGCGGCGCGACCGATGGTCTGCACGAGAGAGGTCTTCGAACGCAGGAACCCTTCCTTGTCGGCATCGAGAATGGCCACCAGGGCGCATTCGGGAATATCCAACCCCTCGCGCAACAGATTGATGCCGATAAGAACATCGAAAACGCCCAGGCGGAGATCCCTGATGATCTCGATGCGTTCCAACGTGTCGATATCGGAATGCAGATAACGAACCCGGATCCCTTGCTCGTGCAGATACTCGGTCAGATCTTCGGCCATGCGCTTGGTCAAGACGGTGACCAGAACCCGTTGCGCCTTGGCGGCGGAGATCCTGGCCTCGGCCAGCAGATCGTCGACCTGATGCTCGACGGGCCGGATGATGCAGACGGGATCGATCAGGCCGGTCGGACGAATGACCTGTTCGGTGAAGACGCCCCCGGTCCGTTCCATTTCCCAGGTTCCGGGAGTCGCCGAGACGAAGACCGACTGGCCGCGCATGGCCTCCCACTCCTCGAACTTGAGCGGACGGTTGTCGACGCAGGATGGTAACCGGAAGCCGAAATCGGCCAGCGTGCTCTTGCGATTGAAGTCACCGCGGAACATGCCGCCGATCTGCGGGACCGTGACATGGCTTTCATCGACGAACAGCAAGGCGTCGGCCGGCAGATATTCGAAAAGGGTCGGTGGCGGTTCTCCCGGCGCCCGGCCGGTCAGATAGCGGGAATAATTCTCGATCGATTTGCAGTGGCCCGTGGCCTCCATCATTTCCACGTCGAAACTGGTGCGCTCCTGTAAGCGTTGCGCCTCCAGGAGTTTGCCGTTGGCGACGAACCAATCGATCCGGGTCCGGCATTCCTCCTTGATTCCCTTGACCGCCGCCGTGATGGTCGGTCGCGGCGTCACATAGTGGCTCGACGGAAAGACGGTGATTTCGGACAGGCCGCAGGTCTTTTCGCCGGTCAGGGGATCGAATTCGGCAATGCTTTCGATTTCATCGCCGAACAGGCTCAAGCGCCAGGCGCGGTCCTCGTAATGCACGGGAAAGATTTCGATATTGTCGCCACGCACCCGGAAGGTGCCACGCTGGAAGGCCTGATCGTTGCGGGTGTACTGCAACTCCACCAGACCTTTCAGCAGATCGCGCTGATCGATCTCCTGGCCGGCGGAGAGGTGGATGGTCATGCGGGCGTAGCTTTCCACCGCGCCGATACCGTAGATGCACGACACCGAGGCGACGATGATCACGTCGCGGCGTTCCAGCAACGCGCGGGTGGCGGCGTGACGCATCCGGTCGATCTGCTCGTTGATCGCCGAATCCTTCTCGATATAGGTATCGGTGCGGGGAACGTAGGCTTCCGGCTGGTAATAGTCGTAGTATGAGACGAAATATTCCACCGCGTTATCGGGAAAGAACGTTTTCATCTCGGCATAGAGCTGGGCCGCCAGGGTCTTGTTGGGGGCCAGGATCAGGGCCGGGCGGCCGGTCTTGGCGATGACATGGGCCATGGTGAAGGTCTTGCCCGAACCGGTGACGCCAAGCAGCACCTGATCGCGATCCCCGGCATCGATGCCGGCCACCAGCTCGATGATGGCCTGCGGCTGATCGCCCGCCGGCTGGTAATCCGAAACCAGCTTGAAGGTGGCCGGCGGGCCGGCGGGGCGCTGTTGAAAAAACGGCATGAGCATGGACTGGGTCATGGCTCATTATATGGATGCAAAGGGATGCTTGCACCAGCCCGCGTTTATCACGCCCGTTTCTCCGAATATGGCGGAAGGACACGGAAGCATCATTATTTATTCACAGTTGTCGCCGATGCTTGGCGATGACGTTTTCCCTCTTGTCGAAGGCAGATCGCTGTGACCCCGCTTCTACGCCAAATCCTGGTTTCCGCCGTCATCCTGTTCGCCGGAACGTCGGCGGCCCTCGCCGACCCGCCCAACCGGGTGGGCCGGATCAGTTATCTGGAGGGGCCGGTGTCGCTCTACCGCCCCAGCCAGGGTCAATGGTCGGCGGCCGATCTCAATTACCCGGTGGTGGCCGGCGATTCTCTGTGGAGCGGACAGGAGGCGCGCCTTGAGGTTCAGATCGGCGCGACGGAAATCCGCCTGGACGAGATGAGCCAGGCCGATCTTCTGCGGCTGGACGAAGGCGGCGCCACGCTGCGCGTCGACCAGGGCGTGGCCAACGTGCGTGTTAACACAATGCCGCCGGGCGGCGTCCAGATCGTCACCCCGGCGGGACAGGTCGATCTGATGAGCCCCGGCAGCTATCACATCGATGCCGGCCATCAGGGCGGCGGGTTGACGCAAGTCGGCGTGATCGATGGATCCGCCCGCCTGTCGGGTCCCCGCGGCTCGGTGGACATCCGGCCGGGAGAGGAGGCCCAAGCCGGCACAGGCATGTCGACTTTCGCCATGGCTCCCTTCGCCTACACCGCCTTCGACAATTGGGCGATGGCCCGCGAGCGGAACGAGCAGCTCGCGCAGAGTTCCGCCTATGTATCTCCGGAAATGACCGGTTATCAGGATTTGGCAACCAACGGACAATGGTCGAACTCACCGGAATACGGTGCGATGTGGATCCCGACGACCGTGGGGCCGGACTGGGCTCCCTATCGCTTTGGCCATTGGGCCTATGTCGAACCATGGGGATGGACCTGGATCGACGATGCCCGTTGGGGGTTCGCGCCTTTCCATTACGGCCGTTGGGTCCAATGGCACGACCGCTGGGCCTGGTGTCCCGGCCAGGTCGTCGAACGCCCCGTCTACGCGCCGGCCCTGGTGGCCTTCATCGGCGCCCCCGGCATCGGCGTCAACATTTCCATCGGCAGCCATCCCGGCCCAGGTGTCGCCTGGGTTCCCCTGGGCCCGCGCGAGGCCTTCCGCCCCTATTACCAGGTCAGCGACACCTACGTGCGCAACGTCAACATCAGTCACGTCAATAACGTCACCAACGTTACCAATGTGACGGTCAACAACTTCATCAATCATCGGGCGATGACCGTCGTGCCCTCCGCCGCCTTCACCGGCGCCGCCCCGATCAATCACGCCGCACTGCCGGTCACGCCGGACCAGATGGCCCATGAGCAGGCCACCACCGACCTCGATCATCTGCGCCCCACGGGAGCGCCTCGCCCCGGCGCGCAACCGCAGCCGGCCGGTGGCCCCACCCATGCCGGAGGAGCGCCGACAGCTCCTCAGGAAAGGCCTGCCGGTCAGGGACAGGCGCCGGTATCCGCGCCCGGCCCCGTTCCGGCTGCCCAGCAGGCGCAGCCCCACCCGCAACCGCAACCGCAACCGCAACCCATGGCACAGCCGCAACCGATGGCGCAACCGCAGCACTCCGCCCCGGCGCCTCAACAGGCCGCGCCGCAAACGCCAGCCGTGCCGCAACAATCGCATCCGGCTCCGCAGGCGCAGCCCCAGCCCCAGCAACCACAGGCCCCCCGGCCCCAGCCCTCGGCACAGCAACAGCAACCGCAACCGCACCCACAACAGCAACCGGCACCGGCTCCACATCCGCAGGCGCCCGCCGTTCAGCCGCAACCCCAGCCTCACCCGGCACCAGCGCCACAGGCGCACCCGGCGGAACGACCACAGCAACAACAGCCTCACCAGGCCGAACATCCGCACAACGAGCACGAACACGAAGAAGGCCGGTGAAGGATGCCATCTCAAGCCCGCCCGGCAGCTTTGTCGGCCAGGCGGGCATTGAACCGGTCCCAAAGCACCACCGAGCGGGCGTGCCGGCCGCGGCCGATGACATCCCGCTCGTCACGGGCCTCCACCGAAAAGAGCAACCGTCGGCCATCGATCCGCTCCAAACGGCAATCGACGGTGACGGCCATTCCGGGCGGCGTCGCCGCCTCGTGCGTTACCTCGACCAGAACACCCAGGGATCCCTCTCCCGGATCGAGATGCGGGGCGATCGCCTCGATACAGCACCATTCCATCAGCCCGACCATGAAGCCGGTGGCGAAGACCTCGGGCATGGCGGCGAAGAAAGGGGATTCGGGATAAAGGAAGGGGACGGTTTTGCCGCGCGGCACGGTGAATAGCAGGGAATGGCTCAGACCGGGGAGCAGGCTCGCGCGCATACCATCACCTCGAAGCTGAATAGGGGCTTTGAGTATCTCCGCTAGGCAGCCATGCGCCAATCCTACTTCTCGACAAGGATCTTTCCTTGCACCCTCATCATGACGGCAGTAATTTCGCCGCGCACTTTTTTCACCGGAGGGGTTCTCCCATGTCGTTTCTGGCCGACCGTCTGTCGCTGATCAAACCATCGCCGACCATCGCCGTGACCCAAAAGGCGGCAGAGTTGAAAGCCCAGGGCCGTGACGTTATCGGCCTCGGCGCCGGCGAGCCCGACTTCGATACTCCGGACAATATCAAGACCGCCGCGAAAGCGGCGCTGGATCGCGGCGAGACCAAGTACACCGCGGTGGCGGGCACTCTGGCGCTCAGGAAGGCGATCTGCGCCAAATTCAAGCGCGAGAACGGCCTCGATTACGCGCCCGAGCAAATCACCGTCGGCTGCGGCGGCAAGCAGGTCATCTACAACGCGCTGGTGGCGACCATCAATCCCGGCGACGAAGTGATCATTCCGGCGCCCTATTGGGTCAGCTATCCGGACATCACCTTGCTGGCCGAAGGCAAGGTGGTTCCCGTCGCCTGTCCGGAGGAGACCGGCTTCAAACTGCGCGCCGCCGATCTCGAGGCCGCCATCACGCCGAAGACCAAATGGCTGATCCTCAACTCGCCGGGCAACCCGACGGGCGCCGCTTATACGCGCGCCGAACTGAAGGCTCTGACCGATGTGCTGGTCCGCCATCCGCACGTCTGGGTGATGACCGACGACATTTACGAGCACATCGTCTATGACGGCTTCGAGTTCTTCACTCCCGCGCAGGTCGAACCCACGCTTTTCGACCGCACGCTGACCATCAACGGCCTGTCCAAGGCCTATGCGATGACCGGCTGGCGTGTCGGCTATGCCGGTGGGCCGAAAGCCCTGATCAGCGCCATGAACATGATTCAGTCGCAAAGCTCGACCCACACCAGCTCGATCAGCCAAGCCGCCGGCGTGGAAGCGCTCAACGGAACCCAGGACTTCATTCCGAAGAACATCGCCACGTTCAAGGCGCGCCGCGATCTGGTGGTGAAGATGCTGAACGAGGCCCAGGGCATCTCCTGCAAGACGCCCGAAGGCGCCTTCTATGTTTATCCCTCCTGCGCCGGCACCATCGGCAAGAAGACGCCGGACGGCAAGGTGATCAACAGCGATGGCGATTTCGTCACCGCCCTTCTGGAAGGCGAAGGCGTGGCCGTGGTGCAGGGAGCGGCCTTCGGCCTGTCCCCCTATTTCCGCATCTCCTACGCCACCAGCACGGAAGCGCTCACGGAAGCCTGCAAACGGATCCAGCGTTTCTGCGCCAGTCTGGTTTAGGGCCAGCCGGAGCAGCATGTAAAACCGCAGGGAATGGCCGGGAAAGATTTTAAGACCATGAGCAAGCCGCTGATCTTTATCGATGGCGAGGCGGGAACCACCGGGTTGCAGATCCGCGCCCGCTTGGCCGGCCGTACGGATATCGAACTGATCAGCATCGATCCCGCCAAGCGCAAGGACGATGCCGAACGGCGGCGTCTGCTCAACGCCGTCGACTTGGCCGTCCTCTGTCTTCCCGATGACGCCGCGCGGGCCGCCGTCGCCCTCATCGACAATCCGTCGGTGCGGGTACTGGATGCCAGCACGGCCTTCCGCACCAATCCGGATTGGGTTTATGGACTACCCGAACTGACGGCCGACCAGTCCGCCCTCATCGCCCAGTCCAAGCGGGTCAGCAATCCCGGCTGCTACCCGACCGGAGCGCTCTCGCTGTTGCGCCCTCTGGTCGACGGCGGCCTGCTGCCGGCCGCCACCCCCGTCAGCGTCCATGCCATTTCGGGCTATAGCGGTGGTGGACGGCAGATGATCGAAGCCTTCGAAAGCCGGGGAGCGGACCGCATCGCCGACATCCACCGGCTTTACGCCCTGGAATTGGCGCATAAGCATCGTAACGAGATGCGGGTGCATTCCGGCCTCACGCACACTCCGATATTCACCCCGGCCGTCGGCGCCTTCCGCCAGGGCATGCTCGTCCAAGTTCCGCTGCATTTGTGGAACCTGCCGGCGCGCCCCAGCGGACGGGATCTGCATGGCTTGCTGGCCGCGCGTTATGCCGGACAGCGGTTCGTCCATGTCATGGATTACGACCAGCGCCCCAAGACGCTGGAGCCGGAAGCCCTGAACGGCACCAACCTTCTGGAACTCTTCGTCTTCGACAATGCCGAAGAACAGACCGCCCTGCTGGTGGCCCGTCTCGACAACCTGGGCAAGGGCGCTTCGGGCGCGGCCGTGCAGAACATCGATCTGATGCTCGGCTTGTCCGGCGCACGCGACTACGCCATCGCCAAGGACGCGGTCATCGCCTGAGGCCCTTCAGGCCTCGCCCCTTCACGACACCTTCCGACGGTCGGGCTCGGCACACGGCGCCGCACGCCCCAACCGTGCTTTTTTGTTGCCAGAATTCAAGCTTGGGTGGAGCATGAATTCCAATGAGAATAAGGAGGGGATAATGTCAGGAAGGTCCCTTTTGCCTCGTGTCGCCGCTCTGGTCGGACCCTACGCCAGCGGCAAGACGACTCTTCTCGAAAGCCTGCTGCTCGCCTCCGGTTCGATCCAACGCAAGGGAAGCGTATCCGAGGGCACCTCGGTCGGCGATGCCTCTCCGGAAGCGCGCCAGCGGTTGATGAGCACGGAAGTCAACATCGCCACGGCCAATTATCTCGACGATCGATGGACCTTTCTTGACTGCCCCGGCTCCATCGAATTCCAGCAAGATACTTATAACGCCCTCGCCATTGCCGACGCCGCCATCGTTGTCGTCGAACCGGAACCGACGCGGGCGGTCATGGTCGCCCCATTGCTGAAATTCCTTGATGAAAACGCCATTCCCCACGTCATTTTCATCAATAAGGTCGAATCGTCGCAGGCCCGCCTGCGCGAAACCCTGGATTCCCTGCAAACCCTGTCCGACTTGCCCCTTCTGATGCGCGAAGTGCCGCTCAAGAACGGTGACGCCATCACCGGCTACGTCGATCTGGTCAGCGAACGGGCCTTCGAATATCGTGACGGCCGGCCTTCGGAATTGGTCCAACTGCCGGAGACGGCCCTTTCCGAAGAGAAGTCTGCCCGTCAGGACATGCTGGAGCATCTGGCGGACTTCGACGACCACCTGCTTGAGGAACTGCTCTCCGACCTGACCCCGCCAACCACCGAAGTCTATGAGAACGTCTCCCGCACCCTGGCCTCGGACCTCATCGTCCCGGTCTTTTTCGGCTCGGCCAATTCCGATCATGGCATCCGCAGGCTGTTGAAATGCCTGCGCCACGACGTTCCCTCGCCAGCGGAAACCAGCGCGCGGCGCGGATGGAAGCCGCAAGGCGGAGCCGTCGCCCGCGTTTTCAAGACCGTCCACGCCACCCACACCGGCAAGCTCAGCTATGCGCGCGTCTGGCGCGGCGAATTCACCGAAGGCGCCCTGGTCAACGGGACCAGGCCCGCGGGCTTATATTCGCCGCAGGGTGCGACGCTCACCAAGCTGACCAAGGCCGGCGTTGGTGAAATCGTTGCCCTGGCCCGCCTCGAAGCGGTCAAAACGGGTGAGGTCCTGGGCTTGCCGGATCCCGATGTCCATTCCTGGCCGACACCGCTGCCCCGCTTGTTTCCTTCGGCTGTTCGCGCCGAGAAGAAGCAGGACGAGGTCAAGCTGACCGCCGCCTTGGCCAAACTCGTCGAAGAGGATCCGTCGCTCTCCATCGACCAGAGCCAGGCCACCGGCGAACTGGTGCTGTGGGGCCAGGGCGAAATTCACCTCCAGGTCGCCCTCGACAAACTGAAGAACCGTTTCAATCTGGCCGTGACCGGCCATCGCCCGCAGGTCCCCTACAAGGAGACGATCCGCAAGGGGGTCAGCGAACACGGCCGGCACAAGCGTCAAAGCGGAGGACATGGACAGTTCGGCGATATTTACATCGACATCGCGCCGCAGCCCAGGGGAGCGGGCTTCCAATTCGCCGAAACCGTGGTCGGAGGCGTGGTGCCCCGCCAATACATCCCCTCAGTCGCCGAGGGTGTGGAGGACTATCTGAAGAGGGGCCCCCTGGGCTTTCCGGTGGTCGACGTAAAAGTCACGCTGACCAGCGGCAGCTATCATAGCGTGGACAGTTCCGACATGGCCTTCAAGACGGCGGCCCGCATCGCCATGACCGAAGGCATGCCCAAGTGCGAACCGGTCGTGCTGGAACCGATCCTGGCCGTCGAGATCGCCGTGCCCGCCGACTATACCTCGAAAGCCCAACGCATCATCTCGGGCCGGCGGGGACAAATCCTCGGGTACGAAGCCAAGGACGGATGGAAGGGCTGGGATGTCGTCTCCGCCTTCCTTCCGCAGGCCGAAATGGCGGATCTGATCGTCGAATTGCGCTCGTTGACCATGGGAGTGGGAACCTTCGCCTGGAAGTTCGACCATTTGCAGGAGATGGCGGGACGCGGCGCCGATAAGGTCGTCGAGGAACGCAAGACGGCACTGGCCGCCCAGTGAACGGGGCTACCGGACTCACAGATCTCTATTTTTAGAGTATTATCAACATATTAAGCATCATTGCCAAGAGCGGAGCGACGAAGCGATCCAGTCCGCCGAAAGGACTGGATCGCTTCGCCTGAAGGCTCGCAATGACGGCATTTCTTCCCGACAAAGTCGAAATGTGTGAATGCCGTAGGATCTGCGCCTATCTGTGCTCATCTGTGCTCCTTTGGCACAAGGGCCGGTATGGGCTGGGCCTTCGGGAGCAGCCCGATGCCCCTGGGATAACCCGCCGGAATCGATCATAAGGAAACACAGATCAGCACAGATGAACGCAGATGCGGATCGAAGCGCTCCAGGCTGCGGGGCTCCGAACTCAAGTTTCGATTTCTCTGACATCGGCGTCATGGCCGTGTGCCAAGCACGGGTATGATGACTCTTGGGGGTGAGCCGGCAAATGAAATTATCGGCGTAACCCGGATTCGTTGCCCTATCGCCTGCATCCTTCTCTTGCGCGACGCACACCGGTAGAGCATTCTCCCGCCGCATGTCGGAAACGCGCCCCAAAACCGCACTCATCACCGGAGCCGCCCATCGGATCGGCCGCGCCATGGCGCTCGCCCTGGTCAGGGACGGCTGGTCGGTCGCCGTCCATTATCATCGCTCTCACGAGGCGGCCTTCACCCTGCTCGACGATATCGTCGCCGCCGGGGGCCGGGGTGTCGCCCTGCAGGCCGACCTGGCCAAAGAGGACGATGTCCTGACGTTGATCCCGGCGGCGGTCGATGCCCTGGGCCCGCTGGGCCTGCTCGTCAACAACGCCTCGCTGTTCGAACAGGACACGGCTTTGACGGTGACCCGCACCTCCTGGGATTCCCACCTGGAAACCAACTTGCGGGCCCCGTTCGTTCTCATCCAGGCATTCGCCGCGCAATTGCCGGAAGATTCCAGCGGTGCGGTGGTCAATATGCTCGACCAGCGGGTGTGGAATCTGACCCCGCATTTCACCACATACACGCTGAGCAAGGCGGCGCTTTGGACGCTGACCCAAACCCTCGCCCTCGCGCTGGCTCCGCGGATCCGCGTCAATGCCATCGGCCCCGGACCAACGCTGCCCAGTCCCCGGCAAACCATGCCGCAGTTCGAGCAGCAATGCGCCGAAATGCCGCTGAAGCGAGGCACGACCCCCGAAGAGATCGCCGAGGCCTTGCGCTTCATTCTCGCCGCACCCGCCATGACGGGCCAACTCATCGCCCTCGATGGCGGCCAACATCTCTGCTGGGCGCCGGCCAGCAAGACTCCCGAGGAGTGAGCCATGTCCCAGGCCAATGTCATTCAACCCCATCATTTCGCCGATGCCAGGAACGCGCTGCGTCATGTTTTCGTGCATGATCTCGAAATGCCGGCCAGCATTGGCGTCTATACCTACGAAAAGACCAGCAAGCAGCGGATCCGCATCAATCTGGATCTCGCCGTCCGCGAGGGCGACGCGCGCGCCATCGACGACAATCTGGCCAACGTGGTCTGCTACGAAGGAGTCGTTTCCGGGATCCGCCGTCTGATCGATCAGGGACACGTCAATCTGGTCGAGACCCTGGCGGAACGGATCGCGGCTCTGTGCCTTGAGGATAAACGGGTGAGGGTCGCCCGGGTCAGGGTCGAGAAGCTGGATGTGTTTCCCGACGCTACCAGCGTGGGTGTGGAAATCGAGCGCGTCTCTCCGACGACTTGAGTTCCCAGGTATTCCACCCTCTGTAATGTTTGCAACAGTTTCGCAACAAAAATGTCAGGTGCCCTGTGCGAGTTTTACACAGCGGCGCTGTCTGCCAAACCGGGCGATCCGAGTCAAGTTTCGAATCGCAATCGTGACAGAACCTTTACTATTGACAACGCACAACTATCTGAAAAATAAAGATATAGTTGTCCTTGCATAGTTTTTGAGCAAACCGGTGAAACCCTTGGAGTTCTCTGATCGAACCGCTCATGCCCACAAGTTTTCTACAAACTTATCCACAGATTCAGTGGATATCGCTGCAACAATTGATAACGGTCATAATCGGCCCTTGCGCATCATGGACTGTCTTGCAACCTTTCCGATGAACGCGCTGCCATGACGAACGAACCGCCCAGCGAAACCATTGACGCCGAACCATCGCAACGCCAGGAAGGAGGCTTCCTGGCGGGGGCGCAGGTCATCCTCGATTTTCTGCGCACACTGCCATCGTCGCCGGGCGTCTACCGCATGCTCGCCAAATCGGGCGACGTCCTCTATGTCGGCAAAGCCAAGAATTTAAAGAAGCGCGTCATCGCCTACACCAGGGCGGAGCGTCTTCCTTTGCGGTTGCAGCGCATGGTCGCGGGAACGGCGTCCATGGAGGTCGTGACCACCCACACGGAAGTCGAGGCCTTGCTGCTGGAGGCCAACCTGATCAAGCGGCTGGCGCCGCGCTACAATATTCTATTGAGGGATGACAAATCCTTCCCCTATATCCTGATCACCGGCGATCACCGCTGGCCGCAAATCGTCAAACATCGAGGTGCCCGCAACCGCAAAGGGGAGTATTTCGGCCCCTTCGCCTCGGCCGGAGCGGTCAACCAGACCCTGTCCCATCTCCAACGCGCCTTCCTGCTGCGGTCCTGCACCGACACGGTTTTCTCCACGCGGTCCCGGCCCTGCCTGCTTCATCAGATCAAACGCTGCAGCGCGCCTTGCGTCGAACGGATCGGGCACGATGACTATGAACGACTGGTCGCCCAGGCCCGCGGCTTCCTTTCCGGCCAGAGCCAGGCCGTCCAGCATGAGTTGGTCGAGCGCATGGAAGAGGCGAGCCGGACCATGGCCTATGAGGAGGCGGCCGTCTATCGCGACAGAATCCGGGCCTTGGCCAGGATTTCCGCCCACCAGGACATCAATCCGCTCGACATCGCCGAGGCCGACGTCGTTGCCCTGCATCAGGCCGGGGGACAAGCCTGCATCCAGGTCTTCTTCTTCCGCTCCGGCTGCAATTTCGGCAATCGCTCGTTTTTCCCGGCCCAGACGCAGGATCAATCGGCCGAAGACATCCTGGCCGCCTTCCTTGCCCAATTTTATGACGACAAGATCCCCCCTCGCGAAATCCTGCTGTCCCATCCATTGAAGCCGGATGACGCCGCCCTGCTGATCGAGGCCCTGTCCTTGAAAGCGGGGCGCAAGGTGGCGCTCGGCGCGGCGAAGCGCGGTGATCGGCGCAAGATGATCGAACATGCCTACGACAATGCGCGGGAAGCCCTGGGACGAAGGATGGCGGAAAGTTCGGCCCAGGCGAAATTGCTCGCCGGCGTCGCCGATCTGTTCGGTCTCGATGCCCCACCGCGCCGGATCGAGGTCTACGACAACAGCCACATCCAGGGAACGAACGCGGTGGGCGGCATGATCGTCGCCGGGCCGGAAGGGTTTCTGAAAAATGAATACCGTAAATTCAATATCGCCTCGCCGGACCTGAGCCCGGGCGACGATTTCGGCATGATGCGCGAAGTGCTGTCACGCCGCTTCCGCCGCGCCCAGAAGGAGGATCCCGATCGTGAGCGGGGAAACTGGCCCGATCTGGTCCTGATCGACGGCGGGCCCGGTCAGCTCAAGGTCGCCATCGAGGTTCTCGCCGAACTGGGCATCGGCAATCAGGCGATGGTCGGCATTTCCAAAGGGCCGGACCGCAATGCCGGACGCGAGCGCTTCCACCTGCCGGACAAGCCTCCGTTCTCGTTACCGCCCAACGATCCAGTGCTTTATTTCCTGCAGCGCTTGCGCGACGAGGCCCATCGCTTCGCCATCGGCACCCATCGGGCGCGTCGATCGAAAGCGATCGGCAGTTCACCCCTGGACGAGATCGGCGGCATCGGCGCCCAGCGGAAGAAGGCCCTTCTCCACCATTTCGGGTCGGCCCGGGGCGTTTCGGAGGCGGGCCTCACCGATCTCCAGGCGGTCGACGGCATCAGCGACGCCATGGCCAGGAAAATTTACGATCACTTCCATCCGGCGGGATGAGGATCCGTCGATAAATTCCGAATCGACAGACCTTATCTGAGGAAGAACTGCACCGGCACGACCAACTCGATGTGCTCGCCGGGGATGTCGACGGGGGGCGCGGGAAGCGGTTGGGCGCGTTCCAACAAGTCGATCCCCTCCTCGTCGAGCGCGACTGACCCGGAGCTTCGCTCCAATTTGGCCGAAAGCACCGCCCCGCTCCGATCCATCACGAAACGAACCGTCGCCACGCCCTCCTGGCGGCGCGCCCGGGCGGAGGCGGGATAGCGCTTGTAGCGTTCGAGATGGGCAAGCAACAGCCCCTGCCAGGTGGGCTTGGCGTTTCCCGACGGCGTTTGAGCCGGCGCCTCGGCCGTTGCGGACGGTTGGGCGGGGGCGGGCCTGGTCTCCCGTGGCGCCGTTTCGGCCGGCAGAGCAACGGCCGGCTCGACGACGGGCGGGGGGACGACGGCGGTCGGAGGCTTGACCCTGGCCACCGGGGCCGGCGGCTTCCGCGCGGGCGGCTCGATCGCCTTCTCGATCGGCCTGACGGGCTTCGGCTCGGGAGGCTTCGGCGCCGGTGGCGGAGCGGCGGGCGGCGTGGGAAGTGGTGCCATGTCGATCATCATCGCCGACGGCGGCGGAGGAGGCTCGGTCACATGCGGCGGCCAGACGACGGCCGCCAGGACCGCCCCCAAATGCAGGGCCAGGATCACCAGAGCGCTCGTCGACCAGAGCTTCGTCCGGGGCAGGTCCCAGTCATCCGCGCGAGGAGGCGTCAAATCCATGACGGCCGAACCGCCCCCCGAGACAAGATGCGGCATCGGACTGGTCATGGCTGCGACGAATCCTCCTGCCCCACCAGCGCCACCTTCAAATAGCCGGCGGCGCGCAAGGCGTCCATCACCTCCATCAGGGCTCCGTAATCAACGGTCTTGTCGGCGCGCAGAAACACCCGCGTCTCCTTGTCGCCCTGGGCGGCGGCGTCCAACGTCGAAGCCAGGTCGTCGCGCGAAACCGCGTCATTGCCGACGGCGAGGCTTTTATCGGCCTTGAGCGTGAGAAACAGGGGCTTGTCGGGTTTCGGCGCCGGCTGGGCGGTGGAACTGGGAAGGTCAACCTTGACGTCAACCGTGGCCAGAGGCGCCGCCACCATGAAAATGATCAGCAGCACCAGCATGACATCGATGAATGGCGTCACGTTGATCTCGTGCATTTCGCCGAGATCGTCGACTCCGGAATCGAGGCGACCGGCCATTATTCAGCGGCCTCATGCAAGGACAGCATGTTGCGGTCGAGATCGCGGCTGACGATGCGCAGCACCTCCGACGAAACATCGGAGAGCGTCGCCTTGTAGCCGGCGATGGAGCGGGCGAAAGCATTGTAGATCACCACGGCCGGAATGGCGGCGATCAGTCCGATGGCCGTGGCCAGCAAGGCCTCGGCGATCCCGGGCGCCACCACCGCCAGATTGGTGGTCTGCGCCTTCGAAATGCCGACGAAGCTGTTCATGATGCCCCAGACGGTGCCGAACAGACCGACGAACGGCGCCACCGAACCGATGGTGGCCAGGATGCCGATCCCCATCGCCATCCGCCGCCCGGCCGCAGCCTCCAGACGCTCCAGCTTGGAAGCCACGCGTTCCTTCACCCCATCCGGCGGCAAACCCGCCGACAGGCGCGCCTCGGCCATGGCGGCCCGGACCAGAACGGTTTCCGGCCCGACGGCTGCCACGGTCTTGACGGCATCGACCAAACCGCGCGAGCCCTCAAGGCAGACAAGCAGACTCCGCGCCCGTCGGCGCGACCGGTACAGTTCGATGGTTTTGGCCAGCCACACGCTCCAAGTCACCACCGAAGCGGCGGCCAAGCCGAGCATAACCGTCTGAACGACGGCGTCGGCGGACAGAAACATCGCCCAAGGCGACAGATCGTGCGGCAGAAGCGCAGCTCCGGAAACGGTCGTGGATGCCAGTTGCGTGGTCATGATGTCGGACACCTCTCGAAGCAAGCTTTCCGAAACGGGAACGGTGGCTGCCAAATAATAATGCAAATCATTTTCATCTTTGGGTCTACATCCCTCTTCCGCCCCTTGTCAATATCGCCCGCGCGGAAACGAGCGCATTGCAGCGTTCCGAAATTCACCGCATGGCACCCCGGCTTTCAGTCTCTGCCCGGCAAAAGCTGACGGTGACGGCGCCCCTCGACGATGGGGAATTTATGCTAATAATTCTCGTTATCACAAACAATCTCGTATCAGGTGGAGGCCAGCGTGACAGCCTTGCCAAACGGGGATAGAATGCGCTGCCTTTCTTATTCCCCTAGGATTAGAGTCCGTCGGCCCCGATGGTGACCACACTCCCCAATCTCTTGACGATTTCCCGGATCCTGGTGATCCCGCTGATTGTCGCAACCTTCTATATCGAAGGCTCGAGCGTCCGCTGGGTGGGCTGCGCCCTCTTCATCGCCGCAGCCATCACGGATTTCTTCGACGGCTATTTCGCCCGCCGGCGCAACAGCGTCTCCAACCTCGGCCGCTTCCTCGACCCCATCGCCGATAAATTGCTGGTCTCGGCGGTCCTTCTCATGCTGACCGCTTTCGACCGGGTCTCGCAGGTGAGCGTTCTTCCCGCCGTGGTCATCCTGTTGCGCGAAATCCTGGTTTCGGGCTTGCGCGAATATCTGGCGGAACTTCGTATCGGCATGCCCGTCAGCCGTCTGGCCAAATGGAAAACGGCTATTCAGATGACGGCCCTGCCGACCTTGATCGTCGGCGACGCGGCCCCCGCCTGGCTTCCCGCCCAGCCCCTGGGCGAGGTCTTGCTGTGGGGTGCGGCGGTCCTGACCCTGATCACCGGTTGGGATTACATGCGCGCCGGCCTCAAACATATGCGGGATACCCCATGAGGATTCTCTATTTCGCCTGGCTGCGCGGCAAAGTCGGAACCGGCGAGGAGGAAATCACTCCACCGGTGGGGATCGCCACCGTCGGCCAACTGATCGACTGGCTGAAAACCCGCAGCCCCGGCTACGCCGAAGCTTTTGCCCAGCCGGGGCTGATCAGGGCCGCCGTCAATCAGGAATATGCGAAACTCGACCAGGCCGTCGCGGCGAGTGACGAGGTCGCCTTTTTCCCGCCGGTGACCGGGGGCTGAGCGATGAGCGTTCGCGTCCAGCGGGAGGATTTCGATCCGGGTGCCGAAATCGCCCGCATGACGGAAGGCCGCACGGACGTCGGGGCGGTGACCAGTTTCGTCGGGCTGGTGCGCGGCGCGGCCGGCGATGGCTCGGCCATGACGCTCGAACATTATCCCGGCATGACGGAACGGCAATTGTCCGCCATCGAGGCCGAGGCTTGCGGGCGCTGGCCGCTGCTCGACAGCCTGATCATCCATCGCTTCGGCCGCCTGAATCCCGGGGACCGCATCGTCCTCGTCGCCGTGGCCTCCAGCCATCGCGCCGCCGCCTTCGCCGCCTGCGAGTTCCTCATCGATTGGCTGAAAACCCGCGCGCCGTTCTGGAAGCTGGAAGAGGGGCCCGGCGGTGAACATTGGGTCGAGGCGAAAGACGACGACGACGACAGGGCCGATCGCTGGAACAAAAGTTCGTAATCGCCGACCAAGGCGAAGGCATCACAAAAAAAGCCCCCTTCATCCCGCAGGTGAAGGGGGCTTTTTCCGTAAATGCGACGCCGTCACCCCTTCAAGGGGCGCAACGTCGTCGTCCACTCATGACGATCCTCGGTCTCGCCATATTGAATACCGACGATCGCATCATAGAGCTTCTGAGTTAGCGTGCCCGTCTTGCCGCCGTTGATGGTGACGCGCTCATCCTTGTATCCCAGCTCACCGACGGGAGAGACCACGGCGGCGGTGCCGGTGCCCCACATTTCGACCAGGGTTCCGTTGCGGGCGGCGGCCATCACCTCATCGATGGAAATCCGCCGCTCGGACGTCTTGAGGCCCCAGTCGCGGCACAGCGTCAAAATCGAATCGCGGGTCACGCCGGCCAGAATCGCGCCGTTCAGAGGTGGCGTGATGATCTCGTCACCGATCTTCAGCATGATGTTCATGGTTCCCACTTCGTCCAGATAGCGATGTTCGACGCCATCAAGCCAGAGAACCTGGGTGTAACCCATCTTCTGCGCCTCTTCTGCGCCGAGAATGCTGGCCGCGTAATTGGCCGCCGTCTTGGCCGCGCCCAGCCCGCCCTGCACGGCCCGGACATGGGCGTCCGTCGCCAGGATCTTCACCGGATTGATGCCTTCGGCATAATAGGGGCCGACGGGCGACAGGATGAGGAAGTAGGTATAGGTCTTCGACGGATGCACGCCCAGGAACGATTCAGAGGCGATCACCGCGGGACGCAGATAAAGCGAGGTGCCGCGCTTCGAGGGAACCCAGGATTGATCGACACCGACCAGGGCATGGAAGGATTGAACGACGAGTTCGGGATCCAGCGGCGGAATGCACAGATAGCCGCAGGAGCGGTTCAGCCGATCGGCATGTTTGGCGGCGCGGAAGAAGCGAATGGAACCATCTTGTCCGCGATATGCCTTCAACCCGTCGAAAACCGACTGCGCGTAATGCAGGACCGACGTTGCCGGATCGAGGGAGAACGGCTGGTAGGGGATGATCTTCGCATCATGCCAGCCCTTGCCCTCGGTATAATCCATGCGAAACATGTGATCGGTGAAAACCGAGCCGAACCGCAATTCGTCATCGGCGGGATGTACCTTCGGCTTGCTCGTGCGCGTGATTGCGATCGGGGTAGGACCGGGTTGTCCGTCGAACCAGACGAAACCGTCGCGATCATCGAGAAGAGCCGTAGCCATTTGAGGATTTCCTTGGAATAAGTTAGAAAATTACCGATTAGGGTTGCAATGAGTAACATTCCTAAGGCATATAAGTCAATATGACTGACATAAAATCCGGTGTGAATCTGCTCTTCCTGCGCGAAGAGGAGTTGAGACAGGGCATCGAACTGCTCTATTTCGCCTATCGCGGTTTCACCGAAGAGCCAGACGCGATCCTCGCCGATTACGGATTTGGCCGCGCCCATCATCGGGTCATCTATTTCGTCGGACGGCGGCCGGGCATCACCGTCAGCGAACTTCTGGCGACGCTGCGCATCACCAAGCAGAGCCTGTCGCGGGTTTTAGGTCAATTGATCGACGATCAGTTCATCACCCAGCGGCCGGGACTCCGGGACCGCCGTCAGCGGCTGCTGGAGCTGACGGCCAAGGGGGTCGACCTTGAACGATTGCTCACCGAAAAGCAGCGCGCCCGCATCGCCGCCGCTTATCGGGAAGCAGGACCCGAAGCCGTCGAGGGATTCCGCAAGGTCATGCTGGGGCTGATCGGCGAGGCCGACCGCCGCTCGTTCACCGCGGCGGGACTCCGGGCGCGGGAACGGCGTTGAAAGGCAGGGGATAAGAGTGGAAGGACAATCGCATATTCTGGTTGTCGACGACGACACCCGCCTTCGCCAGCTTCTGAATAAATATCTGGTCGAGAACGGCTATCTGGTCTCGACGGCCGCCGATGCGGCCCAGGCCCGTCAGCAACTGGGTGCCATGACCTTCGATCTGATCGTGCTCGACGTCATGATGCCGGGTGAAAACGGCCTGGCCCTGACCAAAAGCCTGCGGTCGGACAACGCCGTGCCGATCCTGCTGCTGACCGCCATGGGGGAAACCACGGACCGCATCAATGGTCTGGAAGTCGGCGCCGACGATTATCTGACCAAACCATTCGAACCGCGAGAACTGCTGCTGCGCATCAACAGCATTCTGCGCCGCTCGGTCCGCGAAACGCCGGCGGAACCCAGGCTCTGCCGCTTCGGCCGCTTCACTTTCGAATCGGCGCGGGGCGAATTGCTCTGCGATGGCGAGGCCATCCATCTGACCTCGGCCGAGGCGGCGCTGCTCGCCCAATTGGCCCTGACACCGGGCGAAACCCTTTCACGCGAGGATCTGGCCGCAAGGACGGGCAACAGCGGCAACCTGCGCACCGTCGACGTGCAGGTCACCCGCCTGCGGAAGAAGATCGAGGAAGATCCGCGTCTGCCCCGTTACCTGCAAACGGTACGCGGCCGAGGTTACGTTCTGTGGACCGATTGACATGACCTCCGCCGCGACCACCTGGATCAAGTCCATTCTTCCGCGCGGCCTGCTCGGCCGTTCGCTGCTCATTCTGGTTTTGCCGTTGATCATTCTCCAGTTGGTTTCGGCCTATGTCTTCTACGGCACCCACTGGGACATGGTGACACGGCGTCTGGCCGCAGGCCTGGCCGGCGACATCGGCGCCGTCATCGAAATGATGCGCACCTTCCCGGGAGAGCAGAACCGGGCAACCATCTTCGCCGTCGCGGCGACGACTCTCGACCTCAAGGTCTCGCTGGAACAGGGCGGCATCCTCGAATCCACCGGCGTGCGGGGCATGGGTCCGGGTGTCAGACCGGATCTCAGCGGCCACAGCCTGGAGGGTAATTTGACAGGGGCGCTGGCCGAACGCGTCGGCAGACCCGTCTACATCGATACCGAAACGCTGGAACGCGACGTCGAGATCAAGGTCCAGCTTCCTAACGGCGTGCTGGACGTCCGGGCGTCGCGCAAACGGCTCTACAGCCCGACCACGACCATCTTCGTGCTGTGGATGGTCGGCACTTCCCTCCTTCTCTTCGGCATCGCCACCATTTTCATGCGCAATCAGGTGCGGGCCGTGCGTCGCCTGGCCGCTGCCGTCGACAGCTTCGGCAAGGGCCGGGACGTGCCTTACTTCAAGCCGCAGGGCGCCGCCGAGGTCCGCCAGGCCGCCGCCGCTTTCGGCCGCATGCAGGACCGGATCAAGCTGCAAGTCAGCCAGCGCACCGAAATGCTGGCCGGCGTCTCCCACGATCTGAGAACCCCCCTGACCCGGATGAAACTCGAACTGGCCATGGCCAAAGGGAACGGCATCGAGGACCTGAAGGAAGACGTCGCCGACATGGAGCGGATGATCGAGGGCTATCTGGCCTTCGCCCGCGGCGAAGGCTCGGAGAAGAGCTGCGACACCGATCTCGTCGCACTGCTGGAGGACGTCGTCGGCAAACTGCGCCGCGACGGCGGACAGATCGATCTGCATTGCGAGGAAGATCTTTCCCTGCCGTTGCGCCCACAGGCCATCAGCCGTTGCCTGACCAACCTGATCGGCAACGCGGTGCGCTATGCCGACCATGTCTCCGTCCGGGCCGGCCGGCGCCAGGATGCGATCGAGGTCACCGTCGACGACGATGGGCCGGGCATCGCCGCCGATCAGCGCGAGGAGGTCTTCAAGGCTTTCGTCCGCCTGGAAGGCTCCCGCAATCCCGAAACCGGTGGCGTGGGACTCGGACTGACGATTTCGCGTGACGTCGCCCGCGTTCATGGCGGAGATATCCTGCTCGAAGACAGCCCTCTGGGCGGCCTCAGGGTACGGCTGCGCCTACCGCTCTGAAAACGCCCGCATTCTTATGGCTGACGCCATATCCATAATGGCGCGTGCTTCTGGGAAAATCTCGGGCTATCCTGGCGGCAAAAGGTTCCCCAGAAGGCATGATCATGGCCCCCCATCCCACCAGCGCTTCCACCAAGACCGAAGACCCCGACGTTCTTGCACGCCGGGAAGTCACCCGTATGTTGAAGGGACCGGTGGCGGCACGGTTTCAAAGCCTGATTCCGCCTTTGGCCGGTCATCCCGACCCCTACAAGACCATCATGGAAACGCCCGAACTGCTGGACGCCAGTTTCCGGCTGTTCCGCATGAAGAACGAGGCTTTCGCCGAATTTCTGGTCGATGCCACCGGCAATCCGGTCTCCGACGAAACGATAAGGCTTAAATGCGGGCGTTCCGTCAGCGAGATCATCGGCATGGCGGTGCGCACAGGGATGCGCAGCTATGCCGAAGCCTATTTCGGCGATCCGATCTCGCCGCCCAAGGGGCAAGCCGCCACGGCGGCCGCGTCCCAACAGAAGAAGACGGCGTCGAAGGGCCGCTTCAAATTGATCAACGTGGACAAGATATCCTCGCTCTTCAAAAGAAATTATGGGCAGCCCAAGACCTTGCCGGCGGGGCAAACCAACTCCGGACGGTTCTACGCATCGGTCAAGGACAATCTCGATTACGAATGGCAGGTGAAGTTCTTCCCGATCTATGTGGAAATCCCCCCGCATGTCTTCGATCGGCTGGGGACCGGCATCACCCGCATGGACAGCGAGGAAAAGCTGCAGCTTTTGGCGCAGATGGCGCTCACCGACATCAACAAGGCGGAAAGCGTCATGCGCGATCCCGCGCTGTTCCGCGAGATGATGGAACATAATGTGCTGGCTTCGGCGACCGTCTCGCATCTCGGCGAGGAAGGTTTCGAGAGCGTCCACGACGCTCTCGGACATCTGGATCCGGAGAAAAAGTGGAACGTCCTTGCCAACAAGGACACCGCGGTCCGCCTGCACGAGGATAAGCGCATCACCAAAAACGACATCGCCGCCCTTGCCGATTATCTGGACATGCTGAACGAATATGCGCTGGACGCGATCTTCGATTTGAAGCTCAACCGCGACCAGATGCAGATGTTCCTGCGGACGGCGGAAGAACATCTCGGGCACCAGATGTTCCTGGCGCTCTTCGGTCCCATCCAGACCGTCATGCCCGACGACCATGACGAACAGCAGAAAATGCGGCGCTACCAGACCTTCACCCAGACGGCCCTGCGCAGCCTGGTTTCCGCGGTCAAACAGCTCGACGACAATCTGCGCAAGGCCGGCGGCGAAGGGTCCATCGAAGAATGCCTGGCCACGGTCTGCCGTTCCAGGCGCATCGATCTCGAAAAGGAAGTCAAGAAACTGGCGCCGAGTTCCCTCGGCGCCTGAGCCTGGAGAGTGATTCAGATTTTTGACGGAATCGCATAGCGATTCCGTCAAAAATCATCCGGCTCTCGCCATTATCAACGCTTGACCTTGCCCAGTCCGTCCTTGATCTCGTCCAGGATCTGGGAAAAGCGCTTGTTCAAAAGGTCGAAAGCCTCGCTGTTGGACTTGGCGATGATTTCGGACAATTCCTTGGAATTGGCCAGAGCCCGTTCGAAAGCATCCTTGGCCAGTTCCGTCTGGCGGACGACCTTATCCTGCGGAGATCCCGCCTCCACCAAATCCTTGGCGACGGTCGAACTTTCCTCAAGCGTCTGGCGAAGGATTTCCACCTGCCGCTTGAACACCGCCTGCACACCCTCGAAGGCCAACTTATTGGCCTGGGTGAGAGCTTCGATGTTTTTGCGCTGCGAAGAAACGAGGGTTTCGACATCCACCCCGGGCACCTTGAAATCGCCCACGAATTTGGAAATGTCGAAATCGAAGAAATTTTCTGGTTGCTTGGCCATAAACGGTTCCTCCATCAGGAGAATGATTCTTGACTTGGGCGTCCTCAAAGTAAGTGTCGAGCACCACCGGGTCAATCGGATTATTGCATTGCAACAAAAACTTTCGCGCGATTATTGGGCGCCGGTTTCCCCGCCGCGAAACGGCGCTCCGGGGCCTCGCCCGATAAAACTCGCGATGCTTTCGGCGCGGCGCAGTGCCCGGTCGAGAGTGGCCATGGTCCTGGCCATGTCGGAGGACTCGTCCGTCAACCACGTCCTGAACGCGGCCAGATAGATGACGGCCACCCCCTTCGCCTTGACGCGGCCCACCGGCCCGGAAGCGCTGATCCCAGCGACCTCAAGCATCAGAGATGCCGTCCGCAAGAGATGCGGCGCGCTGCAAAACAGCATCCAGGGATCGCTGGCGGAGCCTTTGACAATGGCGCGGATACCCTCCTTGTAAGGTTGCATAGAATCAAAGCGCCTCATGATCACGTCGAAAAGCCGATCGCGCGCCGGCTCGTCGCCGGCGGCAAGCGGACCTTTCCACAAGGCGTCATCAAGACAATCCAGGAAAGCTTTGAGAATGGCGGTCTTGCCGTCGAACTGCTCATGGAGGTCGGCCAGTCCGATGCCGGCCCGAACGGCGATATCGGCCAAGGAAACAGCATGCCAGCCACGTTCGGCGGCGAGAGCCAAAGTCGCATCGATGATCGAGGACCGTTCCGGAACCGATGTTGTTTTTCTTACCATGACGCACGAACCCCTTTGTTATCGGCAAGATTTGGGGTCGCGGTCCGGAATTGCCAACTCCGTCGTCACTCGGCCCGGGATAAGGACCTATTGAGAAACCGGTGAATCGAGCCGTTGAGTCCCGATGACGCCTGGATCAGCCGGCCAACTCACGCGACCGGTCGGTTGCTGCGGCGACGGCTTCGCCCATCAGGGGGCCGACCCCGTCGTCGCGCATCAGCACCTGCAATGCGGCGAAGGTGGTGCCGCCGGGGCTGGTGACGTTCCGCCGCAACTGTTCGGGGCTTTCCGAGGACTGGCGCAGCAGTTCCCCCGCACCCACGACGGTCTCCCGCGCCAGACGCGCCGCCAAGTCCTCGGGCAAGCCCGCCCGGACACCAGCCGCGGCCATGACCTCGGCCAACAGGAAGACATAAGCGGGGCCGCTTCCCGAAAGAGCGGTGACGGCGTCCATGTGCGCCTCGTCCTCGATCCAGGCGATCGCGCCGACGGCGGCCAGGAGATCACCGCAAATCTTTCGCTGATCGGCGGCGACGACGGAATTGGCGACGGCCACCGTCATTCCACGCCTCACGGAGGCAGGGGTGTTGGGCATGGCCCGCACCACCGCAGCCCCGCTTCCCAGGATCCGGGCGAAGTAGGCCAGCGGCTTGCCCGCGGCAATGGTGAGATAGACGGCCCCCGCAAACCGCGCATAGGCGGGAAGGGCCGCGTCCATCATTTGCGGCTTGACCGCCAGGACCACCACATCCGGACGCAGGTCTGCCGGCAGCGACTGAACGTCACCGGTCACGCGAACCTGAGCACGGGAGGGATGTTTCGCTTCTTCGGGATCGACGACGAAAATGTCGCGCGGGGCCATCCCGAGGGCGAGCCAACCATCCAACAAGGCCCCCCCCATCTTGCCGCACCCGACCAAAAGAATCTGGGTCACGCTTCTCCAACCGTATCGAGCAGAGCGGCAGAAATGGCGTCCGTCGCCGACTTGCCGCCCCAAATCACAAACTGGAAGGCCGGATAGAACCGCTCGCACTCGCTGAGCGCGATGTCCACCAGGTCTTCGATCTGCTCCATGCTGGCCCCGCCGAGGCCGCGTAACAAGATGGCATGACGGAACATGGGAACGCCCTCTTCGGTCCAAAGACCAAAATGGCCGAGCCACATGCGTTCATTGACCATGGCAAGGAGTTCATGCACCGGCGACTTTTTCGTCGCCTGAATCTTCATGTCGAAGGCACAGGTAAAATGCAAAGCGCCGATATCTTCGCGCCAGGCGAAGTAAAGGCTGTAGTCGCACCATTTCCCGGGAACTTCGACCGCCATTTCGTCATCGCTTCGCCGATCGAACGGCCAATCATTGGCCGTCACGAACTGTTCCACGAGATCAAGCGGATTGGCTGCCGCCTCTTCTTCCAACGTCGCCGAAAACGTCATGCCCGCGACCTCCTTTTACCTGTCGTGGGTAGCGGCCAAGGCAGGAACCGAAGATCTTGTGCACCTGCCCCAATGTAGCACAAGCAGTAGCTTATAGAGCGATTCTCGCCAGCGCAAGAATTAATCGCCCCCAGGCTCTGCTTTGCTGTGGATAAAATTCGAAAAGTCACAAACAAGAAACAATGACAGCAAAAAACGACGAACAACAGCAATCGACAGTTGATGTCATTCCGTTTTCTCGGAATCATCGGCTTTGATTTTCTTCGCCGGCTTGGCGGACAAAGAGATAGAACCCGATTTAAGAGCAGCTAATTCTTCTTCAAGCTGCTGCAACCTGATGGCCTGATTTTCCTGTTCGTCGCGCGCCTTGGCGGCCAGAGCCTGCACGGCTTCGAATTCTTCGCGCGTTACGAGGTGCAAATTGCCGACGAAATGCTCGAGCTGTTGGCGGACCAGCCCTTCGATTTCAGTCTTCAACCCCGTCAGGGCATTGAGGGCGCCACCCGCCATTCTGGCGAGATCGTCGAAGAGTCGATTGTCGGTCTGCATGCTGGTCACCTATCGAGAAAACTTTGCGCATTATGGGAAGCGTCGTCGCCAGACGCAACGTTATACCTTCGCGTCGCGTAACGACGCTTGTTGCCGCACCACGGCGAGCCTATAACGAATCCAGATTTTAGTGACATGGGAACGGCTCATGTATTTCGTTACAGGCGGCGCCGGCTTTATCGGCTCCAATGTGCTCGCGGCTCTCGAACAGCGCGGAGATGGCCCCCTTGTCGTCTGCGACCGGCTGCGCAGCAATGAGAAATGGCGCAACATCGCCAAGCGCGAACTGTCCGACGTCGTGCATCCCGAACAGATGTTCGATTTCCTCGAGGCCAACAAGACGAGGATCAAGGCCGTCTTCCATATGGGAGCGGTATCGACGACCACGGAAACCAACGCCGACCTGATCGTTGCCAATAACTTCAATCTTTCCCTGGCGCTGTTCGCCTGGTGCACGCGCAATCAGGTAAGGATCATCTACGCCTCCTCCGCCGCGACCTACGGCGACGGGACGCACGGCTTCGAAGACAGCGGCAACACGGCGGCGCTTTCGCTTTTGCAACCTCTCAACGCCTACGGCTGGAGCAAGCATCTGTTCGACCGCCGCGTTGCCCGCAAGATCGAAGAAAAGAAGCCGATGCCGCCGCAGTGGGCCGGCTTGAAGTTCTTCAACGTCTACGGTCCCAACGAATATCACAAGGGCAGTCAGCAAAGCGTGGTGGCCCAGATCTATCCGCATGCCGACGCCGGCGCCCCGGCCCACCTGTTCCGCTCGCATCATCCCGATTATCCGGACGGTGGCCAGAAGCGCGACTTCATCTGGGTGGGCGACGTCGCCGATGTGATGATGTGGCTGCTCGATCATCCCGAGATCAACGGACTATTCAATCTCGGTTCCGGCAAGGCACGGACGTTCGTCGACCTCGCGTCGGCGGTTTACCGCGCCGTCGGCAAGGAGCCCTATATCAAGTTCGTCGATACGCCGGCCAACATCCGGACGAACTACCAGTATTTCACCGAAGCCAAGATGGATCGCCTGCGCGCGGCCGGCTACACGAAGCCCTTCACCTCGCTGGAGGAGGGGGTGACCGCCTATGTCACGCGCTACCTCGCGAGCAAGGACCGGTATCGCTAAATGGCGCTGCAATTTCCCGCAATCGATCCGGCGATGGTCAGAATCGGGCCATTCGCCATTCGTTGGTACGCCGTGGCCTACATCGTCGGCCTGATCGGAGGGTGGCGATATACACGCTGGCTGGTCGGCAAGCCACCATTCGCCATGACCCTCGAACAGGTGGATGACTTCCTCGTCTGGGCGACCGCCGGCGTGGTGCTGGGCGGCAGGCTGGGATATGTCCTGTTCTACAAACCGCTCTATTACCTGGCGAATCCGCTGGAAACCCTGATGGTCTGGCAAGGAGGGATGTCCTTCCATGGCGGTGCGTTGGGGGTAATTGCGGCCATCGTGCTGTTCTCCAGACGCAACCGGCTCCATCTCCTCGCCGTAGGCGACGTCATTTGCACCGTGGTTCCGATGGGGCTGCTGTTCGGACGGATCGCCAATTTCGTCAATGGCGAACTGTTCGGACGCCCGGCGCCCGAGGACCTGCCCTGGGCAATGATCTTCCCGGGAGGCGGCCCTGTCGCCCGCCATCCCAGCCAGCTTTACGAGGCGGGCCTGGAAGGACTGGTGCTGCTGGTCGTGATGCATATCCTTTGGCGCCAGACGTCGCTGCGGTTGCGCTCCGGCTTCCTGTCGGGCGCCTTTCTCACCGGTTACGGTCTGGCGCGGATCGTCGGCGAATTTTTCCGTCAGCCGGACGCCAATCTGGGCTTCCTGTGGGGCGGCGCGACCATGGGCCAATTGTTGTCACTGCCGCTGCTCGTCGTCGGCGCCCTTCTGATGGCCAGGGCGAAACAGCCGACATGACCGCCCTTGCGGATTGGCTGTTTGCGCGAATAGACGCCGAGGGACCACTTGCCGTGGCGGACTACATGGGGGCGTGCCTGGCCCATCCGCAATGGGGCTATTACGTCCGCAAAGATCCCCTGGGCTCCGCGGGTGACTTCGTCACCGCGCCGGAAATCAGCCAGATGTTCGGCGAACTGTTGGGCCTGTGGGCATCGGCGGTCTGGCAATCGATGGGATCGCCGGGCGCCGTCGTTCTCGCCGAACTGGGCCCCGGCCGAGGCACCTTGATGAGCGATTTCCTGCGGGCCGCCGAAATGGTCCCGGCCTTTCGACGCGCGCTGAACATACATCTGGTGGAAATCAGCCCGGTCCTGAAGGCCGCCCAGCGCGAAACGCTGCGCGACGCTCACGTCGTCTGGCTGGAAGATATCCGCGATTTGCCCGAGGGCCCCGTTTTACTGCTGGCCAATGAATTTTTCGACGCGCTGCCGATCAGTCAATATGTGAGGCGGGGCAATGGCTGGCACGAACGCCGGATCGGCAGGGACGGCCATCACCTGGCGTTCACCGACGGCCCCATCGCCGCCATCGAGGCCCCTCTGGCCAAGGACGGCGACATTTTCGAAATCAATAAACCCGCACGCGATATCGCCCGATGGATAGGTCAACGCTTGACCGAACAGCCCGGCGCCGCCTTAATCATCGACTATGGCCATTCGGCCACGGCTGTCGGCGATACATTGCAGGCGGTCAAAGGCCATAGCACCACTGACGTTCTAGACGATCCGGGAGAAGCCGATTTGACCGCACATGTCGATTTTCAGGCCCTGGCCGAAGCGGCCAAACCGGCCGCAGCGACCGACGTGACGACGCAAGGTGCCTTTTTACGTTCCCTCGGCATAGAATTACGTGCCGATCGTCTGATATCCGGCACCCCCCAAAAGGCAGATATGGTCGCCAGCGCATGTCGGCGCTTGATAGAACCCTCAGGAATGGGCACCCTATTCAAAGTAAGGGCTTTAACCCATCCCGGGTTGCCCACCCCGCCAGGATTTGTCCGTTGAATACGATGCATCCGGGAATGATCACCCTATCCACCCTCAATGAAGTCTTGCGCATCCGGCATGGCTTCTTCACCCGCGAAGGCGGTGTTTCCGAAGGAAACTATCTTTCGCTCAACTGTGGCCTGAATTCGGAGGACGATCCCGAACGGGTGATCGCCAACCGGACCAGGGCTCTCGCCCAACTCGATATCGAACCGCAGTCGCTGGTCACCGTGCGCCAGGAGCATACCGACCGTGTCGTCGTGATCGACGACAACTGGGCGCCCGACGCCCCGCAGGCACCGGCCGATGCGATGGTCACCAACCGTGCCGGCGTGGCTCTGGGCATCCTGACGGCGGACTGTGCCCCGGTCCTCCTGGCCGATCCCCGCGCCAATATCATCGGAGCGGCCCATGCCGGGTGGCGGGGAGCCCTGGGGGGCGTTCTCGACAATACCGTCGCCGCGATGATCAAAATGGGCGCCAAGGCTTCACGCATCGCCGCCGCCGTGGGCCCCTGCATCGCCCATCGCTCCTACGAGGTGGGCCCCGAATTCCCGGCCCCCTTCCTCGCCGACGATCCCGATAACCACTTTTTCTTCGCGCCTGCCGCACGGGAGGGACACTTCTACTTTGACCTGCCCGGCTATCTCGCGCGCCGCTTGGCCAAGCTTTCAGTAATCGATGTCGCCCGCACGCCCTGCGACACTTTCCGTGAAGAAGGCCGCTTTTTCAGCTATCGGCGATCGAGGCTGAAGGGTGAGAAGGACTTCGGCCGCATGTTGTCGGTCATCGTGCTGGAACGCTGACGGAGCCCATGCCCCCCCCCGTGACGGCTGTCCTCGGTCACGCTCACCGTCGCGGCCGCCGCCGGATTGCGATCCAGCCCCTTTGGGCGATGCTGTTGTTGGCCGCGTCGACAGCGGCGTGCGGCCCGCTTCCCCGCCCGTTTGCCCATGAAAAAGTCAATGCGCTGGTAAGCGATCAACGCGCCCTGGCTCCTCTGGCCGTCCGCCGAATCGACGGGGCGCCGGGACTGGCCGAAGCGCTGATCCAAACGTTGAATCAAGAAGATATCGCCGCCAGCCCGGAAAGCGCCGGTGACGGTTTTCTCTCCCTGTCCGGCAAGATCCGCAGTGAAAACGGTACCGTCCAGTTGATCTGGCAGATCATCGACGGCGACGGCCGGATGATCGGCGAATTCCGCCAACCGCTGCCACCGGGATCGATCGATCCCGCCCGGAATCCCCAATTCGTGCAGAGCGCCACACGCGCCGTCATCCATGCGTTGCGCGGCGACGATTCGGGAACCAGGGATTTGGAAGCCGCTCCGAAGGTGGCCGTATGGACGGTCAAGGCCCCTGCCGACTTCGATGGCGACGCCCTGTCCCGGGCCATGGCCCGGGCCCTCGGCCTGAAGGGCCTCGCCGTCGTCTCCGGTCAGGCGGCCTTCGTCGTCACCGGCCTTCTGCGGATCGGGCCGACCACCGGCGGCCAGGCAATGGTGAGCATCGACTGGACGGTGCGTGACGCGAAGGGACATGACCTCGGAACCGTTTCGCAGAGCAGCCCCGTCGCCCAGGAGCGCTTGCTGGGACCACTCGCGGCGCTGCTGCGCGATATCGCCGAAGCCGGTGCCGACGGCATCGCCGAGGTGATCCGCAGTCAGCGGCCTCAAACGCCGCCAGAGCCCTAAACCGGGGCGGCCCCATGCGTTGTCATCAAAGCTGCCGCGCGGCCGGCCGACGGAACGGACATCCAAATGCCGTTTACATCGTCCGGGCCGGCTGTTACATTCCGGCCCACTTCACACATCGTGACGTTTCGCAATCACTTCGGCTAAGCCCGCAGGATTCCCTATGAAAATTCTCGCCTGCAATAGTAACCGGCCGCTCGCCGAAGCTATCTCCAGCTATCTCAATCTCGCCCTGACCTCGGCCAGCGTTAGACGCTTTTCCGATATGGAGGTCTTCGTCGAGGTCCATGAGAACGTCCGTGGCGAAGATGTCTTCGTCGTGCAGTCGACCAGCTTCCCGGCCAACGACAATCTGATGGAACTGCTGGTGACGCTGGATGCCCTGCGGCGCGGTTCTGCCCGGCGCATCACCGCCGTGGTGCCCTATTTCGGCTATGCCCGCCAGGATCGCAAGTCCGGTCCCCGCACACCGATATCGGCCAAGCTGGTCGCCAATCTGATCACCAGCGCAGGCGCGGACCGCGTGGTCACGCTGGATCTGCATTCGGGGCAGATCCAAGGCTTCTTCGACATTCCCCTCGACAATCTCTACGCCGCCCCGGTGTTCACCAACGACATCACCCATCATTTCCAGGGCGACGATCTGATGATCGTCTCCCCGGACGTCGGCGGCGTGGTGCGTGCCCGCGCCATCGCTCGGCGGTTGGACGCCGATCTCGCCATCATCGACAAGCGGCGTGAGCGGGCCGGCGTTTCCGAGGTGATGAACATCATCGGCGACGTCCGCGGCCGACGCTGTATTCTGATCGACGATATCGTCGATTCCGCGGGAACCCTCTGTAATGCCGCTGAAGCCTTGATCAAGGCGGGCGCCACATCGGTTTCGGCCTATGTCACCCACGGCGTGCTGTCGGGTGGCGCGGTGGCGCGCGTGACCAATTCGCCGCTGGAGGCGTTGGTGACCACGGATTCGATCCAGGCGACGGAAGCGGTCCAGCAAGCCCATAACATGCGCCAGATCTCCATCGCCCCCCTGATGGCCGAGAGCATCCAGCGCATCAGCGAAGAACGTTCGGTTTCAAGTCTGTTTGACTAATTAGACCGATTTTTCGCACAATATAGCAAATGAGCACCGGAGCGGGCTTTCCCGCGACTGGGCCGTTGAGGCCCCGCGCCACCGTTGGCGCGTAAGCCAAGCCGGCGGATGCTGGCGCCCGGCGCCTGAGGGACTAAATATATAAAACCGGAGCGGGCTTTCCCGCGACTGGGCCGTTGAGCCCCCGCGCCACCGTTGGCGCGTAAGCCAAGCCGGCGGATGCTGGCGCCCGGCACTTTAGGGCATGTGGACATTCGGCAATTGGCCGGATGTATTTCGTCCTCTTGATCGTTCCGGTGCGTTCCGGCTTTTGATGAACCACCAAGACACCAAGGTGGCGGAGTGTGCCACTGGCCTTTTCCCGTCCCGTCATCGGCTGGCGGACGAATGCCTGCGGCGCGGATTGGCCGCCACCGGATGGTCCGAAAGACGCCTTGGTGCCTTGGTGCCTTGGTGGTTCATCAAAAGCCGGAGTTTCCGTTCATGCCATCGGAGAACCGGAGGCAACGGGAGAGCCTTAAGGCGCCCCCGGCCGTCTGAATGTCCACGCGCCCCAGGGAGCACTCGAAAGAGACTCCGGGCGAGGCTTGAAAAGCATCGTCCGGAGGTGTAAACACTCCCGTTCCCGGCGTCGGCACCCCTGGAGGCGACGCCGCTTTTCTATTGGAGAGTTTCGATGAGCGAAATTACCAGCATCAGCGTCGAGGCGCGTGATCGGGCCGGAAAGGGGGCCGCCCGTGAAACCCGCCGTCAGGGTCTTATCCCCGGCGTCATCTACGGCAACAAGCAATCCCCGATTTCCATCGCCGTCAGCCCCCGCGTGTTGTGGGCTGAAATGAACAAGCCCGGCTTCCTGAGCCGCCTGTTCGATGTCAGCGTCGGCGGCAAGACCGAGCGTGTCCTGTGCCGTGACGTTCAGTGCCACCCCGTCAGCGATCAGCCGCTGCACGTCGACTTTCTGCGCATCAGCGCCGAATCGAAGGTTCACGTGCACATTCCGGTGCACTTCAGCAACCAGGACAAGTCGACCGGCCTGAAGCGCGGCGGCGTGTTGAACGTGGTCGCCCACGAGTTGGAGATCATCGCCCCGGCCATCGCCATTCCGAGCGAACTGGTCGTCGATCTGACCGGACTCGACATCGGCGCCTCGATCCATCTGTCCACGATCAAGCTGCCCGAGGGCGTGAGCGTCGTGACGCACGAAAAGGATCAGACGATCGCCACCATCGCCGCCCCGACCGTGGCCGCAGCTGCGGAAGCGGAAGAAGCGGCTGCCGCTGCGGCGGCCTCAGCGGCCGCGGCGCCCGAGGCTACCGGCGAAAAGCCGGCCAGCTAAGCCATGCTTTTGTTGGTGGGGCTGGGCAACCCTGGTGGGAACTACGCCCGGAATCGCCACAATGTCGGCTTTATGGCGGCGGACGGAATCGTCCGCCGCCATTCCTTTGGATCCTGGCGCTCGAAATTCCACGGGCATGTGGCCGAAGGCACGATCGACGGCGAGAAGATCCTGGCCTTGAAGCCCGAGACCTTCATGAACCTGTCCGGCCAGGCGGTAGCCGAGGCGGCCCGCTTTCACAAGATCGCCCCCGACCAGGTCATCGTCTTGCATGACGATCTGGACTTGGCACCCGGCAAAGTTCGCGTCAAAAAGGGCGGTGGCGCCGGCGGACACAATGGGCTGAAAAGTATCGACGCGCATCTCGGCAACGATTATTGGCGCGTCCGCTTGGGAATCGGCCATCCGGGCCATCGGGATCTGGTCACCCCCTGGGTGCTGGGCGACTTCGCCAAGGCCGACGAGATCTGGCTGGGCCCTTTGCTCGACGCCGTAGCGACGCATTTTCCCATGCTTGTCGCCGGCAACGAAAACGGCTTCGTCACCAAACTGGCGCAGGAGGTTCCCGCGCCGAAACCACCGAAATCCGAATCAATGGGAGGCCCTGATGGGGTTTAATTGTGGAATCGTGGGACTTCCCAATGTCGGCAAATCAACGCTGTTCAACGCCCTGACGTCGACGGCGGCGGCACAGGCCGCCAATTACCCGTTCTGCACCATCGAGCCGAATGTCGGCCGCGTGGCGGTGCCCGATCCCCGGCTCGAAAAGCTTTCCACCGCGGCGAAATCGGCCAAGATAATCCCCACTCAGCTCGAATTCGTCGACATCGCCGGCCTGGTCCGCGGGGCGAGTCGGGGCGAAGGCCTGGGCAACCAGTTCCTGGCCAATATCCGTGAAGTCGACGCCATCGTCCATGTGCTGCGGTGCTTCGAGGATTCGGACATCACCCACGTGGAAGGATCGGTCGATCCGGTCCGCGACGCCGAAACCATCGAAACGGAACTGATGCTGGCCGATCTCGACAGCCTGGAGCGCCGCGTCGTCGCCGCCGGAAAAAAGGCCAAGGGCGGTGACAAGGAATCGAAAACCCAGCTCGATGTCATGGAGCCGGTTCTGGCGGCCCTGCGCGAAGGACGTCCGGCCCGCTCGGTCCCGTTCGATGCGGACGAACGAGCCATCTTGCGAACCCTGGGCCTGCTCACCTCGAAGCCGGTTCTTTACGCTTGCAATGTCGAGGAAGCCTCGGCCGCCACCGGCAATGCCTTTTCCGAGCGGGTCGCCGCCAAGGCGAAGGCCGAGGGTGCGGCGCATGTCGTCGTTTCGGCGGCCATCGAGTCCGAGGTGGCGCTGCTGCAGGACGAGGCCGAGAAGGCCGAATTCCTGGGCGCGCTCGGCCTGGAGGAGACCGGGCTTACCCGGGTCATCCGTGCCGGATACGAGCTGTTGCACCTGATTACCTTCTTCACCGTCGGCCCCAAGGAAACCCATGCCTGGACGTTGATCGGCGGACTCAAGGCTCCACAGGCGGCGGGCGTCATCCACACCGACTTCGAACGCGGCTTTATCCGAGCCGAGACCATCTCCTACGAGGACTTCATCGCCTGCGGCGGCGAGGCGGGCGCCAAGGAAGCCGGAAAGATGCGCCTGGAGGGCAAGGAATACCTGGTTCAGGACGGAGATATCTTCCACTTCCTGTTCAACGTGTGAGGTCCCCGGTCATGCATGTGCCGACCTTCTCCGTCGCCCCGACGTTCCTGGGTACCCAACTGGCCCCCACCGACGCCCACCTGTGCATCGCCGGCATCCCCCTCGACATCGGCGTGACCAACCGTCCGGGAGCCCGCTTCGCCCCCCTGGCCATCCGCCATGCCAGCCGCATGTTGACCGATGGCGATAATCCGGCGGGCTGGGCCGACCTGACCCGCCTTCCCTTCGCCGACGTCGGCGACTTCGCCATCGCCCTGGGTGATATTCCGGAAAGCCTCCGCCTCATTGAAGAACAGGCCTCGGCCTTTCCCCACCTTCTGACGCTGGGCGGCGAACACACCGTCACCCTGCCGCTTTTGCGAGCCCTGACGAAACGGACCGGCCCGGTCGGCCTCATTCATTTCGACGCCCATATCGACACCTGGCCGGACAATTTCGGCCAGGTCTACGGACATGGCTCGGTCTTCTACCACGCCATCAACGAAGGGCTGGTCGACCCGGCCCGAATGGTGCAGATCGGCATCCGCTCCCCGATGCCGCGCGATGTGTGGGATTGGACGGAAGGCAAGGGCGTCACCATCCTCTCGGCCGAAGCCGTCCATGAAAGCACACCGAAAGCGGTGGCGGAAACCATCCGCGGCGTCGTGGGCGACGGCCCCGTCTATCTCTCCTTCGACATCGACGCCCTCGACCCTTCGCAGGCGCCGGGCACAGGAACGCCGGAAATCGCCGGCCTGTTCGGCTGGCAGGCGATGGCCATTCTGAAGCGTCTGGTCGGTCTCGATTTCGTCGGCATGGATGTGGTCGAGGTCAGTCCGTCCTACGACGTGGCCGAAATCACCTCTCTGGCGGCGGCCACTCTCGCCTGGCAATATCTTTCCCTGCTGGCACAAAACCTCCCCGCGAAATAATCGTTCTCACCGCAAGAAACACTCTTGCGCGGCCTGGAAAACAGCGTATATATCCGCTCCAGACGCACTCGCACGTGCCTATGGCCCATATCAAGGGACTTTTGAAGTCCTGGGTTATGCTACGACGGTCAGGCGTCCTTTTTGGTCTCCGGTCGACAGTGGATCGGTCCCCGAAAGGGAGGTGGACATGGTTGTGGAACGCGCGAGGATTTCCCCGCACTTCCGAAGTTGACTTAAGTCGAACGCAATGGCATTGCGCGCCCTTTCGGCACGCTGATGACTGTTGGATTTGACGTTTGGTCGCGGCCCCTGACGGAGCCGCGCTGGTTCCGACTTTTACCCGGCGGAAGCCGGGCCGCTTCGGGAGATGGCCGAGATGAATGTAGTACGTTACCGAGCCGCAGCAGTACCCGTTGACCGGGCGCGGCGGAGCAGATATCCCGTCCTGCCCGATGTCAGTCGATTGGTGCTGACCGAACGGCCCGACGATCCGCTGCATTGCCTGCGCCCCCGGGTTCTGGCCGAATCGGCCGCCCGCTTCGTCGAACTGTTTTCCGGCGACGTGCTTTACGCCGTCAAATGCAATCCCCAGCCCGCGGTCCTGCGTGCCCTGTGGAAAGGTGGCCTGCGTCATTTCGACGCGGCGTCGCTGAACGAGGTGCGGTTGGTGCGCGGCCTTTTCCCGGCCGCCGTCATTCATTTCATGCATCCGATCAAAACCCGCTCGGCCATCCGGCAGGCTTATTTCCAGTATGGAGTGCGCGATTTCGTTCTCGATGCGGCGGAGGAATTGGACAAAATTCTCGCCGAAACCGATGACGCGACCGATCTCGGCCTGATCGTCCGCCTTGCGCTGCCGAAAGGCAAAGCCGTCTACGACCTGTCCGGAAAGTTCGGCGCGGCACCCGACGAGGCCGCCGCCCTGCTGCGGAAATGCCGGCATCTGGCACCAAAAATCGGCATCAGCTTCCATGTGGGATCGCAATGCCTGGAGCCGGAAGCGTATGAGCGGGCTCTGGCGCTGGCCGGCGAGGTCCTCGCCATGGCCGGAGTGGATATCGACGTTCTCGACGTCGGCGGCGGATTTCCCGTCAGCTACCCCGCCGAGGTACCACCGCCGCTGGACGCCTTCATTGAGGCGATCGACAGGGGCGTGGCAAAATTGAATCTCCCGGCGGCCTGCCGACTGTGGAGCGAACCGGGGCGGGCCCTGGCCGCGCCCGGAGAATCCATCGTGGTCCGGGTCATCGCACGGAAGAACGGTGCGCTTTATGTAAATGATGGTATCTATGGCGCCTTGTCCGACGCTGGAGCGTCCATCGGATTCCGCTTTCCCGTGCGGTTGATCGGAGCCGACGGCGGCGAGCGGAACGACGAGTTGCGCGCTTTCGAATTTTTCGGGCCCACCTGCGATTCGGCGGACCGAATGAAGGGACCATTCCTGCTGCCGGCCGACACGCGGGAAGGAGACTGGATCGAAATCGGCCAGCTCGGCGCCTATGGAACGGCGCTGCGCACCGGTTTCAACGGCTTCGACCAGACATTGACGGTCGAGGTCGAGGATCGGCCTTTGCTTGAGACTCCCGGCTATCTACCGGCCGCCATGCGTGCGGCCTGAAAGGCTTTAGAGGGAAGAATTGCAGAACAAGGGGGGTAGTATCGCGATGAAATACGCCAGATTTGGCGGACGCCTGGTGATCGTCGGTTTCGGCAGCATCGGGCAGGGAGTGCTGCCGCTGATCCTGCGGCATATCGATCTCGACCCGGCGAAGATCACTATCGTGACGGCCGAGGATCGGGGTCGCGACATCGCTCGCGAATATGACATCCGGTTCATCAAGGAACCTTTGACGCGAGAGAATTATCGGCGCGTCCTCGGTCCGTTGCTGAGCACCGGCGACTTTCTTCTCAATGTGTCCGTCGACGTCTCGTCCCTGGCGCTGATCGAATTCTGCCGCGACCGCGACGTCCTCTATCTGGACACCTGTATCGAGCCATGGGTCGGCGGCTATACCGACACCACGCTGTCGCCGTCGCTCCGCTCGAATTACGCCTATCGCGAGGAAGCCCTGAAACTGCGCCGCCCGGAAGGCGCGGCGACCGCCGTGATCACCCATGGCGCCAATCCGGGACTGGTTTCGCATTTCCTGAAGCAGGCCCTGCTCAATCTCGCCCGCGACACGGGCCTCGAGGTTTCGAAGCCGGCCGGCCGCGCCGATTGGGGCGAACTGATGCGCAAGCTGTCGGTGAAGGTGGTGCATGTCGCCGAACGCGACACCCAGGTTCCCAACACGCCGAAAAAGGTCGGCGAATTCGTCAACACATGGTCGATCGAGGGCTTCGTCGGCGAAGGCTGCCAGCCGTCCGAACTGGGATGGGGCAGCCACGAAAAAACCTTCCCGCCCGATGGCGGACGCCACGAATTCGGAAGCGGCTCGGCGATCTATCTCAACCGGCCGGGCGCCAGCACGCGGGTCCGCACCTGGACCCCGATCGAGGGGCCGTTTCACGGCTTTCTGATCACCCATGGCGAGGCGATCTCCATCGCCGACTATTTCAGCGTCGTCGATGGCAAGAAGGTCCTCTTCCGGCCGACCGTGCATTACGCCTATCACCCCTGTGACGACGCCGTCCTGTCGCTGCACGAACTGGCCGGCAAGAACTGGCATATGCAGCCCAACAAGCGCCTTCTGACGGATGACATCGTGGGAGGCATCGACGAACTGGGCGTCCTGCTGATGGGGCACGCCAAAGGGGCCTATTGGTACGGATCGCAGCTGTCTACCGCCGAGGCGCGCGGGCTTTGCCCGCACAACAACGCGACCAGCCTGCAGGTGACCATTTCCGTGCTGGCGGCCATGGTGTGGGCGATCGAGAATCCCCGCGCGGGCGTCATAGAGCCCGAGGAACTGGACTTCGAGAGAATCCTCGGCATCTGCATGCCCTATCTGGGTCCGGTGGTCGGCGCCTATTCCGACTGGACGCCGCTCCGCGACCGCGGGCAGTTGTTCCCCGAGGATATCGACAACGCCGACCCCTGGCAGTTCAAGAACTTCCGGATCGTATAACTCGGATCGGTTCGCTCATCGCCGCCCCCGGGCCATGCCCGGGGGCATTCGCACATCTTTTTTCGGTAACGAAAAGTGTGTCGTTCGCCAGCCAAAAACGAACCAATCCTTTGCGGGCACCGGCGTTTCTCCCGCAAAGCGGGCGTGGGTTTATCCTCGCGCCTATGGGCGTCTCTGCTTTCCGGTGAGCGCAGGGATCGTCCCGGCTTTCAAGCCTCGGCCAGCTCCAGACCGATCCCCAGGGCGTCCCTGGATGGGATGCCCAGATGCCCGCCACGGCGCGCCACCGGCACACCGTTGGCCGACAGCACATCGGCCGCCCGGGAGAGATCGGCGACGCGGATGGTCAAGGCAACCATGGCCGGGGCCGCCGGCAGGCGAAGATCCAGACCAGGGTGCAAATCGTCGAAACCATTGGGGCTGACCAGAAAAATCAGACCGCGCCCGGTATGGACGGTGACCATCTCATCGGTGGGCGTACAGGCCGCCGGACCGAAAAGCCGGCTGTAATCGGAGATCGCCGCTTCGGGGTTATCGAGCAGCACGGTGAGCGAAACGATCCCCAGGGCCGTGTTGGGATGCTCGCGCCATTCCGAAAAACCGCCGTCGGCCTCCCCTCCGACGGAACGAAGCTCCGTCGACAATCCTGGAGGCAAGCCGTCGGGCAAGGCGATGGACGAAATCAGCCCCTCCCCGACCGGAGGCAGAGGCTCGACCCCCGCGCGGACCAGCGACTGACGGGATGCCGCCAAGTCGCGGCTGACCAAACCCAATCCCGCCAATCGGCCGGCCGCCCCGGCAAGAGCTCGCCGCAACCGTTCGCTGTCGCCCCCCGCATCGCCGGGAGCGGCCAATTCCACATAATCGGTTCCAAAGCGGATGAACCCTGCGGCGTCATCACGCGTCGCCGGCGCGACGGAAAACCCCAAGCGGACAAAAGCCTGACGCGCCGCCCCGGCATCGGCGACGGCAATGCGCGCGTGATCGATACCCGTGATCTGATGAGCCATCGGCCTCTCACCCAAGGATGGAAAAAACAGGGGTGTGCGAAGCCTACTCCCGGCGGCCCCGCCTGTCATGAACGGATCAGCGAGAACCTTTCTGCGCATTCTCGCCATAGGCCGAGAACCGCTCGACGGTGGACGCCATTTCCTCGTCGCTGAGCAGGATCGGTTCACCCAGTTGCAACGCCCGCCAATAGCCCTCGGCCAGTTCCTCCACCTCGACGGCGAGCGCCATCGCCCCGTCCAATGACGTGCCGGTGGCGATCATCCCATGGTTGGCGAGAAGACAGGCCTTGCGCCCTTCGAGAGCGGTCATGGCGAAATCGGACAGGGCCTGCGTTCCGAAGGAGGCGTAGGGCGCACAACGGATATCGCGTCCGCCGGCCTTGGCCACCATATAATGATAAGGCGGAATTTCCTTATGCAGGACGGCCAGGGCGACGCAGAACGACGGATGGGCATGAACCACCGCGGTGATTTCCGGCCGGGCCGCGTAGATATCGCGGTGGAACCGCCATTCCGAAGAGGGCTTGCGAGCGCCCTGCCAGCTTCCGTCCATGTCGACCGCGACGATGTCCTCGGGATGCAGGCGATGGGGGGCCATCCCCGACGGCGTGATCAGGAAACCGCCGTTCCAGCGGATACTGATGTTTCCCGCCGTTCCCTTGTTAAGCCCCAGTTTCTCCAGACGGACGGAGGCGTCGATGATGGACAGGCGTTGGGTCGTCGACCGGACGGTGTTTTCAGACATGGTTTCGCTTTTCGGGATAAAGGGAGAGCAGCCCCACGGATGAGGCCGGACAAACGCCACGCTCGGTGATCAGACCGGTGACCAGCCGGGCCGGAGTGACGTCGAAACCGTAATTGATCGCCGGACTGCCGTCAGGAGTCAATTGCACGGTCAAACGCTCGCCGGACGGCCCCCGGCCGCTGATATGGGTGACCTCGGAGGGATCCCGTTCCTCGATGGGAATATCGCGCACCCCGTCTTCGATGGTCCAATCGATGGTCGGCCCCGGCAACCCGACATAAAACGGCACGCCGTTGTCGTGGGCGGCCAGAGCCTTCAGATAGGTGCCGATCTTGTTGCAGACATCGCCCGATGCCGTCGTCCGATCGGTGCCGACGATGCAGACGTCGACCTGCCCATGCTGCATCAGATGCCCGCCGGCATTGTCGACGATCACCGTATGGGCGATCCCCTGCCAATTGAGTTCGCAGGCGGTCAGACTGGCCCCCTGATTACGCGGCCTGGTCTCGTCGACCCAGACATGCAGTGGGATGCCCGCCTCATCGGCCTTGTAGACCGGCGCCAGCGCCGTACCCCAGTCGACCGTGGCCAGCCAGCCGGCGTTGCAATGCGTAAGCACGTTGAGCCGCGAGGCCCCCGCCGCTTTCCGCTTTTTCCAAAGCTCGGCGAGAATCGCCGCGCCATGCCCGCCCAGCGCCGCATTCATCGTCACGTCCTCGTCGGCGATCTCGGCCGCCCGCCGGTAGGCCGCGGCCAGACGGTCGGAAACAGCCAACCCGGCCAGCCGGGCCCGCATGTCGTCCAGGGCCCAGCGCAGATTGACGGCGGTCGGACGGGTGGCCAGCAACCGGCGGCAGGCCTCGTCGAGCCGGGCGTCCGAGGCATCGCTCCGCAGTGCCAGTGCCACCCCATAAGCCGCCGCCGCCCCGATCAAGGGGGCCCCGCGCACCCACATCTCCTTGATCGCCCGCTCGGCCTCCTCAAGGGTATCGAGACGGATGACCACCAATTCGTGGGGCAGGCGCGTCTGATCGATGATCTCGACGCCGCGGCCGTCCTCGGCCAGCCAGATGGTCCGGCGATGCGTTCCATGGATTTTCATGGCGTCAGCCCTTCAGAACGCGGCCGGCCACCGCATCGAGCTTGCCGACCATGGCGGGATCGCGCGCATCGGCGTGGGTGATGATGGCGCTGTCCAGCGCGCGATGGCACCCGCGCGGACAAATCTCGGGGCCATGGCGCAGCCTGGGCGCGACGGCCCGGACCAGGGCCCGGGCCTTGTCGGCGTTTTCCAGCAGAACCTTGACCACGGCATCGACCGACACATGGTCGTGGTCGGGATGCCAGCAATCGTAATCGGTGACCATGGCCACCGTGGCGTAACACATCTCCGCTTCCCGGGCCAGCTTGGCCTCCGGCATGTTGGTCATGCCGATGACATCGCATCCCCAGGTCCGGTAGAGCTCGGATTCGGCCTGAGTGGAGAATTGCGGCCCCTCCATCACCAGATAGGTGCCGCCGCGTTTGGCGGCAATGCCGACCTCGGTCGCGGCCTCGGCGATGGCGTCACCCAACCGGCCGCAGACGGGATGGCCCATGCCGACATGGGCGACCAGCCCGGTTCCGAAGAAGCTCTTGTTGCGGGCGAAGGTCCGGTCGATGAACTGGTCGACGATAACGAAGGTGCCCGGCGCCAATTCGGCCTTCAGGGAACCGACGGCCGACACCGAGATGATCTCGGTGACCCCGGCCCGTTTCATCGCATCGATATTGGCCCGGAAATTGAGTTCGGACGGGGGAATCTTATGGCCGCGGCCATGTCTGGGCAAAAAGACCAGCTTCTGTCCGTCCAGGTCGCCGAACAGCAGCTCGTCGGACGGCGCGCCGAAGGGACTGTCGATTTTCTGCCATCGCACATTGGCCAAACCATCGATCTGATAGACGCCGCTGCCGCCAATAATGCCCAGAACACTCATGACCAACCCTTTCCTGCGAACCTGGGAAAAGTGGTTAACCGAAGCGGCCGGGCCTGTCCACCCCGAAGCGAGGGGAGGGAAGAGTCAGGCGGCGGTCGCGGTCCTCGGCGTCATGGGGTGACGGGGCATGCGCGCGGCCTCTTCCGCCTCGTGGAAAATCACCTCATCGAGCGCGGCGCGCAGGACCGGCTCACAGTCGGAAGACAGCGTCGTCAGGGGCAGGCGCAATTCATCGCGAAGCAGCCCCATCTGCGCCAACGCCCATTTCACCGGGATGGGATTGCTTTCGACGAACAAGGCTCCGGCAAGAGGCGCCAGCAAGTCGCGCAACTTCAGGAAGCGCTCCATATCGCCTTCGGCCCAGGCGCGATAGAGCGCGGCATTGAGCGCCGGGGCGACGTTCGCCGACACCGAAATGCAACCGTCGCCACCCAATTCCAGAGCTGCGGCGGCACTGGAGTCGTCGCCGGACAGCAGGAGAAAATCCGGCCCCAGATGCCGGCGCAGGATCGCCGTCCGGCCGGGATCGCCCGACGCGTCCTTGAGGCCGACGATATTGGGCAGTTCGGCCAACCGCAAGATGGTTTCCAGGCTCAGCCCGGCCCCGGTCCGCGACGGCACGTCATAAAGCAGAAGCGGCAGGTCGGTCTTGCTCTGCAGGGTCAGAAAATGGCGATACAATCCATCCTGGGTCGGGCGGTTATAGTAGGGAACGACACAAAGGACACCATCGGCTCCCAGCCATTCGGCCTGATAGACCAGGTCGACAGCCGTATCGGTGCAGTTCGACCCCGCCCCGGCGATCACCGGCACGCGGCCCCCGGCGGTATCGACCGCCAAGCGGATCAGCAGCGTCTGCTCCCGCCGGTCCAGGGTCGAGACCTCGCCGGTCGTCCCGCAAACCACCAGGGCGGCCGTTCCCCGCTCGATTTGGCGCTCGCAGAGAAAACGGAACGACCGCTCGTCGATATATCCATTCTTGAAGGGGGTCACCAGGGCAGCCATCGAGCCGCGCGCCCCCGGTAATCGGCGATGCGTCGTCACAGCCCCGCCCTCCGGTTCGAGCTGACGCCGCGCAACCATCCGGGACGGGAAGCCGTCACCACCAACCGCTCGCCGTAGGGATGATAGGACCAGAGCACCAGTCCGTTGGCGCCGAGCCGGTATAAAAAATTCTGGACCCAGGCACGTTCGTCGGCGGGCAATAGGATGGCCAGCAGCCGCGGATCGCCGATGCGATGCAACAGGGCGCGGATCGGGCCGCCGATCTCGGGCGCCGGGCTGGCAGCCCCGAAATCCTTGGGCTCCTGAGCGATTATCTCTCGCCCGGACCGAAGGGGATCGATCAGCCAGATCACATCGGCGGACTCGTGATGCAGGCAGAGAGCGCCCGGATGAATGCCGGAGGCGACGCCGCAGCCGTGATGGGCCAATCCGGCGAGATGCTCCGACAAGGACCCGCCGACGACCAGCACGCGGTCCTCCGGCTGGATGCCGGTTGTTTCAATAAGGAATTCCGTGAGGGATTTCGGAGAAGTGTCGACTGAGGAAGGAAAGACGCCGACGGAAGGAGATGCTTTGGAAGACAGCCGTATCGACGAGGTCGACATAGCATTTCATCCGTATCAATTGAAGATGGGGGCATCCTAGAGGGAGGACCGATAAAGGCTCCATGCGATTCCTGACCACCACGACTTATGCGCTTTGTCCGGTTGCTTATGATTTCCTTATCGATCAGGGGCGATCAAGACCCGCCAAAGACGGAGAAAGGCCGCCGTGTCGCCACGGCGGCCTTTCATTTTTCACCCGATCGGCACGGGTCAGTGCAGCCTAGCCCAGATTTTGCGCTTCAGGGCGTAGAATAGGATGGTCATGACGAAGACGAAAATCAGCGTCTTGACGCCTAAGCTGTGGCGCTGATCCAGTTCCGGCTCGGCGGCCCAATTGAGGAAGGCCACGGCGTCCTTGGAGATCTGCTCCTTGGTCGCCTTGGTGCCGTCGGCATAGGTCACCTGGTCGTCGTTGACCGGCGGTGGCATGGCGATCTGATGACCGGGGAAGGCGGTGTTGTAATACATGCCGTCGGGAATAGTGACCCCTTCCGGAGGCGTATCCTTGAAGCCGGTCAGAATGCCGTAGACATAGTCGGGACCACCGACCCGGGCCTTGGTCATCAAGGACAGATCGGGGGGAAGGGCGCCGTTGCTGGCGACGCGCGCCGCCTGATCGTTGGGGAACGGCGGTACGAACCGGTCGGAAGGACGGGCCGGGCGGGCATACATGTCGCCCTGGTCGTTGGGACCGTCCTGGACCTGCTTCTCGGCGGCGATCGCCTTGATCTCGTCCTCGGTGAAGCCGAGATCGCCCAGATTGCGATAGGCCACCAGCTTCATCGAATGGCAGTTCGAGCAGATCTCGCGGAAGACCTGGAACCCGCGCCGCAACTGCGCCTTGTCATATTGTCCAAAGGGACCGTGCCAGGACCAGTTCTGGCGTTCCAGCGCCGGTCCCTCCTCGGCCGCGGCCGGGATCGCGACGGCCAGCAGGGCCGCCGCGAATGTCGAAGTCAGGAACTTACGCATTACGCCTTCTCCATCTTCTGAGCAGCGTGACCGGCGGACGCGCCCTTGAGCACGGGAGCGGAAATGCTTTGCGGCAACGGCTTGGGCTTCTCGATCTTGCCCAGAACCCACAACAGCGGGAAGAACAGGAAATAAGCCGCCGTTGCGATACGGCCGACCACCACGATCTGGCCTTCCGGAGGCTGCGAGCCGCAATAGCCGAGAACCAGGCAAACCGCCAGGAAGATCCAGAAGATCTGCTTGAAGATCGGACGGAACTTCGCCGAACGCACCTTCGAGCTGTCGATCCAGGGAAGGAAGAACAGGATGACGATAGCGCCGAACATGGCGAGAACGCCGCCCAGCTTATCGGGAATCGCCCGCAGGATGGCGTAGAAAGGCAGAAAATACCATTCCGGCACGATATGCGGCGGGGTCACCAGGGGATTGGCCGGGACATAGTTGTCCGGTTCGCCGAAGAAGTTCGGGGCGAAGAAGACGACGGCCAGATAGATCAGCAACAGCACGCCGATGCCGACCAGATCCTTGACCGTATAGTAGGGATGGAATGGAATGGTGTCCTGCGGCCCCGTCACGTCGATACCCAGGGGATTGTTGGACTTCGTCGTATGCAGCGCCACCAGATGCAGGAAGACCAGGGCGAAAATGACGAAGGGCAGCAGATAGTGCAGGGCGTAGAAGCGGTTGAGGGTCGGATTGTCGACCGAGAAACCGCCCCAGAGAAGCGTGACGATGTAATCGCCGACCACCGGAATCGCCGAGAACAGGTTGGTGATCACCGTGGCGCCCCAGAAGGACATCTGGCCCCATGGCAGCACATAGCCCATGAAGGCGGTGCCCATCATGACGAGATAGATCAACAGGCCCAACGCCCACAGCAGTTCGCGCGGCGCCTTGTAGGAGCCGTAATAGAGGCCGCGGAAGATATGGATGTAGACGCAAATGAAGAAGAAGGAGGCGCCGTTCATATGCAGATAGCGCAGCAGCCAGCCGTAGTTGACGTCGCGCATGATATGCTCGACGACGCCGAAGGCGATGGCGGTATTGGCCGCATAATTCATGGCGAGGAAAATGCCGGTGAGAATCATCACGACCAGCATGAAGCCGGCCAGCGAGCCGAAATTCCACCAGTAATTCAGGTTCTTCGGCGTCGGATAGTCGACGGCGCTTTCTTTCAGAACCGAGAAGATCGGCAGGCGCTCGTCAACCCACTGAACGATTTTGTTGTCGAATTTTTGTCCGCTCATCGAAGCTCTCCTAGCCGATCCGAACCGAGGTGTCGGTGAGGAAGGTGTATGTGGGAACCGCCAGATTGAGCGGAGCCGGGCCTTTCCGGATACGGCCCGACGTATCGTAGGCCGAACCATGGCACGGGCAGAACCAGCCGCCGTATTCCCCCTTCGGATCGCTGGCTTTCTGCCCCATCGGAATACAGCCGAGGTGGGTGCAGATCCCCACCAGAATCAGCCATTCCGCCTTCTTGACGCGCTTGTCGTCGGTTTCCGGATCGCGCAGTTCGGCCAGATCGACCTTGCGCGCCGCTTCGATTTCCTCATCGGTCCGATGGCGGATGAACACCGGCTTGCCGCGCCAGGTAACGGTGATCGCCTGCCCGACGGCGATGGAGGACAGATCGACCTCCGTCGAGGACAGGGCCAGCGTATCGGCGGCCGGATTCATGCTATGGATCAATGGCCAGACGGCCAGTGCCGTGCCGGCCACCCCGACGGCACTCGCCGCATAGAGCAGAAAATCCCGGCGCGATTCGCCTTCAGGGGGCGTCCCCGAGGCGGAAGTCGACGTATCAGCCATGCTATTCCCTCTCAATGACCCCACTGGGAGTGCGTACGACAAGTATAAATACTCGTCTTTTTTGCCCCTTTCGCGAGAAAGTGGCAAGTATGGTCGACAGCGGGTGACGTGACTAGAAGCCCGATTGGCATATAAATCAATTCCAACATCTTGAAAAGCGCGTGATGATCGCGTCCCCACATCAATTTGGGTCAATTTGAGACGATGCGCATTGCTCTATATCAACCCGACATCCCCCAGAACACCGGAACCATTCTTCGTCTCGCCGCCTGTTTCGGTGTCGGCGTCGATGTCATCGAGCCCTGCGGCTTCGTCTGGGACGACCGCCGTCTGCGTCGCGCGGGCATGGATTATCTGGAACTCGCGCAACTGCGCCGCCACGAATCCTGGACGGCCTTCCTGGGAAACCGCCCGGCGGGACGGCTCGTCTTATTGTCGACGCGGGCCGACGCCCCGCATTTTTCCTTCGCCTTTCGTCCGGACGATATCCTGCTCCTCGGCCGGGAAAGCGCCGGCGTCCCCGACGAGGTGCACGACCTCGCGGATGAACGTCTGCGCATTCCGATGGTCGCCGGGGCACGCTCGCTGAACGTCGCGCTCTCCGCCGCCCTGGTCCTGGGCGAGGCCTTGCGCCAAACCGACGGCTTTCCCGCGCCGATACCCGGACAGGCCGCCCCTCCCTGGAGAACCGCCGGTGATCGATGAACAGTGCGAAAAAGCCGCCGCCTGGTTCGCCGAATTGCGCGACCAGCTTTGCCGGGATTTCGAACGATTGGAGGAAACCTTCACCGAAAGCCCCGATCCAGCCGGCCATTTCATCCGCACGTCCTGGCGGCGTCAGGGCGAGCCGGAAAATCCCGGAAACGAAGATCTCGGCGGCGGCGAGATGGCCTTGATGCACGGGCGCGTCTTCGAAAAAATCGGCGTCAACGTCTCGGTGGTCAACGGAACCTTAAACCCGGAATTCCGCCGGGCAATCCCCGGGGGTGACGCGGCGCAGGGCCGCTTCTGGGCGGCCGGCATCTCGGTGGTGGCCCATCCCCGCTCCCCCTTGGTGCCGGCGGCCCATATGAACACGCGAATGATCTCCACCGACCATGGCTGGTTCGGCGGCGGCGCCGACCTGACCCCGACCTTCCCCGACAAAACGGACGCCGAGGACTTCCATGCGGCCCTCAAGGCCGCCTGCGACACCCATGCCGTCGCCGACTACGACCGCTACAAGGCCTGGTGCGATCGGTACTTCTATCTGCCTCATCGCCAGGAGGCGCGCGGCGTGGGCGGTATCTTCTTCGACGAACTGGCCTCCGGCGACTGGTCCGCCGACTTCGCCTTCGTCCGCGACGTCGGCCTGGCCTTCCGTGACGCCTATGGACGCCTGGTCGCCCGGCATCTGCATACCCCCTGGAACGACGAGCAGAGGCGGGCCCAACTGATCAAGCGCGGAAGATATGTCGAGTTCAATCTTCTCTACGACCGCGGCACCACTTTCGGACTGAAGACCGGCGGCAACGTCGAAGCCATCCTGATGAGTCTCCCGCCCGCCGTAATCTGGCCGTAATCTGGCTGTAATGGCTGTAAAATGTTAGCTTTTCGAAATTGATGCCGCGGGCGTCGTCGTAAGGGAGAAAGACTCCGGATGCGCAGAGCAGCGCTTGCAGCACTCGTCTTGACAACGGCGGCCGGCATCGCGGGCGCAAGTTTGTGGCTGCGTCCGGCCGAGCCTCCCCCTCCTCCTCCGGCGGCACCGGATATCCAGGACGAGGCATCGGCGCTGGCCGCCAGCAAGGGGCTGGTCTGGCGGGAAAAGGACAGTCTCAGCCTGCGCCTGAAATCGGGCGAGATCCTGACCTTGACCGACCGCACGACCTGCGGCGACATGCCCTGCCCGAAAGAGCTTTCGGTCCGCTACCGTTATCTGGGCTGGAATAATATGAACGGCGGCTACGACCTTCGAATCGCCCCCTCTTCCGCGCCGAAAATGCTCCTGCCCTACAGCGATGACGACGTCACCCTCGTCGACAGCCGGCACGCCGAACGTACCAGCGGCGCCCCCTTGACCATACCGCCCCCGCCACAGGCAGCCGAGACGGATGAGAGCTTGGCCGAATGGCTGACGGACATCACCAACGGCCGCAACCAGGGAGAGGCGCCCCTGATCGCCAGCAGCCACGGGAAAGCCAGCCGCAACGGCTCTCTGCTCCGCCTGGAACTCGCCGACGGGCATCACCTGAGCTTGACCGACGACCTGATCTGCGGCCAGATCGCCTGCCCGCAGCAGGTGTTCCGCTCTTATGATTACGCGGGCTTGAGCCCGGACGGGCGCTTCCACGTGGTCGAGGAACATTGGAACGAGGCCAACGCGGCTATTCTGGTCGATACCCGGACAGGCGGCACCAGCTTCCTGCTGGGCGTCCCCAAATTCGCCCCCAACGGACGGCGGGCCGTGGCCAGCGTGACCGACCTGGCTTGGTCGGCCCCCCGCCGTCTTGAAGTCTGGTCCTTAAGCGGCGCCGCCCCCGGCATCGAATTTTCGCTTTCCGCCAAGGACGAGGACGACACGGTTTACGAAGTGCTCGGCTGGGCGGATTCCGACCACGTCCGCCTGCGCCGCGGCCCTTGGGCGGCCGAGCAGCGCAGCCCGGCCATGCTGGCCCATGACGGCACGGGCTGGCACATGGAGGCCTCGGACAGCACCAATTAGAGCGCGTTGCGTTTAGATTGAATCGCGTTCGTTAGCCCGAGCGGCGTTTGAGCATTTGAAAAAACGGAGTTTTTTTAGCGTCACGCAAGCCTAGTCGTCGGCGTAAGGGTTGCGGCGTTTGCGCATGGCGAAACGGATCGGAACCCCGGGAAGCCCGAAAGTCTCGCGCAGACCATTGACCAGATAGCGCCCGTAGGAGTCGGGCATTTCATCGGCCCGCTGGGTGAACACAGCGAAGGTCGGCGGCCTCGTCCGCACCTGGGTCATGTAGCGAAGGCGAATGCGCCGACCGCCCTGGGTGGCCGGCGGCGGATGCCGTTCGGTCATTTCGGCCAGCCAGCGGTTGAGATGGCTCGTCGGAACACGGCGATTCCAAATCTCATAGATGTCGACCACCGCGTCCATCAGCTGGTCCAGTCCTTTGCCGGACAAGGCCGACATGGTCACCGTCGGCACGCCGCGGACCTGGGGCAATGACGTCTCCAAACGGTCCTGGAGGCGGGCCAGGGCCTCTCGGCGCTTCTCGACCACATCCCACTTGTTGACGACGATCACCAGGGCCCTGCCCTCCTCGATGGCCAACCGGGCGATGGTTAGATCCTGCTTGTCGAGGATGGCGTTGGCATCCATCACCAGGACGACCACATGGGCCATGCGGATCGCCGCGATGGTATTTGACGTCGAAAGCCGTTCGACCGAATCCGAGACATTGGCCCGACGGCGCAGGCCGGCGGTATCGACCAGACGGATGGTCCGCCCCTTGTACGCCCATTCGCTGGCGATGGCGTCGCGGGTCAGCCCGGCCTCCGGCCCGGTAAGCATGCGATCCTCGCCCAATAAGCGGTTGACGATGGTCGACTTGCCGACGTTGGGACGCCCGACCACGGCCATCTGCAAAGGACGGGCCGCCGCCGCCGCCTCGGCTTCGGCATGGATGTCGCCATCCTCGATGTCATCGTCGCCTTTTCCGGCGTCCGCATCCGCCCAATCCCAGTCATCCTCGTCTTCCGGCGACGCCTCCAGCCCGTCATGCTTCCTGGCATGGGGGAGCAAGGCCTCATACAGATCGTCCAGCCCCTCGCCATGTTCGGCCGAGAAGGGCACGGGATCTCCCAATCCCAGGCCGTAAGACTCGTAAAGGCCGGGAGCGCCGGCCTTCCCCTCGCACTTGTTGGCGACCAGGATGACCGGCGTCGGGCTTTTGCGCAGATGGTCGGCGAAAAAGGCGTCGAGCGGCGTCACCCCGGCCCGCGCATCGATGAGGAACAAGACGACGTCGGCATCACGGATGGCCTGTTCCGTCTGACCGCGCATCCGACCTTCGATGGAATCGTCGGTGGCATCCTCCAGACCGGCGGTATCGATCAGGGTAAAGGCCATGTCGGCGATGCCGCCCTGGCCCTCGCGGCGGTCACGCGTCACCCCGGGGCGATCGTGAACGATCGCCACCCGCCGGCCGATCAGCCGGTTGAACAAGGTGGACTTTCCCACATTGGGACGCCCGATGATGGCTACCTTGAAACCCATGGGTTGCCGGACCCTTCTCTCTCTTTTTGAAGCAGGCCTTTCGGCCAAAATATACCAGCTCAGGAAGCATTACGCCCCCAAAGCCAAACCGGCACTCCGAGCCGGACCGCCAGTCAGGCTCAGGCGCCGCTCGGGCTAGAGGGCCTGGTTCGGTAATTCCGTCCCAGGCCCCAAGCTTTTATGCGAAGCGTCTCTCCTCCCGGCTTGGGCCGGGCGAAAAGCGCCGCTCGTCAGCGATAGGCGATCAGATCGCCGTCCACGGTCACGAACAACAATGTCTCACCGGCGACGATCGGCGGAATGGTGACACCGGCCGGAAGTTCCACTTCGCCCAGCTTCTCGCCGGTGTAGGGCGAGAAGGAAACGGCCTTACCCACCGAGGAAACCACGATCAGGCGGTCGGAGGCCAGCACGGGGCCGCTCCAAACCTGGCGATCGGTCTTGTCCTCCTCGTCAACCCAGCGCTCCAGCGGCTTGACCCAGCGGACCTGGCCCGTTTCGGCCTCGAAGCAGGCGAGTTCCGGACCATTGGTCACCAGATAGATGAAATCCCCGGCAACCCACGGCGTTTGGATCGATCCGACTTCCTTGTCCCAAATGCGCCGTCCGGTCCGCAAATCGATCGCCGCGAAGATATCGGCGTTGCCCACGGCGAAGACCCGTCCCCGGTCGACGACCGGCAGGCCGCGGATATCGGTCAAGGTGGCCACCTGGTCGGTCCGCTTCAAGCTGGAAATGACCTCGCTCCACTGCACCGTGCCATTCTCGATGCGCAGGGCGAACAACTCGCCGGAGCTATAGGGGGTCAGGACGGTGTTGCCGTCGACGGCCGGACTGGTCCCCCCCAGCATGGAGGCGACTTCGCTGATGCCATTGTGGTGCCACAGCTCATGTCCGTCTTCGGTCGACAGCGCCAGCGTCGAGTTGTCGACGGTCACCACCAGAACACGGCCGGCACGAACCGTCGGAGCGCCGCGAACCGGCGAAGGTAGGCTGCGCCGCCAAAGAATCTTGCCATCCGCCGCATTGAGGGCGAGCAACTCGGCGAATTGATTGGTGATGTAGAGCTTGCCTTCCTCGTAGGCGAGGCCGCCGCCATAGCTGCCGTCTCCGGTGTCCTCGGGCGCCAGATCCGTCTTCCACAGGCGATGCCCGTCCTTGAGATCGTAGGCCGACGCCACCGATTCGGCGTCCATGGCGAAAACCTTGCCCACGGCGACGATCGGCTGGGTCATGAAGACCCGGCGTTTCTCGGCACCAGCCCCGATATTGGCATCCCAGGCCTGATGCAGGTTGGGCCCAAGCGCCAGATGATACATGGAGTGCGGCGGATAGCCTCCGGCCTGCGGCCATTCGGGAACGTTCTCCGGCGGGGGCAAAACGATGGAGGTCTTGCTGCCCGCATCCGGCTCCAGGGTCTTCGTTTGGGAAAGAATGCTGATTCGCTTGCCCGGCAAGGGCGGCGTCGGATTATCCCCGAACCAGGTGTCACCTGAACAAGCTGCAAGAAACCCGCAAGAAGCGAGGATAACGGCGAAACGACGCATCGTGAGGATCCCCATCAGCCCTTGGCCTTGTCGGCGGCGGGCGGTAAAACGGCAAGCATTTCGGCGGCGCGGGCGCGGATACCCGCCGGCGCCTGCAGATCATCGGCGAGCTGCTTGTAAAGCAGGGCGGCCTTTTGGGCATCCCCCTTCTTCTGCGCAAGCAGCGCCAGGATCTCGGTTGCGGAAAAATGCCAGGGATTGGCAACGGCGCTGAGCGGCGCCACGCGGCTTTCGAGGGCGGCGGCATCCCCGGAATCGAGCGTCAGCAGCGCCACCTTCAAAACCGCGAGATCGCGGTAGAGAGCCGGGCCGGAGGAATTGGCGACCTGGTCATAGGCCGCGGCGGCACCCACCACATCGCCCTGTCCAAGCAGCAGTTCGGCGCGCCGCATGCCGGCCGCCGTGGCGAAACCGGTGTGCCCGTCGGAGGACAGCTTGGCCAGCGCCTCCGCGCTCTCGGCGGTTTTGCCCTGAGCCACCAAATCCTGGGCCGCCTCGAACCGGGCCGCTTCCTGCTGACGCTGGCGCCCTTGCCATTCCTGCCAGCCTTGGTAGCCGGCAACGACCAGGATAACGGCGACGACCGCGGCAACGATATAATTGCCGTATCGTTTCCACAGCTTATGATATTGGTCGCGGCGGAGTTCCTCTTCGACCTCCTGGATAAGAAGGTCACCCGCGCTATCGTGATCGCTGGAGCTCACCGTTCACTCTCTCCTTAAAACGGAACGGCGGCCAACATAGCGCCGGCTTGGCGTCAAGGCAAATGCGGCTTGCGTTGACGCGTTGACTCTCTCTTAACCGAAGCGGTGATATGGGTGGACGTTGCGCAATAATCCGTCGGTGGGATTGACCATGGGGCGTACGCTCATCTGCCTTCTTTCGATCGTCGCTCTTTCCGGCTGCGGAGCCTGGAACGGGACGACCAAGGCTCTCCAGCCGATCACCCCTCCCGCGGTGACTTACGTGCTGGCCGACGGCATCAGCCTCATCAACACGCAGAAAACCATCGAGGACCACGTCATATCGCTGATCACCGGCATGGACTGCTCGACCGTCCGCGCCTCGAAAGGCGATCATTATTGCCTGGAACCACCGCAGGCGACGCCGGTCTACATCAGGACCAGCTATTGCTACAAAAGCATCGCCAGGGTGAGCTGCTACGACCAGCCGCTGGAAAGCGATGCCAACCGGCTCTACGGCATCCGCATCGAGCGGGTTCCGATCACTACCGCCATCAACAGCGGCACCCTCCCGGCCTCCGCCCCTCAATAACCGGAACCGATTCCCGTCCGCCGGCGGGCGAACGCGCCTTCGACGCCCTATACCACCCGTTCGAAGGTGCCCGCTTCGTTGTCGGTGGTCAGAAGCTCACCCTTCTCGATGTCGAAATACCAACCGTGCAGGAACAGCTTACCGGCGGCGACCCGTTCGCGAACCCAAGGGAATTCGGCCAGATTGGCCAGCGAGATCTTCACGGTTTCAAGCTCGCAGATCCGATGCAGCAACTCAGGGTCGCCGTCACCGACTTGTGCCAGGGCGGCATCCCGGGCGGGTTCCGCCACGCGCATCCAGGGGCCGATGAAATCGCCCTCATGGGCGCCCAGAAGCGCGCTCACGCCACCGCAATGGGCATGTCCGAGCACAATGATGTGCTCGACCTTCAGCGAGCAGACGGCGAATTCGATGGCGGCGCTGGTCCCGTGGTTGGCACCGTCCGGCGAAAAAGGCGGGACCAGATTGGCGACGTTGCGCAATGAGAAGATCTCGCCCGGCGCGGCGTTGAAGATAAGCCCCGGATCGACGCGCGAATCGCAGCAGGAAATCACCATCGCCTTTGGCGACTGGCCCAGCGCCAGTTGATCGAACATCTCGCGATTCTGCTGGTAGTAGGTCTGGTGAAACAGCCGATATCCTTCGATCAAGCGTCGCATGGTCTCCTCGGGCGTCACATTTCCGGAAGACGCGTATAGCTGGAATCGCTCGAAGGAACAATGCCCGGAACGCAATGGGGCAGGAAAAGCCCGTTCAGCGCTCCATGATCTCGCCTGCCAGTCTGCCGACGGCGTCCGCCACGTCCGGCCCCAGCCCCCGGCCGAAGGACAGATCGCCCGCCTCGATGCCGAACACCGTCAGTTCACGCGGCAGCCCCCCCAAAAGCCGTGCCATCTCCACGGCCTCGGGCAATCCGAAGCTATGGCTGAGATGCGGGAAGGATCGGGCGGGAAGAGGGGCTTCAAGCGCATCGAAGCGCCGGACCGTCCCGACCGGCGCGCCGGATTGCATGGCATCCACCACAATGACCCGATCGGCCTCGCGCCAGGCTTCGAGCAGTTCGGTGCCCTCTCCCGGCAGGATAAGCGTCGCCACGCGCTCGGCCAGGCGCTCGGCGACCGCCGGCCCGGCCCCGTCATCATGGCGCCAGGCGTTGCCGACCCCGATGACCAGCAGGGGAGAAGCCTCCTCACGCCTCATTCCCGCTCCACCGTCAGATCGAGAAAATGGGTCGCGCAGGAAATGCAGGGATCGTAATTGCGGATGGCCTGTTCGCAGCGCCACCGCAAGGCCTCGTCGGAAAGATCGGCATTGGCCTCGACCACCTTCAAAAGATCGTCTTCGATACATTTCTGGTTTTGCGCCGTCGGCGGCACGATCCGCGCGGAAAGGATGCTGCCGTCGTCGGCCAGCCGATAGCGGTGATAGCAGACGCCTCGCGGCGCCTCGGTGCAGCCATGACCGACGCCGGCCCTGGGCTCGACCGTGACGGCGGGGGAATCCGGCTCCTCGTAAGCCTCGACCAGGGCCAGGGCGTCTTCGCAGGACTGCACCATTTCCACGGCCCGAACGACGATCGACTGGAACGGATTGCCGACCACCGGCCCCAATCCGGCGGCATGGGCGGCGTGCCGCGCCGTCTCGGACAGCCGGTCGTGATTGATCGCATAGCGGGCCAATGGCCCCACCTTGTAGCGGGCGTGCCCGTCCTTCATGAAGCCGTGCAAGGCGTTGGAATGAGCGACATGCTCCTCGTCGAAATGGTCGAGGAATTCGGCCGGAGGAATATCCAGTCCGCCGTTGGAGACCAGACGCCCCTGGTGGATGGCGTAGTCGCGCTCGTGGCGCAGGGCCACGAACGTGTAGGCCTGTTCGAGAACCGGGAAGTCGAACCCGCCGACCAGTTTGACGGTGGCCAGACTTTCCTCCACCGCCCATTTGAGATCCTCGGCCAGGGCGCGGATCGCCGCCTTGGCCGGCGCGCGGTAGAAACCGCCGACCTTGAGATTGACCGGATGCACGGCCCGTCCGCCCACCGCTTCGAGAATGTCGTTGCCTATTTTCTTGAGGCGCAGCGCCCGTTCCACCAGAGGCTTGTCGACTTTGGCCAGTTCCAGCGCATCGGGCAAACCCAAGAAATCCGGGGCATGCAGAAGATAGACATGCAAACCGTGGCTCTCGATCCACTCTCCGCAATAGATCAGACGGCGCAGATCGGAGATCACTTGCGGCACGGCGACGCCGAAGGCGTCTTCCATCGCCAGGATCGCGCCCAATTCGTAGGCGATGGGACAAATCCCGCAAATCCGGGCGGTGATGTCGGGCGCCTCGCTGTAATCGCGGCCGACCAGAAAGGCCTCGAAAAAGCGGGGCGGCTCGAAGATGCCGAACTTCACCTCCTGCACCCGGCCGTCCCGAATGCGGACATGCAGCGATCCCTCGCCCTCGACGCGGGCCAGGGCGTCGACTTTTATGGTTCTCGTTCTAACCGCCATGGACTTCGCTCTCCCTGCGGAAGGCGTCCGCATAGGCGTTGAAGCCGCGGAATCGCCGCTGAATATCCCGGCCGTCGAGCCCCATTTCAGCCAATTTCGCGGCCATGGCCACGGTGTTGGGCGTCTCCATCGGACCGAAGCAGCCGAAACAACCGCGTCCCACGGACGGGCAAAGACCGCCGCATCCGGCATGCACCACCGGGCCCAGACAGGGCTCGCTCTTGGCCACGGTGACGCAGACATTGCCCCGCATCTTGCATTCCACGCATTCGGCATGCGGATGCACATTGGGACGACGGCCGTTCAGGCTGGCGTTCAACACCTCCAGCAACTGATGTTTGTTGATCGGACAGCCGCGCAATTCGAAATCGACCCGGACATGCTCCGAAACCGCCGATGAGCGGTCGAGAGTATCGATATATTCGGGATGGGCGTAGACCAGATCGATGAAGTCTTTGACGTCCTTGAAATTGCGCAGGGCCTGAATACCGCCGGCGGTGGCGCAGGCGCCAATGGTGATCAATTTTCGCGATTGCCGCCGAACATGGCGGATGGCCTCGACATCGTGCGGCGTGGTGATCGACCCCTCGACCAGCGAGATGTCGTAGGGCCCCTTCACCACCTTGCGGGTGGCCTCCAGGAAATAGGCGATCTCCACCGCCTCGCTGACGGCCAGAAGCTCCAGTTCGCAATCGAGCAGGGACAATTGGCAACCATCGCAGGAGGAAAACTTCCAGACCGCCAGTTTCGGCCTCTTCCGGTCGGGCATGGCTACAACTCCCGGATTTCGAACAGATGCTCGATCTCATCGAACCGGTAGACCGGTCCGTCCCTGCACATGAAGGTCGGACCGAACTGGCAATGACCGCACAGTCCGATGCCGCATTTCATGTTGCGTTCCAGGGTCACCCAGATGCGCTCGCTGCTCACCCCGCGCTCGTGCAGGGCATCGACCGCCGGCTTGGTCATCACCTCGGAACGGCAGACGAAAGCCTGGGTATCGCCGCCTTCGATGTGCGCCGCGCGAACCGCCGCGGCGACGCTGCCGATACGGCCGCGATAACCGGACGGGGCCGAATGCACGGTGACATGGACGTTGGTATCGAAACGGCCGCGCCAGAGATGCAACTCGTCTTCGTAGAGAATATCGTCGGTTCCGCGCGAGCCGTAGCAGATGATCACGCGGCCGAACTTGTCGCGCTGATGGAGCACTTCGTAGATCAGGGGCCGCAAGGGGGCGAGACCGATGGTGCCGGTGACGAAGACAAGATCGGAACCGTAGATCGGTTCGACCGGCCATGGACGCCCGAACGGCCCGCGCACTCCGATCACGTCGCCGACGCTCAAGCTGGACATCGCCTTGGTCACGGACCCGGCGATCCGGATGGTATGGACGATCTTCTCGCCGTCCCGGCAGTCGCCGCTGATGCTGATCGCCACCTCGCCGACACCGAACAGATAGAGCATGTTGAACTGGCCGGGACGATAGGCGAAGCCGCCGCCGTCCACCGGCACCAGATGCCAGGAGAAAACGCCCGGCACCTCGCTTTTGACCTTGGTGATGCGGAAAGGTCGCGGGATCATCGGATCGACCGGTGCGCCAACGGCATTCCCCTTTGGATATCCATCCATCCGCCGCCCCCCTGTCAATCGAACCCCGCCGGCTCGGTGGCCAGTTCAACGATACGCTCGCGGTTCTGTGCCAGGCGACGCGCCATCACCGGCAGGAACCGCTTGTAGATTTCATAGCCCAGGACCCGGTCGGCCTCCATCTTGCGGCGCAGACAGGCGCCATCGACGCTCACCGCCCGGACGGTGCCGGAAGCCCTGGCGTCGTTGCTCCATTTATAAGGTTTGACCAGCCAGCTCCAGCCGATGATCTCCCCGGCCTCGACCGTTTCGATGGCGATCGGCGGACGGCCGGGAACATAGGCCTCCAGCGTCACCAGGCCATCCCGGATCAGGTAGAATTTGTCAGCCGCCTCGCCCTGCCGGTAGAGATAGCTGCCGGTCCGAAACACCTCGTTGGCGCAGCAGCCGACGATGGTCTCCAGCGCCGAGCCATCCATGTCGGCGAAGAATGGATGGGTCGCCACCAGCGGCCCCAGCCCCTCAATCTGTACCATCGGAACCTCCAGCCTTGCGCAGGCTCTCTATCTCGCGGGTGATGTCGATGCCGACCGGGCACCAGGCGATACAGCGGCCGCAGCCGACGCACCCCGACATGCCGAACTGGCGATGCCAGGTCGACAGCTTATGGGTGAGCCACTGCCGGTAGCGCGACGACGCCTTCTGACGCAGCGCTCCACCGGCGATATGGGAATAGTCGATGGTGAAGCAGCTATCCCAAAGCCGCCATCGCTCGGCGTGATTACCCGAGAGATCGGTCACGTCCTCGACCGTCGTGCAGAAACAGGTGGGACAGACCATGGTGCAATTGCCGCAGGTCAGACAGCGCCCGGCGACATCGTCCCAATGCGGGCTTTCCAGGGACCGCTCCAGGATCCCGGGGGCCTCGGCGTCCATCCGCCGGCTTTGCTGACGGGCGGCCTCCACCGGCTGCGCCGCCGCGATGATTATCTGGGCATCGCTCGCCGGAACGACGCTCAGACGGGACAGCAACGCGGCCCCCGTATCGCTGCCCGCCACCGCCAGGAAGACATGCCCCCCGTCTTCGACGATTTCATTCAGCTTGATATCAAAACGGCCGTCCACCGCGGGGCCGCCCCCCGCCGACGCGCAGAAGCAAGTCCCGACGGCCCGGGCGCATTCGACGGCGATGATGATCACCTTTCCGCGCCGGCTCCGATATCCGGGTTCCTCGAATCCCTCTTGCGAGAAGACACGATCGAGAACGCCGATGGCCGTCAGTTCACAAGCCCGAACACCTAGAAAGGCCATGGGCGGCGAGGCATCGTCGCCTACGGATCGTAAAATACGGAAGCCTCGTCCCGCCCGTTCCGCCCGGAACAGATTTTGCCGCGGCGGATAGAGATGGCGCTTCCAGCCCTGAGCCCCAAGGGAATAGCCGAACAGCGCACCGTCTTCCCCTGCGACCAGGCGATAATGACCTGGACCGCTTTCATCGCTCCATCCCCATGGCATCTCCCCGATGCCGCCCAGGGGCTCGTAGACGACCGCCCCGTCGGCGACTTTCGGCCCGACGACGGGGATGCCATCGCCCCACAGAAGCGCGATCAGGCGATCGAGCTCCGCATGCGTGAAAATCACCTTGTCGCCGATACTGGCCCGCATTTCTCACTCCTCCTGACGAGGATGGAACCCATGGGCGCCGACGCCTGAAAACTCTCTTTTCAAGAGAGTATCACAATCTCATAAATTACCACTGGTGGCGAGCGGCGGACATCCGTCAGTGCAGACGGAAACCGCCCCGCGCCATCAATGCATGCAGATTGCGCAAGACCTCCTCGCCGCGAGCCGGACTGGAGATATCGGCGACGCAGCGCTCCTCGAAATTGGGCTGCCGCAGCAAGGCGACCACCCTTTCACGGGCCAAGGCCTGCGCCTTGCTGGCCGGAGGCAAAACGCGAGCCGCGCAAAATTCGAGAAGACGGATCGCCCGGTCGCGAAGAGGTGCCGAGGGATTGTCGAGCCGCTCGATGACGCCTTCGCGCTTGATATAACCGCTCAGCACCTCGTCCAGGCGATCGAGAAGGCGGGCACGCTCGCCATCGGGCACTCCACCGGTCGAGGCGATCACCTCGTAGATCCGCGTGATCCTCAACAGCTTATCCTTCACCGGCGAAGCGGCCGGCGCCAGGAAATTGATGTCGGGAACGCCGATCAGCCGATGCAAATTGGCGAGGATTTCCGCGATCAGGCCGGCGCCCAACGGACTTGCCGCCAATTCCAGCAGATAGGTGACGGAAAACAAGGGATCCGCCAATGTGACGACGACGCCGCCGACGGCCTGACGCAGGCCGGCTTGTCCGCCGGCCTGCCCCAACAGGACGAAACGGCGGGTCAGGGCTTCGGCGGCATCCGCGCCGCCCATCAGCCCATCGGGGCGGAAGAGCCGGCGAGCCACCTCGCGGAAGGCTTCGCGCTCACGGGATGGATCATGCCGGTTGAGCGGCTGGACGCCCGATAACTGGCGCAGCAACCGCTCCAGCAGCGCCCGGCGCGTCTCCTCGAGACGTCCGCCGGCCAGCAAGGGCGACAAGATGGCGAGTTGTCCTCGCGCATCGCTTCTTTCGTTGTCGAAACGACCGTCGTACAAATCCGCGATCGCGCACAGGGCCTCGGCCAGGTTGCGTTGGACGCCCAGCACATCCTGCAAGGCGGAGGGAACGCCGAACAAATCTGCGATGACGCCGTCGAGCAGGGCGAAGGCCTCGACCCTCTGCGCCGGATCGGTGAGAAGAACCAGCCGTTCGAGCTTGGCCAGCCAGCTGCGGCGCTCCACCAGATCGCGCGACAGAACGACCAGGGAATAGAAGTTCACGTCGTCCGGCGCCGCGAACTGTTCGATTTTCGCCAGGATCTTGCCGAAATCGTCTCCCTTCAATTTCGGCAACCCCGGATGCTCATCGGCTTCCCGGGCCCGGGAAGTCATCCTGGCCACAGCGCGATAGACCTCGTCGCGCCGATCCCGCGGCTCCTCGCCGGCGAACCGCGCCTGGATGGTCGCCACCCGGTCGACGGCAGCCGGGAACAGAGTCTCGACCGCCTGAATCTTCTTGAGGGCCTTGTAGTTGTGAATCAACTCGGTCGGCGTCAGATAGACCCGCTCCAGATATTTGCGGAACAGTCTGTTGATCGTGCCGCGGCTTTCCAGACGGTAATATTCCTCCGTCTTGCGGCAATATGGCGACATCTCGATGGGGACGATGGTCACGTTTACCAATGGCTGGGCGGACGCCATTTCGACGAAGACGACGGTCTCGGTCACCACTCCGTCACCGCGCAACCAGTTTTTTACGACGCGAACGCCCTCGTACTGATGTTTCGCCAGGATTTTTTTGGCCACTGCGCGCGCCGCCGATTCGGTCTCACGGTAATCTTCCATGATCCAGTGATTGCCCCGAGAGACCTGAATCTCGAAGCTGGCCCGCCCATGCGCCTGTCTCTTATACACATCT
>NZ_PIUM01000014.1 GCF_002845745.1 Telmatospirillum siberiense | reverse complement strand
CCGTCAAGGGCGAGCAAGGCGCTGTAAGGCGGGAAACCGGCAGAGTCACTTTCACAGCGACATCCTTTTTGGGGAGGGGCAAGGCTAGATGCAAGTGGCGGCTCAGGGCGCTGCTCGGTCCGGGGGACCAACCGGCTCCGCTGCTTGTCGCGATTTGCGAGATAAGATCGAGCGACCTGCCTGAGCAGACCGTTCGGCACGCGCCCGTAGATCACGGTCGTCGGCGTACGGTCGGGCACCGGCCGAATATCCGGCCCTGGCCAGATTCGACCCGCGCTCGGGCGTAGTTCCGCTCAATCCCCCTCACGACCGGCAAGGGCTTCGATGTCCGCGAGGAAATGCTCTGGGGTGTCCGCCGCAAGAAATGCTTGCTGATCCCGCTTCTTCAGCCGCTCATACTCTTCGATGGAGATGAGGACATTGCGCGGCCGTCCGTTCCTGGTGACGACGACCGGTTGACCAAGCGCGACATCGCTGAAATGCGAGAACTGGCGGACGAGATCTCCGGCGGTGGTTACGACACGCTCGTCCGTTTTCATGGTGCAACCTCGCCCGATGACGTCAATGCGAATAATATGTAAAATATGTATAATGTGAGAAACCGTCAAGCGTGATCGGCCGACCGGGGGCCTAGGCGATATCTCAACCGGCGGGTTTGGCTGTCAGGTCGATGCGGGGCAACTGGCCGAGATCCTCAGCCTGTCGCTGGCGGGCCGGATGGTGCTGTGCGACCTCTTCGGCGCGCAGGGCGGCGTCCTGGAGCACAACGTCTCGGTCAAGGTGGTCAAGCGGCATAAGCGGGCTTCCCTCGCCAGACTCGCGACCATGTCCGAGCTCATACGCCGTCATGTGCCCGAGCTTGGTGACGGCGCGCAATGGTTCTGCCTGATGAGCCTCCTCACCGCGGGCGCCCTGTCGTCCTACGTCCCGCCGCCGCCCAGCCTCCTCGCCGCCTATGCGGACGAGCCCGCCCTCGGCGCGCTCCACCTGGAGTTGCGCGACGCTCTACGGGTCGCCTTCACCGCGACGCTCGTCGGTGTGCTGCCGCGCGCCTGAACCCTTCCGTTTGCGGTGAGGAAATACGGCCTTCCGTATGATGCGGCCGGTATGACGGGCAACGGCCTCAAGCGGCGAGCCACTTCTCGGCTTCGGCTCTCATGGCTTTTTCCAGATCGCTGAAACGAGTGGGGAATGTGCCCCTGACAGGAAAACCGGACTTTTCCAGCAGGTAAGCCAGTGCCGCATATTCGTCCGGATATTTTGCCAGTGCGTCCTGATCGATTTCGACGAAACCCTTGGGGAAAGTGAAGGTTCCCATGTCGTAGATGGCCTGGCGAAATACGATCTTCCACAGGCCGTCGCGTTTTTCCACGGTATCGTAAAAGCGGTTTTGGACAGCACACCCCAACCCAAGCGACATGTTCTCGCCGAGGATCATGGCGCTGGTCTCAACGATGGCCTTGTCGCCCTTGGCGTTGAATTTCGGCACGGGCGTGCCGATCAGATGTTTGGTGTTGAAAGGCGAACCGGCCATGCGGATGGAGCCGTCGACAAAACCGCCGAACGGGCCTTCATACCAGGTGATTTTGATGGTGCCGTCGGGATGCCACAACGTGCGCAGCATGTCCCAATTGGCCGTATCGCGGTACGTCCAGCCGCTCATAAGGTCGATGATCTGGATGCGGTCGTCAGCAGTAATGGTCATGGCGTGTTCCTTTCTTGGCGGGCGCAGTCCGCGGGTGACGGCCGAGATGATAGCGGACGAGCCGGCTCAACGGCCAAGCGAGATGGCGGGCATCTGCTATAATGGACCGGACTTGAACGGAGGGGGCCATGGAAAATCTGCCGATCGGTAAGGCGTTCACCCTGATGGAACCTGGACCGGTCATCCTCGTCACGACAAGCGACGGCCGGAAAGACAATGTGATGACCATCAGTTGGACCATGGTGATGGACTTCTCGGCGACCTTCGCCATGACCACCGGCTCGTGGAACCATTCCTATTCCGCGCTTCTGGACACGAAGGAATGCGTGATCGCAATCCCCACGGTGGATCTGATCGATACCGTCGTCGGCGTGGGAACATGCTCGGGAAAGGACACCGACAAGTTTGAAAAGTTCGGCCTCACCCGCGTGAAGGCCGGACATGTCCGCGCCCCGCTCATCAAGGAGTGCATCGCGAATATCGAATGCCGGGTCGTCGATGTCATCGATGGACACGGCATCGTCGTGCTCCAGGGTATTGCCGCCCACGTCGACCACTCCCGCACGGAGAAAAGGACCATCCATGCCGTCGGTGACGGAACATTTATCGTGGATGGGCGCAAAATCGACAGGAAGGAGATGATGCGATCCAAACTTCCAAGCGGGATATGATGCGGGACCGGGCGCGCGGCGCCATCGAAGGGTTTTCCACGAAGATGTTGTCATCCGCGGACGACAAGCCCCGGCAGGAGGGGGGAAGAATGGCTCATCGGATTCGCTGGGGTGTCATGGGTTGCGCGAGAATCGCGCGCATGCAGGTCGTTCCGGCGATTGGGCGCTGTGCGAACGCGACATTGCAGGCGGTAGCCTCGCGCGATCAGGGCAAGTTGACGGAATTCCGCAATCTGTTCGGGGAATTCACGGCCCACTCCACCTATCAGGCGCTGATCGACGACCCGTCGGTCGATGCCATCTATCTGCCGTTGCCCAACTCGATGCATTGGGAATGGGCCATCAAGGCCATGCACAAGGGCAAACATGTTCTTTGCGAGAAACCATTGGCGCTCAATGCCGGCGAAGCCGAAAAGATGGTCCGTACCGCAAGGGAATGCGGTGTCCGGTTGATGGAAGCCTTCATGTACCGCTACACCGATCGGACGAAGAAGATCGTCGAGGTGCTCGACAGCGGGGTGCTCGGCGAAATCCGTTGCATCAATTCGACGTTCCGCTTTTTTCTCGACCGGGAAAACACCATCAAGGAGAATCCGGAACTCGGTGGCGGCGCGCTTTACGACGTCGGCTGCTACCCGCTCAACTTGATCGGACTGGTCACCCGGGAGGAGCCCGTCTCGGTCGTCGTCGAATGCGCAAAATCCCACGGCGTCGACGTCAACCTTTCGGCCATCCTGCGCTACCCAAGCGGCCTGATCGCGTCGCTGCATTGCGGGCTCAACGCATTCGGCCGAATTTCCAGCGAAATTACCGGTTCCAAGGGGCTGCTGCTGGTCCCCGACACCTTCCTCGACAACGCCGGACAGATCCAGTTGGTGACGGACAAGGGAACCGAAATGATCGTTGTCGCCGAATCGGATCGCTATGCCGCGGAAATCACCGATTTCTCAACGGCCATTCTGGAAAAACGGGAACCGGCGCTGAGTTTGGACGAATCCTTGCGGAACATGCGTGTTCTGGAGCGTCTCGTCGCCGCCCGGGATAAAATTCGCTGAACACAATATCCTGATCGGGCGCCGACCCCCGGGGTCCATCCCGCTTGCGTGGAGGACCGGCGCGATGCACTCTGCCGAAGAGATGAAAGAGGGGCATGCCGGCCCCTTCGCCAGCCATCCTTAGTTTTGGAAAGCCAGACGTCATGCGCACCCGTTTTCCCCGCGGTTCCACCGCCTATGCCAAGGACGGACGCAGCTACATCGTCGAGGAGGTCGCCGACGGAATCGTCTACTGCACCACCTCGAACGGTACGGAGACCGAGTTTCCGGAAAGCAAATTGATGAACGCGGCGGAGTGGGAGGCCGCAACCAAGGTCGGTCTCCGGCGGGAGGTGTCCTACCTGCGGATGAGGCAGTCACCTCACTTCCTGCCTGCCGGCGGAACCTCCGACGAGGCCGCCGCCGACCGCCTGCTGGTGAAGGCGGACCACATATCGCCCGGAATTCTCGATTTCGCCGCCTTCACCGTCGCCGAACGCATCCTGGCCGAGCGCAAGGAAGAGGATCTCGCCGGGCAATTGTCGGTCCGCAAATGCCGCGAGATGTTCGACGCCGCGCCGCCGTCCGTCCGCGCGCGCCTGCTTGCCCATCTTCTCGGCGCGCGCCCCGACGCCCTGGTCAGCGCCGGCGGACTGGGGGAAAATCTTCTGAAGGCAATGGTCGCCAAGGGGCTCGAACCCTTGCAGGCCGCATACGAGGCCTTTCAGGATCGTCCCCACCGGTAACCCCGTTCAACCGCCCCTTATGATCTTGCGCATAGAAAATCCTATAACCATATGCGTAGAAACGATTTCAGCGTAAGGGACGCGGCAATGCCTAGCGAACGGGTTGAATTTCCAGGGGCGCACCATGTGATGTTGGCGGCCCGCCTCGATATGCCGGAGGCGAAACCCCGCGCCTACGCCCTGTTCGCCCATTGCTTCACCTGTTCGAAGGATGTCTTCGCCGCGTCGCGGATCTGTTCGGAGCTGACCGAAAACGGCATCGCCGTCCTGCGCTTCGATTTCACCGGTCTCGGCGCCAGCGAGGGGGATTTCGCCAACACCAATTTCTCGTCGAACATCGCCGATCTGGTCGCCGCGGCGGAGTGGCTGGCCCGCGAACGGGAACCGGCGAAGGTGTTGATCGGCCATTCGCTGGGCGGCGCGGCCGTGCTGGCGGCGGCGGGCCTGGTGGACAGCGTCAGGGCGGTGGTCACCATCGCCGCGCCGGCGGATCCGGCCCATGTGACCAAGATGTTCGCCGACCAGCGGGAGGAGATCGACACCTTCGGCGAGGCGGAGGTCCATCTGGTCGGACGGCCTTTTCGCATCCGCAAGCAGTTCCTGGACGATATCGAAAGCCATCGCCTGGAAGCGCAGATCAGCGGGCTGCGCCGGGCGCTTCTCGTCTTCCATTCGCCGCACGACGCCACAGTCGGCATCGAAAACGCCGCCCGGATCTTCGCGGCGGCGAAACATCCCAAGAGCTTCATCTCGCTGGACGACGCCGACCATCTGCTGACCCGCAAGGAGGATGCCGTCTATGTGGCGCGCGTCATCGCCGCCTGGACGTCGCGTTATCTGTGATTGCCCTGGCCGGGCCTTTGGGCGCGGCTCGATTGGCCCCAGGATGACCCGCCGGAATCGATCATAAGGAAACACGGATCAGCACAGATGAACGCAGATGAGCACAGATGCGGATCGAAGCGCTCCCAGCCTGCGGGGCCCAGAACACAGGTTTCGATTTTTTAACATGGCGTCATGGCCGTGCTTAAGTGGTGATCGCAACCAAAATCCGTGCCGGACATTTGGGAGTGAGCCGGCAAATGAAATTGGCGGCGCCAACCGTTTGTCAGCCCGAATTCGGTGCCCTGCCGTCGATAGACGAGATCGACATCCGCCCGCCCACAAAGGGTGAGGGAATAGCTCATTGCGGGGACCGCCTCCCCCCCGCTCAGGGCTTCGCGTCCGACAGCGTTTCCTTGAAAAAGGCGATGCTCCGCCGCTCGGCGTCTGCCGTGGCGGCTCGGCCGAAGCCGTGGCCGGCGCCGGGATAGACCACCATCTCCGCCGGCCCGCCCAACTGCCGCGCCCAATCGGTCAGCTCCCGCCCCTGCTGAATGGCGACCCGGCGGTCCGCGTCGCCATGGAATTCGAGAAGCGGCGGCAGATGGGTGGCCTCTACCTTGAGAAGGCCGGGGATGCCTCCGTAATAAACCACCAGCCCGGAGACCCGGGGATCGCGCCCGGCGACGGAAACGGCGAGGAAACCGCCTTGCGAGAAACCGATGAGCCCGATCCGCCCCGATGAGGTCGGGCGGCCGAGGATGTCGCCGATGGCGTCGCCGACCAAAGCCGACCAGTCGCCGATCCTCCGATTGAAATAGGCCCGGCGCTCGGCGGCATCCGCCGACTTGAGCTGCCGGATGTCGTCATCGTCGTAATAAGGAAAAAGATAGACGTCGAAACCGGCGGCGGCGATGGCCGCGGCGGTGCGTTGATAAAACACCCGGAACAGATCGAGCCCCTGGCGGCCGTGCAGAAGAATCACCGCCGGCCGCCGGCCCTCGCCCCGGACGGCGAATCTTTGCACCTCGACCGGCCTGTCCCTGGTCGCCAAGGTCACCGTCCCGATGTCGATATCAGCCCCGAATCCTTGCGCCGACCAGCCGGCAAGGGTCATCAGAAACACGAAGAACCATCCGCAGATCTTTTGCCGCAACGTCCAATTCCCTCATGCGATGGGGCCGGCTGTCCGGCCTCCTGTTGGCGAAATCCTATACCGGTCTTCCGTAAACGGACAAATGGAAGCTGGTGGAAGAGTCACCCGATAGCCCTGCGGAACGGCTCCAGATCATTTGACGGCCCAACCGGTTTTGTGCTGGTATACCAGTCATGAACCAGACTGATCCCCTTTGCCAAAAGGCCTACGGGCTAATCCGCGAGATGATCGCCACCGGCGCGCTCGATCCCGATACCGCCCTCTCGGAGCGAAGGTTGGCCGAGACACTGGGGATCGGCCGCACCCCGGTGCGCGAGGCGATCAAGGAACTGACGCGCGACGGACTGCTCAGCGTATCGCCGATGCGCGGCACCTTCGTGCGCAGCCTCTCGCTGGCCGATCTCCGGGAAATTCACGAAATCCGCCAGGCACTGGAAGGCGCCGCGGCGTTCCGCGCCGCCCAATGCGGTCCCGGCAAGGCGCTCGGCCGCCTGGCCGACGCCTTGCGAGCCTTGTCCGCCCGGACGGAGTTCGATGTCGACGAGGCCCAGCGGATCGGCTGGGACTTCCATCAGGCGCTGTTCGACGCCACCGGCAATCGCCGGCTGATCCAGATGTACGAGACCTTGCGGGCGCAAAACGGCCTGGCCCTGCAAGGAGTGCCCGGTTACGACGCGGCGCGCAGCCGCCAGGCGATCCTCGAACATCTGCAAATCTTCGCGGCGATCGAGACCGGGGACGCCGAACAGGCGCGGCGCCGCATGTGGGATCATCTGGCGCACGCGCTCGACGCGCGGCTGCGCTTCATCGCCGGCCTCGCCGGCGAACCTCAGCAAAGGACAGAGCCATGACGGGACGCGATGGGGTGATCACGGGTAAAAAGGGCAAGATCCGCGTGCCGCTGCCGATCCAGATGCTGATCGGGCTGGCCGTCGGCCTGGCCATTGGCCTGCTCTGGCCGGAGACCGCCGTCAAGCTGCGGCCGATAGGCACCGCCTTCGTCTCCGCCGTGCAGATGATCGTCATCCCCGTCGTCTTCGCCTCGGTCTCGCTGGGCATCTACCGCATGGGCGCCGAGATCCGCCTGTTGGGCCGCGTCGCCGGCATCTGTCTGCTTTATTTCTATGTGGCGACCATCGTCTCGGTGCTCATCGGCCTGGGGCTCAACGGCGTCTTCCATCCCGGCATGGGCGCGGATCTGTCGGCGACCGGCAAGATTCCGGCCAATCTGGCGGTGTCCATCGACTGGGCGCAATTCTTCCTCGACATGATTCCCAGCAATATCCTGGCGGTCATGGCGGCGCAGAAGATCCTGCCGACGCTGATCTTCGCCATCCTGTTCGGCATGGCCATGGCCACCACCGGAGCGGTGGCGGAGCCGCTGGTCAAGGTCCTGGAAGCCATGCTCGCCGCCGTGTTCAAGATGACCAAATGGATCACCGGCACGGCGCCGATCGCCATCGCCGCCATCATGGCCTGGATGTTCGCCACCCAGGGCATCGGCACCGTGCTGGCCCTGGCCAAGCTGGTGGGCGTCATGTATCTCGGCCTCGGCCTGATGGTGGTGGTGTTCTGGATCGCCCTGCTGCTCATCGGCGAAAAGCCGTTCGCGGTGACCCGCCAGGTGATGGAGCCGGTCATCCTCGCCTTCGCCACCCGCTCCTCCGAAGTCACGCTGCCGGTGCATATGGAGAAGCTGGAACGCATGGGCGTTCCCAACAAGATCGTCTCGGTCGTCCTGCCGCTCGGCTATTCCTTCAACCGCGACGGCTCCATCATGTATTTCGCCCTGGCCGTCACCTTCCTGGCCGAGGCCTATCACGTGCCGCTCGACGGCTCGGCCCTGCTGACCATCCTCATCACCACCACCATCGCCAGCAAGGGCAGCGCCAACGTGCCCTCCGGCGGTCTGGTCGCCGTGGCGATGGTGCTGACGGCGATCGGCCTGCCCGTCGAAGCCTTGGCCATCGTCGCCGGCGTCGATGCCTTCATGGACATGGGCCGCACGGCGATCAACGTCTTCGGCAACACGGTGGCGGTGAAGCTGGTGCAGAAATACGCCGGCAAGGCGGCCTTGGAAAGCGAACCGGCGCCGCTTGCCGCCGACCTCCGATAATCAGGAAAGCGACCCTTCGACATGACCATCGACTTGCGCAGCGACACCGTCACCAAACCCACCGAAGCGATGCTGGAACGCATGCGCACGGCCGAACTGGGCGACGACAGCCGGGACGGCGACCCGACGGTGATGGCGCTGGAAGCCCTGGCGGCGGAACGCACCGGCAAGGAGGCCGGGCTGTTCGTCGCCAGCGGAACCATGGGCAATCTGGTGGCGCTGCTCGCCCACGCGGACCGTGGCGGCGAGGTGCTGTGCGATACCGGCATCCATATGCTGCGCTCGGAGATGGGCGGCATCGCCAGCATCGCCGGACTGTTTTTCCGCACCCTGCCCGCCCGGCGCGGCGCCGTCGACCTGGATGCGCTGGCCGACGCGCTGCATTCCCGATTGACGCCCAGCCGGCTGGCCACCGGTCTGGTCTGGATGGAAACCAGCCACAACGACGCCGGCGGCGCCGTGCTGCCGCTTGAGCATATGAAAGCCGTCCGCGCCCTGGCCGACGATCACGGCGCCCCGGTGCATGTCGACGGCGCCCGCCTGTTCAATGCCGCCTGTGCCCTGGGCGTCGAAGCCAAAGCCATCGCCGATCACGCCGATTCCTTGATGTTCTGCATCTCCAAGGGACTGTCCGCCCCGATCGGCAGCCTGCTGGTCGGCAGCCGCGACTTCATCACGCGGGCCCGCGCCTTCCGCCGCATGGTCGGCGGCGCCATGCGACAGGCCGGCATCATCGCCGCCGCCGGCATCGTGGCGCTGGAGGAGATGACCGGCCGCCTGGCCGAGGATCACCGCATGGCCAAACGGCTGGCCCGGGGACTGGCCGCCATCGACGGGAGCCTGACCGATCCCGCCCTGGCCGAGACCAACATCGTGCGCATCGACGTCGCCGCCAGCGAACGGGACGCCGATCAATGGACCAGGGCGCTGGCGGCGAGGGGCGTGCTGGCCGGCGCCTGGACCAGCCGGCAGATCCGCTGCGTCACCCACCGGCATACCGGCCCCGCCGAGATCGAGAAGGCCATCGCCGCCTTCGCCGAGACTTGGCGGGACTTCAATACGGCCCCTTCACGCTGAGGCACGTCGACGGGCTCCATCATCCGCTTTCTCGGCGGTTCTATCAGCGTCGAGAGAGGAACCTCCATGGCCGCGGACACGTTCCGCTCCCCGCCGTGTCCGACCGATCGAAACCCGGCCACGAAAGTATCAGCAACCGGGATGGTCGCACCATGACAGTCACCCGACACCCCCGAATGGAGAACAGCCCGTCGAACGGCACGGGGCCGCTCCCTGCCCGAAGGGGTTTCCGGCTTTGCCGCCCCGGCGTATCCTGTGCGACACCGTGATGGTCCGTCCGTTAGTGGTGCGAACCCAACATTCAGGCCCCTCGTCCTTCCCGTTTTCGCGCCGGGGCAGCGCATACACCTTATTATTTGTTGTCAATATGTTATCGTCATCCCCGGGCTTGACCCGGGGATCCAAGTGGTGCCACAGGCAAGAACATTTGGGTCGCGGGACGACGTGGATGCCCGGATCAAGTCCGGGCATGACGATATTAAGTAATTTAAGATAAAAATATAAAATTTCATCCACGATACAGCGGGGAACAATACGCATCTTGACCAATAAATCCGTTTCCTCCTTTCAGGCCGTCGGTTTTACCGTTCTTGGTTTCACCTTCTGGGTTCTTTCGGATACTTGCGTCAAACTGGCGGGCGAGACGGTTCTGCCCCCCTATGAGATTCTGGGTTTTTTCGGATTTTTCGCCACCGCCTTCATGCTCGTGAAGGCAGGGGGAAAGCAGCGGATCAAGGCGCTATGGCCGAAAAATCCCCGCGCCCAGGCGCTGCGCGCCTGTCTCGCGGTCGCCTCCAACCTGTGCTCCATCATCGCGCTCAAGCATTTGCCGATGGCGTCGTTTTACGTCACCGTTTTTTCGGCACCGATGATGGTCGCCATCCTGGCGGCGATTTTTCTCCATGAATATCTGCGCTGGCCACGCATCGTCGCCATCGTTGCCGGGTTCATCGGCGTGGTGATCGCCGTCGACCCCATTGGCGTCGTAACGCAAGGCCATGGGTCTGGTGGCGACTGGATCGGGTATGCCGTCGCCTTTTTCAGCAGCATCCTGTTCGCCGCCAACGTCATCTGGCTGCGGGTCATGGCCCAATCGGAAAGCCCCAACAGCCTGGCGTTCTTCAACGGGTTCGTGCAGACGCTGGCCGGATTCGGCCTGATGCTCGTTCTGCCGGTCGCCGCCGTGACGCCGGGCCTGCTGGGACTTCTTTGCGTCATGGGAATTCTCAACGCGCTTGGCGCCATGGCGATATATTCGGCGCTTAAATACACGACGGCGGCGACAGTCTCGCAATTCCATTACACGCAGATCGTCACCGGCGCCCTGATCGGCTATGTCGTCTGGCACGATGTGCCGGCGCCCCATATGTGGGCTGGCGCCGCCGTGATCATCGCGGCCGGACTTTACATCGCCCAACAGGCCAGAAAGGCCGCGACGCCGGCCAAGATCACGGCGCCGCAGGGGCCGTAGTGGGAATAGCAAGCCCCGGCCGCGCGATCCCCGGGATGCGGCCAATCTGCTCGGCGAGGAAGTCGACCAGCAGCCGAACCCTGGCAATGCCGGCGCGTTCGGGAACGATCAGCATGTTCAGCGGCACCGACGGCAACGAATAATCCGGCAGGATCGGTATTAGCCGGCCGGTGGCCAATAAATCGTCGACCAGCCAGTGGTGGGTGGGCGCGATGCCGCGCCCGGCGACCAGGGCCGCGCGCGCGGCCAGCCCGTGATCAACCCGAAGACGTCCTCCGAAGGGGACGGAATAGTGCTCGCCTTGCGGGCCCCGCAAGGCGAGCACGTCGCTCCCCGCCACGTTCGACATCCGAATGCCTTCAAGGCCGGACAAGTCCTGCGGAACAACCGGCGCCCCCCGCGCCGCCAGATAGTCCGGTGCCGCCACCAGCAACCGCCGGGACCGGCCGAGAGCCCGCAGTTTCATGGAACTGTCGGTAAGCGGCCCCAGGCGAAGCGCGATATCGACGCCATTCCGGACAAGATCGACGAACTCGTCGGTGAGACCGAGATCAACCTCGATATCGGGATAGCGGTCCTGGAATGCGAAGATCATCCGGCTGACATGCATGACCCCGAAAGCCGCCGTGCAGGATATCCGGATCGTGCCGGCGGGCGCTCCGCGCGTACTCCGCGCCTCATCGCCGGCCAGCTCCACAAGGCGCAGGATCTGGACGCTGTTGGCATAATAGCGACGGCCTTCATCGGTCAGCGTGACACGCCGGGTGGTCCGGCTGAGCAAAGGCACGCCGAGGGCGTCCTCAAGCTCTCGCAAATGCCGCGTGACCGTCGACTGACCGACGCCGAGTTCGCGCGCGACCGCCGACAGGTTCCCGCGTTCGGCGACGCGAACGAAGGTGTGCAGGCGCTCAAACGTGACGTCCGACTTATCCATAAATCGGCATAATCTTATACATTACCAACATGTAGTGGACCAACTCCGCGCTGTCTATGCTCTCGGAATCGATTTTCCAACTTCGGATCGCCGTCCCATGAAAGTCCTGCTTGTTTTTGCCCATCCGGAACCGCGTTCGCTCAACGGCGCGCTCCGCGACGCCGCCGTCAAGGAACTCGGAACCCAAGGCCACGAGGTGCGGGTGTCCGACCTCTACGCCATGCGCTGGAAGTCGGAAGTCGATCGCGCCGATTTTCCCTCGTTGACACCGGATAGCCGGCTGAAAGTGGCGGCCGCCTCCGGCGAGGCGTTCTCCGCCAACGCGCTGACGCAAGACGTCAAGGCCGAGCAGGAAAAACTTCTGTGGGCCGATGTGCTGATCCTCCAATTTCCCCTCTGGTGGTATGCCATGCCGGCAATCCTCAAGGGCTGGGTCGATCGGGTTTACGCCTATGGATTCGCATACGGCGTCGGCGAACATAACGACAAGCGTTGGGGTGACCGCTTTGGTGAGGGAACCCTCGCGGGAAAACGCGCCATGCTGATCGTAACCACCGGCGGCTGGGAAGAGCATTATTCCGCTCGCGGGATCAATGGGCCGATCGACGACCTGCTCTTCCCGATAAATCACGGGATTCTTTTTTATCCGGGATATGACGTGCTTCCGCCATTCGTGGCCTACAGAGTCGATCGCCTTGATCAGGCAGGCTTCGAGTCCGTGGCCGACCGCCTGCGGGAGAGGATGCGGACGCTCGCGACCACGCCGCCCATCCCCTATCGCCGTCAGAATGGCGGCGATTATCTGATCCCGAGCATGCAACTCCGCTCCGGGCTGGGCGATCCGAATGCGACCGGCTTTGGCCATCACCTCGCGCGGAATGCCGAAGTCCTCGATAAGGCGCGACCGATTATAGATGAGGTTCTAGGGCCGGGTGCGTGCGAAGTCTCACCCACCCGGCCCTAGTCGCCGCCGTCCTTGCCAACGGCGGCGGTCCGCATCGGTTCGGCAAGCCTGAGAAAACGAGTGCTCTCATCGAAGGGGGTCCGTGTTCATGGCGATGGCCGGGCGCCGCCGCGACCACCGGTCGAGCGCCATATAAATCACCGGCGTCGTGTAAAGGGTGAGGATCTGACTGACCACCAGGCCGCCGATGATGCTGATGCCCAACGGCTGGCGCAGCTCCGCGCCGTCGCCTTTGCCGAGCGCCAGGGGCAAGGCGCCGAACAGGGCGACCATGGTGGTCATCATGATGGGGCGGAAACGCATCAGACAGGCCTGGTAAATGGCATCGCGGCTGGAAAGCCCGCGGCTCCGTTCCGCCTCGAGAGCGAAATCGATCATCATGATGGCGTTCTTCTTGACGACGCCGATCAGCAACAGGACGCCGATCATGGCGACCATGGAAAATTCGATATGGAAGACGAGCAGCGCCAACAAGGCGCCGATGCCGGCCGACGGCAGGGTCGACAGGATGGTGATGGGGTGGATATAGCTTTCATAGAGGATCCCCAGCACAATGTAGATGCTCGCCAATGCCGCCAGGATCAGGATCGGCGTGGCGCTTTTGCCTTGCTGGAAATATTTCGCCGTCCCGGCGAATTCGCCGCGCACCGTCTCCGGTATATGGATCTGCCGGCGGATTTCCTCGATGGCCGCCGTGGCGTCGCTCAGGGACTTGCCCTCGGTCAGATTGAAGGAAACCGTGGCGGACGCGTAGTGACCACGGTGATTGACCGACAGCGGCGTCTTGCTCTGCCCGAAATGGGCGATGGCGGACAAGGGAATCATGGTCTCGGCGGAGGTGCTGACGGCGCTTCCGGTGGACGCCGAGGTCCGGCCGACGCTGCCGATGGCGTTGGTGGCGCGGTTGCGGGCGCCGTCGGCCGTCACCTGCGCCTGCGTCTTCGTCGACCCCGTCGTGCCCGCCAGGGCGTTGGTGGCGTCGGTGCCGCTGACCGCGCCGGCCGAAGTGCTGATGAAGATTTCGCTCAGCGTTTTCGGATCCTGCCAATATTGCGGCGCCACCTCCATGACCACATGATACTGGTTCAAGGGGTTGAAGATCGTCGACACCTGGCGCTGACCGAAGGCGTCGTAAAGGGTGTCGTCGATCTGCGACATCTGCAGGCCGAGCCTGGCGGCGGTGGCCCGATCGATTTCCAAATCCGCCTGCAGTCCGCCATTGTCCAGATCGGTGGTGACGTCGGCGAGAAACGGCACCGCGCGCATGGCGTCGGCGAGGCGATCCGTCCAGATCTTGAGAACGCCCATATCGTCGGCCAGCAGCGAATACTGATATTGCGCGTTGCCCCCCACGCCGCCGCCACCAACCAGCTGATTGGATTGCAGATAAAGGGATGCCCCGGCGACCTGATCGAATTGCGGTCGAAGGCGGGCGATAATGGCGTCGGCGGTGGCTGAACGCTCGGCCAGCGGCTTCAGGCTCACCCAGATCTTTCCCGCATTGCCGGCGGTCCCACCGCCGGTGAAACCGACGACCGCGGCAACGTCGGGATCGCCGCGCACGATATCCTGGAACGCTTTCAGCTTCCCGCTCATCGCCTGGAAGGAAATCGACTGGTCACCCTTGATGCCGCCGGTCAGCGATCCGGTATCCTGTTGCGGAATGAAGCCTTTGGGAACGATCGCATAGAGATAGAAATTGAGGCCGACGGTGGCGAGCAGCAGCAGCATGGTCGCTCCGGGATGGCGGAGCGCCAGCGACAGACTGCGGGCGTAACCGTCGCTCAATCGCTCGAACAGACGTCCGTTCGCCCGCGCCAGGCGGGACCGGCCGGGCGCGGAGCGCGTCCGCAACAGCGTCGCGCACATCATCGGCGTCGTGGTCAGGGAAATGACAAGGGACATCAGAATGGCGGCGGACAGGGTTATCGAGAAGGAATTGAGAAACCGTCCGGCGAGCCCGCCCATGAACAGAATCGGGATGAACACCGCGATCAGGGACAGGCTCATGGAGAGAACGGTGAAGGCGACTTCCCTAGCCCCCTGCAACGCCGCCCGACGCCGCGTCATGCCGCCTTCCATGTGGCGGATGACGTTCTCCAGCACCACGACGGCGTCGTCGACGACGAAACCGGTGCTGACGGTCAAGGCGATCAAGGTCAGATTGTTGAGGCTGTAATCCAGCAACCGCATGACGGCGAAGGTGCCGACGATCGACACCGGCACCGCGACGGCTGGAATCAGCGCCGCGCGGGCATCGCCCAGGAAAACGAATACCACCAGAATCACCAGCCCGAGGGAAATCAGCAGCGTCTTCTGCACCTCGTCGACCGACGCCCGGATGGTGGTGGTCAGATCGAGCACGATGTCCATGGAGACATCGGCCGGCAGGGAGGCCCGCAACTCCGGCAGGGCGGCCTTGACGCGATCGGCGGTGGCGATGATGTTCGCCCCCGGTTGCCGGTTGACCTGAATAACCACCGCCCGCTGTCCGTTGGTCAGTCCCATGTTCCGCAGATCCTCGACCGAATCGAGCACCTCGGCGACATCACTGAGACGAACGGCCCGGCCCGACCGGAAGGCGACGATCAGCGAGCGGTATTCGGCCGCCGTCCTTGCCTGGTCGTTGGTGTAGATCTGCAGCCGTCGGCGGCCGTCCTCCAAGGCGCCTTTCGGAGCATTGGCGTTGGCCGAGGCCAGAGCCGCGCGGATATCCTCGACGCCGATGCCATATTTGAACAGGGCATGCGGATTGAGCTCGACGCGCACCGCCGGCAGGGCGCTGCCGGCGACCTTGACCTGCCCGACGCCCTCCACCTGCGACAGTTTCTGCTGGATGACGCTCGCCGCCGAATCAAACAGCTGCTCCGGCGTCAGGGTGGCGGAATCGAGAGACAGCAGCAGGATCGGAATATCGGTCGGGCTGATCTTCCAATAACCGGGATTGCTTTTGAGGCTGCCCGGCAGATCGGCGCGCGCCGCGTTGATGGCGGCCTGAACGTCGCGGGCGGCGCCGTCGATGCTGCGCGACAGGCCGAAGGGCAAGATGACGTTGGTCGAACCGACATTGCTTTGCGAACTCATGTCGTCGACATCGGCGATCCGCCCCAGATGCCGTTCCAACGGTGTCGCCACCGTTGCCGCCATGGTTTCCGCGCTGGCGCCGGGAACATAGGCGTAGACGACGATGGTGGGGATATCGACCTGCGGCAACGGCGCCACCGGCAGGAAGAAATAGCTGACCATGCCGGCAAGGGCGATGCCGGCGGTCAGCAGAGTGGTCGCCACCGGGCGTCCGACGAAAAATGCCACCGGATTCATGGAAGGTCGCCTTCCAGCAGATCCTCGCCGGCCGCCCGCCGACGACGGAAACGCTCGGCCAGCCGGTCGAACGCGAGATAGATCACCGGCGTGGTGAACAGGGTCAGCATCTGGCTGAGAAACAGCCCGCCGACGATGCTGATCCCCAGCGGATGACGCAGTTCCGATCCGGTCCCGTTGCCCAGCATCAGGGGCAAGGCCCCCAACATCGCGGCCATGGTGGTCATCAGGATCGGGCGGAAGCGGAGCAGACAGGCCTGGAATATGGCATCCCGCGGCGTCTTGCCCTCGTTGCGTTCGGCATCGAGGGCGAAATCGATCATCATGATGGCGTTCTTCTTGACGATGCCGATCAGCAGGATGATGCCGATGATGCCCATCACGCCGAGGTCGCCGCCCGAGGCGATCAGGGCCAGCAGGGCGCCGATCCCCGCCGACGGCAGGGTCGACAGAATGGTGATGGGGTGGATGTAGCTCTCGTAGAGCACGCCCAGAACGATATACATGGTGACGATGGCGGCCAGGATCAGCATGACCTCGTTGTCGAGCGACGACTGAAAGGCCTGGGCGGCGCCCTGGAACCGCGTGATGACCGAAGCCGGCATGCCGATCTCCGTCTCGGCCTTGCGGATGGCCGAGACCGCCGCGCCGAGCGAGGCCTTGGGGGCCAGGTTGAAAGAGATGCTGGTGGCGGGAAACTGCCCCAGATGATTGATCTGCAGCGGTACGGTTTGCTCCGTCACCGTGGCGATGGCCGACAGTGGAACCTGGCCGCTGGCGGAGGACGGCAGATGGATCTGCTTCAACGAGCCTTCGGCGGATTGCAAGGCCGGATCGTTTTCCAGAATCACCCGATATTGATTGGATTGGGTGAAAATGGTGGAGACGATTCGCTGTCCGAAGGCGTCATAAAGGGCGTTGTCCACCGTCGCCGGCGTGATGCCGAAACGCCCCGCCGTGTCGCGGTCGATCTCGACATAGGCGGCCAGCCCCCGGTCCTGCGCGTTGCTGGTGACGTCGGCGAGTTCGAGAGATCGGGAAAGCCGTTCCACCAGTCGCGGCACCCACCGGGACAGTTCGGCCGGGTTGGTGTCGACGAGATCGAATTGGTACTGGGTCCGGCTGACCGTCGCATCGATGCTCAGATCCTGCACCGGCTGCATGTAAAGCTCGATACCGGGGACGACGGCGGTTTCCGTCTTCAAACGGCGGGCGATGGCGTCGGCGGAAAGCGAACGCCGGCTTTTGGGTTTCAGATTGATCAGCAAGCGGCCGCTGTTGACCGTGGTGTTGGTGCCGTCGACGCCGATGAAGGACGACAGGCTTTCGACGTCGGGATCATTCAGCACCACCGCCGCCAAGGCCTGCTGGCGTTCCGCCATGGCCGCGAAGGAGATCGACTGGGAGGCCTGTGAAACGCCCTGGATCAGCCCGGTATCCTGAATCGGGAAGAAGCCCTTGGGAATGACCACGTACAACGCCACCGTCAGCACCAGCGTTCCGGCGGTGACGGCCAGGGTCAGCCGGGCATGGTCGAGCACCCAGAGAAGCGCGCGCCCATAGGCGGCGATCAGATCGTCGAACCAGCGCCCCGCCCACCGGTTGACGGCGGTTTCCCCGCCGGGCCGGCGACGGCGCAGCAATTTGGCGCACAGCATCGGAACCAGGGTCAGCGACACCACCGCCGAAATCAGGATGGTCACCGCGAGAGTGATGGCGAATTCGCGAAACAGGCGCCCCACCACATCGCCCATGAACAGCAGCGGAATCAGCACGGCGATCAGGGAGACGGTCAACGAAACGATGGTGAAGCCGATCTGTTCGGCGCCCTTCAACGCCGCCGTCAACGGCGGATCGCCCCGTTCGATATAGCGCGAGATGTTCTCGATCATCACGATGGCGTCGTCGACGACGAAGCCGGTGGCGATGGTCAGCGCCATCAGGGACAAGTTGTTGATCGAGAAACCGGCCAGGTACATCACGCCGAACGTCCCGACCAGCGACAGCGGCACCGACAGGCTGGGAATGACGGTCGCCGGGATGTTGCGCAAAAACAGGAACATCACCATGACCACCAGGACCACCGCCAGCCCCAACTCGAATTCGACGTCGGAGACCGATGCGCGGATGGTGTTGGTGCGATCGGTCAGAACGGTGACGTCGACGCCGGCCGGCAAGGCCGTCCGTAAATCCGGCAGCAACGCCTTGATGCTGTCCGCCACCTGGATCACATTGGCGCCCGGCTGACGCTGGATGTTGACGATGACCGCCGGAACACGGTTCATCCAGGCGGCCAGTTTGCTGTTTTCCGCCCCGTCCACCGCCGATGCGACATTGGAGAGCAATACCGGCGCGCCGTCCTTGTAGGCGACGATGATCCGGTTGTAGTCCCCGGCCGCCCGCAACTGATCATTGGCATTGATGGAGAAGGCCCGCGCCGGCCCGTCGAAACTGCCTTTCGGCGTGTTGACGTTGGCGTTGGAGATGGTGGTCCTGAGGTCATCGATATTGAGCCCATAGGCCGCCAACGCCTGGGGATTGACCCGGATGCGCACGGCGGGGCGCTGGCCGCCGCTGATGCCGACGAGTCCGACGCCGGGCAATTGCGAGATCTTCTGCGCGATCCGGGTATCGGTCAGGTCCTCGACCTGGGTCAGCGGAACGGTCCCGGAGGTTACCGCCAGCGTCATGATGGGAGCGTCGGCGGGATTGACCTTGGCATAAATGGGCGGCGCCGGCAGATCGGTCGGCAGCAGGTTGCCGGCGGCATTGATCGCCGCCTGCACTTCCTGTTCGGCGATGTCCAAATTCAAATTGAGGGCGAACTGCAAGGTGATGACGGACGCGCCGGCTGAACTGGAGGACGACATCTGGGTCAGGCTGGACATCTGGCCGAATTGGCGTTCGAGCGGCGCGGTCACCGCCGAGGTCATCACTTCCGGACTGGCGCCGGGATAGAAGGTCTGCACCTGGATGGTCGGGTAATCCACCTCGGGCAGGGCCGACAGGGGCAGGAAGCGGAAAGCGGCAATCCCGACCAGGAAAATCGCCGCCATCAGCAGGGAAGTGGCCACGGGGCGCAGGATGAAGGGGCGGGATGGGCTCATGGTCTGTCTCTTCGCCCCGTCATTGATCTTGATGACGCTGCGCGTCCGCAGCCAAGCTCACCAAAGTCCCCTCGCGCAAGCGGTCGGCACCGTCCACCACCACCTTGTCTCCCGGCTGCAGACCGGACAGCACCGCCACCTGGTCGCCCGACGCCGTACCCAGCGTGATGTGACGCACGCTGACCTTGTTGTCGGCTCCAACCAGATAGGAGAAGGTCCCGGGGGCGCCCCGCTGCACCGCGGCGGTGGGTATCAGGGTGCTCTCTCGCATCGTCTTCACCCGCAACCGGACATTGACGAACTGATTGGGAAACAGCATTTCGTCTTCGTTGCCGAACTGAGCCCGCAGCTTGACGGTGCCGGTGCCGGTGTCGACCTGATTGTCGACCGTCGTCAGCGTGCCCACGGCAAGGCGCGCGGTCTTGTTCCGGTTGTAGGCGGTGACGGCGAGCTTCGCGCCGTTGCGCAACTCGCCCATGACCGCCGGCAGATCGTCTTCCGCCAAGGTGAACAGCACGCTGATCGGCGACATCTGGGTGATGACGACGATGCCGGCGGTATCGCTGGTCTGCACGTAGTTGCCCGGATCGACCTGCCGCAAGCCGGCCCGGCCGGTGATCGGCGACTCGATGCGGCAATAGATCAAATTGAGTTTGGCATTGTCGACCTGCGCCTGATCGGTGGCGACGGTTGCGCGATCCTGCTGCACCGTCGCCTCCTGGGTGTCTTGCGTCTGACGGGCGAGGGAATCCTGCGCCACCAGGGTCCGGTAGCGCTCCAGATCGACTTCCGCCGCCTTCAAGGCAGCCTTGTCCTTGCTCAATTGCCCTTCATACTGCTCCAACTGCCGCTCGTAGGGACGGGGATCGATCTGGGCGAGGAGATCGCCCGCCTTGACGACCTGGCCTTCCCGGAAGGCCACCTGGGTCAGATGTCCGGCTATTCGGGGCTTGACCGTCACCGTGGCCAAAGGCGTCACCGTTCCCAATGCGTCCAGCGCGATGTCGATATCGCCCCTGCCGACCGTTGCGGCCACCACCGGAACCGGCCCGGGGGCGGCGGTTCCGGGCCCCTTCGCCTCCGTCGCGCCTTGCGACCGAACGACGCCCCAGACCATGGCGGCCAGCGCCAGGAGAACCACCGATGTCCAAATCAGGCGGGCGCGCAGGGCGGAACGCCCCGTCCGCGACTGGCAGGCGGTCATCGGAAGAAGCCCTCCGTCCGCCTCGTTACGCTCGATCTTCATGCTCTTTCCATCCCGATTTGGCTGAACGGTGGCCTCGCCCGCTCCCCAAAAAAACGGCGGGCGGGCGAGGCGATGTTTGGAATCAGCGCGCGGGCGCGGACAGGTTGGCGGATCGGCGCAGGCTCAGGGACCGCATGTCCATCCAGACATGATCGATGAAGGCCAGGCATTCCGCTTTCGAACCGGAAAAGGAGCAACCGCGCCATCCCGGTGGCAAAGCGAGACTAATCGGCCAGAGCGAATATTGTTCTTCGTCATTGATAATGACGCAGAAGGGCGAGCTATCGTCATCGAATGCCATTTCAGGGCTCTCCTTGTTGGAACAAGTCGTCACGGGAAGAGAGCGGCATCGGATGAACCGTCTCCGAAGCCGCCGAAGATGCGCCGCCGGACGCCAGGGCACGGACGGCGCAAAGCAGTGACAGAACGGCGAAAAGCCCCCCAAGAAAGAAGGCCGCGCCGGGAATTTGCACAGGTGCCGTCTCGCCGGTGAAATATTGAAAGATCCACGCCCCCAGCATTGGTCCGAAAATCGCCGCGAGATTTGTCACGCCGGTGACGGCGCCTTGCACCTCCCCCTGCCCCACCCGTCCCTCCTGGCGCGCCAGCAGACTGCGCGCCGCCGGCCCGGTCATCGCGGCGACGGAAACGACGGGCATCACCGCATAGAGTTGCCAGCCGTGCTCGGTCAGCCCGAAGGCCAGATAGAGGACGACCGTCGCCATTTGCCCGACGATCAGGGCCGCCGATTCGCCGAGGCGCCGGATCATCGCCGGAGCCGCCCAGGCCTGGCCGGTGATCCAAATGACGCCGAACGCCGCCAGGGACAGACCGATATCGCCCTCCGTCCAGCCGAACCGCTGCTGAACGAACAGCACCCAGGTCGTCTGCATCGCCGCCTGTCCGATCGCGTAGAGAAAGACCCCGACGAGCAGACTCCGGACGAACGGCGCGTAGCATCGGCTCCACAGCGGCGCCAACGGATTGGCCCGCTTAAGGTCGAAAGACGTTCGCCGTTCCGGTGGCAGGCTTTCGGGAACGAACAGCCAGCCGTAGAGAAAATTCACCGCCGAAAGGCCCGCCGCCGTCCAGAACGGCAGACGCGGGTCGATATCCCCGAGCAGTCCGCCCAGCGTCGGTCCGAGAATGAAACCAAGACCGAACGCCGCTCCCATCCAGCCGAAAACCAGCGGCCGCCGGGCCGGCGTGGTGATGTCGGCGATATAGGCGATCGCCGGCGCGGCGCTGGCGCCGCAAACGCCACCGGCGATCCTCGCCAGGAAAAGCAACCCGAGATCACCGGCAAGCGCCGACAGCACGTAATTCACCAGGCCGCCGCCGATGGCCAGAAGAATGACCGGTCGCCGCCCGAAGCGGTCGGACAGATGGCCCAGCCCGGTCGCGCAGAGGAACGCCGCCATGGCATAGGCCGCGTTCAGCAGTCCATATGTCTGGCCGATGGCGCTGGGCGGATTGCCGGTGATCTGTTCGACCAGCCGGGGAAGAACGGGACCGATCAAACCGAATCCCATGGAATCCAGCAGCGTGGTGAAAAGCATGAATGTTTCGGTCTTTGCCGGCCAAGCCATCGCGTTGCGTCCTAATTGGCCGGTCGAGGAATCATCCCCCAGCCGTGCAAGGCCATCAGCGCGGTGTCCACCCCCCGCTCGGCGCCGATCAGTCCGGCCAATTGCCTGGCCCGCCGGCGAAGCGCCGGTTCGCCGATGCGCGCGATGGCCCGGGACAGGGACTCTTCCGGAATCGCGCCGTCGACCCTCGGGCACCAGACCGCGGCGCCCAGGGACTGCAACCGCCAGGCCCAAAAATGCTGGTCGCCGAAAAGCGGCAGGATGATCGATGGAATGCCGGCCCGCACAGCCGCCGCCGTGGTTCCCGCGCCGCCGTGGTGGATGGCCGCCGTCACGCGGGGAAACAGCCAATCGTGCGGCGCGCCATTGGTCACGAACCATTGCGCGCCGGCGGGAATCGGAAGATCGGCGGCACCGCTCCAGCCGACCGCCACGACGGCACGGCGGCCGCTGCGTTCGATGACGCGAAGCGTCGTTTCCAGGGCAAGACGGGTCCGTGGCGACGACATGCTGCCCAAACCAATGTAAACGGGTCTTTCCCCGGCTTCGAGAAACGCCGCCAAATCCTCGGGCGGCTGCCACATCCGGTCCCGGTCGAGAAACCAATAGCCGCTGACCCGCGCGTGGTCGCACCATCGGCGCGGGCGCGGCACCATATGTTCGCTGAAGCCGAACAGGGTCGGCCAGCGGGCTGACGGGCGTTTGTAGGGAGGACCCGACCAGGGATAAGGGCTTAGACCCAATTGGGCGCGGATGACGTCGTTAACCGCCGGGCGCATCGCCCACCAGGATAGGGCCGCCACCCCGCGATGGATCAGCCGGTTGGCGATCCCCGGCAAGGGCCTCGGCGGCAGCGGCAATAAGGTGGACGGAAGACTGGCGAACAGGCCGTTGGGTTGCAGATGGACCTGCACGAAGGGTCTGTCGAGCGCCTCGGCCAGGGAAACGCCGAAGGGCACGGCGCCACCGCCGGCCAGGATCAGATCGGCATCGTGACAGGCCTCCTTGCCGGCCGCCGGCCAGGTATCCACCATGGCCTTGGTGATGTCGCGCGCCATCCTGGCCATCGACAGCAGACTGCGGCCCTGCTCGAATGCGCTTTGGTGTTCGGCGGTGACCTGCCGCGAATTACCCGGCAAGGACGCGAATTCAAGGCCGGCCCCTTCGATCAGCCCGACGAAATCTCCCGTCGTGGCGATCCTTACGGAATGGCCGGCCGCCTGCATTCCCCTGCCGAGCGCGACAAGCGGCCGCACATCCCCTTCCGTGCCGGGGATCAGGATCGTCACGCGCATGGCGTCAGCACTCCCCGCCGACCGCGTTCCGCACCGGCTCCAGAACGATCCGGGCCGAGGGACTGTTTGCCGGGCTGCCGTCCAGCAACCGCCACTTCGCCAGAATCTCGATGGCGGTATCGATTCCCCCCTCGGCACGGACCCGCTCGCCCAGCGCCGCCGCCCGCAAACGCATGCCGTCGTCGCCGGCCGCCACCATGGCCTCGGCCAACTCGTAGGCGCTCAAGCTCGCGCGCGGCAGCGGCGGCGGTGCGACGCCGAGACAACGCAGTCGCCAGGCCCAGAAAGGCTGATCGCCGAAAAAAGGCACGACCACGGAGGGAATGCCGGCCCGGACGGCGGCGGATGTCGTGCCGGCCCCGCCATGATGGACGGCGACCGCCACCCGGGGAAACAGCCAGTCATGCGGCGCCTGATCGATGACCAGGATGCGGCCGCCGCTCTCCGACGCCGGGATGGAAAGGCCCCCCCAGCCGGTGGCCAGTATGGCGCGGCACCCGCTCATCCGGACCGCCTGCAAAACGATGCTCGACAATGCCTCCGCCCGATCTCCGACCATGCTGCCGAAACCGACATAGACCGGCGGCTCCCCTTCGGAAAGAAACCGCGTCAGGCTTTCGGGCGGCTGCCAGTTCCGGCCCTGGTCGAAAAACCAATAACCGGTCACCCGCGCCGTTTCCGGCCAATGTTTCGACGGCGGCAAGACATGCCGGCTGTAGCCGTAGAGAATCCGACTGCCTTCGGCATTCCTCCAGGGAGAGGGCACGAACCACGGATAGGGCCGAAGTCCGAGCGTCCGGCGCACCATACCGTTTACCGCCGGCCGCATCACCTGCCAGACACCGAACCGCAACAGCCGATAGATCGCCAGATTGAGCCAGCCCGGGAAGGGACGCCGCCTTGGCATCAGCATCACCGGAGGAATATCGGGCGAAGGCGTCAGCGGCATCAACTGAGCCTGTACGACGGGAATATCCAGCAGCTCGCCGATGGAATAGGCGAGCAAGGTGGCAATGCCGCTGCCGATGATCAACCGGGCGCCGTGGCAAGCCGCCAGCCCCTCCCCGGCCCAAGCCTCGGCCATGATCCGGAGACGGCGCCGCGCCGTGCGCGCCACCGCAAAAGGATCGAGTCCGCGACGCATGGTCTCGGGTTCCGTCGCCATCAGATTGCGAAAATCCGAGCGGAGCGGAGCAAACTCAAGTCCGGCCTCGCGCACCATCTCGGCGAATCCGGGATCGGTGGCGACACGAACCTCGTAACCGACCCTTAGAAGACCTTGGCCCAAGGCGACGATCGGCCGGATGTCGCCCTGGGTGCCGACGGTGAGGAGAACGACGCGATCAGCCACCGTTTCTACTCCATCCGCCGGGCGCGCTTGGCGAATTCCTCCGCGACGATCCGACCGACCTCGTCGACCGGCCCCGGATCCAGCATCTGCTGGTGATGGCAGTCGATCTGATGTTCGTCGATCCGTCCGCCGACATAGGGTTGCCAGGCGGCGGCGTATTGATCGATGAAGCTGTCCAGTTCGGCGACCTTTCCGGCCGACGCCCTCAGAAACAGCATATCGACGTCGATCCGCCCGGGGACATATTTGCGCAGAAGCGCCAGGTTGTTTCGCACCACGGCGAGCACCGATTCGACGATTTCGTCGTTGCTGCGGCGGATCTGTTTGACCAGCGGATTGCCCAGGATGTCGTATTCGCGGCAAAGAAAATCGGCGACCGCCGTCATGCCGAGGGGCGCGTCACCCAAGACGTTCGGCTCATATCCCAGGAAGCGCAAGGCCGCCTTGGCCAACACGGCCTCCTCCGGCTCCTGATCCACGCTCTGCCGGATGAAGGGATAGGCGTCCAGCAAGGTAAGAAAAGCGACCTGTTCGCCCGCCGACCGCAGCCGCTGGGCAATGGCGAAAGCGACCACGCCGCCGAGAGACCAGCCGAGCAGATGATAAGGTCCGCGCGGCTGGACCTGCCGGATCTGGGCGAGGTAATCGTCCGCCATTTCCTCCAGCGATTCCGGCAGCCGTTTGTCACCGCCGATGCCGCGCGCCTGCAGGCCATAGACCGCGCATTCCCCGCCGAGATGGCGCAACAGACCGCCGTAGGCCCAACTCAACCCGACCACCGGATGGATGCAGAACAGCGCCAGATCCTTCGCGCCGGCCCGCAACGGCAGCAGACTCGCCAAGGGATCATGAGCCTCGTCCCGGTCCAGTTGTTCGGCCAGTTCGGCGATGGTGGAGGCATGAAACATGGTCGCCAGGGACATTTCCCGGCCGAAGGCCTTCTGGACGTCGGCGATCAATTGCGCCGCCACCAGCGAATCGCCGCCGATGGTGAAGAAATTATCGTGGATTCCCACCCGTCCCAAGCCAAGCCTGGCCGTCCACAAGGCGGCGAGCTTGGCTTCGGTGGCGGTTCGCGGCGCGACATAACTGATCGGCGCGGAACGGGACGGCGCCGGCAACGCCTTGCGATCGACCTTGCCGTTGGGGGTCATGGGCAGCGTCGACAACGAAACGAAGAGAGAGGGGATCATATAGTCGGGCAAAATGGCTTCGAGACGGCCCCGAAGATCATTCTCGTCGACGACGCCCCCCGCGGCGGGGACGACATAGGCGACCAGGCGTTTGCCGGCGGGCGGCTCGTCCCAGGCGGTCACCACGGCCCGTTCCACCCTTCCCGTCCGCATCAGGGCCGCTTCGACGTCGCCGGTCTCGATGCGGAATCCGCGAACCTTGACCTGATGATCGATGCGCCCGAGAAACTCCAGCGTGCCGTCGCGGCGCCAGCTCGCCAGATCCCCCGTCCGGTAGAATCGGCTTCCCGGCTGACCGTAGGGATTGGCGACGAAACGTTCGGCCGTCAGGGAGGGGCGGTTCAGATAACCGTCCGCCACGCCGACGCCGCCGATATAAAGCTGTCCCGCCCGTCCCACCGGCACCGGCTGCAAACCGACATCCAGGACATAAAGCTGGGTGTTGGCGATCGGCCGGCCAATCGGCGGATTGTCGAGATCGCCGTCATCGAGCGCGATGCTGGTCGACCAGATCGTGGTTTCGGTTGGCCCATACAGATTGGTCACCGCCGCGCCGAGTTGACGCAGACTTCGCGCCAAATGGCCGGGAAGCGCCTCGCCGCCGACCAGGACCCGCAACCCGCGCAACGCCATCGGCTGCACGGCCACCATGGATTGCCACAAGGAGGGCGTGGCCTGCATGACGGTCACGCCGGTGCGCTCCATCTCGCGGGCGAGCGCGACCGGATCGCGCGCCATCTCGCGGGTGGCGATCACCACACGGGCGCCGGCCAGCAAGGGCGCGTACATTTCCAGGGCGGCGATGTCGAAGGAGATGGTGGTGACGGCCAGCAGCCGGTCATGGCGGAGCAACGCCAATTCGTCCTGCATGGCCCTCAGGAAATTGACCAGATTGCGGTGGGAGACGACGACGCCTTTCGGTTTGCCGGTCGAGCCCGAGGTGTAGATGACGTAAGCCGTGTGGGCCTGGCTCAGTGGTTGCGTGCGGTCGGCGTTCGTCGGATTGCAGTCGGAAAACCAGTCGGCGTCCTCGGCCGGCTCCAACTGATCGAACAAGATGCGATCCGGTCCATCGACGGGAAGGCATGCGGCCAGACCCTTCGTGGTCAGGACGACCGCCGGCCGGGCGTCCTCCATGATCGCGGCGATGCGGTCCGCCGGAAAATCGGGGTCGATGGGCAGATAGGCGGCACCGGACTTCATGGTCCCGAGGAGAGCCGCCGGCAGGGATTCGGTCCGCGGCAGAACCAGGGCGACGATGGCGCCGGGACCGATGCCCCGCTCGATCAGGGTATGCGCCACGATATTGGCCCGCGCGTTGAGATCGCGGTAACTGAGAGTGACATCGCCGAAGCTGACGGCAACGGCATCGGGTTGCTGCGCCGCGCGTTCCTCGAACTGCTGAAACGCCATGAGTTCGGGGACGGGCCGGTTCGTCGCGTTCCAATCGGTCAGCATCCGCGCCCGTTCCGGCTGATCGAGGAGATCGATCTGGCCGATCTGTAAGCCGGGTTGGGCAAGCAGGGCGTCGATCAGGCGGAGGAACCGGTTCATATGGTCCTGCAGTTCCTCCCCGGTGTAGAGCGAGGGATTGGCGTCGAAATCGATCCGCAATCCCCGACCGTCGTCACGATCGTAGATGAAGATCGTCAGGTCCTCGACCGAGCCGTTGGACAGATTGAAGGGGATCCCGGGATGTCCGGCGAAGCGGAAGTCGTAGTCGAACGGCTCGATATTGACCCCCAACCATGAAATCTGCTGATCCCGGCCGACCAGCCCCAGGTCCCGGCGCAGGTCCTCATAGCGATACTGTTGATGACGCAGGGCCTGCCGGACGGTCGCCGACACCTGCTGGATCAGGGCGTCGAGCGTTAGCCAGGGAGACATGGCCAGACGAATGGGAACGGCATTCGCCACCATCCCCGGAATTCGCCGCAAGAAACCGCTCGGCCGCGCCGTTACCGGCAGGCCGAACACCAGATCCGCAGCGCCGGTCGCCCGGAAAAAGAAGGCGGCGGCCAAGGCGATCAGGATCTGCGGAAGACTGCCGGCGGCATTTTTCGCCATGGAGTGCAGACATTTCGTGCTCTCCGGCGAAATATACGCCGTCTTGCGATACAGCCCGCCGAAGGTGGACGCGCGACGCTTGGCAAGAGAAACGGCGTCGGGCAGGCCGGCGAGACGGGTCCGCCAATAGTCCTGGTCTCGGGCGAAGCGATCGGACGCCCGGTATTCCATTTCGTTTTTCAGCAGCTCGGCCAGGGGCGGATGGTTCACCGGCTCCGGTTCGTCCCCCGCCACCATCGCGGTGTAAAGCGCCGCCAGACGGCGGGCCACCATCCCTCCGGTAAAACCGTCCAGACAAATGTGATGACTGCGGTGGTACCAGATGAACCGATCGGGCGCCGCCCTGAACAGGGCGCAACGCCACAAAATGTCGTGGTCGAAATCGACCGGTCGGACCACGTCCTCCATCATCCAGCGTTCGGCCGCGGCTTTGGGGTCGGCCTCGGCGCTCACGTCGATGACGGGAAAATCACCGTCATAGTGCGGCATGACCACTTGGCGCGGACCGTTTGGCCCTTCGACGATCCGAACGCGGACTGTTTCCATCTCCCGGGTCAGGCGATGAAGCGCCGCCACGAAAAGAACGGGGTCGATCGGACCATGGATTTCGATGGCCTCGGCGATGTTGAAGACCGCCTTGTCGCTGCCGATCTTCTGCCCGACCCACAATCCGCGCTGTGCAATCGATAGTGGTATCGTTTGAAGTGTGTGGCCGGAAATGGTCACGGATTCCACTGCGGAATCATCCTCACTTTTTAATACATCACTTTCATTGATGTTTGATTCGACGAAATCTTCCTGAAAAGCCTCACCATCCTGGGAAGCCTTTCCCACAAAACAACCATTTGGCTTCTTGGAGACAGGGAAATTCCGTAATTCAGAGGCGTTCACCCGGCTCTCCTATATTTAAAAATACTATATAACGCTAAATAACAACTAATACACGTTTAGTACTTGCAAAATTCGTTCTACAAGAGACACATAATGATGTCAACGACTATCAATAAGTGCAACAAATAGGCAAAGACATTAATTATGGATATCTATTTTTGATAAAATTTTATGCTTATTTTTTGCGCTTCCGTCAACTTACGGATTTTGCTTTAGATTCAATGAAATCGTTTTCAACTATTCATTGACGATAGGATCTCAAACCAACTTTTGGATTGAGAGTAATGGATGCAATAGACAAAAGACCTACAGTCATTAGTTAGTATATAAGCATGATATATGACCATTGGGAATGATATCGACGATGCTATCAATCAATTATCAAATGGAGACATGATGAATTTGAGCACGATAAAGACCTTTGCCGACACGGCTTACGGTCTCGCCATCGCCACCGGCATCATCGCCAGGGGGCTTTTCCGGTCGCCGCACCCCATGACGACGGAGCAGCGACTTGCAACCTTACCGAGAATAGGACTGCCGGTGGCCGCTCCGGTTACCATTCATTGGGACGATCATCAGATCCCCTTCATCGAGGCTGATTCCGACGATGATCTCGCCGTTGCGCTGGGCGTGGTCCACGCCCATCTCAGGCTCGGCCAGATCGAGGTCATGCGGCGTCTCGCATTCGGACGCGTCGCCGAAATGATCGGCCCCCTCGGCATCGAGATCGACCGTTCGCTGCGTCTTATGGATTTCGGCCGGGCGGTGCCCGAGATCATCGCCGGTCTGCCCGAGACGACCCGGCGCTGGGCCGACGGCTTTGTCCGGGGGCTCAATCACCATCTCGCCCATGCCCCCGCCCTGCCGCATGAATTCTCGCTTCTGGGGCTGAAACCCGAACCCTGGACGCTGACCGACCTGTTCACCCTGACACGGCTCAGTTCGGCCGATATCAGTTGGCTCGTCTGGGTCCGGCTGTTGCGGACCCGGGCACGCATGGCTCCACGGGAATGGAGGCAACTGTGGCCGCGCCTGCTCACCGGCGGCTCACCTTGCACCTTCGCCGCGACGACTGGCGATATTGCCGAACAGGCCCTGGCGGCATCCACGCGAAGCGGCAGCAACTCGTCCGCCGTTGCGGCCAACCGCAGCATCACCGGTGCGCCGATGATCGCCAGTGATCCGCATCTGCCGCTCGGCCTGCCGAATCCCTGGCTCATCGCCGCCGTCAAGTCTCCGTCCATTCATGCCGCCGGCCTGATGATGCCGGGCCTGCCCTTCATCGCCCTCGGTCGCAACCGGACGATTGCCTGGGGAGGAACGAGCCTGCACGCGCAAGGCAGCGATCTGTTCGACATTTCCCGGCTTCCGCCTGACGACTTTGCCGAACGCACCGAAATCATCCGCGTGCGCGGAGCCGGCCGGCGCGCGCTCAAGCTCCGGGAAAGCCCGCTGGGGCCGGTCGTATCGGATGGCGCCCTGCTGAAAAACCCTTACCCGACGGCACTCCGCTGGATCGGCCATCGGCCCAGCGACGAAATCGGCGCCATGCTGGCCGTCGCCAAAGCCGAGAACTGGGAGATGTTCCGATCCGCGCTCGGCGGTTTCGCCGTGTCGGGATTGAACATGGTCTTTGCGGGAAGCGAGGGACGAATCGCTCATTGCATGGCGGCCCATCTCCCCAGGCGGCCGGCGGAATATCCGACCGACCTCGTCTTGTCACCGGAAGCAGTGAAAAACTGGGACGACATCGTCGCCGGACGGGATCTGCCGACCCGAATCGACCCGCCGGACGGCTTCGTCGCCTCCGCCAACGAGCGCCCTCCCCGCAGCGATTTTCCCTTGGGCTTCTTCTTCGCACCCAACGATCGCGCCCAGCGGCTCGCCGTCCTGCTCGGCGGAGCGGGAAAACTTGCCACCGATGACTTGAAACGCCTGCAACAGGACGTCCTGGCGCCTGGCGTCCTGCCTCTCCGCGACCTGCTGTTGCACCGTCTGCCCCATCGCAAACGATCAGCCGGGCAGCATCGGCTGATCGAAACACTCCGGCAATGGGACGGATCCTACGACCATCGGCAGTCCGGCAGCCTCGCCTTCGAGATCCTGCTGGCGGAAACGGTAGCGGCGCTTGGCGGAAGCAGTCGGATCAAGCCCTACCAGACGGTCTGGATGGCGCAATCCCTGCTCACCGAGGATCTGCTCGAAACGAACCCGGAAATCCTGGCCCACGCGATCGAACAGGCCCTCGCGCCCGCCTCGCGCCGATTGTCGCGCCTGGGCAGTTGGGGCGGCGTCCACCGGATCCGGTTGCAGCATTTTCTGGGTCGTCTCCCGTTGCTCGGACGACGCTATCGGCTTGCCGATTTTCCGGCGGATGGCGGCAACAACACCGTTCACAAAACCGGGCACTCCGTTTCAAGCGGCCGCCACACGGTCAGTTTTGGATCCTGCGCGCGCCATATTTCCGACCTCGCGGATCTCGACGCCAATCAGTTCGTGCTGCTCGGAGGGCAGGACGGCTGGCTCGGCAGCGCCAATTTCGCCGATCAGGTGGAGCTCTGGCGCCGGGGCGGCTACATAACCGTCCCCTTGCGGCCGGAAACCGCGCGAACACGGTTCCGGCACAAGACCGTTCTGCAACCCGCCTCCGCGCCGATCACCCAAACGCCGGAACCTCCCGCCTGAAATCGGGACCGTCCTGGACAAAGGTTATCGACAATTGAACCGCAATGTCATCGATCGGTCCCGTCGTTTCCGGGACCGATCGATGCAGCTTGATTCCGACGACCTCCAGCGCTTCCGCGAAGGATGAAAGAGCCTCGGCGGGGATCTGACAGGCAATGACCGCGAGAGTTTTCGAATAAAACTGGTGCGATATGACCCACCCACCCGCCTTTCCGATGGCATCGGCGGCGTCGCTGACCCCCGCATGAAACTCCCGTTGCGTCGACGCCTCCAGCAAAAGCATTGCGCGAACCTCTCCCTGCGGCCTGAGATCATCGACGATAGGAATGCAGAAGTTCACTCCGATTGCCAAGGATGATCGAACGGCATCGCCCCCATTTGTCACGTTTAATTTAACTTTGCGTGAGGACTTCGGCACCTGCGAGCCACCATGTTTAAGCCATCCACTTCGATCCCTTTTCGCGAGGATGCGATGGCGACCAGACGACGTTTCCTGTTGACCGGCACCACGGCCATGACCGTGCTGGCCGGCGGCCTGCTGTTCCGGCGGGGCTCGCCGGCGGCGGCGGCCGAGACCTTCGAGGTCACCCTGACCGACGGTCAATGGCGGACCAGGCTGAGCGCGGCGCAATATGACGTTCTGCGCCGCGAGGGCACCGAACGCCCGTTCAGCAGTCCGCTGAACGACGAGCATCGCGAGGGTGTTTTTTCCTGTGCCGGCTGTGACCTGCCGTTGTTTTCCTCGCGCGCCAAATTCGACAGCCGCACTGGTTGGCCCAGCTTCTGGACACCGCTCGAAAAGGCGGTGACGGAACGGACCGACAGCAGCTTCGGCATGGCGCGGACCGAGGTGCATTGCCGGCGCTGCGGCGGTCATCTGGGACATGTCTTCGACGACGGCCCGCGCCCGACCGGACTGCGCTATTGCATGAACGGCCTGGCTTTGAATTTCACGATGAGGGAGCACGCGTCATGACGGTCGATACCCCCGCCCCGCGCCGACAGTTTCTGCGGCATCTGCTGATCGGCGGCATTATCGCCGCTCTGCCGCTGTGGGCGCCGGCCGCCCATGCCTTCGGGTCCCCGGACGCGGCCGTCGCTCCTCCCGCCCAGGACGAAACCCCGATGGCGATGGTGGTGCCGACAATTGCCGGTTCGCCCCGGCTGGAAAAGGCCGTCCTGGCCGGCGGCTGCTTCTGGGGCGTCCAGGGCGTCTTCGAACATGTCGAAGGCGTGCGGCGGGTCATTTCCGGCTATGCCGGCGGCAGGGCGGAGACGGCGCATTACCAGACGGTCGGCGGCGGGCGCAGCGACCATGCCGAATCGGTGGAAATCACCTTCGATCCGGCGCGAGTCACCTATGGCACCTTGCTGCGGATCTTCTTCTCGGTGGCGCACGACCCGACGGAGGTGAACCGCCAGGGGCCGGACAGCGGCCCGCAATACCGCTCGGCGATCTTCCCGGCGACGGAGACGCAAGCCCGCGTCGCGCAAGGCTATATCGCGCAACTGGACGCCGCCCACGCCTTCCCGGCCCCCATCGCCACGCGGATCGAACCCGGCGCCGGCTTCTATCCGGCCGAGGACTATCACCAGGATTTCCTCACTCGCCACCCCGACCATCCTTACATCGTGGTCAACGACCTGCCCAAGATCGCGCAGTTGAAACGCCTGTTTCCGGACCGTTACCGGGAGCAACCGGTTCTGGTGGAAGCAGCGGCCGCCGCCCCGGCGCATTGAGGAGAACGATACCGGCCGGCGCGAAAATCGGCGCCGGCCGGTATCGCACATTCAAATCGGCATCAAGGGGATTGATTAGGAAACGATTGCTTCCTATTATCCCATCCATGAAGACATCCTCGCAAACAGCCTCACCGCGTGCCCCGGGCCGGCCACGGGAATTCGACATGGACACCGCTCTCGACCAGGCGCTGCTGGTGTTCCGCGAGCGCGGCTTCCATGGCGCGTCGCTGGGCGAACTGGGAACGGCGATGAAGCTGACGGCGGGCAGCATCTACAAGGCATTCCCGGACAAGCGGGCGATTTTCATGGCCGCCTTCGACCGCTACACGGATCTGCGTACCACCAGGCTGCGGAAACTGCTCGATGCGGAACGGACGGGCCATGAAAAGCTGCGTGCCATGCTGGTTTTCTATGGAGATTCCTCGCATGGCGACGAAGGCCGGCGGGGCTGTCTGGTCGCCGGTGCGGCAGCCGAACTCGCCACCTTCGACAGGGAAATGGCCGACCGGGTGACGACCGCCCTCGACCGCGCCGAGGCATTGCTGCGAGAGCTCCTCAATCTCGGGCAATCCGACGGCACCCTTTCCCGGTCGCTCGACGCCGACGCCACCGCCCGCGCGCTGCTATGCCTGCTGCAGGGTTTCAGGATCGTCGGCAAGACCGGACGGACCCAGGCCGAGATGATGGCCGCCGCAGAGCAGGCGCTGCGGCTGCTGACCTGATTTTTTGCCTAATTAGGAAACAATTGCTTCCTAACTATCGTCTGCCTCTCGATCAAGGAACGCCCCATGACGCAAGAACAAAGGGAACCGTCGGCCCAGGCCGTCATCAGATCGATCGAAGCTTCGCCGGCCTCCCGGCCCGACCCGTGTCTATCCGGCTTCGAGCATCGCTTCGAAACCGTCGACGGCGTAAGGCTGCATTACGTCACCGGTGGAAAGGCCGATGGCGAGGTGGTGGTTCTGCTTGCCGGCTTTCCGGAAAGCTGGTTCGCCTGGCGCAAGGTCCTTCCCCTGCTCGCCCCGACCTACCGTGTCATCGCCCCCGATTTGCCCGGACAGGGCGATTCCGATCGTCCCGCCGACGGATATGACACCCGAACCCTCGCCGTCCTGGTGCATGGCCTGCTCGGCCGTCTCGGCATCGAACGCTACTTCCTGGCCGCCCACGATGTGGGAGCCTGGGTCGCCTATCCCCAGGCGGTGCTGTTCGAGGGGGCGGTCCGCCGCCTGGCCCTGCTGGATGCGGGCATTCCGGGCATCACCCTGCCGGACGCCCTGCCGTCCGCGCCGGATCGCGCCTGGCGGACCTGGCACTTCGCCTTCCATTCGATCCCCGACCTTCCGGAAATGTTGATCGCGGGACGGGAACGCGACTATCTGGACTGGTTCCTTCGCCGGAAGGCCGCCGATCCGGGGACATTCTCGGAGACCGACCTCGATGAATATCTGCGCGTCTTCAAGAAGGACGGCGGCCTGCGCGCCGGACTCGCCTATTATCGCGCCGCCGCCCTGTCGGCCCGGCAAAACCGCGACCTCCGCGCCAGGGGAAAGCTGAAGGTTCCCGTATTGGCCCTGGGATCCGATCAGGGATCCATTCCGGACATGGCAACACCGCTGCAACGCTTCGCCGAAGAGGTGCGCGGCGCCACGATCAAATCATGCGGACATTTCCTGCCGGAAGAACAACCCGCGGCGGTGGCCGGAGAATTGACGGCATTCTTCGTCTGATACCACGGCTGTCCGGCACGGATCGTGCGTCGCCTCTATTTGATTGGTGAGCACAACCCAAAACCGTCATTGCCGCCCGCCGGGCGCCGGGATGACATCCTCCGTGTCGCGGGCGCCTGAGGCCTGGAACCGCTCGAAGCGGTCCAGCGCCTCGTCGATCGCCGGCCGCAATCCGGCGCGATCCTCTCCGGTCCAGGTCCATTTTTGTATCAACAGCCGTCCCGCCCGGCGATCCATCTTGAGATCGACGACGGCGACGATCTCGTCGCCGGCCAGGACCGGCAGCGCGAAATAACCGAACAGGCGCCTGGCGGCCGGAACATAGGCTTCAAAACGGTGCTGGTAATTGAAGAACAGCTCCAGGCGTTTACGCTGAATGACCAGGGGATCGAAGGGCGACAGGATATGGACGAGCGGCGGCGTCTCGAAGCCCCCCTCCTCCAGCAGGGCGGGTTCGGCCCAATGCGCGGCTCTCTCCCGCCCGGCGAGATGGACCGGTATCAGCCGCCGGCGGCGGACCGCCGCCTCGATCGACGCCATGACCTGGGCCTTCGCCCTGCTATTGCCGTAGCAGATCGACTCCAGGCTGACGATGCCTTGCGACCGGATCGCCCGGCGCAGCAGATAGTCGGCGCATTGGGCGTCGGTCGCCGGCCGTGGACGGCGACGCCAGCCGAAATGGCGGGCCGACAGCTCATAGGTCTTCAGCATGCCCGATCGCCCGCTGATCGCCAGATCGCCGACGAAAAACCCCTTCCGCAACGCCTTCTTCGACGGCTTGCGGCTTTCCCAGGGATGGGTCTTCTCGACCAGCACGTCATCGTCGATGTCGCGGATGGACAGCGCCCCCTCCTCGCGGATGCGCCGCAGCAACGCGGCGTAGGCCCCGGCGTCGACCCCGGCGAACCATGCCAGGGGATTGGCCCGGAAACGATCCATGGCCGGCACGAAAAACCGGTAATCCGGCGTCGGCACATAGGCCAGGGCGTGGGTCCAATATTCAAAGACCGACCTGTCGACGGACTGGGCGCGTTGCAGATCGCCCCGCACATAGCCGGGAACGCGCGTATAGAGGATATGATGATGGCTGCGTTCGATCACGTTGATGGTGTCGATCTGCACATAGCCAAGATGTTCGACAGCCCGCGACACGGCCTCCGGCCCGTCCCCGAACGGCGCGAAAACATCCAGCCGCTGGGCCCGCAGCCATATGCTCCGGGCCTTTGCGGGAACGATCGGATAAGAGGTTGGCACCGTCATCGCATTCCGTTTTATCCCCCCCTCCCGAACCTACTCCGTCCATCGGTGCCGCGCCACGCGGATGGCACGTTGCGAAGGCGCGACGTCGGTGGCGAGGATGACCCCATCCCCCTTTCAGCCACCTCCGTCGCGCCTTACGCTCAAGCCCCCGCGGTCAGTTCAGCTCGTCATGTGTCTTCAGCAGCCATTCCTCACGGGCGATCCACGCTTCGAGAATCTTCACATGTTCCGCCTCTTCCCTGACGAACAGCTTCGCCATGGCGGCCACCTCCGGGTCGGAAGCGGTACCGGCCACGGTATAATAAAATTCATAGCCGCGCCGTTCGCCCTGAAGCGCCGCCTTCAGCGCGTCCAGATGAGTGAGGGACGGATCGCCCGCCCACAGTTCGGTGCGTTCGGGAGTGACATGATCGGGCCAAACAAGGTCGGACGGCATGAGATGGGTGACGTCGCGCGTTCCGATGCGTTTCTTGACCTCTTCGTAATGCAAACGGGAATAACCGGAAAGTTGCCGGAACAACTTGGCGACATCGAGATTGCCGTGTTTCTCCATCGCCGACCCCAGTTCCGCGAAATGATTGGCCGCCTCCTCCTCGACGCTGAGGGCAAAGGCGAGGAATTGCTCCACGCTTTCCATCTTGAGACGGCCCTTGAACGTCTTGGCGGCGGGGGTCAGATGCGGCCCCTGTGCGGGCAAGGTCCGATCGCCCTCGAAAGTGACCATGATATCTTCATTGCGCACGAAGCATTGGCACGCCAGCCGATGACGCGGCGGCATGTCATTGACCTCGGCGTTACGAATTTCCTCAGGGGTGATCTTGCCCAACTGCCGCAGGGATTCCTTTTCTTTTTCAGTCAGGGCGACGGCGTATTTGGTCATGGGGGATAGATGGATGACCTCCACCAGGCACGACCCGCATTCGCCGTCCTGACAATCGAAAGGAATGGGAATCTTGTGTTCTTTGGCGAGCGCGAGAATTGTCCCGCGATCACCTGCAACGGCATAGACGGTGACATCCTTTGCCATTACGGGTGAAGAAAAGGTCACATTGGCCATTGTTCACTCCGGTCATTGAGAGATTGATCGAGCCGCCAACGGAAAATCGGGCCTGGAACCGGATGATTTTTGACGGAATCACACAAACGGCACCGTCAAAAGTCTAAATCTCCCCCTAGGTCCGACCACCGGTAACGGCAGAGCAAACAATCAATTTGCCCATTCCCCCATTCAGCAAGGTCCATGCCAGAAGCGGAAAACAGCCGAAACGGCCGCCAACGCCCCCGCATCGATCCCATTTCGCCTGCGGGAATGAAGTCTTTCAGACAGACTGTCGCCTTCCGGCCATAACGCCCACCTTGCGTCAGGCGATCCTGGAAAAAACGCTCTCCGACGGGCTGGCGATGACGATCTTGCGGACCAGCAGTCCCTGTTCGGCGGCGATCTGCCCGCCGGCGGCCACCGCCGCTTCGCAGGCGGCGACATCGCCGGTCAGCAGGGCATAGCCCTTGCCGCCCAGCCCGAGGGCGATCCTGATATCCATCAGTTGGACATTGGCGGCCTTCACCGCGGCATCGGCGGCGGCGACGATCGAAACGGCGGAGAATGTCTCCAGGATGCCCAGCGACCGGCGCTTGACGGCCTCGCAGGTGCCGGTCAGGGCGCGCACCACGTCCTGATGAATGTTGGAAATGACGAACCAATCCACCAGGGTATCCGGATGTGCATTGCGACCGGCGGTGATCGACGAGACGACGGCGGCGACATCCCCGGTAACGGCGGCGACGAACTTGCCCGGGCAGATGGTCTTGAAGAACAGCGGATCGACCCGCGCGGCTTTCATCATCTGGTCCGATCCGTCGATGCCGGCGGCAATGCTGCTGTATTCCACCATTCCGACCGCTGCATGGGATTTAATCACGGGAACCACTCCTTAACTCTGGCAGGACGGCGATGACGCCGCCCGATCGTCCATCTTCAATCGGCGAACACCGGCAGCCCGATCATCGGGCGATGATGACCGCCTCGCCGACGCTCCTGACCGTACCGTCGATGGTCGCGTGCACGCGGGCACCGAGCGCATCGGGGGGAATTTCGCCCAGCAGATCGCCGCGATGAACGGTCTCGCCGGGGCCGACCACCGGTTTGGCCGGCGCCCCGATATGTTGGCGCAGCGGAATGCGGACCTCGGACGGGGTGATTTCTCCCAGATCGGCCATGGCCAGATCGACATAGGAGGCGATCCCGATCCTCGACGCCAGACGCGGCACCGGAACCCGCCGGTAGGTCCGCCAATCGGTCCGCGCCTCGTCGATCTCGCGACTGCCGTCATAGGAGATCTTTTTGGCCCTGAGCGCGGTCTTGACCGCCTGATTGATCCGCCGGGGCGAAAGTCCCATCGGACAGGAATAATGTTCGCAGACGCCGCAATCGCAGCACATCAGGGCGAGTTTACCGGTCTCGGACGACAATTCGGCGCCGGTGCCGAACGCCCGCATGACCCGATGGGTGTCGAACGGATGACCGAGCAACTGGCGGGGACAGAGATCACTGCACATCCGGCATTGGATGCAGGCGGCGGCGGCGCGAATGCGCAAATGATCGGACGATTGCGTCGCGTTGACATGCAGATAATGGCCGCGCGGCAGGACGATCAATCCGCCCGAGGTCTTGGTGACGACTTCCCGCTCGAAAGCCGCCGCATCATCGACCACGCGGCCCATCATCGGTCCGCCGATCACATAAATCGGATCGGCGATCCGCGCCCCTCCCGCCGCCGCCAGACAGGCGGCAAGCGGCGTGCCGATCGGCGCGCGGACGATACCGGGATTGCCCACCTCGCCGGTCACGGTCAGGATCTTGTCCATCAGCGGCTGACCATCCATCGCATGGGAGACGGAAACCAGGGTTCCGACATTGGCGACGACGGCCCCCACCTGCAGCGGCAATCCCAAGGGCGGGACCGAGCGTCCCGTCACCTCGCGCACCAGAACCTGCTCGTCGCCGGCCGGATAGAAATTGTCCAGCAGGGCCACTTCCAGAGGGCGCGAGCCGATGGCCGCCGTCAGGATCCCGGTCGCCTCGACATATTTCCGCTTCAGGGCGATGACGCCCCGTTTGGCCCCGGCCGCCTCCTTCAGCCAGTCCAGGGCCCGCACGATCCGCTCGGCGTGATGCAGCATATGGTGCTGATCGGTGTGCAGCAACGGCTCGCACTCGCAACCGTTGGCAATGACCGTTTCGGCCTCGGCGGCATATTTGACATGGGCGGGAAACCCCGCGCCCCCCTCGCCAACGATGCCGGCGGCCTTAACCGCCGCCAGAAACGCCTGTTTATCCATGACTTGGCCTCGCTGTCCCCGTCCCCTCTAGATGAAACAGTGGCACCGGCGTCCCTGCCGGTGTTCCGGCAGGAGCCGGAAAAGGTCCGCCTGTCGGCGGATCACCGGCAGGGACGCCGGTGCCACTGAAGGATTGCTTCGTCTTTGGCTCGCGAATGACACACTTTTCTCCACCGAAAAACAAAGATGCGTGAATGCCGTGGCCCCTTGAGTGAAGGGGGGTGATTTTTCTTATCCGCCCGCAACCGTCATTTCCGGTCAGCGGACATCGAGCGCTTCGACCATCACGCATTTTCTTCGGCGGGCGAACGTCCTGGCCGAAGTCAGCCCCTCGCCGGTGGGACCGGCGATGGTGAAGGTGGCATAGCCTTCCCCGCCGGCGCCGATGCCGGCATAGGACGGTCCGTTTTTGACGAAGATCGTCGTCTGGATCAGCTTGGCCATCTTGGTCAGTTTGCAGACATTGGTCGAATGCATGATCGCCGTGTGACGGTTGCCGTGTTCGACCTCGATGGCCACGGCGATCGCCTCGTCGACGTCGGCCACCCTGACCAGCGGCAGGATCGGCATCATCAGTTCCTCCTGCACGAAGGGATGTTCCTTCGGCAGTTCCATCAGGATCACCTTGGCGCAATCGGGGGCGGTGATGCCGATCTGGCCCAACAGCCATTTGGCGCTTTTGCCGACGCACGACGTCTGCGGTCCGCCCTTGTCGGTGAGAACCAGCTTTTCCAGTTTGCGAATCACCGCCTGATCGGTCAGTTCATAGGCGCCGTTCTTCTTCATCTCGGCAATCAGCCGATCGGCGATCCCCGCCACCGCGACGATCTCCTTTTCGGCGATGCAGGGAAGATTGTTGTCGAAACTGCAACCGTTGACGATGTCGCAGGCGGCCTTTCCGATATCCGCCGTCTCGTCGACGACGACCGGCGGATTGCCGGCGCCGGCGCCGATGGCCTTCTTGCCGGTCGACATCACCGCCTTGACGATGGCGGGACCACCGGTGGCGACCAGCATGCGGATCTTCGGATGCGCCATCAGGACATTGGTGTTGTCGATCGAAGGCTTGCTCACCGTGACCACCAGATTTGCCGGAGCCCCCAGGCAAGCCAGCTTGCGGTTGATCAGCCGCACGGTCAGCAGCGACACCTCGGTGGCGCGGGGATGGGGACTGAACACCACGCTGTTGCCGGCGGCCAGCATGCCGATGGAATTGCAGATGATGGTTTCCGTCGGATTGGTCGTCGGCGTGATGGCGCCAATGACCCCGAAGGGGGAAAATTCGACCAGCGTCAACCCGGCGTCGCCACTCAGCGCCTCGGTGACCAGATCCTCGGTCCCGGGCGTTTTCTCGGCGGCAAGGCGGTTCTTGATCAGCTTGTGTTCATAAAAGCCCATACCGGTCTCGTCGACCGACAGCCGGGAAATCCGCTCCAGATTGTCCTGCTGCAGGATCACCTCGCGGATGCCTTCGACGAAACGCCGGCGATCGGCCATCGTGCACAGCAGATAGTCCCGTTGCGCGACAACGGCCGCCTCGACGGCGTCGTCCATGTTATCGAAGATCCCCTCGCCCGCGGCCGGCGCCGCCCCGGTCGAGCAGGCCGCGGGCACGCCCGCGCCGCTGGCGAAATCCTTCAGCACCTGGGCCACCACCTCGGCGATCAATCCGTCATCCATCACGTTTATCCTCCCTCGGGGTTTCGAGGCCCCTTGAACTCTTGCCATGCCGGCCGCGAAAGCCTTCCGAGACCTTCGCGCGCCCTCGGATTTCCAACTCAGCGTTTGCGGATGCGGACCAGGTCGTCGTTCTTCAGACCGAACGCGTTGGCCTCCTCCACATCGACATGCATCTCGTAAGCGGACGCATCCGCCACCCGGACCACCACGCCACCCATGACGCCGCCACGGGCGCCACCGATCTCGACGTCGACCGCCTCGCCATTCCTGAGGCCGAGTTGCGCGGCGGTTTCCGGCAGCATATGGATGTGGCGCAGGGCGACGATCGTCCCATAGCCCCGCTGCACGCTGCCATGCGGCCCGACGATCTCGATGCCCGGCGACCCGTCGAGTTGTCCGGACATCCGCAACGGCGGCGCGATGCCCAGGGTGTAACCGTCGGCCACCGAGACCTCGACCTGCGTGTCGCGACGCAACGGCCCCAGCACCCGGACCTTGCGCAATTCGCCTTTCGGCCCCCGGATCGTCACCGTTTCCTCGGCGGCGAACTGTCCGGGCTGCTTCATGGCCTTCTTCCGGTGCAGCTCGGACCCCGGCCCGAACAAGCTGTCCATATCCGCCCGCGACAGATGGACATGACGGTTGGAAACGCCGACCGACGTCTGAAAAGGATCGCGCGGGGACGGCGAAACGGATGGTGGCGGCAATCCGGCCTGACAGGATTTCCGGCCAAATCCTTGGGCCAGAACGTCACGAACGATCCGTTCAATTATTTCTTGCGTAACTTCCATTGGTCGCCGCCTTCATCTCAACACCTCTCCCGGGAGCCGCCGACAGGTCCCGGGATTCGTCCTCGCTCGTCATCGGATAAAGATCCCTAGTCCAGATGCGGCAGGATCTTTTCCACATCCGCGTGGGGACGCGGAATGATATGACTGGACACCACCGCACCGACCTTTTCCGCGGCGGCGGCCCCGGCGTCGACGGCGGCCTTGACGGCGCCGACATCGCCGCGAACCATCGTCGTGACCAGGCCGGAGCCGATTTTTTCGTAGCCGATCAAGGTCACGTTCGCCGACTTGGTCATCGCATCCGCCGCCTCGATCGAGCCGACGAGTCCCTTGGTCTCCACCATTCCCAAAGCTTCACTGCTCATTACCGCTCTCCTCATTCAGGCTTTCCCGCCTGGCTTGTGAAACACCTGAGATCCCGCCGACGGCCGGATCAATGAAATGCCGTCCTTTAGGACTCGGCCGTCTTGCGCACCGCGCCGACCGTATCCTTGTTGACCACCATGCCTTCGATCCCCGCCGCCGGCCGGGCGATGACCTTGGTCGAAACCACGCGATTGACCTTGCCGGCAGCAGTCGCCGCGGCGGCGACCGCGGCACTGACGGCCCCCACGTCGCCCTGGATCTTGACGACCGTCATGCCACCGCCCTTGGTCAGTTCGTAACCGACCAGCGTGACATTGGCGGACTTGACCGCCGCATCCGCCGCTTCGATGGCGGCGACCAAGCCGATCGTCTCGATCAAGCCAAGACTAAGATGCCCCATGACCTCTCCTTATCCCCGTTATCCGTCAGAGCGCTTCCAGAAACAGATCCATCACCTGCCGGTCGGTCATCGCCACTGGATTGCCGGGAGCGCACGGATCCTGCTGCGCTTTCTTGACGAAAAGCGGCAGATCGTCCCTGGTCACGCCCAGCTCGCTGAATCCCTTGGGAATTCCCACCGTCACCGACAGGGCGCGGATCGCGTCGATCGCCGCGACCGAAGCCTGTTCGTCGCTCATCCCCGTGGTTTCGACCCCCATCGCCCGGGCGATCCTGGCGAAACGCTTGACCGCATGAGGACGATTGAAGCTTTCCACCAGCGGCATCAGGATGGCGTTGCAGACGCCATGCGGCAGATTTTTGACGGCGCCCGGTTGATGCGCCATCGCATGCACCATTCCCAGTCCGGCGCTGTTGAAGGCCAGCCCCGCGATGAACTGTCCATAGGCCATCATTTCGCGGGCTTCGAGATCGCTGCCGTCGGCGACGGCGCGCGGCAGATAGGTCGAGATCAAACGAATCGCCTCAAGCGCCGAATGGTCGGTCAGGACATGGGCGCCTTTCGAGACATAGGCCTCGACGGCATGGGTAAGCGCGTCCATGCCCGTCGCCGCTGTGGTCGGCGCGGGCAGCTTGAGCATCATCTCCGGATCGTTGACCGAGATATCGGGAATGATGTTGGCGTCGATGATCACCATCTTCACCATGTTGTCGGTATCGGTGATCACCGCGTTCGAGGTGACTTCGGCGGCGGTTCCCGCAGTGGTGTTGACGGCGATCAGAAAGGCGCCCTCGCGGCTGACCTTGCCGACCCCGTTGTAGAGCGTGATCGGTTTCGGATTGGCCGACAGGATCCGCACCGCCTTGGCGGTATCGATCGGACTGCCGCCACCGACGCCGACGATCGCGTCGCAATCGCCGTCCCCGAAGGCCTCGAAGGCCTGATCGACGATGCCGACCGTCGGATTGGGCTCGACGCCATCGAACAGCGTCGGATGCAACCCCCGGGCGGCCATTCCTTCAAGAAGCGGTTGGACCAGCCCGGCCTTGACGAGGACGGCATCGGTCACCACCAAAGGCCTTTTGTAGCCGCGCGAGACCAGTTCCGCCGGCACCTCGGCAAGACAGCCGGCGCCGCTCAGATTGATTTTCGGAAAGCAAAGGCGAAATGTCATGATCCTTGTCCTTCAGGCTTGATCCGGTATTCGATTGGGACGGGTCAAACGCTCTCCCAGGAATTGCGGCGTCCCTTCGCGGGGACGCCGCAACCCTCGCTTAAAAAATTCCCGTCGCTTTGCAGACGATGGCGCCCAGGACGCCGCCGATCAGCGGCGCCACCACCGGTACTGCGGCATAGCCCCAGTCGGAATCGCCCTTGCCCGCGATAGGAAGAAGTTGATGGGCGATGCGCGGCCCAAGGTCTCGGGCGGGGTTGATCGCATAACCCGTCGGCCCGCCAAGCGCCAGGCCGAGCGCCCAGACCAGCATGCCCCACAGATAGGGACCGAAGCCCGCCGGCAGACCGCTGGCCGCCACGCCCTTGGATCCGATGGCGAAGCCGGCGATGATCAGGAACATCGTGCCGATCACCTCGGTCAGGGCATTGCGCGGAATGTTGCGGATCGCCGGCCCGGTGCAGAAGACGGCCAGTTTCAGCCCCTGATCCGCCGTTTCACCCCAGTGTGACAGAAAGATCAGCCAGACCAGGACGGCGCCGCAGAAGGCGCCGACCATTTGCGCGGCGATGAAGGGCACGACGTTGGAATAGTCGCCGCTGCCGATCGCCAGGGCCAGGGTCACCGCCGGATTGAGGTGGGCGACACCGCCGACGGCCAGGCTGGTGAGGACGCCGAAAAGCACGGCCATTCCCCATCCTGTGGTAATGACGATCCAGCCGCTGTTTTCGGCTTTCGATTTGGCGAGAAGAACGTTGGCCACCGTCGAATCGCCGAGGCCGATCAGCACCATGGTTCCGAAAAATTCACCAAAGATCTGCGCATTCATAGTCCAGTCCCCTCTCTACACATATTCGGAAGCTTCGCTGTCGGGCCGCCTCATCCGGTGACATGGAAAACGCGGCCCGCGGAGCATTCCTTAGGGCCTTGGTAAGTTTCAGAAAGCGACCTTGAAGCGGAAGCCGGCGACGAGCGCGTCGTCGCTTCCGTTGTTGAGCCCTCCGACGTTGAAGTAGTACTGGGCGACCGGCTGCACGTAGAGCCACGGCGTCAGTTGAGCCAGATAGTTGATTTCAAAGGCCTTCTCGTCGGAAAGCGTGGCGACGTTGGTCCGCTTCAGATAATCGTTGTACTTGTCGCCGATCATCGAATAGACGAGACCGACGGACAGGATATCGAGCGGCCGGCTGGCCGCCGGACCGTTGTAGGAGGCGCCGAAGGTGAACTCGGTCGGAACCTGGCTCTTCTTGTCCGGGCCGCTGTTGACGCCGAAGGTCAGATCGATACCGCGATTGCTGCCCGGGGCGAGGCGGAAGACCGCCTGATTGGCCAGCAGATAGGCAGTGTAGTTAGCGGACGAGGTCTGCAAGGCGCCACTGACCAGCGGCTTCTGGTAATCGACGAATTTGCCGGAGTTGTAGATCAACCCGACCTTGACGATACCGGGATAGCTTTTCCGCGTTGCCGGCGCCTTGGGATCGGTATTGTAGCCGACCTCGACATTCCAGGTTCCCGTGCGGTCGAGCCCCCCACTCTGCTTTTTGTAGCCGAAGCCGTCATCGTCGTAGTTGCGCGGCATGAAATAGCCGCCGGCGATGAAGATGTTGTCGGTCGGAGCAACCTTGATTCTCGCCCCAGGACCGGTAAGGGGATCGGCGGAAGCGCGGACGTTGCCCAAATTGCCGAACGCGTAATCCAGGGGCTCCATCACGAAGTTGTTGCCCATCTCCTGGAGGCCGAAGAAGTCCTGCGATGCCATCTGCCCGGCGGTCACGGTGAGCACGCCGTCGAACATCGCCTGCTGCAGCCACATCGAATCGAGACGGGTGGTGTGAATGCTGACCAGGCCGCTCGGATTGGCGATGCTGCCGATCTTGCCGCCCATATCCTGACCGGTTTGCCACAGGCCGGTGGCGTGATAGGTCAGGCCGTCCAGCGAGGTGAACTTGCTGAAATCGATGTCGACGGTGGCGCGGACGCGGCTCCAGGTATCGAACTTGCTCTTGGCCGCCTTCGGATGGACCGGATCACCCAGCGCATCCATGATGTAGAACGCATCGAACTTGACGCCGTTCTTCTCCAGGTTGTCGCGCCCCGGCCCCCAGTTCAGCAGGTATTTCTGGGTCAGGAAACTGGTCGACCAGGACGAACCGCCCTGCGTGTCCGCCGCGCGCGCCGGTGCCGACGCATCGCTGTTTTGGGCCATGACAATGGGCTTGGCCGCATCGGCCTGATCGTCGGACGCGGCAAGAGCCGGACCGGAAAACGACGCCACCCCGAAAAGCACCCCGGAAAGAACTCCGATCGCCCTTTTATTTACAGGAAAATGAATAATACCGCGAGATAACCCCATCGTATCCTCCATCATGTTTATTGATGTTTTTATTGTTACGAAAAGATCTCGAACAAACCCATGCAGACAAGAATAACTCCCGATATTTTTGCTGCATTCTTACTGAACCAGAACGCCCTGAACTGAACTCCCGCGCCAACCCCCATCCAAATAGCAACAACACTCAATAAGATAACAAATAGAGTAGTGATAAAAACATCAAGCCCAGCCATGCCAGCAGCGACACCATTTGCAATATTGTTAAAAACAAGCGTCACAGATAAAATGATTGATTCGAATAAATCAATGTGCCCAGACTCATCATCGTCCGCCAACACGGGATCGCGAATAACATTCGAAACTTTTTTAAAAATGAGAAATTCTTTCACAAAATTAATTGAAGAAATCCACTCCACAATTTTTTTACAGTAGATCACTTCATTTTTCTGAGAAAAAGCCACGACACCAAGAAATATAAACAACACTCCCGAAATGATAGAGGCATACCCCGCACCAACAAATTCACCGATACGCCTTCCAAAAATCATTGATGCCATCGTCCCCGCGCCAGTAACCATTGCTATAAATATATTTGAATATACAGGTATCTTAATACCCCTTATTCCATACGAAACACCAACAAAAATATTATCTATATTGCTAGAAAGCGAAACAAGAACAGAGGATATTACTGGAAAATAGGTCATTTATTTAAAATATTCCCCATCCAGAACCAGGTCAGATAATCCTGAATGATTCAGAAAGAACGCATCGCCGCTGCCTTGTAAAGGTGCGCGCAGAGGTCAACCCCTCTCCCGTTGGTCCAGCAATAGTAAAAGATGTGTGCCCCTCACCACCCAGTCCTATTCCCGCATAGCACGGTGCATTTTTTACGAAAATCGTCGTTTGTATTGCACGTGCGAACGCCGTCATATTCTCGACGTTTGTCGAGTGCATGATTGCGGTATGCCTGTTTCCTTTTTCGACTTTTACGGCGAGCTCTATACCCTCCTGAACGCCCTCGACACAGACGATCGGCAAAACCGGCATCATCTGTTCCTTCCACACCAAGGGGTGATCCGGCGGCGCCCTAAAAATGGCTAACCGGCATGCCTCATCCACGTTAATTCCCACGTCACGCAGAATAATTTGTACGTCTTTCCCAATATATTTGGCGTTGATAGCTCCATCATTGACGACGAGTTTAGTTACCCTTGCACTCTCCTCGTCTGAAAGCAGATAGGCCCGCCCGGTTTCTTGAATGAACTTGACCAGGGCGTTTTCCACTTCCCGCACCACGATCACTTCTTTTTCACAGATACAAAAAATGTTGTTGTTGATGCTGGCGCCATTGACGATGCATTCGGCCGCGCGGCGGATGTTGGCGGTCTCGTCGACCAGGCAGGGAGGATTGCCGGCCCCGGCGCCGATCGCCTTCTTGCCGGAACGGAGCACGACATCGACGACGGCCCTTCCGCCGGTCGCCACCAGCAGATTGATCTTCGGGTGCGCCACCAGATCCCTGGCGGTGTCGAGGGTGGGTTCCTCGACCATGCCGACCAGCCCCGCCGGACCACCGGCCGCGACGATCGCCCGGTGAATCAGGCGGACCACCTGCCGACTGGTTTCCCTGGCGCTGGGATGGCAGTTGAACACCACCGAATTGCCGGCGGAAATCATGCTGATGGCATTGTTGATGATGGTTCCCGTCGGATTGGTGATCGGCGTCAGCGCGCCGATTATTCCGACGGGCGCATATTCAAGCAGCATCAACCCGTGATCGCCGCTGATCGCGACCGGCTGGATGTCCTCGACACCGGGGGTCTTCTCGGCACACAGGATGTTTTCGCGGATCTTGTCCTCGACCCGCCCGAGATGGGTCTCCTCGACCGCCAGCCTGGCAATTCTCTCATTGTTCTCAAGGACATGGCCGCGAATATTGGCGATGATCTCCTTGCGCTTCAGAAGCGTCATCGGGAGCAGTTTCCGCTGCGCGGCGACGGCGGCTTCGACGGCATCATCGATCGTCGCGAAAATCCCGTCACACCCCGCCACCGGGGAGAGCGGGCCTTCGGCGACCAGTTGATCCAGGACTTTTCTGACCAGGGTAGCGATCTGCTGTCCGTCGGCATTCATTCCAAGATCCTCCATCCGCGTCTTCTTCGTCATGCCAGCGCCAGAATGACGCCGCCGACCAAGGCCTCGAGAACATCGAGCGGAATGAAATCGGAGAATTGATCACAGATCTCTTTTTTCAATGTCTTCTCGATGACTTCCATGGGCAGTGATCCGGCGCTTCCGGCGTCTATGCAGGTACTTATTTTTTGTGACGCCACTTCCATTTTCTCGAATATTTTCATGGCCGATTGCGCAACCCGCATATCCTCCTCGACCGTTCCGCCGCTGACCCCCAGCGCACCGATCACCCGGCCTTGCGTGACCAGCGGATAGCCGCCCCCGAAGAGGACGATCTTTCCGTCGTGACCGTTCTGAATCCCGTAGAGGGCCGCGCCCGGCTGCGCCAGTGGCCCGAGCTCATGGGTGGCCATGCGCAGAACCGCCGCGGTGTAGGCCTTGGAAACGGCCAGCTCCGTACTCACCGGCAAGGTTCCGTCCATGCGGGAGAACGACAGGAGTCCCCCCTCGGCGTCGACCAGCGCGACCGCCATCGGAACATTGATGACCACGGCTTCCGTCCGGCAAGTCTCGGCCAGCCTCTGGGCGATCACACAGGGCAGGGTTTTCATGATCGGTCCTCCGCCATCTCCGTTGCGACCTGCCGGACGACGCAGACGACTTCCAGCGACCAGGCCAGGGCGAAAAGGAAATCCGATAGCCGGTTCAGATACATCGAGATGTCGTCGAAGCCATGCAGTTCGCGATTGAGCAAAACGACCAGACGCTCGCCGCGCCGGCAGACGGTGCGCGCGATATGCGCCGCCGCGCTGTCGGGCGAGCGTCCGGGAACGATGAATCCGCTGGGCAGGCCGTAAGCCGCGACCAGCTTATCGATGGCTTCCTCCAATCTCGCCACGTCGTCGCGACCGATCCGCCGGCTCAACCGGGACAGCGCCTCGGGAGACGACGCCAATTGCGCGCAGGCGGCGGAAAGATCCTGCTGGATGCGAAAAATAGTGTCGCGTACCGGCGCCAGATCGACCAGCGCCCGCACCATTCCCAGATGCGCCTGCAGCTCGTCGAGCGTTCCATAGGCGTCCACCCTGAGGTCGGCTTTCGAGACCGTCTCACCGCTGAACAGCCTGGTCTCGCCGCCGTCACCCTTGCGCGTATAGATCTTGCTTTTCATCGCGCTCGCCATCCTGCTTCCCGATCCACCCGCCAGACCGCTCATGCCCCGATTTCGAACTGGTCGATGATTCCGACGATGGTCGCGTCGACCGGAGAGTTCTCGATATCCACCGCCGTGCGGGCCGCACTTCCCTGAACGACGAGGACTTGTTCACCGACGCCGGCGCCGACCGCGTCGACGGCAACGAATGGAGATCCCTGCGGCGCCGAACTTCGCGGATCCAGCGGCTGGACGATCTGAATCTTGCTCCCGACCAACCGTTCATGTTTCCGGGAGGCGACGACCGTTCCAATGACCAATCCAATCAACATCCCTGCAATCCTCCCCGCGGTCCGTCGGTAGCTGCGTCGCGGACCAGATGAACCCCCAACCTCGCCGCCGTCTCGCGGGCAAGAGGCGTGATGACCGCCTGCGGCATGCAGCGCATGTCGGCTCCGGCGCGATGAGCCTCCACGACGTCTCCCTGGGTGATGACCTTGTTGGTGACGACCCGGCTGACGGAAGAACGGCCGGTCGGGACATCGCCCGCCGCAGCGACAATCGCGTCGGAGCCGCCCGCCAACCCGTCGGCCACCGCCGCCAGTTGGGTGATATCGGTGAGCGTGCATCCGTATTCGGCCGCCAGACGAAGGCGATCGTCGACCGCCCGCCAGAGGGACGGCCCCCCGTGATGGAAGCCGAGTTCGACCCGCCCCCGGTTCCGCTCGACGCCGTTTTTCGCCACCACCACCGGTTTTCCGGTGAACAATCCATGCAAGATGAGATTGCTGGCCTGGTTGTCGCCGATCAATCCGGCGACCTTGGACAACGAATTGACGCTGAGCATGGGAACAACGACGCCTTTCGCCTCGCGCAGGTCGCGCAGCCAGGTGAACGGCGGCAATGACGACCATTGCGGAAACCCGGCCAATTGCTCGCGCAATGGTTCGCCGTAGAGATGATCGGCCATTTCCGAAAATCCCAGGCGAAGGTGGAAACCGCGAAGGATCAGCGAGCGCAGCTGGTCGAGCGCGCCATCGTATCCGACCGTCGCCCCGGTGAAGACGACGATCAGCGATCCGCGTCTGCCGTCCGCGCCCAGACGCGGCAACAGCCGGCTCAACACCGCCGTGACGAGATCCGTCACCTGATCACCCGTGCTCATGATGCCTTCCGCCCGGCAACGGCACCCACGGCGCGGCCGATCGCGGGCTTCTGGGCATCCCGGCTGTTCCGCGCGCAGCGGAGCGCGATCCCCAAGGGGGTCACCAGCAGCGGATTGACCGGCAGCATCACCTGAAGTCCGGTTTCCTGCGCCATCACCTCGACGATGCCGGGAAAGGCGCTGGTCCCCCCCACCAGATACAGGGTTTCAACCGGATGTTCCGCCAGATGGGTCCTGACGATCGACGCCATTTTCTGAAACACCGGACGAACCAGCGGAAAGAGGTCTTTCTGCCGCCGCGGATCGGTCTTCATTCTTTCCGCTTCGGCGATCTCGATCTTGAAATTGCCGGCCAGCACCAGATCGACATGGGTACCGCCCGTCGCCTCGTCGGCGGTGTAGATCACCTTGCCGCCCTTGATCACCGATATCCCGGTGGTCCCGCCACCGATATCGACCACCGCGCCGTCATCGATGTCGAGTACCTCGGCGGCGGCGCTCGGTTCGTCGATCAGGCCGACCGCGTGCAGATCGGCCGCTTCGAGAACATTGGCGAAGGCCTTGGCATTGCCCCCCATCGTACCGGGAGGATAGGCGGCCATCGCGTCGGAAATCTCGAAACCCGCCCGCCGGATCGCGTTGACCTGGTTCCGCAAGAGCGAGATCGCCCCCATGTAATCGAGAACCAGCCCGTCACGCACGCTGGACTGGCTGCGCGTCAGGGCGCCGGCGACGGGCCGTCCCGCCCCGTCAACCACGGCGGTGACGATGTAGGCCGTTCCAAGGTCGACGCCGGCATAGAGCGGTTCGCCGATCGGCGGGACATCCTCCAGCCCCAGGGCGGCATCGAAATCCATGAGAAGCTGGTTGGCCGCCGGACGGATTCCCGCCGTGGCCTGTCCGGGCTCGCTCGATGAAGACGTCACGTCACTGTTTCGGTCTGTATTCATCTTCGATAACCACAATCTTCTCTGTGAAACCGCACACGACTTCTTCTCCGGACGGGAGTCACTCCTCCCGTCCGACGACATTGGCGATCGCCGTCTCCGCCGCTTTCGCCGCCCGCTCGACATCCGATTCCCTGCCGCTCAGATACAAGCGCCCGACCGCGCCGAACACGCGCACGTCGACCAGCGTGATCTGCGCGCTTTTCTCGGCTTCGTTGGCGGCAAGGACGATGTAGGCCGCCGGGACCACTTCCATGATGTACAGGTCCTGGCCGGCGATCAGCAGCGAGGCCAGACGATTCACATTGATCACCTGGGCGTGGTAATCATTGACCTTATGGATGATGTCCGAGGCCAGGACCTTGGGTCTGATCTTCTCCTCGAACGCCGTTCCCAGACGCTTCAGCGCGGCCTCGCCGGCATATTGCACGTCGGCCTGCGCCTTCGAATGGAACTCGAGAATTCCGAAGCTGCGTTCGACAATCATGAAACCGGGCTGAACGAAGGCCGCCTTGCAGGCGGCGTCGGCAACCTGATTGATCATCATGCCGGGAGCGATTTCGATGAATGTCGCGGCCATCCCCACAACGGGAAGATAACCCCTCATGTTCGTTCCCAAATATCCGGCGAACTGCGGCTGCAATCTGTCGATATATGCGAAGGTACGAAGCTCAACCACGGGCCACTCCTTACTTTTGTGATTCTAATTTTTCATCACAATATTAAGAGAAGTTCGTTCTTATATTTAAATAACCTTCGTATTAAACATGAAGTTCCCAGAATTATTCGTTTTTTTATGATCTATTTTTCGGTTTTGGCCTCCTTGTTCTCTTTCCAGGCTGACCGGCGGACCCCTTGGACGCCGGCGGCACCGGCGGCGGGGTGACGGCTTCGACGGCGCGCGGGGCGACCACCGTCGAAGGAACCGCGGACTCCCGAGGGGACACGGGCTCCTGCGGGTCCGGCGTGATCTCGGGTATGGGGGATGGCTCGATCGCCGGAGGCTCCACCGGTGCCGGATCGGCAGACCCGTCAGGTGTCTCGACATCAGGCGCCACGGCGTCGGACTGAACCGGCACGACCTCGATCCCGACGGGTGCCGCGACCGCCGGAGGGCGCCTGTCCCGCGACGCGGCGCCATCGAGCCCGACGCGATGAAGCTGTTCGTTCGGACGGGCGATGACATGGGTGGAAACCACTTTGCCCACCCTTCCCGCCGCCACGGATGCGGCGCTGACCGCCGCATGGACCGCCGCCACGTCACCGGAGAACTTCACCGTGACCAGGCCACCGCGGGCCAATTCAAGGCCAAGCAGGCTGACATTGGCGGCCTTGGCGCCGGCATCGGCCGCCTCGATCGCCGCGGTAAGCCCCCAGGTTTCGATCAGTCCCAAGCTGCGCACGTCCATGTCACGTTCCCTATTTATTCGCGAGACGTCTCACGATGGCGCTGACAATACTTTCCAGCTCATCGGGGGACATTTTCGGAGATGTTTCTTCTTCCATATTTTCTTCATCGAAAACCATTGGGTCTCCCTTGACCAACCGGGCCGCGTTCTTCCCAATGTTGCGAAGTTCCCGAACTCTCATCGACTGGCGTTCCACGACGAACAACGGCTTTTCAGCCGGCAGGTCGCGATGATGAAGCACCACCACATCGTCGATGCCGTTGATCCCGATTCCGACGTTGAGCGAGGACATGTGCGCCGCCTGATGAGCGAGGGCGACGGCGGTCCCGGCCGGCATCTCGGTCAATTCGGCCGGTATCTCCTCCTCCTCGATCCCCCACAGGATCGGCTGCATCTGCAGGGCGTCCGCCCGGCAGGTGACGATTTGCACCGCGGGCCGTCTGGCGGCGACGAGGGAGATGTCGTCCATGCCGCTCATCCCTGGTACTCCTGCGCGAAGGCCAGCACGAGCCCGGTCGCCACGGCGTTGCGGGGACCTTCGGTGCCGCGAACATTGGCCCGTCCGGTGACGACGCCATACTCCAGCAGCGCGTCGGAAATCATCTTGGGGATTTCGAAATCGAGACCCGAACCGCCGACGAGTGCCACGAAGCTGACCAGACGGATATTGCCGGCCGGCGCCACCCGCTCCAGGGCGCGCAGCGTGTTGCGGACGAACACCTTCCTCTTCGCCTGCTGGCGGACGGCGACGATCTTGGCCAGCAACTCCTTGCTTTCCACCGGCACCGCCCCACTGTCGGTGAGGACGACGGTGCGCCCGAACAGGCGTGGATCCAGCGGTTCACGGAAAAACTCCACAGATCCGTTCTCGTGACGCATATGGAACAGGGATTCGACCCTGGCCAAGGGATACCGCTTGATGTTCTCCGCCAGATCGAAGTTTTCCAGGCCAAGCTCGGTGTTGATGAGCAGCGTCACCATGTCGCCGGCCCCCGCGTGGTGGGTGCTGTGGATCTCGCGGCCCTCGGTGATCAGCGAGGCATCGGTGGAGCCGCCGCCGACGTCGACGATCGCCAAAGGCGCGCGCGTCCCGGGCGTGGTCAGGGCACCCCTGATGGCCATGTCGGCCTCGACCCCGCCGACGACGACCCGAACGCCGATCTCCTCCTCCAGCTTCCTGGCCAGACGCTGCATCGGCAGCTTCTGCGTGCTCACCATGGCGGCAAGGCCGACCGCGTTGCCCATGGCATATTCGCCGGCCAGACTGCCCAGAATTTGTTGCGGCTTGAAGGTGTCGACGGCAAGGATGTCCTGCACCCGCACCGCACTGACCGGCATATCGGTGAGATCGGCCATTACCTGGCGGACCTGTTCGAACATGCCGCCGACATTGGTGCCCGTTTCCGCCTGAACCTCTTCCAGGGGATAGACGGTGGCGGCCTTCGCCATGATCGCGTCGGCCCCCTCGTCCACCGGAACTTCGACCCGCTGGCGGTGTCCGATCAGAATGATTTTTCCGGCGGGAATCCGGCGTTCCTCGATATCGCCTTTCGGAGTCTTGATCACCACGGCGCTGCGCGTTCCCATCAAGGCCCGGGCGATCGGAACCACCTGTCTCGTCTCGTCGGGGTCCAGTTGGAAAAGAGTGGCGATGTCATAAGGATTCGACAGCTTTTCGATGGTTCTGCCGACTTGCGCGACCTCGACGGCGGCCGGCATCCCCACCGGAACGCGATCGATGAACTTGACCTCGTCCACGATGGGAATAGGCGATGACAGCCGGTTGTTGATGAGGACCCCATCGTCCTTCTGAACGATGGCGGCGGTGATTTTGCACCCTCTCGCCGTCGCCTCGTTGAGCTGCCTTGCGACGGCTTCGAATTCCACCGTGCCGGGGACGACGACCACCCAGGAGTCACCGCCGGCGGATGCCGTCTTCAGATCCTCCAGCCGAATGGTCCGCCCTTGCGCCAGGCCCCAGCCGCCCGGCGTCGCGGGGTTGTGGCCGATCATCGCCGATTCGGTGATCACCGTTTCGGTGATGGTCTCCATCGCGATATCGCCGATGACCGGGGTGGCCTCGTTAAGCAGGACGACGTCCAATTGCTTACGCGCAATGCCAAGGGGTTCAAGAGCCTGGTCCAAGGCATCGATCACCCCCATGACATTGCGTAGAGTACCCTTGATGCCAACGGTTCTGACCATGGAGCTGGATAGAAACCGCACGTCTTCCTTGCCGAATACTTGCGCTACGGCAACTTCCGTCGTGTTATTTCCGATATCGACACCAGCTATATAGATCATTTATCGAACACCGATCGTTTATACCTGCTCCAGGTGATCAGAACCGATCACCTGACCCTCAATGGGCCAGCCCAAGACCCGATGAGTCATCCTCATCGGGTCTTGGCATTAGACGACCTTGTTTCTTCCTCGCTTTTCGTAGACTTCCGCCGCCTCGCGAACGAAAGACGCGCAAACTTTCGCCTGGTATTTGCTGTCGAGTTCGTCGGCGATCGCCAGCAGCTCCGCCTTGGTCGACCGATAGGGGCGAAGCGCGCTGTAGATCTCCAGCACACGGGCATCCGGAATGCGCGTCAGTTCGGCGGCGCGACGAAGATTTCCGGCCAAATGGGGCCGTCCGGCGCTCTCGGCGATCTGCGCCTGATATTCCAACGTGTCCGGATGGATCTTGATGTCGTCGAAACTGAGCTTGCCCTCCACCACCTTGTCCAAGGTGATGTCCGACAATCCCAGGCCGGTGACCGATTTCACCAGATCTGGCCGTTTGCCGCTGAGAGGATAATCCTTCTTCGCGTCAAGCTTGCCGGCACCGCCGGCACTTGCCGCGCCGCATGTCCCGCCGGGATTGGTCGCCGTCTGGTTCAGCGTCGCCAGAACGCGCTGAACGGCGGCGACGATCATGTCGGGACTGATTTCGTCTTTCTGTTGAGCCATGAGTGTGTTTCTCCCTGGGGGTCCGCCTCAGCGCTGCACGGCGAGTTCGACGCTGGGCGCGCCGAGCTTCACATGCTGCGTTTCCTTGTTATGGAGCAGAGCGGCGAGGCCCTGATATTTCGGCCGGGCCATCGGGTCGCTGCGCGTCGGAACCGGGGTCGGATGTTCGCCCTTCGCGTATTTGGCCGCATTACGGCCGATCGCGCGAAGCACGTCCCTGTCGACCAGCGGGCACTGGGGAAACAGCTCGAGGTTCTGGAGAATCTCGAGATCCCGCTGATGGATGACCGCGGTTCCTCGGCACAGAATGCCGATACCGATGCCCGAGCCGCTGAGCATGGCGGCGTCATGGGCGATCGCCCCGACGTCGGCGGTACGCCCCACGCGGACCAGACGGGCTTTCAGCCCCTCCTCCTCGATACCCGCGAACAGTTCCTTCAACACGTCGCTGTGGGGAATATCGATGATCGTCTTGGTCATCGCCGTGCCGAAAGCCGGCGGCACGCCGATGACCACTTCGTTACGGTCGGTTCCCGCCTTGGCCGTCCCAATTTCCCTGAAGGAAAGGGGTGGGACGGTGACTCCCGGATTCTTGGTGGCGGTCGTCGTCGTGGGAGTTTGCTGTAAAACTTCCAGGATGATCTGCCGCACCATCTCTTCGGATATCTGCATCATTCGATCTCCCGCCCTAAATGCTCTCAGGATCGATTGCCTGAGGGATGTTCTTCAGGAATTCCCAGCGTTCGCCCTCTAGGCGATAGCCGGTGCCTGGTCCCTGGTAATCGTTCGGGTGGTTGACCGAGCTCACCACTTCAAACTTGTCCGTATAGACGGCGGAGGTCTGAAGATAGTCGCCGGCGACCTTGCCCTTCTGCATCTCGAGCACGGCGGCGGCGATATCGGGGAATCCCCGTTTGGCCAGGGCGCGAACAATGTCCAGGCCGGTCGATCCGCGTTTCATGAAGTCGTCGATGGCGCGCAGATCCTCTGGAACATCGCGATCACCCATGTCTCTGGAGCCATGAGCGTAGGTCGCGCGTTCGACCTCGTCGTCGGTGATCGCGGGAAGACCGACCTCCTCGAACACCGCCTGCAAGGCGCGAACGGCCCGATTTCGCACGGCGATCACACCTTCCTCCGTCACCGGATTGAGGCCGCCGTCGACCTGCAGATCGCGTTGCAGCACCAGATAGTCGTCGTAGTCGTCGACATCGTGGGTGGAGCCGGCGAACATGTTGTCGTAGTTCGGCTCGCCCGCGTAACCGGAGAAGATGAAGTCGGTCCCGGGCAGGAACTGCATCAACATCCGCGCCGTGTTGCGTTCGATCGAGTGGGTGAAGGTCTGGTCGTTGCCCGACGCCACTTCGAGGTCCATCAGCACGGTGGCGACGTTCTCGGCGAGAACCGTCTTGATCCCGGCCGGAACCGCACCCGGCACGCCGATACAGCTGATCGAGCCGTTTTGCAGTCCCTGGACGCCCGCCCCCTTGGTCACCATGATGCAGCGGACTTCCAGATAGAGCATCGATTTGCCCTCGGCATAGCCCATCTGGACTTCGGATCCGGTACCCGAGGTGTAGCGCATCTTGAGTCCGCGCGAGGCATAGGCCGAGGCCAGGAACGACTTCGACCAGGGCGTATCGTCGCCGTCGATGAACACCTGCTCGGTTCCGTAGACCGACACGGTTTCCGCGTAGGAGGTCAGGCCGCGCATTCCCATGCTGAGCTCGAGCGCCTCTTCCACCGCGCATTGCGACAGCACGCCCGGACGACCGGTCTGCCCGCCGACCAGCAGGGCAAGCGCGTTCATCGGCGCGTAGCGGCCGACACCGACCGTGGTTTCGATCTCGGCGAAACCGCGATAGGCGGCTTCGGCGGCATCCGCGGCCAGCAAGGGAGCCGCATCCTTCAGGTTGGTGATGTGGGCCTGATTCATCGGCGGCTTGCGCGAGCGCATCTTCTGCATCGCCATCATCAGCTCGACGACGTTCAGCTCCCTGAGAATGCTGACGACCTTGGCCGGCGTGAAACCGACCGACAGGCGAACCAGCTCGGCGCGGGGGACGTTGATGTCGACCAGCATGCGGGCGAATTTCAACGACTCGATGGCCATCGCCTCTTCGGCCACACTCTTGTCGACGCAATGATCCGCAATGAAGTAGTCGAGCATGTCGAACTCATTGCGGCGCTTTCCATCCAGTTCGGTGACGACGCCGTTTTCGATGCGGATCGAAGGCTTCGGATCGTTGGGGCTGTCCATTGCGACAAGCCCCACATCGACCCATTCCTTGATGAAACCGTCCTTGTTGACCGGGCGATCGGCGAGAACCAGGAATCGCTTCTGTCTTTTTGCCATCTCGGGGCCCCCTTAAATGTATGGAGTGCCGGAGGATTTCGGCGTCTGTCCCCAAGCGCAAAGCAGTTTGTTGCCAACCTCGCGGCCGGCAATGACGGCCTGCCGGACGGCACCCGAGTCACCGGTAACCCAGATGAAGGCTTCGTTGGAGAAGCTGGTGTTTCTCTTCGGCGTTCCGACGCCCAGGACCTGCACGTCGGCGGCTTTCACCGCGGCGTCGATCATCAGCATGCCGATTACCGCCGGAGCGCCGAGAATCAAGCCGAACGCCTTGCCTTCCGGCACGCCGAAGGCGACGTTGAGGACCTTGCTGGCACGCGCGGTATATTGGTTTTCCGTATAACCCTGATCGTTGCCGTAGACGTCGCCGAAATATTTCGGCAGAACCTGCAACGTCACTTCCACCGCTCGCCTGGCGTCCGAGACGTCCTCGGCCCCGAAAACGATCAAATTGCCGTGACCGGCACCGCCCTTGGTGTCCCTCGGCATTTCGATGAGGATGACTTCCGTATTGGTCGCCTTGATCGCCTCATCCGCCGCCATCAGTTGGGGGCCGGCTCCGGTGCGTCCGCCGATCACCCCGATCGAACGATATTTCGGATCGAAACCAAGGATCGAATGGATCTGCGGATCCAGGTTGGCGATCACAATTCCCTGCGTATCACCCATACCGCAACCGACATACTCGGTCAGGTGCGTCAGATCGGCCGGCACGGAAGGGATTTCGAGCGCGGGGGCAGTTGCCGCAACGGCGGGTGACGCCCCCACTCTCTTCATGACTTCCTGCAAGACCTTGTCAACCATCTCTTCCGACATCGACTATTCCTCCACGTGCTATCCGAATGGCTCGGTTTATTGGTTGCGAACGTCCGCCCGCCTCTACAGACCGGAAGGGATGATTTTTTCGACGTCCGCGTGTGGCCGCGGAATGACGTGGACGGAAACCACTTCGCCGACTTTGCCGGCCGCGGCGGCTCCCGCGTCGGTAGCGGCCTTGACCGCGCCGACATCCCCACGAACCATTGCGGTAACCAGGCCGGACCCGATTTTTTCCTGACCGACCAAAACCACATTCGCGGCTTTCACCATCGCGTCGGCCGCCTCGATATTTGCGATCAAGCCTCGCGTCTCGATCATTCCCAGCGCCTCTTTGGTCATATGACATCCTCCATGACAGCTCGTGCCATAGGCATCGCAAGGCGTATGCCACTTGGGGTAAGCCCCTCGACAGGGAGATAAATTACTTATTTTACAATGAATTACGGGGGAATTTGCCGCATATGCCCACCCCGTTTCCCGTCGATGGACGGACGGAATTCGACTCTTAAGTGTCGATCGATCGACGATCGTTCGACACTTCGACGCGACTTCAAGAAAGATCGGGGGAAGGAATGCCGGCACGCCGTTGACATGCCGACGGCCTGTCCGGAATCCGCACTCTGGGGGGACTGGTCGCCTCCTCTCCCGCCAGGGAAGAGGAGGTCTTTCATTGGAAGGAATTGGCCGCCGAAATGCGTTCAATCCGCCAGTCCACGAGGGACGAGAAGGATCAGAAACGCGCCATCGGGACTCGACGGCCGCTCAGTTGTACGGCTGACGGGGAATCCCGAGCCGCCGCATTTTGTAGATCAGCGTCGTCCGGGGAACGCCCAGTCTGGCCGCGGCGCCATCGCTCCCCCCCAACACCCAGCCGGTCTCTTCAAGAATTCGCTGGATGTAGTCGCGCTCCCGTTCGACAAGCGTCGTCTGCGACGATTTCACCTGGATTTCCTGCCTGCCCGAATTGGTTTCGTTGAGTTCGGCGAACGGCGAAATCAGCACATTGTCCGGAGACAGGATGACGGCGCGCTGAATGAGATTCTGGAGTTCCCGCACATTGCCGGGCCAGTCGTAAGTCATCAAGGCGTCCATCACGCTTCCCGGAACCTCGTCGATCTGCCGCCCCATCTTTCGCCCGTATTTGGTCACGAAGTATTTGACCAGATCAGGGATGTCTCCCTTGCGTTCACGCAACGGCGGCAGATAGATCGGAAAGACATTCAGGCGGTAATACAAGTCGGCGCGGAACCGTCCCTCCCGCATCATCTGTCGAAGATCATGGTTCGTCGCCGCGACCACCCGGACATTGACGCGGATCGACCGCGTGCACCCCAATCTTTCGAATTCCTGCTCCTGGAGGACGCGCAGCAGTTTCGGCTGCAGTTCCAGCGGAATGTCGCCAATCTCATCGAGGAACAAAGTCCCGCCGTTGGCGACCTCGAAGCGGCCGATCTTCCGCTCGACGGCGCCGGTGAACGCACCTTTTTCGTGCCCGAACAACTCGCTTTCCAACAAACCGGCGGGAATGGCGGCACAGTTCAGCCGGACAAACATTCGGTCACGGCGATCACTGCGGTTATGAATGGCGCGCGCCACCAGTTCCTTGCCGGTTCCGGTCTCACTGCTGATCAAAACAGTCGAATCGGTTCCGGCGACGGTCATCACATGCCCCAATACCTTGCGCAGGGCCAGACTGCCGCCGACGATCTCGTCGAATGGATGCTCGGCCTGAATTTCCTTGGCGAGATAGAGATTTTCCTCGACCAGACGCTCGCATGACCTGCTCAAACGCTGATATTGCAAGGCGTTCTTGACCGCGATGGCGATCTGGTTGGCGACCTGAGTGAGAAATGCCGCATCCTGGGAGGAGAAATGGTCCACGGAACGATCGTTCAGGTGCAAAACCGCCAGTTTCTCACCCGCCGCGACCACCGGGATAAGACACTCGGACTTGAACCCTTCCATTTCGTTGATCCGCCGAACGCTGGTCACTTGCCCCTTGAGACGGGTGATGGTTCCACGCGGCGGCGGTTTCGCCGACGGATCGCCGACGGGATGCATATCGAGGATCATCCCTTCGCGCAGGTAGCCCCGGCTGGTCGGAAAATCCAAACCTTTAACGGAAAAATACTGCCCTTCGGCGCCAGGCATCGACAAATAGACGGAATCGCATTGCATCGCTTGGCGTATCCGTGTCGGAATCAGTCGTTCCAGTTGGGGAAGCCCCAGCTTCGAGACCACCGCGTTGTTGACGTCGAGCAACAGCTTCAACCGCTCGGAACTTTCCCTCAACGCCACCTCGGTCATCTTCCGTTCGGCGATGTGGCGGGCCTGCTGAAGATTCTGAAACGCCTTCAGCGAAAGTTCGTTGGCAAGGATATAGCAAAGATCGGCGATGTCGCGAAACTGCTCCATCGACATGATCTGCACTTCCTGCAGGGCTCTGCGGAAATCACCCTCGTCGGCACCGATCCCACCGGCGTAGTGGAGCAATTGCTCGTCCGGAACCAATTCGTTCTTCACCTGCCCCATCAGCCAGTTGCCGATATGCTTGCCGCCAACGCTGATGCAGGCACCGGCATCCCAGATCCCGGCGCTCAAACAGACACGAATGGTCGGACCATCGGGATTGCGCTTACCGATTTCGGCATCGGAACAGATGCAGTTGGCCAACCCCTTATCGGTCTTGCGAATAATATCGTTACATAAACGGCAGAAATTGCTGGGCTTCGTCACCGGCACGCCGTTGGGGTGGGTAATGATGGAGGCAACCTTTGTCGCCTTGGCGAAAGCATCCTGGATTTTCTGAAGCTGCTCGACCTCGAACAGGTCCGTCAACGTGACATTGGTGGTATCCAACAGTCTATCCGGTGCCACAAAATGCGTATTCTCGATCTCGCTAAGTGAATCCCGAAGTTTCTCATTGGAAGTTTTAAGTTGTGAACACTGGGTCATTTCGCCTCCATGATCACTGCTTTCTTGGACTTAATCTTATTAAGATCTTCTTGTTATCCCCACCCTACTCTTACGACGCCCCCTCCACAGGAAACCACCCCCCAAAGATCATAGGAAACAGATCCGGAATTCTACCGCCAAGCTGAGAGAAAAAGACATATCGATAAACCATGACGGGAAACAGATCGGATGCGACCTGTCGCCAGCAACACCAGCGACGGCTGAACGGAGATCAGGATGCGGTCGAGCTTTCGTCGCACCGGTCGGGGATCATGCCCCCGCCAAGCGACATTGCCGATCCGGCCGGCCGGCCCACCAGGACGAACCACGGACAGTCCGTCCGCAGGCCAATCGATCCGATATGTGACTCCATGACACCCCCCGTTTCGGATTTATAGGCATTCCGAGTTTTCCCCCTCGCGTAGCAAGACTCGCGCCGGCTTCATGCCACGCCATTTTATAATCCATGGCGATAGCGCCCACAGGCGTCAGATCCGCATGTTTTCGCCATTCATCGCATTCAACTGCAAACCGGGAAGCATCTTCCGCGCGTCGAAGGTTCGACACCCATCGACACGCCGCCGTCGACCTTTCGACGGTTTCGACACAGCCTTAGCCCCATCTCCGGCGCATGGAGAATCGACAAAATGGCAGAGATGGGAAAATCGCGGGGATAATTGCGGGGGGAGAAGCGGAAACCCGACGAACCGAGGAGCCGGCGACGTGAAGGCCCTCTGGACGAGAGCCCATCCTCGGTTGAGGAAACTATCCGTCTCGGCGGATCAGCGGTTCTTGAACAACTGAAGCACCGTTTCGGCAAGCATGTTTTCCTGCTGCGCGGCGGCGGTGGCCAGTACGGTCTGGGCCTGGCTGCTTTTCGAATCGGCCGCCACCGAGGCTATATCGGCATCGGAAACGGCGGATGCCGATTGCGTGACGGCAAGCAGGCTCGACTGATTGACCTGGCTGGCGAAGCTCAGCGCGCTTTGCGCCGCAGCCAGGCGGGCCTGGGTGTTGGACACTTCGTTCAGGGCGGACTGCACCTGGCTGATCGAGGTCTGGATCGACGAGGACGTGGCCCACCCCGATGAAGCGGTGCTGCTCACGCCCAGGGACGCGGCGTCGGAGGCCTGGCTGTCAACGGTGATCTGCCCGCCGTGGGTGGTGGTGTCGACCGTCATCGAATTGGAATTGGACGAGACCAGATTGATCCCGTTGACCGAGGCATTGCTCACATAGTTGCTGGTCTGCTGCAGCAGCGTGTCGAACTGCTGCGACAATGTTTCCCTGACCGAGGAGTTGGCGCTCAAGGCTTCGGACGCGGTGCTCAGCATCTTGGTCAGATTGTTGCTGACGCTGCTGAGCGCCTGTTGCGACGTCGACAGAGCGCTACTGGCGATATTCACGTTTTGCTGCACCACGCCGATGGTGCTGATCTCGGTCTGCAAGGGCGTCGCCAGGGCGGTGGCCATGGACGACTGAAGGGATCCGCTGGCCATTTCCTTCAACAAGGCTGTGTGCTTCGCCTGCTGCTTATTGAGCAGGGCATTCACACCCATCGATGCCGATACCTGATTGGTGGAGGTCATGGTCGTCTCCGGAAACAGCCTGTTTGGGAGGTAGTCTACCATGACCGGCGCCGACTGAAAACGCCGACGAACCAACGAACCGACGGGGCATGGTAATCGGGTTCCCTCGATTGCCCTGCCCGAAGGAGGCGGAACAGGACCCAACCACAGATTACTAATCGATAAACACCATTTATCGCAATGAAAATATCGTTTTTATAAATGTAGAAGGGTTGATTAAGGTGACCTCCAACCGGATCGCTTATTTCTTGAGGGTCGTCATGAACCGAATCGTCAACGCCACCATAAGACTGCGCCTGTTCCTGGGCTTCGGCGCGGTCTTGCTGCTGCTCGCCATCCTGACCGCCGTCGGTATCCACGAGGTCAACGCCATCGACAAGGCGCTGACCCGTATCAACGACGTCAACGCCGTCAAACAGCGCTACGCCATCAATTTCCGGGGCAGCGTGCATGACCGCTCCATCGCGCTCCGCGACGTGGTTCTGGTATCGCGACCCGACATCCAGGAGACGATCCAAGCCGACATCCGCCGGCTGGCGGGTCTGTATCAGACGTCGGCGACGGCCCTCGACGGCATGTTCGCCGAGGGGCGCGACGTCACCGATGAGGAGCGGACCATTCTGGCCGCCATCAAGGCCGCCGAGGCACGCACGGTCCCGGCCATCGAAACGGTGATCGCCAACCGCCGGAACGGCGAGGTGGAAAAGGCCCAGGAGATCCTTCTGGAACAGGCTCGCCCGGCCTTCGTCGAATGGCTGGCGCGCATCAACCAGTTCATCGATCTGGAGGAACGGCGCAGCCAGGGCGAGGCCGCGGCCGCCCGCCAGACGGCGCAAGGTTTCCAGCATCTGATGATCAACCTGTGCGCCGGCGCCTTGCTGCTGGGCTTGGGGTTCGCCGCATGGACGGTCATGTCGCTGCGCCCGTTGCGGCGCCTGACCGACGCCATGCTGGCGCTGGCCGGCGGCGATTTGACCGTCTTAGTGCCGCCCTCGGTCAGCCGGGATGAAATCGGCCAGATCACCAGCGCGGTCGGCGTGTTCAAGGCCAACGCCATCGAAGCCGACGCCTTCCGCGCCCGGCAGGCGGAAATCGCCCGGCAGGCCGAGATCGACAAGAAGCGGGAAATGACCGCCTTGGCACAGTCTTTCGAAGACCGGGTGCGGGGCGTCGTCAGCACCGTTTCCTCCTCGGCCTCCCAACTCAGCGCTTCGGCCAAGGCGCTCAACCTCAGCGCCGACGAGACCGAACAGAAGGTCAGTCTGGTCGCCGGCGCTTCGGAACGGGCTTCGAACAATGTCGAGACCGTTGCCGCGGCGGCCGAGGAATTGAGCGCCTCGATCGGCGAAATCGGTCGGCGCATCGGTGAAAGCGCCGACAAGGCTCGCCATGCGGCGTCCCAGGCCGATGAAACCAACGCCATCGTCGATGGACTGTCGGCCAAGGCCAACCAGATCGGCGACGTGATCGCCCTGATCACCGACATCGCCAGCCAGACCAATCTCCTGGCCTTGAACGCCACCATCGAAGCGGCCAGGGCCGGCGACGCCGGCAAGGGATTTGCCGTGGTCGCCGGCGAGGTCAAATCCCTGGCCAATCAGACGGCCCGGGCAACGGGCGCCATCGCCCAGCAGATCGGCGACATCCAGACGGCAACCGGCGAAGCGGTGGCCGCCATCCAGGGCATCGCCAACACCATCAGGGAGGTCAACGATATCGCCGGCGCCATCGCCGCCGCCGTCGAGCAACAGAACGCCGCCACCCAGGAAATCAGCCGCAATGTTCATGAGGCAGCGCAAGGCACCGCGCAGGTTTCCGCCTCCATCGCCACCGTCCGGCAGGCCGCCACGCAGACCGGAGCAGCCTCGACCCAGGTTCTGGCGGCCTCGTCGGAACTGACCGGGCAGGCAGATCTACTGCGCGGTCAGGTGGACCACTTTCTGGCCACCGTGCGGGCATGACATGATGTCCGCTCGGCGGGTCCCAGGCCTCAGGCTTTGGGACCCGCCCCACCGACCCGACGGAAGCCCCCGTCTTCAGGGCGTACCGTTCGTCCCCGCGCTCCGGCTCGGCCGTTGAGCACGCCCGTCGAGTTCTTCGGCACGACGCAGGCCATCCTTATATCCCGCCATCCACCGATTCCGCTCCTCGGTGATTTTGTAGGGATTGAGAGCGTCGATCTCGGCGTCCAGGGCGTCTCCGCCCGGATCGAGAGGGCTGGCCCGGCCGGCCGACCACCCCTTGGCATAGACGCGGCTCAGCTCGAATTGAGACATCTCCGGCATGGTTCTTTCTCCCGAATGATCAGCCAGCCTTCGGCTCGCTACGCTGGACGGCTCCAGCGTCACATTGAAGCACTTTAGAGCCGAATGCGTCGAAACACACCCGGCTCTCTGCCTCCCACCGACAAAAAGCCGGGCTCATTTCCTGAATGAACGTCCCCGTCCATCGATCGATCACGTCATCCTGGGCCGCAGGAACGACAGTTTGGACAATTCGGACAGGTCGGAACGATCGTGCCGCGCCGCCTCGACGCGATCGATCGGATTGCGCGAGGGCGCCGGCATGCGCCGGGTCTTCGGCTTGGCGGACGGTACTACGGCCGCCCCCCTCGCGACGGTCTGGACGACCGACGGCTGAACCCGGACATGCCCCGAACGCCGATCGACGACGGGCAAGTGCAGCCGCGTCAGTTTTTCGATGGCGCGCAGCAGATCGCTCTCTTCGTTGCCGCACAGCGAGATGGCCGTCCCCTCCGCTCCCGCGCGGGCGGTCCGCCCGATGCGGTGCACATAGCTCTCGGCGACGTCCGGAAGTTCGAAATTCACCACATGGGTGACGCCGTCGACATCGATACCGCGTGCCGCGATATCGGTGGCCACCAAGGCCCGCACCGCGCCCGAGCGAAATGTCGAGATCGATCGCTCCCGCTGGCTCTGGCTCTTGTTGCCATGGATGGCGCAGGCCGAGACGCCGGCCTGCTCGAGATGCTGGGCGACCTTGTCGGCGCCGCGTTTGGTCCGGGTGAAAACGATGGTCCTGGCCATCGCCTTATCGGCCAGCAATTCAACCAGGAAATCCCGTTTGCGGGGACTCTCGACGAGAAACACCTGCTGGTGAACCCGCTCGGCCGTCGCCGCCACCGGAGTAACCGCGACCTCGACCGGATCGGAGAGCAATTCGCCCACCAGTTTGCGAATGTCGTCCGGCATGGTGGCCGAAAAGAATAAATTCTGCCGACGCCTGGGCAGTTCGGCGACGATACGGCGGATCGGTCTGATGAAGCCCAGATCGAGCATCCGGTCCACTTCATCCAGCACCAGAAATTCAACCGTTCCCAGGATGGCGGCGCGAGCCTGAATGTGGTCAAGCAGACGGCCCGGCGTGGCGATCAGGACATCGAGACCCTGGGCAAGGGCCTTGAGCTGCGGCCCATGCGCCACGCCGCCGAAAACGACCCCCACGGTAAGACCGAGGCCGGCCCCATAGGTCCGGAAGTTCTCGGCGATCTGACTGGCCAATTCACGGGTGGGGCTGAGAATTAGCGCCCGACAACCGCCCCGGGGGGCCCGCAGGGGCCGCTGCGCCAAATGATGAAGAATGGGCAGCGCAAAAGCGGCGGTTTTGCCCGTGCCCGTCTGGGCGATGCCAAGCACGTCACGGCCGGCGAGGATGGGGGGAATGGCTTGGGCCTGGATGGGGGTGGGAGACGAATAACCGGTTGCCGCCAGCGCGCGAAGAATCGGCGCGGCAAGGCCAAAATCGGTAAAACTATTCAAAACTATATTATCTTTCAGTGGATAACGCCCATTCCCCGCGACCGCTACGGCCGGGGTCTGATACGGGCGCTGATCGGGGGCTCCGCGTGACGGAAGCCGGACCGAAAACTCTATGGAAGGCTTTTAACGGAGGAGCGGACAACATCTGTCCGATCACGCGGCCGGTTCGCCAACATCCGCAACTGTGTCACGGGCAATGGACTATCGAGGCTCAGGCCGGAGAAGTCAAGAAATTCCGCCCGGGGCAACAGGGCAATCGGGTAACCCCGCTTGCCCTGGTTTAAATTCTTGCCCCTCAGTCGCCGGGCAGGGTTCAGAGCGCGACGAGATTGACCGCCGCCAGCTTCCCGGTCCGTCCGCGTTCGACATCGAAACTGAGCTTCTTGCCTTCACCCAGATTGATGAGCCCGGCACGCTCGACCGACGAGATGTGAACGAAGACGTCGGCCGAACCGTCATCGGGCTGAATGAAGCCGAAGCCCTTTGTGTTGTTGAACCATTTCACGGTGCCTGTGGGCATGCGTATCCTCCAAAGCCGGCGTTATCCCCGCGCGCCATCGCGGGGGACATCAAATCAGTTATAGGGAAGATCCACATATGGCACCGGACGTGATGCCGCGAGGGGAAGAAACCCAAACTCTTCGACTCTCGTGAAATGACGTTTGGCAAAGTATTTTGCAACCGAAAAATTGCAGAAATCCCAGGGCAATCGCACCGATGCGATAGGGATGGCGCAGGACGGCCTCAACCATTACTCGAGCGATACGGGACCGGAAGGCCGCCACCCGGCCGAAGCCCGCGCATCGAGGCAGCCCAGTTCCCGAAGCGTAGCCTCCACCGCCTCGTCCAGCGGAGTATGCGGTTCGTCGCCGAGGACGGCTTCCAGACGCGCATTATCCATGCGAATCGGCACCCGCCACAGATAACGCATCTCCTGCATCTCGCGAAATGTCGCGACGAAAGGCGATGCCAGGGTCAGAAGCCACCATGGAAAATCCGAGACGCGGGGCTCGACACCCGTCCGGCGGGCCACGACCCGACGGATCGCCCCGGTCATCAGGGATCCGTCGGGATCCCAGTGGCCGGCCATCTGAAAGGTGGAAAAGGACGCGAGCTCCTCGCGCCGAACCAGGAGCCGCGCCATCGTGCGCGCCACATCCGGCAGATAGGCCCATTGATGACCGACGCCGGGAACCCCGGGCGAAAGGACCTTTCGGACCACGCGCCCAGGCCTGACCAAGCCTTGCGAAAACCAGTTGCTTCTCGCCTTCGGCCCAAAGAAATCCCCGGTGCGAACGATCAACACGCGACCACCGTTCCGCGCGTATTCCCGCAGCCGCCTTTCCATTTCGACCCGAATGGCGCCCTTGCGCGTAACCGGGTGCTGAGGAGACTCCTCGGTCACCATCGGGAACGCGTCCGGACCATAGTTATAAATCGTGCCGGGCAACAGGATGGTCGCCCCCGACCGTGTCGCGGCGGCGATCGTATTGTCCAACATCGGCAGCACCAGTTCCGACCAATGCCGATAACCCGGCGGGTTCACGGCATGCACGATGACCGAGCAGCCATCGGCCGCCGCCGCGACATCCCGCCTGTTGAGGGCGTCACCGGTCAACCAGGTCATCCCGTTTTCGGAGACGGACGCGGCTCGCGGAGTTCTGCGCAAGGCGCGGACCGCCCACCCGATATCGCGAAGCTGACGCGAAAGCTCTCCGCCGATGCCGCCCGAGGCACCGAGGACCAGTACAGTGTCGTTGTCTTCCATGACGATCTCCACAAGGAGGGGATGAAGAGATCAATCTCGGCCAATGCCTGACTATACGTAATTGACAAAATATGTGCAGTATTCATACATTTTTGCATGACCTACGATATCGGCTGGGATCTTTACCGTTCCTTCCTGGGCGTCCTCAGGGAGGGCTCTCTTTCAGGAGCGGCCCGCCGGCTGGGCGTCGCGCAGCCGACCATCGGCCGGCATATCGCGGCGCTTGAGGAGGCGCTGGGCGTCGCCTTGTTCACGCGATCGCAAAGCGGTCTCCTGCCGACCGACGCGGCGTCAAGGCTCGTGCATTATGCCGAATCGATGGAGGCCGCCGCCGCCGCATTGGAACGGGTGGCGTCGAGCCAAGGCCCCGGCATGCGAGGCACCGTTCGCGTAACGGCGAGCGACGTGATCGGCGTCGAAGTACTGCCGGCCATCATCGCCGGCCTCCGCGAACAGCATCCCGATCTGCGGGTGGAACTGGCCCTCACCAATAAGATACAGGACCTTCTGCGCCGGGAAGCCGACATCGCGGTCCGCATGACCCGCCCCCGGCAGGTGTCGCTCGTCGCGCGGCGGGTCGGGACAATCGAATTGGGATTACACGCCACGAGACGATATCTGGAACGCCAGGGTACGCCGCGGCAGACCGGGGATCTGGCCCGTCACGCCTTGATCGGCTTCGACGAAGGCACGGCCTTCGTTCGCGAGGCGGCCAAATCCTTTCCGGATTTTCAACGCGACGCTTTCGCCATCAGCACCGATAGCGATCTTGCGCAATTGGCGTTGATAAGGGCCGGCGCCGGCATCGGGATTTGTCAAGTCGGATTGGCCAAACGCGACGCCGCGCTCGTCCGCCTGTTTCCGGATCAATTTTCCCTGAAGATGGAAATCTGGGTAAGCATGCATGAAGATCTGCGAAACAGCCCCTGTTGCCGGATCACTTTCGATGCGCTGGCGGAGGGGCTGCGGTTCCATACCGACCCACCATGATTGGCGGCCATGGGCGGAAGACCGGCATTGCATGCCTGGGACAAAATGTCTCGGACATTTAATACTCAAACGTCCCAATTCGGGGACATTCCAATGCCTTCCAGCCGGCTAAACTCCACCCTGACTTGCAGGATGGATTTCGGCCCCGCCTCCTCATCGAATCAGCCCTCGGCTGCGTCGCATTTCCTCAGGGAGGAGGAGGATGGTATCATATGTTATCTCTTTCGGTAGGACCGCGCCCTAAGATGCAGGACACAGACATTCACCCCGAGGACAACCGGCAGCCCGTCACCGCCGCTCAATTGGCGGCCCTGGCCGCGCGGCTGGAGGCGATGCACACCTTCACCATCGAACGCATCAAGGAGGTGCGTGCCGATGTCGCCGGCAGCGTCGAGCTGAACGACATGAGTTCCAGCGAGGTGCTGGACAAGATCGGCGATCTGTTGAGCCAGGTGACGGCCCGTCCGAACATTGAAGACGTCGGCGGTCCCGGCCAGGAGATCGAGGCTGTCATCCGCCTCAACGCCGAGGCGGCCAACCGGATCATGGACGCCGCCGAACATGTCTCCGAACTCATCGATACCGACGGCGTTCCCAGCGAGATCAGATTCGCCGTCCTCAATCACGTCACGGCCATCTTCGAGGCCTGCGGATTTCAGGATCTGACGGGCCAGCGCATCCAGCGCGCGCTCAAGACGCTGCGATCCATCGAAGAATCGGTGCTGGGCCGAAAAATCGCCGACGCTCCACCGGACGACAAGGTTAACCAGGCGCATGTCGACCAGGTTTTCTCCGAGAAGACGGACTCGCCTCCCGCCAAGGAGATAGGCCAGGCCGACATCGACGCGCTGTTCGGTTGAGAATTTCGTTTCCGGATGAACGGGAAAGGCCCCCATCACGTCGGAACATTGATCCCGCTCATGGTTCCAGATGCTTCCCGATGTGGGATTTCAGGCAATCGACGGTGGCACGGATCGGTGCCGCCGCCTTCACGTCGGAATGCACCACGAGCCACACCTCGCGCCGGAGCGCCGGTTCGCCGGGAGACGCCCGGACAAGCCCCGGCTCGGAGAGCGCCATAAAGTCCGGCAGCATGGCGACGCCGCCTCCCGCCCGCACGAAGGCGAGCTGGATCTCGGCATGATCCGAGGCCAGCCCGAAATTGCGGCCCGCCGCGATTTTTTCGGCCAGAACCTGCTGAGGCGATCCCGCCATGGCGCCGTCGGCGCCGACGAAGCGCCAGTCCGCCGCGGCCGTTTCTTTCAAATAGGCCGCATCCGCATAAAGATGGAACGGCATTTCGCCGAGCTTCACCGCCGTAAGGTCCCCCGCCTCCGGCCGGCTGAGACGGATTGCGATGTCGGCCTCGCGATGCTCCAGCGACACCAGGCGCGCCTCGCCGAGCAGGCGGATACGGAGATCGGGATGGCGGCGCTGCAACGCCACCAGCGGCCGGGCCAAAAGGGCCGCCGCATATGCCGACGGCGCGCTGATGACCACCTCCCCCTTCAGTTCCGAGCGCGCGCCCTGGGCCAGGCGGGATAGCCCCTCCGTCTCCCGCGCCATCCGTTCGGCGATCGCCGCCACCCGCTCGCCGTCGGGGGTAAGCATGAGACGCCGCCCCCGCCGGTCGACGAGTTTTATCCCAAGCCCCTCCTCCAGCGTCGCGATGCGCCGGGCCACCGTCGCATGCTCGACGGAAAGCCGCCGGGCAGCGCCGGAAAGGCTTCCCCCGACGACGAAGGCGGCGAAATGACGAAGATCTTCCCAATCCATATGTTAAAAATTTCCCATATAATGGTCGTTCATAGATAATTTTCAGCCATCCGGCAAGCTTGTACAAGGGTGCGAAAGCGAGGTGCACCATGGACAGAGCCGTAAAATTACTGAGCCCGGGCGGGGTTGACCGCATGAAGGTGGAGGCCTGGCCGCCGCAAGAGCCGGGACCGGGGGAAATCCGCATCCGCCACGAGGCGATCGGCGTCAATTTTCTCGATACCTATCACCGCACGGGTCTCTATCCGCTGCCGGCCCCCTTCATTCTCGGCGTGGAAGGTGCCGGAACCGTCGAGGCGGTCGGTGCCGAAGCAGGCGAGCTCGCCGTGGGACAGCGGGTCGTCTATGCCGGGCTGCCCGGCGCCTATGCCACGACACGGCTTCTGCCGTCCTGGCGCGCCGTCCCCCTCCCCGGAACGATTTCCGCGAATCTGGCGGCGGCCTCACTGCTGCGCGGCCTCACCACCCACATGCTCCTTACCCGTGTCCATCCCGTCTCGATGGGCAGCCTCGTCCTCGTTCATGCGGCGGCGGGCGGACTCGGCGCCATGCTGACGCGCTGGTCCAAACATCTGGGCGCCACCGTGATCGGCACCGCCGGCTCGCCCGAGAAAGCCGAAGCGGCGGGAGAAAACGGCGCCGACCACGTGATTGTCGGCCGTGATGCCGACATCGTCGCCGAAGTCGGGCGGCTGACGAGCGGCCGCGGCGTCGATTTCGCCATCGACGGCATCGGGGGAACGATGCTGGCGAAAACGCTGGCCTGCGTCCGCCGCTTCGGCACGGTGGCCAGCATCGGACAGGCGGCAGGCCCGATCCCCCCGATAAGGGTCGAAGACCTGGGGCCGTCGAGGTCCCTGTCCCTCGTTCGTCCGAGCGTCATGGCCTATACGACGGAACGGGAAACCTATCCGGCCGCCGTGCGAGACGTGCTCGCCATGAGCGAACGGGGCGTTTTCACCGGGATCGGACGGGAATACCGGCTGGACCAGGCGGCCCAGGCCCACGCCGACCTGGAAGCTGGCCGCATTTTCGGCGCCGCGATCCTTATTCCCTGAGAGGAGTTCCCATGACGCCCAAAACCCTGTTCCAACTCGCCGGAAAAGAGGTCTCTCCGCCCCGTCTGGCGGATGCCGTCCTCATTCTCATCGACTATCAGAACGAATATCTCGACGGGCCGTTAAAATTATCCGGCTGGGAAGAGGCCGTTGCACGGGCGGAGCGACTTCTCACCGCCGCGCGGCGGGCGGGATCGAGGATTATTCATGTCGCCCATCGCGGCCAGCCGGGAGGCCTGTTCGACCGAGACCATGCGCGCGGAGCCTTCATCGAGCGGCTGGCCCCCCTGGAGAGCGAAGCCGTCGTTGAAAAGACACGGCCCAACGGCTTTTCGGACACCGGACTCGCCCTTCGGGTCGGCACGGCGGGCGCGAAACTGGTGATTGCCGGTTTCATGACGCATAACTGCGTCTCCTCGACCACCCGGGCGGCGCTCGATCTCGGCTACGACATCACCATCGCCGCCGACGCCTGCGCCACGCGCGATCTGCCGTCACGCCACGGTGTCATCCGGGCGGCCGATATTCAGGCGGCCGAACTCGCGGCGCTGGCCGACCGGCATGCCTGCGTGGTCGATGTCGATGAGGTGATCGGATGACCGTTCGTTTCGCCTCCGGCCCGCCGCAGCGGAGCGGAAGCGTCATATAGAACACTATCCTCTCCCGCCTCTGGCGGGCTACCGCATTCACACATCTCAAATTTCGTATTTTTATCAGTGCGTTGCCAGCCTTGGATAAAACAGTGGCACCGGCCTCCGCGCCGGTGATCCGCCGACAGACGGACCCTTTCCGGCTCTCGCCGGAACACCGGCAGGGACGCCCATAGGCGCTAACTTACCCCCGCCCCTTGCGGGAGAGGGTGGCCGCTTTAGCGGCCGGGTGAGGGGTACGCGCGTCCGCGCGACATAAAGACCTGTTTGTTTCTGCACACTTTTTCCACGCTCCCGCGTGTAAGTCCCCTCACCCCACTCGCTTACGCTCGTCCCCTCTCCCGCAAGGGGCGAGGGGATATTTTTCTTATGCTAGCGCCTATGGGCAGGGACGCCGGTGCCACTCGTAGGATTGCTTCATCTTTGTTTTCGCTACCGAAAAAAAGATGTGTGAATGCCGTAGCCTCTGGCGGGAGATGTTAGGGTGAATGTCCACAAGCCCTAATCGCCGCCGCTTGTGCTGGCGGCATCGAGTTTCAGGGGAATCGCCCCGTCGTCTCCCGCCTGGGCGGTCGTGCTGCCGCGCAGGGAAACCCGCTGCGGATCAAAGCCGGGGATAAGCTTCAAGGCGCCGACCACCGCTTCCGCCCGTGCCTGCGCGAGGCTTGCCAGACCAGCCTCGCCAATCGGTTCCGTCGTCGCGACACGCCCGCGCAGTGCCGCCACATAAGTCGGCTCGTCGAGGGCGGCGCCGGAATCGCCCGTCCCCTCCCGCGAATGGGGGGCGGGCTGCGTCAAGGATTCGAGCTGCTCCTTGCCGATCCGCTCCTCGAACAGTTGCTCCAAAAGCTGCCGCTGCCTTTTCACCGTGTTGCGATCCCCCAATTCCCGGGCCATCCGCGCGTCGAGAGCATCCAGCTGGAGCTGGATGCGATCCACGTCCGGATCCACCACCCCCGGCACCACCAAACCGAGATGAGGCCTCATCTCGAGAGCCCGGGCGAGGTGGAGGATCTTCTCTTTTTCCGGAGGATCGAGCACGGCGCGGCCCGGCGCGAAATCGATATGGTCGAGCGCGTCGTCCCCGCCGCCCAGAAGACCGGCAAGCGCCCGGAACGGCGATGTGATGAGGTTCGTCAGCAGATTGAAGGTCGCCTTCGAAATGACGCTGCCGATGTCGAACTGCGGATCGTTGAGGTTTCCGCTGACCGGGAGGTCGACATCGATCTTGCCGTCCTGATCCTTCAGCAAGGCGATCGCCAGTTCCAGCGGCAAATCCATGGCGCCCGGAACATCGAGTTTCTCACCCAGTTCCATATCCCGGATGACGACGCGATTGGCGCCGTTCAGTTTTCCCTCATCGATCGAATATTGCAAATCGACATCCAGCCGGCCCTTGGCGATGCGGCGTCCGGCGAACTTCACCGTGTAGGGGGAAAGTCCGGGAAATTCGACATTACGGAAGAGAACATTGATTTTCGTGCTCTTGCCGGGATTGAAGGGGGTCAGACTGCCGTCGATTTTCACCTGTCCGAATTCGCCGACCTGACCACGCAGCGTCACCCGTGCCGGCGACGACGACGCGGAAGCCAGAGTGGCCACCTCGCCCTGCAAATCGGAGATATGGGCCGCAAACGGCAGCGGCAGCGAGGCATCGCCGTAATCCGCCGTTCCCTTGGCAATGACGATCTTTCCCACGCTGACCTTCAGCGGCGGGGCGGCCCCGGCAGCCTCGCCCGGAACCGTCGGCTTGGCCCGCCCGGCCCTTCCCGCCTGCCGGGCGTCGGGGGAAGACTTGTTCCGCCCCACCATGATGTGGTCGAAATTCGTCGACTGATCCTCCGCCACCCGGAAGCGAAGATAGGATCCGCCGATGGTGACTTGCGAAATCTGCAGTTCGTTCGTCGCCTGACGGAACTCGTAACGATCAACGCCAAGTCTGTCCCAGGACAGAACCGGCGTGTTTTCGACTTCATCCCGCAGCTTCACCCCCCGGATCTCGCCGTGACCGGCGACGCTCAGCCCCCCCTCTCGCAGTTTGACATCGGTCTCGCCGTCGAAACGTCCGTCATCGATGGTGAGCCGGGCCATATCGTGCAGATAGGCCTGCGCGGCGGCAATGCGCAGATCGGATGCGGTCAGCTTGGCGTCGAGCCGCAGATCGGGCAGGATCGAGAAACGGCCTTGCATTTTGATGAGACCGCCCGTCTCCATCCCCGCCGCCAGGGAGAAGGGGAACTCCGCTCCGGAGGTGTTCGACAAGCTGTCGACGGCGAGATCGAAAGAGGAGATCTCGATCTTTCCCGGTTCGCCGATCGCCTGATCCTCGAACCGCGCCTTGGCATTTTTGACCTCGACTTTACCGAGCGAAACAGCCCAATCCATGCCGGGTGGCGCCGTCGCGGTCGTGGGCTGCGGTGCCGGAGCGACGGCCGGTTGCGGAGCAGCCAGCCACGGCGCCGGGCCAAGCTGACCGTCTTCCTGCCGTCGCAGCGCGAGGGTCGCTCCGCTGATCGCAAGGGCGTCGGCGCCGGCCTTTTTCTCCGGCCAGGCCAGATGCCCTCCCGCCAGGCGGAGTTCCGGCAGGGTCAGAAACGGGGCCGCCGCCCCCTGTTCGTGCAAGGCCAGATCGCTGATAGCCAAGCCGACATGCTCGACCGTCAACGCCAGGACACCATCGGGCCGCTCCCGCAGGCGATAATCGAGACCGGCATCGACCGACCCCGTCGGTGCCGAGATCTTGATCGCGTCTCCGAAATATCGGGTTAGAAGAGCCGGATACGGGCCTTTCGCACTCACATGGCCGGCGGAAATAAGGGGATTGAGTCCGAATTCGCTGGTCCATTCCAGCGTCGCGCCCCCCTCCATCTCGACCAGGATATGCTGCTCGCCCGTCCTCTGCGGCAATGTGCTGAAACGGCCGATCTCCACGGTCACCGGACCGATCAGGGTCTGGAACGGATTCGCCCTCGCATGATCGGTAAAAGTCGCCGTCGCGTTCAGGATCTTCAGACGGTTGACGACAAGCCTCATCAGTCCATGATCCGTCTCGGGCTTGGTTCCATCGGAAGATTTCCCGGCGGCGCTGATCAGGCGTCCGATATTGGTGTCGGTTTCGCTATAGCGGATGATGTTGCCCTTGACGCCGTCCAGCCGGATATCGTCGAAACTCCAAGCCCAATGCACCAGGCTGGCGAGAGAGAACCGGATATAAAGCCGGTCGAAGCCGATCAGCAAAGAGCCGTCGGGTTCATCGATATGGAAGCCGCGCAGATCGATGCTGAGGGCGAACGGATCGATGAGAAGATCGTCGAGGGTCACCGGCCGTTCGAGGGTCTTCTGCGCCGAGACGACGATCTCATGGCGCAAGATCGGGGGAACGACGAAATAGCCCGCCAAGGTGTAAATCAGGAAAAGGGCGACGACCCAGAAACGCTTCCGCCGGAAATCGAGCCAGATTCGGGGTGTGCCCAACCAGGCGCGCAGGATGGCGGGCACGGATCTCCCCGCTCGACCGCCCTCGCCCGGTGAAGATTTCCGATGCAGGGGCGCATGACTGCTTGGCGGCTCGGTCGGCATCAAAAGGTCCCGGATAGTCAGTTCATATCAATATGATAGCCCCTCATTCCCGGGGCTCCCATCACTCGAAACGATCTCCCGCCGACGAGGCGGGAAATTTTAAACATATAACCATCACCCGGAAAAATGGTACCGGGATTTGGTGTACGCTCCCGCCGCCACCGCAAGTCACAGACGGATTCCGTCGACTGCGGCGATCCATCGGCCAGGCGCCAGGGGCTGGGCGTCGATGTGATGCATGCCCTTGCCGTTCCACCCCGCCCCCGAGGCCTCCAGAATCGGGCTGCCGGAGATTTCCTCCTCCGCATAGGCGGTCCGGGTCAGGCGCGTGACGGAAAAGGCGCGAACCCCGCCGCCGTAGCGGCGAGCGCAATCCTGCGCGAAGCGATACAGTCCACCTTCCCACGCGACAACCCGTCCGGCCGGCCGCGCCCGGGTCCTGTCGCCCACGATCAGGGGGCTGGCGGGATGTTCATGCCACGGTCCGAACAGGTCATCGGCGCAAAACAGCGTCAACATGTCATGGCTGGACGGCGCCGGACAGCCGAACATCCACCAACAGCCGTCAAACAGGAACGGTGTCGGATCGGCGAGAGAGCCTTTCACCAAGTCGGCGACATGCACCCAACGCGCCGGAAAGGGATTGGCGCGATAGAGACGCACGGCCCCCGCCCCCAGGGTCTCCGGTACCATATAGACTGCGGGACCATGGTCGAAAACGCAAGGATAGGACAGATGGAAAGGTTCGCGCAGGACGATTCCGCCGTAAGTCCATGCAATGGCATCCGGACTGTGGGCCCAGCCGACCTCCCCCATCCGGCGACCATGGTGCAGGACCTCGAAAAATAAGTGCCACAAGCCGCCGTGACGGATGAGAAACGGATCGGCGACGAACGCCGCCGGCACGTCGCTCACCTGATCCCGGGTCATGACGGTACCGGCGAGCCCCGGCAGGGGAGCCACCGCCAGCGGGCCGGGTCCGGCGTAAAGGCCGATGGACCAGGGATCGTCGGGCAAGGGAGAGTTCGTCATGACAATCGGCCGATTTCCCGCGCTCCGCTGCACCACTTCATCTTGTATTCCTCCTCTCCGCGCAGAAAATCGAGCTCGGAAAACCCTTGAACGCAGGCTTCGCGCAAGGCGGCATGGATCATCAGCGTACCGGGGGAAAAAGCCGCGACGGCGGACCGGAAACCGGCGTTCCAATATCCCAAGCCGGCGGCGCCCAGCACGCAGATGTTGAGCCCGACGAGCCTCTCCTCCGCCCGGAGACCGAAAAGCAGGACGTCGCCGTCGCGAAACAACCGGGGCAATCCCCTGGTCACGAAGGCGGCGGCAATCGGGTCGCGCATGAAAAGGCTCCGCGCGCCGAACCGCTCGTCCTGCATCTCGAGGAACAAGGCCGACAGATCCTGTGTCCCGAAATCACGCGGTTCAAGTCGCGCAGCCCGCAGCCCTTGGGCCGCCGCCCGGCGCTCGGCCTGCCCCAAACGTTCCCGGAATCGCGGACTCCGCGATGCCAGCCAGTCGTCGAAGCCATCCGATAGGTCGGCGAAGGGGCAGAGAAACTTCCTGTCCGTGAGAAAGGGCGGGCGCCCCTCGGCCAGGGCGCAATCGGCGTCGGCACGAACGCAGGCCAGGTCGAGGTTCGGGAAACGGCCCCTTGCGAAAGCCATCAGGCACCGCGCCGCCGCGAGATCGCCCACAGCCACCACCACGTCGTTGTAATCGCTGAGCGGGGTGGCGAAACGGGCCATGCTCCGCTCCTTGTCCCGGACCAGGGGAAAAATCCCGGCCAGCACCCCGTCGCGAAATGCGCTCACCACCAACGGCTCGACCCCGCCGGTTTGAGCGTCCAGCGCCGCCAGATACCTGGCCGGGCTGCCGAAGGCGCGGTTGCAGCGCGACCGATACAGCAGCGAACGCCATGCCGGTACGATGGCCGCCACGGCGTCCCGGCTTGTCAGGAGGTCGCAGGAAAGGCGTCCCGTGGCGATCTCGAGATCCGCCTCGAGATCCGCCCTGTCGGCATGGATCAGGGTGGCCAGCCCGGCCACAGCCGGTAGCGAGCCGCCCTCCCGCCCGTTCCAGACGACGCTCCAGGCGGAGGGCAGTCGTTCGATCGTTCCCTTGAGACCGCCATCGCGCAGCAGGACCATCGTCGCACCGCCGGCCCGGACGGTGGGGATGGGTTCTTCCGCCAGGAAATCCGACGGCGCCACGCAGGATCGGACCAGCATGTCGAGCTGACTGTCGCCGGAAACGGCCCGGCTCATCAGATGCGCCGGCGGCCCGCCATGCAACCGCGCGCCGATTTCCACCAGGGCCGGCCCCACGTCATCGACGATGATCTCGCAATGCCCGGCGCCATGGCGTATGCCCAAAGCATCCAGCACCCTTTTGGCGAAGTCGAAAAGCCGATTGGCCAGCGGTCCATCCGTCGCCAGCAGTTCCTTGGTCGCCAACAGCCCCAGCGTGTCGTAATCCGGCGCGGGCTTGCCATAGACCCACAGGCCCGCCAGACGATGGCGGCCGTCGCGGCTGACGGTATCGACGACATACTCCCGGCCGCGCAGATATTCCTGCGCCAGGACCGTATCATTGTGAAACCCCAACCGGTCGACCCGGCCATGGATATCCCGGAAAGCCCGAACCACCGCCTCGCGCGAGGCGCACAGGCGCACCCCGTCCGCCCCCTTGGAGCAACGAGGCTTCAGGACGATGGGCCAATGCCCGCCCGCCTCGCTCCAGGACAGGATGGCGTCGAGAGTGTCGGATTGAAGCTGTCGCGGCCCCCGCACACCGTGACAACGGAGCTGTTCGATCATCAGAAACTTGTCCCGGCGCGCCGGGCTGAGCGCGGTTCCGTTGCCGGGCGCTCCCAGACCCTCGGCCAACCGGTCGGCCAGGATCACCCCCCGCTCGGAACCGGCGATCACTGAATCCACCCCGTCCTCGCGCAGCGCGGCCACCGTCGCATCGATATCGTCCCGCCAGAACAGCAGCCGGTGAAATTCCGCCGGATCGAAGGACACCGTCTCCTCCCCGGGAATATCGGGTGTGCTGCCGACCATGACCGAGGAAACGCCATATCGGGCGAAGGCGGCTGGCAGCATGGTCCCCGCATCGTAGGGATCGACGATGGCAAGGGTGCGGGGAGACGGCAAGGACCGCCTCATCCTCGCAGGCCGTCAAGATAGCCAATGAAATGATGGACCTCGGTTTCGGGAAGAAAGTCCAAGGCCGCCCGGCGCGACGCCGTGGCACAGCGAAGATAGGCCGCGGTATCCGTCAACAGGGTTTCCAGGGCCTTCCGCCACGGCATTCGTGGCTGGCGGGACGAGGCATGGCCGCCGCCCTCGGCTGGACGAACCTCGTGGACCGGCAGGGTAAAATCGACGCCCAGCTTGGCCTCCCGCTGGCCGCCGAGCCCGCCGGCCAGAACGGGAATGCCACGCAACATGGCGTCAATCGAGACGTAACCGAAGGTCTCCGGCACCAGCGACGGCGCCACAAGGATGCGGGTCTCCCGCAGGATGCTCCCGATGTCGTCGGATGGCTCCAACAGCGTGATATTGCGGCGCCGGGACAGCGCGCCGAGGACGGCGTCATCTGCTCCCCATGTCGGCACCGCCGCGAAGGAGACATCGGGGAAATGATCGGCCAGATCCAGAAAGATGGGAAGCCCCTTGATCAGGCAGGGATTGATCATCGTGACCTGGCCGGCCTCGGGCCGCCCCGGATGTTCGAACGGGCCACGGCCGAACACCGGAAAGCGGACGAGGACGGACGCTAATCCGCCATGATCGCGAAGATAACGCCGGCTGTAATCGCTGACCGCGACGATACCGCGGGCCCGCCGCATCCGCGCATGCTGGTCGGGATCGATGGTCCGGGCGTCGGGTCCGAAAGGCAGATGAAAATGGGTATGAACCAGGATCACCACCCGGTCCGGGGCAAGCCTTAAAGCCGCGTCGAGAAAAACGGCACGATGGTCGTCCGAGACCAGGATCCAGTCGGGACGCTCCGCCCGGACGATTTTCTCCACGCATGAGACGGCATCGGGAGAAGCGGTATCCACCGCCATGACGCCGACACCCTGATGATGATAGGACAGCGTCCCCGCCCCATCGACCCGAACCTCCAGATCCCGGCCGGCCAGGAATTCCGGGCCATATGGCGGCCCCGGCATCCTCGATACCACCCGGCAATCGAATCCCCGCGCCGCCAGTTCACTCATCAACAGGCGGTTGGCCTTGTTGCCCCCCCCGAGGGAAGGCAGAAACAGAGCGTCCTGCAAGAGAAGGATCTTTTCACTCATCCCCGACCATGGGCGCCATGACCACCGGAACCATCAATACAAGCTTCCCCTATTGGTGGAAAATACATCATATTATTCATCCAATGATAAACAGATTTATGGGGCGCTCAGGTGCATGGACTTGTCTGCGGACTCCTGGCCGCATCGGCGACGGAGGACATGGCGGCGGCTATCCGGGCGCGCGACCTGACCGTTTCCTGGCTGCGCTGGAACTATTCCGGCGACGTTCTGGAGGACGACGATCTCGGGCGGCTCCTCTTGCGGGCCGGCGCGGTGGGACAACGCTATTGCCTCGTTCAGGGCCATGGACACATCCTGATCGAACATGCGGGTCCCAACGGAGGAAAAGCCCGCAGCGCGTTCCAAGCCCTGGAGGATTGGACGCGCACCCACGACTTCACCTTTGCCGGCATCGCGGACCGCTGCCTGCTGGTCGATCTCGCGGCCTGGCAACGGAACGGCATGCCATCCGTCGATGCGGCCCCCCCCCTGCCCTTCGGTGCGGACCTCGACAGCCATCTTCTTGATCTCGGTGCCGATCTCGGCGCCGGCGGCGCCTTCCTGTCCTTCCTTGACGCGATGTGCGAGAAGGCCGGCCGTGGCGTGTTCGTGCTGAACTACGAATCCTATGAAGACGTGGAGGAGGTGCCTCCGGGCTTTCGCGGACCGGTCTCGACGCTTTATTGCGTCGCCGCGGGACTGAAACCGAACCGCATCCTGGAAACCCACGGCATCGGCCGGACAAGCCGGGTGGTCTTCTTCGACTACAGCAGGCAGGCGCTGGACTTTCGGCGCCGGCTGGATGCCGATTGGGACGGATACGATTATCCGACCTATCTGCGCACCGCTTTCGCCAGGCGGGATGGCGCCCACTACTATCTGTGGCCCGGAGCCGACGCCGGGAACATGGACTGGACCGAACTGGAACGCCTGTGGACGGCCGAACTGGCCCGCTGGGGAGGGGCCGAGGCATTCGCGGCTCACTGGCGACGCTACCGGAACCTGCATCATGAATACCGGTTCTGCAATATCCTCGATCCCCACGACCTGCTGGCATGGATCCGCGACGAACCCGGCGCGGTCATCTGGTGGAGCAATGCCTTCAGCACCATCTACAGTGCCCGGCACCACGGCCTGAAAGATAAACGCCGCCTTTACGAGGACTGGATCGGCCGCCTGGCGGAACGCGCTCCCGGCCTCTTCCTCTATGGTTCCGACCACAGCAACAGCAGCGTGAACGGCCTGACGGCGCGCGACTATCGGGACGGCTATTTCACGCGCGGAGGAGACCCCCTGCTGTCCCGGTCGTTCCACCGCCACGCCATCCGGTTCTGAAGCAAGGGTCCTTCGACCCCGGTGCTTGCGGATGCCCTCCCCGGAGGGGGAGGGCATCCGCAGCCGATCTCCCATCCGTCGGGACTAGGGAAAGACGTGACTGATGGCGGCACCGGGATTTGCCGGGCTGGGCGGCTGGTTCGTATAGTCGCCATGGCAGACGAAGCAGTTGCTCGCGGGCTGGCTGGCCGATGCCTGGGTGAGACTTCCCGGCGTGAGTTGCTGGAAGGTTTCCATGGTGGAATTGGCCAGGAACAACGACCCGAACTGCTGGCTGCCGGACAGAAACGGAATCACGCCGTTGCTCCACAGCGCACCGCTCTGGAAATAGTTGGCCAGAACGGTGCCGTTGCCGCCCGCCGCCGCCAGCTGGCCGCTGAGCGAGGACTGCAGCGAGATCAGCAGGGTATTGTTGACCAGCACGGGATCGGTAACCGCCTGGGTGTTCGATTGCTGATTGCCCCAGGGATTGAGACGCACGACGCTGGAGGGCGTCAGCGACAGGGGCGATGGGGTGGAACTGGAGCTGAAGGTGATGGCGACGCTTCCGTTGCTGGCCGTGCTGGAGGTCGCCGTCTCGGTGATGGCGGACGGGGCGACCGGCGCTCCGGCCTGTCCGTTGTAGAAGATCGTCGGAGTGGAGTCGCTTGTGCTCAAGGGAACGGTGGTAATGCATTGCGTATTGGGGTTGCAGGCCGTTCCCTGGCTGTTGAGGTTGTTGTTCAAATAGCTGTAGGTCGCGTCCGGAGCATTGAAGGTCGTTTCGAACGTCGCCCAGATCATTTCCGGATGGCCGGCCACGGATCCCACCACATGCATGCCGACCAGGGCCAAGGTGCGCGTCGCCGTCGTTTTGCCGTCCGAGGTCAGAACGACGAGTCCGTTCACCGTGGACTGGGTGAAAGCCGGGACATCCGCCGCGATCTTGATCAGTCCCGCCGACTGCGCCGCCGTCAGATAGGCGGTGTCGACCCAGGCGCTTTTTACCTCCAGGGCGAGCTGATTGATGTCGCCGTAGGTCTTGCCCGCCGCCGTCTGGATGTCCGTGGCCTGCTGCGACGTTATGGGGAAATTACCGGCGTTCGGCCCGTTGTTGTAGTAGTTGACCTTGCTGAGATTCTGCGCCAGCCCGGCGTAAACGTCGTTGACCTGGATGGTGTAGTAGACGATCGGATAGGTCGCATAGGTGGTATTGGTCGGCACGGGAACCGGCTGGCCGTTCACCACCAGGACGCCGCCGCCGCCGGCCTGGGCCGTCGATCCCGCATTTGGCGTCTGCGCCGCCGCGAGCTTCAACTGATGCACCGACATCTTGGGTTTATTGACCCGCACGCGGAACAGCGAACGGAAGGGCCCGGCTTTCGCGGCGGCTTTCGGCAGGCTGCTGCCTTCCGTGTTCTGGGTGAAGTTGAACGAACTGGTGGCCGGGTTTTCCAACGCCTTCGGGTTTTCCTCCGCCGTGTAGAAGGTCGGCGAGAAGATGAGCAGGTTGCCCGACGAGTCCGTGCTCGTCAGCCACAGGAACATCTGCGAGCCCCACTGATAGAAGCTGCAGAATCCGTTGGCATTGGTGAAACCGGCGCTGCTGGGCGGGACGAAACTCAAATTGCCCCCCGTAGACGGCCCCTGCCAGCTACTGAAAACCGATGAACTGACGGCGCATGTCGGAGCCGGAGGCGGCAGGGCTTGTGCCTTTGCGGAATTTTGAACGGCGATGCCGGTCAGCAGCAAGGCCAAGCCGCACGCCCCAAATAGCAACTTTTTATTCATAAAATCTCCTATTTTTAATCGTAAAAGATGTATTTCAAGACGCTCTTTTCACGTGATCACTATCGCCAAACATTCACTCTTTGATTTTAGCGGTGGCCGGAGCGGTTTTTCCCCTCACGCCGCAGGCCTGTCCACCCATTGCGCCATGGCCCGATAGTGGTTGCGCACCGACAGATCCGGCACCGATACCAGATAGACGCAGCCGTCATAGGAGGATGCGACCAGTCCGTCGGCGCATCGCGAGAGCGAACTGAGGCCGTTGGCGGCGATGGTTTTGCGTCGCACCGTTCCGGTGGGCAGGTCGACCGCCAACAGCGTCCCCCAGTAATCCCCCACGATCACCGTGTCCGAATCCCAGAAACACACCGATTTGGGAGAACGCCGGCCCAGAGCGATGGAGTGCGTGAGACGGGCGTCCGCCACCTGATAGACATTTAGCGTAAAATCGCGGGACGCGCTGGCGATCCGCTCGCCCGTCGGCGAAAAGTCCACATCGTCGACGATGGCCGTGTGCCCCGGGAAACGGTTGACCGGCCGGCCATCCAGCGTCCAGCTCATGAGCCCGCCGTCGGCGCTGCAACTGACCCCCAGGGCTTCCCCGGGATGCAGGCGCAGCGCCTTCACCGCCCCATCATGCAGGGCATGCGCCCGGACCTCCCGCCCATCCGGCGACACGCGGACGATCGCACCGCTGTAACAGGCGGCGAACACGGCTCCTTCATGGCCCGGATGACCGGCGATCCGGACGGAGTTGATGGGCCCCTGCCCCAGAGGCAGGCTGGCCAGGCTTTCCAGTCCATGCTCCGTCCGAGCGAAGACGTGCAGTCTGTGATCATGCGCCCCCGCGACGAGACGGTTCGACCGGGTATCCAGGGTCACCGCGTTCATCAGCCGGCGGCCCCCGGCCGGTTCGGCGCGGGCGATCAGGCCGGCCGCCCCGTCGGTCAAGCGGACCAGCCGGACCAGACCGTCGTCAGCCGCCAGGGCGACCGTGCCGTCTACTGTTCCGGATGCCTCGTTGAAGCAGGCATTCCCCCCCTCATCAGGCCCTCCTCCCCTTTCGCACAGCCTCCGGCCGGACAGGGCGTCCCATTGCACGACGGTGCCGTCGAAGGTGCCGGCAAGGATATTCCGGCCATCCGATGTCCAACCGAAGGATCTCTCCCATTTCGCCGGATGCGGCTCCAATTCCCCCTTGGCGGCGAAGGTCCGCGCGTCCCAGAGTCTGATCCGCTGATCATAGGCGCAGGACAGGATGTCGCCATTGGCGGGCGAGACCGCCACCTTTTTGATGCCCGAACGATGCGCCTCGATCGTGGCGACGGCCGCGCCATTTTCGCTGTCGAAGACACGAATGACGCCATCGTCGCATCCCAACACCACCCGGCCGTTCACCGTGTCGATGGCGCAACTGTCCGTCTCGGTCTCGAAAGGCCCCCAGATGCGAAGCTGGCGACCGGTCGCCAGATCCCACTGGCGCAGCGTCATATCGTCGCCTGACGAATAGATGCGCCCATCGTGATGGACGACCGACAACACGTCCTTTTCATGGCCTTCGATGATTTGTCGGATCGCTCCGCTGGGCAGGTCCCAGACGACGATCCGGTGATCGCGCGAGGCGGAAACTCCGGTCCACTCGTCGACGAAGGCGAAACATTCCACATCATCGCTGTGTCCGCGCAAGACCAGGTGTAGGCGCCGATGAAGCAAATCCCAGATATAGATGTCGTAGTCGGAAGACGACGAGGCCGCCCAGTTGCCGTCTTCGCTGACCGTGACGTGGTTGGCCAGATGACGATGGTATCCCAGCAGGTCGACCGCCCCCGTCGCCAGGTCGAACAGCGCGACCGCGCCATCATAGGCCGCGCTCACCGCCAGGGTACTGCCGGGAACGGCGGCGACCGACGTGACGGGCCCTCTGTGGCGCGTGAAGGCTCCGGTCGTCACGGCGCGGGCGTCGGCAAACGGCATCGGGAACTCCTAAGGCGTCGGCTGAGGGAGGTGAAGGTCGGACATGTCCCGTTGGTGAAGGTCGCCGAACAACGGGGTATCGCGCAGGGCATCCGCCAGATCGATCATGTTGGCCACCACCGTCTCCAGGTCCGATGGACCGCGCTTGTGACAGGCCGCGCGCAGCGGCGGGCCGGCCGGCACCTGCAGGAAGGAGAGGATTCGCCCGATCTCGGACCTGTCGCCCAGCGATTCGTAATGGGTTTCCAGCCACGCCTGTCCTGTCGCCGACAGAACGGATTCCAAGGCCGCGTAATAGGTGGCGTTCTTATCCGCATGCCGCCGCAAAGCGAGTGGATCGACATGAATGACCGGCAGGGGAGCGCCATCCGGCTCGCCGTAGCTTTCCCAAAAGCCGGTCAGTTGAGCCAAGATCTCGGACACATAGGTCCGCACGCGGTTCCGACGTTTGAGCAGGATCTTCCGTACGCGGTCGTCCCGAAGCAGCTCATCCACGGCGAAGGCATCCTCCCCCCGGTTCATCTTGAAGCCGACCGCGCGTTCCCGCTCCACGGCCGCCCAGACGCGGCGCAGGAAGGCCCGCGGATGGCTGTTACGATCGGCCACAGTTCCCAAAACCCCGCTCCAATCCCGGCCGTTGCGGGCACCATGGATGCCGAGCGGATTGAAAAGGCCGTGATGGCAAAGGATGTCCGGATGGGCATTCAAAAGACTGCACAGCAAATTGCTGCCCGTCCGCGGAGCGGCGAAAATGACGAACCGTGCCGGCGTCGGCGCCATCACGACGCCGCCGCCGCCATGCCGGTTTCCGCGCTTCCCGCCTCCAGCAGGAACCCCTCTCCGAAGAGACGCGCGCTGAACGCGCCCGGCAGGGGGCCGAGGCGTCCTCGGGCTTCCCGAATCGCCGCCTCGGCCGTTCCGGCCCGCACGAAGATGGTCACCGCGTCGGCGAATCCCTGGCTGAAGAACGACCGCAGCAGGGTTGGACCGCCCTCCACGAATAGACTGCCGACGCCAAGCGCGTAAAGCGACTGCAAGGGGGCTCGAAGATCGTGGCCGCGCATGCTCAGGGCCGTCGCGCCCCGGCCGGGGTCGCGGCAGTTACCGACGACGAAAGCGGCGGTTCCGGTCGGCGGTACCAGGCAAGGCTGGGAACCCGCGAAGATGACGCGGACCGGTTGGCGGCGGGGCTCCCGTCCCAGCCTTTCGGCACGAACGCTCAGACGTGGCCGATCGAGGTTCCAGGTCCGCCCGCCGACCGCGATCGCGTCATAACGTTCACGAAGCAAATGAACCCGGCGCCAGTCGTCATGACAGGACACATTGCCCGAAAACCCCTGCGGCGACTCCTCCACCCCGGTTTCCTCCGCCGCGAAGTTGATGTGGATGAAGGGACGCCCCATCGCCGCCATCGCTCTTTAATATTAATTCAGATGATCATATGATCACGTCTCCCGTCGATGCAACTTAAAGATGCATATTAATAACTATTACTATCGTTTTAATGCAAATGGATGATGTCGTCATGAAGACAGGATGCGATATCCCGACGGTCGTCCAAGCGCTGGCGGAGGCGATCATTCCGGGCAGGCATTTGGGGTAGCGGATCCCCCCCGGCGCCCCGCTCTGGCTCCGAAACCCGCAACTATCTTTCGACGAAAGCCGAGAAGCTGGGCCACTGTCTCAACGAGTTGGTGGATGGCTAGGCGTGCCTAGCCGTTGTCGTCGAGAGGCGCCAGGCGAATGGCTTCGGCCGGCGCCTGGCCGATCCGGCGGGTAACGGCGGAGGGAACCAGCAGAGTGACGACAATGCTGATCAGCGCAATCACGAACATGGCGCAGAAGGTGATGTGCAACGAGTGCTGCAGCGCCATCTGCAAGGCCGCGTCGACCGACGCGGTTCCCGCCTGAAGAAGTTCCTTGAGCTGCTCCGACGTAACGCTCCCGGCGTTTGCGGTATGGGAAAGACCATAGTTGAGCACTCCGCCGAAGACGGCCGCCCCCAGGGTGCTGCCGAGATTTCGGGCGAAGAGATTTGACGCGGTCGCGCTTCCCCGCTCGGAATGCTCGACGATTTCCTGGATCAGGACCAGGGAACTGACGCTGACAAACCCCATGGCCAATCCCATCAGCAATGACCCGACACCGGCGAGGACCGGCGAACTGTCCCTGGTCAGGAAAACGAAAACGCCGGCGCCAATGGGCAGAAGCACTCCTCCGGCCAGGAGGATTGGCCGCAGGCCTAATCGTGGAAACGCGCGTGCCGTGAAGGTGGCCCCGCAGGGCCATCCCACCATCACCATGGTCAGGGCCAATCCGGCGACGACGGGAGAGCGGTGCAGAACGCCTTGCACATACATGGGCAGGAAAGTGGTCAACCCCATGAGGACCATCCCGATGATCAACGCCGCGCCATTGGCTGCGGCGATGGCGCGCCTTTTCCAAAGATCGAAGGAAATGATCGGATCCCGGGCGCGCCGCTCCTGTATGACGAAAAGAGCCAGGCAGAGGAAAAAGACGGCGACGAGCGCCGCCAGCGTGGTCCGGTCGATGGCGGCAATATCGGTCAGCGCCCCCATCAACGCCGCAATGGCACAGGTGAAGAGCCCCGCCCCCACCAGGTCGATCGACGGGCGCTGCTGGCGCGCCTCCTCCCGCAGGAAAAAGGCAAACCCACCGGCCGCGGCGAGCCCGATGGGAAGGTTGATCCAGAAGATCCAGGCCCAGGACAACCTGGTCACGATGAAAGCGCCGATCATCGGCCCGACGACCGCCGAAAATGCCCAGACACTGGCCAGGTAGCCCTGCACCTTTCCCCGTTCCCGGGCAGGATAAAGGTCACCGATGATGGTCAACGCCACCGGCATGATGGCGCCCGCGCCGACACCTTGAATCAGCCGGAAAAGAACCATGGAAGACATGGACCAGGCGAAACCGGCGAAGAGCGAGCCGACGAGAAAGATGCCGATGCCGGCCAGCATGACGGGCTTGCGGCCGTACAGATCGGCGAGCTTGCCGAAAATCACCGTCGCGGCCGTCTGAGTGAGCAGAAAGGAGGAGAAGACCCAGCTGTACAGCCGCAAGCCCCCCAACTGGGCCACGATCTGGGGCATCGCCGTCGAGACGATCGTCGCCTCCATGGCGACCATGAACATCGACATCATCACCGATGCGACGATCAAAGGCCGCAAGGAACTGGGGTGGTCCGGCATGGGGAGTCTTTCACTTGAAACAAGGAAACCGAAAAAGCAAGGAGCTTCCCGCCGCAGGACCGATGGAGCACCATCGGTCCTTTGCCTCCGGAACGGAAACGCCCCGGCATATCTTGTATATTGCTTGCCCGTTGTCCAGTGCCGAGCCCTCAATCGCCGGGCAGGGTTCTCCTTGCGATTGGCAACGCCACCGTCCAGTGGCTAATGACACTTTCAAGCATGTGGAAATACTTACTATTTTCATAGTACTATAAAAATATACGTATTGATAAATAATGGTTATATGTCGAAAAATCCGCGTTTTGTCCTGAGTGCAGCCATTCTCGCCGCTAATATTTTCGTGAGCGGCCTGCTCGCTTATATGCTGATCACCGCCAGGGGGCAGCGAGAGAACGAGATTCGCACCACCATTGAAAACGTGACATCCCTGCTTGACCGTTCGATCACCGAAGCGGTTGGCAGGATCGATCTCTCCCTGCGCGCAACCGGGGACCATTTGGAAGAACAACTGCGGCGGCACGGCGGAATTGACGATCGCGAGGTCATCGCGTTGTTGGACAGTCGGCGGGCATGGGTGTCGGGGTTCGCCGCGACGTTTCGCGTGACCGATGCTTCCGGCGCGGTCAGATACTGCAGCGGCGGTTGCGTGTCGAAGGACGAGCCCCCCCTTGCCGACCGCGACTTCTTTGCCGCCCACAATAATCAAAAAGACAGCGGATTGATCGTCACCAATTTGGTGTTTGATCGCGCATACAACGATTGGGTGATCTCGTTCACGCGTCGTTACAATGATCCCGATGGCCGCTTCGCGGGCGTGATAACGGCATCCGTTCCCGCCAGTTCTTTTGCACTGCTCTTTGCCAATCTCAACCTTGGCCCCCATGGCGTCGCGATGTTGCGAGACGCCGATTTCGCCATCATCGTTCGAACCCCTCCCTCCCCCCTTCCCTCCCAGTTGATCGGCAGCAGAGCTCCCTCCAGGGAATTGATGGACATCGTTGCGTCGGGGGATGGCGCGGGTTTCTTTCATCTCGCGCCGGCGAGCGACGGAATCGAACGTACGCTTGCCTATCGCCGTCTGTCCGCCGTGCCCTTCCATTTGTCAGCGGGAATGGGAACGGAAGACTATCTGACCGAGTGGCGGGGTCTCTTGTGGAAAGGCATCGCGGCCGCCGCGATTTTTCTTGCGGGCTCCATATCCGTGGCCTGGTTCCTGCGGCGGACCGAGGCTGCCACCGAACTTAGCCGCTCACTGCTGCGCAATGCCAGCGACGGCATCCATATCCTCGATTTCCAGAACAATATCATTGAGACCAGCGACGCATTCTGCCGCATGCTGGGATACTCGCGAGACGAAATGATCGGCATGAACGTCAACGAATGGGATGTGCCGCTGGCCGGTCTCACTTACGAGGAAATCGTTGACCGACTCGGCCTGGTCTCCAAGGTGCAGACAGTGGAAACCCAACATCGGCGCAAGGATGGCAGTCGTCTGGACATCGAAGTGACGTCCCGCCCGATAGAGCAGGCAGGCCAGAGGCTGATCTTCTGCTCGGCCCGAGACATCACCGAGCGCAAGGCGGCAGAAGCCAGAAACCGGCGTCTCTCCAATCTCTATGCCGCCTTGAGCCAATGCAATCAGGCGATTGTGCATTGCGCGGACGAAACTGAGCTTCTTCCGAAGATTTGCCGCTGCGCGGTGGAATACGGTTTCGTAAAGACGGCCTGGATCGGCTTCGTCGACGAGACCAGCAAACAGATCAGGCCCGTCGCCTGGTACGGCGAGGGCCATGAACTCGGATTTCCGGAAAACATTCCAGTGGTGACGGTGGACGCAGGCGATCCGCGCAGCCGCGGCCTGACGGGTACCGCCGTTCGCAATAATCAGCCGCAATGGAGCCAAGACTACCTTCACGATCCCATTACGGCCCCCTGGCATGAATTCGGAAAAAAAGCCGGTTGGATGTCTTCGGCGACGCTGCCGCTCTGCCGAAATGGAGCCGCAGTCGGATGTCTGGTGATTTATTCCGGCACGATCAATGCGTTTGACGAAGACGCACGCAAATTGTTGCTCGAAATGGCGATGGACATCAGCTTCGCCCTGGACAATTTCGCCCGCGAGGCGGACCGCCGCCAGTCGGCGGCGGCGCTGCGGGCGAGCGAAACCCGCTATCGTCTCGTCTTCCAGACCAGCCTGGATGCCATCGCCATCAACCGTCTGGACGACGGTGCATACGTCGATATCAACGACGGATTCACCGATATGACGGGATTTGTCCACGATGACGTCATGGGGCGCACGGCGCTGGACATCAACATCTGGGCCGATCTCAAAAATCGGCAAATTTTGGTCGAGAAGCTGAGACATGCCTCGACTTGCCGGAATATGGAAGCCCAGTTCAGGAAAAAGAACGGGGATTTGATCTGGGGTTTGATGTCTGCATCGCTGATCGAACTTGATGGCAAGCTCTGCATTTTGTCGATCACGCGGGATATCTCGGATATCAAGAAGGCCGAGGAGGAGATCAAGACTCTCGCATTCTATGATCCGTTGACGCATCTGCCCAACCGGCGGCTTTTGACGGACCACTTGCGCCATGCCCAGGCCGCCGCCACCAGGAACAAGCGGAAATGCGCACTGCTGTTCGTCGATCTCGATGACTTCAAGACGTTGAACGATAGCAGCGGCCATGCCATCGGTGATTCGTTGTTGCAGGAGGTCGCCAAGCGCCTTGCCGCCTGCGTGCGTGAGGCCGATACGGTCGCGCGATTGGGAGGGGACGAATTCATCGTCCTGATCGAAGACTTAAGCGAGAACCGTGATGAAGCCGCAATACAGGCGGAGGCGGTCGGGGCGAAAATTCTCGACGCCATCAGTCAGCCCTACCTGCTCGCCGGGCGGGAATGCCGGAGTACCACCAGCATTGGGGTCACCATGTTCGGCGGACGGAACGAAAACACTGACGAGCTTCTGACCCAGGCCGATATCGCGATGTATCAGGCGAAGACGGCGGGCCGCAACACCTTGCGGTTCTTTTCTCCGGACTTGCAGGTGGCGATCAATTCGCGCGTGGCGATGGAGGAAGGACTTCGCCTTGCGATAGCGAAAGATCAATTTTTACTCTACTATCAGCCGCAAATCGACGATGGACACCTTGTCGGCGCCGAAGCGCTGATTCGGTGGAACCATCCGGAGAACGGTGTAATTGCGCCCGGACACTTCATTCCTCTGGCCGAGGAAACCGGACTGATCCTGCCTTTGGGGCAATGGGTGTTGGACACGGCCTGCCGCCAAATCGCGGCCTGGGCTGCGCGGGAGGACACCGCCCATATCGTTCTCGCCGTCAATGTCAGCGCCCTTCAATTCCGGCAGCCGGACTTTATCGAACGGACGTTCGCGACGCTGGAGCAGACCGGGGCCAATCCGCACAATCTCAAACTGGAGCTCACCGAGAGCATGCTGCTGGACAATGTCGAGGATGTCATTGCCAAGATGACGGCGCTTCGCTCTCGTGGCGTGAGATTCTCCCTCGACGATTTCGGCACCGGTTATTCGTCGCTGTCTTACCTGAAACGCCTGCCTCTGGACCAGTTGAAGATCGACAGGTCGTTCGTGAGCGAGGTGCTCACGGACCCCAACGACGCGGCCATTGCCCGAACCATCATCGCCTTGGGACAGACCATGGGCTTGTCGGTGATCGCCGAAGGGGTGGAAACGGAAGGCCAGAGGGACTTTCTCTCCGGCTTGGGGTGTCAGGCCTACCAGGGATTCCTTTTCGGACGACCTCTGCCGCTGGACGAGTTCCAGATGTCGCTGCGGACTCTCACATCGGTCAGCCAATAGCTTCCGAATCAGGCGATGTGTGCCCCTTGATATCGTCAGCAAACTTGCGCATGAGCCGCACCAGGTCTTCGAAATCCTGATTGTCCCACGTGGCAAAAACAGCCTGTCCGATTCTTTCCCTCGCCTCATCGACGCGGTCAGTCATCACCTTGCCGCTCTTGGTGACAACGACCGCGCGGACGCGACGGTCGCTCGCGCTTTCCTGGCGGACGACCAAACCGAGGCTTTCCAGCTTCGCAATCTGCCGGCTGACAGTGGTGTGATCTCGCCCGACGCGGTCGGCCAACTCGACTATGCCGATGGGACCTAGCCGCTCCACCAAAACCAGCAAAGGAAACAACGCGCGATCGAGAGAGATGCCGGCCTCTCGAACCATCGCCTCGTCGCGCTGAGGACGGTTCATGACACCAACGATCTCAAGCAGAGCCCCATGGAGCTGGCGAAGCCGAAGGTTAATATGTGTATTTTGCACGTTTTTTATTGACATCGATTCTTCTCGCCTTAATATGTGCATATTACACATATAGAGATGGGAATGAAGAACAATTTGCAGCCACCATGTCGATTCGCGGCGCGGGAGGGCCGGTCTGGCGAAGCCTGTTACGGTCCATCTTATGGATGCCGCTGACCTTGTCGCCCATTGAACTCCTACCCGGACTATTCACGTCATGAAAACACAAGATGATTTGCGGCCCTGGGCCGCCTTCCAAGCCGCGAATCGCTTTCGCCGGGCAATTCGCAAATTTGACTCAACCCCGATTCCCGAGGAGGACGTGTGCGCATTGCTTGCTGAAGCTGCGTTCGCGCCTTCAAGCGGAAATTTGCAGCCCTATGAGTTGCATTGGATTCGAGATCCTTCCTTGAAAGCGAATGTCGCGTCGGCATGCAACGGACAGAAAGCGGCAGCATCTGCGACAGATCTTATTGTCGTTGCGGCAAGTCCCTCGCTGGGAAAACGAACCGCTATGGCGCAACTCGCGCATGTTGAAACATCGGCGGCCCTTGAGCCGAACTCGAAGGCTTATTACCGGAAACAAATAGGGAAGTTCCAGAAGATCCTGGGGATCGGATCCTCGGCGTTATGGTCTCCCCTTCTCTTTCTTGCCGCGCTGATTCGACCCAGTCTGTCCCTCCTCCCGGTAGGTCACATCGGCAGTCGTCATTGGGCTGCGCGCAATGCGATCTTCGCCGCTCAAACCCTCATGCTCGGAGCCGCGGCGAAAGGGATCGACTCATGTCCGATGGAAGGCTTTTCCGCGTCGAAGGTCGCCAAAATTCTGGGACTGTCACGGGGGACTGTGATCCCAATCGTCATCGCACTCGGGTATCGCGCCCAGGATGCCAGAATTGAAGAGCGTTGGCGTCGTCCGATAACAGACGTGGTTGTTTTACACTAGAGTCTGCAAGAGCGAAAAAGCTCCGCTTTTTCATCGCTCAAGCGCCGCGCGGACTGTCGTGCATTGACGAAATTGTTGTATCTTTCGCTTGTGTCAATGCACTAGAGGCATGGGATCGAGTGTTCGAGTAAATATCAGCTTGATGTGCTCCTTATAGATGACCAGACATATTGTGTATGATCTGAAACAAATTATGGAAATCCGGACATCAAGCCGTCATCAGCACGTGCTAGCGTTAGGAAATGAGTGCGATGCCCCATCTTCTGATCGTTGATGACGACAAGGATATTTTGTCCTTGCTGATGACGTTTTTTCGCAAACATGGCCACAACGTCTCGACCGCCCAAGATGGTATCGCCATGTTCAATGCCATTGAGAAGCAAACAATCGACCTTGTGATTCTCGACGTGATGCTGCAAGGCGAGGACGGCTTCAGCCTTTGCCAGCGATTGCGGACCGTGTCACGGGTCCCCATCATCATGCTGACCGCCATGGCGGACCATACGGATCGTGTCGTCGGCCTGGAAATCGGAGCGGATGATTATCTGACAAAGCCGTTCGACCAGCGCGAACTGCTGGCGCGCGTCAAGGCCGTGCTGAGACGAACGGCCGAGAGTGCGATGATCCCAGCCTCCAGCGAAACACGGCCGACGCTTTGCTTTGGCGGCTGGCGCCTCGACGTCGCCCGGCGCGAGCTGCGCTCCGCCGACGATGGCGCGGGCCCATTTCGCCAGCCGCAGCCCGCATTCCTTATCGAAAATGTCGAGACATAAGGCCGATCAGGCCGTCTTGAGCCGACCCGTGCGAGACGTAATGACAGCCAGGAGGGCCGCCACGGCGAGCAGCAGCGCGCTGGCATCGAAAGTGCTCTGGTAGCCGCGCGTATCAAACAGCAGACCGCCGACAGTCGCCCCCATCGTGATCGCGAGCTGAATGATCGCCACCATAAGTCCACCGCCCGCCTCCGCATCGCGCGGCAGCGTCTTCGCCAGCCATGTCCACCATCCGACCGGCGCCGCCGTGGCGATCAGCCCCCAAATGCCCAACAGCACAGCCGTCACGGCAACCGATTCCCCGAATGCGACGAGAGCCGCTGCGATCGCAGCCATCAATACCGGGATAATAACCAGCGTCCTGTAGAGGCTTTCCTTCAAGAACGCTCCGATAAGAGTGGTGCCGGCGAAGCCGGCCACGCCCATCATGAGAAGTATGAGCGACAGCGTGGAAACATCGACACGGGTCACCGTTTCGAGGAACGGCCGCAGATAGGTGAACAGCGCAAACTGACCCATGAACATGATGCTGACCGCCGCCATGCCCAAGGCGACCAAAGGCCGGTTCAGCAGCCTGAAGACGTTTCCGAAAGCCGCCCCGTGTTCGGCCTTCATCGTGGGAAGGCTCATAAACTGCCAGCAAAGAACGATCATCGCGATCGGAACGACGCAAAAGAAGGCTCCGCGCCAGCCAATGATCGCGCCGAGAAAGCTTCCCATGGGCGCGGCGACAACGGTCGCCAGCGCATTTCCGCCGTTCAGGATCGCCAAAGCCCGCGACACGTGATGGTCCGGCACCAGCCGCATTGCCGTCGCGGCCGACATCGACCAGAATCCGCCAATGACGACCCCGATGAGCGCCCGGCCGATCATAAACGTGACGTAGTTCGGAGCGAATGCCACGATCGTTCCCGAGATGATCATCAGGAGTGTCAACGACAGAAGCACCAGTTTGCGGTCGAGTCGTCCGACCACCGACGAAATGAACAGGCTCGTCAGAACGGCGAACGCGCCGGATACGGAGATAGCCTGTCCCGCCTGCCCCTCGCTTATCCCGAGATCAGCCGCGATCGGGGTTAGCAGACTGACCGGCATGAACTCGGATGCGATCAACGCGAATGCACCCAGGGACATCGCAAAAACGGCGCCCCACGCCCCCGATCCATTCTCGCCTTCGCGGCACTCAGAAGCGACCTTGACCAGCATTTCCACATTACCTCAAAACTCTAACGAGTGCCGAGTGACCCCCACCAACTAATTGAATTGTGGTGATTTCCGGCGCGGGCAAAAATTCCGCCTGGCCTCAATCATCTTCTCCAGAAACATCACAACGAATCACAGCACTCATGGAGGACAACAGTCTCAACGAACACAGTGTTGGTTGTTCATCCCGTCGCTTTATGATGCATGACATATAACAGCGAGGCCTCCTCGCGATTAGATGATAAGACGCACATGAACATATGGCGTCTGTGCATAAATCAGCTAATCGATCCAAGAATTTCCGCATGAGGCACGGCGTGGCACGACGCCGAAACATCATCTGCCTCGTGCAAGTGGTCAGGGCACCAGCATGAGGCCGAGCAACCTCTGAAGATTCTTGCGCTCGGACGGTAACAGCCGGTTGAGGAATACCTCGTCGGTTTGTCGGGCGAACGGTTGTGCGGTGGTAAGCATGGCCTGCCCCGCCTCGGTCAAATGGACGAAGCGACGGCGCCGATCGATATCGTCCTGCCGGCGCACGATGATGCCGCGCTCCTCGAGGCGGTTAAGCATTTCGGCCAATGTGGCCTTACTGGAGGCAGCTGCATCGACAAGCCGCATTTGTTCGATGCCCGGGCGCTCGGCGATGGCGCTCAGCACGGCATATTGCGGCTTGGTAAGGTCGGGCAACATCTGCTGCCAGCGCGCCGTATGCTCATGCATCAGCCGGCGGATCACGTGAAAGACTTCCTGCTCAAGCCGTCCCTCCATAACGCCTCCTTCGGTCGCCTGATATGTTCGGGTGCGAACAATATGCCCTTGCATGAGCCAGAGGAATAGCATAGCCTAATTGTTCTTATACGAACTATATTGGTCGATCGCATCCTTATAGTTCGTATAGGAACGGATTTCCTCAGAACGGCATGGGCGATAAATCTTATGAAATTGATCGTCGGAATGACTGGCGCGACCGGCGCGCCCTTGGGCGTCAGACTACTCGAAGCCCTGCGGGAGGTCGGCGGCATCGAGACCCATCTGGTGATTTCCAAATGGGCACGCGTCACCATCGAGTCCGAGACGTCCTATTCCATAGCAGACGTGGAAGCCCTGGCCGACCACGTCTACCGTCCGGGCGACCAGGCGGCGGCGATCTCATCCGGCTCCTTCCTGACCGACGGCATGATCGTCATCCCCTGTTCCATGAAGACCCTGGCCGGCATTCGAGCCGGCTACGCCGACGAACTGATCGGGCGGGCAGCCGACGTGATCCTCAAGGAAGGACGCAAACTGGTCCTGGTGCCGCGGGAAACGCCGCTCAGCACGATTCATCTGGAAAACATGCTGGCCTTGTCCCGCATGGGCGTGCGCCTCGTGCCCCCCATGACGGCCTACTACAACCATCCGGAAAGCATCGGCGACGTCACCGACCATGTGGTCGCCCGCGTGCTCGACCAGTTCGGCGTCCCCTGGAAAAAAGCCAAGCGGTGGGCAGGCCTCGACCACGACCGGCGCTGACTCTCTATTCCGATCCCCAACCGATTCCCGATTCCATCCAAGGAGAAACATTGATGGCCTATGACACCCTGCGAGAATTCCTCGAGGCACTCAAACAGAACGGGCAATTACTCGAAATCAGCGAGCAGGTGGCGGCCGAGCCGGACCTTGCGGCCGCCGCCAACGCCGTCAGCCGTATCGGCGACAATGCGCCCGCGCTCTATTTCGACAACATCGCCGGCTTCACCGACGCCCGCGTGGCGCTGAATACCCTCGGCTCCTGGGCCAATCACGCGATCGCCATGGGCTTGGCGCCCACCACGCCGACGAAGCCCCAGGTCGACGAGTTCATCCGCCGCTGGGAGACCTTTCCCGTTGCTCCGGAACGGCGCGACAACCCGCCATGGGCGGAAAACACCGTCGAGGGGAACGCGATCAATCTTTTCGACATCCTGCCCTTATTCCGTCTCAATGACGGCGACGGCGGCTTCTATCTGGACAAGGCCTGCGTCGTTTCGCGTGATCCGCTCGATCCCGATAATTTCGGCAAGCAGAACGTCGGGATCTACCGCATGGAGGTGAAGGGGAAGCGCAAACTCGGCCTGCAGCCCGTGCCGATGCATGATATCGCCCGGCATCTGCACATGGCCGAGGAGCGGGGCGAGGACCTTCCCGTCGCCATTTCGCTGGGCAACGACCCTATCATTACCCTGATGGGGGCAACGCCGTTGCGTTACGATCAGTCCGAATATGAAATGGCCGGGGCTTTGCGCGAAAAAAGCTATCCCATCACCACCGCGCCGCTCACCGGTTTCGATGTCCCCTGGGGATCCGAAGTGATCCTTGAAGGAGTTATCGAAGGCCGCAAGCGCGAGATCGAAGGGCCATTCGGGGAATTCACCGGACATTATTCCGGCGGTCGCAACATGACCGTCGTGCGGATCGACAGAGCGTCTTTCCGCCGCAAGCCCATCTTCGAATCCCTTTATCTCGGCATGCCCTGGACCGAAATCGATTATCTGATAGGCCCGGCCACCTGCGTTCCCCTCTATCAACAGCTGAAGGCCGAATTCCCGGAGGTTCAGGCGGTCAACGCCATGTATACGCACGGGCTGCTCGCCATCATCTCGACGAAGAAGCGCTATGGCGGATTCGCCAGGGCCGTGGGCCTGCGCGCCATGACCACGCCGCACGGGCTTGGCTATGTGAAGATGGTCATCATGGTCGACGAGGACGTCGACCCCTTCAATCTGCCCCAGGTCATGTGGGCGCTGTCGGCCAAAGTCAACCCGGCGGGCGATCTGGTGCAACTGCCCAACATGTCGGTGCTGGAACTCGATCCCGGCTCGTCGCCGGCCGGCATCACCGACAAGCTGATCATCGACGCCACCACGCCCGTCGCTCCCGACAAGCGCGGCCACTACAGCCAGCCGGTCCGCGACCTGCCGGAAGCGAAGGCCTGGGCCGAGAAGCTGTCGACCTTGCTGGCACGGCGCTGATGCCGGCCCCATTAGAAATTCGCAGGAGTTCCGCCATGATATGCCCCCGTTGTGCCGACGAAAAAATCGAAACCCTGGCGCTGTCGCCGGTTCCCGGCGTTTGGGAAGTCTACCAGTGCCAGCATTGCCTCTACACCTGGCGCTCGACCGAGCCGCTGCGGCGGACCAGCCGAGAGCATTATCCGGAGGAGTTTCGCATGACCCAGGCGGACATCGATAACGCTCCGCAGGTCCCGACCATCCCGCCGCTGCTTAACCAGCGATAACACTGTCTTATACCAAGTCTCGATGAGGATGACTCATCGAGACTTGGCCCGGCCCATTGAGGGTCCGCGCCATCGTTGGCGCGAAGCCTTGCAGCCCGAAGGGCAAACGACGACGCAGGCGGGCCGGAGGCCGAGATGGCCAAGCAACGGATACGGATGTATCCCGCCCGGCGATTGAGGGCTCGGTGATCGGTTCCGATCACCGAGAATTGGTATTACGCGGAGGATCGTGTCCCGCCGCAGGTTGCCCGGCACGAATCCCGCCGCCACCGATAACCGTCCGCCAGCATGGCTTTCTCCTATGCTGGCGGACCTCCTCGTTTTCGCAGGAGCAAGGCCGGAAGCCGGGAGGCCGACGCACGTGGGATGCACTGCCGGCGCGTTCCCATCGCGGCTATCCGCGGTAACGAAGCGCTTCGGCCACCACGGTAAAGGCCGTCGATGCTTGGCGCCGGCTGGGGTAATAGAGATGGTAACCCGTAAAGGGAGGGCACCAGTCCTCGAGCACCCGCACGAGGCGTCCGTCGGCGATATGCGCCAACGCGAACTCTTCCTCCATATAAGCGATGCCATATCCGTCCAGCGCCGCATTCACCACCTGGTACATGCCGTTAAAGATAAACCGCCCCTCGACATGCACATTGAGCTCACGACCTTCTTTTTCGAACTCCCAGGCGAACAATCCGCCATGTGTCGGCGTGCGCAGATTGATGCAGTCGTGAGCGGCCAAATCGTGCGGTGTCTGGGGCCGTGACCGCTTTGCGAAATAGGAGGGGGCGGCGACGACCGCGACACGTGTGTCCGGTCCGATACGCACGGCGATCATGTCCTTCGCCACATACTCGCCATAACGCACGCCGGCATCGTATCGCTCCTTGACGATGTCGGTCAGGCCGTAATCGATGACGAATTCGACTTTGATCTCGGGATACTCCCACATAACCTTCGCCAATTTCGGCCAAATGACGGAGTCGATGGCATGCTCGGTGGCAGTAATCCGAACAGTGCCGGCAGGCTTCTCCCGAGATTCTCTCAAAGCCGCGAGTGCGGTGTCGATCTCCCCGAGCCGGGGGCCCACGGCTTGAAGCACGCGTTCGCCTGCTTGGGTCAGGGAAACGCTCCGCGTGGTGCGGGTCAGCAGGCGAACGCCAAGCCGCTCCTCAAGTTCACGGATGGCATGGCTCAGGGCCGACTGGGACATCCCGATCTGCGCGGCCGCCCTGGTGAAATTCCGCTCACGCGCGACCGCGAGAAAAACACGGAGGTCGCCAACAATTTCGCGCGGCATTGATGGTCATCTTTCATAAGTTCGTTCGCAGGCCCAAACATAACCCATCCCATCCCTGCCAGCCACAGATGTGCAGGAAACCGGGATAACCGGCGATTATTGCTGACTGACTTCCGCCGCCGGAGTTCGTTTTTTCACGACGCATTCATGTGCATGCCGAATAACTCCTTGCGCATTTCGCCATCTAATCATGCGTCAATTCGCTTGCTAGATTTAACGCAATGACTGCCGGAAAGGGTCGCGTCCCGCCAAAAACAACTTGAACTTTCCGGCGCGAAGGGAAGGCAAGAATGAAGAGATTTCTGTTCCTGCCTATCGCCGCGGCGATGGCTTTCACCAAGGTCGCCTACGGCGCCGACAGCAGCAACTCCGGTATAAAGCCATCGTTGGAAAGATCCGCTGAACAGGCTCACGTCATGAGGATCCGTCTCAAGATCGAAAGCAACGTCATTACGGCCACTTTGGTCGACAGCGAAACCGCCCGGGATTTCGTATCCCTGCTGCCGCTCACCCTGACAATGGAAGACCTGTTCGGACGGGAGAAATTCGCCCATCTTCCGAGGGCCATTTCGGAAGGCGGACAGCGAACGAGAACTTATGCCGTCGGAGATCTGATTTATTGGTCTCCCGGTCCCGATGTCGCAATCTACTACCGGCACGACGGGCAGACCGTCCCCTCCCCCGGCATCATCACCATCGCCAAGATCGAGTCCGGAATGCAGGCTCTGAATGTATCCGGGTCGGTGAAGGTGACGCTCGAGCTCGACGCAAAATAGCGGGACCGAAACTTTTGGCCTGATCGACGTCCCGCGCGTCCCCGAAGATCCGTCAAGACGGCGACGAAATGGGTTTGGGGAACTCTGCTTATACACATGGCCGCACCATGGCCGATCTCATTGAAGGAATCCACATGCGTCCCAAAATTATCTGCCACATGGTGAGCTCGATCGACGGTGCTTTGCAGGTAAACCGTTGGACAGCGCCAGCCGCGGGGATCGATGGGGACGTGCTAAGTCGGCACTATGAAGAGGTCGCCGCACGCCTCGACGCCGACGGCTGGATGGTCGGCCGCAAAACCATGGAATACTACGCCAATGCGGCGGCGCCAGCACCGGACAGTGCCGGGAAGAGTCCACGCCAAGCTCATATCGCCGATCGCCGGGGACGGGACGTCGCCGTTGCCATCGATCCGCAAGGAAAGCTCCATTACGAAAAGGATGAGGCCGAAGGCAATCATCTCGTCGCCATATTGGGCGAACGGGTCTCTGACGCCTATCTCTCCGAATTGCGCGAAGGCGGCGTCTCCTATCTGTTTGCCGGTCCCGATGGATACGATTTACGCCAAGCGATGGATGTTCTGGGCGAGGCTTTCGGCATCAGGACTATCCTTCTTGAAGGAGGCGGGATCATCAACGGCGCCTTTCTGAAAGCGGGATTGATCGACGAGATCAGCCTGCTCGTTTATCCCGCAATCGATGGACTGGCCAAGGCGCCCGGCATCTTCGACTATCTCGGCGGCCCAAATGAAAAACCTGCCGCCGGCCTGTCTCTCCGCCACACCGCCACGGAAATGCTGGATGGCGGCATGGTCTGGCTCCGATACGGAGTTGAAGCCAATCCCCCTTCCCCTCGACATTGAACGGATGCGCGCTGGCCTGCCAAGGCTGTCTGTTCGCCTGCGGCATGCCACTCAGCGGCTTTCCTTAAGATCCGCAGATCATCGTCCATCAGAAAATTCGTGGGATGGTTTCGGAAAAACCAACGCCACCTCCTCCGGTCTCGGTAAAACCGGGAGAGCTGACAGGCTCTCCCGGCCTCCGGAAAACCAATTGCCGTCAGCGGCGCTGACGTCAGCTTGGCTCACACAGCGGCGAGATGCTGATCAAAGAACGATCGGAGCTTATCGAACGGGATGAGGTTCACCCGATCGTAGAGATCGGCGTGACCAGCCCCCTTAACCCAGTAAAGCTCCTTCGGCTCGGCAGCGAGTCTGTAGGCATCCTCGCTGAACTCGCGGGAGTGGGCCTGATCGCCGCTGATGAACAGAAGCGGACGGGGGGAAATCGTCTCGATGTCATTGAACGGATAGAAGTTCATGAACTTGATGTTGCTGGTCAGCGTCGGGTGTGTCGTGGTCAGGGGCGTCGCACCTTCGGGCGTATACTCGCCCCTTGGCGTGCGGTAGAAGTCATAAAACTCACGCTGAATAGGGTCGGTGTCCGCCGTCAGTTGATTCACCGTTCCGCTGGTGTATTCGGTTTCGCCGCCGGTGAACTCCACGTAGCGCTGCGCGGCCGCCGCGGCGATGAATTGCTTTCGCTGTTCCACGGTCTGCGAGTGCCTCAGCGCATTGCGGTTGACAGCCCCCATGTCATACATGCTGACCGTCGCGATCGCCTTCATGCGCGGATCGATTTTGGCCGCACTGATGACAAAGCTGCCACTGCCGCAAATCCCGATCGCACCGATCCGTGCCCTGTCGACAAACGGTTGCGTGCCCAGGAAATCGACTCCGGCGCTGAAGGCCTCGGCGTAAACGTCCGGCGAAACCAGGTTTCGGGCCTGGCCATCGCTCTCGCCCCAGAAAGGCAAGTCGATGGACATGGTCACGAATCCGCGTTCGGCCATTTTCGCGGCATACAGATTGGCGCTTTGCTCCTTCACCGCGCCCATCGGATGCCCGACGATGATCGCCGGATGCTTCGCAGTCCGGTCAAGGCTCTTGGGAACGAACAGGTTTCCTGCGACGTTCATCTGATATTGGCTCTTGAAGGAGACCTTCTGGAGGATCGCCTTGTCGCTGGTGTAGAAGTTGTCGGCCCCGTTGGACAGGTCTTGAGCCATCGCAAAGGGGGTACCGAGAACCGACATCGCACCGAGTGCTACAACGCTGGCGCCCGTCATCTTCATCAGGTTACGCCGGCCAATGTCGAAGCCGACAAGCTCTTCCACAGCGCGTTCATCGGAATTCTGCGTGGTCACGGGTGGGGCCCTTTCATTGCAGGATTGCCCTGCGGGATTGGTTCGTTGCAGTGGAAATCTTGTGGCGCGACGGCCGCGTATCCGATTGTGCGCTTAGTTCGGTGTTGTGATTCTGGTTCATCAATCCCGCAACACCGGCAAGCTCGCGCCCGACCGCAGCATCGACACCGAGTTTGGAGTCGAAATCCCGCGGTGAGCCAACTTCAGATCAATTGCCGCCTCAAATGCCTAAAGAGAAACTAGCACCCTCTCATCGACAAAATTAGACAGGTTCGAATGCATGCACTTATGCGCAAAACCGATAAATATGGCGGTGTGCTGGAGGTGCCCGCCAAGACCCGTCATCGCGCCCTTCCTGTTTATCATTTCAATTTTGTCGACCGGACTTTAGAGAGCGATCGACTTCGGCAATTCCGCCGCCAGGGCATCGATGGCCAAGCGCAATCGCAGCGGCAGGTTTTGGGCTTCCGGCCAAACCGCGTAGCAATCCAGTAGGGCTGCGGGCAAATCGTCGAACAGCGTAACGAGCGAACCCGATCGGATGCGTTCTCGAATCAGCCAGAAAGGCAGATAGGCGATCCCCATTCCGGCCACGGACGCGTCCGCGATCACTTCGAGATCATCGAAGCGGAAGCGCGAGGTGGGGGTCACATCGGTCGCCCCGCTGTCTCCCGCCGGCAAAAGCCAGGGATGGGTGGCGTCGCCGCGTACGTAGAGAAGCGTGTCGTGATCACCGAGTGCGGCGAGGACTCGTGGCCGCCCCCGAATCGCCAGATAGGCGGGGGCTGCACAGACCACTTTCCGATAGGTCGCGAGACGCCGGGCCATCAACCCGTTGCCCGGCCCGAGCGAACCGCTGCGGATGGCAAGATCGAACCCCTCGGCGACGAGATCGACCGGCCGGTCGCTGAAGCTCAGATCGAGTTCCAGCTTTGGATGCTGCCGCGCCATCTCGACCAGAATCGGCGCCACGCAGTGGCGGCCAAACAGAACGGACATGGAGACGCGCAGGCGCCCGGCAACCTCCCTCCGTCCGGATTCGAGCAGCGTTTCCCCGGTGCGGAGTTCTTCCAGGGCACGCAGGCAGCGCTCGTAGTAGACTTGTCCGTCCTCTGTCAGGGTCTGGATCCGCGTCGTCCGATGAAACAGCCGGACGCCCAGGCGCGCTTCCAATCGCGCGATCGTCTTGCCGACGGCCGAACGTGAGAGCGCCAATCTCTGGGCAGCCTTCGCGAAGCCGCCCGCTTCCACCGTCTCGACAAACACCGCGACCCCGTCCAGTCTATCGCGCATTATCGAACTCCTTCCATGACCGCCTTGCGACGGCAGAACAGATCATCGTGAAGATAGGACGGATCCGTTCGATCGGCGCAGCAATGCCTTGGATTGCGGCAATGGCGCCTCCCGATCATCGCGAGGACCGGCAAAAAACGGCCGGCGCGATGGAGAAGACCGGCAGGCGCCATCTCTCCGGCGCTACAGGCTCGCCTCGTAGACCCGGCGGGCGATCGTCGGCGTGACGTCCTGGCGCTCGCCAAGCTTGGTCAGGCCTTGCTCCTCAAGCTTCGCGACCAGACCATCGATCGCGTCGGCACCGATATTGTAATCGGACAGGTGGGTCTTGACACCCAGGCTTTCGAAGAACGTACGGGTCTTCTCGATCGCCTGATCGATCCGCTCGTCCTCGCCACCGTCGGTGATATCCCAGACGCGAGCTGCGAACTGCAGCAGCTTGGCGCGTTTGGCGTCGCGACGCAGGCCCAACATGGCCGGCAGAATGATCGCGAGGGTACGGGCGTGGTCGATCCCGTAAAGCGCGGTCAGTTCGTGACCAACCAGATGGGTCGCCCAATCCTGCGGCACGCCGGCGGCGATCACGCCGTTGAGCGCCATCGTCGCCGACCACATCAGATTGGCGCGCGTGTCATAGTCGACGCGCGGCTCCAAGACCGCTTTCGGACCAACCTCGATCAAGGTTCGCAGCAACCCCTCGGCGAAACGATCCTGGACCAACCCCTCGACCGGATAGGTAAGGTACTGTTCGACGACGTGGACGAAGGCGTCGACGACGCCGTTGGCCAACTGATTGGACGGCAGAGTGTAGGTCTTGGTCGGATCGAGGACGGAGAACTTCGGGAAAACCAGGGGATTGGCGAAAAACGCCTTGGTATGGGTGGACGCCCGGGTGACAACGGCGTTGTGGTTCATCTCGGAGCCCGTCGCCGGCAAAGTGAGGACTGTGCCGAACGGAAGGGCACTGGTCACCGCCCCGCCGAAGGTTTCCAGGATGCGCCAGGGATCGCCTTCAAAGCCGGCGGCGGCGGCAACGAACTTGGTCCCGTCGATCACCGACCCGCCACCGACCGCCAGCAAAAAGTTCAGCTTCTCGGCGCGGACCAGTTCGACCGCGCGCATCAGCGTCTCATAGGTCGGGTTGGGTTCGATGCCACCGAACTCGCGCCGTTCGCGCTTACCGAGGGCGGCTCGCACCTCGGCAAGCGTACCGGTGCGTTCCGCGCTGGAACCACCGAACAGCACGAGCACCCGGGCGTCGGCCGGTACGAGGGCGTCGAGCTTGGCGACGCTGTTCTTGCCAAACACGATCCGTGTCGGGTTTTGGAATTCGAAATCAAACACGTTTGTTCTCCAGAGCAAAAAAGAGTGTTGGCAGTGGCCGAAGGACGAACCGCTCAGGCTGCCCGGCCAGCGAAGAAGTCCTTCACCGCGGCGGTCGCTGTGATCACCACCGGCCAACCGGAATAGAAGGCAAGATGGGCCAGGATTTCCCCGACCTCGGCACGGGTGATGCCCTTCTCGACGGCGCGATTGAGGTAGAAGGGAAGAAAGGTCGATTGGCCGGTCGCGACCAGCACGGCAACGGTCACGAGATTCCGGTCACGCGGCGCAAGACCGGGTCGCAACCAAACCTCATGATAAAGCAGATCATCGGTGAAATGCCGCAATCCCAAGGAGACCGGGCCGATCTGCTGATCGCCGAAAGCGACGCGGATGTTCTCGTCGGGCAGTGCCTCCTCGATGGGAAGAAGCTTCGGCTCAATGGCCGGCAGTTGATCGGCGCCGACGCCACGCTCCACGAAAATCTCCTTGAGGATCGCGACCGCGGAAAAGGCGTTCGGCCATCCCGCGTAGAAGGCGACATGAGTGAGGATCTCGGAGATCTCACCGGGCGTCACTCCTGAATCCAGCGCCACATTGAAGTAGTGGCGTAACGCGATCGACTGATCGCGAGCGACCAGCGCCGACACGGTGATGATCGCCCGGTCGCGCGCAGTCAGGTCGGGACGGGTCCACAGATCCTTGACGATCGAGTTGACGGTGTACTTCTCAAGCACGGGGGCAACCGCGCGAATATCCTCAGGCGTCACCTCGGACGTATTCGGATTCCAGTCGGCCATTGTCTTGGTCTCCACGGGTTGAATGTGTTGCGGTCGTTCAGATGTGCGCGGGCTCGGCGTGCCCCTGCTCATTTGCCAGCAAGCCGCCCGGCGAGTTCGGCGACGCGCTTGCCGAGGTAAGACGCCGTTTTCAGATCGCCCGCGACCATTGCCGTCTCGGGGTCTTCACCCTGGAGGGATGTCGCCATGGCGCCGATCCAACTGCCATGCCGGTTGAGGGCGTCGTCCCCCTCGCCCGGAAGCAGGTCGAGACCGACCCAGATCATCCCATGCTGCGCGGCGAATAAGGCCATCGAAACCAGCGTATTCAGCTTGTCGCCGTTATTGGCCCCCGAGGTGGTGAAGCCGGCGGCAAGCTTGTTGCGCCACTTCAGTTCGCGCCACACCGGCCCGGTTGTCTCCTCCATGAACTGTTTGAGCCGGGCGCTCAGCGTGCCGTTGTAGGTCGGCGAGCCGAAGATGATGGCATCGCTCGCTTCCAGTCTATCCCACGGGATGGAGCCGTCGGCCACCGCGATGACCTTCACGTCCGCTCCCGGCACTTGGCGCACACCCTCGGCGACGGCTGCGGCTTGCCGGGCCGTACGGCCATAACCACTGTCGTAGACGATCGAAATTAACATCTGACTTTCCTCACAACGACGAATGTTGATTAAATTACAAAAAAAATACTATAGTTGTTATAAACATATTTACTTTTTGTTTTAATAAAAACATGGCAGTATACGTTATACTAAATTAACTAGTTCTGATATTCTGAATTAATGCGATGAAATAGCGCTTTTTACTGTCGCCTTGTCGCCTTCGCGATGAAAACAACCTACTACGGATCCCTGCGCATCAGTGGCGAAATGATTTCCATGACTTGTAGCCCACAGATCTACAATGAGCGCAGACGGATCATCCGTTCGGCTCGCTATCGACGTGTTGGATCGGGGTCCAGGAGACGCTTCCGGCAGTCCAAAAGAGCGGAGCATTCGTCCGGAGCAGGCAGGGCGTCAAAGCCACCCAATAGCGGGACTATTTATGTGTACCGCTCATAAGAGCATGCGGATTTCCGGATATAATAAACTGCTGCGACACACACCATGTTGGTGTGGCGGTTGTGCTGAATAACAAGAAGACAAGCGGTCCCCAGGTCTGGCGCGTCCGAAAACTCCGCATCTGCAGAATATGCGGATCATGCCGGATAAGCGTCGACGTCTTGTGCCAAGCGGTATGTCGCAACATACCGCAGACCAAATCAAGGAGTGCCCCATGAAGCTGACGATCAACGGCATTACCCACCAGGTGGAGGCCGAGCCCGACACCCCCTTGCTCTGGGTTCTCCGGGACGAACTCGGCATGACGGGCACGAAATACGGCTGCGGGATCGCCCAATGCGGGGCCTGTTCCGTGATGGTGGACGACATCGTCACGCGGGCCTGCGTCACGCCGATCGAAAGCCTGGAAAATCGCCGGATCACGACGATCGAGGGGATCGAAAACGATCCCGTTGGCAAGCGGGTCGTTGCCGCCTGGGTCAAGCATCAGGTTCCGCAATGCGGCTATTGTCAGTCCGGCCAGGTGATGGCGGCGACCGCTCTGCTCAAGGAAACCCCGCACCCCGGCGATGACGAGATCGCGGCGGCGATGGTCAATCTGTGTCGCTGCGGTACCTACAACGCGATCAGCGCGGCGATCCACGATCTGGCGGGCGACGAGAGGACCGGGCAATGACGAAACCGGCCAATTTGCTTTCCCCGGACACATCTCTGCTGACCGGCGCGCCGGTGAACCTTTCCCGGCGACGATTCCTTCTTCTGTCGGCGGGAACCACCGCTGGCGCCTTTGTTCTCGGCTTCGGGCTTCCGGTCGGAGGCGCGCGCGCCGAGGGCCTTTCCGGAACGATGAAGCCCGGAACGAGAGTTCCCGCATTTCTCGAAATCCGTCCGGACAACTCGGTGCATCTGCAAAGCCCGTTCGTGGAAGGAGGCCAGGGTATCTTCACGGCAATGGCGCAGATCGTCGGCGAGGAGCTTGATGCCGATCCGGCGGGCTTCATCGTGGAAAACGCTCCGGCTGGATCCGACTATAAGGTTATGGGCAACGGCATGCGGATCACCGGCGGCAGCATGTCGGTCCGGATGAGCTATTCGACGATGCGCCGCCTCGGCGCGCTTGCCCGCCAGATGATGCTGCAGGCGGCAGCCGAGCGCTTGGTCGCGCCGGTCGGCGAACTCACCACCGAACCGGGCCGGGTCATCCACGGACCATCCGGCAGATCGATCCCCTATGGGCAACTCGCCGAACGGGCCATGGATCTGCCGGTGCCAGATCCGGAAAGCGTGACACTGAAGGACCCCGGCCAGTTCCGTTGGATCGGCAAACCGCTCGCACGCCTCGATGTCTATGAGAAGTCGGTGGGCAAGGCGATTTTCGCCATCGATTGCCGCGCGGAAGGCATGCTGTATGCCGCTGTGCAGCATGCGCCGCGGCTCGGTCTGACGGTCGGGAATGTCCGAAATGAGGACGCGGTTCGCGCCATGAAAGGCGTCCACTCGGTCCATCGCCTGCCCGGCGCCGTCGCGGTGGTGGCCGAGCGCTGGTGGAGCGCGAAGCGCGCGGCGGAAGCATTGCAGGTGGATTGGCGCGAACCGGGTCCGGAGTCCGATGTGCGCTACATGCCGGCCGACTTCTCGACCGCCGCATTCAGTGACCTCCTCGCAAACACGCCCGGTTCTGGCCAGGAGGCGGAGAATGTCGGGGATGTCGCCGGAGCGTTGAAAAATGCACATACGGTGGTGAGCGCCACCTATCGCTCGCAATATGTCAATCACGCGCAGCTTGAGCCTCCATCCGCTCTGGCGCGCTTCAATCCCGATGGCACCCTTGAGCTGTGGATACCGAACCAGGCGCCAGAGATGTTCCAGGCCGATATCGCCAGGCGAACCGGTCTCGATCCCTCCCGGATCATTATCCATTCGCCGCTGCTGGGCGGTTTCTTCGGACGGCATTTCATCTACAACACCGCCACCCCCTATCCCCAGGCGATTCAACTGGCGAAAGAGGTCGGACGACCGATCAAGCTGATCTGGAGCCGTGAGGAGGAGTTTCTGCGCGACACGCTGCGCCCCATGGCGGCGGTCCGTTTTCGCGGCGGCCTCGACGCGAACGGACTGCCCGTCGCCCTTGAGGCCGTAACCGTGTGCGAAGGCCCAACGGAGGGTATTTCCGGCCACAAGGATGGAAAAATCGATCCCAGTGCGGTCGAAGGTTTGGCTGGCAAGGCCTATGCAATTCCCAACCACCGGATTGCGCAGATCTATGTGAAAAATCCGGTAATGCTCGGATATTGGCGTTCGGTCGGCAATTCCATGAACGACTTCCTCTACGAGGCATTCCTTGATGAGTTGGCCGACAAAGGCGGGCAGGATCCCTATCAACTGAGACTGCATCTTTTGCGGGGCAATCAGCGCCTGTCCACTCTGCTGCAGTCGGTTGTCGACCTCTCAGGCGGATGGAAGCGCGGTCCCTTCACCGCGACAGACGGCACGGGGCGCGCGCGGGGTATCGCCATGGCCTCGCCGTTTGGCACGGAAACGGCGGCAATCGCCGAGGTCTCGATCGAAAACGGTCAGATCAGGGTGCATGACGTCTGGCAATCGATCGATCCGGGAAGCATCGTCAATCCCGCCATCATCGAAGCTCAGGTCAATTCGGCGGTCGCGCTGGGGCTGTCGGAAGTGCTGTTGGAGGAGGCGGTTTACAAGAACGGCCAGCCGGTAGCCCGGAATTACGATCTGTATCCCATCCTTCCCTCCGATCGCATGGCCCGCGTGCATGTGCGGATCATCGAGAGCGGGGCAAAGATGGGGGGTATCGGAGAGCCCGGACTTCCGGCGGTTCCGCCGGCCGTGGCGAACGCCGTTTCCAGGCTGACCGGCCAACGGGTCCGCAGCATGCCCCTCTCCCGCCATACATTCGAAAGCTAGGATGAGGCGCCTCCCCTGTCGATGCGATCGGGCATTTCCCCGCCCCCGGCCGGGGGTGGACGCCAAAGATGCTGGTCGCCGACGAGATCAAACGGATAAGGGACGGAAAGACAATTGAGAAAGCTCCTGTCAGTCCTGCTGCCGGTCATCGTGCTGGCAGCGGCCGGTGTGACTTGGTTTGCCACCCGCGTACCGTCTTCACCGTTCGACGGCGTCGCAGGTTCGCAAGCACCGTCGCCAGAACTCATTCAGCGCGGCGAATATATCGCCCGGCTCGCCGATTGTGTGGGGTGCCATGGTTCGCCGGACCAGCCCCCCTTCACCGGCGGTCTTGAGATGGCGACACCGGTCGGATCGATTTTCGCGACGAATATCACGCCCGACAAGGAAACCGGGATCGGCAACTACAGTCTGGCCGACTTCGATCGAGCGGTGCGGCACGACGTCGCGCGTGACGGCCATCATCTCTATCCGGCAATGCCCTATCCATCCTACGCAAAGCTCAGCGACGACGACGTGCGCGCGCTCTATGCCTATTTCATGCATGGCGTGAAGCCTGCCCGCCATGCGAACAAGGCGAGCGATATCCCCTGGCCGCTCAGCATACGTTGGCCCCTGGCGTTCTGGAGCGCTCTTTTCATGGATCACGGTAGCCACCATGAGCAGCCCTCGGAAAACGCGGTGTGGAACCGGGGCGCCTACCTTGTCCAGGGACCTGGGCATTGCGGCGCCTGCCATACGCCGCGCGGACTTGCCTTCAACGAGAGGGCTCTCGACGACAGCAATCCCCTTTTCCTCTCTGGCGCGCTGCTCGACGGCTGGTATGCGCCGAGCCTCAGGGGCGATCCCAACAGGGGACTCGGCCGGTGGAGCGAGGACGAGCTTCACCAGTTCCTCAAGACGGGCCGCAACCGCCATGCGGTGGTTTTCGGCTCGATGACGGATGCCTTCAACAATTCCACGCAGTTCATGACGGACGAGGATCTGAGGGCGATCGCCCATTACCTGAAATCGCTGCCGGGCGATCCCCGTCGGGATGGGCCCGCATGGCATTACGATCCGAAATCCAACGATACCCTCGCCCTCAATGCCCGGCTGAAGACGCCCGGGGCTCAAACCTTCCTGGCGAAATGCAGCTTCTGCCACGGTGCGGACGGGCGCGGTCAGGGTCAGTGGTTTCCCCCCTTGGCCGGTGCGGCGTCCTTGATGGCGCGGGAAAACGCCTCCTCCATCAATGTGACGCTGAACGGATCGAAACGGGTCGTTGCCGACGGCATCCCGGATGCCTATCGCATGCCGCCCTTCCGTGAGCAGTTGTCCGATCGGCAGATTGCCGACGTCCTGTCCTTCGCCCGATCCTCATGGGGAAACAATGGCGAGCCGGTCAAGCCGGAGGAGGTGAAACACCTTCGCGAAAGCACAGATCCCGCAAACAGCAGCGTCATCATCTTGCATATGCGCTGATCCCGCACATGCATTCAGCCAACCAGGTTCTGAGCTCATCTGAATGTCCTCAGACCCTAGGGCGTGTCGTCAGTTGCCGGGATATCGTGCTGATGGCCCCAGAAACCGTCATGGCCGTGCTCGACACGGCCATCCACGTGGTGGGAGCGAACGGCGGAGACTTGTTCGGGGGCGTGGATGCCCGGCTCAAGGCCGGGCATGACGTCTTTTGATTGAATCGCCAAACCAAAATACCGGAAGAGCGGTAAATGACGACAGACCCTAGTCCGTTTTGAATGTCGTGACGCGACCGGTTATATTGATGGTGGTCCCGGCGTTTTTTTTCAAAACGATGACTGCGCTAGCAACGATTCTTCAGTCAGGTGAGCTTGCCGTGCGGGCATTCCCGGCGGCACGCTTGATGAACTGCGGCGGCTGGCCGTAGGAGCGCAGGAAGGCGCGGCGCATGCGCTCGCGGTCGGCAAAGCCCGTCTCGCGTGCGACCTCGCTCATCGAATGGCGCCCCTCCTCCATCATCACCCGCGCCGCTTCGAGGCGAAGATGCTCGACGGCCTTGGCCGGCGACTGACCCGTCTCGTCGCGGAAAACGCGACTGAATTGGCGCGGACTGAGCCGTGCGGCCTCCGCCAGTTCGTCGACCGAAAGCTCGTTCCTGAGATTCTCCTTGGCGTAGACGAGAGCCCGCCGTACGCGATCGGACTTCGGCTCGAGTTCAAGCAGCGTCGAGAACTGTGACTGGCCGCCCGGACGCCGCAGATAGACGACGAGATTGCGCGCCACCGCCTTGGCGACCTCCTGGCCGAAATCATTCTCCACGAGAGCGAGCGCAAGATCGATCCCAGCGCTCATTCCCGCCGATGTCCAGACCTGGCCATCGGCGATAAAGATCCGGTCCGGCTCGACCCTGACCTCCGGGTAAAGCATCTGCAGTTTGCTTGCGTAGCTCCAGTGCGTCGTCGCCCTCCTGCCATCAAGCAATCCGGCCTCGGCGAGCACGAAAGCCCCGGTGCAAATCCCCGCGACCCGCCGGGCGGTTCGGACCACCAAGCGAAGATACTCAAGCAGCGCCGGCGAAGACGGTGCCACGTTAAGTGCTCCGATGGTGATCACCGTATCGAAGTCCCTTGTCGCGAACGGTCGTGTATCGATGGTGAAGCCAAGCGAATTGCGAACGGGACCACCGTGCTCGGAAAGGATCTCGACCTCATAGGCTTTTCTGTCGAGCACACTGTTCGCCATTTCAAAGGCCGACAGCGCGGCAAGTCCCATGACCTGAAATCCGTCGAATATCACAACGCCGATGGCCGCCATGCCCGCCTCACCGCATCTTGATTTGTCGCTTACCACGATTCCTGTCATGGCGAAGCCGGTCATGTCAATCAATGCTCACTCGTCGTCGGGCGGAAACGGGGCTTCACGGGCGCGGTCACCAGGGCTGTTCCTTTGGTTCCCATGATGTCGATCCCTTTGTTGTTCTTCGGAAAATGAGGTGGTGACAAGGAAACCAACCGCGCACCGGCATTTCTCAAATGTCATACATCCTACGTTTTCAGCCATGAAAAACGGCATCCGGACCGATGAAGATCGCCGTCCGGCGAGGGACTCGTGGCGGCGGGCCGCGTCAGGGGCTCGCCGCCAGGAACGGGCGATTCCCGGTAATGACGAGGGACAAAAATAAACTTGCATCATGATAGCCATCAAGGCTATATGACTTTCATTATGATATCGACAGGGCCGTAATCCGATGCGACACACGAGTTTCGGCAACATGCATTTCGCTCCGGGAGGGCCGCCAGCTGTCGTCATCGATGACGACACCGGGCTCTTCGCCGATTCGATGTTCTGCGCGGCACCGGCGCCGGCCGCCGGCGAAACCATCTTGCCGCACCAGCCCCGTCACCGAAGGAGCCCCCACTGATGTCCGCCTTCCCCGACACATACCAACCGTTGCGGAACCATCCCCCCGCCGCGACGGTGGTCGCCGGCCCAATACCGTTGCGCCCCCCCCCAACCGTGACGGTATTGGCCGGCCTTTTTCTCAGCTTGACCATCAGCGGATGCTCGGTCGGTCCCGATTATCAGCCGCCACGCTCCGATCTCGCGGCCTTCCACAGCGCCGATGCCGCCCTATCCCGTGCGACCGGCCTGCCCGCGCCACGGCTCGACAGCTGGTGGAGCGGCTTCAATGATCCGGAATTGTCACGTGTCGTCGGCCGCGCCCTCGATCAGAACCTCGATCTCGCCGCCGCGTTGGCGCGTGTCGAACAGGCCCGCGCCGCCGCCCACGGGGCAGGCGCGCGGTTGTTGCCGAGTTTCGACCTGAACACACAGGCTGGCAAACAGCGCCAGTCGCTTGAAAGTCCCATCGGCTCGATCGCCCGGCATCTGCCCGGCTACGACCGGGATCAATCTCTCTACGATGCCGGCGTCGCCGCGAGCTGGGAGATCGACCTCTTCGGTGGCCTCGGCCGCGCCGCGGAAGCGACGACGGCCGAGGCGGAAGCGGCGGAGGCCGCGCACTTGGGAACAAGGGTATCGGTCGCCGCGGATGCCGCGGACGCCTATCTCCGGATCCGCGGCGATCAGACGCGCCTCGCCATCAATACCGACCAGGTGGCGACCGATGCCAAGCTGCTGGATCTCGTCCGTCTCCGCTTTGCCCGCGGGCTTGGCTCCGACCGCGAAGTGGCGCAGGCCGAGGCTCTGTTGTCTGCGGCGCGCGCTTCGCTGCAGCCCCTGCGCATCGATCTGGAAGGCCAGTTGAACCGGCTGGATGTGTTGATGGGCTCCCAGCCGGGGACCCATGCGGCGGAACTGAGCGTACCGGCAAACATCCCTGCCGCGCCCGGCATGGCGAACGCGGAGGCGACCGAACTGCTGCGCCGCCGCCCCGACATCATCGCCGCCGAACGACGTCTTGCCGCCTCCAATGCCCGGATCGGCGAAGCGATCTCCGGCTACTATCCCAAATTCTCGCTTTCCGGCCTCCTGGGCTTCGAAAGCACCGACGCCGGTCACCTGTTTCGCGCCTCGACCTTTCAACCCCAAGGGCTTCTCGGCCTGCGCTGGCGGTTGTTCGACTTCGGCAGGATCGATGCCGAAGTCGCCCAGGCCAAGGGCGCCGAGGCCGAGGCCCTGGCGCGATATCGGCAAACGGTTCTGCACGCCGCCGAGGATGTCGAGAACGCTTTCACCGCCCTCGTCCAGCTCGATGCCCATGCGCAAGAGTTGGACAGCGAAGTCGCTGCCCTGATCCGGGCGCGCGACCACTCTCAGACCGCCTACCAGGGCGGCCTCATCCCCCTGACCGACGTTCTCGACGCGGACCGGCAACTGCTGTCGGCACAGGACGAACTGGCCCGCACCCGGGCCGATGTGGCGCGTTCGGCCGTCTCGGCGTTTCGCGCCCTCGGCGGCGGCTGGTCTTCAAACATATTGGCGTCTTCGGAGCTTCCCCATGCCCAGAATAATTAGATACGGCCTCGCCCTTGGCTTGGCCGGTGCCGCGGCAGGATTGACCGCCTGCGACCCGGCCTCATCCGCCGACCGCGACCCGCGTACGGAAACGCAACTCGTCGAGATCGCCGAAGTCCAGCCGGCAGCGCCGTCGGAACGAGGATTCACCGGCCTGGTGGCCGCCCGGGTCCAGAGCAGCCTGACCTTCCGCGTGTCCGGAAAGGTGATCGAGCGACTGGTCGACGCCGGCCAGACGGTCCGAGCCGGCCAGCCGCTCATGCGAATCGACCGCACGGACTACGGGCATGCCCTCGCCGCCCAACAGGGCAATGTCGCGGCCGCGAAGGCCCGTCTGACCCAAGCGGCGGCGGACGAGGCGCGCTACCAGGGGCTGGTGGAGTCGGGCACGGTCTCAAAGTCAGCCTACGACCAGGCGAAGGCCGCCGCGGACAGTGCGCGAGCCCTGCTCGCCGCCGCGGAGGCACAGATGAAGATCGCTGCAGATGACGGCGAGTACGCCACACTGGTGGCGGATGCCGAAGGCGTGATCATGGATACCCTGGCCGAGCCCGGGCAGTATGTGGCGGCAGGCCAGATCGTCATGCATCTCGCTCATGCCGGTCCCCGCGAAGCCGTCGTCAATCTGCCCGAGACTTTGCGACCGACCATCGGATCGACTGCGGAAGCAAGTCTATACGGCGCCAGCGAACGCTTTCCGGCAAGGCTCAGGCAGCTTTCCAGCACGGCCGACCCCCTCACCCGCACTTTCGAAGCCCGCTATGTGCTGGACGGCAAGGCGGCCAACGCCCCCCTGGGCGCAACGGTCGCCGTTCATCTCACCGCCCCCCTGCCGACGGCCGGTGTCGCAGTGCCGCTTGGGGCCATCAATGATACGGGAAAGGGGCCTGGCGTTTGGGTTCTTGATGGACCAGCGTCCACCGTTTCCTTTCGCTCGGTCAAGCTCCTCCAGCTTGAAAGCGAGCGAGCCATTCTCAGCGGCGGTCTTCGACTCGGTGACCGTATCGTAGCCTTGGGCGGTCATTATCTGCATGAGGGCCAGCAGGTCCGGATTGCCGAGCGCCAGCAGGCGGTGGTGAAATGAGCCGCTTCAATCTTTCCGCCATCGCCGTCCGCGAGCGGGCTATCACGCTGTTTCTGCTGATCGCGATCACCGCATCGGGCGTCTTTGCCTTTTTTCATCTGGGGCGTGCCGAGGACCCGACCTTCACGGTTAAAGTGCTGACCGTCAGCGCCGCGTGGCCGGGAGCCACCGCCGAGGAGATGCAGAATCTGGTCGCAGAACCGCTGGAAAAGCGGCTGCAGGAATTGCGTTGGTACGACAAGGTGGAAAGCTTCACCAGGCCTGGTCTGGCGCTGATGACCTTGACCTTGCGGGACACCACCCCGCCCTCGGAAGTGGCGGAACAGTTCTATCAGGCCCGCAAGAAGCTCGGCGATGAAGCGCGCAATCTGCCGCTCGGCGCCCTGGGCCCCTTCGTCAACGACGAATACTCCGACGTCGCTTTCGCGATCTATGCGGTGAAGGCGCAGGGGATGCCGCCCCGTCAGTTGACGCGGGAGACGGAAATCTTGCGACAGCGGTTGCTGCATGTCGCCGGCGTCAAGAAGGTGGATATCCTGGGCGAACGGCCCGAGCGCGTGTTCGTCAACTTCTCCTACGCCCGTCTGGCGACGCTGGGGGTGCCGCCGCGCGCCATTTTCGAAGCGTTGCAGCGTCAGAACGCCGTCACCCCCGCCGGATCAATCGATACCGATGGTCCGCAGGTTTTCATTCGCCTGGATGGCGCCTATGACGATCTGGGAAAAATCGGCGACACCCCCATCGTCGCCGGTGGACGCAGCTTCAGATTGTCGGACCTCGCGACGGTCGAGCGGGGGTATGAGGACCCTGCCAGCTTCCTCATCCGCCACGATGGAGACCCCGCCATGATGCTGGCGGTGGTCATGCAGGACGGCTGGAACGGCCTGACCTTGGGCCAGGCGCTGGATGCGGAAGAGACAAGAATCAAGGCCGAATTGCCGGCCGGCCTCTCCTTTTCCAAGGTCAGCGACCAGACCGTCAACATCAAGGAGGCGGTCGGCGAATTCATGTTGAAGTTCTTCGTGGCGCTCAGCGTGGTGATGATCGTCAGCCTTATCAGCCTGGGCTGGCGTGTCGGCATCGTGGTGGCCGCCGCCGTGCCTTTGACCCTCGCCGCCGTCTTCGTCGTCATGATGGCGACCGACCGCTCCTTCGACCGCATTACCCTGGGAGCACTGATCATTTCCTTGGGATTGCTGGTCGACGACGCCATCATCGCCATCGAAATCATGGTGGTGAAGTTGGAAGAGGGGTGGGATCGCGTCAAGGCCGCCTCCTACGCCTGGAGCCATACGGCGGCCCCGATGCTGTCTGGTACCCTGGTCACCATCATCGGCTTCACCCCGGTGGGCTTTGCCCATTCAGCCGCCGGGGAATATGCCGGCAACATCTTCTGGATCGTCGCTTTCGCCCTGATCACCTCCTGGCTGGTGGCGGTGGTGTTCACCCCCTTCCTGGGGGTCAAGCTTCTGCCCGACATCAAACCCGTCCCTGGCGGGCATGCCGCCATCTATGCCACGCCGGGATATCAGCGGTTGCGCCACCTCATCACCTGGGCCGTGGACCACAAATTCACCGTGGCCGGGGCCGTGCTGGCGACCTTCCTGGTCGCCGGGGCCGGCATAGGGCTACTCAAGCAGCAGTTCTTCCCCACGTCCGACCGGCCGGAAGTCCTGGTGGAGGTGCAAATGCCCGAAGGTACCAGCATCGAGGCCACCGGCATTGCCGCCACCAAGGTTGAGGCGTGGCTCAAGCAGCAGTCCGAGGCCAAAATCGTTTCCACCTATCTCGGACGGGGTGGGCCGCGTTTCTTCCTTTCTTACAACCCCGAACTGCCCGACCCCTCTTTCGCCAAAATCATCGTGCTTACCCAGAACGCCGAGACGCGGGGGGCCTTGAAGCTGCGCCTGCAAGCCGCCGTGGCGGCCGGCTTGGCGCCGGAGGCGCGGGTGCGGGTCAGCCAATTGGTTTTCGGCCCTTACACCCGCTACCCGGTGATGTTCCGCGTTTCTGGTCCAGATGAGCAGCGCCTGCGGGACTTCGCCGATCAGGTGCAGGCCGTAATGCGGGCCAACCCCAATACCCGTGGGGTCACTCAGGACTGGGGCGAACGGGCCCCCACGGTGCATTTCGTCCTCGACCAGGACCGGCTGCGTCTGTTGGGCTTCTCGCCCAGCGAAGCCGGGCAGCAGATCCAGTTCCTGCTGACCGGGACGACCCTGACCCAGGTGCGCGAGGGTATCCGCACGGTCGATGTGGTGGCGCGCAGTGCCGGAGCCGAACGGCTGGATCCCTCCAAACTCGCCGACATGACCCTTACCACCAACGATGGCCGCCTGGTTCCCTTAAGCCAGATCGGCCATGCGGAAATCCGGGCCGAAGATCCCATCCTGCGACGACGCGATCGCATTCCGACCATTACGGTGGAAAGCGACATCGATGATGCATTGCAACCGCCGCAGGTTTCTGCGGAAGTGTGGCAGGCCCTGGCCCCTGTCGTCGCCAGCCTGCCCGACGGCTACCACATCGACATGGGGGGCAACATCGAAGAATCGGCCAAGGCGAACAAGGCACTGGCCCCGATTTTCCCGGTGATGATTCTTCTGACGCTGCTGGTCATCGTGCTGCAGGTGCGATCTCTCCCCGCCATGGCCATGGTGTTCCTGACGGCACCTCTGGGCTTGGTGGGGATGGTGCCGACATTGATGGTCTTCCACCAGCCCTTCGGCTTCAACGCCATCCTGGGCCTTATCGGCCTGTCCGGCATCCTGATGCGCAACACCCTGATCCTGATCGGCCAGATCCACACCAATCAGGAGGAAGGACTCGATCCCTACCACGCGGTGATCGAAGCCACGGTGCAGCGGTCCCGTCCGGTGATCCTGACGGCCTTGGCGGCGGTGCTGGCCTTTACGCCGCTGACCCAGTCGGTATTCTGGGGCTCCATGGCTTATACACTGATCGGTGGTACGGCGGGCGGAACGGTGCTGATCCTGGTCTTCCTGCCGGCGCTCTACGCCATCTGGTTCAAGGTCCGGCCGGTGCCGGGAGGGGCGCCTGCCACCAGCCACCGTCCCAGCCATGAGTTGGGGCTGGCCCTCGACGAGTGAAGCAGCGGACACACCCTAAGGTCTCGGGCCAAGCGGCAGAAAAGCTGCTTAGCCCGAGACCTTATCGAAAATGAGCAATGTCGATGTCGCCGACGCGCAAAGCCGACCAGCGGCATCGGTCAGCTTGGCCTCGGCGAAGGCAACGCGGCGCCCCACTGACAAGATCGTTCCTTCGGCCCGCACAGGGCCGCTTTTGTCGGTCAGGGCTCGGTGGTAGGAAATCTTCAACTCAACCGTCGTGTAACCTTGCGGAGCCGTTAGACAGCTGTGCACGGCACAACCACAGGCGCTGTCGAGCAGCGTGGCGGCGTAGCCGCCGTGGACCGAACCAATCGGATTGTAGAGGGCACGGCTCGGCATCCCTTCGAAAACCGCCCGGCCCTGCTCCACTTCCGTCAGGTTGAAATCCATGGATTCCGCCATGGGCGGTCGCTGACCGGTGGAGATCAGGGCTCGAAGCTGGTCGAGCCCGTTCAGATCGCCGTCGTTCTTGCGAAACACATCCATCGGCGGTTCGTCCTTTCGATCGCGGAATTGCTCACGTTCCACCCGAAATGTGCGCCCGCTGTGCCAGCCCCTGACCGAAAGAGATGTTCTCGCCCGGCAATTCATGGAGCAGGACGGCGAGGTCGTCGGGCGAGACGCCGGTGGCAGCGACAATGCGCACGTTGAGCTCTTTGAGCAGCGCAAGCCGGACCTCCTTTGGTCTCCCGGCGATGAAAGTCAATTTCAGTAATATGAAGTCTTCGCTGTAGGTCAACCCGAGAAAGGAAGGCGTGTGTGTGAAGCCATGCGACGGCAAGATGTGGACGATGCGGAAGTAGTCCTCAGGAGGGACCTCCAGGACCGCTTCGAGCGCGCCTTGAATCGCCTCTCCCAACTTTGCCAGCCGCGGCTCGTCATAGCGGCCCTCGTGGACGTGTATTTCGGCTACGGGCATGACCTTCTCCTCTTCAGATTCGTCTGATTGTGACTCCCATGCGGCGTCGGGTGCATGGGAACCAAGTCGCATTACACTTGCATCATGATATCGAGTAAGGCTAGATTACTTTTATAATGATATCAACCTGGACATGATCCGATGCAGCGAAAAAGCTTCGGCAATATGCAATGCCCGATCGCCCGCAGTCTGGAACGGGTCGGCGAATGGTGGAGCATCCTGATCCTCAGGGATTGTTTCTATGGGCTGACGCGGTTCGACGAATTCGAGAAAAGCTTGGGAATCGCTCCCAACATGCTGACCCGCCGCCTGAACGGTCTGGTCGAGGCTGGGCTGCTGGAGCGCAGGCAATACAACGAACATCCGCCGCGATTCGAATATGTGCTGACCATCCGCGGACGCGATTTTCAGCCGGTTCTGGAGACGTTGCTGGTCTGGGGCAACAAGCATTTCGCGCCGGAAGGACCGAGCGTCGTCATCATCGATCGCGAAACCGGAACGGTTGCCGATCCGGTGCTGGTCGATCGCACCAGCGGTCGCCCGCTCTCCGATCCGGCGTTCTGTACGGCGCCGGGACCGGCCGCCGACGAGGCGATTCGCCTGCGCCACGCGCGCCACCGGGGTCCCCACGCCGAAGCTTAAGGACGCGGAGAAACGCTCTTAGCCACTCCAGGAGGTGACATGGATGCGACGGTTGGCGAAAAGACCAAGAATGCGATCGGTCCGGAACGCATTCGGCGCACCTTCGGCACCAGGCGGTTGGCGCTTGCCGGACTGACACTGGCCGCCGCCTCGGGGGCAATCTGGTACGGCTTCGATTGGTGGACCGTCGGACGCTTCATCGAAACCACCGACGACGCCTATGTCGGCGGCGAGGTGACCGTGGTGGCTCCGAAGGTTTCGGGCTTCATCGCGCAGGTGCCGGTCGGCGATAATCAGGCCGTCCATGCCGGCGATCTTCTGTTGAAACTCGATGACCGCGACTATCGCGCCGCCCTGGCCAAGGCGGAGGCCCTGGTCGTCGGCCAGCGGGCGACTTTGGCCAACCTGGAGGCGTCCCGCCGGCTGCAGCAAGCCAAAGTGGCCGAGGCCCGGGCCGGCATTACGGCCGCCGCCGCGGAGACCGAACGCGCCCACCACGACCGGGTTCGCTACCAGCAACTATCGGCGAGCGCGGCAACCTCTATCCAAGCTTTCCAGAAAGCCGATGCCGACTACAAACAGGCGGTCGCCGCCGATCAGCGGGCCCGCGCCGGGCTCGACGCCACCGAACGCCAGTTGGACGTGATTGACACCCAGAGGCAACAGGCGGAAGCGGCCATGGCCGCCGCCGATGCCGACCTTGAAACGGCCCGGCTCAATCTGAGTTACACCGAATTGCGGGCGCCCTTCGACGGTACGGTGGGCAATCGCAGTGCCCGTCAAGGAGCCTATGCCACCGTCGGCGCATCCCTGATGTCGGTCATACCGGCCAGGGGGTTATGGGTTGATGCCAATTTCAAAGAAAATCAATTGGCGGGCATGCGGGCGGGAGAAGCCGTGACCGTCGAGGCGGACGTTCTGCCCGGACAGGTCTTCCATGGCCATGTCGCCAGTCTGGCGCCTGCCACCGGCGCCCAGTTCAGCGTATTGCCGGCCGAGAATGCCACGGGGAATTTCACCAAGATCGTCCAGCGGGTGCCTGTCCGTATCCTGCTTGACGGCGCGGCTGGAGACCTCGGTCAATTACGGCCGGGCCTGTCGGTCACCGCAAACGTCTACCAGCGGGCCGAAAGGGACGGAGGATCATGAGCCCAACGTCGGACCAGATGACGACGGGCGCCAAGATCTTCGCCTTCGGCACCATGGCCGTCGGCTTCTTCATCGCGCTTCTCGACATCCAGATCGTCTCCGCTTCGTTACGTGATATCGGCGGCGGATTGTCGGCCGGCGCCGACGAAGTGGCCTGGGTGCAAACCAGCTACCTGATCGCCGAAATCATCGTCATTCCGCTGTCGGGCTGGCTGTCCCGGGTCATGTCGACCCGATGGCTGTTCTGTGTCTCGGCAGCGGGATTCACCATCACCAGTTTGATGTGCGGCTGGGCCTGGGACATCAAGAGCATGATCTTTTTCCGAGCCCTGCAGGGGTTCCTCGGCGGCTCGATGATCCCCACCGTGTTCACCACGTCGTTCTTCTTCTTCCAGGGCCACCAGCGAATCATCGCCGCCGCCGTGATCGGGTCTCTGGCATCGCTGGCGCCGACCCTGGGCCCAACCGTCGGCGGCTGGATCACCGATAATTATTCCTGGCACTGGTTGTTTTTCATCAATCTGGTACCGGGCCTTTTCGTCGCCGTGGTTGTTCCCATCCTGGTCCATGTCGACCGGCCCAATCCCGAACTGCTGGCGGGGGCGGACTATCCCGGAATGGGGCTGATGGCGCTGTTCCTCGGCACGCTGGAATATACGCTGGAGGAAGGGCCGCGCTGGAACTGGTTCAGCGACGGCACCATCCGCGCCACCGCCTGGGTGGCGGGCATCGCCGGCATTGCCTTCATTTGGCGCAGCCTGACCTTCGCCCGTCCGATCGTCGATCTCCGGGCACTAAAAAGCCGCAATTTTTCCCTCGGCTGTTTTTTCTCGTTCGTCAGCGGGGTCGGCATCTTCTCGGTGGTCTATCTGACGCCGCTGTTCCTCGGGCGGGTGCGCGATTTCAGCGCCTGGCAGATCGGCCTGGCGGTCTTCTCGACCGGGCTGTTTCAGGTTTGCTCGATCCCCATCTATGCCTTCCTGGCCAGACGGGTCGATCTGCGATGGTTATTGATGCTGGGACTCGCCACCTTCACCCTCAGCATGCTGCTGTTCCAGCCAATCACCCACGACTGGGGCTGGCGCGAATTGCTGTGGCCGCAGGCACTGAGAGGCTTCTCGCAGCAGTTCATGGTGGCGCCGACGGTGACCCTGACCCTGGGCGGCCTGGCCCCCGACAGACTGAAACTGGCGTCCGGCCTGTTCAACCTGATGCGCAACCTGGGGGGCGCCATCGGCATCGCCGCCTGCGGCACCATCCTCAACGACCGTATCAATCTGCATTTCCTGCGGTTGGCCGAGCATCTGACCAGCGGCAATGCGGCAATGACCGGCCTGCTGCAACGGATGACGGTGAGCCAGACCGCGGCGATGGCCGGCGACCCCCTGCATGGCCATGCCGCGGCGTTGAAAATGCTGTGGTCGCTGACCATGCGCGAGGCGCAAACCCTGACCTACGCCGACGCCTTTCTGGCCATCATGGCCTGTTTCGCCTTCGCCACGATTCTGGTGCCGCTGCTGCGGAAAGCGGGGGTCAACCCGCGCCCCGCCGCAGCCGGCGCCCACTGACAAGAACGCCAGCCTCACGAAGCAGCCCAGCCCGAGCGCGTCGGCCAGAGCGCCCGACGAAGGCCTGGCAAGGGCGAAGCCAATACCGGTGCCGCCTGCGCCAATGTCTTATTTTGATGTTTATATGTCATTTGAGACACCGCACATTTGCACCATGATGCCTCCATCGAAACAAGGTGCCGCAGTGTTGGATCAGGGCCGCGGACACATCAGAAGAAGCAACGATCATGCAGATGACAGGCAACACGATATTCATCACCGGCGGCACCTCGGGCATTGGCCGCGCTTTGGCGGAAGCCTTCCACAGGCGAGGCAACAAGGTAATCATCGCAGGGCGTCGCAAGGCGCTTCTCGATGCGGTTTCCACGGCCAATCCGGGCATCGACGGAATCGAACTCGATATCGCCGATCCAGCCGACATAGAGCGGGTCGCGGCAAAGCTCGTCCGCGATTACCCCTCGCTCAACGTGCTGGTCAACAATGCGGGCATCATGCCTTTCGACGATGCGGGCGGAGCGATCGACGACACGGTTTCCCGCAAGATCATCGACACCAATCTGCTTGGCCCCATCCGGCTGACATCGGCGCTGATCGAACATTTCAAACGGAAGCCTCGCGCCACGATTATTCACAACACATCGATTCTCGCCTACTTGCCGCTGGCTGTCACCGCGGTCTATTCCGCCAGCAAGGCGGCGCTGCATTCCTATGCGCTGTCACAGCGCTTCATGCTGCGGGAAACAAGCGTGACGGTTCAGGAAATCGCCCCGCCGTGGGTGGATACCGATCTCATCAAGAAAAGCGGAGACCCGCGCGCCATGCCGCTCGACATCTTCATCGAAAAGACGATGGCCGGACTGGCGACCGAAGCGGAGGAGGTGATCGTCGATGATGTCCGAGCGATCCGCGACAATCCCGGAAGCGGCGAGCACAAGCTCGTCAACGACTTCAACGCCAGCCTGATCGCAAACCCAATTCCGATCTGAGGAAGAACACAGCGGCCAGCCATCCGGCCGCCCCTCTCGGGAGCCGGCTCCCGAGAGGGGCGGCAGCGGGAGAGGATGCCGTCACGGCGAGACAGCCTTTCCTGTGGATTACGGCGTTGCGAGATCCGGCATCTCGGGCACCGAAGTGCGGATGCGCAACGCCGAACCGGGAAACCGGGCAACGATATCCGCGCCATGACCGGCGACGGTAAAGGGTTTGGAAAGCGTCCCGGTCGAAACCAGGGTCCCTGCGGGAAGCGTAATACCGCGCTCTCGCGCATGGGCGAACATCTCGCTGAGAGCGCCAACAGGGTCGATGGCGTCGTCGCCAACGAGCCCCCCGGCCATTTCCTTGCCATCCGCGCTGACGACCACAGCCCCTGCGATCTCGCCAATCCGGGCCGGATCGACGGCCTCGCCGAGAACGAGAGCTTGAAACGCCGCATTGTCGGCGGCGAAGCTCGGCCAGCCAACCGCACGTCGGTCGACGAAGCGAGACAACACCAACTCGAACGCCACATGCGCGGCGGAAACGGCAACCATCGGCGATCCTGACACGGCGCCGGGTTCGACGTCCCGCCCCAGAACGAAGCAGATCTCGAATTCGACAGTCGCCGGCGCACGATTGGGCAACCGCGCCGTCTCTCCCGAACGATGCAGCCGCGAGGTGAGGACGCGACCGGCAATGGCCCGATCGAGACCGGTGTCCCGCTTTCCCTTCGGACTGCCGACCCCCAGTTTCCAACCGGCAACCGGCTCGTCCAACAGGGCAAGAAAGCGGTCCTGTACGTCGTAGCCCTGGCTCAACGTCGACGGCCGGATCTCCACGGGCAATTCCACCAGTTGCCGCCCCGTCTTCAGGGCGTCAGCCAAGGCGGATGCGGCCGGGCCTGGATCGAAAACGGCACTCATCGAACGTCTCCTTCAGATATTTTGCACTTGAACGGCTGTTAGAGCGGAAAGCGTTAAATCCGCATCACTCCGGCTCGATCACCTTGAATGCACGGCTGCCGATTTCCGCACCAGTCTCCGCATCCACCACCTTCGCACGGATATCCCTTCCCGTCTCGGCGTCGACATATCGCGCGATCCGGCCTCCGCCGCGATATTTCTGGCCCCAGGCGCCGATCATCACCAGAACCGGCAAGAAATCCCGCCCGGCGTCGGTCAGGACATACTCGTCCCGTGGCGGCCGCTCGGAGTAGCGGTGCTTTTCAAGCAGCCCCTCGTCCGTCAGGGCGGCAAGACGCCTGGTCAAAATGGTCGGCGCGATCCCAAGCCCCTTTCGAAATTCGTCGAAGCGACGGATGCCCATGGCGGCATCCCGAAGGATCAAAATACTCCAGGAATCGCCGACGCAAGCGACGCCACGAGCGATCGGACAGGTGGGCTGAGAGAAATTTTTACTGTTCATATCATTTCGATAGTGACTTAATATCGAAATGATAGTATCAAACTTTCCAAACCCGTTCCACCCTTGCATGGAAAGAAATCCGAATGAGCAACCCCAATCGCGGCGTCGCCCTGGTCACAGGGGCATCCACGGGCATAGGGCGCGCAACCGCCATCACGCTGGCAAAAGCCGGTTTTCGTGTTTTCGGCACCAGCCGGAAGCCCACATCCGGCGGCCCTGCCGGCGTGACGATGCTGGCCTGCGACGTCGGTGACGACGCTTCCGTGTCAAAACTGATAGCAGACATCGAAGGCAAGGCCGGTCGCATCGATTTATTGGTCAACAATGCCGGCATCGGGCTGCTGGGCGGCGCCGAAGAATCCTCGATAGCCCAGGCGCAGCGCCTTTTTGACATCAATGTCTTCGGTGTCATGCGCGTGACAAATGCCGTCTTGCCGATCATGCGACGCCAGAAGAGCGGACGCATCATCAATATGAGCTCTGTTCTTGGCCTGATACCGGCCCCGTTCAATGCCCTTTATGCGTCGACCAAGCACGCAATTGAGGGATATTCGGAATCGCTCGACCATGAACTGCGCACACAGGGCGTTCGCGTCGCCCTGGTCGAGCCCGCCTACACCCGGACCTCGTTCGAGGACAATCTGGTCAAGCCGGATCAAATGCTTGATATCTACAATTCCGGCCGCGCGAGCACGAACCTGGTGATGCGCAAAGCCATGGAAACGGGCGACATGCCGGAAGTCGTCGCCGATACCGTGCTGAAGGCCGCCACGGATGCTCGCCCGAAACACCGTTACGCCGCTGGCAAAATGGCACGACAGGTCAGTTTCCTGCGCCGCTTCGTCCCCGAATCGGCGTTCGACAAGAGCCTGAGAAAGCAAAGCGGCCTTCCCGTCTAAATGGCGGCCACGCCATGGCCGGCTACCGTCGCGGCAGTATGGAGGAGGAGATCTGGCCAAGGGAACAAAGAGCCTAAGCTCGGTTTCGGTCGTGCTCATGGCCCAGATATGCGGGTCACCCATGCTGGAACGAGCTCCCCGGGGGAGCCCCCTCTCGGCGCTTATTTAAAATTTGCAAAACCGGTGCAGATCGGCCGTCGTAGCGTGTAGGGGACGACTATTCCCCTGGCTATTCCAGGAACGGGAGAATGCCTTGATATAGTAAACTATGTATGTTATACACCAGTTAGGCTTCCATGGAACGACATAACCGATGCCTTCGCCCCCCGCATTGCCCGTGGCTCTTCACATCCGTCAGGCACGTTTTCTCGTGGTGTTCCTGGGCGCGAGCCTCTTCGGCGGGCAAGCGCTAGCGGGAAGTTTCAGCCTCGAAGCAGCCCCTCCCACGGAAGTTCCTCCCGTCGATGTTGCGGCACTCCAAATCGAGGATCAGGGCCCGGTCGTCAGCGGCTTCGCCAAAGGACTGCCTCTGGAACTGGTGGTCCGCCAGATCGTTCCTAGGACCCTGCCGGTGAGTTTCAATCCGGACATCGACACCCGTCAACGGGCGGACTGGCGCGGAGGACGCGGATGGAAGCAGGTTCTAAACGATGCCCTGGCGCCTTTAGGCCTGACTTTCGCGCAGACGGGCCCGGGGATCGTCGTGTCCCGCAACGCCTTGCCGGCCGCCGCCGTCGGGCAGTCGCAGGTGATCGTCGCGGCGCCGGCGGCGCTCCCTGCCGCGCCCGTCCCCGTCGGCTCCCCACGTCTGCCTGGTTGGCGGGTCCGAGGAGCAATCGCCGGGCGCGCCTGGATCATCGGACCCAGCGGCGTCAGCGGTAAGCCCGACGAAATCGTCGAGGGCCAGGACTATGACCTGCTGGGCCACGTCAGCGCCATCTTTTCACGCGGCGGGGAATGGGTCGTCGAGACCAGCAAGGGCTGGTTCTCCAGCCAGGTAAATTAGGAGAGCCAAGATGGGCCGCAACCGGTGCCGAACCAAACGATGCAGCCAGGCGGCAATGATGGCAGCCCTCACGGTCGCGTCCGTCTCGGCCCCGACTTTCGCCGCCACCTGCCGGGACCATATCCAATCCGCAGAGGCGGCCAATCTTTTTCCATCCGGCCTGATGCTCGCCATCGGCCACGAGGAAAGCGGACTCGACCCCTATGCCATCAATGCCGATGGAGTTTCGTTCCATCCGGCATCGCAAATCGAAGCGGAGGCCATGGTTCGCACATTGCAAAGCCAGGGAGCCCGCTATATCGACGTCGGCTGCATGCAGATCGATCTGCATTATCATCCAGACGCCTTCCACGATTTGTCCGAGGCTTTCGACCCGTTTACCAATGTGGCCTATGGGGCGCGTCTCTTGAACGAGCTTCTCGCCCAGCATGGAAGCTGGCCGACGGCCATCGCCCATTACCATTCGAGCGAGCCGTCCCGCCAGGCGGACTATCTGGGCAAGGTGGCGTCACGCTACGCCGCCCTCAAAGGATTGGCCCCCACCCTCTCGATCGCCCCAGCAGATCTCCGTCCCAGACCGAAACTGAAAACCGTCAAGCTGTCCGTGATGACCGTTGAGCGGCCCAGCTCGACGACGGCCGGAGGTTCCTCCCGGTGGTGGCGATGATCGGCCTGCTCGCCATTGTCTGCCTTCCCTTGGCGCTGATGGCATCGGCGACTGTGGCCCGACGCATTTCGCTCGACCTGCCTGACCGGTGGCAAACCGCTCTGCCCTCGCCGTTTGACGTCTTGGACGACAGTGCCACCCCTGCGGCCTTTCCCCATCTGACATGCAGTCTGTTTATTGGCGCCGCTCTTGGCCGGACCAGCGATCCCTGGGTCCTGCTCTGCCACGCGTTCTTCATTCTGAGCTTGGCAGTGACGGCCACGGTCGATGCCCGGCACGGCCTCATTCCCGATCACCTCAGCCTTTCCATCCTGGTCTCGGGCTTGGCCGCGAATGGATTTCACCTCCGGGGAATGCCCGTGACTGGCGCCGTGGCCGGCGCCGCGGTCACATGGTGCGGATTCAAGGCCGTACAGGTTTTTGCCGGACGATGGATGGGCGTGGACGGAGACACCGTCTTCGGCGAGGGCGACGTCAAACTCGGCGCGGCGATCGGGGCCTGGCTGGGGGGTGTCGGCGGCTGCCTGAGTCTGGCGCTCGGGATAGTAATTTTAGTTATAAAAAATAATAAAATGAGCAAAGAAAAAAATATAGATGAAATTACCGAAATACCATTTGGACCATATCTACTACTTTCTTCAGGTATAATTTCAGTAGCTCAAATATATCAGACAAAATTTTAATCAATTATTTGAACTGAATGACCATTGTAGAGGACCTGAGCCGATATGCGAGCAAGGCATGATAGCAGACCGAATGCCCTCTTCGTTCCCGCGCGACAGGCGGGGAAAAAGATCGGTCATGTCCCGGCGATCATGGTCGCTTGCGGGATATGGATCGCCATGACGATCCCGCCGGCGTCCCTGGCGATGGCGACCCAACAACCTCAGTCGCTGCTGCCCGCGCAGGACAAACAGGCCATTGTCGCCGATGGACCGATCGACGGCTTCGGCGCGCAGATGCCTCTCGATCAGGCGGTTCATTGGATTGTTCCCCCAGGTCTTTCCGTCACTTTCGATGGCGTCGCCGACCGGAACCTTCATGTCGACTGGCGGGGCGGGACGTCATGGCGCCAGACCTTGTCCGACGCGCTTGCTCCGGTTGGGCTGGTCGCGAACTTCACCCCCCAGGGCGTATCGATCACGCCGCCCTGTTGACGCTGCTGCCGTTGCTGACAGGCTGCCCGGCCACCGAAACCTTCCAACGCACCAAGCAGGGCGTACAGCAGAACGCGCAGGAGAA
>NZ_PIUM01000013.1 GCF_002845745.1 Telmatospirillum siberiense | reverse complement strand
ACTCAGCGTCGTCGAACTTGATGACAGCGTCACCGCCGAGTTGGCCACATTGACGGTATTGCTATTACCACTGACCTCTACCGCGCCGCTCACCCCTCCCGCATTGATCGTGACGTTATTGGAAGAACCGCTCACCAGCACAGGTCCGTTCGGCGCTCCATTGACCGTCACCGTCAAGGTGTTCCCGCTGACCGTCACCTGATCATTGCTGCCGGTCAGCGTCGCGTAATAATAGGACCAACCCCAGTAACTGCCGCCCCAGACATTATCCGTGGCGGCCGAGAACGTCACAGCCGCATTGCTGGCGGTCACCACGCCCCCGAGACCGGTCACGGCAATGGATGTCCCCGCCCCGTTATCGGTCAGCGTCAGGGTATCCTTGTCTCCCAGCGTTATCGTATCGTTCAACCCGCCGGCATCCACCGTCGCCGACGCACTGGTCCCCATCGTTATCGCCGCCGCCGCCGTCTGGGTCAGTACGGTGCCCGTCGAATTGAGCGTGATCGTGCCGCTGTCCGTCGTCAGCGTGTCGGATGCCCCCGCCACAACAACGGCGCTAGCCCCCGTCACCACCGCCGAACTGCTGCTCCCCGTCAGCGTTACCGTATCGCTGGTACCGGTCACGGAAACCGTGTCACCGGTTCCCGTGACCGCAAGTGTCGTTGAACTTGCCGTCAGTGTCTCCGCCATGTTGGTGGCGTTGACCACGTCCCCCTTGCCGCTGACCACGACCGCGCCGTTCGCCCCGCCGGCATTGACCGTCAAGGTGTCGCTGTTTCCGCTGACCAGCACCGGGCCGTTCGGCACCCCGTTGACCGTCACCCCCATCGTGTTTCCGCTGACCGTCACCTGGTCATAGGTCCCGGTCAGCGTGCTGGCGTATCCGGAACCTGTGGACGCGGTGAAGGCCACCGCCACATTGCTGGCAGTGATCGTATCGCTGTAACCGGTCACCGTAATGGCCGTGCCGTCGCCATTGTTGGTGAGGGTGAAGGTATCATTGCTCGCCAGCGTCACCTGATCGGTGAAGCCATCGGCATTAACCGACGCCCCGGCGGAACTTCCCAGAATAAGCGTTTCGGCGTCGGTCTGCGTGAGCACCGTGCCCGCTGCATTGATGGTGAGCCTGCCGCTGCCCGCCGTCAGCGTGTCGGACGCCCCGGCGACGACGATCGTGTTGCCATCTCCCGTCACCACCGCAGAACTGCTGGTTCCCGTCAGCGTCACCGCCGTCGAACTGGCGAGCAGGGTATCAAGCGCCCCCGACACCGTCACCACGTCGCTCGTACCGGTCACGGTGATCACGTTGCCCGCCCCGACCACCGTGGCGCTCGATGCGTTACCCGATAAGGTCACCGCCGTCGAGGTTGCGGTGATGGTATTAGACGTGCCCGTCACGCTGACCGAATCGCCGCTGCCGGTCACCGTAACCTTGTCGTTGTTCCCGATCAGGATCAGTTCCTCGTCGCTGGCGGAGACCGTCAGGCTCGTGCTCGACACCGTGCTCGTGAGGGTCGTGGTCATCGGTTCATTCCTTGTTCCAAAGAAACTTTGTTCGCGAGATCTCCGACATCGGCTTGATGCCGGATGCGGCTTTGCAGTTCGGCGCGCACGGCGCGCAAGACACCCAGCCAGTCGCCGGGGTAAGGCTGTCGAAATTGACGAAGGGTCGGATACCAGGGACTGTCGTCGCGGTTCAGCAACCAGCGCCAGCAACGGTCCGACCGGTTGAGCAGCCAGACAGGCCGCCCCAACGCCCCGGCCAGATGCACAACCGCGGTATCGACACTGATGATCAGATCCAGAGCTTCAGCCAGGGCCGCCGTATCGGCGAAATCGGCAAGCTCTCCGGTCCAGTCGTGCAATCTGAAGCCAGGAGGGGGGAGTTGTCCGGCAGCAGTCCCTTTCTGCAAGGAAACAAAATGCACGCCGTCCATGTCGGCCAAGGGAAAGAACTGTTCAAGCGGAATGGATCGACGGCGATCAGCGGCCATGGTTTGATTACCGGCCCAGACGATCCCAACCCGCAAACCGTCGAGTTCCCCGACCCGCCGCCGCCAGAACGCCACGCGCTGCGGGTCGGCACGCAGATAAGGCGCTGTGGCGGGAAGGCTCTCCAGCGTGACACCGAGAACACGAGGGATACTCAGGAAAGGACAGTGCAGATCGAACGGTGGTAAAGGATCGCCGGACGCCACGATCCGTTCGACCCCCGGAAGCCCCGCCAGAAGGGGAACGAGGGGCGGCTGGACTTCAAGGATGACACGCCGCCGCGCTGCGATCTCGGGCACGAAACGACAAAATTGAAGAGTATCGCCCAAGCCCTGCTCGGCATGCAGCAACAAGACCCTGTCGCCTGTCGCCTCGCCTTTCCACAGCGGTTGCCGAAAGGGGCGGACATGAGCCCGGTTCTTGTCTTGTTTCCATCGCCATTCGTATTCCCGCCATCCCTCGTCACATCGGCCGGCGAGCAGCAGGGCGATTGCAAGATTGGTATGGGCATCGGGATAATCGGGCTTTTGTGACAATGCCGTCCGATAGCGCACGATCGCTTCATCAAGACGGCCCAGATCAAGAAGCAGACTGCTGAGATTATTGTTGGCTTCCGCCCAGTCGGGATCCGCTTGCACAGCCCTCCGGTACCAGAATTCCGCCTGGTCGAACCGGCTGCGCTCGCGCAGGGAATTACCCAAATTCAACGCGGCGGAAGGATAACCCGGCTTCAGGCGCAGCGCTTCCCGGCAGCAGGCCTCAGCCTCCTCCGGCCGCCCGCCCATCCACAGAAGATTGCCGAGATTGTTCATTGCTTCGGCAAAATCAGGCTTCAACTCGCAGGCCCGCCGCAAACAACGCTCAGCCTCGTCGTTCCGCCCCACTTTGCCGAGCAGTAGGCCGAGATTATTGTGGGCTTCGGCAAAACGCGGATCCAGATGCAAGGCCCGTCGATAGCAACGCTCACTTTCCTTGTCGGCGGAAAGCTCAGACAAAACCGTCGCCAGATTATTGTGAGCGGCGGCGAAATCGGGTTTCAGCAACAACAGCCGACGAAATACACCGATGGCCTCGTCCGGACGTTTCCGACGCGCCAGCAAATTGGCCAAATTGAAATGGGCGTCCACATTGTCTGGGACTTGCCGCAGAACGGCGGCGTATTGTTCGGCCTCGGCGTCGAGGTCGCCGATCTCCCCCAAGAGAAGACCAAGCTGGTTGCGGACTCTCCAGTCGTCCGGACTCTTGAGCAGCGCGAGCCGATAACGGGAAATCGCCTCGTCGCGTCGTCCCATCGCACGCAGCACCTGGGCCAAGTTGTCGAGATAAATGCGATTGTCAGGATGCAGGTCGACGGCCTTGCATATCAGATCGCGGGCAGTATCGTGTTTTCCCTCCTGAAATGACACGACACCAAGGAGATGAAGACTGTCCGCATGGGTTTTATCAGCTTCCAATATCCGCCGGTAAATCGCTTCCGCCTGGTCCAGGCGGCCCGCACGATGATGGGCCAGGCCGATCTCGAACGAAACAGGGGGCCTCTTCTCCTCCACCGCCGCGCGTGAGGGGGCAGCATGGGTCATGGCCGTCACCTCTCCCTGAAGCTTTCGTCGCCGTAGCGCAGCACCGGATCGAGCAGATAGCTGATCACCGTGCGACGCCCGGTCTTGATCTCGGCCGTAACCGCCATGCCGGGAGTCAGGATGACATCCTTCCCGTCGGCCGGAATCGAGTCGTGATCCAAACGAAGGCGCACCGCGTAGGTCGCGCCCAGCCCCTCCTTGGACTGCCCGGTACTGGCCGGATCCTGTGCCGCGGCCGTCTTGCGGGTCGGATCGGCATCGGGGCTGACCGAATCGGATGACACCACCGCAACCGTCCCCGGCACCGTGCCGTAACGGGTGAATGGAAAGCTCTCAATCTTGATTTCCGCCAGCTGGCCCGGCCGCACGAAGCCGATATCCTTATTGGGAAGGGCAGCCTCGACGGCGATTCCCTCGGCATCCGGAACGATCATCACCACCGGCTGCCCCGGACTGACCACCGCACCGGGGGCATGAACCGACAATTGTTGCACCACACCGTCCACGGGGGCGGTCAGCCGGAATTGACGATCGCGATCCTGGGCCTTCGCCAGCTCTTGCGCCAAGCTCGCCGCCTTCTGATCGGCTTCGGCCAATTGCGCCAGAGCTTCGGCCCGAAACTGGGCCTCGTTCTGCGCCATGCGCTGATGCACATTCGCCAGGCCGGCGCGGGTTTCCGCCAGTTTTTCCCTGGCCGTTTCCAATTGCTGGCGACGATCCACCAGTTCCTGTTTCAATTGCAGGAAATCATTGCGGGCACCATAACCCTCGGCAGCCAGGGTTTCCTTGGCTCTAACCCGTTCCTCCAAGAGCGGCACGGTCTGCACCAGGCGGGATATTTCCGCGGCGTTGCCGCGCGCGATAGCTTCCTTCTCGTCGGCCTCGCGATGCAGCGCTCCCTGCGCGGCCCGATGATCGGCCTGCTTTTGAGCCAATTGCTGACGGTGCACGGCCAGCAACTCCGGCGCCGCCGGTTCGACGGCAAAGGTATCCTTTCCGTCCAGCAAAGCACGCAGGCGGGCTGCGGTCACCACCAGTTCCATATGCTCGCGGGACAGCCGGGCGGTATCGGCTTCCGTACCGATCCGGTCGAGATCGACCAGAACCTGTCCCGCCGTCACCCGGTCACCGTCGCGCACATGGATGGCCGCCACGATGGCGATCTCCCCCGCCGCCACCGTCTTGGTTTTACCGGCGGGAATGATCCGCCCCAACGCCGTGGCGTGAATGTCGACCCGCCCCAGGCACGACCACGCGAGAATCGAGGCGAACAGCACCATGATGATCCAGGAGGTCAGACGGCCGAGTGGCGAAGCCGGGCTTTCGACAATTTCGAGAACGGCCGGCAGGAATGCCAATTCCGTGGCCGTGCGATCGGACAGCCGCGGTCGCAGCCGCTCCATTTGCCAGGCGGCCCTCCACGACGCGGCCAACCGCCGCAAAGGCTCCAGATGCATAAGAACGGCGTCGGGCACTTGGTATGCCAGGACCTCACTTTTCCGTTTGGCGACTTGACTGACAAACTCACGCCATGACATCACCGCTCTCCTGGCAATGCCACAACTGGGAATAGCGCCCGTTGGAGATCAGCAGGGCGTCGTGACTCCCCTGCTCGACGATTCTCCCTTTTTCCAGGACCACGATCCGATCGCAATGACGTACCGCGCTCAAGCGATGGGCGATGATGAATACCGTCCGGCCTCGGGCAATCGCCCGCATATTGCGGCGTATCTCGGATTCGGATTCGTAATCCAGGGCGCTGGTCGCCTCATCGAAAATCAGAATTCTCGGATTGGTGATCAGGGCACGGGCTATGGCTATCCGCTGGCGCTGTCCACCCGAAAGGTTGGCACCGCGTTCGACCACCGGGGTATCGTAGGCTTCGGGCAATTCAAGGATGAAGTCATGAGCCGTGGCCAGCCGCGCCGCTTCGACCACCGCCTCCATCGGCGCTCCGGGATTGGCCAAGGCGATATTGTCCCGGATCGAACAGCTGAACAGCACATTCTCTTGCAACACCACGCCAACCTGGCGACGCAGCCAGGCCGGGTCGAGCAAGGCCAGATCCACCCCGTCGATCAGCACTTTTCCGGCCTCGGGCAGATAGAGGCGTTGGACCAGCTTCGTCAGGGTCGACTTCCCGGAACCGGACGAGCCGACCAATCCGATGCTCTCGCCCGGCCCCACGTCGAGACTAAGGTCCTTGAGGACGGGCAAGCCATCGGGCCGATAGCGGAAAATAACCTGATCGAAGGTGACGCGCCCCAACAGCGAGGGAAGACTGCTTCGGCAGGCCACTGAACGCTCGGTCGGGGTATTGAGGATGTCACCCAGACGGTCGACGCTGACCCGCATCTGCTGAAAGTCCTGCCATAGCTGAGCAAGACGCAAAATCGGCGAGGCCACCCGTCCGGCCATCATATTGAAAGCGACCAAGGCACCGATGGTCATTTCGCCATCCATCACGGCCTTGGCGCCAAACCACAGGCAAAGCACCATTTGCGCCTTGGATATTCCCTGCGCGGCCTGACTGGCCAAAGTATTCAAATTTTGAGCGCGGAAGCCGGCCCGGACATAAGCGGCAAGCAGCCCTTCCCATTTGCGCTGCATTTGCGGCTCGACCGCCATCGCCTTGCAGGTCTCTGCAGCCCCTACGGTTTCCACCAGGAACGCCTGGCTGGCGGCGCCGTGATGAAATTTTTGATCGATCCGCCGCTTCAAAAGCGGAGTAACCGCCAGGGATAGCCCCGCATATAAAGGAATGGTCGCCAACACGATCCACGCCAAAGTCGCGGAATAAGCGAACATCACCGCGAAAAACACCACGGTGAACACGGCATCGACCAGAAGGGTCAAGGCCGAACCGGTCAGAAAATTCCTGATGTTCTCCAGTTCGCGCACCCGAGCCACGGTGGTTCCGGCCCGCCGCGCCCCGAAATAGGAGAGGGGCAATCCCATCAGGTGATGAAAAAGCTGTGCGCCCAGTTCGACATCGACGCGGCTGGCGGTGTGCGAAAAAACATAGGAGCGCGCCGCGCCCAACAAGGCTTCGAACACGGATACCAATGCCAAACCGACCGCCAGAACGTCCAAAGACGATAACCCCCTGTGCACCAGCACCTTGTCGGTGACCACCTGGAAGAACAGCGGCGAAACCAGTCCCATCACCTGAACAAAAAAAGACGCCGCCAGGACTTCTCCGAACAGGCGGCGATAACGGATGATTGCCGGAATAAACCATGAGAGATCAAAACTTCGGGCTGGACCGGCCAAGGCCTCGCGATGGGTCAGATAAATCAACTGACCGTTCCAGTCGGCGCAAATCTCGTCACGCTCTTTCAATTCCGGCGTTGGAAAGCGCGGGTCCTGGATGAGGATCCGGTCTCCCTTGTCGGTATTCGTGACGAAACGGGCGAAAACAATGAAAGAGCCGTCGTTAAGAACCGCGATCGCAGGCAACGGCGCACGGCCCAGACGCTCCCACCGGCTTACCGCCAACCGAGCCAAAGCCCCAGCCCTCTTGGCACACCGGATCAGGTCTCCCGCCTCAAGAAGTCCGTCTGTCTTACCGTAGTCGTGACGAATTTGCGCTGGGTCGGCGGCTATATTGAAATAGCGCAGAAGCAACACCAAGCACGACAGACCTGTATCGACGATCTCGCCAGGGATCTTTTGTCCGTCGGGCATATTTCCCCATTTAATAGATAAGACCCTACTTTCCTTACGCCGACAACATCTCCATCACAATCGGAAAACGTTACAGCAATAGTCATATATCCATTGAGCGTATTAATAAAAGATAATACCTCAAATAATTTTTAAATCAGAGATTGATGTAGAACATCGGTTTGCTTATTTATTTTTTAAAATTTAATAAATAATTTACACATTATTCCTCGGCCATGTGACGCAAGGGTCGAATGCTGAACGTCCATTGTCGTTTCTCGCCCGCAGCGATCTTGACAATTCCCGGCTTGTCGGTCAGTTCGCCGTCGAACCCAGTCGGACTGATATGCCCCTGCCAGGGCTCCAGGCACAGGAAGGGATAGCCGGGCCGCGTCCACAGACCGAAATGCGGGAAATCATCGAAGCGCATTTCGATGCCGACCCCTCCGGGAATGCCGAACCAAATCGTCCGGCTGACCAACCGATCCCAGACAATGGCGCTCATCTCGAATAATCGGTCGTCCAGCGGCAGAACCCGCCCGATGACCGGTGTCGGGAAAGGTTCCGGTCCCAGGCCGCCCCGCACCACCCGACGAATGGGACCGGCCTCCGGCTCGGCAAAGATCAGGCGATGTGCCAGGCGATCGCCATCCGGCGTCATCGGCCAGCGGAAGGCGGGATGGCCACCAAGGCTGACCGGCAACGGCTCTCGCCCTGGATTTTCCACCAGGAAGGACTGGATCAAGCGGTCGCCGGCGATGGCGAACGACAAGACGAGCCGGAACGCGAAAGGATAATGCGGACGCGTCCCTTCGCCATCGATCAGGAGAAAGCGCGCCGTCTCATCGGTCCGCTCGATCAAGGTCATGGGACAGTGACGAAGAAAGCCATGCGCCTCCATCGGATAGCGGACGCCCCGATGGACCAGATGGTCGCCGGCCACGGCACCGACCACCGGAAACAAATTCGGCGCATGCCAGGGCCACACCGAAGCCTCCCCCTGCCAAAGCACCTCGCCGCCCCAGGACGGCACGAGGGACAGCAATTGCCCCCCCTTGACCGCGATGCGAGCCCGCAAGGCACCTTTTCCTATGCTGACCGTCGGCCCGGTCATCGCGTCGTCGACATGCCTCCGCATGTCTCAGAGCCGCAGATCATCGGGAAAGCACCGAAAAAAGCCGGTGATGGACTTCCCGGCATACGCAAGTGTGACGGTCATCACAAATAACTCCGGAGAAGATAAGTATAATTACAGAGTCTTAAATGGGAATTCGTACATATATCGTGAAAAAACATCGACATTATCCACAACTAGACCGTCATAAACAGAATATAAAAAATACAAATTACCGTAAAAATAAATTTTATATAAAATTATAGGAAATTTCACTTCAAATTACAGAAAAAATCAAAAGTTGATTCAATTTTATGATTTTATAAATCAAGGATTGATCCAATGTCATTCCTCCACATAGCCTATCATTTTCATGATCTGGCATCCCATGCGGCCTGCTCCGGCCAAGGTGACGCCGCGCGGGACTTCATCGAACATGCCTACACGGCGGCGATGATGGAAGAGGCATCCGGCAAGATCGCGTTCAAGATCCGCCCGTCCCAGGAAATGGGCCACCTGGCATCCGAGGAACACGCAAGTGTCCGCGTCACCGGCGCGGGCGTCCTTTTCGCGGCGTCGGCCAGATTGCTGGATAACTCCTGCCTCGCCTATGAGAGGCTCGGCCTGACGGGATATCTGTTTTCCGCCGTGGCGTCCCGCCTTGGAAACACGGGCTGTTATGAGGGCATCGCCGATATCGGCGATGGCACCGACCTGGGCGATTATTCCCGGATCTGCTATTCCTCGGGGCAGCCTCGAAACATCCTGGTCCCCGATCCTTTTTTCTTCATCAGCAGGAACTACGCCGGCCTCAGACGATTTGTCGCCACGCGAAGCCGTCCCTGGTCCGAAAGAAAGGGTACCCTGTTCTGGCGCGGCACGACGACAGGGCGAAGAACGAGAACGCCCGGGCCCGACGACGATCTTTACATGGACTGGAGCTGGCTGCCGAGACTTCATCTCTGCGCGGCGGGACGCAGAAGCATCCACGCCGACAAGATCGACATCGCCCTGACCCAAATGGATCAGATCGCCGAACCCTATCTGAAAGACGCCATCCGCACCGCGGGATTGATCAAGCCGATGGTCAGCAAGGAAACCTTCGCCGACTATAAATATCTGATCGACATCGATGGATACTCGAACGCCTGGAGTTTGCTGGAAAAGATGATCATGGGCGCGACCATCTTCAAAGTCGCCTCCCCCCATGGTTTCCGCCAATGGTATTATGACAGGCTGACGCCATGGGAGACCCACGTACCGGTCGCCTCCGACCTTTCCGATCTCGATGAACGGATGGACTGGGCGATGAACAATCCGCGGGCTTGCGCCCAAATCGCCGAGCAGGCGGCCCGTGTCGCCGCGGATATCTCCTTCGACGCCGCCATCTCCGACGCGATTGCCGCCGCCTCGGCCGGACTGACCCGGGTGATATAGCCCTTTCCCGGTGCTAGTGCATTGAATCATCTGAATGATTCAATGCACTAGCACCCCCCCGATCGCCCAGAGTCTTTTGCGGTCTATGATTTCGCGGCCATGCCGGCTAGGCTCACCGGATCGCACAAAGCTCCGTCCGACCGTCGGAGACATCACTTCGATGGGACACCCCCATGTCAACCGCTGAGCCGGCGTCCTGGTTCGTCTATGTCCTGATCAACAGCACCGGCGTCAGCTATACCGGCATCGCCAAGGATGTCGCCGCGCGGCTGAAAAAACACAATGCCGGAAACGGCGCCCGTTTCACCCGCGGACGGGGTCCCTGGACGATCTTGCATATGGAAGGGCCGATGACACATGGGGACGCCCTGCGGCGTGAAATCGTCATCAAAAAGGATGCGCATTTCAAGGCGCACCTCAAAGAGCGGATGCCGGCCCCCGCTCCGCTCTCGCCGTTCCTCTCCGATGCGGCAACTCTTCCCTCCGTTCCCGGCGCCTATGTGCTGCTGGTCGAGCTTCATCGGGAGACCCCGGTCCAATTGCCGGGACGCCCCTCCATCGCCCTGCCGGCCGGCCGCTATCTTTATTGCGGAAGCGCGCGCGGGCCGGGTGGCATCAAGGCCCGGGTCGGCCGGCATATGCGGCCGGACAAGACCGTCCGCTGGCATATCGACCAATTGACCACGGCCGGCCAGGTCCTCGGCGCATGGATCTTTCCGAATGGCGACGAATGCGCCTTGGCGGCGCGTCTCGACGCGTTTCCAGCACCGATCGCCGGCTTCGGCAGTTCGGACTGCCCGACCTGCCGAAGCCATCTGCTCGCCTGGCCGCAAAATGCTCCGCAGTTCCCCCCTTGGAGCGCGCCCGTCGATTCCAGTCCCCAAACGGGGATCGCGGCACGGTCCGTTTCGCCTGATAGTTCAGGAACGCGCCGCCTGACAACCACGGCGGATCCCGGACCAAGCAAAGCGATGAGAGACAAGACATGATTGAAGAAACCGGCATCACCGTTGTCCACGATCGGGAACGCTCCGTCACGAGGTTGACCGACTCCAGGCACAATCAGACTTTCGAACTGGATCACGATGGCGTCACGACTGTCGATCCGGACCAGGAGGAACGCAGGATGATCCGCGCCTACAGCCTGGGCGGCACCGCCGGCCTGCTCGGATGCTTCGGAGCGGAACGCATCCGGCTTTGTCCGGCGTGATGCCCGGGCATCCCAGGGCAACCGGCTTCCTAAGGATTGACATGCACGGAACAATGCGCATCGTTATGGACCCGATCGATGCGGGTATCAGCATCGAACGACACGCATGATTTTCCTCGGCTGGTGAAATGAAGCTGCTACCGGATTCCATCCGAACCAGAACGATCCTCGTGCTTCTGATCGGACTGACGGTATCGCATCTGGCCAGCATGGTCGTCTATTCCACCGACCGCGAACAGGCCTTGGCGACGGCCAACGAGCAACGTCAGGCCGACCGCCTGGCCGTACTCGCCCAGGTCATCGACACGACGACCGAAAGCTTGCGGCCCGAGGTCGCCGAGGCGATCAGCGGCCAGACGCTGCACATCGTCTGGGACAGAAAGGGTGCCGTTCCGGACTCTCACCAGGAAGATGAACGGCGGGCGGTGATCGCCGCGTCGCTGCGCCCCCATTTCGGGGTTCTGGACGACAGCCGCCTGCATGTCTTCGTCATCTCCCCACCCGGCCCGGCGGCATCCCCGCTCTCGTCGACCTTGCATCTCCTGCATCACGCGCCGATCGACCAGCGGCTCCAGGTATCGCTGGAGCTGAAAGACGGCAGTTGGATCCATTTCCACCTCTCCGTTGCCGAGACGGCCGGCACATGGTCGCGCCAAGCGCTGGTCTCCACCCTGGTGATGCTGCTGGGCACCCTGGTCATCGCCGTCTGGGCCACCCGCTGGATCACCGCGCCCCTGGCCTCCTTCGCCCACGCCGCGGAGCGCCTGGGCATGGATGTCAGCGCCCAACCGCTTGCCGAAGACGGGCCGCAGGAGGTCCGCGCGGCGGCCCGGGCCTTCAATCAGATGCAACGGCGGATCCGCAGCTTCGTCGAGGATCGCTTGCAGATGCTGGCCGCAGTCTCCCATGATCTCAGAACGCCGATCACCCGGCTGCGCCTACGGACGGAGCAACTGCCGATCGAGACCGAACAGCAGGACAAGATGCTGCGCGACCTCGATGAAATGGAGCAGATGGTCTCGTCCAGCATGGCCTTCGCCAAGGACGAGGCGACCGACGAACCCAGCCAGCCGTTCGATCTGGCCGCCCTGATCGGGTCGATTTGCGACGATCTGACCGATGCCGGTCTCGATGCGGACTTCGACTGGTCCGGCCGGTTGGTCTATCGCGGACGGCCGCTGGCGATGAAACGCCTGTTTTCCAACCTGATCGAGAATGCCGTCCGTTACGGGCAATGCGCACGGGTGCGCGCGGTCAGCCTGCCCGGCCGGATCAAGGTGGTGGTCGAGGATCAGGGACCGGGCATCCCCGAAGACCAGCTCGAAGCGGTCTTCAAACCTTTCTACCGGCTGGAAAGCTCCCGCAACAAACGGACCGGCGGACTGGGATTGGGGCTGTCCAACGTCAGGACCATCGCCCGCGCCCATGGCGGCGATGTCCGCCTGGCCAACCGGCCCGAAGGCGGCCTGTCAGCCGTCGTCTCCCTCCCCTCCAACAGCGAAGAACGGCAGGAGAGCTGATCCGATGACGTCCCTGCCCCTCCTCCTGATCGTCGATGACGATCCCGAAATCTGCCAGCTGGTCGGCCAGTTCCTTGAACCGCACGGTTTCCGGATGAAAACGGCGGCCGACGGTCAGGCGATGCGCCATGTCATGACCGAAGAGCCCGTCGACCTGGTCATCCTCGATTTGATGCTGCCGGGCGAGGACGGCTTGTCGCTGTGCCGCGAACTGCGGGCCCGATCGAGGATCCCGGTGATCTTCCTGACCGCCGCCGGCAGCGAAACCGACCGCATCGTCGGATTGGAAATGGGCGCCGACGATTATCTGGCCAAGCCCTTCAGTTCGCGGGAATTGCTGGCCCGCGTCCGCGCCGTGCTGCGGCGGACGGGCAACCTGCCCCCCCAGCCGACGGATCAGACGGCGGCCAACCACCGCTTCAATTTTTCCGGCTGGACCCTGGACACCGAACGGCGACGCCTTCAGGCGCCCGATGGCGTACTGGTCGACTTGAGCGGCGGGGAATACGAGCTTCTGCATGTTTTTCTGACCCATCCCAACATCGTGCTCAACCGCGACCAACTGCTGGAAAAAACCCGTGGCCGGGTCGCCGGACCGTTCGACCGCACCATCGACGTCCAGGTCGGACGTCTGCGCCGGAAAATCGAGCCGGATCCCAGGAGCCCCGAGTTGATCAAGACCGTGCGCGGCGGCGGCTACGTCCTGGCTGCAAACGTCGAAACCGATCAGTGGTGAAAATCTGACGGACGGGGCCCCACCATCCGTCATATTTTCACAACGATTCAATAAGTTGTCCCACCAAGTCCCGGTCATTTCCGCCCGAACCGGGGCCGATGGGTGACCGGACTGCATTTCCTGCATCGGACAATCATCAGAAGAGCGTATTTTGCACTTGCACCTTTTTTGATAATGCTTTTCATTATCGGAAATTGCCCACACTCATCGTACGGAGAATTTTCCCGTGTCGACTTATCTGCGAAGGGCCTCCGAGGCCGCCGCTTCCGCCGAAACAGACCAGGACCTTCGATTGGGCCGGTGCCGAAAGGGATGGCGCGGATCGGTCAGCGGCCTGGTGGCGATCGAAGAGTCCGGCATTCCCTGGAACGAACTCGAACGCCGGCTTCTGGAGATGGGATTCGTCGAAGGCGCCGCGGTCGAAATCCTCCATGAAGGACCGATCAAACATGATCCCATTGCCGTTCGCGTCGATGAGACCACCGTCGCCGTGCGACGCGCCGATGCCCTCGCCATCACCGTCCGCGCGCCTGGAGTGAATTGATGTCCACCGCCACCTTATCGGTATCCGTTCCCGGAATTGCATTGGTCGGCTGCCCGAACTGCGGCAAGACGGCGCTGTTCAACGCCCTGACCGGCCACCACCAGAAAGTCGCCAACTATCCGGGCGTCACCGTCGAGCGCAAGGAAGGGGCGTTCACCACGCCGCAGGGCAAGACGGTGCGTCTTCTGGATCTGCCGGGCACCTATTCCCTGCGCGGGCGCAGCCCCGACGAGGCGGTCACCCGCGACGTCGTGCTCGGGCGCCTGGACGGCGAAGCCCTGCCCGACGCGCTGATCTGTGTCGCCGACGCCACCAATCTGCGGCTGGTCCTGCGCCTCATCCTCGAATTGAAGGCGGTCAACCGCCCGCTGATCCTCGCGCTCAACATGATCGACATCGCCAAGCGGCAAGGCTGCGAGATCGATGTCGAACGCCTTTCGATCGAACTGGGCATGCCCGTGATCCCGACGGTGGCCGTGCGCAAGGGTGGCGTCACCTCGCTGCTGGCGGAAATCGACAGGCTGGCCACCGCCGCCGGAACCGGCGCCGCCGGCGAGGTCACCTGGCGGGAACCGACCAGCCAGGAGATCCGCGACGCCCACAAGGAGGCCGAGCGCATCCTCAAGGCCTGCGCCTTCCGTCCCGGCGATCAGCGCCTGACGGCGCGGCTCGATAACGTGCTTCTCCACCCGGTATGGGGCGTGCTGATCCTGCTGGGCGTGCTCTTTCTCATGTTCCAGGCGGTGTTCACCTGGGCCGCGCCGGTGATGGACGGCATCAAGGCGGCCTTCGATCTGCTCGGCACCCAGATCCAGGCGACGATGCCCGACGGGCTTCTGCGCAGCCTGCTCACCGACGGCCTGATCGCCGGCGTCGGCAGCGTCGTGGTTTTCCTGCCCCAGATCATGATCCTGTTCCTGTTCATCATTCTGCTGGAAGATTTCGGCTACATGGCCCGCGCCGCCTTCCTGATGGACCGCCTGATGGGCGGGGCCGGCCTGCACGGCCGCGCCTTCATTCCCCTGCTTTCCAGCTTCGCCTGCGCCATTCCGGGCGTCATGGCGGCCCGGGTCATCGAGAACCGCCGCGACCGCCTGGCCACCATCCTGGTGGCTCCGCTGATGACCTGCTCGGCCCGCATTCCGGTCTATACCCTGATCATCTCGGCTTTCGTTCCGGCCGAGGACGTGGCCGGCGTCGTCAGCCTCCAGGGCCTGGTGATGTTCGGCCTCTACGCCACCGGCATCGTCTCCGCCCTGCTCGTCGCCTGGATCATGAAACGCCTGGTCTGGCGGCAGGTGGCGGAACCCTTCCTGATGGAACTGCCGGCCTACAAATGGCCCCGGCTGAAGAATGTGGCCCTCGGGCTGTGGCAACGGGCGGCGGTCTTCCTGCGCCGCGCCGGAACCATCATTCTGGCGATCATGGTGGTGATCTGGTTCCTGAGCACCTTCCCCGGCGCCCCGGCCGGCGCCCTCGATCCGGCCATCAACTATTCGATCGCCGGCATGCTCGGCCATTGGCTGCAGCCGCTTCTCGCCCCCATCGGCTTCAACTGGCAGATCGTCGTCGCCCTCATTCCCGGCATGGCCGCCCGCGAGGTCGCGGTGGGCGCGCTGGGCACCGTCTATGCGCTCTCCGCCACCGGCGAGGAGGTCGGCAGCGCCTTGCAGCCGATCCTGGCCGCCCAATGGACCCTGCCCACGGCATTGTCCCTGCTCGCCTGGTACATCTTCGCGCCGCAATGCGCCTCGACGCTTGCCGTGGTCAAGCGGGAGACCAACTCGTGGCGTTGGCCGGCGTTCCTCTTCGTCTATATGCTCACCCTGGCTTATGGCGCGGCCTTCGTGACCTATCATGTCGCCACTTGGATGCTGGGATGACGCAAAATCTGATTGCCGTGGCGGTGGTCCTGATGGCCGCCGCCTGGCTGGGCTGGCGGGCCCTTCCCTCACGCCTGCGCCGCAAGATGACCGGCGGCAAGGGGGGCTGCGGCCCCGGATGCAACTGTGGCAGTTAAAAAAGGGCGGGCTTGAAAAAGCCCGCCCTTGATATTGTCCGCGTTCGATGAAGAAAATCAGAAGTTGATGGTCACGCTGCCTTCGAGAACATAGGCCTTGTCGTGCAGGCCGGTGCCGTCGGGAGCGGACAATGCCGCCCGCGCCCCGGCCGCCGCCTTCGCCACGCCGCCGACGATCGCGAAATTGGTCGAAGACGAATAGGCATATTCGCCGACGAGGTTGATCTCGTCGTCGTAATGCCGGCTGGAGATCCCGTAAGCCGCCGGCTGATCCAACATGAAACGGTAATAGATGGCCATCACCTTCCAGGTCGGCGTCGGCTGCAAGGTCAGGTTGATCATGTGGACATCGTCATTGGTGTTGAACAACAGATATTGTCCGGTGATCTCGCCCATGTACCAGCTGCCGTAGTCGCGCGGACCGGCCGAATAGAACATCGGGTCATAGGCGTGCTTGGTTTGGCTGGCGCTGTCATAGGATGACACCTTGTCGCCGCTGAAATGGGCATAGCGGTAGCTGATCTTCGGCTTTGCCCAAAAGTCGGGAAAGGCATAACCGGCCTCGGCATAATAGGCGTTGGCGTTGACCTTGCGGCTGGCGCTGTTGTTGACCTCGCGCACATATTCGCCATAGATCGAGGCGTTGGCGATGATCGGCGGGCCGCTGAAGGGATTGCCACCGATGCGCACCGAATAGACATTCATGCCATCCCGATCGCCACCCTGGGCGAGAGCCGTGGTACCGTTGGCGGCAGCCTGGTCGTTGGTGAAATAGCCGCTGTTGTTGGCCCCGTTGTCGGCCCTGAAGACATTGAAATAGGTCAGCCCGATATAGAACTGACGATCGGCGTAATTGGTCGCCCCGTCGGCGCCGGCCACACCGGAAGTGATGAAATATTCGGCGTTCACGCCGCCGAACTGGGTCTTCGGATAGTCATAGCCGCGCGTAAGGCGCTGATCGACGTTGTTCTGCAGCACGAAGAAATCGGCACGCACCGGATCGGCGTTCAGTTTCAATGTTCCGAAGCCGTTGAAGGCCGTACGCGGCGCCAGCCAATAGCCGCCACGCTGCCCAACGCTGCCGGTCCCCGAACCGATCAGGAAATTATCTCCGACGCTGAAAGCCTGGCGCCCGACGGTCAGGATCGCCGTGTCTCCCGGATTGCCGAACGGCATGTCGTTGGCATAGCCGATATAGGCTTCTTCGAAATCGGCCTGAATGGGATTGCCATAGGTGGTGGTCGAAAAGTTGGCGTCTCCCCGCCCGACGGTCCCGGCGGCCACGGCGGAGAAATCACCGAAAATGGTGCCGACATCGCCGTTGTGATAGGTCAGTTTCAGCTCCGGCTTGACGAAGCCCTCCATCCAGTTCGGCGTATGGGTCGCCACCCGGTCGGACGTTCCCGCCTTGTAGGTTCCGAGACCGAAGTTGGCCTGGGGAACGGCAAAGGCGCCGAATCCCGTGCCCAGTGCGGCGGAGGCTGAAAAATCTCCACTGCCGTAAAGAGGGATGTCGGCTTTGGCGAAGCCTCCGAAGAAAATCGCAAGGCTGGCGGCGCCAGCCATCAATCCGGCACGGCGAGCGAGCCTGTTCATGTCATGCCTTAGGCTTATCGTCATCTTCTGTTCATCTCCTTGCTTTTTCGCCAAAGCGATGGATCCCGACCTCCAGCTCATGCCGGAGAAGCGCACTTTTCCTCTTTGATTTGCAAACCGGCCTTCTCAGGGGTGAACACCTTGAACGCCGTCTTGAGGGCGCCCAGGCCCGACACCAACCCGACCGCCAGAATGATCACCGTGGCCAAGGCGTTGATTTCCGGATTCAATCCCAGACGGACCTTCGAGAAGACCACCATCGGCAAGGTGGTCGAACCGGGGCCGGAAACGAAGGCGGTGATCACCAGATCGTCCAGACTTAGGGAAAAGGCCAACAGCCAGCCGGAAAGCAGGGCGGGAACCATCAATGGCAGGGTGATCAGAAAAAACACCTCGCCGGGACGGGCGCCCAGATCCATGGCGGCCTCCTCCAACGACACGTCGATGCCCGCCAGGCGGCTCTGCACCACCACGGCTACGAAAGCCGTGGAAAAGGTGATGTGGGCGATGACGATGGTCTGGATGTCGCGCTGCGGCCAGCCGAACACCTGCTCCATCCCGACGAACAGCAGCAGCAGGGAAATTCCCATGATGATTTCGGGCATCACCAGCGGCGCCATCACCATGCCGGAAAACAGCATGCGGCCGCGGAAACGCTTGAAGCGCGACAGGATGTAGCCCGACAGGGTGCCGACCACCAGCGATCCGCTGGCGCTTAAGACCGCCACTTCCAGCGAAATCTTGGCGGCATGAAGGATCTGCTCATCCTGCAGCAGGGCGGCGTACCACTTGGTGGAAAACCGCGACCAGACGGTCACCAGCTGGGACTCGTTGAAGGAATAGACGATGATCGAAATGATGGGCGCATAGAGGAACACCATCGCGAACCCCATCATCAGACGCAGGAATAACCTGCCGCGGGTCAGGGAGGCGATCATTATTGGTCCTCCTTGCTCTGGAAATGCTGCAGCAGCATCAGGGGACCGACCAGCAGGATGATCAATGCCACGGCCACGGTGGAGGCCACCGGCCAGTCGCGGTTGGCGAAGAACTCGTTCCACAGCACGGTGCCGATGGTCAGGGTATCGGCGCCGCCCAGCAAGGTCGGAATGATGTATTCGCCCACCGCCGGAATGAAGACCAGCAGGCTGCCGGCGATGATGCCGGGAATCGACAATGGCAGGGTGATGGAGACGAAGGCGCGCAAGGGCTTCGCACCGAGATCGGAGGCCGCCTCGAGCAACGAGTGGTCCATCTTCTCAAGACAGGAATAAAGCGGCAGGACCATGAAGGGCAGGTAGGCGTAAACCATGCCCACATAGACCGAGAACTGGTTGTTGAGAATGTCCAGAGGATGGGAGATGGCCCCCAGCCAGATCAGGAAATTGTTGATCAGGCCGTTCGGCTTCAGGATGCCGATCCAGGCATAGACGCGGATCAGGAAGCTGGTCCAGAAGGGCATGATGACCAGCATGAGAAGCGGCCCGCGCATGGAGGGCTTCGCGGTGGCGATGAGGTAGGCCACAGGATAGCCGATCACCAGGGTGACGAGGGACGTCACCGCCGCATTGCGCAGCGAACTCAGATAGGCGATCACATATTCCGGATCGGTCAGCAGGAAGTGATAATTCCCGAAATGGAGCGCGATGCTCATCGTCGCGGTGTCGTCCCAACTGATCAGCGGCACATAGGGCGGAATGGAGACAGCCGCCGTCGACAGGCTGATCTTGGCCACCACCACGAAGGGCACCAGAAAGAAGATCAGGAACCAGATGAAGGGACCGGCGATCACCCATCGCCGCCCCTCGCCCGGCTTGGGCGCACCCAGGAAGCGGACTTGCCCGATCATGGTTCCACCACCACGCAGGCGTTGGGCGCCCAGCCGATATGAACCGGCTCGCCGCGGACGAACTGCCGATCGGGAGTGCTGCCCAGATTGGGGGCGGTGGCCTTCAGGATCTTCCCGCTTTCGAGCACCACGTGATAGACGAGACTGTTGCCGAGATAGGCCACGTCCTTGACATGGCCGACGGCGCGGTTGGCCAACGCCATGGGGTCGTGCATCTTGGCGATACGGATCTTTTCCGGCCGGATGCCCAGCGTGGTGACATGCCCCAGACCATAGCCGATGGCGCGTCCGACCTGGATCTTGCCCCCCCATTCGTCGCAATCGATGGTGGCGTGGTCGGACAGGTTCTCGATCAGGGGCCCTTCGAACAGATTGACCGAGCCGATGAAGGTGGCGACGAAGCGGTTCTGCGGATATTCGTAGATTTCGGCGGGCGTGCCGACCTGGACGATCTTGCCCTTGTCCATCACGGCGATGCGCGTGGACATGGTCATCGCCTCCTCCTGGTCATGGGTGACCATGATGAAGGTGATGCCCACCTGCTGTTGGATGTTCACCAGTTCGTACTGGGTGGCCTCGCGCAGCTTCTTGTCGAGCGCCGACAAGGGCTCGTCGAGAAGCAGAATGTTGGGCCGCTTCACCAGCGAACGGGCCAGGGCCACGCGCTGGCGCTGGCCGCCCGACAGTTGGGTGGGCTTGCGATTGGCGAACTGGCTGAGCTGGACGAGGTCCAGCACCTTGGCGACCCGCTCGGCGATCTCGTCCTTGGGCGTGCCGTCACGGCGCAGACCGAAGGCGATATTGCTTTCGACCGACATATGGGGAAACAGGGCGTAGCTCTGAAACATCATATTGACCGGACGCTCGTAGGGCGGCAGGGGTATCAGATCCAGGCCGTCGATCGACAGATGTCCGCTGTCGGGAGTGAGAAAGCCCGCAAACATGCGTAGCAGAGTGGTCTTTCCGCAACCCGAGCCACCCAGCAGCGAAAAGAACTCGCCGCGATAGATGTTCAGGCTGACGTTATCGACCGCCGGGAAACCATCGAAAGTCTTGACGATGTTTTCGATCTTCAACTGCGGTTCGACGGAGGCGTCGGTCCACGGACGAAAACCCTCTTGGCTGATGGTCAGCATTTCGGGAATGAACTCCCCCTGTCATTTCCGTTGATCGGGCTGGAATTGGTATCCCGGAAAGGGATGGCCGCCGGGCCGATCCCTTCCCCGGGTCCTTGGATCTCAATGTCCGGTTTTAACGCGGGTCCAATACCTCGTGCGGGCCCGATCCACGTCGGGCGTCGAGGGCGAGATCGCATAGATGGTCTGTTCGACTTCCGGCGTCGGGAAGATGCCGGTGTCGTTGGCGACCTCGGGGACCACGAACTGCCGGGCGTCGGCGTTACCGCTCTGCACGTAGATCTTGTTGCTGGTCTTGGCGATCACTTCCGGCTGCATGATGTAGTTGAGGAAGGTCAGGGCAGCTTCGGGATGGGGCGCATCCTTGGGGATCGCCATGGTGTCGATATAACGCTGGGCCCCTTCCTTCGGGATCGAAAAGGCGATGTGCACGCCCTTGCCGGCCTCGATGGCGCGGTGTTTGGCGATCTGAATGTCCGAGGAATAGCCCCAGGCCACGCAGATATCGCCGTTGGCCAGGGCGTTGATATATTCCGAACTGTCATATTTGCGGATGTAGGGCCGGATCTTGAAGTGGACGTCGGCCGCCTTCTGAAGATCGGCGATGACCTGGCTGTCCGGATTGAGCCCCAGGGTCTTCAACGCCGGCGGGAAGACCTCGGTCGGCGAATCGATCATATAGACGCCGCAATCCTTGAACTTCGACACGACCTCGGGGTCGAAGATCATCCGCAGGCTGTCCACCGGCGCGTCCGGCATGATCTGCTTGATCTTGTCGACGTTGTAGGCGACGCCGATCACGCCGGTCATCCAGGGGATCAGATAGGTATTGTCCTTGTCGTAAACCGCCATGCGGGCCAGCAGCGATTTGTCGAGATGAACGGCATTGGGCAGCTTGGCCTTGTTCAGCGGCTGATAGAAACCGGCCTGAATCTGGCGGGCGGCGAAGGGAACCAGGCTGGGCACCACGAGATCGTAGCCCGATCCGCCGGCCGACAGCTTGGCCTCCAGGGTCTCGTTGGCGTCATAAAGATCGTAGGTGACCTTGATGCCGGTCGCTTTTTCGAATTCGGGAACCGTTTCGGGCGCGATGTAGTCGTTCCAATTGTAGATGTTCAAGGCAGACTGCTGCGCATGGGCGCCCGTTACGGAAAGTGCTGCCAAAGCGAAAGCGAAAACCGCCGCTCGGCGACATTGTTTCTTGGCCATGTACCACCTCTTCCTAATTCCGATATCCCACAAAGCGACGTCTCGTCCTTCGAACAGAAATGGCTTCGGCTGTCTATTACCACAATCAACCCGATCTTTTGTGATCACATCAATTGGAGACCAAGTGCGATCAGCAAAGATAGATCCGACGAAGACTGGCTCAAAGAACCGGTCTTAAATGATATTTGGCAACCCGCTCACGCCACCCCAACCAAGCAACCCAAAAAATGTGATCATATTATTAACCCACCGTTACCCCCTGTCAATTGAGAAGGCACTATTTTGGGCAGACAATCTATTTGCACAAAATATGATCAGTTAGCACAAAAAAGGACTCTCTTCGTCGCGAAACGCTTCACCTTAACGTCACCGGGCGGCATTCCCCTCTGGATCTCTGTGGTTTTTCACACCCGCCCTCCGATGACCTCGCACAAGCGATGCCAACTATCGGTTAAGGCGAAAAAAACCCGGAATCGATGATTCCGGGTTTTTTTTCGATTTTTCTCTTTGGGCGCCGGCCGGTCGCTCCACCCCTTAAGTTTCCAGAGCCTAAAGCGGTCCGCGATCGTATTGAATCATCATTTTTTCCGTCACCCCCGGACTTGATCCGGGGGTCCATGGATTGCCGGGTCACGCCCGGCAATGACGAAAGGGTAAGTGACCCAACGTGGTCGCAAATCGCTCTAAAGGCGTCCCAGATCGCGGGCCGTCAAGTCCAAGGCCTTGCCCGCCAAAGCCACCAGTTCATCGACCTCGCCCCTGGTGATCACCAGGGGCGGCGCCAGTACCATCCGAGCCCCCACCGCCCGCATCACCAGTCCATTATTGAAGCAGTGATCGCGGCAGATCTGCCCCACCTTGCCCGGCGCCTCGAAGAATTTCTTCGGAGATTTGCTATCGACCAGGGAAATGCCGGCGATCAGCCCCATGCCTTCGACTTTTCCGACGAGCGGATGGCCGCTCAGCGTGGCGAGACGTTCCTGGAAATAAGGTCCGATATCCTCCCGCACCCGGTCGATGATACCTTCGGCTTTCAAGATCTCGATATTGCGCAAGGCGACGGCCGCCGCCGCCGGATGCCCCGAATAGGTGAAGCCGTGGCAGAACTCCCCCGCCTTGGCGATCAGGCTGTCGCCGACGCGCCGCCCCACAGCGACGGCCGAAATCGGCAAATAACCGGAACTCAATCCCTTGGCCATGGTCATCAGGTCGGGTTCCATCCCGAAAGTCTGCGAACCGAACCAGTTGCCCGTGCGGCCGAAACCGCAGATGACCTCGTCGGCCATCAGCAGAACGTCGTACTTCCGGCAGATGCGCATCACCTCGGGCCAATAGGTGGACGGCGGAATGATCACGCCGCCGGCACCCTGGATGGGTTCGCCGAAGACGGCGGCCACCTTGTCCGCCCCCAGCTCAAGAATCTTGTCCTCGATCTGGCGCGCACGCTCCAGGCCGAACTCTTCGGGGGTCATGCCATCCCCTTCGCCGTACCAGAACGGCTGGTCGACCAGCGCGACGTCGGGCAGGATCGGCCCCCCTTGCGCCCGCTGCGCGCCTTGACCGCCCACCGAGGTGCCGCCGATGGTCGAGCCGTGGTAGGAATTCTTGCGCGAAATGATCCAGGTCTTCGACGGCTTTCCTTCCACCGCCCAGAAGGTGCGGACCATGCGGATGGCGGTGTCGATGGCCTCCGAGCCCGAATTGGCGAAGAATACCCGGTCGAGACCCGCCGGCGTCACCTGGGCGATGGCCGCCGCCAGTTCGGTGCTGGGCACCGTCGTCGTCTGGAAGAAATTATTGTAGTAGGGCAATTCCAGCATCTGCTGGGTCGCCGCATCGACCAGTTCGCGCCGGCCATAGCCCAGATTGACGCACCAGAGCCCGGCCATGCCGTCCAAGATCCGGTTGCCTTCCGAATCCCACAGATAGACCCCCTTCGAGCGCGTGATGACGCGGGCTCCCTTGGCGTTCAGCGCCTGGGTATCGGTGAAGGGATGCCAATGGTGCTGACGGTCCAGTTCCTGCCAATAGGCGGTGCCTTTATTGACGAGATTCATTTGTGAAACTCCTTGTTCTTTTGTTTTTGGGCAAATCTAAGGGCTTGTCGCCAAATAATCGCTCCAATCCCTTCGTTTCATATGACGCTTCCGCTCCGCTCCAGCGGGCTCAGGCGCCGCTCGGGCTAAGGCTCTGGGGTGAAATAATCCCCCCAGAGCCTTATGTTTATATGACGCCTGCGCCTCCGGCTTCGGCGGGCTCAAACGCCGCTCGGGCTAAGGGGCGTGCCGTCAGCGCAGACGCAGCCATGTACTCTTCAATTCGGTGTATTTTTCGAGGGCATGGAGGGATTTGTCCCTGCCGATTCCCGACTGCTTGAAGCCGCCGAAGGGAACCGTGATATCGTCGGCGTCATAGCAATTGGCATAGACCACCCCGGCCTTCAGCCGCCGCGTCACTTGATGAAGCACGTTGACGTCGTCGCTCCACACTGCGGCCGCCAGGCCGTAATCGCTGTCGTTGGCGACGGCGACGGCCTCATCGGCGTCGGCGACGGTGATCACCGACAGGACGGGGCCGAAAATCTCTTCCCGGGCGATGCGCATGGCATTGCTGACTCCGTCGAAAATGGACGGCTCGACATAACAGCCGCCGCTATCGACGCGGACCCTGGCTCCGCCCGTCACCAGCCTGGCACCCTCGCCCCGTCCGATATCGACATATTCGAGGACGCGGCGCGTATGCTGCTCGTCCACCAGGGCGCCCATGGTGGTCTTCGGAGCCAGCGGATCGCCCGGCCGGTAAGTGGAGGCGTGCGCGACCAACCGTTCCATCACCTTGTCGTGGATGCTGCGCTGCACGACAAGGCGCGATCCGGCCGTGCACATTTCCCCCTGATTGAAGAAAATCGCCCCCGCCGCCGCCTGCGCGGCGGTATCGAGATCCGAACAGGACTCCAGAATGATCTGCGCGCTTTTACCCCCGCATTCGAGGCCGATCCGCTTCATGTTGGACTGTCCGGAATATTGCAGGAACAGCTTGCCGACTTCGGTCGAGCCGGTGAAGAAGGCCCCGTTCACATCCCCATGCAGCCCAAGGGCCCGGCCGGCGACCGGGCCGAACCCCGGCACCACGTTCAGGACGCCGTCGGGCAACCCCGCCTCCGCCGCCAATTCCGCCAACCGGAGAGCGGTCAGCGGGCTCTGCTCGGCCGGCTTGACCACCACCGAATTGCCGGCGGCCAGCGCCGGGGCGATCTTCCAGGCGGTCATGATCATGGGAAAGTTCCACGGCACCACCACGGCCACCACGCCCAGCGGCTCCCGGGTTATGGTCGCCAGGACATTGTCGGCGGTCGGCGCCACCTCCCCATAAACCTTGTCGACGGCCTCGGCGTACCAGCGCAGGCACCGCGCCGCGGCCGGCACATCCACGGACAGGGAATCGGAAATCGGCTTGCCCATGTCGATGGTTTCGAGCAGGGCCAGTTCCTCGGCGTGATCTTCGACCGACTGCGCGAAAGCCAGCAACACGGCCTTGCGCCTGGCCGGGGCCAAGCCGCACCAGCGGCGATCGTCGAAGGCTTGGCGGGCGGCGGAAACGGCGCGATCGACATCGGCGTCCGAACATTCGGCGACACGCGCCACGACCCGGCCGTCGATGGGGCTGACGCAATCGAAGCGCCGACCGTCCAGGGCGTCGGTGAAGCGACCGCCGATGAAAGCCTGGGAACGGATGCAGAGCGCCTCCGCCCGTTGCCGCCAGATGTCCTGTTCCTGGGAAACCGTCATGACATCCTCGCCTAAAAATGTGATCACATTTTGTAGATGTGATCACATTCGGAAAGGACTGTCAATATCGCGCGACGCCTGCGGGCCTTAAGGCTTCTCCGTTGCCTCAGGCTCCCCGATGGCATGAAAGGAAACCCCGGATATTTTGAACCACCAAGGCACCAAGGCGTCTTTCGGATCAGTCGGTGGCGGCCAATCCGCGCCGCAGGCGTTCGGTCGACAGCCGATGACCGGACGGGAAAATGCCTGTGGCACACTCCGCCACCTTGGTGTCTTGGTGGTTCATCAAAAGCCGGAACGCACCGGAACGATCAAGATCTGGCCGATTGCCAAATGTACACACGCCCTAAGACGGTTGCCCCGCGCTTTCGACATAGGCCTTCAGTAATTCATTGGTTCCGACATGGGTGATGCCGTCGCGAATATCGGCTTCGATGGCAATGCGCAAGGCCAGCGGATCCTGGCGCTTCAGCGCCGCAAGGGCTTCCGAATGGCGATCCACCTGATAGAAATCCTGCAATTTCGACAGGGCGAGGCGGACGAAAGGGCCCAACTGCAGCCAAATGCTTTCGACCAGAGGCATCACCACCTGATTGGGATTGGCCTCGTAGAGGTGACGATGGAAATCCTGATTGAACATGGTGACCGCCTCGCGGTCGCCGGCCGCGTTGACCTGATCAATGCGCCGATCGATGGCAGTCAAATCGTCGACACGCTGCGTCGTGACATAGGGCAAGGCCCGCTCGGCCGCATGGCATTCGATCGAGATGCGCAGTTCGCAAAGCTCGCGAAACTTCGATGCGGTCATCTGAGGCACCATGATGCGTCGGTTGTCCCTGACCTCGAGCGCCTGTTCGGTGGAAAGCCGGCGCAATGCCTCGCGCACCGGCATGGCGCTGACACCCAGGGCGGCGGCCACGTCGCGGATGGTCAAGGCCCGGCCGGGCGGCACCAGGCCAATCATCACCGCCCGCCGCAGTGAACGATAAACCCACTGATTGGTCGTTTCCTTCGGCTCGCGCGCCAGCACTGGCAGATTGAGCGGCGCTGACGATACCATGACAAACACTCCTGATGGTTGACGCGAATTCAAAAATGTGATCACATTTTATCGAATGTGATCAACATAGCGCAACAGCCGGATTTACGGTTATATGAATTGCGCGGCGAGGTCGAGGCAAAATGGTGATGGAAGTTACGCTGGAAACGGCGAGGGCACAATTGGCCCAGTATCCCGGGATCGAGGAACTCGATCTTCTGGCCTGCGATCTCAACGGCATCCTCAGGGGCAAACGAATCCCGGCCGACAGCCTGGACAAGGTCTTCGGCGAAGGCATGAAGTTTCCCCGCTCGGTCCTCTGTCTCGACATCTGGGGTCATGATGTGCTGGCCAACGGGCTGGTCTGGGAATGCGGCGACGGCGACGGCGTCTGCAAACCCTGCGGCCCCGGCCTGATGCCGATGACCTGGAGCGAGCGTCCGCGCCTGCAGATGCTCACCATGATGCACAATGTCGACGGAACGCCGTTCGCGGCCGATTCCCGGCAAGTGCTGGCCAGCGTCGTCGAGCGGTTTCGGCCCCTTGGGCTGACGCCGGTGGTGGCGACCGAACTGGAGTTCTATCTGATGGCCGGCGACGCGGCCGGCGGCGGACGCCCCCGCCCGCCCGCCGCCCCCAAAAGCGGCTACGACCTGGATGCCCCCCGCGTCTATTCCATGGAGGAACTGGACGAATTCGACCAGGTCCTAAGCGCCATCCGCGAGGTCTGCCGCGCCCAGGATCTGCCCAGCGACACCATCATCGTGGAGAACGGCCCCGGCCAGTTCGAGGTCAATCTGCTTCATGTCGCCAATCCCCTGCTGGCCGCCGACCACGCGGTGCTCCTGCGCCGCGCCGTGCGGGCGGTGGCCCGTCGCCACGGCATGCATGCCACCTTCATGGCGAAGCCTTACGGCGACTGGGCGGGCAGCGGCTTCCACCTGCACGCCAGCCTGCTGGACGCGGCGGGACGCAATGTCTTCGACGACGGCACGCCGAACGGCAGTCCGCTTCTGCGCCAGGCCGTCGCCGGCATGATCGCCCTGATGCCGGAAAGCATGCTGATCTTCGCCCCGCACCTGAATTCCTATCGGCGCTTTCAGCCGGGAGCGCACGCGCCGACCACGGCAAGTTGGGGATATGAGAACCGCACCACCTCCTTGCGCATTCCCGACAGTTCCAACAAGGCCCGGCGCTTCGAGCACCGCCCGGCCGGCGCCGACGCCAATCCCTATCTGGTGGTGGCGGCCATCCTGGCGGGGGTCCTGCACGGCATCGAAAACCACCTGGAGGCGCCGCCGGCGGTACGCGGCGACGCCTATGGCGACGACGCGCAATCCACCCTGCCCTTGCCGCTGACCTGGGATCGCGCCATCCAGGCCTTCCAATCCGCCGAAACACTGCCGCGCTATCTGGGCGCGTCCTTCATGCGCGCGTTCGGCACCTGCAAGGCCCAGGAACTGGTCGAATTGGGACGCAGGGTGACGGATATCGAATACGCCACTTATCTGGGGTCCATCTGATGCTGATCGGCATTCTCGAGACGGGCCGCCCGGCCCCCGCCCTGGCCGGGCAATACGGCACCTACGCCGACATGGTCGAGGTCCTTCTGGGGGGGGACCCCGATCTCAACTTCCACCGCTTCTGGCTACCCGAGGAGGATTGTCCGGAATCGGCCTCCTCCTGCGACGCCTGGGTGATCACCGGATCGCGCTGCAGCGTGACCGAGGAGCAACCCTGGATGCTCGCCCTGGAATCCCTGCTGCGGAAGGCTCGGGATGCCAAGCGTCCGGTGATCGGCCTCTGCTTCGGCCATCAGATCCTGGCCAAGGCCATGGGAGGCCATGTCGCGCCCGCCCCCAACGGCTGGCAATTGGGCCTCAAGGACTACGAATTGCGCGACCGCCCCGCCTGGCTGGCCAAAGCGCCGGAACGACTGCGCCTCAACGCCATCCATCAAGACCAGGTGCTGACGCCGCCGCCGGGCGCGACCCTGCTCGCCAACGCCCCCGCCTGCCCCTATGCCGCCCTGAGCTACGGGAACTGGGCGGTGAGCTTCCAGGCTCACCCCGAATTCACCGTCGACTTCGAGAAGGCGCTGCTGTCGGCCTATGTGGGCGTCACCCTGCCCGAGGACAGCGGGCGCGCCGCCCTGGCCGACCTGGCCAAGCCGAATGCCGCCACCGATTCCCCGCTGATCGCCGAGGGACTGCTGCGTTTTCTGCGGCAACAAAGATGACATCAATTCCCGGTGAGCGGCGTCTCTCACCGGGAATTGGATATCACTCGCCGACCGCGTCCGAAAACAGATTGATCACCAGAACGCCGGCGATGATCAGGGTCATCCCGGAAATGGCCGGCCAATCGAGCTTCTGCCCGAACAAGGTCCAGCCGAGCAGGGAAATCAGGACGATGCCGACCCCCGACCAGATCGCGTAGACCACCCCGACCGGGATGGTCTTCAGCGTCACCGCCAGGAAATAGAAGGAGGCGGCATAACCCGCCACCACGATCACCGAGGGAACGAGACGGCTGAAGCCGTTCGAGGCCTTCAGCGCGGTGGTGGCGATCACCTCGGCGACAATGGCGATGGCGAGATAAAGATGTGACGACATGGGCACTCAAACATTCCTGAGATAGGCATCATATTCCACATCGGTCACGCGCAGGCGGAATTCGTTGAGTTCCTGCGTCTTGCAGGCCGCATAGAGCTTTTGGTAATCGTCGCCCAGATATTGGGAGACGAATTCGGACTCTGCGAAGGCCTCGATACCATCGTCCCAATTGCAAGACAGCCGCTCGAACTCCTCGTCGTCATCGCTCACCATCTGCGCACCGGGCTCGATCTGATTGGCGATGCCGTAGTGAGCTCCGGCCAGCATGGTGGCGATGGCCAGGTAGGGGTTGGCATCGGCACCCGAGACGCGGTGTTCGATGCGTGTCGCCGGTCCGCTGGTGGTGATCAGGCGCACCGCCGCATTGCGGTTGTCATAGCCCCATGAGGCGTAAAGAGGGGCGTGCTCGCTGTGCGTCAGCCGCCGATAGGAATTGGCGTGCGGAGCGAAGACCGCCATGCTTTCACCCATGGTCCGGACCAGTCCCCCCACGGCGTGCCGCATGACGTCGCTGCCACGCCCGTCGTCGCTGGAAAACACGTTCCGTCCGCGCCCGTCGAGAAGGCTGAAATGCACATGCATTCCGCTGCCCGCGCGGTCTCCGTAGGGCTTGGCCATGAAGGTGGCGTCCAGACCATGCTGGTGGGCGATCCCCTTCACCACCCGCTTCAACATCACCGCATGGTCGGCCGCCTTCATGGCATCGCCGACATGCTTCAGATTGATCTCGTACTGGCCCGGCCCGTTTTCCCGCAAAATGGCGTCGGCGGGAACGCCCTGCAAAGTACAGACGCGCGAAATGTCGGAAAGCAGATTCTCGAACTCGTGCAATTCGGCGATGGATAGAACCTGGGTCTGCCACCCCTGCCAGCGCCCGCTGCGGGAATTCGGCGGCCGCACGGGATCCGTCGCCGAGCGATGCGGGTCGATCAGATAGAATTCCAGTTCCGCCGCCACCACCGGCGTCAGCCCGGATTCGGAGAACCGCCGCAGAACCGCCGCCAGGATGGCGCGCGGATCGGCGAAGAACGGCTTATCGGGGCTTTCCATCATGGTCAGCATGACCTGGGCCGTGGGCCGCTCGAGCCAGGGCACCGGGGCCAGGGTGCCGGGAACCGGCATGCAGATACCGTCGGGGTCTCCGGTACCCTCGGCCAGACCGGCGGCCTCCACGTCGCGCCCCCAGATATCGAGGGCCAGCACGGAACGGGGCAAGGCCAGGCCCTTGGTCAAGATCTCATCGGCGCGATCGCGGGGGATCCACTTTCCTCTGGTCACCCCATTGACGTCGATGATGAAAGCCTCCAGAACCTCGATTTCTGGATGCTCTGCCATGAATGGCTTCAGAGCGTTGTCGAGACTGGATGTATTGTCCATTTAAATCACCATTTCTCGCGAAAGACTTATTGCGGTTTGTTCCGAAGCCTTCCTTGAAACGGGGGGACTGGATGCGACAGCATCGTCCACCCCCGGCATCGCCCCGATAAAATGATCACAATGTGACCCTAAATCTACGGGGTTCAGGTGTTGCGGAAACACCATATATCCGAAAACCGACAACAAAAAATCTCATAAAGTGATCACATTTACAAGCAGCTTCTTTTTCACCAACGGAAAGAGCGGGAAAACCAGGCTAGCCTCCACCATCACCCCCGTTATACTGCCCAAAAAACTATCCACCTGTGCCCAATTAATAGACAGTAGTTGCAAAAGATGGGCAGACCTCCAGATTTAATAGAGAAAAGATAATCGGAAGAGTCCGCACTTCATTTCATGCATGACTTGCGATCTATCGACTGCCGGCATAATCCGCAAGGATCGCCGATCGCAGAATCACGCATGAGACGGCGATGGGAAAGGGGCGGCAGGGACGACGGCGTCCATGCTTTTCCGGGGAGGGAGAAGGAACGTCAGAACTCCTGCCTGACCCGCAGCACCCCCGTATGGCTGCGGTAGTCGGCACGCAGATCACCGTCATATTCCAGACGGAGCGACAAGGCATCCGAGCGTTGCAACGTCGCCCCCAGCATCAACCGCGCGCCATCGGCGGCCGGACGGGCGCTGGTCACGGCGAAACCGGTGCCTCCCATCGAAGAGACGACCGTTACCGGACTGTTGGTGTAGGAATGCACCCAGCTTAGCTGCGTATCGACCAGCACCGAACCGAGCATGCTGGTCAATTGGCTCGAAAGCTTGCTTCCCAGTTCGCTTTCCACCGCATCGACCCCCCGCCCGTTCGTCGGCAGACCGGCCACTCCGGCGCCGCTTTCCCGGTAGCCGTCGTTGTCGACACGCACCTCCTGGATAGCGGCCATCGGGGTAAGGATCGGGCCACCCGCCAGCGGCATGTCATAGCCGCCGCCCAATTTGACCTGGATCTGCCGGCCGTCATATTTGGCCTGCGCAATCTCGCCCAAAAAGGCGATGGCGCGTTTTTGGTCATAGTGGTTGTAACCGCCCCCCAGCAATCCCCGCAGATAGGCGGGGCCGTTATCCGGCCGCCAGGTGCCGTAAGCGCTGAGTTGATAGCTGTCGAACCGGGTGCGGCTGCCGCTGAAGTCGGCAGTCCCATTCACATCGCCGCGCAGCCAACTGACCGCCAACCCGCCGACGACCTCGGCGGATAGCGGTTTGTCGGTCCCGATCAGCAGGCCGAAGGAAGACGATGTGTAGCCGGCCTTATTGATGCCGCCGTCCTGGCTGGCCACTCCGCCCAGAACCTGCCCCCACAACGCCCCCATGCTGTATTGGGAACCAGCCGCCCGTCCCGCCCCCTCACCCTGCGCCAAGACCGTCTGACGCAGCTCTATCGCCGTGCCGATCGGCAAGGTGGTGGCGCCACTGGCGACGATCTGCGGCACTTGCTGCGACGGCGCCAATTGACGAAGCGCGTGATACTGCTCTTGTATCGGCAGGGCGGCAAGCTGGGTCAGCATCGGCTGGTAGGAGGAATTACCGGCAATCTGGTCGAGCACGGATCCCACCGGCACCGCCCCGCCTCCCGCCACACGGCCCTTTTGCGTCCAGGAGGACGCCCCCGAACTCGATGACGAAACCGCCGCAAGGGTCACCAAAAGCTCACCGCCGCTGACGCTGAGCACGTCGCTGAAGCCATTGGTGGCCGCCGTCACATTGCTTCCCATCATCAAAGTCCCGGCCGAAATGACGGTGAAGGTCTCGCCGGCCGCCAGCCCGCTGCCGGAAATGGTGATGCTGGAATTGCTGATGCTGGCGACATTCGACACCAGCAATTTTCCGTAGCTCGTCGGCGAAGCCGCCACGACGGCCAGCACTCCCCCGGTCTGCACGTAGTTCCCGGTAATGGTCCGCGTATTGGCGACCCGCAGCGTCGCCCCGGTATTGCGCACCGTGTAGGCGGCCATGTTGATGTCGTCGTTGAGCAACAGGTTGCCCGATGCGAAGACCAGATCGGAAGCGCTGTTGGTGATGGTTCCTGCCCCGCTGCCGGAACCGGTCAAGGTACCGTAAGCCGAGCCGCCGGCGCCGCTGATGGTTAGCGGATTGGACGAGCTATTGAGAATATTGCCTTCGATGACGCCGCTGTTAGTGATCGTTCCCAAGGCGCCGCTATTGGTGATGGCGGCCTTGCTGCCTGAGATGATCCCGTTGTTGATCAGCGTCGCGATGCTGCCCGAATTCTCGATGGCCTGGGCGCCTATGGTCGTCAAGGAGGTGCTGGCGCTGATGACGCCGTCATTGACCAGCGTCGCGATGCTGCCGTCGTTGAGGATTCCCCAGAAACCGGCACTGATGGTGCCGCTGTTGCTCAACCTGCCGATCGTGGCTCCGGCGTTGTTGTAGATGCCGATGCCGGTGACGGTGCCGCCGCTGATCCTGCCGCTGTTGGTCAGCGCGCCGATCACCCCGTCGTTGCCGATCCCGGCGGTACCGCCGCTGATGGCGCCACCGTTGCCCAGCGCGGCGATGCTGCCGGTGTTCTTGATACCGCTTAAAAAGCCGTCGACGGCGGCGCCGTTGATCGCCAGCGTGCCGATGACACCGGAATTCAGAATGGCGCTCGACGTTATCAGGGACCAAGAGCCTGAAGTGAGGGAAGACCCGACACGCCCACCCGTGATACTCAGCATGCCGATAGTACCGCTGTTGGCGATGCCGGCATCGGAAACGGCACCGTTGCCGACGCCGCCGATCGTCGCGCCGTTGCTCGTCAGGGTGCCGACGGTGGAGCCGCCGGTGACCGAGATCCCCATGAGGCCGTTATCGATGACGACACCGCTGGTGAGCGACAGATCGCCCCCCGTCCAGGTCAGGGGACCGGTGCAACTGGCGGAGATCGTCATGCTCCCGCCACTGGCGGAACCACACGCCGCATAAGCGCTTTTCATCCCCCCGCAAGCCAGCGCCAAGACCGATACTCCGGCCAGCAATAGTTCCTTCCGCGCAAACATACGCCCCTCCCGGCAGCCCACCGCCATGATGGATCGAGCAATCTACATACCCCGATCACCAGACGAGCCTTAGAAAGGCTGCCGCGAGAAGTCAATACCCGCAGTTGTTTTTGAAGAAAAAGATCGCGTTAGGCGATGTTATTTTCAAGAATTTTCCACAAATAAGATCATTTCAAAATGATCTTTTCGAGAGAATCATTTGTTTATTCGAATAAGAATCGTAATTTAATAAAAATTACGTTAACAGCAAAACGATCCGGCCCTGCAAAAGGACCGGATCGCTCGCCACGGATACCGAAAAGACTTTCCGGCTCAGCCCGCCGAGGCGAGATCGCCCAGCGTCTTCTCGATGATGTCCAACCCTTCGTTCAGCACGGCGTCCGAGATGGTCAGCGGCGGCAGGAAGCGGATGACGTTACCGTAGACGCCGCAGGACAGCAGGATCAGGCCGGCCTCGGCGGCCTTGGAAACCAGGGCCTTGGTCAGCTCGGCGGCCGGCTCGCGGCTCGAGCGGTCCTTCACCAGTTCGACGGCGGTCATGGCGCCCAGACCGCGAACGTCACCGATGCAGGCGAAGCGGTTGGTCGTCGCCAGCTTCTTGAAACGCCCGGTGATGGTCTCGCCGATCGCCATGGCGCGGGCCAGAAGCTTTTCCTCTTCGATCACCGAAAGCACCGCGAGACCCGCCGCACAGGCCAACGGGCTGCCGGCATAGGTGCCGCCCAGACCGCCAGGGATCGGCGCATCCATCAATTCGGCCTTGCCAATGACGCCCGAGATGGGGAAACCGCCGCCCAGGCTCTTGGCCACGGTCATCAGATCGGGGGCAACGCCCGAATGTTCGACGGCGAACAGCTTGCCGGTCCGGCCGAAACCGGTCTGGATCTCGTCGACGATCAGAAGAATGCCGTTCTCGTCGCAGATCTTGCGCAAGGATTTCAGGAAATCGAACGGAGCCGGATTGAAGCCCCCCTCGCCCTGCACCGGCTCGATGATGATGGCGGCGACGCGGGCCGGATCGATATCGGCCTTGAAGAGCGTCTTCAGGGCGGCCAGCGACTGCTCGTTGGTGATGCCGTGGTAGGGATCGGGGAACGGCACATGATAGACGTCGCCGGGCAGCGGGGCGAAGCCGATCTTATAAGGGCTGACCTTGCCGGTGAGCGCCATGGTCATCATGGTGCGGCCATGGAAGGCTCCGGCGAAGGAGACGATCCCCGGGCGCCCGGTGGCGGCGCGGGCGATCTTCACGGCGTTTTCCACCGCCTCGGCGCCGGTGGTCAGGAAGATCGTCTTCTTGGGCCCGGGGCCGGGCATCCGCTCGTTCAGCTTCTCGGCAAGCGCGATATAGGATTCGTAGGGCGTGACCTGCACGCAGACATGGCTGAAGGCGTCCATCTGTTTCTGCACCGCGGCGACCACCTTGGGATGGCGGTGCCCGGTGCCGACGACGGCGATGCCGCTGGCGAAGTCGATGTAGCGACGGCCCTCGACGTCCCAGATCTCGGCGTTCTCGGCCTTGGCGGCGAAAACGGGGAGCATGGTCGAGACGCCGCGCGGAACGGCGGCGACGCGACGGGACTGCAGGGCGCTATTGCTGGTCATTCCTCAACACTCCTTAAAGCTTGCCCGAACACCGGACGATCAATCGTCCAGACCACCCAGGCAGATGTATTTCAACTCCAGGAAATCCTCGATTCCGTACTTCGAGCCTTCGCGGCCGGTACCGGATTCCTTGATGCCGCCGAAGGGAGCCACCTCGGTGGACAGCAGCCCCTCGTTAACGCCGACCATGCCGTATTCCAGGGCTTCCATGACGCGGAAGATGCGCCCGACGTCGCGGGCATAGAAATAGGCGGCCAGGCCGTATTCGGTATCGTTGGCCATCCGCACGGCCTCGGCCTCGGTCTTGAAACGGAACAGCGGAGCCAGCGGTCCGAAGATCTCTTCGCGGGCGATCGCCATTCCGGTCGTCATCCCGGTCAGGATGGTCGGCTCGAAGAAGGTGCCGCCCAGCGCGTGGCGCTTGCCGCCCAGCAATACCTTGGCGCCCTTCGCCGTGGCGTCGGCGATGAGGCTTTCCACCTTTTCGACGGCTCCGGCATCGATCAGCGGCCCCTGCGTCGTGCCCGCGGCCAAGCCGTCCCCGACCTTCAGACCGCGCACGGCCTCGGCCAATTTGGCGGCGAAGGCGTCGTAGACCTTGTCCTGCACGAGGAAGCGGTTGGTGCAAACGCAGGTCTGCCCGCTGTTGCGGAATTTCGAGGCGAGGGCCCCGGCCACCGCGGCGTCCAGATCGGCATCGTCGAAGACGATGAAGGGGGCGTTGCCGCCCAGTTCCATGCTGACCTTCTTCACGGTGTCGGCGGCCTGGCGCATCAGCAGCTTGCCCACCTCGGTCGAACCGGTGAAGGAGATCTTGCGGACCAGCGGGCTGGCCATCAGCTCGTTGCCGATCACCGATGACCGCTTGCCCGGCACCACATTGACCACGCCCGCCGGGATGCCGGCGCGCTCGGCCAGTTCGACCAGCGCCAGGGCCGAAAGGGGAGTATAGGTCGCCGGCTTGACCACCACGGTGCAGCCCGCGGCGAGTGCGGGAGCGAGCTTTCTGGTGATCATCGCCACCGGGAAGTTCCACGGGGTCACCGCGGCCACCACGCCCACCGGCTGCTTGATCACCAGGAAGCGACGGCTCGACGCCTGGGCGGGAATGGTATCGCCATAGACCCGCTTGCCCTCCTCGGCGAACCATTCGACGAAGGAGGCGCCGTAGACGATCTCGCCACGCGCCTCGGCCAGAGGCTTGCCCTGTTCGGAGGTCATCAGACGGGCCAGATCCTCCTGATGGGCGATGATCAGGTCGAACCATTTGCGCAAGATGGCGGCGCGGTCCTTGGCGGTCCTGGCACGCCAGCCCGGCAGGGCCGCATCGGCGGCGGCGATCGCCCGGCGCGTCTCATCGGCGCCGCAATTGGCGACGTCGGCCAGCAGCGAACCGTCGGCGGGATTGGTTACGGGAAAGGTTCCGCCGTCGTCTGCGGAAAGCCAGGCACCGTCGATATAGGCATGCTTGCGCAGCAATGCCGCGTCCTGGAGATCGATCATGCGAGCCGCGCTCCGAATGGGTTGTTCCTGGAAAAGACGCTAGCACTGTTTAAAAAATTAAACAACAGTCTTTAAGGATTGGCTTCCAGCTTATCTTTTGCGTGCGCTCTGACGGATCACGGCTTAAAATATCAAACGAATTTAAAGGAGAGCATCATGGAGTTCGACGTCGGTGCCCGCCTGAGGGTCATTCGGGAGAAACACGGGCTGTCCCAACGCCAATTGGCCCAGCGCGCCGGAATGACCAACGGCACCATTTCGCTGATCGAACAGAACCGCACCAGCCCGTCGGTGGCGTCGCTGCGCAAGGTCCTGGGCGGCATACCGATGACTCTCGCCGAATTCTTCAGCCATGACGATCTGCCGCCGGCCGAGCAGATCTTCTTCCACAATGATGAACTGGTCGAATTGGCCAGCGACATTCCCGCCGCCCGCAAGGGAACCATCTCCTTCCGCCAGGTCGGCGATCTGCGGGGGCGCACCCTGCAGATCCTGCACGAACGCTACGAACCCGGAGCCGACACCGGAACCGGCCGGAACATGCTGCAGCATGATTCCGAGGAAGGCGGCATCATCATCGAAGGCGAGATCGAACTGACCGTCGGCGACCAGAAGAGAATCCTGAAGAAGGGCGACGCCTATTTCTTCGACAGCCGCCTGCCCCACCGGTTCCGCAATCTCGGCGACAGGGTCTGCGTGCTGGTCAGCGCCTGCACCCCGCCCTATCTCTGATCCGGCTTCGCTCGCCGATAAACCCTCGCCCGCTCGCTTACGCTCGTCCCCTCGCCCGCAAGGGGCGAGGGGAGACTTTCTTATCCGAGCGCTCATGGGCAGGGACGCCGGCGCCACTGGGATTTTACGCCCCATCGCCGCTAGTTCGCCCCCGTCATCAAGCGCTCGCTGCGGCGGCGCAGCAGTTCCAGGCAGACCAGCAGCACCACCGAGGTCAGGATCAGAACCGTCGCCACGGCGGTGATGGTGGGATTGATGCTTTCCCGGATGCCGCTGAACATCTCGCGCGGCAAGGTGCGCTGTTCGGGCCCCGCGATCATCAGGGCCACCACCACCTCGTCGAAGGAGGTGGCGAAAGCGAACAGGGCGCCGGACGCCACGCCCGGCATGATCAACGGCAGCACCACGCGGAAGAACGTCGTCAGCGGCGGCGCCCCCAGGCTGGCCGCGGCGCGGGCCATGCCGATATCGAAATGGGCAAGGGTGGCCGAGACGGTGATGACGACGAAAGGCGCGCCAAGCGCCGTATGGGCGATGATCAGCCCGGAGAAACTGTTGGAAAGACCGAGGGGGGCGAAGAAGAAATAGACCCCGATGGCGGTGATCACCACCGGCACGATCATCGGCGAGAGCAGCAGCCCCATCACCACGGGCTTGAACGGCAGGCGGGCCCGGTTGAGGCCGATGGAGGCCAGCGTGCCCAGCACCGTCGCGGCGATGGTCGCCGAAACGCCGACGATCATGCTGTTGCGCAGGGCCGGAAGCCATTTGTCGGAGGTCAGAAGCTCCTCATACCAGCGCAACGAAAATCCGGGCAACGGATAGGTGAGAAAATTGCCCGAACTGAAGGACAGCGGAACGATGGCGAAAATCGGCACCAGCAGGAAGAACAGCACGGCGGCGGCGCCACCCCAGGTCAGAATGGCGCCCAGTCTTTGCGAAACGGTAAGGGGGACTTGCGGAGCGGCCATCGTCGTCAACCCATCTTGATGGCGCCGTCGCCGACCAGGCGGCTATAGACGCCGTAAAGGACCATTGTGGTGGCCAGCAGCACCGCCCCCAGCGCCGAGGCCATGCCCCAATTGACGCTGTCGGTGGTGTAGAAGGCGATGAAGTAGCTGAGCATCTGGTCGCCGGCGCCGCCGACCAGGGCGGGCGTGATGTAGTAGCCGATGGCCAGGATGAAGACCAGAAGACAGCCGGCGGCGATGCCCGGCAGGCATTGGGGCAGATAGACCCTGACGAAGGCCACGGCCGGCGGTGCGCCGAGACTGATGGCGGCGCGCATGTAATGCGGCTTGATCGCCTTCATCGTCGAATAGAGTGGCAGGATCATGAAGGGCAGCAGGACATGGGTCATCGCCACATGCACGCCGATGCTGTTGTAGATCAGGCGGATCGGAGCATCGATGACCCCCATCCAGACCAGCAGGCGGTTGACCAGGCCCTCGTTCTGCAGCAGCACCACCCAGGCGGCGGTCCGCACCAGAAGCGATGTCCAAAAGGGCAGCAGGACCAGGATCATCAACAGGTTGGCCACCTTGGCCGGCTGCGTCGACATCAGATAGGCGACGGGGAAGGCCATGAACAGGGACAACAGGGTGACGGTCAGGCTGATGCGGAAGGTTCGCCCCAGGACATCAAGGTAGATGGCCCGCTCTTCCGGGACATGAACGATGGAACCCGAGGCGTCGTGCTGCAAATCGACCGCCGCCAATAAATAGAAGTCGGTCAGCGGACCGCTGGCCCGCTTGACGGCGGCCCAGGTTTCCCGCTCGCCCCAACGGGCGTCGAGCGCCACGAAGGCGGCGCGGATGTCGGCCTCGTCGGCGGATGGAGCCTTGCGGGCCGCGGTCATGATCAAGGTGCGAAAACCATTGATGTCATAGTTCAGCCGCCGGGCCGCCGCGCTGGCCGTGCCATTCGCGCGGGCCTCGGCCAAATCCCGGGCGGCCGCGCGGTAGACCTCCTCGGACGGCAGATCCTGTCCGCCCCACCCCTTCAAGGCGGCAATGGTGCGCGGCATGACGGAGGAAACCTCGGTATCCTCGACGCTGCGCCAAAGCATGCCGGCGATCGGCAGGGCAAAACTGACGATGACGAACAGAAGCAGCGGCGCGACCAATCCGAAGGCCGCCACCTTGCGCATGCGCTCGGCCCGCCGCAAACGGGCTTTGAGCGCCCGGCCGCCGATGGCGGCATTCCCGTCGGTGGACGGGGAAAGTTCCCCGTCCGCGCCCTGATTGATCATTTGGCGGCCCATTTGTTGAAGCGTTCGGTGAGCCGGTCGAGGTTTTCGAGCCAGAACTGGTCGTCGATTGGCTCCACATTGGCCATGTTCTGCGGCGCCGTCGGCAGAACCGGCAGCAGCTTGGGATCAACCAGGGCGGTGGCCGCCTTGTTGGTCACCCCATAGGAGACGTAAGTCGGCAGGCTCTTCTGATTCTCGGCCTGGCCGGCGAAATCGAGGAACTTGTAGGCGGCGTCCCGGTTGGGACTGCCCTTCAGGATCACCCAGCTGTCGATGGTGTAAAGCGCGCCATCCCAGACGATCTTGAAGTTCTTTTTGTCCTTGTCGTTGGCCGCCGTGATGCGTCCGTTATAGGCAGAGGTCATTGCCACCTCGCCCGAGGCGAGAAGCTGTGGCGGCTGGGCGCCGGCCTTCCAGAAGATCAATTCGGACTTGATGCCGTCGAGCTTCTTGAAGGCCCGGTCGACTCCGGCCTCCGTCTTCAGGACCTTGTAGACGTCCTGGGGCTTCACCCCATCGGCGATCAGGGCGATTTCCAAATTGGTCTTCGGCCCTTGGCGCAGCGCCCGCTTTCCCGGATACTTCTTCAAATCGAAGAAGTCGGCCCAGCTCTTCGGACCTTCCTTCAGCTTGTCCCCGTCATAGGCCAGGATGAAGTCGTAGACGATGTTGCCGACGCCGCACTCGCTCACCGCCGCCGGCAGATAGGCGTCCTTGCCGCCGATCTTCGAATAGTCGAGCTTCTCGAACAGCCCTTCCTCGCAGCCGATGGCCAATTCCTCGGATTCGACCTCCACCACGTCCCAGTTGGCGTTGCCGCCCTGGATCTTGGCCCGCAACACCCCGACACCGCCGTCCCACGGCTCGTCGGTCATCTTGACCCCGGCCTTGGTCTGGAAGGGCTGGAAAAACACCACCTTCTGCGCATCCTGAAGCGCGCCCCCCCAGGACACCACGGTCAAATCGCGGGCCAGGGCGTCGCCGCCGGCCAGACATAGCGCGGCCCCGGCGAAAAGGGCCAATGAGGCGATCGATTTATTCATCGGACAAGTCCCTTCCAATCTTCAAAACGCGGTTTCAGGCGTCCCCGGCCGCCACCTTCAGCGGCGCATGGGCATGACAGTCTTCGGCGCGGAACGACAATTCGATCCGGTCGCCGGGTTTGGGTTGGGATAGATTCGGTCTGGCCTGCATCTTGATCATCAGGCTGGAACCACCGGGCACTTCCATGACCACCCGCAGATGGTCGCCCAGATAAATGCTCTCGACCACGGTGCCGGTCAGGCGGTTCGTCACGTCCGTCGGCGAATCGCCGATATAGAGGCGTTCGGGACGGATCGACAGAACCGTCGGCATGTCCGCCCCATAGACATTGACCCGGGTGGCCTGGACCCGGGCGCCACCATCGAGGACGACCGTGCAGCGATCACCGTCGATGGTTTCGATCCGCCCATGGAGATTGTTGTTCTCGCCGATGAAATTGGCGACGAAGGCGTTTTTCGGCTGTTCGTACAAGATATCGGGCGCGGCGATCTGCTGGATGACGCCGCCGTGGAAAACCGCCACCCGGTCCGACATGGTCAGCGCTTCCGACTGGTCGTGCGTCACATAGACGACGGTAATGCCCAACCGCTCGTGCAGATGCTTGATCTCCATCTGCATATGCTCGCGCAATTGCTTGTCGAGCGCGCCCAGCGGTTCGTCCATCAGCACCAATTCGGGATCGAAGACCAGGGCGCGGGCCAGGGCGACGCGCTGCTGCTGGCCGCCCGAAAGCTGGGCCGGGCGGCGTTTGCCGAATTCGGCCAACTGCACCATGTCGAGGGCATGGGCCACCTTGGCGCCGATCTCGGCCTTCGGCACCTTGCGCACTTCCAGGGGGAAAGCGACGTTCTGCGCCACCGTCATATGCGGAAACAGGGCATAGTTCTGAAAAACCATCCCGATATTGCGCTTGTGCGGCGGCAGGCTGTTGATCGCCTTGCCGTTCAGGGTGATCTCGCCGTAGGTCGGCACTTCGAAGCCGGCCAGCATCATCAGGGTGGTGGTCTTACCGGACCCGGAAGGTCCCAGCAGCGTCAGAAATTCGCCACGATGGATGTCGAGATCGAGATTCTTAACGACCAGAGCCTCGCCGTCGTAAGTCTTCTGCACCATCGAAAATCGAACAAGAACGTCACCGCCAACCATTCAACGCCCCCTTCACCCCCACCACTCCGGCGGGGGTTCATGATCAGGGGGTCACGATAGCAATGTTTAAAAAAATGAACAAGCAGATTGCTCATTTCCCGTGCATGTCTGATTTTTGGCCATTTTATGCCCATAAATTGAGCAAATGGCCGAAATTTTAAACAGTTGCCATTCCAGGGAAGAGCGACGCTACCAGGACTTCTTCTTCGGCAAGGTGGCAACGACGCCGCGCTCGGGATCGGTCACTTCCATCTTGATTTTGAACTGTCCGGTCCGATTGACCAGATCGGTCAAGGCGAGCGCCAGCTTGGCCGCGACATAAGGCGTCACGGCGAAATTATAGGGCGGTTCGCGGCCATCGGTCTCGGTTTGCAGGCGCACGGTGATGGTGTCGTTGGCATCCACATAGGCGAGCGAACTGATGACCAGATCGATCTTCCTGTTCTCCAGCCCGAAAATATCCGGGACATTGTTTTCGAACAGGGCTTCCGCCGCTTTCTTGTCGATCAGGAACTCCATTTTCGAAATCTCTTCTTTCATGCAACCGGATGGGCCGGAAGCCCTTCAGGTCTTCGGTTTCAAATGGACATGATGGGAATGCCCGTGATCATCCGCGTGATGATGCTCATCGGACGATCGGTGACTATGCCGGCCATGCTCCATCTCGGTGGCGACCAGATGCAGATACCCGTGCCGCACGCCGGTCTCGGCGATCGTCTGTTCGGAGAACTGCCGGACGGCGGGCGTCGCCCCCCGCAGCAGAACGACCTCCAGGCAATTCTCATGGTCGAGATGGACATGCAACGTCGAAAGCATCAGGTCGTGGTGGCTGTGCTGCGTCTCGGTCAGACGGCGCGCCAGTTCCCGCTGATGATGATTATAGACATAGCTGAGGCAGCCGATCGCATATTCGGCGTCGCCTTTTTCTTCCCGGTCGGCTTCAAGACGCTGGCGCAACAGATCGCGGATCGCCTCGGAGCGGTTTTCATACCCCTTGCGGCGGATGAAGCTGTCGAACTCCTCCAGAAGTCCGTCATCCAGGGAAATGCTCACCCGTTCCATCCCATCCTCCTCGCCGGCAATCACAGGGAGCGGTTTAGCATATTGCCGGCGGTCTGAGGAGTTGACAGTCTCCGCGCCCCACTGGTAATACAATTAGAAAATTCGTCATACGGACAAGACAGGGTTTGGAGACGACATGTTTTCGCGACTTCTCCATGACGCTCCAGGGGGCCTGCGGCGTCGGCTGATCGGTCTTTACGGGCTGCTGGCGGTGGCCAATCTCCTGACCTGGGGCTGGGCGCTGATCGCCTTCCGCGATTATCCGGTCCTGTTGGGAACAGCCCTGCTCGCTTACAGTTTCGGGCTCCGCCATGCCGTCGACGCCGATCATATCGCGGCCATCGACAATGTGACCCGCAAGCTGATGCAGGAGGGCAAACGCCCCGTCGCTGTCGGCTTCTTCTTTTCGCTCGGCCATTCGAGCGTCGTCGTCGGACTGTCGGTGGCCATCGCCGCCACCGCCGTCGCCCTGCAGGGCCGCTTTTCCGAATTCAAGGAGATGGGCGGCATCATCGGCACCAGCGTCTCGGCCTTCTTCCTGTTCGCCATCGCCATCGCCAATATGATCGTCCTGGCCGCCGTCTATAAAAGTTTCCGCGCCGTTCGGCGTGGCGAACGCTACGTCGACGAGGATATCGACCTGTTGCTGGCCAACCGGGGTTTCCTGGGCCGCCTGTTTCGCCGCCTGTTCCGCCTGATCTCCAAAAGCTGGCATATGTATCCGCTGGGATTGCTGTTCGGCCTGGGGTTCGACACGGCGACGGAGGTCGGCCTGCTGGGGATTTCGGCGGCCGAAGCCTCGCGCGGACTTCCCATCTGGTCGATCCTGGTGTTTCCCGCCCTGTTTACCGCCGGCATGTCGCTGGTCGACACGCTGGACAGCACCCTGATGGTCGGCGCCTATGACTGGGCCTTCATCAAGCCGATCCGCAAGCTCTACTACAATATGACCATCACCCTGGTTTCGGTGCTGATCGCGGTGTTGGTCGGCGGTCTGGAAACCCTGGGGCTGCTCGCCGACAAACTCTCCCTCGAAGGGCCCTTCTGGGAGCTGATCGGACAGATAAACGACAACTTCGGCGTCATGGGCTTCGCCATCGTGGGAATTTTCGCCGCCAGTTGGCTGGTCTCGATTGCCATCTACCGCTGGAAGGGCTACGACGAAATCGAAGTCACCGCCTGATCCCAGCCCCCAAGGGCCTGTTGACAAATAAGACAGTCAGGCCCTAAAGCCCGAGCGGCGCTTGAGCCCGCCTGAGCCGGAGGCGCAGGCGTCATTTATAACGTTAAGGCCTGACGCGATTATTTCGCGTCAGGCCTTAAAGCCCGAGCGGCGCTTGAGCCCGCCTGAGCCGGAGGCGCAGGCGTCATATAAAACCCTCAGGTCTTCTTTTCCGAAGGACCGTCTTTCTGCCCACGATCATCTCCATATCCGATCCCGAAGACCCGCGCATCGAGGCTTATCGCTCGGTGCGGGAACGCGATCTGGTCGGCCGGCAGGGCCATTTCATCGCCGAGGGCGAGGTGGTCTTGCGGGTTCTGCTGGCCAGCCGGCACCAGCCTGTGTCCCTTCTCCTCGCCGACAAGAGGCTGGATGGCCTGCGCGCCTTGTTGCAAGTCCTCGACGACGGCGTTCCGGTCTACACCGCGCCCCAGCCGATCATCGACGGCATCGCCGGCTTTCCCCTCCATCGCGGAATTCTGGCGCTGGGACGGCGTGCCCCGCCGGTCGATCCCGCCCAGTTGCTGGCCGCCTGCCCTCCCCGGGCGCTGGTCGTCGTTTTGAGCGCCATCGCCAACCATGACAACATGGGCGGACTGTTCCGCAACGCCGCCGCCTTCGGCGCCGACGCCGTTCTGCTCGACGCCCAGTGCTGCGATCCGCTTTATCGCAAGGCGATCCGGGTTTCAGTGGGCGGCTGCCTGAAGGTTCCCTTCGCCCGCATCGAGGCCGGCACCGACATTCCGGCCCTGCTCGCCTCCCAAGGCTTCACCGCCATCGCCCTTAGCCCATCGGCGGAAACGCCGCTGTCGCGAGCCCCCCGCCCGGAACGCACCGCGCTGCTGTTCGGCGCCGAGGGTCCCGGACTACCCGCCGATCTGCTGGCCCGCACGCAAACCGTCGGCATCCCGATGACGGGAGGGTTCGATTCCCTGAACGTCGCCACCACCAGCGGCATCGCCCTCTATCACTTCACCAGAGACTGACGCTTTCGGCTCGGGCTTGGATTTCGCCGAATTCCGAAAATTATCTTTGCCGATGGATTGTGCACTCTGGCAGCTTTGGCCAGAATGGCCCCCTCCCCTCAAACACCCGAAGGACATGACAAGCATGGGCAAAATCGACACGCGCCTCGCCGAATTGGGCATCACGCTTCCCGTCGCGGCGGCGCCGGCGGCCAATTACGTTCCGTTCGTGCTCAACGGCAATCAACTGATCCTGTCCGGCCAATTGCCCTTCCAGGACGGCAAGCTGATTCATCTCGGCCACCTGGGCGACAAATTGACGGTCGAGGAGGGATATCAGGCGGCCCGCCTATGCGGAATCAATCTGATCGCCCAGATCAAGGCCGCCGTCGGCGATCTGGATCGCGTCCGCCGCATCCTGCGCCTCGGCGGCTTCGTCGCCAGCACCGCTACCTTCGCCGATCAGCCGAAGGTAATCAACGGCGCGTCGGATCTGATGGTCGAAGTGTTCGGCGATGCCGGCCGCCATGCCCGTTCGGCGGTGGGTGTCCCGGCGTTGCCGCTCGGCGTCGCCGTCGAAATCGACGCGCTGGTCGACGTCAGCGTTTGATGCCACCCGGCCGGCTTGACCGGCCCGCTCCGTTCAGCGAACGAAAATCAGGCGAAGGCCGAACAGCAGGAAGACACCCCCGGCGACACGATCCAGCCAGGTTCCGGCCTTCGGCCTTCCCGACAGCCAGCGGCCGACCGATCCCGAAAACCAGCCGATGGCGGCGAACTGCACCGCCGCCTGCAGGGTGAACAGCACCCCCAGCTGCAAGATCTGCCAGACGATACCGCCCTTCGCGGCATCGACGAACTGGGGCAGGAAGGCCAGGAAGAACAGCACCACCTTGGGATTGATGGCGTTGGCCATCAATCCCTTGAGGAACAGCCTGCCCTGACCATCCTCGACGGCCGAGGCTTTCGCCGCCCCGCCGCGCCCGCGCAGGGCGCCGACGCCAAGCCACAACAGATAAAGCCCGCCTGCGACCCTCAGGGCGGTGAACAGCACCGGCGAGGCGGCGATCAACGCGCTGAGCCCCAACGCCGCCAGAACCGTATGGCTGAGACAGCCCAATGCGCAGCCCAGACCGAAGATCATCCCTTGCCGCCGCCCGCGCGACAGCCCCAAACCCAACACCATCAGATTGTCCGGTCCAGGCGCCAGGGTGATCAATCCGGCAGCCAGAAAAAACGCGGCGGCCTGCCCGAGATCCAGCATCACCATTTTCCTTACCCGAACACTTGCGACAAGGCGTGGACCAGCAGACCGACCAAGCCACCGACCAGGGTGCCATTGATGCGGATATATTGGAGATCACGCCCGAATTGCAGTTCCATCTTGCCGACCAGGGTGTCGGTATTCCAGTTGCGAACCACCCCGGCCATGAAGGCGCCGAACCGCTGGCGATTGGGCACCAGCAGATGCAAGACGGCGCGGGCGGCCCAGCCGTTCACCACCTCGCGCAGACGGACATCCTCCTCCAGACGACCGGCCAACCCGGACAGGGCGCCGGTCAAGGCGCGCTCGATCCGGTTGCCGGTGGACAAATCTTCCAGCAGCACGCGCTTGGTCTCGACCCACAGGGATTCGAGATAGGCCTGCACCTCGGGATGGCCGATGATTTCGTCCTTCAAGATCTCGGCGCGGGCCTGCGCTTCCGGCGCATGGGCCAATGCCTCGATCAGCGCTTCGACGCTGTCCTGGAATTGCAGGCGCCAGGGATGAAGAGGCTGTTCCATCTCCGACAATGTATCCAGAATCCCCGCGACGATGCGCTTGGCCAGACGGCTGTCGATCCACTCCGGCACCCACCAGCTCGACTTCTCATTGATCGCCTGATAGATCTGTTCCTGGTTGCCCTGGACGAATTCCCGCGCCGCCGTGATGCCGATGTCGAACAGCGCCAGATGCTGGCCGCCGGCCACCAGGATACGCAAGATGCGCGACATCAGGGGGGCCGCGGCCACCTGCCGCAAACGCTCGGCCGCCGCGTCGCGCAGCATCTGGCGGACCGGCTCGTCCTGCATGGCCGAGACGAGGGGCGGCACGGCGGCGATCAGGCGTCTGGCGGCGAAACGGGCATTGCCCTCGCGGGACAGCCAGAGCGACAGACGCCCCCCCACATCCAGCGAGCGGACCTTCGGCAGCAGCACGTCGGGACTGAGAAAATTGTTGGCCACGAAATTTCCGACGGCGTCACCGATGCGCTCCTTGTTGCGCGGTACGATCGCCGTGTGGGGAATGGGCAGGCCGAGGGGCCGGCGGAACAGCGCGGTGACGGCGAACCAATCGGCCAAACCGCCGACGATCGCCGCCTCGGCAAAGGCCCGCAGATAGGAAAGCCAGGGATAGCGCGCCTCGCCCATGCGAGCCGCGACATCGGCCAACACCATCACAAACAAAAGGCCCACGGCCGTCAGACGCATGCGCCGCAAGGCGCGCCATCGTCTCAAATCATCGGAATTGCCAGCCATGCGTCCGTCTGACCCCTTGCTCCATCGGCCCAGGCCACTCCTGTTTTAGACCGAAGCGTCCAGGGATTCATGCCAATTCTCGGTGATCGGAACCAACCACCGAGCCCTCAATCGTCGGGGGTGGTCGAGTGTTTGCCGGTCTTTGATTCAGTCATAATGCGAAATACCCCGCCGCACCCCATGTAAAGCGAAGCGATGTCACAGCCCATGAGGAAAATCGAAATGCCCGATGGAAGCGACGGCGTCACGGTCCGCAGCATCCGCGGCATCGGCGAGATCGCCGCGGCGGACTGGGATGCCTGCGCGGGCCCCGACAATCCATTCTGCGCGCATGCCTTCCTGAGCGCCATGGAGGACTCGGGCTCGGCCGCGACGGCCAGCGGCTGGTCGCCGCGGCATTTGCTGATCGAGCGGCCGGACGGCGGCGTTCTGGCCTGCGCGCCGCTTTACGTGAAAGGCCATTCCTACGGGGAATATGTCTTCGATTGGGCCTGGGCCGACGCCTGGCATAAGGCCGGCGGCCGCTATTATCCGAAACTGCAATGCGCCGTCCCCTTCACGCCGGTGACCGGCCCCCGCCTTCTCGTCCATCCCGCCTGGCGCCAGCGCGGCCTGGACGCCGCGCTGGCCGAGGCGATGACCAGCCTGGTCGACCAGGCGGGGCTGTCGTCGGCCCATGTCACCTTCTCGACGCAAGCCGAGGCCGAGGCTCTGGCCGCCCGGGGTTGGCTGCTCAGGATGGGCGAACAATATCATTGGACCAATCAAGGGTATGGCGGCTTCGACGACTTCCTGGGCGCGCTGTCGTCACGCAAACGCAAATCCATCCGCAAGGAACGCGAACGGGCATCCTCGCTCGATGTGCGAATCCACACGCTGACCGGCGACGATTTGCGCCCCGCCCACTGGGAGGCCTTTTACCGTTTCTATCTCGATACCATCGAAAAGAAATGGTCGAACGCCTATCTGACCCGCGATTTCTTCTTCCGCCTGGGCGAAACGATGGCTGATCGGGTCGTGCTCATCATGGCCGAAAAGGACGGACGCTGGGTCGCGGGCGCCCTCAACCTTCTCGGCAACGATACGCTTTACGGCCGCAACTGGGGGGCCGACGGCGATTTTCGCTATCTGCATTTCGAGATGTGCTACTACCGCGCCATCGACTTCGCCATCGCCAATGGCTTGAAAAAAGTCGAGGCCGGCGCCCAGGGCGAACACAAGCTCAGCCGGGGCTATATGCCGATTCCCACCTGGAGCGCCCACTGGATCGCCGATCCGTCCTTCCGCCGGGCCGTGGCGAACTTTCTCGGCGAGGAACGCCGCCGGGTGAGCGAAAGCATCCAGGAACTGTCCGAAGGCGGTCCTTACCGCCATTCCGATCCTTGCGGAGAATAGCGAACTCTCCGGCCTCACCCCGGCCAGCTCGCGCCTTTCAACGTTCCGCCCCGCCTGTCCGGCAATCTCACGAGCCATGAGACCGGAAAACCGCTTCCAGAAAAATATTGAATTATGAATTATCTGCTGAGATTATAGACATTCGAGAGTCATTGCGGTGATATTGCTTAAGTAATAGGCATATTTCCGGCGTGGAGCGCTTATGACGATCATTGTTCACGGACAGGCGTTGCTGACGACTCGACCGGACGGAACGGTGGCGGAGCATCGTGATGTCGGGGTGGTGGTGGAGGGCGCCACCATAGCGGCCATTCTTCCCTTCGACGGACTGACAAGGCGTTATCCCGATGTCCGCATCGTCGGTGACGGCCGCGACGTGATCCTGCCGGGCTTCGTCAACGCCCATCATCACGTCGGACTGACCCCGCTTCAGCTCGGGTCTCCCGACATGCCGCTCGAACTGTGGTGGATCACCCGAATGCTCTGCCGGGCGGTCGATCCCTATCTGGACACCCTTTACGGCGCCTTCGACATGATCTCGTCCGGGATCACCACGGTCCAACACATCCATGGCTGGGTTCCGGGCACCCTCGACACCGTCGCCGCCGCTTCCGAAAATATCTTGCGCGCCTACGACGACGTCGGGATGCGCGTCTCCTATTGCTACGCCGTCCGCGAACAAAATCGTCTGGTCTATCAGGATGACGCCGCTTTCGTAGACAGCCTGCCGAGGGACCTCCAGGGCCCCATGCGGTCCTGGTTCGACCGCTTCCGCACGTCGCTGGACGACATGATCGCGCTGTTCGAGCAATTGCATGAGCGGCATGGCGGCAAATCCCGCACCCGGATACAGCTTGCCCCCGCCAACCTGCACTGGTGTTCGGATAAGGCGTTGGACCGGATAGCGCTGGCGGCCGAGGGAAAAGACGTCCGCCTGCATATGCATCTTCTGGAAACCGCCTATCAGAAGGAATATGCGCGGCGGCGTGCCAATGGCGCCTCGGCCGTAGAGCATTTGCAGTCCCTGGGACTGCTGGGGCCGCGCATGACTCTCGGCCACGGGACCTGGCTGAACCAGACGGACATCGAACTGGTGGCGCGGACGGGCACCTGTATCTGCCACAATTGCTCGTCCAACATGCGACTGCGATCCGGGCTGGCCCCCCTGAATCACTTCAAGGCCGCCGGCATCACCACGGCGATCGGCCTCGACGAGGCGGGGATCAATGACGATCGGGACATGTTTCAGGAGATGCGCCTCGTACTTCGGGCCCACCGCACCCCCGGCATGGACGACACCGTGCCCACCACCGCCGACGTTTTCCGGATGGCGACGACCGGCGGCGCCCAGACGACCGATTTCGCGGGCGCCATCGGCAGCCTGGAGGTCGGGAAGGCGGCCGACCTGGTCCTTCTCGATTGGGACGGCTTGAGCCAACCCTATCTCGATCCGCTGACCGGCCGCCTCGACGCCGTGGTGCAGCGGGGCCGGCGCGACCATGTCCGCACGGTCGTTTGCGACGGCCGCGTGATCTTCGACGGAGGCCGGTTCACCCAAGTCGATCAGGCCGCCGCGATGCGGCAATTGCACGACCAGCTTCAAAGCGCCCTGAGCAACGACGAGGTCGAGCGGCGCAAATTGTCGCAAGCGCTGCTTCCGCATGTCCGCCGCTTCTATGCCCGGTATGTCGATCCGTCGCGACATGAACCGTTCTATCGGCAGAGCTCCCGTCTTTAAGAAGGGAAACAGAGTGTCCAAACGTAAATGTCGCCTGGGGATGCTGACGCCTTCATCGAATACGGCATTGGAACCGTTGACCGTCCGCATGCTCGGCGACCTGCATCACATATCGGTCCATTTCGGCCGTTTCAATATGGCGGGACCGTCTTCCTCCGGCGCCGCCCTGACCTCATGCGACACCGAAGAGATCGTGGCGGCGGCAAGCTTGCTGTCGCATGCGAAATGCGACGTCATCGCGTGGAGCGGAACATCGTCCGGCTGGATCGGGTTTTCCGCCGAAGAGGCGCTCCGCGCCGAAATCGAAAGAGTCACCACGGCTCGCGCCTGTACTTCGGTGCTGGCTCTGAATGAAGTCCTGCGCGCCACGCACGTTCGCACATTGGGACTGGTGACCCCCTATCTCGACGATGTCCAGGCCCACATCATCGCCGATTACCAGTCCATCGGCATCGACGTCGTTTCGGAATTTCATTTCAGGCTGCAGGACGGCTTCAGTATCGCCGAAGTGGAGAAAAATGCGCTGGCCGATGCCGTTCGCGGCGTGGCGCAGGCTCGGCCGGACGCCATCGTCACCGCTTGCGCGAATTTGCCGGCGGCTCCCCTGATTGAGGAACTGGAGACCGAACTGGGAATCCCCTGTTACGACACGATCCAAACGGCGGTATGGAAGTCCCTCGTGCTTTGCGAGGAAGCGCCGACACAGATCATCGGCTGGGGAAGTCTGTTCAGAAACGTGACCCCCCTGCTGGCGGTCGCCTGATTCATGCCCCCCTCCTCCGACACCGGTCAGAACGCGGCGAACATCCGGCTTGAAGGCGTTTCGCACAGGTTCGGACAGACGGACGTCATCAGTGACGTGTCCCTGGATATCGCCGATGGGGAATTCGTGGCCCTTCTCGGCCCGTCGGGCTGCGGCAAAAGCACGCTTCTACGGATCCTCGCCGGATTGCAGGAACAAACCATCGGGCGCGTGCTGATCGGCGAGCGGTGCGTAGATGGGCTGCCCCCCCGGACCCGCGGCGTGGGAATTGTTTTTCAGAATTACGCCCTGTTTCCCCATATGACCGCCCTCGCCAACGTGGCCTACGGCCTTGAGGCGGTCGGCATAAGCCGGGCGGAAGCGCTTGTCCGGGCGCGCGACGCTCTGGCCGGCGTCCAGATGACGCCGTTTGGCGAACGTAAGCCGCGAGCCCTGTCGGGTGGCCAGCAACAGCGGGTGGCGCTGGCGCGGACCCTGGCGATCGGCCCCCGCATCCTGCTGCTCGACGAGCCCCTGGCGGCCTTGGATAAAAACCTGCGGCTCGACATGCAGCTGGAAATCCGGCGCCTGCAACGAGCACTGCGCATTACCACGGTGATGGTCACCCATGACCAGGAGGAGGCGATGGGGATGGCCGATCGCATCGCCGTCCTGAACGCCGGTTGCGTCGAGCAGTTCGATACGCCCGAGGCAATCTACGATCGGCCGGAAACGCTTTTCGTCGCGAACTTCGTCGGAGCCGCCAACATGCTCGAAGCCGAACTGCAAGGCGGCCCGGAGGGATTTCGCCTGCATCTGGCCGACGGCACCCTGGATCTGGCAAAACCGGCCCCGGCCAGCCGGCCCGGCAGGGTGCAGGCATCGATCCGCCCCGAACACTGGAGCGTCGCTCCCGCAGATGGCGAGGGGCCGACCGCGACGGTCTCGATCGTCACCCCGCTGGGCCCATCGGCGCTGGTCGATCTGGTTTTGTCGGATGGACGGCCATGCCGTTTCTCCTTTCCCCGTGCGCAAGGCGTCCACCTGACACCCGGCGACCAAATTCGCCTGGGATTGCAGCCAGGCGCCGCGATCCGCCTGTTCGTCTAGGCTCTCAAGGAGTTCCCGCCATGTCCCTTCCCGTCATCAGCCGCCGCAATTTGCTCCGCTTTGCCGGAGCGGCGACCCTCGCCTTTGCGGCCCCGCAAGTGCGTGCCGCCGGCGGGCATGTCACAGCCACCACCTTTCCCGGAGCCTGGGAGGAAGCGCACCGTCGTTTCCTGCTGCCGGCGGTTCAGTCGGCGACGGGCATGGAGGTGACGCTCACCGCCTCGCAGGCGGTGGACACCGTCACCAAGCTGGCGGCAGCGCAATCCAATCCCCCGTTCGACGTGGTGATGATGGACGAAGGTCCGTTCCTGCAAGGCGTCGGACTGGGATTGTTCCGTCCGATGGTCGCCGGCGCGGTGCCGAACCTCGCCTCCCTGCCGACACGGTTCGTTCATCCCGAAGGGCTCGGCGCCTATGTCTCGGCCCAGGTTTTCGGCATCGCCTACAACAAGGAACGAATCTCCACTCCTCCCGCCGCCTGGGAGGACCTGCTTTCGCCGGCCTTCAAAGGCAGGGTCGGACTGGTCGGACTGGACTCCACCCTCGGCACCGTCTGGATGGTGGCGCTGGCCAAGATGCTGGGAGGCGACGAGGACCACATGGATCCCGCCTTCGACTTCATCGCGAAACTGCTTCCCAATGTCGGAGCGGTCGCCGCCAACCCCGGCGCGCTGGGCACTCTTTTCCAGTCCGGCCAGATCGATATCTCCTGCCACTACCTCAACAACGTCGCATCGCTGGCAGCGAAAGACGTCCCCGTGGCGCTCACGCGGCCGGCCAGCGGTTGGGGGCTGGTCCGCAGCCTCATGTGCGTGACGAAGAACACGGCCGTACCCGATCTGGCATCGGCTTACATCAACGTGGCTCTCAGCGAACCGGTACAGAGGCAGATGGCCGGCGCGCCCTATTATCTCGCCCCCACCAACAGCAAGGTCGCCTTCGGCTCGGAAATGGCGCTCATCGCCAAAAACGCCGGCGAGATCGACCAGTTCGTCCAGACCGACTGGATGAAGATCAATCCCAGGCGGGCGGAATATATCGATCGCTTCAATCGGCTGGTGAAACGGTGAGCAGAACCACCACCTGGCTGACGGCGCCGCTTTGCCTCTATTTCGTCGGCTTCGTGGGGATTCCGCTGCTGCTGATCTTCTTCATCAGTCTCCACGACACGCCGGCGATGACGGGTATCGGCATCAAGGGTTACATCCGGTTCTTCAGCGACGCCTACAATCGGGGAGTTCTGCTCGACACCCTGTTGCTTGGCGTCGAAACCACCGTCATCGATATCCTGTTGGGCTTCCCGGTGGCCTATCTCTATGTGGCGGCGCCGCGCTGGCGCCGTTTCCTGATGTTCATGGTCTTGCTGCCGCTGTTGACCAGCACGGTGGTCCGGACATTCGCCTGGGTGGTCATCCTCGGCAATCACGGCCTGATCAACACTCTTTTGGCGCAGGCGGGTTTGATCGGAACGCCGTTGCGGCTGCTCTACACACCGGGCGCCGTCGCCGTCGCCATGGCGCAAATCGAACTGCCGCTGATGATTCTGCCCCTGATCACGGCCATCGGCGGGATCGACGCCCATATCATCGAAGCCTCGCACGTCCTGGGAGCCGGGCGCTGGCGGACGCTTCGCCGCATCGTTCTCCCCCTTTGCGTGCCCGGCCTGCTGACGGGCACATTGCTGGTGTTCACCGGCGCCGTCAGCGCCCTGGTTACCCAAACACTGGTCGGCGGCGGACAACTGGCCTTCATGCCGTTCTATATTTATCAGCAGGCGATCCAGGCGCAGGATTATCCGTTCGCCGCCTGCGTGGCGATCGTCCTGCTCATGACCATCCTGCTGATCGTCTCGATCCTGAACGCCCTGGGGCGGCGCAGCGCCGGTTACGTCCATGGATAAGACGCGCCGCCGGCTGGATCGCTGGAGCTATTGGACGGTCATCCTCCTGCTGGCGGCGCTCGGCCTGCTGATGCTGGCGCTGCCCAGCCTCATTGTCGTCGCGACCTCGCTGACATCCGGCTATTCCCTCCGCTTTCCGCCGCCTGGGCTGTCCTTGCGCTGGTATCGGTCCCTGCTGTTCGATTCGCCCGATATCACGGCGGCCTTTGTCACCAGCCTGAAGCTGGCCGCCGCAGCCACCGCGATCGCCACGGTCCTCGGCGTCGCCGCCGCCATCGGCCTGGGACGCCGAGGCGCGCCTTGGGCGCGTCTGCTCGAAGCCCTTTTCCTGTCGCCGCTGACCATCCCCTCGCTCGCCCTCGGCCTCGGCATCCTGGTGCTGTTCAATCTGTTCAGCGCCGGGCTGTCGTTCGCCAGCTTGCTGACCGGACATGTCGCCCTTTGCGCGCCCTATATCGTCTTCACCACCTCGGCCAGCTACGCCCAACTCGATCCGACGTGGCTCGACGCCTCGCGCAGCCTGGGTGCCAGCCCCTTTTTCACTTTTCGCCGCGTCGTGCTGCCGAACATCCTTCCCGGCATCCTTTCGGGGGCCTTCATCGCCTTCATGAACTCTTTCGATAATGTCGCCCTGTCCCTTTTCCTCTCGGACGGCCGTTCGGAAGTTTTACCGATCCGCCTTTGGCATATCATCGAAGACAGCCTGGACGTCCGCGCCGCCGCCGCGTCGGGCGTCCTGATCGCCATCACCGTTCTGTCCATGCTGCTGATGGAGCGTGTGGCGGGGACATCCCGGTTCTTGCGCTGAACGACAAGGAGACAGTCATGAGTGGGAATGACATGGTGAAAGCGCCTCTTGCCGGCTCAGTCCTTCTGGGAACGGCACCGATTCGGCGGGCAAGTTTGCATGACGAGATCGTGCTGCGCCTGCGGGAAATGATTCTCACAGGCAGCCTGCCCGCCGGCAATCGGGTTCCGGAGGCCCATCTCTGCGAGACACTGGGAATTTCCCGCACCCCGTTGCGGGAAGCCTTGAAAGTGCTGGCCTCGGAAGGGTTGATCGAGCTGCGCCCCAATCGGGGATCCGTCGTCGCCGAGATCGATGCCACGGCAGTCCAGGCAATGTTCGAAATCATGGAGAGCTTCGAGGAAATGATCGGCGTCCTGGCCTGCCGCCGCGCCAGCGATGCCGAACTGCGCGATATCGACGACCTGCACCAATCCCTTAAGGAGCTGCACCGGACCAATGATCTCGCCGGTTACTTCCACGCCAATCAGACCATCCATCTCCGCATCATGGAGGCGGCTCACAATCCCGTTCTCGTGCCGATCTATGAAGGCTTGAGCATAAAAATCCGCCGGGCGCGCTACATGGCCAATTACGACGCGATGCGATGGCGGGAATCATTGGACGAACATGAAAAGCTCAACGCCGCGCTGCAAAATCGCGATGCGAGCCGCTTGGCGGTTCTCCTGCGCGAGCATATGCGTGTTACCGGAGAAGCGGTGATCAAGGCCCTTGATGCGCCGGATGAAGAACTCCGCAACACGGTATGAATAGCTATAGCGTGATGCCTTAAATCCGCATCACGCTGGATCGCGTTGACATATAGGATTCCCACGGACCTCTCGTGCTTTCATGTCCATCCTCGCCATCGTCAGCGCCTTTATTTGGACCAGATGAATGTCAACGCGATCTAGTGCATTGACACCAAAAGAAGATTCAACGATTTCGTCAATGCGCTCCAGCCCGCGCGGCGCTTGAGCGTTGAAAAAACGGAGCTTTTTCGCTCTTGACCGGACGTTCGATGGTCCAATCGTCAATCCCGGAAGCTACCGTTCGCAGAGTTCAGATGCTGACTGACCTAAATGACCGGGTCTGTGACTTATACCAACTCTCGGTGATCGGAACCGATCACCGAGCCCTCAATCGGCCAAGATCGCCATTTCATCGATCTGCTTCAGCACGTTGCTTTTCAATATCGCCACTCGACGGGTTTGTCAGGATGGCGCTTGTGACAAGGTGAACGAGATGATCCGCCCGTGGCGCGAATGAGGGTTGGTCGACCGCCCAGCCGAGAGCCGTTATCAGGGCGAACAGGTCGTCCCCATTCATATCGGCGCGCGCCATTCCCTCGCCCTGAGCACGGAGAAGTAGTTGCGCGCCTGCCGAATGCACCGCTGCGCACGAAGCATAAAGAGCGGAGTCCGGGTTCGTGTGGGCGGCCGCCATCATGGCGATAACGCCCCTATAGCTTTGGGCGAATGCCACCAATTCTCGAAACCAGGTGAGAAGTGCTTTGTCAGCCGAAGTCGACGTTTCGAGTTCGTCTGCCTTCTGCGTTAGTGCGTCCAGATTGGTACACAGCAACGCTTCGAACAAAGCTTCTCGCGTCGGGAAATGACGAAGCAGTGTGGCCAACCCGACGCCGGCCCGGCGGGCGATATCGCGCATCGACGCGTCGGTCCCATGCTCGGTGAGGGCGTCACGCGCAACGTTAAGAATTTGGCTGCGATTTTTTTTTGCGTCGGCTCGCATGGACTGCCTTGATAAATGGATCAGCGATCCATATTATCTGGATCAGTGATCCAGATTCTCGATTCGGATCAGTGGTCCACAAGATATAGCGCATTTGTGCCGATGGGAACAGAGACGCAGTCCGACACGACGAAAGGAAAAGTCATGGGAAAGCTTGAGGGTAGGGTTGCCGTCATCACGGGTGGCGCCACCGGCATCGGCCTCGCCGCGGCAAGGCGCTTCATCAAGGAGGGCGCCTTCGTCTTCATCTTCGGCCGACGGCAGGAAGCGCTTGACGCCGCTGTAGCCGACCTCGGCCCGAATGCCCGCGTGGTGAAGGGCTCGGTCTCCGATGAGGCCGACCTCGACCGACTCTACGCGGCGGTGAAGGCCGAACGCGGAACCCTCGACATCGTCTTCGCCAATGCCGGGACGGGAAGCCCGCTTCCGCTCGGCAAGATCACCGCCAAACACATCGACGAAACTTTCGACACCAACGTGAAGGGGACGATCTTCACGGTCCAGAAGGCGCTGCCGCTGATGGGACAGGGCGGTTCGATCATCCTGACCGGATCGAGCGCCGGCACCACGGGAGCTCCGGCATTCAGCGCCTACAGCGCGAGCAAGGCGGCCGTGCGCAACCTCGCGCGGACCTGGGCGGAGGACCTGAAGGGCACCGGCATCCGGGTCAACGTGCTGTCGCCTGGAGCGACGGCGACCGAACTCGCAAAGGAAGCGCTGGGCGAAGAGGGCCAGAAGGCCTTTGCCTCGATGACGCCGCTCCAGCGCATGGCCGATCCGGCGGAGATCGGAGCGGTAGCCGCCTTTCTCGCGTCGTCGGACAGCAGCTTCATGACCGCCAGCGAGGTCGCCGTCGATGGCGGCCTGGCGCAAATCTGACGCGCTTCGCCCAGCCGGGCTCCATTCAAATATTCAGAGCCCGTAGGGCTCGGCGAACCGAAGGAATTTATATGAGCTACGCAATCATCGGCTTCGGCAAGATCGGGCACGCTCTTGCCGAAGCGTTTGGCCGCAACGGCATCGAAGTATCCGTTGCAACCACGCGCGATCCGGAAAGCTTTGCGGCTGATGCGGCCGCGATCGGACCCACGATCATTCCCAAAAAATTGGCGGACGCCATCAAGGCGGACATCATCTTTTTGGCTGTCCGTTTCGCGCAGCACCCGGATGTCGCGAAGGCGCTTCCCACCTGGCAGGGGAAGACCATCATCGATGTGACCAATGCCTACGGCCTGCCCCCCGAGGAACTGGGAGGACAGCCTTCTTCCAAGTTCGTCGCGCAAGCCTTCACTGACGGACGACTGGTCAAGGGCTTCAACCATTTGGCTGCCGCGGTCCTTGCCCAGGACCCGGCCATACATGGTGGCAGGAGAGTGGTGTTCCTGGCGAGCGACGATGACGGCGCCGCAGCGGAGATTGGTGTACTCGCGGAAAATCTCGGTTTCGCGCCGATCAAGCTTGGCGGGCTCTCGGAAGGTGGGCTGCTGGTCCAGGCGCGCGGAAATAGCTGGGGTCAACTGATCTTCAAGGACCTGGTCAAGTTCGATGGATGAATCGCGCCTGACCCACAAGGAGCAACAACATGCATGTTTTCGTCACTGGCGGGACGGGCCATTCCGGTCCGTACATCATCTCCGACCTCATCGCCGCAGGTCACGAGGTCACCGCCCTCGCCCGGTCGGACAAGGCCGAGGAGGCGGTGTCAAAGCTCGGCGCGAAGGCGCGTCGCGGCAGCCTCGATGATCTCGACGGGCTCAAGGCGGCGGCTGCGGACTCCGATGGCGTCATCCATGTCGCCCACAGGCAAGACCTGATTCCCACGGGCGGGATCAACGCCGTGGCTGCCGCGGAGCACAAGATCATGCTTGCGTACGGCGAGGCTTTGGCGGGGACCGGAAAGCCACTGGTCGTATCGGCGAGCATTGGCGGACCTGGGTGGGAAGGCCTGGGCCGGCCGGCCACGGAGGAGGATCCGTCCCTTCCCGGCGGCGATCCATACAAGGGTACACTGCGGGTTCGCAACGTCGTGGAGACCACGGTAATCGGTCTCGCCGAGCAAGGCGTGCGGTCTTCGATCGTCCGGATTCCTGAGATCATGCACAGCGCTACCGATAATGCCGGCTTCTTGCCGCTGCTGGTCGGCCTCGCGAAGGAGAAGGGTGTCGTCGGCTACCCCGGAGACGGCGAGAACCGGTGGACCGCTGTGCACGCCCGCGATCTCGCCTCCGTGTTCCGCCTGGCACTGGAGAAGGGCCCAGCCGGCAGAAACTGGCACGCGGTTGCCGACGAGGGATTTCCGTTCCGCAAGCTTGCCGAGGCCCTTGGCAATCGCCTGAACTTACCGGCCGTGTCCATTCCTGCGGACGTGCTCATGCTGCCGGGATATTTCGGGTTCCTCGCCAACCTGGTCACGCTGGACACCCCGGCATCCAACGCAATCACCCGCCAGACCCTTGGCTGGGAACCATCTCAGCCTGGTCTGTTCGCCGATTTGGACAACGGCCATTACTTCCCTGCCGGCTGACGAGTTGACGGCAGGGAGCCGGATCACAGCGACGCCGGCGGACAGCGATAACCCAACTCACAAGGAAACCGCACATGAGCACTATCAGCATTATCGGATCGGGCGGCATGGCCGCGGCGATCGCTGGCCGCACCGCCAACGCCGGGTACACCGTGGAGGTGGTCGGCCGCGACCCTGTCAAGGCGCGGGCGCTGGCCGACCAACTCGCGGCCGGAGCGACCACGGGGACGTACCGCGCCGCGCCCGCAGGCGACATCGTTATCCTCGCCGTGCCGTACACCAGCGCCGCGGCGGTGGTGGCCGACTATGGGGAAGCGCTCGGTGGCAAGGTGATCATCGACATCACCAACCCGATTGCTTCCGACCTCTCGGGTTTCGTCAGCCCCGCCGGCAGTTCCGGTGCGCAGGAAATCGCCAAACGCGCCCCCGCCGGTGCACATGTCGTGAAGGCGTTCAACACCATCTTCGGCCATGTGCTCGCCAAAGGTGGGCGCCTTGATGCGTTCATCGCAGCCGACGACGCGGAGGCGAAGGCACGTGTCTCGACATTCCTCGAAAGTCTTGGGCTGCGTCCGCTCGACGTCGGCGATTTGCACATGGCCCTGACGCTGGAGGCGCTTGGTCTGATGATGATCGGCCTGGCCCAAAACGGTGTCGGCATCTGGGATTTCGCCATGAACGTCGATATCGGCTGAATCGTCAACACCACGTCCATGTCGGCTGATTGAGGTTTACGCTGTCGCGACGGAACGGGCAGATCCGAATGTCAGGTTTTGGGCGCACCTTCGGCCCATCGCAGTCGCATGGCGTGAACGGATAGAGCTGTCCAAACCGTCAAAACTTCTGTGACGCGGTACTAGCCTGTCTTATTCATGAAGCTTCATGAATAAGACAGGCTAGCGCATTGAATAGAAAAAACGGTTATCTCTGCAGGGACTGAAAGTCTTCCTTATCGATGGTCAGGATGTGGTCGATCAGCCAGCGGCATAAGCGGTCGCTGGTTTCCCCGGTCAAATCGGCGCGCCGCGACCGGACATCGAAAATCAGGCGATCGAGGTCGGCCAGAAGATAGCGGTGCTGGGCCACATGCCGGCGCGCGCGTTCACGATCCCCGAGCGCCAGATGGGCCTCCTCCTCGTGGAAATGATGCCAGGCGATCCGGCGCAAGCGTTCCAGCAAGGCATCGGCGTCGACCAGATCGTAATGCCGGGGAAGCAGGCCGATTTCATTGATGGTGTCGATCAGGGCGCGATGATGCTGATCGATCCAGTCGACCCCGAGGGCAAGATCGCGGGTCCAGCCGATCAGCGACTCGCGCGGCGCATTTTCCTCATCCCGTGAGAGGGCTATGTCTTGAAGCCCCCTTTGCGCTTCGTCATAGCGAAGATACCGTTCGATGGAAGCCGCCATGTCGAACCAGAGGCTCGCCCCGCCGCCGGCCGCGAAGTCGGCGAGAACGGCATCGATCTTGCGCATCATCGCGTCGTAACTCGCGGTGAATTGCAAAAGCTCGCCGTCGCTGGCGTCGGCCAGCGCGCCGACCTCCTGGTCGAAATGAATTTCCGCCTGCTGGCGGAACGCCGACAGGCGTTCGCCCAGGATCGACGTTTCCGCGCCCAGCCGCCAGATCTGCACGATTTCATCCAGACGATCGGCGAGATCCTGAAGCCCGCCCATGATCATCGAACGATCATTTGCAGGCAACTCGTTTCCCGATATCAACGCGCTTTCCACATTACGCTCCGTCCATGGCGCCGGTTCGAGGAATGGCGCAGTTCTTCGAAACACCCCGCGGAGGGCAGGTATTCGGCGCCCCGAATAACCATAAAATAATTATAGGAATATGCGTCTATCCGACACCGAGTTCAAGAGGCAAGCAAAAGCCGCCTTGGCTCCGGCCGCTATCACCGAGCGGATCCTAACGGGAGGTCTCCTCAAGCTGAAACAATTCGGCGGCGCTGGTTCCGCAAGGATCGCTGCAATGGACGCACTCCACCTCGCCTTCCGGACGATGTTCGAGAGCGGCCAGACGCGCCTCCAGTTGCACGATGCGCTCCGACATGCAATGCAGCGCCTTACCCACCGGATCGGGCATCAGATGATGGTCGAGGTCGATGCCGTGCTTGGTGATCCGGCGCGCTTCGGGCGGCAGGACGATGCGGCCGGGAATGCCGACCACCGTCATTCCGGCCGGAACATCCGAGATGACCACCGAATTGGCGCCGACATTGGCCCGACTGCCGACGCGGACCGGCCCTAGGATCTTCGCGCCCGCCCCCACCAGAACGCCATCCTCCAGAGTCGGATGCCGTTTTCCCTTGCTAAGGGAAGTGCCGCCCAGGGTGACCTCATGATAAAGCGTCACGTCGTCGCCGATTTCCGCCGTCTCGCCGATCACCACGCCGGCACCGTGATCGATGAAGAAGCGCCGGCCGATGGTCGCCCCGGGATGGATGTCGATATTGGTGACCATGCGGGCGAGAAAACTGACGAACCGCGCGGTAAACTTCGCCTTGCGCCCCCAAAGGCCGTGGGCGAAGCGATGGATCAGCAAGGCATGCAGGCCCGGATAGGTGCAAAACACCTCGATGCGGGTCCGTGCCGCCGGATCGCGCTCGAGAACGCATTCGATATCCTCGCGAAGCAGGGCCCACCGGCTCAATTGCCGTCCGTTCCGCTCTTGCACCTCACACTCTCCCGGCATTAAAGAAATCGACGCCTATCCTAAGACGCCGCGCGGAAAAGTCATCCGTCATTCCGCCCCCTGGGGAGGCTGCCCATCATGATGGGGATGACCATGATGATGAGGCTTATGCCGGTCGAGCCAGGCCACCAGACGGCGCACCACGATATAGAAGGCCGGCGTGAAAATTAACCCGAAACCGGTCACCCCGAGCATGCCGAAAAAGACGGCGGACCCCAGGGACTGACGCATCTCGGCGCCGGCCCCGGTGGCCCAGACCAAAGGAAGAACGCCCAGGATAAAAGCGAAGGAGGTCATCAGGATCGGCCGCAGGCGGGTTCGTGCCGCATAGACGGCGGCATCGACGCGGTTCATCCCTTCGGCCTCGCCCTGCCGGGCGAACTCGACGATCAAAATGGCGTTCTTGGCGGCCAAGCCGATCAGCACGACGAAACCGATCTGAGCCAGGATATTGATGGGAATGCCACGGATCTGCAGACCGGTCACCGCCGCCAGGAGGCACATCGGCACGATCAGGATCACCGAAAGCGGCAAGGACCAGCTTTCATACTGGGCCGCCAGGACCAGGAAGACGAAAAGCACCGAGGCGGCGAACACCAGGATACCGCTATTGCCGGCCAGCAGTTCCTGCAACGCCAGTTCCGTCCATTCGAAACCGAAACCGTCGGGCAGGCGCTCGGCCGCCAGCTTGGACATCTGTTCCAGCGCGTAACCGCTCGAATAGCCCGGTAAAGAGGCACCCTGCACCTCGGCGGCGGGATAAAGATTATATCTTGGCACCCGGTAAGCGCCGGTCATGAAGCTGAAACTGGCGACCGAACCGATGGGCACCATCTGTCCGCGGACGTTGCGCGTCTTCAGATTGCCGATGGCGTCGAGATCGGTGCGGAACATCCCGTCGGCCTGGGCCGTCACCCGGTAGGTTCGCCCCAGATAATTGAAATCGTTGACGTAGGACGAACCGAGATAGACTTCCAGTGCCTCCGACACCTGATCGGCCGAAACGCCCAGTATTTCCGCCCGCACACGGTCGACATTGGTGAAGACGCTGGGCGTCCGGTTGTTGAAGGTGGTGAAGACGCGCGCCAGACCGGGAATCTGGTTCGCCGCCGCCGCCATGTCGTTGGCCGCCGCCTCGAGGGCGGGCAGGCCGCGTCCGCGCTTGTCCTCGATCATCATCTTCCAGCCGCCGGCCGTTCCGATGCCGCGCACCGGGGGCGGCGCGATGGGAATGATCAAGGCATCCTGAATGGCCGACAGACGGCCGCTGAACGATGCCAGGATACTCCCGGCCGACAGCCCCTTGGCGGCGCGCGCCTCGAACGGATCGAGAATGATGAAGGCCGCGCCGGCATTGGAGGCATTGGTGAAGGTCGCCGCGTCGAGACCGGCGAAGGGCACGACATGCGCGACGCCAGGCGTATCGAGAGCCGCCTTGATGACCTGATGCAACACCTCATCGGTTCGGGCCAGGGACGCGCCCGGCGGCAACTGGATGATGGAGATCAGATATCCCTGGTCCTGATCGGGAATGAAACCCTTCGGCGTTTCATAGAATTGCAGGCCGGTCAGGCCGATCAGTCCGGCATAGACGGCAAACAGCAGGACCGAAATGCGCGCCAGGCGCCGGGTCAGGCCGCCATAGCCGCCGGCGATGCGGTCGAAGGTCCGGTTGAACAGCCGGAAGAACAGGATGAACGGCCGGGCCAGGGGCGAAGCCTGATGGTGATCCTGCTCCTGATGGCTTTGGAACAGGAGGGCGCAGAGCGCCGGCGAAAGCGTCAGCGAGACGATCAGCGAGATCACCGTCGAAGCCGCGATGGTCACCGCGAACTGCCGGAAGAATTGGCCGGAAATGCCCGGAATGAAGGCCGACGGGATGAACACCGCCGACAGCACCAGGGCAATGGCCACCAATGCGCCACCGACCTCGTCCATGGTGACGTGAGCCGCGTTCCTGGGCGTCATCCCCTCGCGCAGATTGCGCTCGACGTTTTCCACCACGACGATGGCGTCATCGACCACGATACCGACCGCCAGCACCAGGCCGAACAGTGACAGACTGTTCAACGAATAGCCGAGGGCGGCCAGGACGCCGAAGGTGCCGATCAGCGAAACGGGAATGGCGACGATGGGAACGAGCGAGGCCCGCCATGTCTGCAGGAAGGCGATAACCACCACGACGACCAGCAGAATGGCCTCGAAGATGGTCACATAGACTTCATGGACAGACTGTTCGATGAACTGCGTCGGGTTGTAGACGATGGTATATTTGACGCCCGGCGGGAAGGACCTCGACAGGTCGTCAATGGTCTTCATGATGCGGTTGGCCGTGTCCAGCGCGTTGGAGCCGGGCAACTGGAATATGCCCATGGGAACGGCCGGCGTGTCATCGAGATAGCCGTTCACATTGTAGTCCTGGGCCCCCAGTTCCACCCGCCCGATGTCGCGCACGCGGGTGATGCGCCCGTCGGCGTCGCTCTTGACGACCACATTGCCGAATTCGGCGGGATCGGAGAGACGGCCTTGCGTCTGGACGTTGAACTGGAAGGCTCCCGGCTTCGGCACCGGCGGCTGGCCCAGGACGCCGGCGGCGACCTGCACATTTTGGGCCTGCAAGGCCTTCAGCACCTCTCCGGGGGTCAGGTTGCGGGCGGCCACCTTGTCGGGGTCGAGCCAGATGCGCATGGCGTAATCGCGGGCGCCGAACACGGTGACGCTGCCCACCCCGTCGACTCGGGTCAGCACGTCCTTCACCTGCAAAGTGGCATAGTTGGAGAGGTAAAGCTGATCGCGCGATCCGTCCGGCGAGATCAGATGGATTACCATCAGGAAGTCGGGCGAGTTCTTGACCACGTTGACGCCCAGGCGCTGTACCTCGCTCGGCAATTGCGGATTGGCCAGGGCGACGCGGTTCTGCACGAGAACCTGGGCGATATTAAGATTGGTGCCGGGCCGGAAGGTGACGGTCAGCTTCAGATTGCCGTCACCCGTCGATTGGCTCGACATATAAAGCATGTTCTCGACGCCGTTGATCTGCTGCTCCAGCGGCGTCGCCACAGTGTCGGCCACCACCTGGCCGGAGGCGCCGGGATAGCTCGCCGACACCACGATGGTGGGGGGGGCGATCTCGGGATATTGGGCGAGCGGCAGCGTGAAATAGGCGATGGCGCCGATCAGGGTGATGAACACCGAGACGACGGTCGCGAAGATCGGCCGGTCGATGAAAAAGTGCGAAAACCGCATCGAAGCCTCTCTTCGTCAGCGCGCCGGCGGACCGGATGGAATGGTTCCGGCCTGCGGCGTCACCTTGGCGCCCGGCCGGGCCCGCATCAGCCCGTTGATGATGACCTTGTCATCCGGGGAAAGCCCGCTTCTGACCACCTGCATCCCGTCCTGCACGGGCCCCGCGACGATCGGCTTGACGCCCACCGTCCCGTCTTCGGCGACGATCAGGACGACCTTGCGCGACTGATCGGTGACGACCGCCGCCTCGGGCACCAGAAAGGCGTCGTAGGGCGCGCTCTTCGGCAGGCGGATCCGGGCGAACTGACCGGGAATGATCGACAAATCACGGTTGTTCAGCACAGCGCGGGCGCGGATGGTGCCCGCGCTACGGTCGATCTGGTTGTCGATGAAATCCAGGCGCCCCGGCAAGGTCCAATCCTTGTCGTCGGACAGGCGCAGTTGAACGGAAAGTTTGCCGTCCCGCCCCGAGCCGACATTCCCGGCGGCGACGGCATGCTGGAAGGCCAGATAATCGGCCTCGCTCATATCGAAGTTGAAATGGATCGGATCCAGCGAAACGATGGTGGTCAGCAGGGTCGAGGAGGACGAGCCGTTGCTCCCGCCACCGCTGATCAGGTTGCCGATGCTGACCTGATGGGCGCTGATCCGTCCGGTCACCGGGGCGGTGACACGGGAGAATTCGAGATTGAGTTCGGCATCCCGGACCTGCGCCCGCGCCACGTCGAGCGCCGCCTCGGCGGCTTTCGTCTGCTGCACGCGGGTATCGTAATCGCTGGCCGCCAGATAGTCCTTCTGCCGCAACTCGCCACCACGCACCAATTGCCGCTTGGCCAATTCCAGCGAAGCGGTGGCCTGGGCGAGACTGGCCCGGGCCGAAGCCACGGCGATTTCATATGGCCTGGGGTCGATGACGAACAGCAGGTCGCCCTTGTTGACGATCTGCCCGTCGGTGAAATGAATCTCGGTCAGATAACCGCTGACCCGCGCCCGGATCTCGACATTTTCCACCGCCGCGAACTGACCGGTGAAATCCATCCATTCGACGGTCTGGCGTTTCAGCGGCGGACTTACCGTCACGGCCGGCGGCGCTGCCTGCTGCTGGGCCAAGGCCGGCGCTCCGGACCAGGATACCCCTCCCGCCAGGCAGGCGCCGACCAGCGCGAAACCCCTCGCCCAACGCGAAAACACGATCCCCTGCATGCTTAGCGACCCCATGATCCGGCCAATACTGAACTGTTCAGTTTAGTAATGCCCCGGATCGAAGTCAACGCGACCGGGATGAAAAAAGTGGTTTGAAAACTTATAGTTGACACCAGCGGCCGCAGCCCACGAGGGGAGAAGGACTTTTGCCCGGACTTGTTCCACGGCTATTCGGCCATGACGAAAATGAAAATTGCCGCACCTGCGTGCCCGCCTCTCCCCCGGTTTCCATGTGGGGAGAGACCTGGGAATTGCGAGGGGATGGCAATGCCGGACGGACAAGCTTATTTTGGCAATGGACTTCGAGCGCGTGGCGGATAGGATCTCCGCGCGCCGGCGCCTCACCGCCCCGCGAGATGGTGACGACGGCGCGAGACCATCCGTATATCGAGTAAAAAAGTGACCCGTCAGCCCGTCCCCGCCCCGACCGCCCCATCGTCCGAAACCGACGGCCAACCGGTGTCCCACCGATGATCTGGCCGGTTGCCACCGACAAATATCTGGGATTTCTGGCCGTCATGGCGGCAATGGCCATCATGCCGGGACCCGCCATCCTGTTTGCCGTCGCCGCAGGCATGGCGCGTGGACCGCGCGGCGCCGTCCTTGCCACGGTGGGAATGAATCTGGCGGCGCTCGTCTGGTTCGTGGGGTCCGCCCTCGGCCTGGTCGTCCTCGCCTCGACCGTGCCCTGGGTCTTCAGGCTCGCCGGCTGGATCGGCGTTCTTTACATCGGCTGGTTGGGACTGGAGGCCCTCTTCGCCGCCTTCCGGCGGGAGCCGGCGGCGCCGAAGGCCATGAAGACGCCCGGCGTTTCGGTGTTCCGCGACGGCTTTCTGGTGCAGGCGACGAACCCCAAGGCGCTGCTGTTCTTCACCGCGGTCCTGCCCCCATTCGTCGATCTGGGCCGTCCCGTCTGGCCGCAGATGGCCGCCTTCGCCCTGGGCCTGTTCATCCTCGACGGAACCGCGATGATTTCCTATGGAATGCTGGGTGCCGCCTTCGCCCACAAAATGGGCGAACCGAAATTCCGACGCGCCTTCAGCCTGCTGGTCGGATCGATCCTGCTGTTCGTCGCCGGTCTGATGCTCTTGCGGCTTTAACTTAATATCCCCGGCGCCGGTCGACCAGCCCTTCGACGGTCTGCCCCTCCTCGAACCTGCGCATGTTGCGGACCACCTGACGCACCGACGGCCCCAGCAGGGTTACCGCCGCCACATGCGGCGTGATGCGGACTTTCGGGTGATTCCACAGACGGCTTTCCTCCGGCAGGGGCTCTTCGGGAAAAACATCGAGAAGGGCGCCGCGCAATCGCCCGGCATCGAGAAACTCGACCAGGGCGTCGGCATCCAACTGATCTCCACGCGCCGCATTGACGATCCCCGCATCGGCGGGAAGGCGCCCCAACCGTTCACGGTTCAACAGGCCCCTGGTTTCCTCGGTGGAGGGCAGGACATTGATCAGGACGTCCGTTTGCGCCAGCAACGTATCGAGGCTCGCCACTCCCGATCGGCAGACGACGCCGGGGATGTCCGTTCCGGCGCGGCTCCATCCCGAAACCTTGTAACCCAGCGCCGACAAGGTGGTGGCCACCACGCCACCGATGCGGCCCAGTCCCAGGACCGTTACCCGCGTCTCGTCGGACGAGCGTACCGGCAGCGGTCGCCACAAGCCGGACGTCTGCTGCGCTTCATAAAGATCGAGGTTCCGCTGGAAACGCAGCACGCCGGCAAGCGCATATTCCGCCATTTGCCGAGCCATGCCGGCATCGGTCAGACGGATCAGGGGAACCGAGTCCGGCAAATCGTCACGTTTCAGGAAACGATCGACACCCGCCCCCAGCGCGAACACCGCCTTGGGTTCGGGCAAGCGATGGAAAAATCCCTCGGGCGGATTCCAGGTCGCGACATAAAAGGTCGATCCCGGGGCCGGTATCGCCGGCCACATCCTCACCTGAAACTCAGGTGCCGCCTCGATGAAAAGTTGCTGCCAGCGTTCCGCATCCTCGGGAACGTAAAGAAGGAGCGTGCGGTCGGAATCAATCACTTTGCGAATAACCGGGACATATCTGAAAAAGCCTTGAACTCAATGGCGTTTCCGGCGGATTCGGGAAAGAACATGGTGGCCGTCCGCCGACTTGCCCCTTGAAACGCGGACATGAGGTTCGACGGCGAATGGCACACCGGGCCTTCCTCGGCCGGTCGGGCAGTTTTTGCCATTGCGGCATGGCGAGCACAACACCGAAATGCGGAACGGGCAGATCATCGCCCCACCCGCTTTGAAAACCTCCCTGCTATTTGCTTGCCCGGAGATCGACAATAACCGCCACCGACAATCCGACCATCTGGCCGCTGCTCCACTCGCCCTGGCCGACCCCATAGTCGGTCCGCAGCAGTTCCAGCCGCCCCTTCGCGTGGCCGGAACTTCCTTCCGTTTCGAAGGTGAAGGGCAGCACCACGTCCTTTTTGATGCCGCGAATGCTCAAGCTGCCGACGGCCTCATAGGCATTTCCGCCCCGAGCCCGAAAGGAGGTCGCCTCGAAGGTCGCCTGGGGAAAGCTTTTCACGTTGAACCAGTCCGATTGCGGCAAGGATTGATCCTTTTGCGGATCGCCCGTCACGGCACTTCCCATGTCGATGGTCACCACGGCATGCCCCGACGCGGGATTGGCCGGATCGAAATCGATCTGGGCCTGCCATTTGCCGAAGTGGCCCTCGAAGGGGGTTCCCGACTGGCTGCCGGCGAAGCCCAGGCTGCTTTTGGCGGTATCCACGGTCCAGGTGGCGGCCATGGCGGACGGGGCGGCGGCCAGGAGACAGGCCAGCGCGACGGCCGTCATACGGATGAAAGTCATGGATTGGCGCTCCGGGAAGAAGGGGAGAATCGCGGCAGCATTCGCCGCAAGACGTCGTCTTTCAGTAAAAAGTGATGCCGCAAGGCGGCTCCGATATGCACCACCAGAAGGGCGATGAGAACCCAGGCCGCCGCCGAATGGAGATCTTCCAACGCCTCGGCCACCGGCTTCTTATCGGCGAGCGTGCTCAGGATCGGCAGATGCGGCCAGGCAAGCACGCCGAAGAGAACCGTCGGGATATTGAACGGCGAGGCGGAAACCAGCGCCCACCCGCTGAAGGGCAAGCCGAGCAGCAAAAGGTAAAGGACGAGATGACCGGCATGGGCCGCCGCCTTTTCCCAGGCAGGCATGTCATCGGGCAGCGCCGGCGGCCGGTGGGCCAGCCGCCAGGCCAGACGCAGCAGCGTCAGGACGAGAACGCTTATGCCCACCGACTTGTGCATCTGGAACATCGAGAACTGCAAGGCCGAGCCCTTCGGCAGATCGGTCATGATCAAGCCCATGGCAAGCAGGGCGATGATGGCCACCGCCGTCAACCAATGCAGGAAGACCGCCACGCCGTCGTACCGGAAAGAGCCGGACATGAGCATTCTCCGCCGACTACTGGACGCGATTGAATTCGGCACTGATGGTCAAAGCGATATCGTCGCCCACCATCGGAACATAAGCCCCCAGACCGAAATCGCTCCGTTTCACATGCCCCGTGGCGTTGAAGCCCAGGTCATATTTCTTGGCCATGTTGGTGCCGCCGCCATTGAAGGTCACATCGAGAGTCACCGGCTTGGTCACACCATGCAGGGTCAAATCGCCGGTCACCGTGCCGGTGGTGGGGCTGATCACGGTGATCTTGGTCGATTTGAAGCTGGCGCTGGGGAACTTCGCCGTATCGAAGAAATCGGGCGTCTTCAAATGCTCGTTCAATTTGGCGACCATCGTCTCAATCCCGTCGAGATTGATCGTGGCTTCGAGGGTGCTCGACGTCGGGGCCTTGGGATCGAAGGTCAATTTCGCATCAAAGTCAGTAAACAATCCATAGGACGTCGAATAACCAAAATGGCTATAAGAAAAAAGAATCTTCGCATGGCCCTTGTCGACAGTGAAAACACCGCCCTCCAGCTTCGCCAGATCCGTGGTGGGCCCAGCCTGTTGAGCGAAAGCGGGAACGGCGGCAGCCATGGCCACTAGGAAAGCCATCACTTTAAATTTCATTTTGCACTCCGCATCTGTGTTTTCCGTGTCGCCATTTTTGGCGATATGGAACTTTCATTACTCTACGGTTTATTTTTTCGCGTACACGAATTTCAGAGACCGTGATTTGAAATTCACTGTTCCCTCTGCCGCAACAATCGAGCCGACCGGCTCCTTTGTGATCACAGTTGGGGAGCGTCGGGACGGGCGACAAGCCCCTTCCCCATGACGGAATTGGGAAAACTTGACGCCAGGGGCCGTCCCTGCGAAAGCTGGTTTCGCAAATGAATACCGGAGGATAGTTTGGCCCACGTCGTCGCGGCATTTCTAGGGGTGGTGATCGGACTGTTCCCCATCGTCAATCCCCTGGGCATGGCCCCCATCTTCCTGCGACTGACCAACGGCTCCAGCGACAAGGTGCGCGCCGCCCTGGCCTGGCGCGTGGCGATGGGCGGCCTTTTCCTGATGATCGCATCGCTCTTCGTGGGGTCGCACATCCTGGCCTTTTTCGGCCTCACCGTCGCTTCGGTTCAGGTGGCCGGAGGCATGGTGCTCGTCGCCTCGGGATGGCGGCTCCTGCAACAGGGCGACGACGGCAAGAGGCGCGAACAGCTCTCCCGCGTCTCGGAAGACGTCATGCTGACGCGCGCCTTCTTTCCACTGACCATGCCGCTGACGGTGGGGCCGGGAACCATCTCGGTGGCCATCACGCTGGGCGCCAAAAGCGCCGGCTCCGGCGATCTGCTGTTTGAAACGATCGGCACCCTGCTCGGCGTCGCCACCGTGGCCGGCGGCATTTATCTAAGCTACCGCTTCGCCGATCGCCTGCTTTCCGTCCTTGGCGAAGCCGGCCGCGACGTTTTTCTCCGCCTGTCGGCCTTCATCCTGCTTTGCCTGGGCGTGCAGATCGTGTGGAACGGCTACAGCGCCCTGATGGCCGGCCTGCCGCATTAGGCCGGTCAAACCCTGAGCGCCGCCAACCGCCCCATGTCGCCGGCATCCAACCGGTAGGGCAGCCAGGTCTCCAGATGCCGGAACCCGGCCGCCGCATAGAAACGGCGGGCCGGCTCGTTCCAGGCCAGCACATTGACATCCATCCGGCAACAGCCCCGCGATTCGGCGATCCGCGCCGCCTCGGCCAGCAAGGCTCGGCCGGCACCGGACCGGCGATGGGCCTCCAGGACGAACAGATCATGGACCATCAGGGTCGGCGCCGCCGACCAACTGGAATAGGCTTGATAGAAGATCAGCAGGCCGCAAGGAACGCCGTCCGTGTCGGCCAGCAGCACCTGAAAGCGGGGGTGATCGCCGAAAGCCTCTTCGCGGATGGCCCTCTCGGTCAGACAAATCCCCTCCGGCGCCCCTTCGAAACGGGCCAATTGCCCGAGAAGAGCAAGAATGGACTGGGCATCCTCCGGTTCAGCCGGCCGGATGGTGACAGAGGTCATGGAACATCCCCCATGATTTCATTAAAGATGTACCACTCTGCCAGGACGCGCCCTCCCCTTCAATTCCACCGATCCGACGGACGGGAAAGCGCACTGTCCGCATCGCCACCACATCAGCAGTACAGGACAAAATTCACCTGAAACTTTCTAAACATCCATTGATATATTCAAAACAACCAAACATATTTCTTGCAATAAGATAAATTTTGTTGAAAATATATTTTATTAATCAGCTCGGTTTTGGCAAAGACGTCACCGACTCATTTGTGACAATCCAGTGATGAAAAAGAAATTTTATCTCCAATATGCAGCCTTACCCTTCCGCGTAGAGGGGGGCGAGCTTCTCATCATGCTGGTAACCTCCCGGGAAACCCATCGCTGGATTATTCCCAAGGGTTGGCCGGAGAAAAATCTCAAGCCCTATCAGGTTGCCGAGACCGAGGCGTATGAAGAGGCGGGATTACGCGGCGGCATCGTCAAAACACCGATCGCCGCCTTCGAATATCAAAAAATCCTGGGCCCCAAGCAGAAGGTCACCTGCCTGGTCGATGTTTTCCCGCTGAAGGTTCGGGAAATTCTGGATAGCTGGCCCGAGCAAACCCAGCGCAAGCGCGCCTGGATGCGCCCCGAGGAAGCGGCCGCCGCCGTCGTCGAGAAAGGCCTGAAACGCCTGCTGCTGGCCTTCGCCAAGGATCCGGAGCAGGCCGATTTCGCCGACTAATACCAGATCTCGGTGATCGGAACCGATCACCTCTGCCCTCAATCGCCGGGCGGGTTTCTCCGAAACCCCTGGCTACGCGCCAACGATGGCGCGGGTGTCTCAATGGGCCAAACCAAGTCTCGATGAGTTATTCTCATCGAGACTTGGTTTAAGGGCCGCCGCCGCGGAAATTGAGAATTATGCCAGATCGGCCGGCGCCACGTCCCAGCATCGCAGGCAGGCCTCGCCGTCCTGGCAATCGATGATGCCCAGATGGCCGGTGCGCATCTTGAAGCTGTCCGGCTGCGCCTGCCCGGCCAGCAGCACACGCGGCAAAAACCGCAGAATGCCGTTGCTGCTGACCACCAATGGCCGCCGATGCCCGGCCAAAGCCAGACACTGCGTTGAAAAAGCCGTCACCGCCGCCTCGACCTCGGCCCATGTGGTGGCCCAGCCGACCTCGGCGGGCCAAACATCGCGACCGCCCCAGGCAACCATCGCCGCCTCGGCGTCGGGGCCATCAGAGGCGATCTCGTCATTGGTCCGGCCGGCCCATCGGCCATAGTCGATTTCATCGAGGCGGGGATCGATGACCGGCGCGGCCAGACCTAAACTGTCGGCGATGATTTCGGCGAAACGGCGCGTGCGGCGCAGCGAGGCGGCATAGACGGCATCGGGAATCAGTCCGGTCCGGCGCAAGGCTTCCGCCGCGGCCGCGGCTTGGACCAGACCTTTGTCGACCAGGGGGAGATCGGTCTCGCGGCCGACCCAGACCACCTTGTCTCCCGGAGCGAAGGTATTGCCGTGGCGGGCGAACAGAACCTCCATGTCACTCTCCGACCAGCTCACCCTCACGGGCGATGATGGTTTCGACGAAAGGAATATCCTCGGGCGAATCGATCGAACCGTGGGTCCGCCCCCGATAATCCACCACCACGACATTGATGGGAATGCCGTTTTCCAGCGCGCGCAACTGCTCCAGTTGCTCGGCGGCCTCGAGCGGCGACTGGGGCAGAGCGGACAATCGATCGAGGACGGCGCAGGAATAGCCGTAGATGCCGATATGCCGGTGGACGGGAGACAGCTCGCCGTCCCGCTTGCGCAGATAGGGAATGACCGCCTTCGAAAAATAAAGGGCGCGACCGAATTTATCCATGGTCACCAAGGTCCCGCTGGTCGGACTTAGTTTCTTCAGCGCCTCGATCTCGGCGACCTGCGTCCAACTGCAATGCACAGCGGCCGTCACCATGCCCACGCCGGAATCCGCGTGGAAGGCGTCGACCAGCCCCTGGACCACCCAGGGCGGAGTCAGGACGGCATCGCCCTGCAGATTGATTACCGCATCGGGACGTTTGGGAAGCTTGCTCAACGCCGCATGCACCCGATCGGTCCCGGTGGCGCAATCCGGCGAGGTCAAAATGGCCGAAGCGCCGAACGTGGCGGCATGGTCGGCGACGCGCTGATCATCGGTGGTGACATAGACCTGGCTGACGCCGCCGACCGCCTTGGCGATCCGCCAGACGCGTTCGAGCAGACTGCGGCCAGCCACCACAGCCATCGGCTTGCCGGGAAGCCGACGGGAATTGAAACGGGCGGGAATAACGATGGCGACGTCCATGATCGGAGCCAACTCCTGAAATGCTCTTTCCCCTCTCATGACCGGGACTGGTTCGCGCTTCAAGGGTTTTTCTCGGCCATCGTCACCGACGCGGCGATCTTTCCCTCCGACCGCTTCCGATCGAGGTGGTTATTTTCCATCGGCCAGCTCCCGACTTGACCCGTCAACAAACCTTGGGAATAGTACCCCTCGAAACGCGCACCTATTGATTATCAGAATCATGATCTCCGCGCCCCACAAATACACCGATATGCTGAGCCTATATCGTAAAGAGGATATAAATTGTCCGAGAAATTACTGGATGTTTTAAAGGTTTTCACCAAAGGCATCGGCTTAAGGCTCGTCATTTCTTTTATCCCGCCCTGTGCGCTTGCCTGGTTTTTTTTCTTTTTATATCTTCAGGAAATATTTCATAAAGATTACACTTCGTTTTTGACAACCCTCGCCCTGGGCCTGATTACCATCGCCATCGGCAGCGGTATCGTTATTTGGCTGATCCTTTCCCTGGTCCCCCCCTTGCGCCGGATCATCGAATGCACGATCGCGCTCGAGGGCGGACAACTCGATTGCGACATTCCCTATCTGGCCCGCAAGGACGAAATCGGCCAATTGGGACGGGCCCTCGAAACTTTTAAGCAGCACGCCATCGACAACGCCCAACTTCAGCGGCGCGAGGAGGAACTGAAACGTCAGGCGGAAGAGGAGAAGCGCCGTGCGATGACGGCTCTGGCCGACAGCTTCGAAACCAGCGTCAAGGGAATCGTCCAGATCGTCTCCTCGTCGGCAACCGAGTTGCAGGCGTCCTCGGAAACATTGGCCGCGATGTCGGAGCAGACCCGCAACCAGGCCGCCGCGGTGACGCAGGCGGCGAACCGCGCCTCGACCAATGTCGAATCAGTGGCGGAATCGACCCATATCCTCACCTCGTCGATCAGTGAAATCTCGCGTCAGGTGACGGAATCGTCGCAGGTGGCGCGGAATGCCGTGGAAGAAGCCCGGCAGACCGACCAGATGGTGCAAGGCCTTTCGGGGGCAGCCCAAAAGATCGGCGATATCGTCGCCTTGATCAACGACATCGCCAGCCAGACCAATCTGCTCGCGCTGAACGCGACCATCGAAGCCGCCCGGGCCGGCGATGCCGGCAAGGGCTTCGCCGTGGTGGCCTCCGAAGTCAAGTCCCTGGCCAACCAGACGACGCGGGCGACCGAGGAGATCGGCACCCAGATCGAAGAGGTGCAGCAGGCGACGGCGCAAACCGTCGTGATGATCCAATCGATGACGAAAACTATCGGAGACATCAGCCGCATCACCCAGGCCATCGCCGCCTCGGTCGAAGAACAGGGCGCCGCCACCTCCGGCATCGCGCGCAATGTCACCGAAGCGTCGACGGGAACCAGGCAGGTTTCTGATAATATCGACGGCGTCAGCCAAGCCTCGGCCGAGACCGGTCAGGCCTCGGCACAGGTCCTCGGCGCCGCCCGCGATCTGTCCGTCCAGGCCGAACATCTGCGGGAAGACATCGACCGTTTCATTTCCCATATCCGAACCAACTGAGGTCCCGTCGTGCAATCGAGAATTCAAAAGGGCGGTGACGCCGTCGAACTGTTCCTCGAAGGGCGTTTCACCTTCGCCGATCACGAATCCTTTCGTCACATCATCGAGGAATTGGGGGCCGACGCCCCACCCCGACAGTGCACGATCGATTTGACCGAGGTGAGCTATCTGGATTCGGCCGCGGTCGGCATGCTGCTTTTGATGCGCGAACGCTTCGACCGCAGCAAGATCACCCTCAAGGGTGGCAGTTCCTCGGTCAAGGAACTGATCCGCATCGCCAAGTTGGGCACCCTGTTCGATATCGCCGACTGACCTTCCGCCGATCTCCTCTTGAAACGGAGATCGGCGAGGGACTCATATCGACGAGCCACGTCAATGGCTCGCCGATATTATTTTCCGGCTTTCATGGCGTTTTGCCGATATTGGCGGAACACCGCGTCAGCCAGCTTGCGCTGGTCGTCCGTCATGGTCTGGTAAAGAACGTCAAAGGCATCCGCCAGCTTCTGGGCGGATTTGGCCTGAGCGGCAACGATCTCCTGGTAGGCCCGCAGATCCTCCACGGCCGTCATGCTCTGCTCGTTCTTCCTGCTTTCAGCCGTCAGGGCCTCGATGGCCTTGGCATTGGCGCGCATCACCCGCGCCACCGCCTCCCATTGACCGGCCTGCCCCTCGCTGATGTGCATTTTGTCGTGCAATTCGGCTATCCGTGTCTCGGTATAATCGGGCACGTCCTTCTGGGAGGTCGTCGCAGCGGAAGGGGCCGGCTGCGCCTCGCCAGGCCCGGCGATCAACAACGGGGAAAAACAAGCCAACAGAATTCCGCCGGCCGTCATCACTCCACGCGCCCGCCGCAAAAATGGCCGCCCCCGATCGTACTCGAACATCACTTGCATCCCTATATCTCCGCGCCCCCACGAGCCTTGGCATTCGCGGGGCCGACGGCATGATCATGACCGTCGCGATGACGTTTTGGTTAACACAAGGCGGCAATATCACCGTGAATTGTGAAAATCATTGGGCAGATATGGGGCATTCGCCATCGGATTTCGACATAATTGAGGAGCCATCCTCTTGCGGACGGGCCACGGCCCGTCCTTTAATCCCGGCATCCAACGGGGTGGAGGCCCCGCCCGGCGATTGAGGGCTCGGTGATCGGGCACGCATCACCGAGACTTGGTATAACGTTTCAAGGAACCAACAAATGGCGAAAGGCACACGGGCCACATTGGCTGTGGAAAAGGCTAAAAAACCCTTCGAAATTCTCGAATACCATTACGATCCCGACGCTCCCTCGATCGGCCTGCAAGCCGCCGAGGCCTTGGGACTTTCCCCGGCGATGGTCTTCAAGACCCTGATGGTGACGGCTGGCGACGAAATCTGCATCGCCCTCCTGCCATCGGATCGGGAACTTAATCTCAAAGCCCTGGCCGCCATCGCCGGAAAAAAATCGGCGGCCATGCTGCGTCCCGCCGACGCCGAGAGAATCAGCGGCTATCACATCGGCGGCATCAGCCCCCTCGGCCAAAAGAAACGATTGCGCTGCTTCATCGACGACAGCGCACAGAACCTTCCGTTCATGATCGTCAACGGCGGGCAACGGGGCCTGCAGATCAAAATCGCCCCGCAGCACCTGCAGGCCATTCTGGATGCCCGGACGGCCGACCTGGCCAGCAAAGATTGATCACGACCGAATGCCCCTTGAAAGCGATATCGCTTCGATATATGTTAAATAGACAAATGGAGACTTGGGACGGACAGAAATGATCATTGCCTTGGCACAGACCAAAGGCGGCGTCGGAAAGACCACCTTGGCGGTCAACCTGGCCATCGAAAGGGTGATTCGGCGGCATCGCGACGTATTGCTGGTCGACGCCGATGAGCAAGGAACGGCCACGGATTTCGCCAGTCTGCGCGGTGAGCGCCTGGGCGGCACCGGTTTCACCCTCGTGCAATTGACGAAAGGAACCTCCGTCCGCACCCAGATCCCCACCTTGCGCGAAAAATTCGACGACGTCGTCATCGACGCCGGTGGCCGCGACAGCGGCGCCCTGCGCGCGGCCCTCACTCTCGCCGATATCGCCGTCATTCCTTTCCAGCCTCGCAGTTTCGACGTCTGGACTCTCGACAAGGTCGCCAGTCTTGTCGCCGATGCCAAACTGGTCAATCCCGGGCTGCGCGCCCTCGCCGTGCTCAATTGCGCCGACCCTAAAGGTCAGGACAATGCCGCGGCGGCCGAAGCCTTGGCGGACAATCCGGAGATCGCCTATCTCGATTGCCCCATCGGCCGGCGCAAAGCCTTCCCCAACAACGCGGCTATTGGTTTGTCGGTCTTCGAAGCGGGCCAACCGGACGCCAAAGCCTGCCAGGAGCTGGAACGACTGGCCGACCATCTTTTCACCACGCCCCTCAGCACCCAATGAATGAAGGAGACCCCCCGATGACGATCACCAAGAAGCCCAGCCGTCCGAAAAAGACCGAGGAGCCGCGCGACGCCATCGCCTCGGCCTATATCGAGGCCACCGAAAAACGCGCCAAGACGGAAAGCGCCTCGGCCGCCGCCGCCGTCAAAAAAGCGTCCGCCAAGCCCAAGGTGAAATCGGAACTTCCCCCGGCGGAACCGGCGGAAGCCGCCAGCGCCTTGATCAAGGAAAAGAAATCAAAAGAAAAAGGTAAGGAAAAAGACAAGGCGAAGAAAAAAAAGCATAAGAAAAAAGAGGCGGTCATCATTCGTTTCGAGGACGCGCAACTGGCCGGCATCGACACCAGTGCCGACGCTCTCGGCCTGTCACGGGCCGCCTGGGTTCGCATGGTTGTGGCCCGCGCCCTGGCGAAAGCTTAAGAAGCGACAACGAATTGCGGGAGCGGGCGGCAGAAACCTCGTTATCATACCGCCCGCTCGGGTTGAAAAGCGCAACCCGGTGAATGCATCAAAACAAAATGACAAAACACATATTTTCTTCTTCAAATTTTCATAAATCACGATCGAAATGGTGAATTTTTGATGGCATGACCTGCCATCTATTTACGAAACGGATTCACGGAACTATTTTCGCCTTCAGCAAAAATAACCGTGAGCACAGGAATGTTTCGCCTTTCAGGCCTTGCCTCGGCCCTTGAACATATGGCCGATTTTCAGACGTTTTCCTGCGCGATCGTGGAAGACGTGGTGATGCCCGCCAAGCCGCTGCCCGACATGAGCGACGCGACCCTGATCCGTTGCGATCTGACGGCCGCCTCCATGCCCGAGGATCTGGGGAACGCTCTGTTCGTCGATTGCCGGATGAGCGGGCTGTCCTTCAAGGGGGCGAATATCTTCAACACCCGCTTCATCCGGTGCGATCTTTCCGGCTGCCGTTTCGTCGGCTGCGATCTTTCGGCGGCCCAGTTCGAAGACTGCCGCCTGGATGACGAGGCCTTTCAAGACAGCGATATCGACACCATCGAAATCATCAGAAGCGGAGCCACCATCGCGGCTTAATACCGCCCCCGACGAAACTTCATCCTATTGGATCGTCAGCCCAAGCTTTTCCACTTCGGCAATCGCGGCGGCATCCTCGATCCCCGTCATCGACGATAAAAACATGGCGCCTGCCACGATCCCTTCACGATGCGCGATCTCGCCGGACCGTCCCTGGGCGAGAGCCTCGGAAATCGTTTCATCATAGGCCTCGGCGATCAGCTTGCGCGTCGTGGCATCCATGCCTCGCTTCCCCCATGACACCAAACATTAAAAAAGCTTTGGCACAGGATAGCAGGGGACGTCTTGAGCAATCAACCTGTGAGCATCAATTCCCGGATCGAATCATTCGCTTCTTTATATTTCACTAAATAACAACGACATATTCTATTTTTACCAAACATTCCAATAAGGGAAAATCGCCGATAAGTTTCTCATTTGTCGATATAGACCAACCATTGTTATAGTTACACGCCATATAATAGATATTCACCCAGGGTAATTCGAAATATATTGTCACCACGTATTTTCCACTCCAGGTGATGCATGCCCTATCTTTCCCGCCTGAGCCTAACCGCGAAATTGGCCCTCCTTAGCATCGGAGCCCTCTTGCTGCTGGCCGTCGCATTGACATCCCTGATGGCGAACGATCTCCGAACGGCGATGGAGCGTCAGGCAATCGAGCGGCAAAACGTCAATATGAACGTCGCCAGGGACGTCCTACGAAACCAGGGATCGGAGTTTTCGGCGCGCGACGGACAACTGTTCGCAGGCCAGACCCGGCTCAACGACAACAACAATATCGTGGACCATATCCAGGAACTGGTCGGCGGAACGGCCACGATTTTTCTAGGCGATCTCCGGATCGCCACCAATGTCAAAAAGCCCGACGGCAGCCGCGCCGTGGGCACCACACTGGCCGCGGGTCCCGTGCGGGACACGGTTCTCGGTCAGCAGCGTTCCTATTCCGGAACCACCGAAATCCTCGGTCAAACCTATTACGTGCGCTACGACCCGATTGTCGATGCGGGTGGCAAGACCATCGGTATTCTGTTCGTCGGATTGCCGCAGAGCGATTTCATGAAAGTCATCGCCTCCCTGATCGAAAGAATCGCGGGGTTTTCCGCCGTCGTCACACTGCTTCTCGCCATCCCTCTGTTCCTGGCCATCCGCGCCAGTTTCCGCGCCCTCGAAAAGATCCAGATGGTTCTCCGGAAATTGGCCGACGGTATGCTCGACACCGAGATCCCCCATCAACACCGACAAGACGAAATCGGACGCATGGCCGAAGCCGTCGGCGTGCTCAAAGCCAATGCCCAGCATGCCAGGCAAACGGAAACCGAGGCCAAGCTCCTTGAAGAGCGGGTCGCCCGGGAGCGCCAGCAATCGGTCATCCAGATGGCCGACACCCTGGAAAGCAACGTCAAGCAGGTTTCCGACGCCATTACCGCCTCGGCGGCGGGGCTTCATCAGGCGGCCGGGTCACTTTCTCATCTGGCGGTGACGACCTCGGAACAGGCCTCATCCATCGCGGCGGCGGCGCAGCAGGCCTCTCTCAATGTGCAGACGGTTTCCTCGGCGACGGAAGAGCTGACGACCTCGATCCAGGAGATCCGCGGCCAGGTCACCCAGGCGTCGCAAACGTCGGCATCGGCCGTAACGGAAGCGCAGCAAACCAATCAGATGGTCCAAAGCCTGGCCCAATCGGCCAAGCGCATCGGCGAAGTCGTCAAGCTGATCAACGATATAGCCAGCCAGACGAACCTTCTGGCTTTGAATGCCACCATCGAGGCGGCTCGGGCGGGAGAGGCCGGCAAGGGGTTCGCCGTGGTGGCCACCGAGGTGAAGAACCTGGCCACACAAACGGCCAGGGCGACGGAGGAAATCGTCGGACAGATCGATGCCGTCCAAGGTGCGACGATACAAGCGGCGGAAGCGATATCCGGCATCAGCGGCACCATCGACAATTTGAATCAGATTTCGGGCGCCATCGCCGCGGCGATCGAGAAGCAACACGACGCCGCGCGGGAGATCACCCACAATATCATCGAGGCGTCGCAAGGCACCCGGCAGGTGACGCACAGCCTCACCGAGCTGAGCCGCTCCACGGCGCAGGTCGGCGAGACGTCGGCGGGCGTTCTGGAAGCCTCGCGCGGTCTGGCGCAGCAGGCCGCGCGATTGGATGGCGAAGTCGGCAACTTCCTGACGGAAATGCGCCAAGCCTGACTTGAGGCGCCGCGCAGGCCAAAGTGCATTGACGAAATCGCTTAATCTTCCTTTTGTGTCAATGCACTATGGCGTGTCGTCAGTTACCGCTCTTCCGGTATTTGGGTTTCGCGATTCAATCAAAAGACGTCATGCCCGGCCTTGAGCCGGGCATCCACGCCCCCGAACAAGTCTCCGTCGTTCGCTCCCTCCACGTGGATGGCCGTGTCGAGCACGGCCATGACGGTTTTTGGGGCACCAGCACCATATCCCGGTAACTGACGACAGGCTAGGGCGTGTGGACATTCATGACGACCATGCCCCCTTGATGGGACACATTGAGACTTCTCCCGTTGCCTCTGGTTCCCCAATGGCATGAAAGGAAACCCCGGATATTTTGAACCACCAAGGCACCAAGACGCCAAGGCGACTTTCGGATCGGTCGGCGGCGGCCAATCTGCGCCGCAGGCATTCGACCGACAGCCGATGACAGGGCGGGAAAATGCCGGTGGTACGCTCTGCCACCTTGGTGTCTTGGTGCCTTGGTGGTTAATCAAAAGCCGGAGCGCACCGGAACGATCAAGAGGACGAAGAGAATCTGGCCGATTGCCAAATGTCCACACGCCCTAATAAGACACTTTCAACGTCAGAAAATAACTGGTTTCCATCCGCTGAGTCACGACGTCCTTGTAAGGCCAAAGATTTTCAGCGCTCAGTTCGACCATGAGATTGTCCGTGGGACGCCAAGCGATGCGCGGCGCCAGATCGACATGCCCCTTCACCCCGACCGTCCTGGTAACGGTCGGAACACCGGCGGTGATCAGCACTCCTTTGGTCGCCGAGACATAGCTCGCATAGAGGTCGGTCTCCCACTCGCCCCATCCATAACCGATATTGGCGTTGACCTTGTTGACGGGGGCGGCGTTGCGCAGCCCCCCATCCGAATGCTCGTGAAGCCGCTGGTAGGTGTAAGTGCCCCCCCAGTTCCAGCCTTCCCGCGCCTTGTGGTCCAAAGTGAGTTCCAACCCGTTGGTCACCGAACCGGTCGTATAGGTCGTCACCTGGGCAAAGCGCGCCGGCACATAGGTCAAAAGGGCGTTCCGCGAACCGATATAGCGCATCGTCATGTCGTGAAAGACGTTGACCCGCGCCGTGGCGCCCAAATCGCGGAACTGATGGTCCCACCCCGCCCGGTAATCATAGACCGCCGACGCGGCGAGGTTGGGGTTGCCCTCGAAATAAACGGTCTGACCGTTGACATACTGCCTCTGATATTGCCCAAGCTGCCCGAAATTCATCAAGGAGGGCAGCTTGAGTCCCCGCGAAAAGGACAGGCGCAGCTTGTCTTCGTCGGTGACGGTCTTGACCAACGCCGAACTGACGCTGGTCCCCATGTCGGCCCGGTCGAAATCGGCATTGCTGTAGAGGTAGTCGTGCACCGTGCCGGAGCCGCTCCGGCCCAGCTTGAAATAATCATAGCGAACGGCGTTGACCGTCGTCAGGGTCGGCGAGAACTGATGTTCCCACATGGCCGAAGCGGCCCACAGATCGCCGGTCAGGACACCGCCGGTCACCAGGGGCGCGTCCACGCGATCCCGACGCGCGTCGGCGGCGAGACGGAAACTGTCATCGGCGCCGATCTTGAAAAGATCGGAAATTTGCGCGGCACCGGTCTGATCGTCCATACGAAAAACGTTCGCGATGGCCTGCGACGCCACCCAGGGCAGGTTGACGTCGCTGTAGGAGGCGTTGGCGTTCACCCGTCCGATGGCGGTCTCCGTCGTATAACTGGCTTTCACCGCGTCGCTCTTGATCCTCGCGTCAAAAAACACGCTGGAGGAAATCATCCGCTGGCTGACGTCGGTGTGGGAAGCCTCGAGATTGAGGCGGCTGTCGTCGGGAAGCCTGGCACCGGCGCTGACGGAAAGGGCGCGGCGGGCCGGATCCTTGGAATAAGCGAGATTGGCGGGAGTCTTGGAGGAAATGCCGCTGTCATCGATATGATCGTTGGCGACGGTCACGCGAACACCCGCCTGATCGGCCAATGGCCAAGTCGTCGTCGCGGCAAGGTTCCTGAGCGCATGATTGCCGACCCGGGCCCGGGCCATGTTGATCTTGTCGTCGACCGGATCGAAGGTCACGATATTGATCACGCCATCGACGGCATTGAAGCCGTAAAGCGCGCTTTGTGCGCCATGGATCACTTCGATCTGGCGAATCTCCTCAAGCTCCACCGGCAAGGCGGCCCAGAAAACCTCGCCGAAACCGTCGAAATAGACCTGCCGGCCATTGACCATCACCATGACGCGGCTGACCAGCGGCTGGATATAGCCGCCGATGCCGACATCCGAGGATCCGGCGGATTCGCGAACGACGTCGACTCCGGCCAATCGGCGCAGCAGGGTCGGAATATCACGCGCCCCTGACCGCGCGATGTCCTGGGCGGAGATCAAATCCATCGATACGGCGGAGTCGGAAACACGTTCGGGCTTTCCGGTGGCGCTCATGGTCACCGGTTCGCCGAACAGGGCTTCGTAGTTTCCATAGTCGAATTCCTGCGCATGGCCGGTCCCGGCCAGCAGAAGCGACAGGCAGCAGATGGTCGCGGGAGTGTGCCACCTCATCTCAGTACTCCCTGACCATCATGCGGAAGGCCTCGGAAAATTCCACCCGGTATGACGAGGCGACCGAACGGTTGATGATCACCTCGACGCGAGGAGAACTGGCGATGCCGACCACGCACTTCCCGGCCTGCAGGCAGCTCAGGTCCGAGGAAATGGTCAACGCGTGGTTTTTCAACGCGTAGTCCAGGATACGCTTGTCCAGCGCCTGCGTGGTACCGCTGGCGACGATGGCGATCTTGAAGGCGGGAACCTCATCGAGTCGATGGGCATCGACAAGACTGGGAACGAGCTCGGCCCTCACCGAACTGACACCCGAATTGACCCATTCCTGTATGGTTTGGGCATCGGCGACCGATGCCTTGTTCTCCCCGTCATAAATGACGGCCAAGGGGGTTTTCCCCCGGGGCGGCGCCATCATGAAGTCGAGGATCCGAACGCCAACCTTCAATTCGTTCAACGTCGTCGCCTGCCCGGATCCCGACAGCAACAGGCACAGCGAACAGAATATTCCGAATACAACTTTCTGGCGCATCTGTTCCTTAGCACCCCAACCACAGGAACTAGGGAAAGAGACTATGTGAAGTTTGCTATTTTCGTCAATATAACATTAAAAAATTTAAAAATACGGCCCCCACATCAACCAAATGATGCGCCAATCCATTGATTTAGCACCCTATAGTAGAACGGAGCGTTTTACTTGATTTCACGATCTTCATTGAGACGCATCCAGAACTGTTCGGCCGCCAAAGACTGCTTGGCCAAGGAACGGAATAAACGGATTTCCAGATCGATATCCCAGGATTCGCCAGCCGCGCGAACCAGCACCCCGCGATGCAAATCCTGTTCGATCACGCTGTAGGGCAGCCAGGCCACACCGCGCCCCTCCAACGCGAGCGCGCGCAATACGGCGGCCAGATGCGAGGTGAAAATCGGTTCCAGACAGGACCGCGCCCGAATGACGACAGGTGCCGCGGCGACGATACGCCCCAATCCCGATTCGGCATTGTAGGCAAGGCAAGGAATAGGCCCTTCCGCCGTTTCCAACGCATATCGCGGCGTGCCGTTCATCGGGGCGCTGACCGGCAGCAAGCGGTCGCGCCCGACGAGCCGGGATTGGAAGAGATCGGGTCCCAGCCGACCGGGAACGGCGGGATGGCAATGGCATAGAAGGAACTGGGCCTGGCCCTGCAACATGACCTGTTCGCAGGCTTGCAGGCTGTCCGAAATCAGCCGGACCGCCCCGAACGGCCCGCGATCCTCCAGCGATCTGAGCCAGGATGGAAAGAAGGTCAGCGAGAGGGAATGCGTCGCGGCGAATCGCAGCGTCGCGCCGGCCTGACCGTCCACCTCCCGACATTCCTCCCTGCTTTGAAACAGCCGGCGCAATGCCTCGTCGGCACTGGGGTGGAATATCCGGCCGGCCTCGGTCAGCGCCACCGGTTGATGGGTCCGGTCGAAAAGCGGCGCGCCCACCCAATCTTCGAGAGCCCGAATGCGGCGACTCAGCGCAGGCTGAGTCATATTCCGCAATTCGGCGGCACGCGAAAAGTTGGCACAGTTGGCCAGCGCCAAAAAATCCTCCAACCATGACAATTCCATGGTCAATACCACCCCTGCATTATGCCATCACAAATCAGAATTGGATCAAACACCACGGCCGAGCCTACTCTCGCAACAACAACGAAGGATATTACCATGCGCATTACCGACGTTCGCGAGAAGACTTTTTCCATCGCTTCGCCCATTGCCAACGCCTACATCGATTTCAGCAAGATGACCTGCTCGGTGGTGGCCGTGGTGACGGACGTGATCCGTGATGGGAAACCGGTCATCGGCTACGGCTTCAATTCGAACGGCCGCTATGGCGCCGGCGGCCTTTTACGTGACCGCTTCCTGCCCAGACTGCGCGAGGCCGATCCGAAAACGTTGATTGACGAGGCCAACGACAATCTCGACCCCTTCCGTATCTGGAAGACCATGATGTCCAACGAAAAGCCGGGGGGCCACGGTGAACGTTCGGTGGCGGTCGGCACGGTGGACATGGCCGTCTGGGACGCCGTCGCCAAGATTGCCGGACAGCCTCTCTATCGTTTGCTGGCGGATCGCTATCGCGACGGTCAGGCCGACGACAAGGTCTGGGTCTACGCGGCCGGGGGCTATTATTATCCGGGCAAGGACCACAAGGCTTTGCAGGCCGAGATGCAGAGCTATCTGGATCGCGGTTACCGGGTGGTCAAGATGAAGATCGGCGCCGTCCCCCTGGAAGAGGATTTGAGCCGTATCGAGGCCGTCCTCAAGATCGTCGGCGATGGCAGCCGCCTCGCCGTCGACGCCAACGGCCGCTTCGACCTGCCGACCGCCATCGCCTATGCCAAGGCGCTGCGGCCTTACGGCCTGTTCTGGTACGAAGAGGCAGGCGATCCCCTCGACTATGCCCTGCAAGCGGAACTGGCGCCCCATTACGCCAATCCGATGGCGACCGGAGAAAACCTGTTCTCGCATCAGGATGCTCGCAACCTTCTGCGCTACGGCGGCATGCGCTCTGACCGCGACTGGTTGCAGTTCGACTGCGCCCTGTCCTACGGGCTTGTCGAATATCTGCGCACCCTCGACATGCTCAAGGCACAAGGGTGGTCGAGCCGTCGCCTGGTCCCGCACGGCGGGCATCAGATGTCGCTCAACATCGCGGCAGGCCTGCATCTTGGTGGCAACGAATCCTATCCCGACGTCTTCAAGCCATTCTGCGGTTTCGCCGACGGCATCGCCGTCGAGAACGGCTATGTCGGCCTGCCGCAGGCCCCCGGCGTCGGATTCGAGGAAAAATCCGAGCTGTTTTCTGTCATGAAAACGATCCTGGACTGAGCCTGGCGATCATGAAACAAAAACTGGAAGAAACATGTCGCCCAAGAGCGTGGAATCGAATTTCCCCGAGCCCCCTCTTGCGATAGGCTTCTTCGGACCAACGCCCTCGCCGCCAGGGGTCAGCGTTTCCCCATAACGGCGCCAGAATTCAAAAAGCGCACGGGATGGAACGATGAACGATACCCCCCTGTTTCGCGGTACGATTTCTCCGGTTCCCACCATCTGGACGGCCGATGGAACGCTGGACCGGACCGGCATGGGCAATATGCTGGATTTCGTCATCAAGGGCGGCGCCGACGTGGTGTTCTGTTGCGGCAGCGCCGGTGAATTTTCGCAGATGACCGAGGGACAGCGCCGCGAGGTGGCGGCCTTCACGGTTGAGCATGTGGCCGGCAGGATCCCTGTGCTGGTGGGTATCGCCGCCTGCGGCACCGATCTCGCCATCGATTTCGGCCGGCACGCCAAAAGCATCGGCGCCAACGGCGTGGTCGCGGTCAATCCCTATTACGCCATCCTGCTGCCGGAAAACATCGAGCGGCATTACCGCCGTCTGGCCGACTCCGTCGATCTGCCGCTCATTCTTTACAATTTTCCGGCCCTGACCGGCCAGGACCTGTCACCGTCGATGATCCTTTCGCTGGCCAAGGCCTGCCCGAATATCGTCGGCGTGAAGGACACCACCGATACGGCGCGGCACATCCGCGACGTCATCGCGCTCGTCAAACCCGTTCGCCCGGATTTCGGCGTCTACGCCGGTTTCGACGAATATATGCTGGAAACGCTGATCATGGGCGGTGACGGCGGTTTCCCGTCGGCACTCAACTTCGCCCCCCATATTCCAGTCGGCCTGTGGAAGGCGTTCCAGGCCAAGGATGGCCCCCGGATGATCGAATGGCAGCGGCAGCTCTGCCTTTGCCCACCGATGTTCTCCCTGGAATCGCCGTTCTACGCGGTGGTGAAGGAGGCGGCGAAACTGGCGGGGGCCGATATTTCCACCCACGTCCTGCCGCCGGCGGCCCCGCTGTCTGACGCCAAACGGGAAAAAGTGAAGGAAACATTGCGCCTGTTGGGCGTAATAGACTGAAAAGCCAAGACCATCCCACCCTAAAAAAAGCGAGGAAAATTACCGTATTTGCGATTTTTTTTACTGTCCATTATCCATTGGGGTATAAACATCGTTGGGCGAGCCGCGTTCTTGGGGGCGGCGATAAAACGAAAAGAAACTGATTCACGCATGTTGACGCGCAGGGGGATGATCGCCGGTCTGGTCGGTTTGGCCGCAGCACCCATGGTGGGCTGCGCGAATCGTTCGCAGCCGGCCGTTTCAACCACATCCTCACCTCCGGTGACGGTGCCGGCCGTGGCGACCGATCCCAGCGGCAGACTGGATGCGGTCATCGATATCAGCCATTGGACGACGGTAAGCGACTTCAACCAAGCCCGGAGAAGCAGCAACATCCTGGGTGTCGTCCACAAGGCCAGCGAAGGGGGCGATTGGCGCGACCCGCTTTACGTCGAACGCCGATCGCAAGCCGAGGCAGCGGGACTCATGTGGGGTGCTTATCATTTCGGCACCCGCCAATATTCCGGCGCCCAGCAGGCGGCGATGTTCCTCTCCACGGCGCAGCCCGGCCCCAACACCTTGATGGCCCTCGATCTCGAATTCAACGAGGCCAATCCGGGCAACACGATGAAACTTTCCCAGGCCGAGGAATTCGTCCAGACCATCCTCGCCGCCACCGGCCGCCTACCCCTGGTCTACACCAGCGCGGCCTGGGCGGACGGAAAGCCGATGGGACGGGCGAAATGCAACCTGGGCGGCGCCATCGGCGGCCAATCCATCCTCGCGCAGTGCCAACTCTGGCTCGCCGACTACCGCGTCGAACCCCGGATTCCAGGTGCCTGGACCGACAAGGGATGGCACTTCTGGCAATATGCGGGCGACGCGGTGAAGGGCGGCCCCTTCGGAGCCCAGGCCCGCAGCGTGTCGGGCGTCGACAAGTGCGACCGCAATCTGTTCCCCGGCGACGCCGTGGCGCTTCGCCGGTTCTGGACCGAAGAAGCCGGCCGGAAGCTGGCCTGAGGGAAAGAAGCCCCGGCGGCGCGCGCCGCACGGATTATTCTCACACCCGCTCCAGCGCCAGGGCGATGCCCTGTCCGACGCCGATACACATGGTGGTCAACGCCCTCCGGCCACCGCTTTTTTCCAGATATTGAACCGCCGACAGCACCAGACGGGCTCCGCTCATCCCCAAGGGGTGACCAAGGGCGATGGCGCCGCCGTAGGGATTGACCCGAGACGAATCATCGGCGATGCCAAAGTCCCTCAGGCAGGCCAGGGCCTGGGCGGCGAAGGCCTCGTTGATCTCGATCACGTCGAAGTCATCGAACCCCAGGCCAAGCCGGGCCAACAGCTTTCGGCTGGCCGGCACCGGCCCGATTCCCATCAGCCGGGGAACCACGCCGGCCGTCGCCATTCCCAGAATACGCGCCCGGGGCCGCAGGTCATGCTCGCGGACAGCCCTTTCGGAGGCGATCACCAGCGCAGCCGCCCCATCGTTGATGCCCGCCGCGTTACCGGCCGTCACCGTTCCGGGAGAGCGGAACGGCGTCCGCAGCGCGGCCAGTCCCTCCGGGGAGCTATCCGGCCGGGGCTGTTCATCAACACTGATCAGGGACGCCCCCCCCTTCCTCGCCACCACGACCGGGACGATCTGCTCGGCCAGGATTCCGGCTTCGGCGGCCAGGGCGGCGCGGTTCTGGCTGCGCAAGGCGAAGGCGTCCTGATCGCCGCGCGAGATCTCGAATTCGGCGGCGACGTTCTCGGCGGTCTCGGGCATGGAATCGGTACCATAGCGGGCCCGCATCAGCGGATTGACCAGCCGCCAGCCGACCGTCGTGTCTTCGAGAACGGCCGCGCGCGAAAACGCCTGTTCGGTTTTCGGCAAGACGAAGGGAGCCCGCGACATGGATTCGACGCCCCCCGCGATGGCGAAGTCGATTTCCCCGGCGACGATGGCCCGCGCCGCGCCGCCGACCGCCTCCAGGCCCGAGCCGCATAGCCGATTGACCGTCACGCCGGGAATCTCCACCGGAAAATCGGCCAGCAGAAGAGCCATCCGGGCCACATCGCGGTTGTCCTCGCCGGCCTGGTTGGCGCATCCCAGATAGACCTCGTCGAGCCGCGACCAATCGGCGCCGGGGGTTCGCGCCATCAAGGCGCGCAACGGAACGGCGGCCAAATCGTCGGGCCGCACGGTGGCCAGGGCGCCCCCATGGCGTCCAATAGGCGTGCGCACGGCATCGCAGACAAATGCTTCGCTCATCTCAACCTTCTTCATCCAACAGGGTCAAATCCACGGCGCGGGCGCGGAGATCGGGGTCCTGTTTCAATTTGAACTTGGCGACACGGAATGTCGGTGTTTGCGGCAAGGCGTCAAGAAATGCAACATACCTTGGACATTTGACGCTGGAGAGAGACGTTGCGCACCACTTCTGGAGGTCGCGGGCGGTCAATCGGGAACCGTCCTTGAGGACGACAGCCACCAGAATATCCTCCTCCCCCAGATCGGATGCGACGCCGATGGCCGCCGCCTGGGCCACATCCGGATGGGCGCCCACGACACGGTCGAGTTCCGCGCCGGAGATGTTCTCGCCACGCCGCCGGATGATGTCTTTCCTGCGCGCCACGAAATAGTGGTAGCCGTCGGCGTCGCGGCGTACCAGATCGCCGGTGAGGAACCAGCCATCGCGGAACGCCGCCCGGGTTTGGTCAGGGTCCCGGTAATAGCCCTTCATGACGATCGGCGTCCGGACGAGCAGTTCCCCGACCTGCCCCGGCGGAAGATCACGCCCTTCGTCGTCGGCGACGCGCAATTCGCTGAAACGGACCGCCGGGTCGGGATGCCGGGCCGCCACCCCCATGCTGCCGATTCGCCGTTCGCCATCGAAGGGCAGATTGCAGGCCCCGGGTATTTCCGTCATGCCGTAACCCTCGATGACGTGATGCACCCCGAAATCGCGGATGAACACCTCGGCGATTTCCGCCGTCACCGGCGCGCCATAGACCTTGACCAGACCATGCCCCGGCACGAATTCCTCGCGCGGGCGACGGGCCAGAATGGTTCCGATGGCCGCGATGATATTGACCTCGGTCGCCCGCGAACGGGAAACCAGGGGCCAAAAGCCGGACGCGCTGAAGCGCGGCGCCAGAATCAGCGTGGCGCCCGCCGCCACCGCGCCGCCCAGCGAATAGAACAAGCCATTGATGTGGAAAAGCGGCAGGATGCAAAGCAGCCGGTCCTGCGTCTGCAAATGCATTCTTTCGACAAAGGCCTCACCGGCCATCACGAAATTTCCCTGGGAATGCGTCACCCCTTTCGGAAAACCGGTGGTTCCCGAGGTGTACATGATCAGGCAGATGTCGTCCGCCGTTCCGGCGGCGGGCGCCGCCCTCGGGGGCGCATTGTCCGGTACCTCGGAAAATCCGGGGACATCGTCGACAGCGGCGCCGAAAACCAGAAACCAGACGGCAAGCCCTTCGTCAGCCGCGGCTCGCCGGACAACCGGAAGGCTCGCCGGTGCGCAGACCACGCCTGAAACGCCGGCATGGGCCAGAATATAACCGGCCTCGCCGGCCCCGAAGTCGGGATTGACCGGAACCAGGATGGCGCCGATTCGCGCCAGGGCGAAGAAAAGCACGACATAATCGGCGCAATTGGCGGCCATCGCCGCCACGCGATCCCCCCGTTCCACCCCCCTGCCTCGCAGCATGCGAACGGTTTGTTCGACCGCCCCCTGGAATTGCCGCCAGCTCGTGGCGACATCATTGAAGATCAGAAACGGACGATCGGGATCGGGCCCCTGGCGACTTTCCAGGAATGCCCACAAGGTGCCGTCATGCGGGGGAAAGAATGACAAGGTTTCGAGCGGCGATCTCTCGGGCGGGGAACGATCGGACATGCACTCACCGAATGTTCGATTATCGCACATAAGTTCGAATATCGTACGAAACTAGGCGGCGGGCGACGAGCCTGTCAAGCGGGGAAATCGTTTATTTTTCGCTTGACCACTTTCCGTTTCACGCCCTAACGTGTAGGCGATATTCGAACATAAGTGCGATAATCGCCCATACGACGATCAGAAATGCGACCGCCACGCGACGCTCGCCGGCAGTGGCGGCACTGGAATTCGATGGATAAGCGCGACAACGCGAAAAGCGGAAGGCGCATCGACCCCGACGGGAGGAAAAACAATGAAACGAATTCTCCTGGCCATCGCCTGTCTATTGGCGACGGCCCTGCCGGCCCTGGCCGAGACGCCTTTGAAGATCGGTCTCGTCGCCCCCTTCTCGGGTCCCTTCGCCGACTACGGCAAGCAGATGGACGCCGGGATCAAGGCCTATATGCACCAGCATGGCGACACCGTCGCCGGTCGCAAGGTCGAGGTGATCGTCAGGGACACCACCGGTCCGTCGCCCGAAATCGCCAAACGTCTGGCCCAGGAACTGGTGGTCCGGGACCAAGTGGATTTCCTGGCCGGCTTCGGCCTGACCCCCGAGGCCCTGGCCGTCGCCGATATCGCCACCCAGGCGAAAAAACCGATGATCGTGATGAACGCCGCCTCCTCGGTGGTTACCACCAAGTCGCCTTACATCGCCCGCTTCTCGATGGCCCTGCCGCAGGTGGTGGCGCCGCTCGCCAGTTGGGCGGCGAAGAACGGAATCCGCAGGGTGTTCACGCTGGTCTCCGACTATGCTCCCGGCATCGATTCGGAAGCGGCCTTCAAAAAGGCGCTGACCGAAGCCGGCGGCGAAGTCGTCGATTCCATCCGCGTTCCCCTGCGCAGTCCCGAATTTGCCCCCTTCATCCAGCGCATCAAGGATAGCCAGCCGCAAGCCGTCTTCGTCTTCGTGCCGGCCGGGGAACAGGGAATCGCCTTCATGAAGGGGTTCCAGGAACGCGGTCTGGGGGCGGCGGGGATCAAAGTGATCGCCACGGGCGACATCACCGACGATCACGTGCTGGACGTGATGGGCGATGTCGCCTCGGGCATGATCACCAGCTTCCATTATTCGGCGGCCCACGATTCACCGGAAAACAAAGCCTTCCTGCAAGCCTATGAGGAGGTCGCGGGCGGCGGAGGCCGGGCCAACTTCATGGCCGTGGCCGCCTATGACGGGATGAACGCCATCTATCAGGTCGCCTCGAAACTCAACGGCAAGATCGACGGCGACAAGGCGATGGAGATCCTGAAGGGCATGAAATTCACCAGCCCACGCGGGCCGATCGCCATCGACCCCGATACCCGCGACATCGTCCAGACCGTTTACATCCGCCGGGTCGAAAACATCGGCGGTCATTATTTCAACGTCGAATTCGACCATGTCCCCGACGTCCGGGATCCGGGAAAATAACGATGGCGGCGAGCGTCCTCGGAGTTCTGTTCGATGGCGTGGCCTACGGCAGCCTGCTGTTTCTGATCAGCGTCGGGCTGTCGGTGACCATGGGCCTGATGAATTTCGTCAATCTGGCCCATGGCGCCTTCGCCATGGCGGGGGGATATCTCTGCGTCGCGCTGATGCAACGGGCCGGGATGCCTTTCCTGGCCACCCTTCCCCTGGTTTTCCTGGCCATCGCCCTGGTCGGCGCGGCGCTCGAACGCACCCTGTACCGCCGCCTTTACGACGCCAGTCATCTCGATCAGGTGCTGTTTTCCATCGGGCTGACCTTCATGGCCGTCGCCGCCGCCACCTATGTCTGGGGCCCCAACCAGCAGCCGGTGCGCCTGCCCGGCTTCCTGCGCGGCCAGATTCATCCGGGCGGCGTCGACCTCGGCGCCTACCGCCTGTTCCTGATCGGCCTGGTGGCCGCGACCACCCTGGCCCTGCATCTTCTGATGGCGAAAACCCGCTTCGGCGCCCGCGTCCGCGCCTCGGTGGACAATCGGGCCGCCGCCGCCGGACTGGGCATTCCCGTCGACAGGATCTTCGTCCTGACCTTCGCCCTGGGCACCGGACTGGCCGGCGTCGGGGGCGCCGTCGGCATCGACGTGCTGGGGCTCGACCCGACCTTTCCCATCAAATATATGGTCTATTTTCTGCTGGTGGTGGCCATCGGCGGCGCCGGCAGCATCAAGGGCCCGGCGTTGGCCGCCCTGCTCCTCGGCGTCTTCGACGTGGCGGGGAAATACTACGTTCCCGAGGCCGGCGCCTTCATCATCTACGGACTGATGCTGACGCTGCTGGCCTTCTTCCCCCGTGGTCTTTACGGGAGGAAGGCATGATGCTGCGCCCCTTTCCCACCCCGGCCGCCGTTTCCCCGGAGGAGGACGTTATCCGGCCAGCCGGACCATGCGAAAGGATCGCCCGGTTGCCGGCCGACCGTTGGACCCTGCGCGAAACGGCATTCTGGCTGATGCCGGTTCTCGGCTATTTCGCCTTCCCCGGTTACCTGATGCTGGGCAGCCAGATCCTCATCGCCGGCCTGTTCGCCCTCTCCCTTGACCTGATCATGGGCTATGCCGGCATCGTCTCGCTTGGACATGCCGCCTTTTTCGGAACCGGCGCCTATGCCGCCGGACTGCTGGCCAGCCATGGCTGGCACGAACCGTTGTCCGGCCTTCTCGCCGGGGCCGCCGCCGCCGCCCTCGTCGCCCTGCCGGTCAGCCTGCTGGTGGTGCGCGGCCAGGACCTGGGCCGGCTGATCGTCACCCTGGGCATCGGCATGCTGTTCTTCGAAGCGGCCAACAAGGCGGCCGCCATCACCGGCGGCGTCGACGGGCTGTCCGGCATGGAGATCGCCCCCCTGTTCGGCCTGTTCGATTTCGACCTGTTCGGCCGGACGGCCTATCTCTACAGCCTGGGCGTCCTGTTCCTTCTCTTCCTGTTGTGCCGACGGCTGGTCCATTCGCCTTTCGGTCTTTCACTTCGCGGCATCAAGGAGAACAGCAAGCGCATGGCCTCGCTGGGCGCCCCCGTCGAGCGGCGGCTGGTCAGCGTTTTCGTCATCGCCGCCGCCCTGGCCGGCGCCGCCGGAGCCCTGCTCGCCCAGACCACCAGGTTCGTCGGGCTGGATTCGCTGTCCTTCCAGCGTTCCGCCGAGCTTCTGATCATGCTGGTGCTGGGCGGCACCGGCCGTCTGTACGGCGCCCTGATCGGAGCCGCCCTGTTCCTGCTCGCCCAGGACATCCTGGCCGGGCTCGATCCGGTTTACTGGCAGTTCTGGCTGGGCCTGATGCTGGTGGCCGTCGTGCTCTATGCCCGGGGCGGCGTCCTGGGCGGCGCCGCCCTGCTTGCCGGACGGATCAGGGGAAAACGCCGATGACCACCGCCCTTCGTACGGAAGGACTGTCGAAAAGCTGGGGTGGGTTCGTCGCCAACAGCCAGATCAGCCTTTCCCTGCCGAAGGGCGCCCGCCACGCGCTGATCGGCCCCAACGGCGCCGGCAAAAGCACCTTCATCAATCTGTTGACGGGAGTGCTGGCGCCGTCATCGGGCGAGGTCTTTCTGATGGGCGAACGCGTCACCCACCTCGCTCCCCACGAACGGGTAAAACGGGGAATGGCACGGACCTTTCAGATCAACACCCTGTTTCCCGGCCTGACCGTGCTGGAATCGGTGGTCCTGGCCATCTGCGAACGATCCGGCGCCGCCCGCATCTGGCATCGCACGGTCGCCGGACGCCGGGCCGAGATCGACGAGGCCTGGGATCTGCTGGCCCGCCTGCACCTGGACCGCGACGCCGACCGCCCGACCCGCAGCCTGCCTTACGGCCGGCAACGACTGGTGGAAATCGCCCTGGCGCTGGCCGCCCGCCCCAAACTGCTGCTGCTCGACGAACCGGCGGCGGGCATCCCGACGGGCGAAAGTTCGGAGATCTTCGACGTCATCGCCGGGCTGCCCGACGATGTGACCATTCTCTTCATCGAACATGACATGGATCTGGTCTTCCGTTTCGCCCGACGCATCACCGTCCTGGTCGGAGGAAAGCCGCTCACCGAGGGAACACCGGACGAAATCGCCGCCGACCCGCGCGTCCGCGAGGTCTATCTGGGCGAGCTTCCCCATGTCTGAACTTCTCAGGCTGGACAACGTGACCGCCGGCTATGGTGACGGCATCGTCCTGGACGACGTCTCTTTCAGCCTGAAGGAAGGGGACAGTCTGGCGCTGCTGGGGCGCAACGGCGTCGGCAAGACCACGCTTCTCGTCACCCTGATGGGCTTCACCCGGCTCCACAAGGGCCGCCTGGCCTGGCGCGGCCGCGACCTCGGTGGAATGCCGACCTTCCGCAGGGCCCATGCCGGACTGGGCTGGGTGCCGCAGGAACGCCTCATGTTCCCCTCGCTCAGCGTCGAGGAGCATCTGACCTCGGTGGCCCGGCCGGGGCGATGGACTCTGAAGACGGTCTACCGTGTTTTCCCACGCCTCAGGGAACGGCGGGCCAATCTGGGCAACCAGTTGTCCGGGGGCGAGCAACAGATGCTGGCCATCGGCCGGGCGCTGATGGTCAACCCGAGCCTGCTGCTGCTGGACGAGCCGATGGAAGGGTTGGCGCCGATCATCGTCCAGGAACTGGTGAGCGTCATCCGCGATCTGACGACCGGGACCGGCATGGCGGTGATCGTCGTCGAACAGCATGCCCGGCTGGCCCTGGCCCTGACCCGTCAGGCCATCATTCTGGACCGGGGCCGCATCGTTCATCGGTCGGACAGTGCCAGCCTGGCGCATGACGACAGGCTGCTCCAGCGCCTGGTCGCCGTCGCCTGACGGGACGCGGCAAACCGAAAACCAAAAACCGAAAATCCAAAAAGGGAGGGTCGCATGCGGACACAGGTAGGTATCGTCGGTGCCGGACCGGCCGGACTGTTGCTATCCCATCTGCTGGCGCGGCAGGGCGTCTCCTCGGTCATTCTCGAAACGCGCAGCCGGGACGAGATCGAATCGACCATTCGGGCAGGCGTCCTCGAACAGGGCACCGTCGATTTGCTGACCGAGGCGGGGCTGGCGGACCGCATGCGGCGCGAAGGCCATGTTCACCACGGCATTGAATTGCGTTTCGAGGGCCAAGGCCACCGCGTCGATCTCAGCGGGCTGACCGGCGGCCGGGCCATCACCGTCTATGCCCAACACGAGGTCATCAAGGATCTGGTCAAGGCCAGGCTCGACGCCGGAGGCCGGATTCTTTTCGAAGCGAAAGACGTGCGCCTGTCCGGCCTGGATGAGCGGACGCCACGGATCTCGTTTCTGCATGAAGGCCGGGCACAAACGATCGATTGCGACTTCATCGCCGGTTGCGACGGCTTCCACGGCGTCTCGCGCGCGAGCATTCCCGCCGCGCTCAAGGTCGAATACGAGCGGAAATACGACTTCGGCTGGTTCGGCATTCTGGTCGAGGCGCCCCCCTCGTCGAAGGAGTTGATCTATGCCTCGCACGATCGCGGTTTTGCCCTGGTCAGCACGCGCTCGGAGACCATCCAGCGCCTTTATTTCCAATGCGACCCCAAGGACGATGTGGCCAACTGGCCCGACGAGCGGATTTGGGAGGAACTGGACCTGCGCCTGAGCACCGAAGACGGTTGGCGGGTCAAGCGGGGACGCATCTTCCAGAAAGGCATCATCGCCATGCGAAGTTTCGTCGTCGAGCCTTTACAATACGGCCGGCTGTTCCTGGCCGGCGACGCCGCCCATATCGTGCCGCCGACCGGCGCCAAGGGGCTCAATCTAGCCGCCGCCGACGTCAAGGTGCTGGCCCGGGCCTTCGAGGAGCATTACACCCGCGGGCGGAGCGATCTCCTGGAAAGCTATTCCGCCACGGTGCTGAAACGGATCTGGCGGTCCGAACATTTTTCCTGGTGGATGACCTCGATGCTGCATCGTTTCCCCGACGGAGACCCGATCCAGCGCCGCTTCCAGCTGGCCGAACTGCGCAACGTCGCGGCATCCGAGGCGGCGGCCAGGCTGCTGGCCGAGAATTATGTCGGATTGCCGATGGCGTAAGGCGTGTTGTTATTGCGCCGCCTTCGTCGCGTCAATCAGGGCCTGTTCGAAAGCGCGCACCGCGCGACGGTTGCCATCGGCACGCGGCGCGGCCAGGCGGAGCGCCTCGCGACGCGCCAGCCACGGGGCGGGTTTCCGGCATTCCCCGGCCCACCGGACGGCAAGCGCCGCATAGGCCTCCTCGGAAGCAACGATGCCTTCGTTCTGGCCGATCTGACGAAGCACGCCCGCCGCCAAGCGCTGACGCAGAAAAGCCCCTTCAAGGGTGATGATGGGTAGCCCGCCATGGGCGGCTTGCCAGGCCGTCGTATAACCGGAAAAGGCCGGACTATCCAAATAGATGTCCATTTCCTGGAGGAAACCGCCGAATTTTCCGGGCGGCAGCCACGGCAACATGCGCAAATAGTCACCCGGATCCAGCCCCTCGGAACGGAATGCGCCGGCGAGGCGATCGAACAGGCGATCCGAGGCCCAGGGATATTTCGCATCCCGCGATAGCCAGAACTGGCAGGCCCCGGCGGCCTTGGCGATCTGGACATAGAGATGATCGTAGCCGGGATCGAATTTAAAGGGCGTGTGGCAAAGGGCGAAGCGGACGGTTGCCCGATCGGCGGGCAGTCCCAGGCTCACCGGATCGATCGGAACGGTATCGACGGCGAAGGCCTTGGTGCAAACCCCGGTTCCCGGCAGGCGCACCAGTTTCTCCCGATAGTGGCGGTCGGCCTCGGCGCCCTCGAGCAGCGCGCCGGAAAAGAACAGATCGATGGTCGGCAAACCCGTGGTGATGGGATGCCCCCATCCGGCCACCTGGAGCGGAGCCAGCCGCAGGGCCGCCAGGGCGGATGTCGCGGGATCCATGCCGATTTCGGGATAGAACAGGATATCAGGCCGATGCGCCGAAATATCCGCCAGCCAGGAGGCCATGGTTTTGGGGCCCTGTTCGAAATGAGCGACCCGCCCCGCCGCCCAGATGGTTTCCTCGTCGGATTCCGGCCGGGTCTGATAGAGGAAAACCTCGAAACGACGCCGGTCCAGACCGTCGATGATCCCCCGCAACACCACGTCCCAGACCGGATGCCGCCGGATCTGCGCACTGACGATACCGATACGCAAACGATGGCGGGGAACACCCCCGCGTTCCTGGACGATTCTCGGCCCCTGCCAACGAATTTTGGCGGCCGCCGCCGCCAGATCACCGAACCGCGACAAACGGCCGCGATGATCGCCGGGACGATAGGCCAGATAGAATGGCTGGGCGCTTCCCACCGCGTCTCCGAAAGCGGCGCCATGGTCCTTCGCCCAAACGGCCAGATCATCCAAGGCCAAATCGAAGGAAAGTGGGGCGGCCAGACTGGAGGCCGGCGTTTCGGCCAGAATGGGCAGACTGTCCATCGTCCGCACCAGACGGCACTCGGCGTAATCGGGCTCCAGGGCGAGCGCCCTGCGAAAGGACGCGTCGGCGGCATCCCGGCAACCCAGGGCGCGCAAGGCCAGCCCCAAATTATAATGGCCTTCGGCGAAATCCGGCCTCACCGTCACGACGGAGCGATAGGCCGCGAGGGCGGCCTCCATCGCCCCCCCATCCTTGAGCGCGTTGCCCAGATTGTTGAGTGCTTCGAACCCGTTCGGCGTGACGGCCATCGCCCGGACGTAACAGGCGATGGCCTCACCTGATCGACCGTCGTCTCGCAACGCATTTCCCAGATTGACCAGAAGCTCGCCATAATCCGGCCGCAGCCGCAACGCTCGACGAAAGCAGTCGATCGCATCCTCGCGCCTGCCCAGGGCGATCAGTGCATTTCCCAGATTGTAGTGGGCCTCGGGCGAGACGGGGGCGAGACGGAGCGCGTGGAGGAAGCAACGGAAGGCGTCCCTCCATTGTTCCATGCTTGCGAGGACAAGGCCGAGATTGTGATAAATCTGCGGCAGACCGGGCGCAAGAGCGAGCGCCCGGCGGTAAGCCGAGGCAGCCTCGGCCTCCCGGCTCCGCGCCCGCAGGGCCAACCCCCAATTGTGATAGGCCTCGGCGAAATCGGCGTTCAGGAGGATGGCCTGGCGGTAACAGACGCACGCCTCGGCCGGCCGGCCTTGCGCCCGCAAGGCATCCCCCAGGCCGGCATGAGTGGCCGGGGACGTGCCGTCGACCGCGATCGACGCCAGAAATCTATCGACCGCCAAGGCGGGGCGCGCCGTCCGCAGGGCAATCATGCCCAGAAGATGCAAGCAACGCGCATGGCGGGGATCCGCCGCCAAAATAGTCAGATAAAGCTTCTCCGCCTCGACCAGACGCCCCGCCTGATGAAGACGAAGAGCCTCGGCCAACGACGGCGCGACCGGCGTCTGTTCTTGCTGCTGCCGCGAAGGGGTCATCTGTCTCCGGTCGAATTCCTGTCAGGAGCTTTGGCCAGCCGTCTGTCGATTCCCGGCAGCATAGACCTTCCCAAGGCGGAGATGGAAGCGGCCCAGAGGAATCGATGAAGACTGATGCTTAAGAATTGAAAAATGACCTAAAAACTTAGGCAGTTCGCCGTTTCATCTGGCCCCCACCCCCGGCGATTGAAATGGCGCGTTGTCCCAGATGATTCCGGAACTGACCCGCTACCGCGACTGGGCCCACGCCCGAAGGCATCAAAGATTATAAAACTGAAAGAACAATCATCTTAAGGTTGAAAAACACAGTCTCAACACAATAATTCCGGAAAAAATAGACGAATAGAATCGGCAAATACGCCGAATTGGCGAATGCAGCCTCAAACAGACAGTAAAAATTCATATATATCTTTATATTTCATTGACATAAAGCATATGCGATGACATAGACATAAGATATATTTCAATTGTAAGAAATCCTATTTCACAGTCGGATTCATGATGAAAATCAAGACCATCCTTAAAACTACATGGAGAATGACAACGTCGAATTGGCGACCTTTGGATGCCGACACGGCAACTCTCGAACGGTTCAAATTTCGCCAATACCATGCCATAGCACGACTAGTTCCTTTTCGAATGGCCGCTGACTGTGCGAATGCTTTTTTGATATGCATCATCGCTCAAGCGGCACTTCCAATACCCCTGTTGGCCGGGTGGTACGTTTGCATTCTGGCGGTCGCCGGCATGAGCGTATCGGTCTGGTGGCGCTGGTTTCGCAATGGGACGCCGGACAATGCCGGCGGCGCCCCCTTTTCCCGGCCCATCCTGCTTTCCGCCGCCATGGCCTGCCTTTACGCGGTGGCGATCATCATGGTTTTCGACCATGTCCACCCCGACGGGCAGGTGGTCCTGCTGACTTTGCTGGGCGGCCTGATCGCCGCCGGCGCCCTGGGACGGGCGATGGTGCCGCCCTGCGCCTTCGTCTGGATGGCGCCGCTCACCGCCGCCGCCGCCTATGCCCTGTGCCAGACGACGGTCGGTTCTTCCTCCTTTATTCTGATATTGCTGGCGATCTACGTCCTGATCGTCCTCATTTCGGTCCTGTCCATGTCGAAAATGTTCCTGGCGAGGCTGACGGCGGAAGCGTCGGCCGAGCATCAGGAACAGGTGGTAAGCCTGTTGCTCCGAGATTTCGAAACCCATGCCAGCAACTGGCTGTGGGAAAGCGACAAACAAGGACGGATGACCCGCGTCTCGACACGCATGTCCCAGATCTTCGGACAATCGCCTTCCGCAATGCTGAATGTCGAACTCGGCCGCCTCCTCAGCGGCGAGGAGTCGGAAAAGACGGATACAGTCGGGGAAATTCGGGCGTTCGAGAATAGGCTGTCGCTTCCCCAACCCTTCCACAATCATATCGTCCCCTTCAAAGGCGGGAACGAATGGCGATGGCTGAGCCTGACCGCCAAACCCATCCTGGATGAGCGCGGGAACCACGGAGGCTGGCGCGGCGTCGGCGCCGACATCACCGAAAAACGCCGCTATGAGATGGAACTGGAGACCCTCGCCAAGCAGGACCCGCTCACCGGCCTGCCCAACCGGCGCCATTTCCTGAAGATCCTGGCGGACCAGACGGCGGCGGGTACCACCAACGCCCTCTTTCTCATCGATCTCGACAACTTCAAGACGATCAACGACACACTGGGTCATTCCATCGGCGACAAACTGCTGCAAATGGTGGCGCGGCGCTTTCAGGCCTGCACCACGAGCGGCGGATTGTTGGCCCGGTTGGATGGCGATGAATTCGCCTTCCTTGAAAAAGACATCGATTCGATCGAAAGCGTTATCGAGCAGGCCACCGCCTTTTTGGACAGTCTCAGCGATCCCCTCCATGTCTCCGATACCAGAACCGAAATTCGCGCCAGCATCGGTATTGCCCTGGCTCCGGAACACGGCCGCACGACCAATCTTCTGCTGAGAAACGCCGATGCGGCCCTTTATGCGGCCAAGGAAACCGGCGGCGGCGCGGCGCGCGTCTTCGACAGTTCCCTCGGCAACCGGCAACAAGAACGCTTTGAAATCGTCAGCGACCTCGGCTTCGCGCTGAAGCAGGGGCAATTCACCCTGAACTACCAGCCCCAGGTCGACTGTCTTAGCGGACGCATCACGGCGTTCGAGGCCCTTTTGCGCTGGCGGCATCCAGAAAAAGGTCTGATCCCTCCGGATCACTTCATCCCCATCGCCGAGGAGACGGGGCAGATCATTTCCATCGGCGCCTGGGCTCTGGAGCAAGCCTGCCGCGACGCCGCCCAATGGCCGGACGATCTGACCGTCGCGGTCAACCTTTCCGCCGTCCAGCTCAACAGCCGGGGAATCATCCAGACCGTCCGCCAAGCCCTCGACGCCAGCGGCCTGCCGCCGCACAGGCTGGAACTGGAGGTCACCGAATCTGCCCTGGTCAGCGATGCCGCATCGGCACAGGCCACCTTGCAGGCCTTGCGCGACATGCGGATCGAAATCGCCCTCGACGATTTCGGAACCGGCTATTCCATGCTGTCCTATTTACGGAACTTCCCCTTCGACAAGCTCAAGATCGACCGATCCTTCGTTATGACCCTGACCGATACGCAAGGCGATGAAAGCCGGGCGATTTTCCGCGCGATCATCGATCTTGCCTCGGCCCTCGACTTGAGAACCGTGGCCGAGGGGATCGACAGTGAGGAGAAGCTCTCGGCCGTCCGCAATTACGGCTGCGACGACGTACAGGGTTATCTCGTCGCCAGGCCGATGGAAGCGGTGGAGGTGTTCAAATTCCTGAAAGGCTGGCAAGCCTGGTAACCCGATTCAATCCACCGGCGGCGGGGACGCCTCGCGATCCATGTCCTGAAAGACCCCGACCGCCAGATGAAAGGCGTGATTGGCGGCCGGCACACCGCAATAAATCGCCGTTTGCAGCAGCACTTCCTTGATTTCATCACGCGTCACGCCGTTATTGGCGGCGGCACGGACATGAAGTTGAAATTCCGCGTCGCGATTGAGCGCCACCATCATGCTCAAGGTCAGCAGGCTGCGTGTATGCCTGGGCAATCCCGGCCGCGTCCAGATTTCACCCCAGGCATAGCGCGTGATCAGATCCTGAAAATCCTCGCTGAAAGCGGTACGCTGACGAAGGGCCCGGTCGACATGGACATCGCCCAGAACCTCGCGCCGGACGCTCTGTCCCTGCCGATGACGATCTTTTTCATCCATGATTCGCCTACCCGTTCAGAAACGCCAGGACAGCCCTGGTAAAAGGGCCGGCGGCTTCGACATTGGACAGATGGGCCGCCGGCAACTCGACATAGATCGCCCCGGGGATCGCCCCGGCGAGGAAACGGCCGTCGCCCGGCGGCGTCGCCACGTCGTGCGTTCCGGCGATGACCATGGTCCTGGTAGAGATCGCCGATACCAGGAAACGCAAGTCATGCTCGCGGATTGCATGACAGCACCCGACATACCCCTTGGGCGGCGTATCCCTCAGCATCGCGGCGAACGGCGCCACATCGTCTGGAAAACGCCGCAGGAAGTCGGCGGTGAACCACCGTTCGACCACCGGAGCGACGGCCGCCATGCCTCCGGCCTCAACGGCGGCGGCCCGCCGGTCCCACGCCTCCGGTGGACCGATGACGGCGGCGGTATTGCAAAGCAGCAGGCGATCCAGTCTTTCCGGCGCCCGCAGAGCCAGGGACTGCCCGACCATCCCTCCCATGGACAGCCCGCAGAAATGAACGCGATCGAAGCCCAAGGCGTCGAGCAATCCCAGAAGATCGCCCGCCATCTGCCCGATTGCGTAAGGCCCGGGCGGAACCGTCGTTTCTCCATGGCCCCGGCTGTCGTAACGCAGGAGACGGAAGCGCCGGCTGAAAGCGGCGAGTTGCGGCCGCCACATGTCGAGGGTGGTCCCCAGGGAATTGGACAACACCAGAACCGGCGCGTCTTCCGGTCCATCCAGGCGGTAGTGCACCGCCAACCCGGCGACATCGATCATCGGCATGAAAGGCCTCTCATCGGCGTTCCCGCCAGGCCGCCAGGACGCGATCGACATAAACGCCCGCCAGCCCCAAGGACTTGGCGGGATCGAACAGCGCGTCCAGCCCGGCTTCGGTCAGATGGGCCCGCACGGCCGGATGGCCCGCCAGAACGTCTCTCAACTCACGGTCTTCGGCAATGGCGCGGCGTGAGCAGTCCTCCACCACCGCATGGGCCGCCCTGGCCCCCAGATGGGGGGCCAGGGCCATGGCGGCGGAGGCGCTGAAGATCAGGCCGTGCGTCAGGCCGATGTTGTCCCGCATCCTTTCCGCGTCGATCTCCAGACCTTCGAGAACCGCCGCCATCTGTTCCACCGCCCCTCCCGCCAGCACGCAGATCTCGGGCAACGTCTCCCATTCCGCGAGCCAATTGCCGAGACCGCGCTCATGTTCCTGGATCATCGCCGCCAGCATGGTCGAAACCAGCCCCGGCACGCGGATCGCGGCGGCCAGCACGCTGGCCGAGGCGACCGGATTGCGCTTGTGGGGCATTGCCGACGACCCTCCGCGTCCCGGTCCCGCCGGCTCGAAAACTTCGCCGACTTCGGTTTGCATCAGCAATGAGATATCGCGGGCGACTTTTCCCAGACTGCCGACCAGCAATCCCAACACCGCGGCCAGTTCGGCCAATCTATCGCGCTGGCTGTGCCAAGGCAGATCCGGCAAAGCCAGCCCCAATTCCTCGGCCAGGGCCGCCGCCACCGCCATTCCCCGCTCGCCCAGGGATGCCAGCGTCCCCACGGCGCCACCGAATTGCAGCACCAGGAGACGCGGCCGTATCTCGGCGAGCCGCGCCCGGTGCCGTTCGTTGGCGCTCAGCCATCCGGCCGCTTTGAGCCCGAAGGTGGAGGGCTGGGCCTGCTGCAGCCAGGTCCGCCCGGCGATCAAGGTGCCCCTGTGACGTTCCGCCATATCCGCCAACAGGCCGGAGAGTTGTTCCAGCCCCCCTTCGATATGGCGCAAGACCTCCCGCAACTGCAGGATCAGGCCGCTATCCATGACATCCTGCGACGTCGCGCCCCAATGGACGAAAGCTGCGGCCTCGGCATTCCGGTCTCCGACCAGGGCGGTCAGTGCCATGACGAGGGGAATGGCGGGGTTCCCCGCACGTCCCGCCGCCTCGGCCAATTGCCCGACATCGAACGCTTCGGCGCGGCAGCACGCCGCAATGGCCGCCGCCGCCGCCGCAGGAACGATACCGCAGCGCGCCTCGGCCCGGGCCAGCGCGGCCTCGACCTCCAGCATCGCCTGCAAACGTCCGTGATCCGAGAAAACCTCGCGCAGCCGGACGGAGACGAACAGGGGATCGAGTAATTCCCGCCCGTTGCCTCTCGCCCGCGATTTTCCCTCGTCCATCGCCTCGTCCCGCGTCACATGGTCATCCTTGCTCAACCGGCTTTGCGGACGTCCCCGTCAAAATTCGAAAAAGACGGTTTCCCTCGGGCCTTGCAGGACGATGTCCCACTCCAGAAGTTCATCCCCGGCAGCCCTTGCGATCAGCGTGTCGCGCCTTTCCGGGTCGACCAGAGCGAGAATGGGATCCGAGGCGTTGTCCGGCTCATCGGGGAAATAAAGCCTGCTCACCAAATGCTTGAGCAGGCCACGGGCGAAGATCGAGACCAGAAGATGGGGGGCTTGCCACCCGCCGCCCGGCCCTGGAACGCGGCCGGGCTTGATCGTCTGGAAACGAAAGGCGCCCTCGGCGTCGGTGGGAACGCGTCCGAAGCCACGAAATCCCGGTTCCACCTCGCCAGCCCGCGCATCTTCCGGATGGGCGAAGCGGCCCCGATGGTCGGCTTGCCAGATCTCCAGCATGGCGTCGGGAACGAGGGCGCCCTCGCCATCGATGATCCTGCCGGAGATCCGAACCCGCCGGCCGGCCATTCCCGGCGGTGCGATTTCGTCGGTGTTGAGCCAGCTCAGCCCGAGATGAAGATAGGGACCTACGGTTTGCGACGTCGTGGCCTGTAGGCTCATGTCAGCTCTCCATCGGAGTGGCGTTCCGTCCATGCAGGACGATGTCGAAGCGATAGCCCAACGCATGTTCGGGCATCGTCACCTCCCAGTCGAACTGGGAAATCAGGCGATTGCGGGCCTTTTCATCGGCGGTGCAATTGAAGATCGGGTCATAGGGCAGCAGGGGATCGCCCGGAAAATACATCTGGGTAACCAACCGCGTCATGAAGGCCGGACCGAACAGCGAAAAATGAAGATGAGCCGGACGCCAGGCATTGTGATGATTGCGCCAGGGATAGGCACCCGGCTTGACCGTGACGAAGCGATAGCGGCCGGCCTCGTCGGTCAGCATCCGGCCGCAGCCGGAGAAATTGGGATCGAGCGGGGCGTCGTGCTGATCGCGCTGATGATGATAACGGCCCGCGGCATTGGCCTGCCATAATTCGACCAGGGTCCGTGCGACGGGCCGCGCGTTTTCGTCGAGCACCCGGCCATGAACGATCATCCGTTCCCCCAAGGGGGCGCCGTCATGCTGGCGGGTCAGGTCGTCATCGTTCCGCCCGATACCGTCTTGCCCGAAAACCGGACCGGTGAGCTCCGAAAGGGTTTGCGGAATCAACACCAATGGCCTCGATGGCGACCTTATCCTGGTCGAAACATAGGTCGAATGAAGATATTCGGGCTGCGTGCCCCAAAAAGGGCGACGGTAACCGGCGAGTTCCGGCATCTCTGATCCTCCCGTGACCGGCCTGTTTCGGCCGTTGTTCCTTGATCTGAGGACGCGCCGGGGAATTACAAGCCGAATGGTTCGTTCCGGCCGATTCGCCCAGGCCCGCCCCGATTATCCGTGCGATAATCGCACTTATAATAAGTATATCGCACAGATTACGCTCCAGCCCCCAAACCTTGTCAAGGGCGTTTTCCGATGATAACGTTCGATAATCGCCCAAAACTAACACCCCCTCCATTTGAAACAGACAAGGGTATTCAGCGATGATCGAACCAAAGACTGCGGAAGCCGTCGCCGACGATCGCAATTTCATGACGTCGCTGGCCCGCGGACTGACGGTCATCCGCGCCTTTTCCGAACAGACCAGCAACCTGACCATCGCCGACGTGGCAAAGATCACCGGCCTTCCCCGGGCGGCGGCCAGGCGGTGCCTGCTGACGCTGACCCAGCTCGGTTACGCCGGCACGGATGGACGGGTTTTCTTCCTCCGGCCCAAGGTTCTGGCTCTGGGCTATTCCTTCCTGTCGTCGGCCCCGCTGGCCACCGTGCTCGATCCGGTGCTGAGCCAGGTCAGCCGCACGCTGGAGGAATCGTCGTCGGCCGCCGTCCTCGATGAGGAGGAGGTGGTCTACATCGCCCGCGTGGCGACCAAGAGGATCATGTCGCTGGGGCTCAATATCGGCAGCCGCCTGCCGGCCTATTGCACCTCGATGGGACGGGTCCTGCTGGCCAGCCTGCCGCCGGAAGATTTCGAGGCTTACCTGAAACGCGTCACCTTGAAGCCGTTCACCGCGCAGACGGTAACGGCGAAGAGCGAATTCAAATCGGTCATCGAAGAAACCAGGGCCAAAGGATATGCGCTGATCGACCAGGAACTGGAGATCGGGCTTCGCTCGCTTGCCGTTCCGGTCAAAAATCCCTCGGGCGTGGTGGTCGCCGCCATCAATGTCAGCACGCAAGCCGCCCGCGTCGAGAAAGACGAAATGATCGGGCGCTTCCTGCCGGTGCTGCGAACCGCCGCCGACGAAGCCCGACTGCTGCTGGTACGTTAATCGCCTTGGACCAAGGGTGCGGAGACACCCCCGCCCGGCTGGAGGGCTCCGCATAAATCACGCGCATAGCAAAAGACCGGCCTCTAAGACCGGTCTCCGCGTCGTGCGATCGTCAGTTCACCGGTCTATTCGAGGCCACCCTCGGCGCCCCGCTTGTCCAGCCAAAGCTGAACATAAGGGACGTAATCGCGATCGACCTTGAGGATATGCTCACCCAGCCATTGCTGGAGAAATTCGCGGACTGTCCGGGCGTCCAGGCTGGCCCGGGACCGCAGATCGATGACCTTCTGGGCGAAGACCTTATGCTGCTCGCGATGCATTTCCAAATGCGGATAACCGGCCTTTTCCATCAGGCCTTCCTCATGCTTGAAATGCGTCTCGACGTAATCGGCCAGTTCGCTGACGACTTTTCCGACGGTCCGCAAGGCGTCAGGACGCCCTTCGACCGTCTCCAGGCGCGCCATCATCTCGATCATACGCTGATGTTCCGCATCCATCTCGGGAATCCCGAGCGAATACTCGACCTTCCAACTGATTTGCATCGTCTCTCTCCCGAGCGCTCAAGGAGCGCCTTATTTCCGCATCCGCACCGTCAAAGCGGGCCATGCCCACCCCGAACCCTAAAAGCGACCCTCATATCAAGAGCCACACGGCCTTCCCACATGTCCTGGATATATGGAGGAATCCACCGGACGAACAGTAGCCTCTTCGTAAGTATCGACTTCGACGATCGCTTAAGCGCCGGCGTGGATGCGATCCCACGCACGGCCAGCCCGTACCCATCCAAGGAGCATTATTTACCCATAATTATTTTGGCACTTTTTCATCGCCAGATCAATCAGGGCGAAAGGCCGGACATCCCTGGCAAGCCTGGGTTTCGCGGGAGATCGGCTCACCGGAGTCCGTCTCCTGCCTCTTTTGATCATGACTGTGCTGACAAAATCGTCATTCACGAACTCCTGACGAAGATGCAAAATGGATTTCAGCCATATTCACTCGCATAAGTCCCGCCAGAAAAAGACGGTATCAAGAGAGAAGATGCCATGAGCCAGACACGTTACGCTGATAATCAGAAATCAATAGATGAATTTATGCACATTATTCATGATAAAGCGGAAACTTATAGCGCCGTATCAGAAGCGCATGAGCTGGAAAAGCTTGTCAGAAGCATGTGGAGTCTCTTGACGCCCACCCAATGCGTTCGCTTTACCAACAGCGAGGAAGTGAAAAGCCTGCTGGCGCATGACAATACGCCGCCAACCCGCGGTGGTTTTCGAGGAAGCCTGGGCGGCTTCGGCACCGAGGAATTGGAGGAATGGCAACGGATGGTTCACTGGCCGACGCCCTGACGGTTTTCAGCGGCGGCTGACCGTCAGTTTCCCGGCCAGCGAGTCGAGCCCACCCGTATAGATCTCGGCGATGACCGCCTTGGCCTTATCGTCGGGAACACCTTTGGCGCTGAATGTGCCGCCCCAGGTGATAATGGCCCCATGCGCCCCGCGCCGGACCGAGATAGTCGATCGATAACCGGCAACGGGCAGCGGACCGTCGACAATCCCATAGCTGTAGCGCCTGTGAGCCGCGTCCCAGGACAGCAATTTCTCGACGAGCGTCCCGCCGCCGTTCAACGACAATGTCCGGTAGGTTATGCCGTCCCGCCTGGACAATTCGCATTTGGCCACGGCCGGGTGCCACTGAGCGATACCGCAGAAATCGCCGATGGCACGCCATGCCGCCGACGGGGCGGCGGCCACCGGGACATGCTTTTCGACATCGATGGCATGGGCGGAACCGCCGGACGCAAAGGATGCGGCCGATGCCAGTATCGCGGTGAAAATGATTTTCCGAAACATCGCACCCCCTCGAACGCCGGACGGGTTTCAAACAGCCCGACTGTTTTGCCAACCTAGCGGAAAGAACTCGGCCTCGCCCTGCTACTTTGGTCGACCTACATGATTAACAGAAATATTAATCAATATTTTTTCTTGGTTATTCTTATGATTAATAAATAATCATCTGCGACAAAGAAGACGTCATACCTAGGTCGGATTGACTCCTCCCGAGGCGAGAGTGCTGACTGCCTGCACGGCATCGCGCATCGAGCGCTCCACCATGGAGGACGGACGTCATGTTTCAGCAATCCCTGGATGCCCTGCGCAAGCAGACCGGCTTCCGCACCCGCTATGACAACTACATCGGCGGAAAGTGGGTCAGCCCGGTCAAAGGCCAATATTTCGTCAACAACAGCCCGATCAACGACGAACCGCTTTGCGAAGTGGCCCGCTCAACCGCCGAGGACATCGAACTGGCGCTCGACGCGGCCCATGCGGCGAAGGACGCCTGGGGCCACACCGCCGCCGCCGATCGCGCGCAGGTCCTGTGCCGGATCGCCGATCGGATGGAACAAAACCTCGATCTGCTCGCCGTCGCCGAAACATTGGACAATGGCAAACCCATCCGGGAAACCCGGGCCGCCGACATTCCGCTGGCCATCGATCATTTCCGTTATTTCGCCGGCTGCATTCGGGCTCAGGAGGGATCGCTAGGCGAGATCGACGGCGATACCATCGCCTATCATTTTCACGAACCTCTGGGCGTGGTCGGCCAGATCATTCCCTGGAATTTCCCGATCCTGATGGCCACCTGGAAAGTGGCACCCGCCCTGGCGGCCGGGAATTGCATCGTCCTGAAACCCGCCGAACAGACACCGATGAGCATCATGGTGCTGCTTGAGATCATCAGCGACCTGCTGCCGCCCGGAATTCTGAACGTGGTCAACGGATTCGGCATCGAGGCGGGGAAGCCCCTGGCGTCGAGCCCCCGCATCGCCAAGATCGCCTTCACCGGCGAGACGACGACCGGCCGGCTGATCATGCAATATGCATCCGAGAACATCATTCCGGTGACGTTGGAACTGGGCGGCAAATCGGCCAACATCTTCATGCCCGACGTGATGGACGCCGACGATGATTTCTTCGACAAGGCCTTGGAAGGCTTCGCCATGTTCGCCCTGAACCAGGGCGAGGTCTGCACCTGCCCCTCCAGGGTTCTGGTGCACGAGGCGATCTTCGATAAATTCATGGAGCGCGCCGTCGCCCGGGTGAGGACCATCAAGGCCGGCCATCCGCTCGACCCGGAAACGATGATCGGCGCCCAGGCCTCCAACGATCAATTGCAGAAAATCCTGTCCTATATCGAAATCGGCAAGGAGGAAGGCGCCCGCTGCCTGACCGGCGGCGAACGCAACCATCTTGGCGGCGAACTCGAAAAAGGTTTCTACGTCCAGCCGACGGTCTTCCTGGGGCACAACAAGATGCGCATCTTTCAGGAGGAAATCTTCGGCCCCGTGGTTTCCGTCACACCCTTCAAGGACATCGAGGACGCGCTGCACATCGCCAACGACTCACTCTACGGCCTGGGCGCCGGCGTATGGTCCAGAGACGGCAATACCGCCTATCGTCTGGGCCGAGGCTTGAAAGCCGGCCGCGTCTGGACCAACTGCTATCACCTCTACCCGGCGCATGCGGCCTTTGGCGGCTACAAGCAATCCGGCATTGGTCGCGAAACACACAAAATGATGCTGGATCACTATCAGCAGACGAAGAATATCCTGACCAGCTACAATTCGAAGGCGTTGGGGTTCTTCTGATCGACCGAGAGAAAATGGGCGGGAGCGGAACGGCAGGAAATGAACGTCGCATCGCTGAACATTCTCGATCAGAAGATCAGACGCACTGCGGCCAGCACGACCGATGTCACGCTGGCCGCCGATCAGATCGCCGCGGATCTCATGCAGCAGGATCTTGCCCTGGTTCTGTTGTTCTGCTCGCCGTCCCTTTCCTCCGACGCCTTCGCCGGTGAGATCGCCGGCCGCTTTCCGGAGGTTCCCGTTGTCGCCTGCACGACGGCGGGAGAAATAACCCCGTTCGGCCACCGCCATGGCAGCATCACCGGAGTGAGCCTCGCCGGCCCCGATTTCCATGCGGCCGTCCGTGGCATCCCGGATGTCCGCAGCTTCAGCGTGGCCGACGGACGCGATCTGGTGCAGAACGCCCTGGCCGACCTGCGCGGCCGGGCACCTGGACTGTCCGCCGACCAGATCTTCGCCATGCTGCTCATCGACGGCCTGGATGCCTGCGAGGAATCGGTGGTCAGCGCCATCCACAGGGAATTGGGTCCCATTCCCCTGTTCGGCGGGTCGGCCGCCGATGAACTGGCCTTCAAGGCCACCAGGGTCTTATGGGACTCCACATGGCACCGGCATTCGGCGGCCCTCGTCCTGGTCGCCACCAACCATCCGTTCCGGGTTTTCAAAACGGAACAATTCGCGAGTTCCGGGGAAAAGCTGGTCGTCACCGCGGCCGATCCGGCCCGCCGCACGGTCCGCGAGATCAACGCCGAACCGGCGGCCGAGGAATACGCCCGAAGGGTCGGTGTCAGCACCGACCGGCTGACACCGATGATCTTCGCCAACTATCCCGTCGTCGTGCGGGTCGGCAACATGCCCTATGTCCGCTCCATCCAAAAGGTCAACGCCGACGGCAGCCTGACCTTCTTCTGCGCCATTGACGAAGGCGTCGTCTTCACCATCGCCAAGGGAATGAACATCGAGACGGATCTGTCGCGGGTCTTCGAAGACATCCGCCGACAGATCATGACGCCCGAACTGATCATCGGCTGCGACTGCATCCTGAGAAGCATCGAACTCGACGAGAAGGAAATCGGCAAACGCGTTTCCGATCTGATGATCGAAAACAACGTCGTCGGATTCAACACCTATGGAGAGCAATTCCACGCCATGCATGTCAACCAGACCTTCACGGGGGTGGCTATTGGGCGGCGGGACTGACATGGCGCAGCGCCCCCCCTCCGACGAAGCCTGGAGCCGTCTCGCCGAACTGGAGCGGGAAAACGCCAAGCTGCGCAAGATCAACCAGGTGCTGATCGATCGTGTCGAGCGCAGCATGGATTTCCAGGGCAACGCCTATTCCCTGTTCCAAACCGCCATCGTCTTGGAAAACCAGGTGCGGGACCGCACCGAGGAATTGGGAAGCGCTCTGCGCGAACTGGGCAAGATCAACCGCGACCTGCACTTCACCAAGGAGGAAGCCGAAACCGCCCGGGTCCGCCTGACGGTGGCCATCGAATCGATCAGCGAGGGATTCGTTCTTTGCGACGCCAATGACCGTCTGGTCATGTGCAACGGCAAGTACCGTGAATTCTGGCCGGGCCTGACCGACATGATCAAACCCGGCGTTCCCTTCACGGCGCTGCTCCGGCGCGCCCAGTCCCTGGGCCTCTTCGACACCGTGGAAGGTTCCGGTGAGGAAGCCCTCCAGCAGCGTCTGCAGTATCATGAGCGGCCGGAGGGATTGCTGGTGGTCAAACTGACCGACGGCCGCTGGCTGCAGATCAACGAACAGCGGACCGAGGACGGCGGCAGCGTCGCCATCTATACCGACATCACCGCCCTGAAGCTGTCCGAACAACGTCAGCGCGAACGCGAACTGGCGGTCAAGAACACTCTGTTGCAGGCCATCTTCCACAACATTTCGCAAGGCATCCTGGTGGTCGACGAGGAGCGGCGCATCGTCGCCTGGAACGACCGATTCCTGGAAATCCTCAAGCTTCCGTCAAGCGAACTGGCCGCAGGCAAGAGCATCCGCGACTTCATTCACGTCAAGGCGGTCCGCTGCCTGTTCATCTATTTCGGCTTTGGCTCGGACCCCAATCACTTCGATTCCTTTTGCATGGAGGAAACGGGGGACGACGGAAGGGTCGTCGAAATCCGCCTGAGCCCCATGCCCGGCGGCGGCATCGTCAGCACCTATACGGACATCACCGAACGAAAGCGCTCGGAATGGGCGCTCAGGGACAGCGAACATCGCATCCGGGTCATCACCGACGCGCTGCCGGCCCTGATCGCCTATGTCGACGCCGAGCAGTGCTTCCGTTTCACCAATAAGCCCTATGAGGACTGGTTCGGACGGCCACGCAGCGAAATCAACGGCCAGCCCATGAGCAAGGTGCTGGGACGGAAGCTTTATGAAGCGCGGCAATCCCATGTCGAACTGGCTTTGAGCGGGCGAAACACCACCTTCGAGATCGATTTGAGCACGACGGATCAGAAATTCCGTTACGCCCTGGCCACCTACGTTCCCCATTTCGGCCCCGATGGGACGGTGCTCGGCTTTTTCGCCCTCATCCAGGACATCACCGAACGCAAGGAAGCCGCCCGGCAACTCCAGGAGGCGAAGGAAGGTCTGGAACTGCGCGTCGCCGAACGCACGCGGGAACTGACGACGCTCAATCTGCAACTGAAGCAGGAGGTCGAGGAGCGACGCCAGGCCGAGGAGGCCCTGCATGCCGCCAAGGCGGAAGCCGAGCAGGCCAATATGAGCAAAACAAAATTCCTCGCCGCCGCCAGCCATGATCTTCTGCAACCGCTGAACGCCGCCCGCGTCTTCGCCGCCGCCCTGGGCGAATCCCGCATGGCCGAGCGCAACCGTGACCTGGTGGCCAATGTCACCCTGGCCCTCAACTCGGTCGACGAACTGCTGAGCGCGCTGCTCGACATCTCGAAGTTCGACGCCGGCGCCCACACTCCCGACATCGTCGATTTCCGCCTGGACGGCATCTTGAAGTCGCTGGTCGACGAACATGTACCCCAGGCCAAGGTCCGGCAGCTCGGCTTGCACTGGGTTTCCAGCTCGGCCGTCGTGCGGACCGATCCGGTCCTGATCACGCGGATCTTGCGGAACTTCCTCAGCAATGCCATGCGCTACACGCATTCGGGACGGATCCTGTTGGGGTGCCGGCGCCGCCCCGATGGGGTGGAGGTCCAGGTCTGGGACACCGGCATCGGCATCCCGCCCGACAAACTCACCGCGGTTTTCGAGGAATTTCACCGCCTGGACGCGGGATCGCGGGAAAATGACCGGGGAATGGGCCTGGGGCTGGCCATCGTCGAACGGATCTCCCGCCGGCTCGGCCATCAGGTCGTCGTCCGCTCGCAACTCGGCAAGGGATCGCTGTTCGGCATCGTCCTGCCTTACGGCAATCCACAGCGGGTCAGCCTGCAAGCCGCCGGCTTCGAGCTTCCGCCGACCGTCGATCGCGTGGCCGACACCTCAGTCATCGTCATCGAGAACGATCCCGGGGAACTGGCAGGCATGAAGGCGCTGTTACAGTCCTGGCGATGCGAGGTGCAAATCGCCAAGCACAAGGAAGGCGCCCTTCAGCAACTGCGCGCCGCCGGCAAGCCGCCCCAGGTCGTCGTTGCCGACTATCAGCTCGATGACGGCGCGACCGGCCTTGAAGCCTTTCACTCCATCCAGGCCCTCTTTGCGCTCCCCATCCCCGGCATCATCATTACCGCCGACCGCACCGACGAGGTCCATGCCGCCATCCGCCGGGCCGGCTGCCACCTGCTCAACAAACCGCTGAAACCGGCCCGCCTGCGTTCCCTGCTGGCTCATCTGACAGCGCACGACTAGTGGCGTGTGGACATTCATGACGGCCATGCCCCCTTGATGGGGCGCCCTAAGACTTCTCCCGTTGCCTCTGGTTCCCCAATGGCATGAAAGGAAACCCCTGATATTTTGAACCACCAAGGCACCAAGACACCAAGGCGTCTTTCGGATCAGTCGGCGGCGGCCAGTCTGCGCCGCAGGCATTCGGCCGACAGCCGATGACAGGACGGAAAAATGCCAGCGGTACACTCCGCCACCTTGGTGTCTTGGTGCCTTGGTGGTTCATCAAAAGCTGGAGCGCACCGGAACGATCAAGAGGACGAAGAGAATCTGGCCAATTGCCAAATGTCCTCGCGCCCTAGGCGGCTTCCTGTCCTAAAGTCTCATTTGGCGCGCTCGGGCGGGCTTCTAAACTTCCCCCATGACCGTGATCCGCATCCTGTTCGTTCTGGCGGCGCTCTGCGCCCTCGCTCCGGCGGCGACGTCCGCCGACGCGCTTCATCTGCGCCTGGGCCTGGTCAAATATGGCACGGCGGCCTGGGAAGTGGACAGCATCCGGCGGCATCATTTCGACGGCGGCAACGGTATCGTCATCGACGGCGTCGAACTGGCCAATCCCGCCGCCGGCGAGGTCGCCCTGATGGCCGGCGGCGTCGACGCCATCATGACCGACTGGCTTTGGGTGGCCCGCCAACGGCTGGCCGGACAGCCGCTGACCTTCGTCCCGCATAACGCCATCCTGGGCGACCTCGTCGTTCCCGCCGACTCTCCCGTGCGGACGCTGGCCGACCTCGACGGCAAGCGTCTGGGCGTGGCGGGCGGCCCCATCGACAAATCCTGGCTACTCCTCCGGGCCTACAGCCGGAAATCCCTGGGATGGGACCTGGCCCAGCGGGCGGTGCCGGTTTATGGCGCGCCCCCGCTTCTCTCGCAGGAACTGGAAGCCGGACGCATCGACGCGCTGCTGACCTATTGGCCGTTCGCCGCCCGCCTCGGTTTGCGGGGCTACCGCAGCCTTTTCGCGCTTTCCGACGTCATCGCCGGACTTGGGCTCGACAATCCCGTCCCCATGCTGGGATTCGCCATCTCCGAATTGTGGATCTCCGGCCATCCGGGCGGCTTGCAGGCGTTTCTGGCCGCCATCGGGCAGGCCGACGCGGTAATGGCGTCCTCGGACGAGGAATGGCGCCAACTGGGCCCGTTGACCGCCGCCGAGAACGACGCCGTGCTGAGCGCTCTGCGCGACCGCTTCCGCCATGGCCTGGTGCCGACCTGGACGCCGGCCGGCCTCTCCCAGACCGCGACGCTGCTCGCCCTGATGGCCGAAACCGGCGGTAACGATTTGACCGGCGGCGCCCGGACCATTCCCGCCGGAACCTTCTGGACGGGGGACCGGCCATGATGCCGGCCGGACTGCTGCCCGCCCTTCGATGGCCGCGAAGGAACCCGCCGATCACGGCGCGGACGGGCCGACTGGTGCCGGCCCTTTCGATCCTTGCCGTCTGGCAGATGCTGGCGTCCGGATTGAACAGTCCACGGCTGCCCTCGCCCCTCGCCGTCCTCGAAATGCTGGTCGCCGAAACGCTACATGGACCGCTGCTCCATCATCTCGGCGTTACCCTGCTCCGTGTCGCCCTCTGCTTCCTTCTCGCCATGACGGCGGGCAGCGCTCTCGGCATCGCCATGGGCTCGTCGCAGCGTCTCAATCGCTGGCTCGATCCCTGGCTCCAGCTTTTTCTGAACATGCCGGCGATGGTGGTGGCCATTCTCGTCTATGTCTGGCTGGGCCTGGGCGAACCGGCGGCCATCCTGGCGGTGACGCTGTCCAAGCTGCCCAATGTGATGGTGATTCTGCGGGAAGGCCGCCGCCGCCACGACCGCGATCTGGCGGACATGGCCCGGGCCTTCCGCTTTCCGCGGAAAGCTCTGCTGTTCGACGTTCTGATCCCCGAATTGGCGCCGTTCTTCCTGGCGGCGGCGCGCTCCGGCCTGTCGCTGGTCTGGAAGATCGTCCTGCTGGTCGAACTGTTGGGGCGGTCGGACGGTATCGGCTTTCAGCTCAACGTCTATTTCCAGATGTTCGACATGACGCGGATTCTCGCCTATGCGGCCAGTTTCATGCTGGCCATCCAGTTGGTCGACGTCCTGCTTCTCTCATGGGTGGATCGCCATGTCGGTCGTTGGCAACGCTAAGCGGCTCTCCCTTTCGCTTCACGCCAAGCATTGGCCGGATGGCCGGCAGGTTCTCGGAGCCATGAATTTTTCATTGGCGGTAGGTGAAGTACTTGCCATTTCCGGACCTTCGGGCTGTGGAAAATCCACCCTGTTGTCCATCGTCGCCGGCCTGGACCAGGCTTTCGACGGCCGCCTCGAGTGGTCGGGCGGACAGCCACCCGGGCTCGGCATCGTTTTCCAGACTCCACGGCTGTTGCCCTGGCGCACGGTGCTGGCCAACGTCTCCCTGGGTCTCGCCGACGGCGCGAAAAATACATCGCCCGCCCGCCAAGCCCTGGCCGAGGTCGGCTTGAGCGAGGCGGCGGATGTCTATCCCGCGCGCCTCTCCCTCGGCATGGCCCGCCGTGTCGCGTTCGCCCGGGCCCTGTTGTCGGAACCCGATCTGCTTTTGCTGGATGAAGCCTTCGCCTCGCTCGACGACGAGGCCGCCGGAAAGCTGCGAGCCAGCGTGATGACCAGGGTGGCCAACCGCCGCATGTCCGTGCTGATGGTCACCCACGATCTCCGCGACGCCGAGGAGATGGCCGACCGTCTGCTGGTTCTGGGCGGAACGCCGGCCCGCGTCGTCGATGAAAGGGCGATGCCGACGCGGACGTCGGCGCCGACCCTCACATCGACGGCCGTGCCGACTGATCGTTCATTTGCGAGAGGATCTTGCCCGCCTTGATGACCGCCTGGGTGCGCGAATGCACCTTGAGTTTTCTCAAAATCGCCGAAACATGGGCTTTCACCGTGCTTTCAACGATATTGAGCTCATAGGCGATCTGTTTGTTGGGTCGGCCGCTGACCAGCATTTGCAGAACGATGCGTTGCTGATGGGACAGTTGGGAAATGCTCTCGGCGAGTTTCATGTCGACGCGAATGGCTTGCCGCTGCCCACCGCCGATGGCGGTAGGCGGCGTATAGACGCCGCCGTCCAGAACCAGACGCACCGCCGCCACCATCTCGTCCTTGGACAGGGATTTCGGAATGAACCCCGATGCGCCGTAGGTGATCGCCTCGCGCACGGTCCCGACGTCCTCGGTCGCCGAAACGACGATGATCGGAACAGACGGCGCCGCGTTGCGCAGCGACATCAAACCGTTGAAGCCGTCCATTCCCGGCATGTTGAGATCGAGGAAGATGAGTTCGAGATTGTCGTCATCGATCGCCGCGACGGCCTTGTCGCAGCTGTCGACCTCGAAAAAGGCGTGATCGGCGAAAACCTCGGAGGCAACCCTCTGTAATGCTTCGCGAAACAGCGGATGATCATCCGCAATCAATATGGTCGCACTGTCGTTTTCTGACATCTCTCCCATCCCTAGCTTATTGTTCTTTAGGTCATTGTCCCAAGGACCTGGGGTGGGGAAATAGAAAAAACAAGAGTGCCGCACCTATATCTAGAGAAAGAATCGATCAGGAAACCGTATAACCACACTCATCCTAAAGTCTATACACAGACCGGTTGCACAGCTCTTATTTTCCAGATGAAATATATGGAACAGATACCATAAAATTATTGCTGCAATGCAGCATTGTAATTTTCTTATATATTGGACAATCTCGACGACTGCTTACTAATGATCAAACGAAATATTTCTTCTTTTGGTAGAGGGAATAACCCAGGCATCGTCGCTGGATTGAAAGATCCATGGCATCGAACTATCGGGAGACGACATAGCGTGATCGGCAAAGTTTGCGCGCGGGCGATATTGCTCTTTGCCATGACATGCCTCATCGGTCATGCGGCTGGCGCGGAAACCTTGCAACCGGTGAATGCCGCCTATCTCGGCCGATCGCCGGATCCGGCCACCGACCCCGCCGGCCTGGGTTTCGACGGGGCGTCGCAGGCCATCGACGACGACAACACCACCGGGCAATTCGTCGGACAGCGTTTCTTGCTGAAAGACGCCAGACTTCCGGCCGACGGGGACCTGCCGGCGGCGTTCCGCGCCCTGACGGGAGAAGGCCAGCGCCTGATCCTGGTGGATCTGCCGGCGAAGGATCTGCGGGATTTGGCCGACCTGCCCGAGGCGAAGGGCGTGACGCTCTTCAATGTGCGCGCCACGGACGACGAATTGCGCGGCGCCGACTGCCGCCCGAACATTCTGCATACGGCGCCCAGCCGGGCCATGCTGGCCGACGCGCTGATCGAATATCTGATCGCGAAGAAATGGCCGAACATCTTCCTCGTCGTCGGCCCGACCGACGCCGACCGGGCTTATGCCGCGGCGATCAAACAGTCCATCGCCAAATTTCGCGCCCGGCTGGCGGCCGAGAAGGCATGGACCTTCGACCCTGGCGCCAAACGCTCCGACAGCGGCCATTACGCCGTCGCCGCCCAGGTCGCGGAGTTCACCCAGGGCGTGAGCTACGACATTTTGATCGTCGCCGACGAAGATGCCCAGTTCGGAGACTATCTGTCCTATGCGACCAGCTTGCCGCGTCCCGTCGCCGGCACCCAGGGACTGGTTCCCGCCGCCTGGTCGCGGCCGCACGACGAATGGGGCGCCAGCCAATTGCAGAACCGCTTCCGCCACCGTTTCAACCGCCCGATGGAAGCGCGGGATTATGCGGCATGGCTGGCGGTCCGCGCCGTCGGAGAAGGCGCCACGCGGACCGCCTCGACGGAGCCGGAGCGGATCGCCGCCTATGTGCGCGGCGATCAATTCCAATTGCCCGGTTACAAAGGCGAACCCTTGAGCTTTCGTCCATGGGACGGCCAGATGCGACAGGCCATCCTGCTGTCCGACTCGCATGTCCTGGTTTCGGTCTCGCCGCAGACGGGTTTCCTGCATCCGACCACGGGTCTCGACACGCTTGGCCAGGACCGTCCGGAAAGCCGATGCCATGCGCGATAACGCAGTCCCCTCATGCGAAAAGGATCCGGACATGCCATGCTGCCGTCGTCTCCCCGAGCTTTCCGCCGCCCTGGCCGCCTTGTTCTGGACGGCGGCGGCGGCGGGCGAAACGGTGCTGGTTTCCAACGAAAAGGGCAACAGCATCACCGCGCTGGACGCCGACAGCCTCGCCGTCATCCGCACGATCCGCGTCGGGCAGCGCCCCCGTGGCATCCTGTTGTCCAAGGACCACAAGTTTCTTTATATCTGCGCCAGCGACGACAACCGGATCGACGTTCTGGATCTCGACACCTACACCCTGAAGCCGCCGCTGCCGAGCGGACCGGATCCCGAGACCTTCGCCCTGCATCCGGACGGCAACCATCTCTACGTCTCCAACGAAGACAACAGCCTGGTTTCCATCGTCGACATCGCGGGAAGACGCATCGAAGGCGAAATTCCCGTGGGCGTCGAGCCCGAGGGCATGGCGGTCAGCCCGGACGGCAAATGGACGGTCAACACCTCGGAAACCACCAACATGGCGCATTTCGTCGACAACGACAGCCATCAGGTGGTCGGCAACGTCCTGGTCGACAGCCGCCCCCGGCATGCCGAATGGACATCGGACGGCGCGCAGGTCTGGGTTTCCTCGGAAATTGGCGGCACCGTCAGCGTCATCGACGCGGCCACCCGTCAGGTCGTTCACAAGATCGGCTTCGCCGTGCCGGGCGTTCCCAAACAAGCCATCCAGGCGGTGGGCATCGCCCTGACCAAGGATCGCAAACGGGCTTTTGTCGCCTTGGGGCCATCGAATCGTGTCGCCGTGATCGATATGGAAACCTTCGAGGTGGTCAAATATCTTCTGGTCGGCCAGCGGGTGTGGAATCTGGCCTTCAATCACGATGAAAGCCGGCTGTTCACCACCAACGGGGTCAGCAACGACATCTCGGCCATCGATGTCCCCAATCTGCGGGTGTTGAAATCGGTCACCGTCGGCAACCAGCCCTGGGGCGTGGTGGTGCGGCCATGACCGGACGGATGATTCTGGTCATCGTCTTCGCCGCGCTGCTCGGCCTGCCGTCCGGACGGGCCGCTGCCGCGCCCCCCTCTTCCGATCCCGACTGGCCCTGCGAGCAGGCCCTGGTGCCGTCGGTCTCGGCGGAAATGGTGTGGAGCGGCCCGCCGCTCGACGGCATCGGCGACTGGCGGAGCGATCCCACCGCCGCCCCCCTGGTCGCCGCCATCTCGCCCCGCGAGGTTCCCCTCGCCGAGGGGCTGGCGGCCATCGGCCGCTTCCTGCGGGCCCGCCCCCCGAACCGCACGCGCGCCATCAAACGAGCCGTCGCCGGGCTTCTCGAAGAGAACGCCACCGCCAGGACGCGGGTGATCGAGCATATCAAGATGCTGGCCGAGCGACAGCGCACCTTTGCCGGACTGGTCTCGGAGATGGCGAACGAACGGGAAAAGGCGGGCCAGGGCGCCAGCGCCGAGCTGACGGACCGCTGGACCCTCACCCAGAGGACCTATTACGAGGCGCAGCGCACCCTGCGCTATGCCTGTGAAATTCCGGCGGAACTCGACCAGCGGCTGGGGGCTTATGTGCGGGCCCTGCAGGAGGGTATCCGCTGAAACGGATTTCTCATGGGGGCGAACCGTCGATCCGTGCCGTTCGCCGATATCAAACGACAAGCGAGGGAGACGCCGCATGACAAGACGTATATCCGCCGGCCGTTGGCTGTTTTGTCTGGCCACGCTGTTGCCGTCCGCGGCGGCGATGGCGGAAACGTCCGTCGTCCCGCCTGACACACCCGCACAGATCGCCCTGTTCGACAGCGACCATCTGGGCAACATCACGGCGCCGGTCCGCCTCGATTACAGTTTCGTCCGCCAAGGCGATCCGGCGCGAACCTACGATGACCGCGTGAGCGCCGACATCCGGACGCTTCGCGACAACGGCGGAAAAGATGTGTGGACCGACTTCCTGAGCGGCGACCGGCGGATGCCGACGCCGCCGGTGAGCGGGTTCCACGGCAATCCCCTTTTGATGTTTTTCCTGGAACATGACGTACTGGAGATGCGCCAGGAAACCGGCCGGCCGGCAACCTATTTCCGCAACCGCATCCGCCGGGCCTTTCTCGACGGCGCGCAGGTCAGCCAAATCACTCTTGACCTTCAAGGCCGGACGGCCCCCGCCACCGAAATCGACATCACGCCGTTCCGCGACGATCCGGCGCTGACCGAACTGCCCACCGTCGCCGGCAAGAGCTACCGTTTCGTCCTGAGTGCCGAGGTTCCGGGCACGCTCTACCAGATCAGTTCGCACGCGCCGCCATCCGCCGGGGCGGCGGGCATCGACGAAGTGATGACCTTCGCCGGGAAACAGCCATGAAAGCCGCTTGGCGAGCGGCGGGGCTCGTCCTGCTCTGGCTGTTCGGCGCGGCGGCGAGCACGGCCGCAGCCGCGCAGCGGACGGAGAAGATCAACGACTACCCCACGGCCGAGCGCGCCGATTACGTGCTGGGCTGCATGGCGGCCAACGGCAACAGCCGCATGGCCCTGCTGAAATGCTCCTGCGCCATCGACGCCATCGCCCGGACCATGCCCTTCGCCGATTATGAAAAGGCGCAGACCGCGCTTGGCATGCAGGCGGGCGGCGGGGTCGGCGGCCGGGTCGGCCTGTTCCGTGATCCCCCGGAATTGAAGCTGTTGATCGAAAAACTGCACCGCGCCCAGGCCGACGCCGACCTCACGTGCTTTTGACATGAACGGAAAAGGAAACCGACAGATCGGTCGAAGGCGGGTCCTGCAGGGACTGGCGGCCCTGCCCTTCGCCGGCATCGCCCGCGCGAGCACCGGCGACACCCCCCTGGAAATGCGGGAAATCGCCCCCGGCGTATTCGTCCATCAGGCCCCCTACGAGGAGGCCACGCCGGCCAATCGGGGCGACATCGCCAATCTGGGCTTCATCGTCGGAGATCAGGCGGCCGCCGTCATCGACAGCGGCGGCAGCCTGCGGGAGGGCAAGGCCCTGCTGGCGGCCGTCCGCCGCGTCACCGACCGCCCCGTCGCCTATGTGATCAATACCCACTTCCACCCCGATCATATTTTCGGCAACGCGGCCTTTCCCGTTGCCCGCATCGTCGGACATCAGCGCATGGCCGCCGCCCTCAAGGACCGCGGCGCCTATTACCGGCAAACCCTGGACCGCGATCTGGGAGAGGTGGCGGCCGGATCGGCGGTGGTGCCGCCCGATCTGGCGGTCACGGACAGCCTGGGCTTGGACCTGGGCAACCGGCGGCTGCTGTTGCAGGCATGGCCCCCCGCCCATACCGATTGCGATATGACGGTGCGCGACGAGCGGACGGATAGCTGGTTCCTGGGCGATCTGCTGTTCTGCCGGCGCATGCCGACCATCGACGGCAGCCTGCGCGGCTGGATCGCGCGGCTGGAGCAACTGCGCGCCATTCCGGCCGCCCGCGCAGTACCCGGTCACGGTCCGGCCACTGTTGCCTGGCCGGACGCCACCGACCCGCTGCTGCGCTATCTGACCGGCTTGTCGGACGAGGTGCGCACGGCCTTGAAGAATGGCGTCAGCCTCGCGGAGGCCACCGGGACCGTCGGCCGGGACCTCAAGGCCGACTGGATCCTGTTCGAGACCGTCCATCCGCGCAATGTCGCCGTCGCCTTCGCCGAACTGGAATGGGAGTAATCCGGCCACGGATGCCTCTCGCGAAGCAGGAGGAAACAGAAATGCGATCATCGAAGCCCGTCCTCGCCGTCCTGACCCTTCTGCTGACGGGATTGACCGTCCCCTGCCCAGCCGTGGCCGAAGACGGGGCCGCCGCCGAAGCCCGCTGGGAGGATATCCGCTCGGCCCTGTTCAAAGGCAAAACGCTGATCGACGGCTCGGACGTCCTGGAACTGCAAGCCCCGGCCCGGGCGGTGGAAGCGGCCCTGGTGCCGGTCGGCGTCCATGTCAAATTTCCCCAGACCGCCGAACGCTACGTGACTTCGCTCAGCCTGGTCATCGACGAGAATCCGGCGCCGCTGGCCGCCGTTTTCCATTTCACCCCGGACAGCGGACAGGCCGATATCGAAACCAGGCTCAGGGTCAACGACTACACCTATATCCATGCGGTCGCCGAAACGAACGACGGCAAGACTTACGTCGTCAGAACCTATGTGAAAGCGGCCGGAGGCTGTTCAGCCCCGATGAGCAAGAACGCCGAGGCCGAAGCCGGCCATCTGGGGGAAATGAGATTTCAGCAGATCGGCGCGTTTCAGCCGGATGTGCCCAACCGCGCGCAAGTGATGATCCGCCACCCCAACAATTCCGGCATGCAAATGGACCAGATCACCCGCCTCTATCTGCCGGCGCACTATGTCCAATCCATCGCCGTCACCCTGGACGGCAAGCCGGTCCTGGCCATCGACGCCGACATCTCGCTGAGCGAGGATCCGCATTTCCGTTTCTTCTATCTGCCCCATGGCCCAGCCACCCTGAAGATCAGCGCGAGGGACAACCTGGACCAGACCTTCTCCGGAAGCTGGGCGGTGGGACCGGCGGGGCGTTGACGGCCAAGCGGAAGGCCGGCATCGAGCCTTCTTGGATAGACACGAGAGGCATCGGCGGCGCTCGGATTAAGAAAAATCTCCCCTCGCCCCTTGAGGGAGAGGGGACGAGCGTAAGCGAGCGGGGTGAGGGGATTTACGCGCGGACGCGCGGAAAAAGTGTGCGGAAACAAGCAAGTCTTTATGTCGCGCGGACGCTAAGCCCCCCTCACCCGCTCGCCTCCGCTCGCCGCCCTCTCCCGCAAAGCGGGCGAGGGTTTATCCTAACGCCGCCGGAGCCACTCGTATCAGAGCGGGCGGGCGCCGGTACGGATGATCGTTCCGACGTGATCGCCACGCAGCGCGGCGGTGAGCCGGCCCGGAACGAGCCCGTTGACGATCTGCACGCGCTCGATATGGCGGGCATTCGCCATCACCTCGGGAAGCGCACGGTCCACCGGCAACGTGCCCTCGAACTCCACCAGATCGGCGGCGCTCGTCTCGCGGATCAACTGCGCCTTCTCACCACCGGGGCCGTGGGGATCGCTGGTGTAAACCCCGTCCACGTCCTCGACGATCGTCAGTCCGGCCGCGCCGAGCGCGTCGGCGAGCAGAAACGCGCCCGTGTCGGCCCGGTGAGGCGGAATGCGCGAGGTCGGGAACTCGTGGTGGTGATAAGGAGGAAAAGCGCTTCCCACCACCGCGCGAGCCGCCGAAAGATGGATCGCCAGCTGACTCGAGATGGTGGGATGTTCGACGTAGGAAACCCCCTCGGGCGCGAGCAGCGAGGCGAGAATGTGGCCGTTCTGCCCGGCCTCGCTCGCGGCGAGCGGAGCGAGCGAGCCGACCGGCAGGCCGAGGTCGAGGCCGACGCCATAAAGGTGGCGGGCGCGGATGCCGGCACCGGTCAGGATCAGCAGACGATGCTCGGGCAGCAGTTTCCGCAGCTCGTCGACGATCGGGAGAATGGCGTCACGGCCGCGGTCCATGATGGAACGGCCGCCGATCTTCACGACCTGCAGCCAGGGGAGGAGCCGGATCGGGCGAACGCCGGCGACGGGACGGGTAAGATCGCCGTCGAGGAGGGTCTGGCGCGCGAGCGGCGAAGCGACGTGCTTGATGCTATTGGTGGATTCGGACATGGCAGTGGTCCTCTAGCTCGCGGTGATGATGGTGCCGACGTGCTCTCCGGCGAGCGCGCGGGTCAGGTTGCCGGGGACGAGGCCGTTGACGACCTGCACCTGGCGGACGTGGCGTGCCGACTTGAGCAGGTCGAGCACCGGGAATTCCAGGATCGAGTCCTGCAGCCCCTTCGCCTTCATCTCGTCAACCGAGATCTTCGGGATGAAGGTGGCACCCTTCGATGTTTTCGGATTGGCGGTATAAAGACCGTCTTCGTCCTTCACATAGATCATCGCCTTGCAGCCGAACTGCTCGGCGACGAGGAAACATCCGGCGTCGGTGCGATAGGGCGGAATGACCCCCTCGGGGGCCGGGCGGATCCACAGCTTGTAGGGCGGCATGCCGCTGAAGATCACGGCATTCACCTCGGCGAGGTAGAGCGGCACCGAGGAAAGCCCGACATCGTCGACCACCGAGATACCGTGCTTGGCGAGGAGCTGTCCCAGCATCGCGGCGTTCTGGTCGGCAACCGAGGCGCCGAGCTGCGAGAGCACGCCCGCCGGCAGGTTGAGCCCGGCCGCGATCGAATAGAGGTGCCGGGCCCGGGTGCCCGCGCCGGTCCCGATAAGAAGCTTGTGGGTCTTGCGGGCGGCGGCGATCTCGTCAACGAGCGGGTAGAGCCCCGCGCGGCCCCGGTCGATAATGCTCTGCCCGCCGATCTTGATCACCGTCGCGTCCGGCTGGATCCGGAAGTCCGCCGCCGCCTCCGCCGCCGTTTGCAACTGCGCGTCGGTCAGGGATCGCTCCATGAGAAGCGCCTCGAGCTCTGCCGTCGTATTGGCCATGGGGGGGTCCTCTCCTTCGTTGTTACGATGCCTGTCGGCCCGGCGGGCCGGCAAACCCCACCGAGAAACCATACGCGCCGTTTCATACCTAGGCACGCACGAGAAAATGACCAATCCCCGCTGGCGCGTCAATCGAAGAATTAAAAAAATCGTTGTATTTCAATTCGTTATAACGGTTCAAGCTATAACGGTATCATGGGAAGCCCCACGTTCCCTAAAGCCGGCCGAAAACTCGACAATGCCGACCAGCGACGATCCGAACCGATCACCGCCCCCAAAAAAAAGCCCCCACCGGAGTGAGGGCCTGAGTTTTTTGGAGGGGAAAACATTCAATGCTCCATGAAGTTAGAGCCGAAGACAGCCCGTCGATATCCCCATTTGGGGACTGTCGATCATATTTTGACGAATTCGCTTTCGCTCATGATGGGCGTCCGCTCACGCGGGCCTGCGCATGCGGAACAACTGATTCGGACCGATGGAGAAATAATCGGCGGGTCCGCCGCCACGCAGAACATGTCCGGCGGCGGCCGTGTCATAAACGCCATCCTTCAGAAGCGCTTTCGCGATATGCACCTTCACCACCTCGCCGAGGACCAGCCAGGTGCCCACCCTGCTTCCGTCGGCGCCTTGCAATTCGATGATCTGGGTGCGACGGCACTCGAAACTCACCGGGCTTTCGCCGACACGCGGCACCGCGATCAGGTCGGATGGCACCGGCGTTAATCCGGCCAGCCCGAATTCGCTGACCTCGGGCGGTACCGCGGCGCAGGTCTGGTTCATCGCCTCGGCCAACGGACGGGTCACCAGGTTCCAGACGAATTCGCCGGTTTCCCCGATATTGCGCACCGAATCCTTGCGCCCGACGCTGGCAAAACCGACGATCGGCGGAATGTAGTTGAAGGCGTTGAAGAAGCTGTAGGGCGCCAGATTGAGATTACCGTTTCCGGCCCGGCTCGATATCCAGCCGATCGGCCGCGGACCGACGATGGCATTGAAGGGATCATGCGGCAGACCATGGCCCGCCCTGGGCTCGTAGCTGTGAATGGCGTCGGGCACGGATGAATGCTCCTTGCTGGGAGGGGAAGGAGATATTTGAAGCGTCGGAGTTCCCGAACGCCAAGACAATTCGCAGCCGTTCCATCGGCTCACCGCATCTTGGAAAGCGCCCGCCCCGCCCTATTTGATAGGAGATGATCCCTTTTTCCCTGCTCGACCTCTCTCCGATCACTCAGGGCGGCAATGCCGCCCTGGCCCTTCACAACACGCTCGATTTGGCCCGCCATGCCGAGGATTGGGGTTACCGGCGCTATTGGCTGGCGGAACATCACAACATGACGGGCATCGCCAGCGCGGCGACGGCTGTGGTCATCGGAACGGTGGCCGGCGCCACCAGGTCCATCCGCGTCGGGGCCGGCGGCGTCATGCTGCCCAATCATTCGCCCCTGGTCATCGCCGAGCAGTTCGGCACGCTTGAGGCGCTTTATCCCGGCCGTATCGACTTGGGCGTGGGCCGCGCCCCCGGTTCGGACCAGATCACCGCCCGCGCGCTCAGGCGCCATCTGGCCGGCGACGTCGATGAATTTCCCCGCGACGTTCTGGAGCTTCTGGATTATTTCGCGCCGGCCAAGCCGGGACAAGCCGTCCGCGCCGTACCCGGCGAAGGCCTGGCCGTTCCGGTGTGGATTCTGGGCTCCAGCCTTTACGGCGCGCAACTCGCCGCGGCTCTCGGCCTGCCTTACGCCTTCGCCTCGCATTTCGCGCCGGAGCAGATGATGGCCGCCGTCCAGATCTATCGCGAACGGTTCGAACCCTCGGGCTATCTGGCCTCCCCGCATGTCATGCTGGCGGTCAATGTTTTCGCCGCCGACGGCGACGAGGAGGCGAAAGCCCTGTTCAGTTCGCAGCAACAGGCCTTCGCCAATCTCCGCCGGGGCCAACCCGGTCCCCTGCCGCCGCCGGTGCCAGCCATCGAGAAGGTCCTGTCGCCGGCCGAGCTGGCCATGGTCGACCGCTCACTGGCCTGCCGGGCGGTCGGCTCTGCCGCCACCGTCGCCCGTGACCTGGCCGACTTCATCCGGCGGACCACCCCCGACGAGGTGATCGTCACCGGGCATATCTTCGATCATCAGGCGCGGCTGCGTTCCTTCGCGATCGCGGCGGAGGTCCTGCGCGGTCTCGACGAAAACGCCTTAGGCTCTGGGGCGAAATAATCGCTCCAGAGCCTAAGGTTTATATGACGCCTGCGCCTCCGGCTTCGCCGGGCGGGAGCGCCGCTCGGTAAGAGGGGCAAAAACGCAGGTGCAGCAATTATCAGTTTCGTCATGGCCGGGCTTGTCCCGGCCATCCACGCCGGGGGACGGCACAGGCGCTTCCATTGAGATCAGTCTATTGAATTAACATGATTTTTTTAAACCGTTTAAGCCTGAGAGGTTGCACGGCGTGGATACCCGGCTCAAGGCCGGGCATGACGATTTCGAGTTTTGCCGCACCTGCGTGCCCGCCCTTTTGCCCCTCTTACGCCGCTCGGGCTCTCAGGACGGGGACGTGACTATTTCGTCCCAAGTCCTAAGTCCGTCAGGACCGTTTCATCTTCATGCTGACGGAAACGACCACCGAGAGCAGGCAGCCGCCGGCCAGATAGGCTGCAACCGCATGCCAGGTGCCGTCGATGCCGAGCAGAGCGGTGGCGATGAAGGGCGTGAAACCACCACAGACGACGCTGGCCACCTGATAGCCGACGCCGGCGCCGCTGTAACGGTATTCAGTGCCGAAGAACGCGGTGAACAAGGGCTGCTGGACGCTGACTACCATGTCATGGGCGACATTGGCCAGCATGACCGAGAAGACCACGATCCACACGATGGACCGGGCCTCGAGGGCGAGGAAGAACGGAACCGACGACAACACGCCGATCACCGCCCCCGTCACATAGATGCGCTTCTTGCCGAAGCGGTCGGCCAGCGCCGCGAAAATCGGAATCGTCACGCAACTGATCGCGCCGACCAGCAGGCTGATGTTGAGAAACAGATCCCGCGACATGCCGAGATTTTTCGTCGAATAGGCCAGGGCGAAGGCGGTGACGATGTACATGCTGAACATTTCGGCCATGCGCAGCGCGATGATGAACAGAAAGCCCTCGGGATGCTGGCGCAGCGCGGCGATCACCGGAATCTTCACCTTGCGCTCGCCATGGACGCCGACCTTTTCGACGAATTCCCGGGATTCGTCCATGGTGATGCGAATCCACAGGGCGATGGCGACGAGGACGATGCTGAACACGAAGGGAATGCGCCACCCCCACGACATGAAGGCGTCGTTGTCCAGCGCATGGCTGAGAAGCGAGACGATGCCGGTGGCCAGAACCAGCCCGACCCCATAGCCGACCTGCACGCCGCTGCTATAGAAGGCCTTCTTGCCTTCCGGCGCGCTCTCGACGGCCATCAAGGCCGCGCCCCCCCATTCGCCGCCCACCGCGAAACCTTGCAGGGCCCGCAGGATGACCAGGGCGAGAGGCGCGTACCAGCCGATCTGGTCATAGGTCGGCAGCACGCCGATGAGGGCGGTACAGATTCCCATCATGCCGACGGTGATCACCAGCATGCGCTTGCGCCCCAGGTGATCGCCGTAATGGCCGAACACGATGCCGCCCAGCGGCCGGAAAAGGAAGCCGACGCCGAAAGTGGCGAAGGCGGCCAAGGTCCCCGCCGTCGGACTGACGTTGGGAAAGAACTGGCTGTTGAAGACGATGGCGGCGGTAATGCCATAGAGCAGGAAATCGTACCAATCGACGATCGCGCCGACGAAGCTTCCAAGTGCGGCCTTCCGAGAACGGCGCTCAGCAAGTGTTCGCTCCGAGACGAGACCCTCGCCTGAGGCCAAAGAGCCGGTTGCCATATTGCGTTTCCTCCAGATTTGTTATGACCCGCCACGTGTCGCCGGTTTGTCTTTTAGCGCACATGCCTTCTTTTTTTCTAATTGTTTGCCAGAAAATTTCTGAACATTCGATCGGCATCGGGTTTCGTGCCGATGAAAAGCGGCACCGCCGATCCTTCAATCCGACGAAAAAGGCCGGACGGTTTCCCGTCCGGCCAAGTGAGGCTCATGCGAACCGCGATTCCGTCGTCTGAAGAACGGAACAGGCCTCCGCAGGGAGCCTGACCTGCGGAGAAGGAAGGGCGTCCGTTAATGCCAAGCAACGGTTTCGGAGGCACCCCGCCCGGCGATTGAGGGCTCGGTGATCAGTTGCGATCACCGAGATTTGGTATTACGCGGCCAGATGATCGGCCAGAGCCTCCAGGGCCAGTTGGTAACCGATGGCGCCAAAGCCGCAAATCATGCCGACCGACACCTTCGACAGATAGGACAGATGCCGGAAAGTCTCGCGCTTGTGGATATTGGACAAATGCACCTCGGCCACGGGCAGTTCGACGGAGGTGATGGCATCCATCAGGGCGATGGAGGTGTGGGTATAGGCTCCCGCATTCATTACAATCGCGGCGAACTTGCCTTTCGCCTCGTGGATCCAGTCGACCAGTTGTCCTTCGTGGTTGCTCTGGCGACACTCGACCTGGTAGCCGAGCGCCTTTCCGCGAAGAATGCAGTCTTTCTCGATTTCGGCGAGCGTCACCTTGCCATATACCTTGGGGTCCCTGGTCCCAAGAAGATTCAAGTTCGGTCCATTCAGGACAAGGATGGATTTCGTCATCATTACACTCTCTCTGCTATCTCATACCAAGAACAGAACGCACTGTTCTTTAATTTTCTTCGTTGAAGTGGCGCAACATTCTCGCGATATCGGGCTTTACACCGGTGAAATGTTTGAATGCGTCGGCGGCCTGGAGGACTACCATCGCCCCGCCGCCGACCGTTCGGCAGCCGAGGGTTCTCGCCGCGTGCAGCAATTCGGTTTCGGCCGGAAAATAGATGATGTCCGCCACCCACATTTCCGGGCGCAGCAACGCGGTCGGCATGGGCAGACCGGGATGGCTGCTCATGCCGACCGGCGAGGTCTGGACCAACCCATCCGCTTTCTTCACGGCCTCGGCCAGGGCACTCAGATCGGGAATGACGTAGGCCCTGCCCTCGCCGAAATGCCGGACGAGGTTTTCCACCAGTTTCCCGCTGCGCGCCGCATCGACGTCATAGATGCCGATGTTGCCCGCCCCACCCCTCAGCAGAAGAGCGTGCGATGTGGCGGAACCGGCCCCGCCGGCTCCCAACTGGACGATTCTCTCGACGACCGCCCCCGGCAGACCGTCATGAAAACAGCCGAGAAAGCCCGAGGCGTCGGTGTTGTAGCCGATGCGTTTACCGCCCCGGAAGACAACCGTATTGACGGCGCCGACGCCGCGCGCCATGTCCGACATTTCATCAAGGAACGGCAAGATGAGTTGCTTATAGGGATGGGTGACGTTCAACCCGTCGAAGCCGAACCGTTCGGCGGCTTGCAGGACGTTGGGCAACGCCTCGCCGCCTGCGCCGAAACTTTCGAAGTCGATCGTGCGATAGACCAGGCGAAGCCCGAGCGCGGCGGCTTCCGTCTCGTGGATATCGGGACTGCGGGATTTTCTAATCCCGCTGCCCAGCAACCCGCACAAGTAGGAACGGCCGCTCCTGTCGGCGGGGAAAGGTACTAAAATGGCAGGGTCAGGCTGCATGACGATTACTCCGCATGAGCGCCGCTGACAGGGGCGCTCCCTTGCTCAGGAAAGAGAAGGTCCGCCCGTTCCCCCCTCACCCGGCGACGGATGAGGGGACAGTTTCACAAGCGGGCAGACCGGCTCGATGCGCTCAGTGGGCTGCCACCGAAACGGCGGGACCGATCGCTTGTTTCCTCGTCAGACGACCCTTGACGAAGGCAGCGATGATCCCGACCCCGATGGGCAGGCAGAGGAACCAGAAGATTTCTCCCATGGTCAGATGGAAGGCCAGCAGCACGGCGCCGACGGAAGCCCCGGAGATTCCGCCGAGACGACCGAAGAAGGTCACCCAGCCGGTTCCCGTTGCCCGCATCTCCGTCGGATAGAAGTTGGTGGACATCGGATACCAGGCGGTATGGGTACAATTGGTGGTCAGGCCGATGACGAAGATCATGACCATCAGGATCGGCAGGCTGAGCTTCACGCCCATGGCCGCGACGCCGAGCGCGATGGCGGCGAGAGCGCCGACGAACAACACCACGCAGACCACGCGATGCTGTTCCCACTTATCCATGGCCCAGCCGATGAAAATATTGCCGATGGTGCCGCCGACCTGGCCCATGGCGCCGATCAGGGCGGCATCGCCGACACTAAAGCCGACGTCCTTAATCAGGGTCGGCAACCAACTGTTCATCAGATAAACGGTCACCTGCGCGCAAAAGACGCCAAGCCACAACAGGACGGTCACCGAGAGGTAGGGAGGGGTGACGATCCTGACGAAGGGCACCTTGCTTTTGACCACGGCCTCGTTGACGAACTGGGTATTGGGACCAGCCGTACCGGGAGCGATCTTGTTGACGATCGCGCACAGGTCCCGGTGCCGGTCGGGATGCAGGGACAGGAAGCGGGGAGATTCCGGCAGGAAGAAGAAATACAGGACCGCAAAAAACATCGGCACGATGCCGCCGACGATCAAAATCGACGGCCAACCGTAGGACGCCAGCATGCCGGCGCTCAGGAAACCACCCGCGGCGGCCCCGACGGTAAAGCCGCAATAGGTCAAAGTGACGAAGACGGAACGATGCCGCCAGGGAGCGAACTCGGCCATCAAGGTTCCCGTGTTCGGTTGCGATGCGCCCAGACCCAATCCCGTCAGGAACCGCATGACCACGAGCATGGTCAGACTGGTCGACCAGGCGGTGGCAAAGCTCATGATGCCGAAGAACATGACGGAGCCGATGATGACCTTCCGCCGGCCGATACGATCGGCAATCGGCCCCCCGCAAAAGGCCCCCGTGGCCAAGCCGAACAGTCCGGCGACGAGGGCGGGCCCCAGCGCTTCGCGGGTAACATGCCAGTCATTGATCAACGAGGGCAGGATAAACCCGATAGCGACGATATCGAACCCGTCACAAACAAGGACACTGAACGCAAGAAGACCGACGCGCCATTGAAAGGCGCTTACCGCACTCTTGTTTAATAATTCTTGTAGATTTAGTCGATTTGCACTACCCGTCATTTGTGTCGACATTGTTTCCTCCTCAACACTTTATTTATTTGATGGGATTTCAAATCCTGTTTTTATATTGATATTTACAGCAGCCAACTCGGCCGGGGTGATCGCCTCCTCAACTCAAATGAAGGACGGAATTTTCCGTCCAACTTTCGCCTATAAAGAAGGACGGAAAATTCCGTCCAACTGCCGGCGCCAAAGATGGACCAATTTTTCCATCTTATTTTTGGGAGATTGAACCAAATTAGAATTTGATTCCAGTTTAAAGATCGCAATTTTTCGGGTCGATGTGGAAAAGCGATCATCCCGGACATGCGGCGATAAGCCATTGACGGACGCAAACCCAGGCAGTTTGATCATTTGCATGATCAGAATCACGTCCGACCCCGACAATAAACCCTCGATGAATGACAACGCCAGGCAGGAGCCCCCCTCCCGCCGGTCGAAGCGCGGGCGCAAACTGGATCCGGACGGCACCAGGCGGGAAATCCTGCGCGAGGCGCGCATCGAATTTGCCGAAAAGGGGTTCAGCGGCGCCCGCATCGATGACATCGGCGCCCGCACCAAGACCGCCAAGCGGATGATTTATTATTATTTCGGCAACAAGGAGGGACTTTACGTCGCCGCCCTCGAACAGGCCTATGCCGATATCCGGGCCATGGAGACCACGCTCGAACTCGACCATTTGTCCCCGGAACTCGCCATGTGCCGCCTGGTCGACTTCACGTTCGATTATGAACAGGAAAACACGGATTTCGTTCGCATCATCAGCAGCGAAAACATGAATTACGCGCAGTATTTAAAGCAATCCAGAAACGTGAAGGAACTGAACAGCAATATTCTGGATAGCGTTTCCCGAATTCTTGAACGAGGCTATGCCGAAGGAGCCTTTCGGCGAAAGCTGCGGCCGCTCGACCTGCATCTGATGATCATCAGCCTGTGTTATTACCGGGTATCGAACATGCACACCTTTTCGGTCATTTTCGACTGCGATCTCACCGACGCGGAAACCTCGGAACGACATAAGAAAATGATCCGCAACACTATCCTCTGCTATCTCTGCAGCGATGACGAACACCCCGGTACGGACGCCTGAAACATGAACCCGCGAAGGCGGAGATGGGGACATCGCTCAAAACATCAGGGAAGACGAATTATTTCCGCGCAATCCTTAGGGCGTGTCCTCAATTAAGCCAGACGACAGAGGCGGCCAGGTGAACGGCGGCGAGGAAATTCCGTGCGGTTTTGTCAAACCGTGTCGCAATGGCGCGAAATTGCTTGAG
>NZ_PIUM01000012.1 GCF_002845745.1 Telmatospirillum siberiense | reverse complement strand
GTCTATCTGGGCTCCGCCGAACTGGCCGCCGTCTGCGCCCTGCTCGGCCGGATCCCGACGGTGGAGGAATATGTCGCGCGGACCGGAGTCATCGGCGAGAAGGCCAAGGACGTCTACCGTTACATGAACTTCGACCAGATCGAATCGTTCAGAACGACGGCCGAACTGGCCGACGTCATATAAACCTTGGGCTCTGGGGCGATTATTTCGTCCCAGAGCCTAAGCATTACGGGATGAACGACAGCCCTCGCCGGCCCAGCCCCGGCGAGGGCTTCTTTTTTCGCGGGACCAACCGTTTGGCGAAAAGCCGGCAGCGGCCCATATAGAGAATCGAGATCGAATCTGCCCCTCGATGCTCTCATGCGGCCTTAAGCACGCGGATGCGTGCCTAAAGCCAGGAACTTGAAAAACAAGCTGGGCCGTGACGCGAATTGAACGCATCCCGCTCCAGAGTGAATGGTTCGCTCCAGTCGCAAAGGAAAAGCCATGTCTCCGGTTGGCCACGACAGTTTGAAAACGCGCCGCCCCCTCGTCGTCGATGGCGTCCCGTTCGACTACTTCAGCCTGGAGGCCGCGGCGCAAAACGGTTTGGGCGATATTTCCCGACTGCCGGCATCGCTTAAGGTCTTGCTGGAAAATCTGTTGCGCCACGAAGACGGCCGCACCGTCACCGTCGAGGATATCAAGGCCCTGGCCGCCCGGGCCACCGCGCCCGGACCGGAACGTGAAATCGCTTATCGCCCGGCACGCGTGCTGATGCAGGACTTCACCGGCGTTCCGGCGGTGGTCGACTTGGCCGCGATGCGCGACGCCGTGGTGGCTTTGGGGGGCGATCCCCGGAAGATCAATCCGCTGACGCCCGTCGACCTGGTGATCGACCATTCGGTGATGGTCGATTATTACGGCGGTCCGGATGCCCTGGCCAAAAACACCGACATGGAGTTTCATCGCAACGGCGAGCGCTACGCTTTCCTGCGCTGGGGCCAGAAGGCCTTCGACAATTTCCGCGTCGTTCCCCCCGGCACCGGTATTTGCCATCAGGTGAACTGCGAATATCTGGCCAAGGTGGTCTGGACGTCTCCCGAGAACGGTCGCAGCCTGGCCTATCCGGACAGCCTGGTCGGAACCGACAGCCACACAACCATGGTCAACGGCCTGAGCGTGCTGGGCTGGGGTGTCGGCGGCATCGAGGCCGAGGCGGCCATGCTGGGCCAGCCGATTTCCATGCTGATCCCCGAAGTGATCGGCTTCAAATTGATCGGCGCGGTTCGCGAAGGCGTGACGGCCACCGACGTCGTCCTCACCGTGACCCAGATGCTGCGCAAGAAGGGCGTGGTCGGCAAATTCGTCGAATTCTATGGCCCCGGCCTGAGTGCGCTGAGCTTGCCGGACCGCCTGACCATCGCCAACATGGCCCCCGAATACGGCGCCACCTGCGGCTTCTTTCCCACCGACGAGGAAACCATCCGCTATCTGTCGTTCACCGGACGCGACGCCGGGCAGGTCAAACTGGTCGAAGCCTACGCCAAGGCGCAAGGACTATGGCACGACGAACGGACTCCCGAGCCGCTGTTTTCCGACACGCTGTCGCTCGAACTGCAAAGCGTCGAGCCGTCGCTGGCCGGCCCCAAACGCCCGCAGGACCGCGTCGGCCTGTCCGGTGTCAAGAAAGGATTCGCCGAAGCGTTGCCGACATTGAGCAACGAGCCCCCCACTACGCCCGTCCAGGTCGAAGGCCAGGACTACCGGCTGACCCATGGCGACGTCGTCATCGCCGCCATAACCTCCTGCACCAACACGTCCAATCCCAGCGTCCTGGTCGCCGCCGGCCTGTTGGCCAGGAAGGCGGTGGAAAGGGGCCTGACCCGCAAACCCTGGGTCAAGACATCGCTGGCGCCCGGTTCACAGGTGGTCGCCGATTATCTCGCGGTATCGGGCTTGCAGGACAGCTTGAATGCACTGGGGTTCTATATCGCCGGCTTCGGCTGCACCACCTGCATCGGCAATTCCGGTCCGCTCGATCCGCCCATCGCCAGGGCGGTCGACGACAATGCCCTGGTGGTCAGCGCGGTGCTTTCGGGCAATCGCAATTTCGAGGGGCGCATCAGCCCACACGTCAAAGCCAACTACCTGGCCTCGCCACCGCTGGTCGTCGCCTATGCCATCGCCGGCTCGCTCAATATCGATCTGACCACGGAACCTCTTGGCACCGGCAAGGACGGAAAGCCCGTCTATCTGAGGGATATTTGGCCGTCCAGCGACGAAATCAAAGAAACCATCGCCAGTTCGCTGACCAGGGAGATGTTCCTCAAACGTTACGCCGATGTTTTCCAGGGACCAGCGCAGTGGCGGGCCGTTCCCGTGGCCGTCGGCCAAACCTATGCCTGGGACGACGCCTCGACCTATGTGAAGAATCCGCCCTATTTCGTGGGACTGGCCAAGGAACCCCCGGCCGCCCTGGACAATATCGGGGGCGCACGACCGCTGGCCATCCTGGGTGATTCCATCACCACTGATCACATCTCTCCGGCCGGCTCCATCAAGAAGGCGACGCCCGGCGGCGCCTTCTTGATCAGCCGGGGCGTATCGCCCGAGGATTTCAATTCCTATGGCGCCCGGCGCGGCAACGACGATGTGATGACGCGGGGGACCTTCGCCAATGTCCGCTTGCGCAACGAGATGGCCCCCGGCACCGAGGGCGGGTGGACACGTCACCAGCCCTCCGGCGAGCAGATGTTCATCTATGACGCGGCAATGGCCTACAAGGCCCAGGGCGTACCGTTGATGATCATCGCCGGAAAGGAATATGGCACCGGCTCCTCGCGCGATTGGGCGGCCAAGGGCACCAAACTGCTCGGCGTCAAGGCGGTGATCGCCGAAAGCTTCGAGCGCATTCACCGCTCCAATCTGGTCGGCATGGGGATCCTGCCCCTGCAATTCAAAACCGGGGTCGATCGGAAGACACTGAGCCTGGACGGCAGCGAACTGTTCGATATCGACGGGTTGTCCGACGGCCTGGTCCCACGTCAGGATATTGCGGTGACGATCACCCGGCGGGACGGCACCCGCCAGACTATTTCATGCCTGAGCCGCATCGATACCGTGGATGAAATCGAATATTACCGCCACGGCGGCATCCTCAACTATGTGCTGCGCAGCCTCGTCGCTTAAAGATCCGGCGCCTTTTTCCACCCGGAGCGGTTTCGAAATAGGTCGGGACCGTTCCGGAAAAACCTGAGGCTTTCTCTCGCCCGATGCTCGATGGCGGTCGTCGGCCGCGCATTGGTCTGACAACTTGTCCGGAATATTTTCCGCTATTTTTGATAAATTCAATTTCTACAGTGCGGCGCAACATTTTGATGTCTTCTATGTTAGATAAATTTTATATCGTAATGAATAGACTTCAGTATAATTTTATGAAGACTATTGGCTTTTTCTTTCAACGCGCTATAGTATGCCTATTCCATGGCCGGTGATCGGCCCTGACGGGAGGGAGGCAGCATGATGGCTTTTGGCGTCTGCGAAGCGAAAAAGGTCGCTGCCGAGAAGATCACCCAAATCCGTCCGCCATCTCCCCGCGATGGACGGCCTGACGGCGGCGGCTTTCGTGGGAAAGAAGAACCCACCCTCGCCGAAATGCTGCAAGACCCGACGATGGGTTCGCTGATGGCCAGCGACGGCGTTCAGCAGGATCGTCTGCTGGAACTGATCCAGGCAGTGCGGACGAGGCTGATTTATTAAAAGGGCATCTGACTTCCCGCCCCGCACCTTCATACCGACCGCCAAACCCGGCGACGACGAAGGAAGGGTGGGGATGATCACACGCCGTTTTTAGTTTTCAATCTTCCGTTTCAAGCGACGCGACATAGCGCAGTCCACGAACGGCGGTACGCAACCATTCCGACTGCTCATCGGCCGCCGGAAAGACCATGTAAGCGGGCCGACGAAATTCCGGTGCCTCGGGGACACCGAAGAGGCGGCCATCCTGCAGGAATGGCCGAACCACGCGCATGGGGAAGTACCCGAACCCCCCATTGGCCAGGATATGCTGCAGCCCGAGCGCCCCAAGCCCGACGGAAACGGCCGGAGTGGACAGATCGGGAAAGGCCTGGCTGTGAGCGGCCCGATATTCCGGCCCCCAATCAACGAAGACGTAACCGCCGTCCCATTGCCCCATCTCGCGGGGCGTGGTCGAAACCAGGACGAGACGCTCTTCCAGCAGTTTCTCGGTAGCGAGGCCGGGCCGACTCTGCGGCGAATACATCACTCCGATGTCTATCAAGCCTTCCGACAGGTGGCGCATCAGGCCGTCCGACAGTCCGACCTCGACCCTGAGGGCGACATCGGGCATGGCCGCCCGCATCCAGGGGACCCAGCGCAACAGCATGCGGTCCCAGAGCGAAAACTGTCCACCGACGGTCAGGACGGAACGGAAACCGGGGGGCAGGGCCAATTCCTGGCGCGCCTGCTCCCAGACACGGACCAGCGTCGTTGCGTAACGGCGAAACTGGGCGCCGGCCGTCGTCAACTCCGTCCCCGCCTTGCTTCGGGCGAACAGGGGGCGGCCCAGTTCGTCCTCCAACGCCTTGATGCGCATGGATACCGTCGATTGCGTGACGTTCAGGCGCTCAGCGGCTTTGTTGAAATTTCCAGTTTCGGCAATTTCCAAAAAGGTGCGTGCGAGATCGATATTCATGGAGAACTCGTTCACTGGCACGGGAACGTCGGCCGCCAGCTGGCTATGACTGAAGCGTTTCTAGCCTAGCTGCGATGCAACATCAATATTGTTGATCGAAATTGTGGTTACACTGTGGCAAAAGAGCCACGATTTGGCGCAAGCAGATCATCGCCACCCCGTCAAAAAGAATGGCCTAAAACGGTTTCAGGCCATTCCAAAGGACAATTCGACACAAGCTTTTTTAAGATCCGATCACGCGGCAACCACGACCGACGAGGTTGCGGTCGTCGTGCTGGCGCTGCCCGACGCAGCATAAGACTGCAAGGCCGTCAGGATTTTCTGCAAATCCTGGGAAACCTTGTCCGCCAGCGAAGCACTGGAGGTCGACGAGGTCGACGTCGAATCCGTGCTGGTGGTGGACGTGCTGGTGCTCGACGTCGTTGTAGCGCTGGTGGAGGCTACGCTTGAGACCGTACTGCTGCCGGAAGACGTCGCCGACGAGTCTACGGATTGCAGGGACTGCAGGATCTGTTGCATTTCCGCCACGATCTGCTGTTCGAGCGCATCACTCGTCGAACTGGTCGAGGTCGAATCCGTGCTGCTGGTCGAGGTCGACGATGAGCTGGAATCAACAGCACCGCCGGCTGGCGGCGGAGGCGGAGCCCCAAAAGCCGTCACGGAACTGTCGCTGCTCGAGGTCGAGGAGGATGTCGAGGTCGAGGTCGAGTCCGTGCTCGACGACGAGGTCGACGACGCTGATGTCAGACCGCCCCCCCCGCCAAACGGCGGCGGCGGCGGCGGACCGTAAACGTCCGCGCTGTCGCTCGCTGACGACGACGTGCTGTCGGTCGACGACGATGAGCTGGAACTCGCACTCGACACCAGCGACGAATCGCTGGCGGAACTGCTCATGCTCTGCGCCTGCAACAGGGATGACTGCAACATGGCACTCATCATCTGGAATGCCGTTGCCAAATCGTTCGCACTGAGCGTCGTGGAGGACGTCGAAGTGGACGAGGTCGAGGTCGCAGAGGATGAGGAGGACGAAGTCGACGCGGAATCGGTCAACACGCTGCTGGTTTGAGCGGTGCCGCCCCTCAATGCAGCGAGTAGCGATTGTAGCTGAGAGCTGCTACTGACGCTTGAGATGCTCATAAGGTTTCTCCTTGGCGTGAGGAAGACAGACAACCTCCACTAAGCTTTCCACGCGTAGAAAAAAAAATCCATGCGCTACATTCGAAATATTTTTTATTTTCTCGAATATTAAAAAACTATTCTTATTTTTCACTTGCACACGAAAAAATACACCGTCATATTATTATGAGGTGTTAATGGTTTCTGCTTCAGCTTTATGGAGTGCTTACCTGGCGCCTTGGTGGGATCTGCAACGCAAGAGTCGGGCCAAACCCATACAGAAAAGACAACCCGTTGATTCCCAATATTATTTTCCACGATGCCGTCGCCACGGGGACCGATACGCGGCCATTTTTCCCTTCCCACCAGGCAAAAATTGCCGATTTTTCTCCGCCGACATGGTCGTTTTTTCCGCCCAGTTTCCCACCCTTCAAACGTGAAAGGGTGTGAGAGTGGTTCACGGGAAGCACTCTTTGCGTCAGAATGACGGGATGCGAACACCGGAAGACGGGCCCGGTGACGACGCCTTGCTGGTGGGCACAGCGGAGGGTGATCGGAAAGCGTTTCAATGTCTGATGGAAAGGCACTCCAAGCCGATGCTGGTCTTGGCGCAGAGGGTTCTCGGCAACGCCCACGATGCCGATGAAGTCGTGCAGGAGACTTTTTTGAAGGTGTGGAGCATGGCGTCGCGGTGGGAACCGGAGGGTAGAGCCAAATTTTCGACCTGGCTTTACCGGGTGGTGCTGAACGCCTGTCTCGACCGTCTCCGGCGCATGCCGATGGCGCCGCTCGACGAGGTGGGCGAATTGGCCGACCGCACCCCAAGCAGCATGGACCGGGCCCTCGCCCAGCAGCGCCATCATATTCTCATCCAGGCCATGGCGCAGTTGCCGCCCCGCCAGCAGACGGCTCTCTCGCTTCACTATTTCGGCGAAGTCAGCGCGCCCCGCGCGGCGGAAATCCTCAACCTTTCGCTATCCGCCTGCGAGGCGCTGCTGGCGCGCGGCAAGAAGACCTTGCGCAAGATCCTCGCCGGCATGGGCATCAACGGCCTGGGTGACGTGCTGTGAAGGCCGACCCTCTCGACAACTTCGTGAACAGCGCCGCGCCACCGGTCAAGATCGCCGACAGCCGCGTCCATGATTTGACGACGGCCGTTCAAATGCGAATCGATCACCTGCCGTCAACGGGACGGATCGCCTTTCCGCCGCCCTCCATGCCGTCCGTACTGCCGCGTTACGCTCTGCCAATGGCGACGGCGGCGCTTCTGGGCGTCCTATTGGGATCGGCCGTCCTACCGCAGCGGGAGGCAATGGCCCAGCGGCCGCCCCTGCTTTCCCTTATCAGTGCCACAGCCCCTTCACAACCTCTCGGATTTTGATGTCCCTCTCTCGGTTCCGGACCCGCTGGCTGCTTCCGGCGTCTTTGACTTTCAACATTTTTCTCTGCGCGGCATTCCTCGTCCATCTGGGCCAGGAATGGCGGCGGCAACCACCCCTCCCGCCGCCGCCCGACGCCATCTTGGAAGAGATGATCCGCGACCTGTCGCCGGCGGACGGGAAAATCCTGCGGGATGGCCTGGCTTTGGGATTGAGCGAGGTCGACAGGGCGCACAGGGCCGAAGAGGCCCTTCCGCAACGCCTGCAGAGCATTCTCGGACAGGAGCCGTTCGACAAGGCCGCCTTTCACGATCTGCTGGAACAAAGTCAGCGTGCCCGGGAAACCCTCAATGCCGCCCTGCCCGAGACTCTTGAAAGACTAAGTCCCGAAGGGCGTCGCCGTCTGGCCCAGTGGCGGCCACCGCCTCCCCCCGGTGCTCCGCCGGGTCCCCCACATTGAAAAAGGCCGGCGGTCGATCAGCTTAGCTCTTCTCTTGAGCAAGCGCCCGCCATGCCAGCGCCGCCGGCGACAGCGTGGCCTCCCGGCGCCATATCAAGGCGGCGTGCCAGCGGAGATCCTTCTCATCGAGCAGGGCGGCGTGAATCGGGGGATGCACCCGTTGCTCCGTGTTTAGCCGGGGCAGCAAGGCCACGCCGAGACCGGCGGCGACCAACGCGATGATGAAATCCGCCTGACCGCTGCGCGCGGCCTCCCTCGGCACGAAGCCGCGCCGCCGGCAGGCCGCGTAAATCATCCGATTGAGCGCGAATCCGCTTTCGAACAGGATGAAGGGACTGTCGGCCAGATCCGTCAAGCTCACCGTGGGCTGGCCGCCCAACCGGTGCCCCGGCGGCAGCAACGCCACCAGGGGCTCATCGCGAACGGCTTGCCAGGCGAAAGCGTCGTCGACCGGTAACAGCGAGACCGCCAACTCGACCTCGCCGGCGAGCACCGCCTGCTCGAGACGGGTGCTGCCATGTTCGAACAATTCGATGGCGATGCCGGGGTGCCGACTACGAAATTCGGCGAACAGAGGAGCGAACAAAATGGCGCTGCCCAATGGCGGCAGGCCGAGCCGCAGGGTGCCGAGTTCCAGCCCCTTGAGGGCCGCCAGTTCGCCCAGCATGTGATCGCGTTCCGCCAGCATGGCCATCGCGCGGCGGTAGACCACCTCGCCGACGGCGGTGAGCTGTGGCCGATGCCCCTGGCGCTCAAGCAGGGGCGCCCCCAATTCCTCCTCCAGCTGCCGCACCGCCTTGCTGACGGTTGGCTGGGTGGCGAAAACCACCTTGGCGGCGGCAGAAAAACCGCCCTGGCGCATCACTTCGACAAAGGCCCGCAGGCTTCGCAAATCCATGCCATTCTTATATGGAATATTTCATATTCAATCAATTCATTTCATACATAGTCAGCAAATGCCTATATCCTGACAGTCGTTCGCGGCAGCCGATTCGCCCCACTGCCGACGAGCCCGGTCCATCACAAGAGACATCCATCGGGAAGACGTCAAAGACCGCGCGGGGGACGCGCGGCATCGGATTTTCGCCCCCGGAGCTTCTGCTAGGAGAATCATTAAAATGTTACGCAGAACCGGTATTTTGATGGGCCGGAACCGCTGGCTGCAAATCGGTGGCCTGATCGCCATCTGGTGGGCCTCGGAGGCCCTTGTTCACGCCATCGGACTGCCCGTTCCGGGCGGTGTCGTCGGCATGGCCTTCCTGCTGATCCTGTTGGGTAGCGGACAGGTTCGCATCGCCTGGTTCCGCCGCGGCAGCACCGGCCTTCTCGACCATATGCTGCTGTTTTTCGTCCCCGCGACCATGGCCCTGCTCGACCATCCCGAATTGTTCAGCCTGACCGGCCTCAAGGTGCTGGCGGTGATCTTTTTCGGCACCCTTATCGTGATGGTCGGCACCGCCCTGGTGGTGGAAGCCTGTTTCCGCTGGAGCGTCCGCCATGCCCGCTGAACTTCATGGGCTGCTCTGGGCCGTGTTCTGGGCCGTAGCCACTCTCGTCATCTATGTCGTTTCGCACTACACGCATCGGCGCCTTGGCCGCTGGTGGACCTCCCCCCTGCTGGTCACCTGGCTGGCCTGCTTTGCCCTGACGCTCTCGCTGCACGCCACCTACGGCGAATATATCAGGGGTACCCATTGGCTGGTGAGCCTGCTGGGGCCGGCGACGGTAGCCTTCGCCATGCCGATCTACGAACAGCGCGACCTGATCCGGCGCCATTGGCCGATCCTCGCCATCGGCATCGTGGCGGGCACGGTGATCGCCATCGGCAGTTCCTGGGCCTTGGCCAGCGCGCTCGACCTCTCCCCGTCGCTGCGCCTCAGCCTGTTGCCCCGGTCGATCAGCACCCCCTTCGCCCTCGCCTTCGCCGAAGATGTCGGCGGCGTTCCCGAACTGGCCGCCACCTGCGTGGTCATCACCGGCCTGATCGGCGCCTCGCTGGGCGAACTGGTAATGAAGTGGCTGCCGCTGCGGTCCTCGTTCGCCCGCGGAGCCCTGTTCGGCATGGGGGCGCACGGTGCCGGTACCGCGCGGGCCCGACAGGTCGGCGCCGAGGAAGGATCGATCGCTGGTCTGGTGATGGTTCTGGCCGGCCTCGCCAGCGTCCTCGTCGCCCCGATTCTCGCCTACTGCCTGAAAAGTTCCGGCGTTTGAGAAACATGGGGATGACGTCTCTTGGGAGTGAGCCGGCAAATGAAATTGGTGGCGCCAACCGTCTGTTAACCTGAATTCGCTGCCCAGGGCGATTGACAAGCCGTACCTATTGCATGGCAAATGTGCGCCGAACAGAGACCGGCCCCATGCAATCATTCACCACATCCACCTCTTCGCGCCGCCTGCTGCCCATCGAGCGCTGGACCCTGGCGGCGCTTCTGGCGATCTTCCTGCTCCGCCTGACCGTGGCCGGCCTGGCCCCGCTGTCCTCGGACGAGGCCTATTATTGGCAATGGACGCGCCCCCTCCAGCTTTCCTATTTCGATCATCCGCCGATGGTCGCCTTATGGATATGGCCGGGGATCCATTTGCTGGGCGACACCACACTCGGAGTGCGTCTGGCCGCCATCCTGGGCAGCATGGCCACCACCCTGGTCATCTGGGACGCCACCCGTATCGCCTTCGCCTCGCGGCCGGCCGGTGCCGTGACCGCGCTTTGGCTGAACGCCGCCTTGCTGTTTTCGGCCTCCGGCGTCGTCATGACCCCCGATGCGCCGTTGCTGCTCTGTTGGGCCGTCGCCCTGTGGGCGGTGATTCGCCTGGTCAACGGCGGCGGGGTCCGCTTCCTTTACGTCCTGGGACTGGCGCTTGGCCTGGGCGCGATCTCCAAATACACTATCGCCCTGATCCTGCCCGGCATCGCCGCCACCGTCCTGCTCTATCCCCAATTGCGGCGCTGGCTGTTGAGCATCCACCTGTGGCTGGCCGCCCTCCTCGCCCTGGCCTGCACAACCCCCGTCCTCCTGTGGAACAGCCGGAATCATTGGGCCAGCTTCGCCAAGCAATTGAACCATGCCTTCGCCACCGACATTCCGGATCCGGCGAAAAACCTGCTCACCTTCGTCGGCAGCCAAATCGGCCTGCTGACGCCGCTGCTCTTCGTCTTCGCGCTCTGGGGCATGGGATGGGCGCTGCTGGCCGGCTGGCGGCGAAACCGGCCGGAATGGTTCCTGCTGGGCGCCACCTCGCTGCCGATCCTGATTTTTTTCACGCTGCATACGCAAAGCGGCGTGGTGCAATCCCATTGGTCCGGACCGGCTTACCTGGGCGGATTGATGGCGGCGGTCGGCGGCATCCTGCACAGTCCCCGGAGACGCTTTAGCGGATGGTTCCGCGCCGCGCCCCTTCTGGGCGGCGCCATCGTCCTCGTCGTCTATTTCCAGGCGGCCACCGCCCTTCTTCCCTTGCCGCCCGCCATCGACGCGCTGAAACGGCTCGGCGGCTGGGACACCCTCGCATCCGCCGTGCAAACCGAACGCCAGGCCCATCCGGGAAGCTTCCTGTTTACCCAGAAACACGAGGCGACGGGGCCGGTTTCCTTCCATCTGCCCGATCACCCGCCGGTCTTTCTGGAAGGCCATATCCGCCCCTCCTATTACAGCGCCGCCGAGGTTTTGTCCCTGAAGGGCCGGAACGGCATCTTCATCACCCGGGCCAGGGACGACGGGGCGCGCGACCTTGAGGGCTATTTCACCCGCGTCACCCTTCTGCGCCGGGTCGAGCTGCGATGGGGCAAACAGCCCGCGGACAGCTATAATCTTTATCTGGCGGAGGACTACCGGGGCGGCCTGTTCGTCTTCGGTCCCGGCTATGACGGCGACCGGGATGCGCCTTGAAAGCATGGAACGGTGCTTTTATGGTGGCGCCGGATCGGAGGAAACCTTTCCTTCGGCAGCACTTTGGTTCGGATACGGTCTGACATGCGCGTCATGCAGGTTATGGGAAGCGACAAGCGCGGCGGGGCCGAGAATTTCTTCTCCCGTCTTTGCGTAGCGTTGGGGGAAAGCGGACTTGCCCAGCAGGTGGTGATCCGCCGCGACGCGCCTTGCAAGCAGGATCTGCTGGACGGCGGCATCACGCCCGTGGAGCTGCCCTTCTTCTATTCCGGCGACATCGCCACCCGCTTCCTGCTGAAGCGGCGGATCGCCCAATTCGCCCCCGACATCGTTCTCACCTGGATGAGCCGGGCGACCTCGGTCTGCCCCACCGGCCCTTTCGTCCGGATAGCAAGGCTGGGCGGCTATTACGATCTCAAATACTACCAGTCCTGCCATCATCTGATCGCCAACACCGAAGAGATCGTCGATTATCTGGTCAAACATGGCTGGCCTCGCGAAAAGGCCAGCTATCTTCCCAATTTCGTCGATGAAACGCCCGTCCGCCCGATCGATCGGGCCGCCCTGCAAACACCGCCCGACGTACCGGTCATCCTGGCGCTGGGCCGGCTGCATTCGGACAAGGCCTTCGACGTGCTGCTCGACGCCATGGCCCGGGTGCCCGCCGCCCATCTGTGGCTGGCCGGCGAAGGAGGCCTGGACGCCCCGTTGAAGGCGCAGGCCGAAAGCCTGGGCATCGCCGGACGCGTGCATTTCCTCGGCTGGCGAACCGACGGCGCGTCCCTTCTCGCGGCGGCCGACTGCCTGGTCTGCCCCTCCCGGGTCGAGCCGCTGGGCAACGTCATCCTGGAAGGCTGGATCCAGAAGAAGCCCGTCGTGGCCGCGGCCTCGACCGGACCGGCCGGACTGATCGAGACGGAACGGACCGGACTGATCGTTCCCATGGAAGACGCGGACGCCCTGGCGGCGGCGTTGAACCGGGTACTGACCGATCCGGCCCTGTCCGGACGTCTCGCCGAAGCCGGCCACGCCCACTATCTCGCCCGTTTCAGCCGCAAGGCGGTGGTCGAACTTTACCTGGATTTTTTTCGAAAGATGGTGCCCTGATGTGCGGCATAGCCGGTATCATGATGGCCGATGGCTCCCAGCCGGACGCCGCTCTCCTCGATCACCTCGAAACCGCCCTGCTGCATCGGGGTCCCGACGGCACCGGACGTTATGTGAAGGATGAGGTCGGGCTGGTGCACGCCCGGCTCGCCATCATCGACCTGACCTCGGGCGACCAGCCCCTGTTCGGCCCGCGCGGGTCGGCGCTGGTCGCCAACGGCGAGATCTACAATTACATCGAATTGCGCGAACGCGAGCTTCCCGACGCCGATTTGCGCACCCGTTCGGACTGCGAGCCGATCCTGCATCTTTACGAGCGCCATGGCCTGGATGCGGCCAGTCATCTGCGCGGCATGTACGCCTTCGCCCTGCATGACCCGGATGCGAAAAGCCTGACCCTGGCCCGCGACCCCTTCGGCATCAAGCAGCTCTATTACGTCGAAACCCCCCGCTGCTTCGCCTTCGCCTCCGAACCGCAGGCGCTGATCGCCGCCGGCCTGGTCGAGGCCGAGCTTGTCCGCCGCCCGGTCGGAGAGCTGCTGCAATTGCAGTTCACCACCGGCGCCGAGACGATCTTCAAAGGCATTCGCCGCCTGCTGCCCGGCGAAACCCTGCGCGTGACGCGCGGGAGGATCACCGAACGGCGGATCCTGCCGGCCCTGCCCACCGACGGCCCGCGTGCCATCGGCGAGGCCGAGGCGCTGAAGCGGCTGGACGACATCCTGATGGAAAGCGTCAATATCCATCAAAGGGCGGACGTGCCCTACGGCCTGTTCCTTTCAAGTGGCATCGACAGCGCCGCCATCCTGACCTGCATGACCCGTCTCGCCAACAATCCGGTCCAGGCCTATACCGCCTGTTTCCCGAAGACCGGCGTCTATGACGAATATGACGAGGCCCACAAAATGGCCAAGGCCATGGGAGCGCATCACATCAAGGTCGAGGTGACCGCCGACGATTTCTGGCGCGACCTGCCGAAAATCGTCGCCTGCGTCGATGATCCCACCGCCGATTACGCCATCGTCCCCACCTATATCCTGGCCAGGGAAGCCGCCAAGGACCTGAAGGTCATCCTTTGCGGGGAAGGCGGCGACGAGATCTTCGCCGGTTACGGCCGTTATCGGCGGCAGATCCGCCCCTGGTGGCTGGGCGGCCGGCAGCGCCGGCGCACCGGCCCCTTCTCGGGCCGAGGCATTCTGTTCGAGGAACCGAAGGACTGGCGCGACGGCATTGTCGCCGCCGAGGCCGCATGCGCCCTGCCCGGCCGCAGCAAGCTGCAGATCGCCCAGGCCGCCGATTGCGTCGACTGGCTGGCCAACGGCCTGCTGGTCAAGCTCGACCGCTGCCTGATGGCCCACGGCCTGGAAGGCCGGACGCCGCTGCTCGATCCGGTCGTCGGCGACTTCGGCTACTGCCTGCCCCAGGAGCTGAAACTGGGCCGCGGGCGAGGAAAATATCTGATGCGCCGCTGGCTGGAGGAGCATGTGCCCGGATCACCGGCCTTCGCCCGCAAGAAGGGGTTCACCGTGCCGGTCGGCGACTGGATCGCCGGACAGGGCGAAAAACTGGGCGCGCTGGTTGCCGCCGATCCCGCCATTCAAGCCATCGCGCCGGCCGATAAGGTCAAGGCGGCCTTTTCCGGCCGCGACCGCCACACGTTGGAAGCCGCCTGGCGCCTTTTGTTCTTCGCCCTCTGGCATCGGCGGCATTTGCGCGGCGTGGCGCCGGACGGCGACGTCTTCGAATGCCTGGCTCATCCCCTCGGTTAGTCTTACAGTGATCGCTCCGCCCGCCGCCATCTGGAGGATGAGAACAAGGGATGCGCCAAACCACCATGCTGATCCTGCCCGGATTGGGGGATTCCGGACTGTCGCATTGGCAGACGCTCTGGCAGATATCCACGCCCGGCGCCCGGCGCGTCGAACAGGAGGATTACGAAAATCCCGTCCTGTCGGAGTGGATCGACAATCTGCAGGAGGCGGTGGTCACCGCCCCCTCGCCGGTGGTCCTGGTCGCCCATAGCCTGGGCTGCGCCCTGGTCGCCCATTGGTCCCGCAGCGGCGCCACCGGCCGCGTCATCGGCGCCATGCTGGTGGCCCCCGCCGATGTCGAACAGGAAGCGCGGACGCCCCCCGCCACCTGGTGCCTGGCACCGCTGCCGCGCGATCCCCTGCCATTTCCGACGAAGGTGATCGCCAGCCGCGACGACAGCTATGTCGACGTCGCCCGCGCCCGGGAATTCGCCGAAGACTGGCGCGCCGAATTCATCGACATCGGCCGGGCCGGCCATATCAACGGCAAGTCCGGCCTGGGCGCCTGGCCGGAAGGCCGGCATCTGCTGAATGAATTGCTGTTGAGGTAGGCCGGCGCCTTCGCCAACCCGGATGCGTGACGGGGATCCCTCGGGCTTTTGAACCACCAAGACACCAAGGCACCAAGGCGTTTCGGGAAATGTCAGGCGACGGACCCGCTCGCACAGCGCCGCAGGCATTCGTCCCCATGTCCATCGCTCAAGCGATGCCGGAGGGGTTAAATGCCTGCGGCGCTAAAATCACCTTGGTGCCTTGGTGCCTTGGTGGTTCATGTTTTTCACGTCCCCCCGCGACGCCGGCCAAGGCCCCGGAAAGGTCCGCCTCACCCCACCTTTTCCAACATCTTGGAAAGACGCCGGGCGAAAGCAGCCGGGTCGGGCAGAACCTCGCCCTCGACGATGCGGGCCTGATCGAACAACAGCCAGGCGGTATCGGCCAGGCGGTCGGCGGCGCCATCGGCCTTCGCCTCCTCGGCCAGACGGCGGATCAGCGGATGGCGCGGATTGATCTCGAGGATTCGGGGCGCCCGCTGATTGGCCTGCTGATGCTGGCGCAACAGGCGCTCCAGATGCAGCCCGACGTCACCCTCGTCGGCGACCAGGCAGACCGGGCTGTCGATCAGGCGGTCGGAACTGCGCACATCCTTGACCTGCTCACCCAGCGCCAGCTTGACGGCCGCGATCAACGATGCCATGGCGTCGCCGGCCGCGGGCTCGGGCCGCGTCTCCTCGGCGCCCTCGGCCCCCTTGATGGCCGACAGGTCGGCGGCGCCTTGCGTGACGGCGCGAAGCGGCTTTTCCTGATAGGCGGTGATGGCGTTCGGCCAGAACTCGTCGATCGGATCGGTCAGCAGCAGCACTTCGATGCCCTTGGCGATGAAGCCTTCGAGCTGCGGGCTTTTTTTCAGGGCCTCGATGTCGTCGCCACTGATCGTGTAGATGGCCTCCTGTCCCTCCTTCATGCGCGAGACATAGGTGGCGAGGCTGATCGGCTCGTCGGAGACCGTGGTGGCGAACCGGCAGAGATCGAGGATTTCACTCTTGCGCTCGAAATCCTCGTAAAGACCTTCCTTGAGAACGGCGCCGAAGGTGGACCAGAAGGTCGCGTAATCGCCGTCGGCGTCCTCGGCCTTTTTCTTGAGTTCGCTCAGGATGCGCTTGACCAGACCGGTGCGGATCTTGGCCAGCAACGGATTGTGCTGCAGCATTTCGCGGCTGATGTTGAGCGGCAGATCCTGGCTGTCGACGATGCCGCGGACGAAACGCAGATAGGGGGGCAGCAGCTCGTCGCAGGTATCGGTGATGAACACCCGCTTCACATAAAGCTTCAGATGCTGCTTGCGGTCGGGGTGGAAGATGTCGAAGGGCTTCTGGCTGGGGATGAACAGCAGGCCAGTGTATTCGATCGCCCCTTCCGCCTTGTAGTGGAGCGTCGCCCAGGGCTCGTCGAAGGCATGGGCGACGTGATGATAGAATTCCTTGTACTGCTCCGGCGTGATTTCCGATTTCGCGCGGGTCCACAAGGCCGAGGCGCTGTTGACGGCCTCTTCCTTGCCGTCCTCGACCAGCACCACCGGCAGGGCGATATGGTCGGAGTAGGTTTTGACGATATTGCGCAGGCGATGGCCGTCCAGAAATTCGTCCTCGCCCTCGCGCAAATGCAAAATGAGCGTCGCCCCGCGCTGGGCGTCGGCATCCTCGGCCAGGGTGAACTCGCCCTTGCCGTCCGAGGTCCACCGCCAGCCCTGATCCTCGCCCGCCTTGCGGCTGATCACCTCGACCTTTTCGGCCACCATGAAGGCGGAATAGAAACCGACGCCGAACTGGCCGATCAGGTTCATGTCCCCTTTCGCTTCGCCGGTGATCTGATCCAGGAAGGCCGCCGTGCCCGAGCGGGCGATGGTGCCCAGGTTGTCGATCAGATCCTCCCGGTTCATGCCGATGCCGTTGTCGGCGACGGTGAGCGTCCGCGCCGTCTTGTCGGGGGTCACCAGGATGCGGAAATCGCCCCCGCCGCCGGACAGGAGATCCGGCTGGGTGAGAGCGGCATATCTGAGCTTGTCGCAGGCATCCGACGCGTTGGAGATCAGCTCTCTGAGGAAGATCTCTTTGTTGGAGTAAAGCGAGTGAACGACAAGATCCAGGAGCTTGCTGACTTCCGCCTGAAAACTGAGCTTTTCTTCGGCCATGGGAGGAGTAACCTTAATGCTGTCCAGTGGGTGAACACGTTGCCCGCAGGATATGAGGGAAAGGACGACGCTACGCAAGTCCCTGGTGTCATAGAAGAAATTCCTTGGACCCTCGACGAGGGCGTTGCCCCCTTCCCGCAGACTTGGGTATGCATAACAATCCCGCGGCGGATGGTTCGCCAAAGGGAGGTAGGGACCTCAGGCCCAAACTGGGGGTCCCAGGGAACATTTTCGCCGGTAGGGGCGAACTTTGACGGAGAGGCTCATGCAGATTCCTTTGCAGATCACCTTTCATGGCATCGACCACTCTGATGCCATCGAGGAGCGCATCCGTGAAAAAGCGGCCAAGCTCGAACAGGTTTGCGACCGCATTACCCGTTGCCGCGTGGTGATCGAAGTCCACCATCGCAACACCAGCAGCCTTCATCGCAAGGGAGAACCCTTTCACATCACCGTCAATGTCACGATTCCCGGTGGGGAACTTGTGGTGAAACGTGACCCCAAGGACCCCCACGTCAATGAGGATATCCTGGTCGCCTTGCGTGAAGCGTTCGACAACATGGAACGGCAGCTCAAGGATTTCGTGGCGCGCTCCCGCGTCGAAACCAAGACCCGCGCCGCCCAGTAAACCGGGCGGCTCTTTCGCGGCGAAATGAAGGGACGGCGCGCCGGAAGACGGCGCGCTGTTTTTTTTGTTGCCCCTCAAGCGCCGGGCGGGGCCATCCGGCCCCTTGGCTTTCCTCGCTTATGCCTCCGCTGGCGCTCCCGGCATAAGCTGCGGCGCGCTCAACGCGCTAGTCACCGGCTAAAGCCGGTTCCGGTCGGGTCACACAAAGGACGGGAGAGGAGAGGGACGGAGCGGGCTTGCCCGCGACTGGGCCGTTGAGGCCCCGCGCGAGCGTTCGCGCGTAAGCCAAGGGGCCGGATGGCCCCGCCCGGCGCTTGAGGGCTATTTAAGACAAACAAACAAACTTGCATTCTTTCCCCCGCCACCTGATTTTTAGGCCATGACGTCGCTGTCCGCCTCCGGCCGGGTGATCGCGGTGCTGGGTCCCACCAACACCGGCAAGACCCACTTGGCTCTCGAACGGATGCTGGGCCATCGCTCCGGCATGATCGGCTTCCCGTTGCGCCTGCTGGCCCGCGAGAATTACGACCGCATCGCCCGCATCAAGGGCAAGGGGGCCGTCGCCCTGCTGACCGGCGAGGAAAAGATCGTCCCCGCCCATCCCCAGTGGTTCGTTTGCACGGTGGAAAGCATGCCGCTGGATCGCCGCGTCGATTTTCTCGCCATCGACGAAATCCAGCTCTGCGCCGATCCCGACCGTGGCCACGTCTTCACCGACCGGCTGCTGCACGCCCGAGGCGCCAGCGAGACCATGTTCCTCGGTGCCGAGACCATCAAGCCGCTGATCCGCCGGCTGGTGCCGGGCACCGAGTTCGTCACCAGGCCGCGCTTCTCCCAGCTCAGCTATTCCGGCGAGCAGAAACTGCAGCGCCTGGCGCCCCGCTCGGCCATCGTCGCCTTCTCGGCCACCGACGTCTATACGCTGGCCGAACTGATGCGCCGGCAGAAAGGGGGGGCCGCCGTGGTCCTCGGCGCCTTGAGCCCGAGGACCCGCAATGCCCAGGTCGGCCTCTATCAGGCCGGCGAAGTCGATTATCTGGTGGCCACCGACGCCATCGGCATGGGCCTCAACATGGATGTCGATCACGTCGCCTTCGCCGGCTTGCGCAAATTCGACGGCCGGGTGCCCAGGCATCTGGAAGCCACCGAGGTGGCGCAGATCGCCGGACGGGCCGGGCGCCACATGAACGACGGCACCTTCGGCACCACCGGCGACATCGGACCGATTCCCGGCGAAATCGTCGATGCCGTCGAAAATCACACGTTTCCGCCGTTGCAGCGTCTGCAATGGCGCAACAGCGATTTGCGCCTGACCTCGATCGAGGCCCTGCTGGCCTCGCTCAATCGCCAGCCCGACCGTCCCGGCCTGATCCGCGCCCGCGACGCCGACGACCAACTGGTGTTGCAGGCCCTGGCCGCCGACGCCGAGATCGCCGCCAGGGCCCGTTCGCCGGAGCGCGTCCGCCTGTTGTGGGAGGTCTGCCAGGTCCCGGATTTCCGCAAGACCCTGGCGGAACAGCACAGCCGGCTGCTCGGCGTCATTTTCCGGCATTTGAGCGGCCCGGAGGAAACCCTGCCCACCGACTGGCTGGACCAGCAGATCAGCCGGCTCGACCGCACCGATGGCGAGATCGACACCCTGCTCACCCGCATCGCCAATATCCGCACATGGACCTATATCAGCCATCGCGGAGACTGGTTGAAGGACGCGGCGGCCTGGCAGGAGCGCAGCCGCGCCATCGAGGATCGCCTGTCGGACGCCCTGCACGAACGCCTGACCCAGCGCTTCGTCGACCGCCGCACCACCATGCTGGTACGGCGGATGAAGGATGCCGACACCCTGGCCTCCGATGTTGGAACGGACGGCGAGGTGCGGGTGGAAGGGCATTTCGTCGGCAAGCTGCGGGGATTCCGCTTCGAGGCCGACCATGCCGAGGGCATGCATGCCACGCGCACCGTGGCCGCCGCGGCGACGCGCGCCTTGCGCCCCGAGATCGCCGGACGCGTCGCCCTGCTGGCCGCCGAGCCCGACGAGGCCTTCCGCCTCGACGGCCAGGGTTTCGTCCTCTGGCGGGACAATGCCGTGGCCAGATTGGCGGCGGGGGGAGCCGTCCTGAGGCCGGCCGTCACCCTGCTGCCCTCGGAACTGATCGAAACCGCCGCCCGCGATCGGCTGAACCGGCGTCTCGGCGACTGGCTCGACGCCTTTCTCGGCCAGGCCCTGGCGCCCCTCTTCGCCGTGCTGGAGGCCCCTCTCTCCGGTCCGGGGCGGGGCCTAGCCTTTCAATTGGGGGAGGGTCTGGGCTCCCTGCCGCGGCGGGCGGCGGAGGCGCAGATCCGCCCGCTGACGGCCGACGACCGCAAGGCGCTGGCAGCCCTCGACGTCCGGCTCGGCGTGGAAAGCGTGTTCCTGCCCCGGCTGTTGAAGCCGGCCAGCCAGTCCCTGAGGGGGCTTTTGTGGTGCGTCCATCGAAGCTTAGCCCCCTTGGCGCCGCCGCCGCCCGGCAGCATCAGCGTGCCGCTCGCCCCCGGGACGCCGCCAGCCTTCCTCGAAGCCATCGGCTTGCGCCCCCTGGGCGGACGGGCGGTCCGCCTGGACATGCTGGAGCGTTTCGCCGCCCAGGCCCGCCAACTGGCCCGCCAGGGCGCCTTCCCGGTCGGCCCGGCCTTGTCGTCCCGGCTCAACCTTTCGCCGGGCGATACGGGCGCCATCCTGGAGGCATTGGGCTATCGGGCGGAGGCGACCGCCGAGGGCGGGCCGCTGTTCCGCGCCCCCTCCCGCCGCACGGAGGCTCACCGCCGGCCCCGGTCCGCCGACAAACGGGAGGCATCTCCCTTCGCCGCGCTTTTGCAGATCACGCGGGCATGAAAACCCATGGAGGCCTTGCGTATCGACAAATGGCTCTGGTTCGCCCGGTTCTGTAAATCGCGAAGCCTCGCCCAGCATCTGCTCGCCGAGGGCGGGGTGATCCTCAACGAGCGGCCGGTCGTCAAGGCAAGCGCGACGGTCCGAAGCGGCGACGAACTGATCTTCCGGCAGGGCCGCGCCTGGCGTCGCGTCCTCGTGCTCGATCTCGGGCATCGCCGCGGTCCGGCCCCCGAGGCGCAGGGCCTGTATCGCGAGTTGGCGGCGCCGGAAGCCGCCACCGACCCCTGGGAATGGCCGCCGGCCCTCCCCTTTCCCACGTCCGATTCCCCTCCCGGCGGGACGCGACGAAAACCCTGACAGCGTGGGGGTTGTTCCGGCGAACGCGCTGTGCTAGGCAAGACCCCATGTTCGATAGTCTCAAGTCTTTGTTTTTTGGTGAAAGCGGCCGGTCCGTCGCCGGAGACGATCCGCGCCTGGCGGCAGCGGCCCTGCTGGTCGAGGCGGCGATGGTCGACGGCACCCTGGAAGGCGCCGAGGGCGCCCAGATTCTGCGCCTGCTGCGCGAAAGGTTCGGCCTGCCCGACACCGCCGCGCGCGGGCTGCTGGATCAGGCGCGCACCCTGCAGGGACAATCCAACCAGTTGTTCCCCTTCACCAAGGTGATTGTCGACCGCTACGACGCCCCCCAGCGCATCAGCGTAATCGAGATGTTGTGGGAGGTCGTCTTCGCCAACGGCCAGTTGCACGATTACGAGGCCAGCCTGGTGCGCCGGGTGGCCGGACTGCTTTTTGTTTCCGATCAGGACAGCGGTGCCGCGCGCCAGAGGGCCATGGCCCGTCTCGGGCTCGCCGGTTCCCCGGTCTGAAAACCAACCCCTACGGAGAATGTCATGGCGTACGTCGTCACGGAAAACTGCATCAAGTGCAAATTCATGGATTGCGTCGAGGTTTGCCCCGTCGATTGCTTCTACGAAGGCGAAAACTTCCTGGTGATCAACCCCGACGAATGCATCGATTGCGGTGTCTGTGAACCGGAATGCCCGGCCGAGGCCATTTTCCCGGACAGCGAGGAAAAGGCCGCCGAATGGGCCGAGACCAACCGCACCTATGCCGAGCAATGGCCCAACATCACCCGCAAGGGCGAATCGCCGGCCGACGCCGACGAGTGGAAGGGCAAGCCGGGCAAGGCCGAGCTGCTGAGCCCCAATCCGGGCAAGCGCTGAGGCGGAGCGGTCCCTGAGAGGGATTGCCGGGCCGGTTGCAAAAGATCGCACCGGTCTCCACATGGCAGAGGTTTTCGGGCGGCGGCGCGGAAAAGTGCCGGCCGCCAAACCGCAACCTCTGGTAGTGTTTTTTGTATCGAGGCGGATTCGTTCTGTTCCTCGGCCCTTGGCTATGCTATATAGTCCTTTCCGCTGAACCAGGGTCAGCGGACGGCCGCCTAGCGGCTAGGCCATTTGGGCTGTTGCCCCACACGGCAAGACCAGGAGTTCCGAATCGACCGCTTTTTGCGGTGCGGTGCGCGGCAAAATTTGCTGTGCCTGGCCGTTGCCCAGGTTTTATTGAGGGATGAGCAGGATATGCTGGACGAATCGTTTTCTGAAGGCGACTACGTGGTTTATCCGACCCATGGGGTCGGCAAAGTTGAATCGATCGAACTGCAACGGATTGCCGGACACGAGCTCGAACTGTTCGTCATCACCTTCGACCGCGACCGCATGACACTGCGTGTTCCGGTGCCGAAGGCGAAGAAGTCCGGTTTGCGCAAGCTGTCCACCCCCGGCGTGATGGACACCGCGCTCAGCACCCTGCGTGGCCGCGCCAAGGTCAAGCGCGCCATGTGGAGCCGCCGCGCCCAGGAATACGAGGCGAAGATCAATTCCGGCGATCCGATTTCCATCGCCGAGGTGGTGCGCGATCTGCATCGCAACGCCAACCAGCCGGACCAGTCCTATAGCGAACGTCAGATCTACGAAGCCGCGCTTGAACGTCTGGCCAGTGAATTGGCCGCCGTCGAACGCATCGAGCCCGAAATGGCGACGCAAAAACTGGAAAAGCTGCTCGACGCCGCTTAAGGTATCGGGAGCGGCATCGTCCCGATGCCGCTCCTTGCGACCTTTGGGGAGGTGGTACGCGGCGCATGTCCTCGGAGCAAAGCATCTTCGCGACATTGCGCGGCCGGTCCCGCGTCTGGGCCATCGCCGCCATCCACGGCCAGGCCGATCGGCTGTCCGCCATCCATCGACAACTTTTTACGAAATTTCAGCCGGGTGACCAGATCGTCTATCTGGGCAACTATTCCGGCCATGGCCGCGAAGTTCGCCGGACCATCGATGAATTGCTGCTGTTCCGCCGGGCCATCCTGGCCCGGGACGGCGTCGATTGCGCCGATATCGTCTTCCTGCGCGGCGCGCAGGAGGAAATGTGGCAGAAGCTTCTACAGCTTCAGTTCGCCCCAAATCCGGCGGAAGTCCTGCAATGGATGGTCGGCCAGGGCATCGAGCCCACCATCGAGGCCTATGGCGCCTCGGTCCAGGAAGCCGTCCTGGCCGCCCGCGACGGCACTCTGTCCCTGACCCGCTGGACCGGCCAGCTTCGGCAAAATCTGCGCGCCCTCGACGGGCATGCGACGCTGATGAGCGTGCTGCGCCATGCCGCCTTCAGCGATAACGGCACGCTGTTGTTCGTCCATGCCGGCATCGATCCGCAGCGTCCGCTGTCGGCGCAAAGCGACAGTTTCTGGTGGGGCAGTTCGGCCTTCGCCACCATCGACCGGCCTTACGGCGAATATCGCCGCATCGTGCGCGGTTACGACCGTCAGCATGGCGGCGTGGCCGAGACCCCCTTCACCGTGTCGCTGGATGGCGGCTGCGGCTTCGGGGGCGATCTGCTGGCCGCGCAGTTCGACGCCGACGGCGCCCTTCTGCAAGTCCTCAAGGCATGAGATGGCTGGGATGGCTCGGGCTTTCGCGCTTTTTTGTGGCCGGACGGCTTTCGCGCCATGGACGGAAGGCCATGCCGCCCCAATGTTCAAGGGCCTGAACGCAGAGAAGAATCGAGGATAGACGGGGCATGAAAGGCGACAAGGAAACCGCGGGCGCGCTTTATCCGCCCATCGAGCCCTTTCGGCAGGGATGGATGCCGGTCAGCGGCGGCCATCGCCTTTACTGGGAAGAATCGGGCAATCCCGCCGGCCAGCCGGTGATTTTCCTGCATGGCGGCCCCGGGGCCGGTTGCGCGCCGTTGCACCGCCGCTTCTTCGATCCCGCCCATTACCGCATCATCCTGTTCGACCAGCGCGGCGCCGGCCGGTCCGTTCCCGCCGCCCTGGTTTCCGACAACACGACCCCGCTTTTGATCGCCGACATCGAGTCCCTGCGCAGGTTCCTGGGCATCGAACGCTGGCTGGTCTTCGGTGGATCCTGGGGCAGCACCCTCGCCCTGGCCTATGGCGAGGCCCATCCCGAACGCTGCCTGGGATTCGTGCTGCGCGGCATCTTCCTGTTCCGCCCGCAGGAGGTGGACTGGTTCATGCACCAGATGGGCCGCTTCTTCCCCGAAGCCGGCCGCGCCTTCCTTCAGCCGCTGACGCCCGTCGAACGCGCCGATCCCTTGCGCGCCTATTACCGCCGGCTGACCGACGGCGATCCGGCCATTCATATGCCGGCCGCCCAGGTCTGGTGCAGCTACGAGGAATCCTGCTCGCGCCTGATCAACGAGCCGGGCGACACCCGCTCCTCGCCCTCGGCGCTGGCCATGGCCCGCATCGAGGCCCATTACATGATCAACGACGGCTTCATGGAGCCCGACCAGCTTTTGCGGAACATCGCGAAGCTGCACGGCCGGCCGGCCACCATCGTCCAGGGGCGCTACGACATGGTCTGCCCCATCGCCAGCGCCGACGACCTGGCCCGCGCCTGGCCCGGCACCGCCTTCCAGATCATCCCCGACGCCGGCCATTCGGCCATGGAGCCCGGCATCCGCGCCGCCCTGGTCACCGCCACCGACCGCTATCGGGCATTGCCTTGAGCACCTTTCTTGATCGCCGCCGCGCGCCATGCGATAACCGCCCTTGGGCGCCCGTAGCTCAGTAGGATAGAGCACAGGATTCCTAATCCTGGGGCCGTGGGTTCGAATCCCGCCGGGCGCACCATTTCCCATCTGAAAATCACTGGAAGTGCACTCCTTACGCTTTCGATAGGCGTCTTTTACGCCATCCAACCGGTAGCCCTCCTATTCCGGGGATCAGAAAGCGCGGCACACTCATCTTTCGCGTCACAGATGCTTCTGCTGTCGCGCGGAAAGCCATGTCCTGCTGTGCCGTCGTTGCGCTCAGCCAAAAAATCACCGGACGCCGCGCATACTTTTCAATACATTTTTAAGGTGTATCTCATATGAATATGAGGTGCCTTGATTGGACAAGACATAGAAAACACCCTCAAAAGACGAAATTTTTTAGAATCGTCCTTGTTTTGCATATGAATGGTGGGAGATTTTAGAATGGATATTCCCGATGAAGCGTCCAGTACGGCTCCCTATGCTCAAGCCGGTATATTGACTTCCGATTCCGCCTATGCCGGTACCGCCGACACTCCAGCCGAGGGAGGACACATCCTCACCGTTGGGGCTGGGCAAGAATACGCCACGCTCGCTGCGGCAATCGCGGCCTCCAGCGACGGCGATGTGATCGCCATCACGGGCGGCACGACACTGATCAATGACTTTTCCTATGTGAAGAAGAACATCACCATCGAGGGTGTCGGTGGCATGGTGAATATGGTCGCGACGGAAGCCCCGCCGAACGAAAAAGGCATATTGGTTATCGAGGGAAACGTCACCATTAAAAATATATCCTTCAGTGGCGTTGAAATTTCCGCAGATTCCGGAGGAAACGGAGCCGGCATCCGATACGATTCAGGTAATCTTACGTTAATAAATGATGATTTTCATGATAATCAGAATGGAATTCTTGCAAATGCGGATTCCACGGGAACCATTAAGATAGATCACTCTACTTTTGAAAATAATGGCGCAGGAGATGGCTACACTCACGATATATACATTGGTGAAGTTTCGAAATTCACTCTCACCAATAGCATTATCTCCAGCGCTTTTGTGGGCCATGAGGTAAAAAGTCGCGCAGACGTAAGTGACATTGAAAATAATATTATTCAGGACGGAGCTACGGGGACAAGCAGTTACGAAATTGACTTGCCGAACGGAGGGGCCGCAACGATAAAGGGGAATTTTATAGAAAAAGGGTCCAACGCCGAGAATCAGACCATGGTCCATTTTGGCGGAGAGGGAATACCTTATGCCAATTCCAGTCTTGATCTTGAAAACAACACGTTTGTAAACAACTATGGCGGCACCGCCATAGCATTGACGAACTCGACCATTGATGTGGCTACCGTGTCAGGCAACACCTTCGACAACTTTGCCTCCTCGGCAAATCTGGTGAAAGGCGGCGCCGAACTGACGGGAAATGTCGATGGCGACGGAACCGCGATCAGCAATACCACACAGGATGCATTGACCCCCGGCGACGGAGTCTGGATTTTTGCCGATGACCAGCCTCACTCACTGGTTTTCACGGATTACGGACAGGCAGCCCAAGGCGGCGACGGCCTTTTGACGATCAGCTCCGACTGGGGGCATGAAACCGTAATTGGCGGACAGGGCGGCCTGATCTATACGGATACCGGCCCCGCGTCCGCGGAGGCTGGTGACAACATCACCACGGCCATCGGGTCGATCAACCAAATCGCGGTGCTTGGCGGAGACACGATCAACAGCCGGGGCACAGACACGATTACGCTGGGCAACGGAAACTGCACTATCGGCGTCAGTGGCACCGCGAATATCTCCGGCGGGACGGGAAACTCCACATTTCAGGTCAGAGCGGGAGCGACGCTGGCACTTGACATGACCGGGGGATCCAACTGGATCACCATCGCTTCCGGCGCCAGCGCCACCGTTTCGGGCAATGCGGTCCTGCTGTCGGGAACCTGGTCCGGCGGTCAATTCGCCTATTCCATTACGCAAGACGGAACAACGAGCGATGCCACCTTCATCGGCGGCGGAGGCACCGCGGGAGTTTACCAGGGACATACCAATATCACCCTTGCCGGCGGATCGATCGGATCGAACGTCTCGCTGGGTGCCGGTAACGTGACCTTGACCAGCGTCGGCGCCGATATCATTCACGCCGGTTCCGGAAACGACACGATCATCGTATCCGGCAACTCAACGATTTATGCGGGCAGCGGCCAGCTTTCGGTCTTTGGTCGCGGCGAATCCGGTGTTGCCACCGTCTATGGAAATGGCGGCACCACGCTGATCGACGGTGATAGCGGTGGAATCGATTATATCGGCGACAGCCAGGCGGCCTCGATCGTCGACAATCTGTCTTACACGGAAATCGATGGAAGAAACGGCCACCTGACCATTACCGGAACAGGTTGGGTACGAACGATCAACGGCGGCAGCGGCGGCATCGATGTCATTAATGCACTCGGTGGCGACACCATCACCACTGCCGCAGGATCAACCAATACCATCAGCATGATTTATGGCGCGGATGTTTACAGTAATGGTAACGACACCATTACGTGCGGATCATGGGGAACAAATATTATTGCAACTGGCAATGCGACTATTACCGGAGGACAGGGCAACAGCCATTATACTCTTAATGGAATTGACTCCTTGACGTCTTACGCATCAGACACAATTAACGTCGGAGATAGCGCCATTGCGACGGTTATCGCATCCGGCACGGTCAGTAATATTAACGACAATGGCGGCACCATCCATTTTAGTGGAGTTTCACAAGGCGACGATATCGACGCCACGTTGACAGGCGTCGGAACGATCTACACCTGGGGAGGAAGCAACGCCTCAACCATAACGACCAGCACCACCGGCGCCGTTGTCACCTTGGCAAAAGGCAATGATCACGTGATCAGCCTCGGCGCGGACGACATCACCACCGGCTCCGGAAACGATTATATTCAAGCCAGTGCCCAGGGTGACCGGATTCATATCATCGCCGGGAGCGATGCCCATTCCATCACGATCGCAAACCTGTCGACAACCGCCGACACGATCGACTTCAGTGGCTTTGCATCGACACCGATCGTCAGCCAGACATTGGACTCGTCCGGTCTTGTCGTCCATCTGTCGGATGGCTCAACCATGACTGCGAACGGGTTCGCCAGCACGCTTTCGACTCCAGTCGATTCACAGACGGCGACAATCGCCCGGCAGAACTGCACCGCCACTCTGCAAGGGGACAACGACACGGTGTCGGTCACCGGAAGCGCCGATACGCTTGCATTTTATGGAAACAACGCCACCGTCGCGATCTCCGGTAATTTCGCCCAGACGACTATCAACGGCGATTCGGCGAGCGTCACCGTGAGCGGCTCATGGGACACGACCGCAGTAAGCGGCTCCGACAACAACATCAGGGTGACGGGGCAGAAAGATACCGTTTCGATCGGCGCGAGCGGAACCACGACAATTGATGCCGGTGGCGCTTCCGATGCAATCATCCAATTCGGTAGTGGTATTTCTGCGGATCAACTTTGGTTCAGCCGAAATGGAGACGACTTACTGGTCAGTGTCATTGGCACAAATGAGCAAACTGATTTGCAAAATTGGTATGCCGGGACGTCTTCCGACATTAGTCAGTTCAAAACGGCTGACGGCCATGCCCTTCTCAACACTCAAGTCAGCAACCTCGTTGATGCCATGGCGAGCCTTTCGGCACCCGCCCCGGGCCAGACGACGCTCAGCACGACCCAAGCCACCCAATTGGAACCGGTGATTGCTGCAAATTGGCATTGAGCAGCTGTTACAGGATGCAGATCTGTTCCATCTGAAAAATGAGGCGGTAAACACTTCGGTATCACCGAAGTGTTTACCGTTACCTTGCGCTATCCGAGCGCTTCCTGATCATCACGCAACAAAACCGCCTCCCGATCTCGTGGAGGACGGGTGGACACAGAGCGAGCCCGTCTGGCACCCTCCACCGTACCCGCGACGGCGCGGGTGTGGGTCCTAGGGGATGGGAGGTGCCCGTCGGTCTCGATGGCTTTCAAGGCCTCTGCCAGAGACATCCCTCGATAGAGACAGAACCATGCACCGACATGCCGATACCACCCCTCACCTCCACCGCCCCGGAGTCCCTTCATCTGCCCATGTCCAACATGTATGATTCAGCTTCGCGGGCAGACATCGCGTCCTCGGCATAAGTAAAGGTGCCATGATCCTTGACCTCGCGTGCGGCGCGCACGAACCCCCCAAGCGCCGCCCGCGCGAATGAGCCGCCGACGCTGATTCGCTTGACCCCCGCCTCCTCCAGCTCTCCGACGGTGAAGGTCCGACCGGCCAGCCCCATCACAACGTTTACCGGACGATTGACGGAGAAACATACGGTTCGGATCGCGTCGAGATTTGGCAGGCCCGGGGCATAGAGGACATTGGCTCCCACCTTCTCAAATGCTTGAAGACGGCGGATCGTGTCATCCAAATCGAGCCGCCCGTGCAGGAAGTTCTCAGCGCGCGCGGTCAGGATGAAAGGATGTTTGCGAGCTTCCTCGGCCGCGGCGGCGACCCGTTCCACCGCCAGAGTAAAGTCGAATATCGGATCTGCCGGATTGCCCGTGGCGTCCTCGATTGATCCACCCACAAGACCAATCTCGGACGCCAGGGAAATCGTCAGGGCACAGGATGCCGGGTCTGATCCGAACCCATCTTCCAGGTCGGCAGAAACGGGCAAGTCGGTCGCCTCGACGATGCTCCGCGCATTCTGCAAAATGGCCTCACGCGAGAGAGCCGCGGCCGAGTCTCGACGCCCGATCGCAAATGCAAATCCGGCGCTCGTTGTGGCCAATGCCTCGAAACCGAGCGCGGTAAGAATACGGGCCGAGCCCGCATCCCAAGGATTGGGAATTACGAAAGCTCCCGGCCGACTATGCAACTTTCGGAACGCCTGATGCTTGCTCAATTGGCTTACCATGCACCCCTCCCGGAACGATGAGGAATGTTGGCACAGGCCGAACAAAAAGAGAACATATATCGGGGCGGAACGGCGCCGCCCGTCAGGCCCGGCGCTGGAAGGATAGCCGGGCTTCGGCCAGCTTGAAGACGCGGCCGATCAGGAAGGCCAGAATCATGTAGATGACCCCGGCGACGATCAGGGGCTCGGTGCTGTAGCTGGCGGCGGCCAGCCGCCGGCCGACGCCGGTGACGTCCAAGAGCGTGATGGTGCAGGCCAGCGACGTCGATTTGAGCTGGATCGCCACCTCATTGCTCAGGGCCGGCAGCATCAGGCGGAAGGCCCGGGGCAGGATGATCCGCCGATACATCAGGAAGGGCCCCATGCCGACCGACAGGGCCGCCTCCTTCTCGCCGGACGGCACGGCCATGATGCCGCCCCGGACCACCTCCGCCACATAGGCCACCATGTTCAGCGTCAACACCACCTGGGCGCAGGGGAAGGCGTCGCGCAGGAAAGGCCAGGCGATGGACTGGCGAATCCACGGGAACTGGGACAGGCCGTAATAGAACAGGAAGATCTGCACCAGCAGCGGCGTGCCCCGGAAAAAAGCCGAATAGGCGAAAGCCGGCCAGCGGAAAAACGGATTGGCCGACAGCCGGGCGACGGCAAGCGGCACCGCCAGGACCATCGCCAGGACCGTCGAGACGACCAGCAGTTCCAGGGTGATGACGAGCCCCCTGCCGAACAGGGCGGCGGTATCGGAAAGCCCGCCCAGCGTGGACAGATCGACACCCATCATCCCTATCGCCTCCGCAGCCCGCGGCCGGCGCGCCGCTCGAGAAGATTGAACAGCGGGTTCGACAGGGTCAGCAGAAGCAGATAGACCAGGGCCGCCGCGATATAGAAATTGAAGGGATGCTTGGTCACCTGGGCGCCGATCTGAGCCTTGCGCATCAGGTCCTCCAGCCCCACGATCGACACCAGGGAGCTGTCCTTGATGACGTTCTGCCATTGGTTGTTGAGGCTGGGCAGGGCCAGCCGCCAGGCCTGTGGCAGATGAATGCGGAAGAAGACCTGCAGGGGCCGCATGCCGAAAGCGTGCGCCGCTTCGAGCTGACCCGCCGACACGCCCAGGAAGGCGCCGCGGAAGGCTTCCGAGGCATAAGCGCCGAAGACGATCGACAGCGCGAAGACCCCGCCCGCGAACGGGCTGATGTCCACCCTGGTGCCGAACCAGCCGGTCAGGAGGTTGGTCAGGCCGAAATAGCAGATCAGCAGGATCAGGAATTCGGGAATCCCGCGCAGGAGATCGGTGACGGCACCGACCGGACGACTTATCCAGGCATGGCGAGACAACTTGGCCGCGGCCCCCAGAATCCCCAGAAGGACGCCGAACACCGCCGAGGCGACGGCGACCTCCAGGGTGACCAGAATCCCCTGCAGCAGTTGGGCCTCATATCCGAAAAGCGCCATGGACGGCTGTTCCCCCACTGCTCAGCGGCGATCCCGGACGGACCTCATTTGCCGTTGATCGGGAAGGGGAAGTACTTGTCGTTGATCGCCTTGTAGGTCCCGTCCTTCAGGACCTGGACCAGCGCCTCGTTGAATTTGGCGCGCAAGGCGGCGTCGCCCTTGCGGAAGGCTATGGCGGTGCCGGTTCCGAAGATCTCGACGTCGTCGATGTCCTTGCCCACGTAATCGAAGCCCTCGGCCTTGCCGGTCTTCTGCAGCCAGTCCCATTCGATGGTCTTGTCGGCCAGCGTCGCGTCGATGCGGCCGGCCTCCAGGTCCAGATAGGCTTCCTCCTGGGACTGGTAGACCTTGATCGCCACCGAGGGAAGACGCTTCTTCATGAAGGTCTCGTGCGTGGTGCCGCTCTGCACGCCGACGGTCTTGCCCTTGAGGCTGGCCGCGTCGGCACCGATGGCGGCTCCCTTCTTGGCGACGAGGCTGACCGGGGCGATGGTCAGAAGGTCGCCGAAATCGACGCTTTTCTTACGTTCGTCGGTCACCGACATCTGCGACAGGATGGCGTCGACCTTGCCGGCGTTCAACGCCGCGATCTCGGCGTCAAAGTCCATGTTGACCCATTCGCAGTCCAGCTTGGCGGCGGCGCACATCTTGGTGCCGAGTTCGATCTCGAAGCCCTTCAGAACCCCGTCGGCGTCCTTGTATTCGAAAGGAGCGTAATCGGCCTCGGTGGCGATGCGGACCTTGGTGGCGGCATGGGCCGCCGTGGCCATCCCCAGCATCGCCAAGGCACAGAACAGACCAATCTTCTTCATTTCCAATCCCCATATTCCAAAAAACATCACCCTTTGAGAACGCTGGCGAGGAACTGCCGCGAGCGTTCGGAGACCGGAGCGTCGAACAACTGCTCGGGCGGCCCCTCCTCCTCGATCTGCCCCTGATGCAGGAAAAGGACATGATTGGCCACCTCGCGGGCGAATCCCATCTCATGGGTGACCACCAGCATGGTCCGGCCCTCGCGGGCCAGATCGCGCATCACCTTCAAGACCTCGCCCACCAGTTCGGGGTCGAGCGCCGAGGTGGGCTCGTCGAACAGCAGGACCTCGGGCTCCATGGCCAGGGCGCGGGCGATGGCGACCCGCTGCTGCTGTCCGCCCGACAGCTCGCTCGGAAAGGCGTCCAGGCGCTCCGCCATGCCCACCTTCTCCAGCACGGCCTCGGCCCTGGCGATCGCCGTCTTGCGATCCAGCTTCTGCACATGGACCGGCGCCTCGATGACGTTTTCCAGCACCGTCATGTGGGCCCACAGATTGAACTGTTGGAAGACCATGGCCAGACGGCTTCTGATGCGCTCCAACTGACGACGGTCGGCCGGGACCAGCCCTTGGGGGCCGGGCGTCAGGCGCAGTTCCTCGCCCTTCACCGCCACGCTGCCGGAATTGGGGGCTTCGAGAAAATTGATACAGCGCAAAAAAGTGCTCTTGCCGGCCCCGCTGCTGCCCAGAATGGCGACGACGTCATGTTCGTGGGCGGTCAGGGAGACCCCCTTCAGCACTTCATGCGAACCATATCTCTTATAAATGTCGCGGACGACGAGAGCTTCCGGCGCGGAGGATCTTGGTGTCACGACCACGAATTCCCCCTTGTTTCCCGCCTCATCCAAACGCCTCGCCTCGTTATCCCGACCGTTGGCCGTCCATCCCCCGGAGACAGGGCTTTACATGCCTGTTCTGCGGGCGGGCGCCGATACTGCCCCTTTTTTGTTCGATCGTATAGAGCCCGCAGGGAGGGTGAATCTTTACCCCTTTCCTCAAAGGGGTTTGTGCCGGAAAAGGCCCCCCTCGGCATGAGCAAGGGAAAACTTTGCCCTATCGGTTGCCCCAACACCAGGATGGGGCAAGAGGGCCATGATCGGAACCGAAGCCGTTCGCTTCCGTTACGCGCTTCTCACGGCCAGGCCGGCCATTGCCTATTCCATCGACGATGGCCGTATCGAAATCGACAACGACACCGCTTACGACTTGGCGACCTGCGTTTCGAGCAAGGACGTCAACGGATCGGTGGTGGTGGAACTGCTCCCGCCGGCCACCTCTTGCAGGAATGTCGCCAGGGATGTCGCACTGCCGCTTGCCGTGCCGGTTCCGCCGGCTTCGGCGTCAAGCAGCATGGTGATCGGATTGCTATTGCTGGACGTGCCGCTTTCGCCGGCCTGTTCCCGAAGCAATGTGGCCAGGATGCCGCTGGTCAGCGGGGACTGGCCGCCGGTCAGCGCGCCGGCCGTGCCCGATGTCGTGGAAGAGGAGGAGGCGGAGGAATCGCTGCTGCTGGTCGAGGCGCTGCTTTGCGTATCGGCGTTGGCCTGCGCGGAGGCCAATTGTTTCTGCAGTTGCTGCTGGGCGAGCGTGTTGCTGTTGACGGTCAAAGACATCGGAATCCTCCTGTCGCGGCAAGCCGCCTTGGCGACGCCGAAGATGCCGTCATGCAAAAGGCGGACCCCGCCGATCTGAAAAAAAATAGGGCGCTGTTTCAATGGGATGAAAATCGTCCCCGGCGGCCGATGACGTGCCGGCCGGAAAAAACGAACGGGGCCCGGGCAAAAAATTCCGGGCATTTTCCAACGCCATGTAACAAAAGCGAAAATGAACGAACACAAAACCTTCTTTTGATAAGGGACGGCTGGCGGTGCATCACAATCGTCCATGCATGAAAGCGAAAGACATCGACTGATTCTCGGTCTGGTCCGTGAAACCGGGTTCGTCGGGGTGACCGATCTGTCGCGCCGTTTCGGCGTGACGCCGCAGACGGTGCGCCGCGACATCAACCGCCTCGACGCGGAGGGCCTGCTGCGCCGTCTGCACGGCGGCGCCGGACCGGGCGATGCCCGCGACAATCTCGCCTTCGAAACCCGGCAGGATCTCAATCTCGACGCCAAGCGGCGGATCGCCGCCCTGGTCGCCGGCCATGTCGCGGACGGCTCGTCCCTTTCCATCGGCATCGGCACCACGCCGGAGGCGGTGGCCGGGGCGCTCGTCCACAAGTCGGGATTGCGCATCCTGACCAACAATCTGAACGCGGCCTTCATCGCCTGCGGCCAGGACGGCTTCGACGTCACCATCGCCGGGGGCCGCTTGCGCCAGCGGGGCGTGATCGGCGACGCGGCGGTCGATTTCTTTGCCGGCTTCAAGGTCGATATCGCGGTTTTCGGAGTGGGCAGCGTCGATCCCGAGGACGGCACCCTCCTCGATTTCGACCGGGAGGAGGTCCGGACCCGCCTGTCCATGGCCGCCAACGCCCGCCAATCCTTCCTGGTGCTCGACCACAGCAAGTTCGGCCGGCCGGCCGTGGCGCGCGGCGGCAACCTGTGCGACGTCGACGCCATCTTCACCGAGCGCCCCCTGCCGCCGGCAATGGAGGAGATGGCGATGGCCGCCGGAGTGGCCATCCATGTCGCGGATTCCGAAGCGGGCGGGGCGTCATGACGGGCGCCACCGTGACCGTGACGGAAATCACCAAGCGCTGGGGGGAAACCCTCGCCGTGGCCGGCGTTTCCCTGTCCGCCGGGGAAGGGCGCTTCGTCACCCTGCTGGGACCGTCGGGATGCGGAAAATCCACCACCTTGCGGGTGATCGCCGGCCTTGAGACGGTGGACGGGGGATCGGTGCGGATCGGCGACCGCGACGTCACCCGGCTGCCGCCGTCACGCCGGGCGCTCTCCATGGTGTTCCAGTCCTACGCCCTGTTTCCCCATATGACGGTGGCGGAAAACCTGCTTTTCGGCCTGAAGGTCCGCAAGGTGGCGCCGGTGGAACGGCGCCGCCGGCTGACCCGGGTGGCCGAGCTTCTGTCCATCGACGGACTGCTTTCGCGCAAGCCGTCCCAGTTGTCGGGCGGCCAGCAGCAACGCGTCGCCCTGGGGCGCGCCCTGATCGCCGAGGCCCCGGTCTGCCTGATGGACGAGCCGCTGTCCAACCTCGACGCCCAGTTGCGCGGCGAGATGCGCCGCGAGATCCGCGCGCTTCAGGAGCGACTGGGCATCACCATGATCTACGTCACCCATGATCAGGCGGAGGCCATGAGCATGTCGGATCACGTGGTGCTGATGAACAGGGGCGCCATCGAACAGCAGGGCCGCCCCGGCGATCTTTACAATCGCCCGGCCAGCCTGTTCACCGCCCGCTTCATCGGCTCGCCCGCCATGGACATCCTCGACCTATCCGACCCGGACTTGAGCCGATTCGTCTTCGGCGATCCGGAAAAAGGCGCGGGCCTGCTTCTCGGCCTGCGCCCCGAGACCGTCTCCCCGGCGCCGGGCCACGGCCTGCCGGCGGTGGTCGAGGCGTCCGAATATCTCGGGGCCGATACGCTGCTCTCCTGCCGGGCGGCCGGCGGGCAAAGGCTGTCCGCCCGCCTGCCCGGCGCCGCGACGATGGCCCCAGGCACCGGGGTTAATCTGACATGGCCGGAGGAGGCCACGCATTTGTTCAACGCCGCCGACGGCCGGCGGCGCGACGACCGCCTGTCCGACTGCCCGACCGCCTTCACCCGCGCCCGTTTGTCCCAAATATGCTGACCAGCAGGAGCCGCCAATAATGTTCATTTCCCTGAAACGCATGATCGCCGGCGTCACATTGGCCTGCGGACTGAGCATGGCGGCCGCCCTGCCGGCGGCGGCGACCGACCTGTCCTTCTATTTCCCGGTGGCGGTGGGGGGCCCCATCACCAAGCTGATCGACGGCTATGTCGCCGAGTTCCAAAAGGCCCATCCCGATATCCGGATATCGCCCGTCTACGCCGGCAGCTACCAAGATACCCTGGCCAAGGCGCTGACCGCGCTGAAGGGCGGCGACGCGCCGCAGGTGGCGATCCTGCTGTCCACCGACATGTTCACCCTGATCGACGAGGATGCCGTGCTGCCCTTCGAGCAACTGGCCAAATCCGACGCCGACAAGGCTTGGCTCAACGCCTTCTATCCCGCCTTCATGGAAAACAGCCGGGCCGGCGGGCATGTCTGGGGCGTGCCGTTCCAGCGTTCCACCGTCGTCCAATATTGGAACAAGGAAGCCTTCAAGGAGGCAGGGCTGGATCCCGAGAAGCCGCCGCAGACCTGGGACGAACTGGTGGCGTTCGGACACCGGCTCACCAAGCGCGACGCGGGCGGCGCCGTCACCCAATGGGGCGTGCAGATCCCCTCCTCGGGTTTCCCTTACTGGCTGTTCCAATGCCTGGCCATCGAAAACGGCGTGGTCCTGGCCAACGAGGCCGGCGACAAGACCGATTACGCCAATCCCAAGGCGATCGAGTCCTTGCAGTTCTGGCATGATCTGTCGGCCAGGGAGCGGATCCATCCCTCGGGCGTGGTGGAATGGGGCACGACGCCCAAGGACTTCTTCGAACGCAAGGCGGCGATCATCTGGACCACCACCGGCAACCTGACCAACATCCGCGCCAACGCGCCCTTCGCCTTCGGCGTTTCCATGCTGCCGGAGAAAGTCCGGCGGGGCTCGCCCACCGGCGGCGGCAACTTCTACGTCTTCAAGAACGCCAGCCCCGAACAGCGGACGGCGGCGCTGGAATTCGTCAAGTTCATGACCTCGGCCGAGCGGGCCGCCCAATGGGGAATCGACACCGGCTATGTGGCGACCCGCCCCGACGCCTGGGAAACCCCGGCCATGAAGGCCTATGTCGCCGGCTTCCCGGCCGCCGCCGTGGCCCGCGACCAACTGCAATATTCCGTCGCCGAACTGTCGACCCATGACAACCAGCGGGTCACCAAGGCGCTGAACGACGCCTTGCAAGCGGTGCTGACCGGTGCCAAATCGCCGGCCGAGGCCCTGGGCGAGGCCCAGGCCAACGCCGAGCGCCTACTCAAGTCCTATCGCTGAGGCGGGATGGGTCCCGGCCGCCCCCCTTGGCCGGGACCCGCCCCTTTCCCGGACCCATGATGAGCAAACGCCTGAACGCCCTTTACGGATGGCTGCTGATCCTGCCGGCGGTTTCGCTGCTGGCGGCCTTCACCCATCTGCCGGCGGTGATGACCCTGCTCGCCTCCGTCCATTCGACGCCCAGGGGAACCCGGCCGCCGCACTTCGTCGGTCTCGACAACTACCGGGACATGATGGCGGATCCGATCTTCTGGCAAAGCCTGTGGAACAATCTGATCTACGCGCTGGCCACCATCCCCGTCTCGGTGGCTTTGGCGCTGACCATGGCCCTGCTGGTCAACCGCTCCTTTCCCGGCCGCTCCCTGGCCAGGCTGGCCTTTTTCACGCCCACCGTGCTGCCGATGATCGCCGTGGCCAATATCTGGCTGTTCTTCTACACCCCCGATTACGGACTGCTCGACCGGCTGGTGGGCTTCCTGGGCATGGCGCACCATAACTGGCTGGGCGAACGCGGCACCGCCCTTTGGGCGCTGATCGCGGTGGCAATCTGGAAGGAATCGGGATTCTTCATGATCTTCTATCTGGCGGCCCTGCAGCAGATCCCGGCGACCCTGCGCGAAGCCGCCGCCCTGGAAGGCGCCGGCCCCTGGACCTGCTTCCGCCGGGTCACCCTGCCGCTTCTGATGCCGACCACCCTGTTCGTGCTGATCAACGCGCTGATCAACGCCTTTCGCATGGTCGACCATGTGGTGGTGATGACCCGCGGCGGGCCGGACAATGCGACGTCGCTGCTGCTCTTTCATATCTTCGAGGTGGGATTCCGCTTCTGGGACAGCGCCTATGCCGCCACCTTGACGGTGGTGCTGGTGACGATCCTCTCGCTGGTCGCCGCGCTCAAATTCCACTTTCTCGACAGCCGGACCCATTACCGATGAGCGGCCTCGGCCGGAGTTCCCCCATCGGGCCGGCGATGGCCGGCCTCGCCGCCTGGCTGCTGGCCGCCCTCTGGCTGCTGCCCATGGCCTTCGCCCTGTGGACGGCCTTTCACCCCAGCGCCTTCGCCGCCCACTTCGATCCGACGGCCCCCCTGACCCTGGAGAATTTCTCCCGCGCCTGGGAGGCGGCGCCCTTCGCCCGTTACTTCCTCAACACCAGCCTGCTGGTGGCCGGCGTCATGGCCGGCCAGATGATCCTGTGCACCCTGGCGGCCTACGGCTTCGCCCGCTTTCCCTTTCCCGGCGCCGGACTGGTCTTCGCGCTGGTCCTCATGCAATTGATGATCATGCCCGACCTGCTGCTGGTGGAGAATTACCGCACCATCAAGGCGTTGGGGCTGATCGACAGCATCGCCGGAATCGGCCTGCCCTATGTGGCGTCGGCCTTCGGCATCTTCCTGCTGCGCCAGACCTTCAAGGGCATTCCGCGGGAACTGGACGACGCGGCCCGCATCGAGGGCTGCGGCCCGCTGGGCGTCCTCTGGCGGGTCTATATCCCGCTCGCCCGGCCGACCTATGTCGCCTATGGGCTGGTCTCGGTCAGCTACCATTGGAACAATTTCCTCTGGCCGCTGATCATCACCAACAGCGTCTCGACCCGGCCGCTGACCGTCGGCCTGTCGGTCTTCGCCGCCACCGACCAGGGCATCGACTGGTCGGTGATCTCGGCCGCGACACTGATGACGGCGGCGCCCCTGCTGATCGCCTTCCTGGCCTTCCAGCGCCAGTTCGTGAACAGCTTCCTGCGGGCGGGAATCCGTTGAACGGGGCGGGCAAACGAAGCGATTGAGCTGGCGACACGGCGGTTGTTATGATGCCGGCCGCTGTCCCTCAAGGAAACCGTTTCCCCGATGAGCACTCCGGCACAGAAAGCGTCCGATCTCCTGAAGACGGGCGTCCAGCATCTTCAGTCGGGACGGCTGACCCGGGCTGAACAGTGTTTCCGCAAGCTGCTCAAGCTGGACCCCGGACATGTCGACGGGCTGGCCATGCTGGGCGCGGCCGAGAACATGAGCGGCCGCCACGACCATGCCGCCGGCCTGCTGGAACGGGCCCTGGACCGCAATCCCCAACATCTGGGCGCGATCTACAATCTGGGGGTCGCCCGCCAGGCCCAGGGCCGGCCGGACGCCGCCCTGACGCTTTTCGACAAGGCCGCGGTCCTGGCTCCCCGCTTTTTCGAAGCCGCCTTCAACCGCGCGGTGACGTTGCAGAGCCTGGAGCGCCACGAAGAGGCCGAGACCCGGCTCCGGGAGGTAGCCGCGACCTGGCCGGGCGTCGCCGAAGTGCACAATCAGATGGGCAGCCTGTTGATCGCCGGCGAACGCTGGACCGAGGCCGAGGCGTCCCTGCGCGAGGCGCTGCGGCTGCGCGCCGGTTTCGCCGGGGCATGGAACAACCTCGGCGTGGCGTTGCGCGGCCAGGGCCGCACGGAGGAGGCCGCCCAGGCCTTCGCCCGCGCGATCGAAGCCGAGCCCGATTCCGCGGGAGCGCGGCGCAACCTGGCCCGCGCGCTTTTCGATCTGGAGCGGGTGGAAGACGGCCTGAGCGAGCTTGCCGAGCTGGCCGATCGCCACCCGAAGGATGGCGCCGTCCTGGCCGAACTGGGCGCGGCTCTGCTCGCCGCCAACCGGTTGACGGACGCACAGACCGCGCTGCGGCGGGCCATCGACCATGGCGGCGCCACCGCGCCGGTGTACCGCGACCTCGGACGGACGCTCACCTTGCAGCAGAAACTTGCCGAGGCGGAGGAGGTCTTGCGTCGGGCCGTCGCACTGTCGGGCGAAGATGCGGACCTCTGCTGCGCGCTGGCCGACGTGGAGCTGCGCACCGGCCGCCCGTCCCAAGCGCTGGAGCGTCTGCGCGGGATGCTGACGCTCCGGCCGGACCTGCCGGCCGTCCACGCCGGCCAGGGCGCCGCCCTGCAAGCGTTGGGGGACCATGAGGCGGCCCTGACGGCCTTCGCCGAGGCGGCACGGCTGGCGCCCGACGACCTGGGCATCGTCTCCGCCGTCCTGTTCACCCTGTGCTACCATGACGGAACCACCCTGGCCCGCTTCGCCGAGGCCGGCCGTCGCGTGCAAGCGACCCTGGGAGAGGCACCCCGCCTGGCGCCGGCCGAACCCCTTTCGCCGCTCAGCCGGCCTTTACGGATCGGCTATGTCTCCCCCGATCTCTGCCGGCATTCGGTATCCCATTTCCTGCTGCCGCTTCTGGAAAACCACGACCGGGAGGCGGTGCGGATTCACCTCTATTCCGACGTGGTCCAGCCCGACGCGGTCACCGGCCGCTGCGCGGCCCTTGCCGATGTCTGGAAAGACACCGCCGTTATCGGCGACGAGCGCCTGGCCCGCATCATCGCCGCCGACGGCATCGACATCCTGGTCGACCTGGCCGGCCACACCACGGACAACCGTCTCGGACTGTTCAACCGCAAGCCCGCCCCGGTGCAGGTCTCCTGGCTGGGTTACGGTGCGACGAGCGGCGTTGCCGCCATCGATTATTATCTGTGCGACGATGTCCTGCTGGCGCCGGACAGCGCCGAATGGTTCGCCGAGACGCCATGGCGTCTGCCCCGCTGTTCCTTCGCCTTCGAGCCCCTGACCGACGCCCCGGACTGCGCGCCGCCGCCGGCGCTGCGCGAGGGACGGATCACCTTCGGCTCCTTCAACAACGGCGCGAAAATCACCGCCGCCACGGTGCGGCTGTGGTCGTCGGTCTTGCGAGCCGTTCCCGATAGCCGCCTGCTGCTGAAAACCCGGCAACTGGCCGATTCCCGGCTCCGCGACCGTCTGCTGGCGGCCTTCGCGGCCGAGGGAATCGGGAGCGGTCGTCTGTCGTTCCGCACCCACTCAGCCGGATCGGAAAGCCACCTGGCCGCCTATGGGGAGATCGATATCGCCCTCGATACCAGCCCCTACAACGGAGCCACCACCACCTGCGAGGCCTTGTACATGGGGGTACCGGTGATCAGCCTGGCGACGGATCGTCTGGTCGGCCGCTATGGCGCCTCGATCCTCGCCGCGATCGGCCTCGGCGATCTGGTGGCGTCAGACGCGACCGGCTTCACCGACGCGGCTCGGACCCTGGCCGCCGACATCAGCGGTCTGGCCGAATTGCGAAACGGCCTGCGCCCGCGTTTCCTGGCATCCCCGCTGGGCGACGGCGCCGGCCTGGCCCGAGCCATGGAAGAGGCTTTCCGGGACATGTGGCGCCGTGATCGGGGCTAATACCAAGTCTCGATGAGGATGACTCATCGAGACTTGGTCTGGCGCGATTAGCGCGCCCGCGCCATCGTTGGCGCGAAGCCCAGGGTTTCGGAGAAACCCGCCCGGCGATTGAGGGCTCGGTGATCGGTTCCGATCACCGAGATCTGGGCTGAACCCATCTCAGCCCCGGTGGCGTCGGCTCAGTAGGTATAGAATATCTTCTGAATGGCCTTGCTGTCCGTGGTCCGGGTCAGGGCCAGCATCAGCAGGATGCGGGCCTTTTGCGGATTCAGGGTATCGGAGGCGACGAAGTCGAGCTCGTCGTCGTTGGCTTCGCCGTTACGGGCGATGATGCCGTTGCCGACGCGCGACGAACGGACGATCAGCACACCCTTCTTGCGGGCCTCGATCAGGGCCGGCTTGACCGTGTTGGCCAGACTGCCGTCGCCGACGCCGGCATGGATGATTCCCTTGGCGCCGGCCGCGACGAAGGCGTTGAGCGCGGTCGGGTCCATGTTGGCGTAACCATAGACGATGTCGACACGGGGCAGGCTATCGAGACCCGAGATGTCGAATTCGGTATCCGCCGTGTTCTTGCGGGTCGACTGCCGGTAGAAGTGCGGCTTGTTGTCCTGGATATAGCCCAGGAAGCCCAGTTCTGGCGTGCGGAAGGTATCAAGCGACGAGGTGTTGGTCTTGGTCACTTCGCGGCCGGCGTTGATCTGGTCGTTCAGACAGACCAGCACGCCCTTGCCCACTGACTCTTCGGCACCGGCCAGGATGACGGCGTTGTAGAGGTTGATCGGCCCGTCGGCGCTGATCGCCGTCGAGGGACGCATGGCGCCGACGATCACCACCGGCTTCTTGCTCTTGACCACCAGATCGAGGAAATAGGCCGTTTCCTCGATGGTGTCGGTGCCATGGGTGATGACGATGCCGTCGACATCGTTCTGGGCCAGCAGCGTATTGACCCGTTTGGCCAGCTTCAGCCAATACTCGTTGTTCATATTCTCGCTGGCGATCTGGAAGACCTGTTCGCCTTTGACATTGGCGACCTTCTTCAGTTCGGGCACCGCCTCGATCAATGCGTCGACGCCGACCTTGGCGGCGGTATAGCCGACGGTCGTGGTGCTGCTGGCTCCCGTTCCGGCGATGGTGCCGCCGGTGGCCAGAATCGTCACATTGGGCAAGGCGCCGGGTTCGCGGGCCTGGGCGGACGGTCCGAAGGAGAACAGGACGAGGCCGATGGCCATGGTCAGGCAGGTGCGCTTGAAATGAAATTGCATTCTTCCTCCATATCTCCTCGAACGGAGACGCTGGGCGTGGACTGGCTTTCCCATGTCCGGAGACAAGGAGGGGCCAGCATAGCCCGCCCGGTCACAACCGACAATTGTCCTGCCCGGAGTTATCGCTGAGGCGCGGCGCCGGATTTGAAAAGCGTCAAATTCGTCCCCCATCCCCGCGAAAGCACTGGCGGATTCATCCGTTTTCCCTTCGCCCCCTTGTGGGATAGGGGAGTTGAAAACATCATGAATGTCCTATAATCGTATTTATCTGATTGGCCGGCGCCGATATCTTTTGGCTTATTTGCTGTGGAATATTGTCGGAAATGGACGAAAACACCGGACTAATTCCTGCTTTGATAAAAATGGATCGCGTCCTGGAGTTTATTAAGGCAAATAGGCAGGAAAGTTTTATTCGTATCCACAAGGAACTTAATCTTCCGAAAAGCAGCCTCTATTCTCTGCTCAAGACCCTTGTGTCATTAAAGCTTTTACGACTTGACGCCAGCGGGATGTACAGTTTGGGGTTGCGCCTATACGAATTGGGCAATGTCGCGATTTCCCATCTGGACGTCAAAAGAGAAAGCCTGTCCGAGCTTTATCAATTGCGGCAGGTGACCAACCTCACCTGCCATCTCGGCGTCCTGGATGGAAACGAGGCGATCTATCTCGCCAAATTGGAGAGCCCCAGCGTTCTCAGCGTCAAGACCTGGGAAGGCAAGCGTTTGTCGCTTCACAGCTCGGCGGTCGGCAAGGCCCTGTTGTCGGACCATGGCGAGGCGGAAATCGACGCCATTTTTCCGTCCCCCGCGCTGCCCACCTTCACCCGGAACACGGTGCCCAGCGTCGTGCGGCTGAAAGAGGAGTTGCGGACGGTGCGACAACGGGGATGGGCCTTCGACGACGAGGAGGAACTGGAAAACATCCGTTGCGTGGCGGCGCCGATACGCGATGTGCATGGAGAGGTGGTCGCCGCCGTCAGCGTCGTCGGCCTCAAATTTCAAATCCCGGACGAGCGGGTGGAAACCCTGGCGGGACAGGTCATCGAGATCTGCACCAATGTCTCGAAAAAATTGGGATTCGAACCGGGCGCGACAGCTCTTTCCCGATGACCCTTCCCGCCACTCCCAGCGAGTCGCCGGAACACGAATAAACGCGGACAGGACTGTTCCGCGAACATTCCCCGATCCTTCAACCGATACCACCCCGCGCCGGGCTTGACCTCGTCGCGGGGTGCCCCTGCACGGGCGCGCTCGCGCGCCGCCCTTACCCCCGTTGCCTCGCGGCCTCGCCCATCGACGAAATGCAAAAGACGTTGAGATGTTGGGGGTCTCTGTGTAATCTGTATATGGAACTAAGGTTCCGTATATGGAACCAACATCGTTTGCGGGCAATCCCATGGCGATGCGGAACGACGAGAGTGACGATCCCTGTTGTGCTGCTGAAGTGACCACGCCAATAACCGCCACAACAAGAATATAGTTTGCAGGAGGAGACCTAAAATGAGTTGGAGAAGCCGGAAAATATTGGAAAAACCGGACTGGTCATTCAATAGATCTGTTTTTAAAACAGTTGGCTATTCCGACAACGATCTTGACAGACCGATTATCGGCATCGCCAATGCATGGAGTGACCTTGTTCCCGGCCACGAAAATCTTCGAAAAGTTGCCGATTTTGTCCGCAAGGGCATCTATCGCGCCGGCGGCAGCGTGGCGGAATTCGGCGTTATCGGCGCCTGCGACGGCACCGCCCAGGGTCACGCGGGCATGCATTTCATCCTGCCGTCACGAGATCTGATCGCCAACGATGTCGAGGTGATGGTCGAGGCGCATCGGCTGGACGGAATCGTCCTGCTCGGCTCTTGCGACAAAATCGTCCCCGGCATGTTGATGGCCGCCGCCAGGCTGAGTGTTCCGGCAATTTTTCTACCCGGCGGCCCGATGTTGGGCGGAACCGAGTTCGATGGCCGCAAGTCCGACCTGACCACCATGTCCGAGGGGTTGGGCATGCTGAAAAGCAAGCGGATCGACGAGCCGACCTACAATCGGCTGGAAGAAACCTGTGGTCCGTGCAGCGGGTCCTGCGCCTTCTATGGAACCGCCAACACCATGTGTTGCCTGGCCGAGGCGATGGGCATGTCGCTGCCGGGCGCCGCCCTGGTGCCGGCGGTGTACGCCGAGCGGTTCCGCCTGGCCGAAGCGACCGGCAAGGCTATCGTCGATCTGGTCGTTCAGTCGGATTTCCGCCAGATCATCACGCGCCAGTCGCTTGAGAACGCGGTTCGCGTGCTGATGGCGACCGGCGGGTCGACCAATGCGGTGCTGCACCTTTCGGCCATTGCGGCCGAAATCGGTATCGACGCCGACGCCATGATGCGGATCTACGCACGGTTCAGCGAAAACACTCCACAGATCGCCAAGGTCAATCCGGCCTCGAAATACGACATGGAGGACTTTTACCTGGCCGGCGGAATCCCGCGCGTGATGAACGAGATGCGCTCCTTGCTCAATCTCGACAGCCTCACCGTGAGCGGCCGGACTGTGGCGGAGAATCTCGGTCCGGAACTGGGGGCTTCGCCGCGCGGCACCGAGATCATCAGCACGATCGAAAAACCGTTCAGCAAGCTGAAGGGGCTGGCGATCCTGAGGGGCAATCTGGCGCCCGACACGGGCGTCACCAAACCGGCGGCGATTGATCCCGCGATGCATGTCTTCACCGGAACCGCCAAGGTCTTCAACTCCGAGGAGGAGGCGGAGAAAGCCATTCTCGGCGGCCTCATTCAAGAGGGCGATGTCGTCGTCATCCGCTACGAGGGACCGAAGGGCGGCCCCGGCATGCGCGAAATGTACAAGGCGATGAAATATCTTTACGGCATGGGCTTGGCGAAGAAGACGGCGCTGATCACCGACGGCCGCTTCTCCGGCACCAACAATGGCTGTTTCGTCGGCCATATTTCCCCGGAAGCGGCCGAGGGCGGGCCGATCGCCGTCGTCGAAGATGGCGACAAGATCGTCATCGATATTCCCAACAACGCGCTTCGCCTTTGCGTCGACGATGCCGTTCTGGCCGAGCGCTTCAAGTCGTGGCGGAAGCCGGAACCCAAATTCACCAAGGGATATCTTGGACTGTATTCCCGCCTGGCCAGTTCCGCCGACAAGGGCGCCGTCATGGCTCTGAAATAGAGCGGTTTGCGAGCATGCCGGATCATTTCCCTCCGCCGTCGCCACCGGATCGAGCCCGGTGGCGACGGGAGCTGAATTGGCTCGGCCGGATGATCAACAATCCTAGTTAAAAAATAAATAATATTTTTGAAATGGGAGAATGAGGAATGTCTGCTGCCCCATATGATTGCGAGAAAGATGTCATCAGGAAGGTCTCGCTACGACTTATACCGTTTCTAGTCTTTTCCTATATCTTGTGTTTTGTCGATCGGGTGAATCTTGGATTTGCCGCCCTGACGATGAATAAGGAGTTCGGGTTTTCTCCAACCATTTTTGGTTGGGGCGCGGGCATTTTGTTCGTCGGCTATTTCTTCTTCGGCGTCCCCAGCAATCTGGGTCTGAACAAATATGGGGCGAGACGCTGGATCGCCGGCATCATGATCCTTTGGGGGCTGGTTTCCGCCAGCATGGTTCTCATCCAGGGAACGGCGAGTTTCTTTGCCGTCCGTTTTCTGCTCGGCGCCGCCGAAGCGGGATTTTTTCCCGGCATCATCCTTTACCTGACCTTCTGGTTTCCCGCCCAATACCGGGGACGCATCGTATCGCGTTTCATGTTTGCCCAGCCGATCGCCTTGACGCTGGGTTCCGCAGTGTCGGGATGGCTTCTCGAGATGGATGGGGTGATGGGGGTGGCCGGCTGGAAATGGCTGTTCATCCTTGAAGGAATTCCCTCCAGCCTCGTCGGCGTGATCGCGCTGTTCTATTTGACCGACCTGCCCTTCAAGGCGATGTGGCTCAAACCCGAGGAACGCGCGTGGCTGCAAGGCGAACTCGACAAGGAACGGCGTTCGGTCGAGTCGGCCGGGCCGAAATACAGCCTGTGGGAGACCATGACCAATACCCGCGTGCTGCTGTTGTGCCTGATCTATGTCTGCATGGTGATCGGCGTCTACGGCGTGAACATGTGGCTGCCGCAAATCGTCAAGTCGTTCGGCAATGCCGGCGCCGGCCAGATCGGCGTGGTCGCCGCCATCCCATTTTTCGCCGCGTCGATCGGCATGCTGCTGATCGGCATGAGCTCCGATAAATTCCAGGAGCGGAAGTGGCATGTCACCGTTTCGACACTGGTGGCCGGTTGCGCGCTGGTGGCCAGCGCCTTCACCCAGCAGAATCAGGTACTGACGATCCTGCTGTTGTCGATCAGCAGTATCGGCATGTATGGCTGCATGCCGATCTTCTGGACGATTCCGCCGACCTTTCTGACCGGCACCGCGGTTGCCGCCGGAATCGGGTTCATCAACGCCATCGGAAACCTCGGCGGTTTCCTGGGCCCCTTCCTCGTTGGCTACATCAAGGAATCGACCGGCTCCTTCATCAGCGGACTGTTGTTCATGGGCGGCTGCACCGTTGTCGGCAGTCTCCTGGTCTATGTCGTCTGCAAGCGCGCCGAATCGTCGGCGGCGAACATGGCGCAAGCCGTCGAGGCCAAGGTCTGACGCTCCGGGATATCGATCCCGTCCGTCATTGCGGGCGAAAGCGAAGCAATCCGGTCACAGAAGACCAATCCTTTGGATTGCTTCGCCTCTCGGCTCGCGATGACTGGGCGGACAAGAAAGCGTTCGATGCTGGGCGGTCCCGGCAGAACACAAAAAAGATAAGGTGCGAAAGTGAATAAGATTTACCTCCAAGACGTTACGCTGCGCGACGGCATGCACGCGGTCCGCCACCAATATGGCCTGGACGACGTTCTCAAGATCGCCAAGGCCCTCGACCGGGCCCGGGTGGACGCGATCGAGATCTGTCATGGCGACGGATTGGCCGGATCGAGTTTCAATTACGGCTTTGGCCGCCATGACGACCTGGAATGGCTGCATGCGGTGGCCGGCGTTCTGACCCATGCGAAACTCACCGCATTGCTCATTCCCGGCATCGGCACCGTTCACGACCTGCGTCACGCTCGCGACGCCGGGGTCGCAAGCGTGCGCATCGCCACGCATTGCACCGAAGCCGACGTTTCCTGTCAGCATATCCAGGCGGCCCGCGAGATGGGGATGGATGTCTCGGGATTCCTGATGATGGCGCATATGGCCAATCCGCAGAAACTGGCCGAACAGGCCCGCCTGATGGAAAGCTATGGCGCCCATTGCGTTTACGTCACCGACAGCGCCGGAGCGCTGACCATGTCGGGGATGAGCGATCGGGTCCGGGCGGTGCGCGACGCCCTGCGGCCGGAAACCCAGATCGGCGTTCATGCGCACCACAATTTGACGCTCAGCGTCGCCAACAGCGTGGCCGCCGTCGAACAGGGCGCATTCCGGGTCGACGCTTCGCTGGCCGGCATGGGGGCCGGGGCTGGCAATACGCCGATCGAAGCCTTCGTCGCGGTGGCCGAACGGCTGGGGTGGGATCTCGACTATGACCTGTACGGCCTGATGGATGCGGCGGACAACCTGGTGCGCCCACTTCAGGATCGTCCGGTACGGGTCGATCGCGAAACCCTGTCCGTCGGTTATGCCGGGGTTTATTCCAGCTTTCTCCGCCATGCCGAAAAGGCGTCGCAAACCTATGGCGTCGACGTGCGATCGATCCTGGTCGAGCTGGGGCGACGCAAGATGGTCGGCGGTCAGGAGGACATGATCGTCGATGTGGCGCTCGATCTCGTTTCCGCCGCGGCGAAGTGAGCATCGCCATCCGTCCATCTTCGTCGTTTCGTCGGGAGAAAACATATGAACAGCAAAGTGAAAGTCGCGATCATCGGATCGGGCAACATCGGCATGGATCTGATGATGAAGATCATGCGCCACGGACAACGCCTGGAAATGGGCGCCCTGGTCGGGATCGACCCCAAATCGGAAGGATTGGCCCGAGCCGATCGTCTCGGCATTGCCACCACGGTCGATGGTCTGGAGGGCTTGCGTCGCATGCCCATATATCGCGATATCGGCATCGTCTTCGACGCCACCTCCGCCAAAGCGCATGAGGCCCATGCGAAGATCCTGCGCCAGGATGGCAAGAGCGCCATCGATCTGACCCCCGCCGCGGTCGGTCCCTATGTGGTGCCTTCGGTCAATCTCGATCAGCATGTCGGGAGCGACAACGTCAATATGGTGACCTGCGGCGGACAGGCGACGATTCCCATCGTCGCAGCCATCTCGCGGGTCGCCCCGGTCGCCTACGCCGAAATCGTCGCCTCGATCGCCTCGAAATCGGCCGGACCGGGAACACGCGCCAATATCGACGAATTCACCGAGACCACGTCGCGGGCCATCGAAACGGTGGGCGGGGCGAAACGCGGCAAGGCGATCATCATTCTCAACCCGGCCGAACCGCCGCTGATGATGCGCGATACCGTTTTTTGCCTGGCGCAAAGCGATGATCGCCGTGCGATAGAGGACTCTATCGCCGCCATGGTGGCCTCCGTCCAGGCCTATGTGCCGGGGTACCGGCTGAAACAGGCCGTGCAGTTCGAAACCATTCCCGCCGAATCACCGATCCGGCTGGCCGGCGGGGCCAAAACGGTCAGCGGGCTGAAAGTCACCGTTTTCCTGGAGGTCGAAGGGGCCGCCCATTATCTGCCCGCCTATGCCGGAAATCTCGACATCATGACGCATGCCGCCTTGCGTACGGCGGAACGGATGGCCGAACGGCACGCCAAAGCCGCGTGAGGAACGGAGAGTTTAACCCAGGGCACCGAACTCAGGTTTCGAACACGTTGCCCTGGGGTCATGCGGTTCCGGTTGCTTTCGGCGACGATCCGGGGGCATCTTCGGGGTTTCGTCCCTTAAAGCCCCCTATCCGGACATGACCCCATGCGCGGCACCTCGATCAGGCAGGGCATCGCCGGCTTCGTCGGATTACTGTTGAGCGGCACGGGCTGGAGCGCGGCGGCGGCGCCCTCGGCTTGCGACGCCCTGGCCGCCTCCATCGCCAGCCAGCCGGCGGGGCCGGTCTTCCTGGCCAGCTATCCCACCGCCGCAGAGGGACCGCTGCATGGCGCGGCCTTCCTTTACGACAACGCCGCGGCGGCCATCGCCCTCGTCGGCTGCGGACGGACCGGGGAGGCGCGGCGGATCGGCGACGCCATTCTTCTCGCCCTCGACAACGATCGTTTCTGGCATGACGGCCGATTGCGCAACGCCTATGCGGCGGGAGCCGCCGACGCGAAGCCGCTGAAGCTTTCCGGCTGGTGGGATCCCGCCCGGGGACAGTGGCTGGAGGATCGCTATCAGGTCGGCAGCGATGTCGGAAACATGGCCTGGGCCATGCTGGCCCTGCTGGCCCTCGACCGAGATGGCGCCGGGGCCGCCTATGCCGCCGGCGCGGAACGGATCGGCCGCTGGGTCGCCGGGATGCGCGACGAGCGGGGCGGCGGAGGCTACACCGGAGGCACCTTCGGGCATGAACCCTCACCCGAGGCGCTGCGCTGGAAATCGACGGAACACAATACCGATCTGGCCGCGGCCTTCACCCGCCTGGAGGAGAGCACCGGCAGGGCCATGTGGCGTGAGCGGGCGGAACAGGCGAATGCCTTCGTGCGCAGCATGTGGGACGGGAAATGCGGCTGTTTCGCCGCAGGCACCGGGGAAGACGGCGTCACCCGCAATCCCATCCTGGCGCTGGACGCGCAAGTCTGGCCGTTGCTGGCCCTCGCCGGGGGGAATCGGCGCTACGCCGCCGCCGTCCCCACCGTCGAGGGGCGTCTTTCGGTGCAAAACGGCTTCGCCTACGGCGAGGCCAGGGACGGCATCTGGACGGAAGGCACGGCGCAGATGGCCCTGCTCTATTCCCTGAGCGGCCGCGACACCCGGGCGATCTTCGGCGCCATCGGCACCCTGCGAGCGCCGGATGGATACTTTTATGCCACCAACACGCAGGCCCTGCCGACCGGCTTCATGCTGCAGACCGATCCGACGAAGCCTCGTCTCTATTACCGGCTGCCCCATCTGGGAGCGACGGCCTGGATCGCCCTGGCCGAACGCCGCTTCAATCCCTTCACCGGAACGACGGCCCTCCCCCCGGCCCCCGCTCAACCCTGAGGGGGAGATCCGAGGAGACGCTTGGAAGGGACGAGCGGCGTTTTATCCCCGAGCGTCAGGTCTCCGCCCTCGCCGGGGGCGCCCCGGCTGCCGGGGCGGCTTTCGGCCGGGCCGCCAGAACATGGTCCCAAAGATGACGCTCCGTCACCGATTTACTGAAGGAATCGGCCGCGACGACCAAAACGCCGAGCGGTCCCAACAGGATGCGGGCGCCCAATCCGACGACCACATGGGCCGCGCCGTCGACGAATCGGCCATCCATCAGCAGGCTCGTTCCCGGCAACAACGCTTCACCGACAAGTTTGACCCCATTCGTAAGCTGTTCCGTCGAGTCGGGCATTCTGCGCTCCTCATTCTGATCCGGGGAAAATCATAGCCGAGAGCGGCTCTGGGAAACTAACGTAAAAGTAGTATATGCGATACGTTATACAATTAATTTTTCCCTTTTCTCAACAAATCAACTTTCGTATGTACCTTCCTGAACAACCAATGCGCGACAGCCCTTCGCAATAATGGTTGTCGCGACGATCGATTCCGGAGGGCTCATGCCGCGATTATTTTTTGCCGTTCCCGTCATGATCGTCGGCGCGTTCGTCGCCGGCGCCGTCACCGCGCTGGTTCTCCAGGAACCCTTGCGGCGCACCGCCAAGGCTTTGACGAAATCGGCCTTCAGAGGCGCCGGTGCCGTCGGCGACGGCTATCGAACCTGGCGGGCCGAAATGGATGACGCCCGGGCGGAAGTGGCGGCCGAAAGTCCCGTCTCCGGCCGGACGCGCGGCTCCGCGGCTCCGGCGAACGGTCATTCGCATTGAGGCGCCAGTCCGTTCCGCTCCCATATTCCGACGGCGCCAACCTCGAACGGCTTTCCCTGGTTCCCGGCCGCATCCGTTGGCGGTGGCGGGCGCTCCGCGATACGCCCGGCCTGCCCGAGCGGCTGACCGAGGCTTTGAACGGCTGTCCCGGCGTTCTGCAGGTGCAAGTCGATTCCCGCATCATGCGAATTCTGGTGCTCTTCGACCGGCGCACCGATGTCGACGCGCTCGAAGCCGTCATTTCGGCGCTGTGGTCTTCGCCCGAGACCGCTCCCGAAACGGTCGACTGGCCGGATCTGACGGGACGCCTGATCCGGGCGCCCGAAGCCCGCCTGGGCACGGTTCTGGCCGGTGGCGCCGCCGTGGCGTCCCTGGTCCGCATCTTCTCCCTGGGCCGCACCCTCGACCGCCTGCTTCGCGGAGGAGCCCTGTCGGGGCGGGTCGCTCTGGCGGGACCGATGGGATTGTCACTGGCCGGCATCTTGGCCGGCACCTTCGCTTATATCGAATTGAAGCGGCGCAGCAGCAACATATGGCATCGCCTGGGACGCACCGTCGAAACCGAAATGCGCCTGGCCTTGAGCCAACGCCTGCTGCTGGCGGACCAACCGGCGCTCGACGGGCAGTCGACCAGCAGTCTCGCCAACAGCATCAGGCATAATCTGGTCCAGATCGAACAGGGATTCGACGGATTGAGCGCCCTGGCGCACATCGCCCTCAACACCGCCCTGCTCACTCTGACGTTCTTCGTCCTGGCCCCGCAGTTGGTGTGGATTCCGCTGCTCGCCCTGCTTGCCATGGTCGTCGAGGTCAGACGCAGCTACCGCGACATGCGACAGCGTTATGAAATCGCCGGCGAAGCCCGCAATCTGCCCGACCGCAAGCTCACCGAACTGATCGACGGCCTGACGACCATCAGAGGATACGGCCTTGAGGAGCGTGTCCTGGCCGACATGCGCCAGGCGGCGACGGCGTACGAACGCATCAGCATCGAAGCTTCGCGGCAGTCGGTCCGTTATCCGCTCCGCCTGGAACTGATCACGCTGCTGGGCGTCTCCGCCGTCACCCTGGCGGCGGGTCTGGCGCTGGCCGCGGGAACCATCAGCCCGGGCAGCCATCTGGTGCTCATGCTGATCAGCGGCCACCTGTTCTATCCCTTCTCCAATCTCGGGCAGGCCTTGGACAGCGTGAACCACGGCCTCGCGGCCTATCGCTCATTGAGCCGGATCAGCGCGTTGCCGATCGAGCGCGACGACGGCTCGACCGCCCTTGCCCCCGATGCCCCGGCCGACGCCATCGAGTTCTCCAATGTCGTCTTCGGCTATCCCGGAGCGCGGGAACTGGCGATCCGGAACATCGACCTGCGCATTCCCAGGGGCAGCGTCGTCGGCATCGTCGGCGCCTCCGGCTCGGGGAAAAGCACCCTGGTCAAACTGCTGTTGCGATTCTACGACCCGCTGGAAGGGTCGGTGCGGATCGATGGCGAAGACATCCGGAACTTTCGCAGGGAAAGCCTGCGAAAGGTCTTTTCCTGCGTCGACCAGCGCTCCTTCCTGTTCGAAGACACGGTGGGGCACAATATCGGTCTCGGCCAGGAGGACGCGGATGCGGAGTCCATCGTCGAAGCGGCCCGATCGGCCCATATTCATCATTTCGTCGAAGCCCTGCCGCAAGGCTATTTTACCGAAATCGGCGTACAGGGACTGAAACTGTCCGATGGCCAACGCCAGCGCCTGCTGATCGCCCGCGCCCTGCTCAAGCGATCGCCCGTCCTGCTGCTGGACGAGGCCACATCCAATCTCGACGCGGTCACCGAACAGAGCGTCTTGTCGGGCATCCGCCAACGCATGGCCGGCCATACCATCATCGTCGTCGCCCACCGCCTGGCCGCCGTCAGGGATGCCGACACCATCATCGTGCTCGACCATGGCCGCATCGTCGAAACCGGCAGCCATGCCGGCCTGATCCGGAAAAATGGCTTCTACCGGTCCTTGCTCAACAGCCAGAATCGCGGGGTGTCGCGAAGCGCGATGTAATAGCGCCCGGCCATCCGAGAGGACCGTCAAGCCGGGCCGTCCCCGCCGTCATGAATCGTGCGCAACCACGCGGCCCCCGTCATGCAGGTGGTATCGACCGACAGCGGAACGACGGTGACGTATCCGTGCCGCAGGGCCCAATCGTCGGATTCCCGGCCCATCCGGTCCTGCCTTTTCTCCCCTATCACCAAGGCATATTCGGCGGTCGGACCGTCGCCGTCGATCCGGCGGAAGTGATCCTCGAAATAGGCCATCGACTGGCGAGCCACACGGATTCCGCGAATGTCCGCGGGATTTCCGTCGGGGAAATTGACATTCAACAGCAGGGGGCCTGGCGGTCGCCCGTCGCCCGGCCGTCCGAACCATTGCGGCAACCATTTTCGCAAGAAATCGGCGGCGGCCCGGTAATGCGCCGGGTCGTTGCGCCATACCGAAATGGAGACCGAGGGAATGCCGCGCATGGCCGCCTCGCGCGCGGCGGCGACCGTTCCCGAATAATATTGGGAAAGCCCGGCATTTTCGCCGGCATTGATGCCCGAAACCATGGCATCGAACGGTTTCCGGCTGTGATAGAGCTTGAATTTGACGGCGTCGGACGGCGTTCCGTCGACCACCATCGCCTCGGTATCGTTGATTTGGCGTCCCCATACGCCAAACGGCGCGGACAGGCACGACGTCGAATGGGATGACCCGCTCTGGTCGGTCATCGGAGCCACCACCTCGCGGTCGAAATCGCGGAGCCCGTCATAGGCGTACCAGAGGCCGGGCGCTTCGATCCCATCGTCATTGCAAAGCAACACGCGCATTCATCGCCTCCAAAACTCCGGAAGAACTGCGGCGAACGGCTTTCGATGGCCATCCTCCGGAGCGACTACACCTTTAATGAGTATTAGCCTTCATATATACACGTTATGCGAGAAGTCACGTTGTGCTCTCTATGATAACAAAATAGGATCTCTTGTTTTTCTATCATAGGTTTCATCCATCCGCGATGGAGGGCAAGTGACATGAGGCTCTCGCTTGTGCAACTTTACAGTGAGGAACAATCGCCGACCTCTGCCCCCTATTCCATTGAGGTGCTTGCCGGATATATCCGCAAGACACTGCCGGAATGGGATGTCGCCTTGTTCATCCTGGACAATCGCGATCCGGCCGATATCGGGAAACTCGTCGGGGATCTCGGTGCGCGCGGAAGCGACGTCATCGGCATTTCCATGATGCAGGGGACTCATAGCGTCGGTTGCGCATTGCTGGATCGACTTTATACGCAAACCGCGGCGGAACGACACCTTCCGCAGATCGTCGTCGGCAATACGCTGCCGACCTACCGCCCGGAAATCTATCTCGACCGCTATCCGGGGCTCCTGGTCGTGCGGAGTTTCGGAGAAATTCCCCTCGAATCGGCTCTCCGACAATATGCGGCCTGGACGGAGGCGGGCGCGCCTCCGCCGGGGCCGGATTTTTTCCTCACCCCCGGCATCGCGCTTCGTCATGACGGGCGCATGCATCAGACACCGGTCGCCTGGCCGCGGGACTACGCCGTGCCGACCTGGGTCGATCCGCATAAGTATTTTGCCCGGGTCGAGACCAGCCGGGGCTGCCATTTCGATCACTGCGCCTTCTGCACCCGCCCCCCGCGCGAAGCGGGACAGCCGCGCTGGATCCGCTTCCCCATCGACCCGATCGTCGAGACCATCGCGAAATTGAAGGACCTGGGCATCCGGCGTTTTACCTTCTGCGACGAAGATTTCATCGGCGACGACCCGGAGTTCTGCCTCCGCCTGGCCGACCGGCTGGAGGCGCTTCACGACACGCCGACCTTCTCCTTCTCGACCAGGGCCGATAACGTCGTCCGGCTCCGCGACAGCGACAAGGCGAACGACCGCCGCCTGGCTTTGCTGAAGCGCCTTCAGCAAGTCGGGCTTTCGCTGCTGTTCGTCGGCTGCGAATCCTTTTGCGACCGCCAGCTCAAGCGATTCGCCAAGGCGACGAAGGCCGAAGGCAACATCCGGGCCCTGCAATTGCTCGAAGAGATCGGCCTGCCGGTGGAATCCGGATTCATCATGTTCGACCCCTTCGCCTCGGTCGACGATCTCATGGAAAATATCGAGAACCTCGATCGTCACCGCTTATGGAGGATCACCAGCCAGACATTATCGCGGATCGACGTTCAGGAAGCCTCGGCGCTCCATAAATGGGTCGCGCGCGCCGACCTGCTCGGTTCTTACGATTTCGACCAGATGACATACGATTATCGCTTCGAAGATCCGCTGGTTCAGAAAATCGCCGACTGGTGCCAGATCTGGAAGAACGAGACCGACTATGCCTATCGCCTGGCCCGAAACGCCCAGCGGATGGCGCTGTTCGACGAATTTCCCAATCATGTCGTCGAAGCGGCGAAGGAATTGAATTTCGATTTCGTCAAATTCCTCACTTTGGCGATGATCGAAGATCCCGCCACGGTGCCGCCGCTCGTCGAACGGATGAAGGAGCGTCGCGCCGCCGTCATCGACGGCATGCTGGAGGCCACGCAATCCCCGCGCGTCCACGCCGACCTGGCCGACCGGCTTCGCCGGGAGATCAGCGGATTCATCGGTGTTCTGAACCCGCGCGACCCGTGGCAGCCCCAGGAGAGCGCGCAGGAGCCAACCCTTTGACGAGAGCGGACATGACGTTGCTGGACCTGATCGACGGCTTGCGGCTCGACCGAACGCGTTCGGCCTGGTCGCGATCGCAGACGCTGCCTCAATCGCTTGCCAAGCTGAAAGGCGAAATCGACGAATGCCGCGACGCTCTCGACGAAGGAGACCCGCGTGCCCTGGAGGAGGAACTGGGAGACATCCTCTGGTCGCTGCTTTTCGCGCTGATCGTCGCCGGGGATGAACATGGCCTTTCCCTGGAACGGATCTCCGCTACGGCCTTGAGCAAACTGAAATATCGGAAGCCCTGGTTGTACGAAGCCGGGCGGGATTTGAGCCTGGAGGAAGAGGCCGCCTTGTGGAGCAAGGCCAAAGAACGCGAAAAAACCCGTACCCGTACGAACGGAACGGCGGATCGCACGCGCCCCTCATCCCAACCCTTCTCCCCACGCGAGGAAGACGGGCTGGGATAAAGGGAGGTGGACCGGACGCCCGCGGCCCTCCTCGCCGAGGTCAGGCGGACTTTGCCGATTCCGCCGCGTCCCCCCGTGCGGTTTGCTCGGCCTGCCCCCTGGTCAACAAGGCGGCGATCAGGCCACAGGCGGCGGCAAAGGAAAGCCAGACGCCGGGCATCGCCTTGTTATCGAAAACATGGATCAGGTAGGTACAGATCGCCGGGGTGAAACCTCCGAAAATCGCCGTGGCGAGACTGTAGGCCAGGGAGAAACCGGCGGTGCGCACCGCAGTCGGCATGATTTCGGTCAGGAAGACCACCATCGCCCCGTTGTAGCTGGCATAGATGACCGACAACCATAGTTCAACCGTCAACAGGCGGGTAAAGGATGGCGCGCTGGCCAGCCAGGACATCGCCGGATAGGCGGTGATCAGGGCGAGAACGGTACAGGTGATCAGCAACGGCCGGCGGCCGATCCTGTCCGATACCGCCCCCATGATCGGCAGAAGGCAGAAATTGGAAATGCCGACGCACAGGGTGACGATCAGATTGTCGATGCTGGCCAGATGCAGCGCCTGACTGCCGAAGGTCGGGGTATAGGCGGTGATCATATAGAAGGACACCGTGGTCATCGTCACCATCATGACGCCGACCAGCACCAGGCGCCAATTGGCGCCCACCGAACGAATGATCTCGGACGGACTGGGATGATGCTTCCGCTTGGCGAACTCCTCGGTCTCCTTCAGGGAACGGCGCAACATGAAGATCAGCGGGATGATCATGCAGCCGACCAGGATGGGAATGCGCCAGCCCCAGGCGCTCATTTCCTCGGGCCGCATCAGCGAACTGAGCAGCACGCCCAGCAGGGCGGCGAAAATGACGGCCATCTGCTGGCTGCCTGACTGCCAACTGACATAAAAGCCCTTGTTTCCGGGCGTGGCGATCTCGGACAGGTAAACCGAAACGCCGCCCAACTCGACACCGGCGGAAAATCCCTGCAGCAGACGGCCGATCACCACCAGCACCGGCGCCAGAAGCCCGATGGTCTCGTAACCCGGCATCACGCCGATGGACAGGGTCCCGATGGACATCAGGCCCAGAGTGATCAGCAGCCCGGCGCGACGGCCCTTGTGGTCGATATAGGATCCGAGAAAGATCGCCCCCAGCGGCCGCATCAGGAAGCCGGCGCCGAAGGTCATCAGGGAAAGCATCAGGGAAGCAAAGTCGCTGCCGCTGGGAAAGAAGGCCCTCGCAATCGCCGATGCATAATAGCCAAAAATCATGAAATCGTACATTTCGAGGAAATTGCCGCTGGCCACCTGTAGAACCGGCAGCCACTTCAGCTTTTTCGGCGCATTCATTGAACCAATCCTTCCAAGACCGACTCTAAAACCCTTATTCCCCGCAACGACCCCGATGGGTCTTTGCGTCATCCCCCTCCGATGCTCGGGCGGAAGGTTAATAGCTAATCCCTCCGCTTGACAGCCGCAATATTTGTAACTAGTATAATTACAATTAGATTTTTCAGCAGAGCCATGGCCAGAAATTGTCGTTTCGCCGTCGCCGTGCATATCACCGCCGTCCTGGCGTTGCACCGCGACACCCCCGCGACCAGTGATTGGATCGCCGGCAGCGTCAACACCAATCCGGTGGTGGTGCGCCGTATCCTGTCCGCACTGGCCAAAGCCGGCCTGGTGACGAGCCAAAGGGGAATCGCCGGCGGCTCCTTCCTGGCGCGGGACCCCGAAGACATTTCCCTGCTCGATCTCTACCGGGCCGTCGACGAACAGGAGGCCCAAGCCCTGCATCACCAGCCCCCCAACCCGAAATGTCCCGTGGGGGCCCACATCGTGCCGGTCCTGGTCGATATTCTCACCAAGGCCGAAACGGCGAAGGAAAAGGAACTGGGGAGGATCAGCATCGGCGACGTCGCCGCCGCTGTTAAGGCGCGCGCCGCCGCATAATTTTTTCGCGAAAATGTAACAGTAACAACTACTGTTTCTTAATTAAGGAGCTCAGAGATGGCGAAAGTCGTTGTAGTTTTTTATTCCGGTTATGGGCACACCAAGAAGCAGGCCGAGGCCGTGGCGGCGGGCGCCGGGTCGGCCAAGGGCGCCACGGTGGAGCTGTTGGCGATCAACGCCGAAGGCGACCTGCCCGAAGCCGGCTGGGACAAGCTGGCCGCCGCCGACGCCATCATCTTCGGCGCGCCGACCTATATGGGCAGCGCCCCCTGGCAGTTCAAAAAGTTCGCCGACACCAGTTCCAAGGTGTGGTTCTCCCAGGGCTGGAAGGACAAGATCGCGGCTGGCTTCACCAACTCGGCCTCTCTGAACGGCGATAAGCAGACGACGGTGCAGTATCTCATCACCTTCGCCCTGCAGCATTGCATGGTGTGGATCGGCGCCGGCCAGTTGCCCGCCAACGCCAAGGCGGCCCAGCGCAACGACATCAATTTCCTGGGCGCCTTCGCCGGCGCCTTCGCCCAGTCGCCCTCCGACAGCTCGCCCGAGGAAGGGCCGCTGCCGGGCGATCTGGAGACAGCCAAGGTATTCGGCCAGCGCGTCGCCGACTATGCGGTGAAAACCCGAGGATAACCACCGTCCCTCCGGTGGTGCGCCGCCGGTCTTCCCCCCTGCCGGCGGTGCTGAGAGCGGGACGCCGGGACTGGTTCGCCAGTCCCTGGCGTCCCGCTTTTATGTTCAACTGTCCGGCGGCGGCTTCGCTTGCCGGGAACCCGTCGGTCCGGGGACGTCCGAACGGACAATTTAAACAATCAGCAATCGCTTGCGATTGCCCGTAATCTCGCCATATTAAGGCCCTCATGAGCGCATTATCGCCGCAAGGCCGTTCCTTTCTGAAGATGCATGGGCTGGGCAACGATTTCGTCGTGCTCGACGCCCGTTCCCAGCCGCTTGTCCTGTCGGCCGAGGCCGTGCGCCGCATCGGCGACCGGCGGACGGGCGTCGGCTTCGATCAGATGGTCGTCGTCGGCCCGACGAAAACCAAGCTGGCCGACGCCTTCATGACCATCTGGAACGCCGACGGTTCGGAAGTTTCGGCTTGCGGCAACGCCACCCGTTGCGTCGCCTGGATGCTGATGCAGGAAAGCGGCCAGCCGCACGCGGTCATCGAAACCAGGGCCGGACTGCTGGATGCGCAAACGGCGGCCGGGGGGCTGATCAGCGTCGATATGGGACCGGCCTATCTGGACTGGCGCGATATCCCCCTGGGCCAGGCGGTCGACACCAATCATCTGCCGCTCCGCCTGGAAGGCCTCACCGACCCGGTCGGCGTCGGAATGGGCAATCCGCATGCGGTATTTTTCGTCGACGATGCCGAGGCCGTCGATCTTTCCCGCCTGGGACCGATCCTGGAGCATGACCCGCTGTTTCCGGAACGCTGCAACATCGAGGTGGTCCAGCCGATCGGCCCCGATCGCTTGCGCATGCGCGTCTGGGAGCGTGGCGCCGGCATCACCCTGGCCTGCGGCACCGGCGCCTGCGCCACCGTCGTCGCCGCCGCCCGCCGGGGCCTGATCGGCCGTTCGGCCGAGGTGGTTCTGGACGGCGGCACTTTGTCCATCGAATGGATGAAGGACAATCACGTGCTGATGACCGGTCCCGTCGCCCTCAGCTACTCGGGCACGCTGGACGGCAGCCTCCTGCCATGAGCGCCCTGCCCCAGCCGGCCGAGCCCACCTCCACCGACGAGACGACCCAGACGGACGGGCCGGACGTCGTCACCTTCGGCTGCCGGTTGAACGCCTACGAATCCGAAGTCATGCGCAACCACGCCCGCGCCGCCGGCTGGCAGGACGCGGTCATCGTCAACACCTGCGCGGTCACCAAGGAAGCCGAACGCCAGGCCCGCCAGGCCATCCGCAAGCTTCGCCGCGAACGTCCCGGCGCCCGGATCGTCGTCACCGGTTGCGCCGCGCAGATCGATCCGCAGAAGTTCGGCGCCATGCCGGAAGTCGACCAGGTCATCGGCAATAGCGAAAAGATGCAGGCGGCCAGCTATCTGACGCCCAACCCCGAGCGCATCGTCGTCACCGACATCATGGCGGTGCGCGACACCGCCGAACATTTGATCGCGGGATTCGAGGGCCGCGCGCGGGCCTTCGTGGAAATCCAGCAGGGCTGCGACCACCGCTGCACCTTCTGCATCATTCCCTTCGGACGCGGCCCCAACCGCAGCGTGCCCATCGGACATATCACCGATCAGGTGCGCGCCCTGCTCGCCGCCGGCTTCGGCGAAGTGGTCCTGACCGGAGTCGACATCACCGCCTATGGCGCCGACCTGCCGGGCCGCCCCGGCCTGGGCCAGATGGTCCGCCGGCTTCTCGCCCAGGTCCCCGAACTGCCGCGCCTGCGGCTCTCCTCGCTGGACCCGGTCGAGGTCGATGACGACCTGTTGCGCCTCGTCGCCGATGAACCGAGGCTGATGCCGCATTTCCATCTGTCCATCCAGGCCGGCGACGACATGATCCTGAAGCGCATGAAGCGCCGCCATCTTCGGGGCGACGTCATCGGCCTGGCCGAGCGTCTCAGGGCCTTGCGTCCCGATCTGGCGCTGGGTGCCGACATCATTGCCGGGTTCCCCACCGAGACCGAGGAGATGTTCGCCCAATCGCTGGCCCTGGTCGACGAGGTGGGCCTGAGCCATCTCCACGTCTTCCCCTTCTCGGCCCGCCCCGGCACGCCGGCCGCCCGCATGCCGCGCGTTCCCGGCGATGTGGTCAAGGAGCGGGCCGCCCGCCTCCGGGCGAAGGGAGACGCGGCGATGAGCGCCTTCCTGGCGTCGCGCGTCGGCCACGAGGCCCGGGTGCTGGTGGAAAAGGACGGCTTCGGCCATTGCGAACATTATCTTCCGGTCCGCCTCGCCGATGGCCGGGGGGCGGCGGGCGATATCGTAAGGATGCGCATCTCCGGCCTCACCGATGGACAACTGACGGGAACACCGCTGTCATGAGCGAGCAGACGAAATCCGGCTGGCTGAGCCGCATCCGCGAGGGATTGAGCCGGTCTTCGTCACGGCTTTCGCAAGGCATCACCGACCTGTTCACCAAGCGCAAACTGGATGAGGCGGCGCTTGAGGAACTGGAGGAAATGCTGATCGCCGCCGATCTGGGGGTGACCACGGCGGCACGTGTCGCCGCTTTGCTGGCCAAGAGCCGCTTCGACCAGGAAATCAGCCCCGAGGAGATCAAGAGCGCCCTGGCCGAGGAGATCGCCACGGTGCTGGAGCCGGTTGCCCTGCCGCTTCGCCCCGATCCGGCCAATAAGCCGCATGTGGTGCTGGTGGTCGGCGTCAACGGCAGCGGCAAGACGACGACCATCGGAAAACTGGCCAAGTCGTTCCGCGATCAGGGGCTTTCCGTGACCCTGGCGGCGGGAGACACCTTCCGCGCCGCCGCCGTCGAGCAGTTGAAGGTGTGGGGCGAACGCACCGGCAGCCCGGTCATTTCACGCGACCAGGGGGCCGACGCCGCCGGCCTGGCCTTCGACGCCTTGAAGGAGGCCCAGGCCCGCCGAGACGACGTGCTGTTGATCGACACGGCCGGCAGACTGCAGAACAAGACCGACCTGATGGCCGAGTTGGAAAAGATCATCCGCGTGCTGAAACGGCAGGACCCAATGGTGCCGCACGACGTCCTTCTCGTCCTGGACGCGACGGTGGGCCAGAACGCCCACAGCCAGGTGGAGATTTTCCGCAACATCACCAAGGTTTCCGGCCTGGTCGTCACCAAACTGGACGGCACGGCGAAAGGCGGCGTGCTTGTCGCATTGGCCGAGAAGTTCAAGCTGCCGGTCCACGCCATCGGTGTCGGCGAGGGAATCGACGACCTGCGCCCCTTCGAAGCCAAGGCCTTCGCCCGGAGCCTTATGGGCCTGGACTGACGACATGTGAACATTGGCAATTGGCCAGATGTTCACATGTCGTCCTGATGCTTCCGCTGCGTTCCGGCTTTTTTAGAAACCACCAAGGCACCAAGACACCAAGGCGGCGGAAAGTGCCACAGGCATTTTCCCGTCCTGTCCTCGGCTGTCGGCCGGGTGATCCGAAAGGCGCCTTGGTGCCTTGGTGTCTTGGTGGTTCAAAATATCCGGGGCTGCCTTTCAAGCCATCAGGGAATCAAAGGCAACGAGAGAATCCTCAATGTGGACCATCATGAATCTACACGCCTTAGCGCGATGCAGATCCAATAGGGCAGACTCAGATGGTGCCACCGGCACCATCTGAGTCTGCCCGCCAGCCCTTCCATTGCGTCCAGCCGTCCTCGGGGATCCCACGCGGGGCGAAGTCGGTCCGACCGGCGAGATCCCGATGGTGCTGCAAGGACCAGGCGACATTGGGATAGGCGAGTTCGCCCCAGGGGATGTCGTCCCAGGTGAACAGTCCCGCTTCCAGCGATTCGAGCCCCGGCGCATGGCTGGCGCTCACCATGCGCGCCCGATAGATCATGTGCACCTGGCTGATGATGGGCAGGTCATAGACGGCGAGAAGCGCGTCGACCTCCACCTCGGCGCCGGCTTCCTCGCGCACTTCGCGGACGGCGCCAGCCTGGCTGCTTTCCGACAGTTCCAGATAGCCCGCCGGCATGGTCCAGAAGCCCCGGCGCGGCTCGATGGCGCGGCGGCATAACAGATAACGGTCCCCCCAGACGCAGACGGCGCCGACGATGACCTTGGGATTTTCATAGAAGATGTGGCCACACTGCCGGCAGATCAGCCGTTCGCGGTCCTCGCCGTCGGGAACGCGCAAATCGGATGGAGGATGGGTGATGGATGGGGGTTCGCTCATCGGCCGCTTCGCCGGCGCCGTCCCGGCCCTTGTCCCGCCTTCGGATATCGGCGCGATTCGACTCCGGGTGACGGCCTAAACGACGATATTGAGATAAGTTCCGCGCGGCGCATAGCGATCGAAGCTTTTCCCGTCGATATTGATCACCTGACGTGGCGTCGCCCGCGACTGGGATGATTTCGCCTTGGTCCCATCGGTACCGGACGTCGAACGCCGCGCGTTGCCGTTGGTCTGCGAAACCGTAACGCCGGACGTTCGAGTGCTCGAGACACCTTGCGTCGCCATTACCCCACTCCAATCCCTGCCCCGAACCGCCGAAAACGGCACCCCAGGCGATCAGGCTATCATCAATGGCCGCGGTTTGACAGATTTGCTTGAGTGAAGGCGAAAACCTGTTCTAATGGGCAGGACTGTATGGCCGGATCAGGCGATGGAAATGAGATTGTCCATGCCGAGCGTTGCGGTGCGCGATGTCAGGGATCCACCGTACGATACCTCGACAGCGCCGGTGACATCTTCGACATCCATGACTTGTCCGGGTTCAACATTCCCGAACAGAACCCAATAATTCGGATGCGGCGTGAAAACCGCATTCATATTCGGCGCGGCCTGAATGGCGAAAGTGCCCGAGCCGGACATGCCGACGCCGACGGAGGTCCGGTTGGGCACGACATTGGCAAGCTGCTGGATGGTCAGGAAGCCGACCGCGCCGCTGGTGTTGGGCGGGCTGAGATAGGAAGCGCCATATTCATCCGCCGTCAGCTGAACGAAATTCGAGCCATTGGGGTCCGCCCCCACCATCTGCGACGGATTGAAGGTGATGCCCGGTTGCAGAACGCCGGTCTCCGACCACATGAAGCAGTAGTCGAGAGTCCAATTGAAGGTCACTTTGGTTTGAGGCGCGGCCGGCCGGACGAACCAGGCCAGGGAGAAAACATTCCCCGGAATGGTCATCGGCGGAGCCTTCTGAAAGACGACGAAGCTACCGGACAGAGAGGAGTTGTTGATACAGGTCAATGAATACTGTGTCATGATGACTCCTGTTCAGATCTGAGACTTGACGCCTTGGGTTGGCCCTCCAAACTAGATTGCTGCGCTGATCGCTCAGAAGCAAAATGTCAGTGGCACCGGCGCGAGGCCGGTGCCACTTTTTCATCCAGGACGGGATCGGTCGCCTTCCGCCTTAATGCTTATGGCCGCAACCGCAACCCGACGCGGGCTGGTTGAGGGCCGCCACACCGGGCAGTTCCTTGCCTTCCAGCCATTCGAGGAAGGCGCCACCGGCCGTCGAGACATAGGAGAACTTGTCCTCGACCCCGGCCTTGGCCAGAGCCGAAACGGTATCTCCGCCGCCGGCGACGGTCAGCAATTTGCCTTCCTTGGTCCGCTGGGCCGCGGCCCTCGCCACCGCATTGGTCGCGGCGTCGAAGGGGGCGATTTCGAAGGCGCCCAAGGGACCGTTCCAGACCAGCGTCTTGCAACCGCCCAGACGATCGATGATGGCTTCGGCGCTGGCCGGGCCGGCATCGAGAATCATCTGGTCGTCGGGAACGCTGTCGACGGAAACGACCTTGGAGGGGGCATGCTCGGCAAACTCGCCTGCCACCACCACGTCGACCGGCAGGACGATGTGGCAGTTGGCGGCCTTCGCCTTCTCCAGGATCGACCGCGCCGTATCGGCCAGATCCTTTTCGCACAAGGACTTTCCGACGGATTTTCCCTGCGCATAAAGGAAGGTGTTGGCCATGCCGCCGCCGATGATCAGATAATCGACGCGGGCCACCAGATTGCCCAGCAGATCGAGCTTGGTCGACACCTTGGCACCGCCGACAATGGCGGCCACCGGCTTCTCGGGATGTTCGAGAGCCTTGCCGAGGGCTTCCAGTTCGGCCTGCATCAGTCGTCCGGCATAGGCCGGAATCAGGCGGGCGATGGCTTCGGTCGAGGCATGCGCCCGATGCGCCGTCGAGAAGGCATCGTTGACATAGGCCTGCCCGAGGTCCGCCAGTTGGCGGGCGAAGGCCGGATCGTTCTTCTCTTCCTCGGGGTGGAAGCGGACATTCTCCAAGAGAAGGACGTCGCCGTCCTTCAACTTGTTCACCGCCGCAACCGCGTCGGGGCCGGTCACGTCGTCGGCCCAGGCGACCGGACGGCCGATCGCCTTGGACAACGGCTCGAGAAGCAGCTTCTGGCTGTATTTCTCCTCGCGCCCCTTGGGACGGCCGAAGTGGGTCAGGATGATGACCCGGGCGCCCTTCTCCGCCAGTTCGCGGATGGTGGCCGCGGACCGGTCGATACGGGTGGTGTCGGTGACCTTGCCGTCCTTGGCCGGGACGTTCAGGTCGGCCCGCACCACGACCCTTTTCCCACGGGCGTCGAGATCGTCGAGCGTCTGAAACATGGGCTTTCCCCTCGGATTACTTGGCGCCCGCGACGTGCCGGACGAACCGCAACAGGTTGCAGGTGTAACCGTATTCGTTGTCGTACCAGGACACGACCTTGACGAAGGTGTTGTCGAGCTGGATGCCGGCGTCGGCATCGAAGATCGACGGGTTGTTGCAGCCACGGAAATCGGTGGAGACCACCTTCTCGTCGGTGTAACCCAGAACACCCTTCAGCGGGCCTTCGGAAGCGGCCTTCATCGCCTTGCAGATGTCTTCGTAGGAGGCTTCCTTGACCAGTTCGACGGTGAGGTCGACCACGGAGACGTCCGAGGTGGGGACGCGGAAGGCCATGCCGGTGAGCTTCTTGTTCAACTCGGGGATCACCTTGCCGACGGCCTTGGCGGCGCCGGTCGAGGAGGGGATGATGTTTTCCAGGATGCCGCGGCCGCCGCGCCAATCCTTGGAGGACGGGCCGTCGACGGTCTTCTGGGTGGCGGTGGCGGCGTGCACGGTGCTCATCAGGCCGCGCTTGATGCCCCAGTTGTCATTCAGGACCTTGGCCACCGGAGCCAGGCAGTTGGTGGTGCAGGACGCGGCCGAGACGATCTGCTCGCCGGCATATTTGGTGTGGTTCACGCCATAGACGAACATCGGGGTGTCGTCCTTGGAGGGCGCCGACTGGACGACCTTCTTGGCACCGGCCGCCACATGCTTCTGGCAGGATTCGGTGGTCAGGAACAGACCAGTCGATTCGATCACGACGTCGGCGTTGACCTCGCCCCACTTCAACTCGGCCGGATCCTTGACGGCGGTCAGACGGATCTTCTTGCCATTGACCACGAGGAAATTGCCATCCACGGAGACGTCGCCGTGGAAACGGCCGTGCACGGAATCGTACTTCAGCATGTAGGCGAGATATTCGGGATCAAGCAGATCGTTGATGGCGACGATCTCGATGTCGGAAAATTCCTTCGCGGCAGCGCGGAACACCATACGGCCGATGCGACCGAAACCATTGATGGCGACGCGTACAGTCATGATACTCCTCCAAACGGATGCAGAAGGCACGCCACGAGCAACGATCGGCGGGCCTTGGGGGGGCGAGCGGCGGCGTCACGGAAGCGGACGCGCCGGGAAAAGACCGGCGAAAGGTTTGGCACAGTCCTGCCTAAGAATCCAGTGAGAAACGCCCGCAAAAGCGGCCTCCCCGCACTTGCCCCCATGCGCCGCATGGCATACCCTTCTAATTGGGGAAATTTGGCATGCCGCGCAAGGGCGCGAAATTCGGCACGTCACCGCGCCGTCCTGCGCCCACGCCCCCCCCTTGCCGACGAAATTATGCGGGCGACGAGGCTCCGGCCGGATCGGCCATGAAAGGCAGGACGACGGAATGTTTCAAACGGCGGAACTGGGACAGACTGTCTCCAAGGAGGATTTCGAGCGCGTCTCCGACGAGTTGCGCACAGAACTGCTGGCCTTGCAGCAGGATCTGCGCACGGCGGATTTCCCGGTCATCGTCGTCTTCGCCGGCGTGGATGGGGCGGGCAAGGGCGAATCGGTCAATCTGATCAACGAATGGATGGATCCGCGCTGGATCGTCACCCAGGCCTATGACGAGCCCTCCGACGAGGAGCGCGAACGTCCGCCCTTCTGGCGGTTCTGGCGCGATCTGCCGCCCGTCGGCCAGATCGGTCTGTTCCAGAGCTGCTGGTATTCGCGGCCAATCCTCGAGCATGTGCACGGCCAGACCGGAACGGCGCAATTCGACGAACAGATGAAACGCATCCTGGCTTTTGAGAAGATGCTGGCCGAGGACGGCACCCTGATCCTCAAATTCTGGATGCATCTGGGCAAGGAGGCGCAGAAGCGCAGGTTGAAAAGCCTGGAGAAGGATCCTCTGCAAAGCTGGCGGGTCAAGAAATCCGACTGGCGGAACTGGAAGCTTTACGACCAATTCATCGCCACGGCCGAACGCGCCTTGCAGCATACGGGCACCGGCAAGACCCGCTGGATCATCGTCGAGGGCGAAGATCCGCGCTTCCGCAGCCTGTCCGTGCTGACCAGCCTCAGGGACGCGATCCGCAAGCATCTGGCCGACCGCTGCCAGCGGGCCATGGCCGTGGCGGCGCAGCGCGCCGCCCAGAACGCCAAGCGCTCGGCGGAACTTGTCGAGGTGCATGATCACCGCGACGCCATCGAGATGGCCGCCGCCGCCGAGGCGCGTCACAAAGGCCGGCGCCGCAAGGAGCCCACCGCCACACTGACCGCCGAAGGCTCCATCCGGCCGCGCACGGTGCTCGACGTCCTCGATATGACGCAAATCCTCACCAAGGCCGATTACGATCTCGCCTTGAAGCAGGCCCGCGCGGACTTGGCCCAGCTTTGCCGACAGGCGAAGGAGCGCAGGATATCGACCCTGCTGGTCTTCGAAGGAGTCGACGCCGCCGGCAAGGGCGGTTCGATCCGGCGCCTGACCGCCGGTCTCGACGCCCGAGATTACCGGGTCATTCCGATCGCCGCCCCCACCGATGAGGAACGCGCCCACCATTATCTGTGGCGGTTCTGGCGCCATCTGCCGCGCGCCGGCCGGGTGACGGTTTTCGACAGAAGCTGGTATGGCCGCGTTCTGGTCGAGCGCGTCGAAGGCTTCGCCCTGGTCGACGAATGGATGCGCGCCTACGCGGAAATCAACGAATTCGAGGAGCAGTTGGCCCAGCACGGCACCGTCTTGGTGAAATTCTGGATCCACATCACCAAGGACGAGCAATACCGCCGTTTCAAGGAACGCGAGACGATCGCCTACAAGAAATGGAAACTGACCGACGAGGATTGGCGCAACCGGGCCAACTGGGAAGCCTATGAACTGGCCGTCAACGAAATGGTCGAACGCACCGGCACGCGACAGGCGCCCTGGGTCCTGGTCGAGGGAAACGACAAGAACCACGCCCGCATCAAGATTCTGCGCACGGTGTGCGAGCGCCTGCGCGAGCGTCTGGCCCTGACGACGGCGTAAGGGCCGACGTCACCGGAAACTGCATTTCTCCGTCGCCACGTCGAGCCAGCCCTTGGCGCTGGCCGGGGCGACGATGAAATGATATTCGGCCCCCTGGACGGCGATCGCGTAATCGATCGGCGGAATTCCCGTGACGTCGGTTTCCCGCCCCCCTTCCGCCGAGACATGCAGCTTGAGGGAGGGAACAGACCCTCCGGCCGGCTGGCGGGGATCCCGCGCGTCCGTCTCCTCGGCCGACAGCGTCACCTTTTCGTCGAAACGCAATTGGGTAACGCCGGGTGAGGATTTGGCGTGTAGGGCGCGCACCTGCAGGCGACGGTTGGGCAAGGCCTGGCATGAGCGGGGCATTTCGGCGGATTTGATGACCAGCGCCAAACGGCGGGCCGTCACCCCCGTCGCCATCTTGTCGCGCAAAAGAGCCGTCAAATCGCGCATGTCGTCCGACGGACGAATCTGATCGTAAGCCGCTTTGAGCTCGGCCACCCGCTTGTTGGCTTCGCCCAACGCCGCCCGATCGGCGTCGGCGCCGATCTGCTGGGTCTTGAGCTGTTCCTCGGCATTGCGCAACCCCTCGGTCAGGGCCGCCGTCTCGCCGCTCGCCACACGGAAGCCGACCTCATAGGCGTAATAAGTCATTACGCCCACCACACCGGCGGCGACCAGAAGCTTGCCGAAAATCAGGAAAAACCGTCGCCGCTGCTCGGCGCCGCGACGGCTCTTACGACGATTCATCGGTCCTATTCGCCAACCAGCTTATACAAGCGGGGATCTTTAAGAGCGGAGACGGAGATCATCTTGACGGCGGTCGAGTCGCCGACGCGCAGCAGCCGCGCATGAACGATCCCTTCACCATCCTTGGTCAGATCGACGACCTCCCAGACGGATGAGGATTCCGTTTGCTGATATTTTTGTCCCGGTTGGACTTCGCGCCGAGCCATTTTTTCCTAAACCCTGTTCAAAGCCTCGCGTGATCGGCCTGCCGCCCGACAGGCCACCGGCCGCCCCCTTGGGAACGGCCCCTCTTTCGGTTCCCCCCTTTTGGAAAACCGAAACGGCTCTTAAAAACCGCCCCTCTCCGGCTATCCAATAACTGCGGTTGGGCTGTTTACGGCATTCCTGCGGGAAAGGGAAGCCCCAGCCGCGCCGCGCCTCGGCATATGCGAACCAGGGAAGACCGCTTGGAAGCGAAAATCAGGTCTTCCCCGGTACCGCCTCTTTGCCAAAAAAATGAAACTAAAATGATGATCGTTCAATTTGGACGATATGTCACCTTCGATCCGTCTTCCACCGGGAAGCTGACTTCGATCAGGACGCCTTGAGGATCGAAGCGCAATGTCCGCACCAGGCTGCCCGTGATCTCGCATACGCTGGGCATCGGGGAGGGAGGAGGAAAGGGAGACTCGCAACGGGTTTGGGTCTGGAACAGTTCACCATCCTCGATATCGAAAATCGGCCGGGCCCCATCGAGCATCCGACGATGCCACAGGCTGGAGGGGACGGCATCCGCCCTGGTCGTCTCGGACTTGCCGTCGACCAGGATGGACAACGTCTGACCGATCGGTTCGGCGCGCAGGCGATGGATGGTCCCGTCGTCGTTGGTCTCGGAGACCAGCCCGACCAGCAACCCATCACGCCAGGTTTCGACCGCGCTATGGCTGAAATCGTAGATGCGCACCGGCCCTATCGACACTTTGGCCGACACGTTTGTCCGGACTTCGAGAACCCGGTCGGACCGGGTCAGGAAGTCCGAATGGTAATGGCCGATCACATCGCCCTGACGGACGATATTGAAATCAATCCGGCCGGAACCCGGCGGCCCCAGATCCTCCGCCGCCCCCGGAACGCTCCAGGCGAACGCCGCCAATCCGGCAATCATCGCCGACACTTTCAACACTTTTCCCACCGGTCCCATCCCCTGCGCCTTTAATTCCCGCCCCGCCTCAGTCGGCCAAAAAACACCGATGCGGCAACAACAACTTGTGAATGAAGCTACAATATTTGTAGATCGAATTTGATTTCGCCACCGCGAAATTGCCCGGCGGCCTCACTTTCCCCTCTGGCATGACGATTGCTAGAGACACCTCAATAATTAAAGGGGTCTCTTGGGGGCAATCAATGAACTGGCGCGTGCTCAGCGATTTCGACGGCACGATCGCATTGGAAGACGTTACCGACAGCATTCTCGAACGCTTCGCTTCCGATGACTGGCAGGATATCGAAACGGACTGGAAGAACGGCCTGATCGGCTCGCGCGAATGCATGGCGCGGCAGATCGCCCTCATCCGGGCCAGCAGGAAGGATCTGGACGATCACCTGGATCAGATCGCCATCGATCCCGCCTTTCCGGCTTTCGCGGCCTTCTGCCGAACCATGGACGTGCCGCTGACGGTGGTCAGCGACGGCCTGGATTATGCCATCCGCCGCATCCTGGGACGATATGGCCTTGATGATCTGCCGATCCTCGCCAATCGACTGGAAGTGGCCGGACCCGCCCGCTACCGGCTGAGCTTCCCTCATGCCAATGGCGCCTGCGCCAAGGCGAGCGGCACCTGCAAATGCAAGATCGCCGAGGAACTGACGGCCGGTCGGGCGCTCAGTCTGCTGATCGGTGACGGCACGTCGGACATGTGCGCGGCCGGCAGCGTCGACTTGGTCTTCGCCAAGGACAAGCTGCTCGGCCATTGCCGGGACCAAGGCCTGCCCTTCGTCGCCTTTGACGATTTCAATCATGCCCATGGCCTGCTCGCCACCTTGTTGGACGAGCCCGCCAGACTGGGAGTCACGGCCGTTTTCGGCTGATCTCGGAGTACAACATAAATGAGCGACACCGATTTGCTGCGCGACGAGGCGCAGTACTGTTCTTTTGGCGATACGGTCCATTACATCGATCCTCCGAAGATCTTCAGCCGCTGCGAGGGCTCCTATCTCTATGACGACGCGGGCAAGGCCTATCTCGATCTGCAGATGTGGTATTCGGCGGTCAATTTCGGCTACGCCAACAAGCGCCTGAACGACGCCCTCCATCGCCAGATCGACACCCTTCCCCAATTGGCCTGCCAATATCTGCACAAGGAAAAGATCGAACTGGCCACCGCCATCGCCAAGCGGGTGGAGAAGACCTGGGGCACCAAGGGCCGCGTCCATTTCAACGTCGGCGGCGCCCAGGCCATCGAAGATTCCTTGAAGATCGTGCGCAACGCCTCGGGCGGCAAGAGCCTGATGTTCGCATTCGAGGGCGGCTACCACGGACGCACCCTGGGCGCATCGGCCATCACCTCGTCCTATCGCTATCGCAGGCGTTACGGCCACTTCGGCGACCGCGCCCAGTTCGTGCCCTTCCCCTATTGCTATCGCTGCCCCTACGGAAAGAAGCGCGAGGACTGCGGCCTTCACTGCGTCGACCAGTTCGCCCGCCTGTTCGACACCGAATATTATGGCGTCTGGGATCCCAAGGACGGCAGCTCCGAATATGCCGCTTTCTATGTCGAGGCCATCCAGGGGACCGGCGGTTACGTCATTCCGCCGCCCGGCTATTTCGAAAAGCTGAAGCAGGTTCTGGAGGCCCGCAAGATCCTGCTGGTCGACGACGAGATCCAGATGGGCTTCTATCGCGCCGGCAAGTTCTGGGCGCTGGAAAATTTCAACGTCAAGCCGGACATCATCGTCTTCGGCAAGGCGGTGACCAACGGTCTCAACCCCATCGCCGGCCTGTGGGCCCGCGAAGAGCTGATCAACCCGCAGATCTTCCCGCCGGGCTCGACCCACTCGACCTTCTCGTCCAATCCGCTCGGCACGGCCGTGGCGCTCGAAGCCGTCAAGATGATGGAAGAGGACGACTATGAGACGATGACCCGCGAGAAGGGCGCCTATTTCCTGGAAGGGATCAAGGATCTGAAGAAGCGTCACAAGATCGTCGGCGACGTCGACGGACTCGGCATGGCGCTTAGGATCGAGATCACCGCCGAGGATCGTTTCACCCCGGACAAGGCGATGACCGACAAGATCGTCGACATCGCCATGGCCGGCGATCTCGACGCCAACGGCAAGAAGGTGGGCCTGGTTCTCGATATCGGCGGCTATTGGAAGAACGTCATCACCCTGGCCCCGTCGCTGACCATCAGCTACGAGGAGATGGACCTGGCGTTCAATCTGCTGGATCAATTATTCACCCGCGCCACCCGCGGGTGAAAGAGGCGCTTGTCATGAAAAGCGGGCAAAAAAGCCTGTTCGATAGGCACACGGCGTGGCAGCGATTCAAGCTTCGCTATTTCGGAGCCAAACCCTGGTCGGGACCTGGACAGGTCGGTCCCGACCAGGCGCCACCCGCCTTGCCCAACGCCACCTTCTTCCATGCGGGAGGAAAGGCGGCCGTTCTCCTGATCCATGGCCTGACCGGCACGCCGACGGAAATGCGTTTCCTCGGCAAGACGCTGGCCGAGGCGGGGTTCACGGTGTACGGCTGCCAACTGGCGGGGCATTGCGGCACCGAAGAGGATCTTGTGCGGACCCACTGGCCGGACTGGTACGCCAGTGTCGAACAGGCCTATGCCGAGGTCCGCAAAAAACACGATATCGTCTTCGTCGCCGGCCTCTCGATGGGATCCCTGCTGTCCATGCATCTGGCGGCCAACCATCCGGGCGAAATCAAGGGGTTGGGCTTACTGTCCACCACCTTGCGCTACGACGGCTGGGCCATTCCCCGGCTATCCTTCCTGCTGCCGCTGTTCCTGCATACGCCGCTCGGCCTGCGCTATCGTTTCGTCGAAAACTATCCCTACGGCATCAAGGACGACCGCCTGCGCCAGCGGGTGGTCGCCAACATGACGTCGGGCAATTCGGCGGAAGCCGGCAATCTCGGCATGACCGGGCATTCCCTGCGGCAGTTGCTGTCGCTGGTCGAACTGGTCAAACGAGAAATGCCCGCCATCGATACCCCGGCCATGATCATCCATGCCAGCAATGACGACGTCTGCAGTATCTGGAACGCCCGCTACATCGAAAGTCATCTTGGGGGCACTCGCGAATTACTGCTGCTTGACGACAGCTATCATATGGTTACCGTCGACAAGCAGAGAAAAGAGGTCGGACGGGCCTTGGCGTCCTTCTTTGCGGCCAGGACCGACCCGCAGGCGCTGGTCCGGGACCATGTGACGGCGAGTTGATAAAAGGGGCCGGACCTTGGGCCCCGAACCCCGGCGGGATGGGCGGCAAGAGCTTCCGATGACGAAAGAATCCGGCAGACTGCGGCGATGGCTGGCCTCCATTCAGGGCAAGCTGATCATCGCCTCCCTGCTGATCAGCCTGGTGCCCACGTCCATCGCCGCCGATCTGTCGGTGCGCCTGATCACCCACGTGGTCAACAACGACGTCCAATCGTTTCTGCACGAAACGTCGGCGCTGTTTCTGAACAGCTTCAAGCAGTCGCAGTCCGAAGCGGCGGGACTGGCCCGCTTTCTCTACGAACAGAAGCGCGGTCAACCCGACCCGGTGGTCAAGGCCGACGGGGCATTTCTGCATCTGGCCCAGACCTTGGGATACAGCGTGGTGGTGGTTTCCGACCGGGACCATCGCATCCTATATTCCAACTACCCGATCCAGCATATCGAGCCCCTGTCGCCTGAAGTCCGCAACACCCTTTACGCGTTGCAACTGCCGGATTCCAATCAGATCATGACGGGTGGCTCCTTCGTTTACGAGGCCGGCGGCGGCAGTTACGAGATTTTGGTCGGGACCTGGCTCGATGAGAATTTCATCGAAAACCTGCAGCTGATCAGTACGCTGGACCTGCGTTTTTACTATCGGCGCCCGTCGGGCTTTCAGATGATCTATTCGTCGCGCACCGATGCCGCCAGCGGCACCCCCCTGCCGGCGGAAGTAACGTCCGAGCTCGAGGAAGGGGCGGAAAGCGTCTACGATCCGCAGGCCGAGGACGGAGGCTACAGGGCTCTCTATCTGCCGGTGCGCAACGGCCGGGGGGAGATGATCGGCGTCATGTCCGCCGGACTGAAGTCCACGGAGCTGCCCAGCATCTGGGATCTGCCGATCAATATCCTGATCACGGTCTTCGCCGCCGGGCTGGGCCTCACCGCCATCGCCGGCCTGTTCGTCTCCCGACGGCTGTCGCGGCCCTTGCGGGCCCTGGCGGCAGGCGTCAAATCGATCACCGCCGGAGACTTCGACCATCGGGTCGACGCCAGCGGCGAGGACGAGGTCGCCGAACTGGCCCAGGTCTTCAATCATATGGCCGAGCGACTGGGGTATCTGCAAAGCCTAGAGGTGGATTTGCGCCGGCGCGACCGGCTGAGCGCGCTGGGCAAGGTCGCCGTCGGCATCGCCCATGAGGTGCGCAACCCCCTGGGTACCATCAAAACCTCGGCCGAACTGGTCCGCAAGGCGGGGCACCTGTCGGCCTCCGACACCAAGCTGATCGGCTATGTCATCGAGGAGGTGCGCCGCATCGACGGCCTGATCGAGGAATTCCTGTCCTTCGCGCGTCCCCGCGAACCATTGCGCCACCGCATGTCCTGCGCTTCGGTGGTGGAGCGGGTCGCCACCTTCTGCGAACCCGAGCTGTCGCGTCACGACATCGCGCTCGGCGTCGTCGACGAAAGCGGCGACACCATGATCGACGCCGACGAGAATCATCTGTTCCAGGCCTTCCTCAATCTCGTCCTGAACGCCATCGACGCCATGGACAAGGGAGGGCGGCTGACCATTCTCCTGGAACGGCGCGACGACTGTCTGGCCACGTCCTTCACCGATACCGGACCGGGCATCGGAAAGGACATCATCGACAAGATCTTCGACCCCTTCTTCACCACCAAGCCCAGGGGAAGCGGACTGGGCCTGGCCAAGGTCTTCGCCGTGATGGAAAGTCATGGCGGGCGGGTCGAATGCCAAAGCAGCCCTGGCGCGGGCGCCACCTTCACGCTTATCCTGCCGATCAGCAAACCGGATTGACGCCTTTGCCCACCGATAACGATGGCATGAGAGAAATATCGCACACGGTTCTTCTCGTCGACGACGAGGCCCGTCTGGCCGACGTCCTGACCGTGGCGATCGAACGGCTTGGTTACCGCGTGCTGTCCGCCGACAGCGGCGAGGCCGCCTTGCGGCTCCTCGAAAGCGAGCCGGTGGATCTTCTGCTCACCGATCTGCGCATGCCGGGTTTGAGCGGCCGCGATCTCTTGCGCGAAAGCAAGAAACGCCGCCCCGGACTGCCGGTGGTGGTGATGACCGCCTACAGTTCGGTCAAGGATGCGGTCGAGGTCATCAAGGAGGGGGCCTTCGACTATATCGGCAAACCCTTCGAAATCGACGACCTCGAAACGGTTCTGAAGAACGCCCTGCTCCTGTCGAATGCCCTGGCCGACAACGAGCGGCTGCGCAAGGAACTGGTCGGCCGTTACCGCTTCGACAATCTGGTGGGCGCCAGCCCCGCCTTCCGCAAGGTGATCGAGAGCATCACCGAAGTATGCGAGAGCCGGGCCAATGTGCTGATTTCCGGGGAAAGCGGCACCGGCAAGGAGATGGTGGCGCGCGCCATCCACTATAACAGCCCGCGACGGGACCACCCCTTCGTCGCCATCAATTGCGCGGCCATTCCCGAAACCCTTCTGGAAAGCGAACTGTTCGGCCACGTCAAGGGCGCCTTCACGGGAGCCGTCGTCAACCGTCCGGGACGTTTCGAGCAGGCGGATCGCGGCACCCTTTTCCTCGACGAGATCGGCGACATGCCGACCTCCATCCAGGCCAAAATTCTCCGGGTCCTGCAGGAACGCGCCTTCGAGCCGGTGGGCAGCGTGCGGACGCGCGCCGTGGATGTGCGAATCGTCGCGGCCAGCAACAAGGACCTGCGACAGGAGGTTCAACTCGGAAACTTCCGGGAGGATCTGTTCTACCGCCTCAACGTCTTTCCGATCACGCTGCCCCCCTTGCGCGAGCGGGTCGAGGACATCCCCTCCCTGGCCCATTTCTTCCTGGAGGGTTTCAACAGCGACATGGGCAAGCGGATCGAGGGGTTTTCTCCCGCCGCGCTGGCGGCGATGAGCGGATATGGCTGGCCGGGAAACATCCGCGAACTGCAAAACTGCATCGAACGGGCGGTGATCGTCTGCAAGAGCGAGCAGATCGGCGAGGGGGACCTGCCGCGCTATCTGTCGGCGCCGCGCCCGGTCGCCAACGGAACTCCCGCCTTTCCGATCGATCTCGACGGCGAATTGGCCCGCATCGAACAGGAATTGATCATCGCCGCCGTGAACAGGGCCGAAGGCATCCAGGTCAATGCGGCGGCCCTTCTGGGTATCAACGAGCGCAGCCTGTGGCACCGCATCAAGAAATTCGGCATCCAGATCACCAAGCGAGCCGGCGGCGAGCCCCCCCTCCGCTGAGGGGGGACTCCCCTCAGCAGCAGCGGCCCACCCTCAGCGAGTACCGGTTTTCCTGGCGCTCCCGGAAGAACTCCTCATAGCTCATGATCGGTTCCCCCGGATGCGTGATCTTGCGATGCTCGACGTAAACATCGTAGTCGGGCACGCCGATCATCAGTTGACCGGTCTGCTTCAGGCGGCAGCAGAAAAGTTTGATCTGCTCACGCATGCCCCACTTTTCCTCCAATTTCGACGGCGGTCACCTTGGACGTGGACAGCGCCTTGCGGATGGCCAGCACGCCGTAGAACAGCATCGCCAGCACCAGGAAGACGAATGCCGCGGCCAGAGTGGCATCCACATAGTCGTTGACGACGATCTGCGACATCTGGTCCATGGTCTTGGCGGGAGCGAGGATCTGCCCCTTGTTCATGGCATCGGCGAATTTCTGGCCATGCGCCCAGAAACCAATGGCCGGGATCGGGCTGAAGACCTTCTGCAAACCGGCTGTCAGGGTGCAGATCAGCAGCCAGGCGGCGGGAAGCATCGGGACCCAGGCGTATCTCTCGCGCTTCATCTTGAACAGCACGACCGTGCACATGATCAGGGCGATACCCGCCAGCATCTGGTTCGAGATGCCGAACAGCGGCCACAGGGTGTTGATACCGCCCAGCGGATCGACCACGCCGACATAGAGGAAATACCCCCATGCGCCAACGGCGAGAGCCGAGCCGATCAGGTTGTTGGCCCAGCTTTTCGTCGCCTTGAAGCTGGGAACCACCGCCCCGATCATATCCTGAATCATGAACCGGGCGACGCGCGTTCCGGCATCGACGGTGGTCAGGATGAACAGCGCCTCGAACAGGATGGCAAAGTGATACCAGAAGCCCATCAAGGCCTGGCCGCCGATCAGATTCGAGAAGATATGGGCCATGCCGACGGCCAATGTCGGAGCGCCGCCGGCGCGCGACAAAATGCTCTTTTCGCCGACGTCGTGGGCCACCTGGATCAGCGTCTCGGGGGTCACGGCGAACCCCCAGCTCGAAATCACCTCGGCCGCGTGCGCCGGATCGACGCCGATCAGGGCGGCCGGGCTGTTCATGGCGAAATAGACACCCGGATCGAGAACGGTGGCGGCGATCAGCGCCATGATGGCGACGAAGCTTTCCATCAGCATGCCGCCATAACCGATGAAGGCCCCCTGGCTCTCGTTTTCCAGCATCTTCGGCGTCGTCCCCGAAGAGATCAGGGAATGGAAGCCCGACACCGCGCCGCAGGCGATGGTGATGAAAAGGAAGGGGAAGAGATTGCCCGAGAAGACCGGCCCCGTGCCATCGACGAACTTGGTGACCGCCGGCATTCTGAGATCGGGCATCACCAGCACGATGCCGATGGCCAGCGCGCAAATCGTGCCGATCTTCAGGAAGGTGGTCAGATAGTCGCGCGGAGCCAGCAGCAGCCAGACGGGCAGGACGGAGGCGATGAAGCCGTAGACCATGATCATGATCGCCAGGGATTCGCCCTTGTAGGTGAACAGCGGCGCCAGGGTGGCGCTTTCGGACACCGTCCGCCCATAGATCAGCGCCGCGACCAGCAGCACGAGACCGATCAGCGACATCTCTCCGACGCGGCCCGGACGGATGAAACGGCAGTAGATCCCCATGATGACGGCCGTCGGGATGGTGGCGAAGACGGTAAAGGTTCCCCACGGACTGCCGGCCAGCGCCTTGACCACCACGAGGGCCAGAATGGCCACGATGATGATCATGATCAGCAGAACGCCGACCAGGGCGATGCCACCGGCCACGGCGCCCATTTCGGTGCGGATGATGTCGCCCAGGGACCGGCCGTCGCGACGGGTCGAGATCATCAGGACCAGGAAGTCCTGGACGGCGCCGGCGAAGACGACGCCCGCGATGATCCACATCGTTCCGGGAAGATAGCCCATCTGCGCGGCAAGCACGGGGCCGACCAGCGGCCCGGCGCCGGCGATGGCCGCGAAATGATGACCGAACAGGACATATTTGTTGGTGGGAACATAATCCAGACCGTCATTGTAACGCACCGCCGGCGTCTGCCGGGTCGGATCCGACTGAATCACTTTCTCGGCAATGAACAATCCATAGACGCGGTAGGCGACCAGATAGGTGCTCACCGCCGCGATCACCAACCAAAGGGCATTGATGGTTTCCCCACGGCTGAGAGCGACCACGCCAAGAGCGATGGCCCCCACAACCGACAGAGCGACCCACCCCACTTTCGGGAACAAGCTCGTCATTTGAACGTCTCCGCATTGATGCGAACCAGTCGCACTTTCTTTTTGCCGCAGATGGTGCTGGGCACCGACCGAATGCAAGGCCCCCCCTTGCGGTATTCAGTCCTGACGACGGTTATCGAGGATAATGTGCACCAACTCATGGTTTTGAACCAGAGGAAACCGGCGCTACCTTCGCTCGGGCCGGTCCCGCCCGCCGCGACGGGCGGCGGAAGAAGTGCAATCCTGTTCTGGCGCTCGGGCGCCGGCTCCTGTAGGAAAGTCAGAATTTCGACGTTGGAGATCGGCCATGCCGCCCAAGAAGAATCCTTTGAAGTTGAATTCCCTGCAGCTCAAGACCCTGACCCTTTTACAGGAACTCGCCCGTCACCCCGAACTGGCCACGCCGGTTCCCGACAGCGACGAGCTGCTGCTGTCGCAGATTCCCCATCCCCATGGCGATCATTTCCATATCGGCGCCCGCGTCGTCGCCGCCAGTGACGCGACGGGGCTGCACAATCAGGCCGTCTGGGTCGCCCTGGAGCGCAAGGGGATGATCAAGGGATCTTTTCCTTACGCGCTCCGCCTGACGCGCGACGGCCAGACCTATGAGACCGGCCTGGCCGAGCAGATCCTGCACGGCGGCGACCACTGACGGCCATCCCAGCCGAGGCCCCGCCGCCCCCTACCCGCGTATCAAGGCAAAAAACCATGTCGACCAGGAAAGTCCCCGCTCCCCCCTCCCATGAGGTCGTCCACGCGCTCAGCGTCAACCGGATGGCCCGCCTTCTCGAAAAAGCCGGTTTCGTCGTCCAGGTCCTGCGTTCCGAGGACGGCAAGCCGGCCATCCGCTTCATGAAGCTGGGCGTGGATGCGATGACGCTGTTTTTCGCCCCCACCGGCGAGGATCATTACCGGATCGCCGTGCTGAACGCCGTTCTGACCGGCAGGATGCCGGCCGATCGCGTCAATGCCCTGAATTCCCGGGGAGTCCTGCCGAAGGTCTACCTCACCGACAAAGACACCGTCGTCGAACTCTGCATCCCGGTGGAAGCCGGCCTGACCGGCGAGGCGGTCGGCTATTACGTCCAATCCTTCGAAACGTTGCTGCAAAACATTTAATTCATGACGGTCATGCCCCCTTTGATGGGCGCCTTAATCCGTTGCCTCTGGGTCCCCAATGGCATGAAAGGAACCTCCGGATATTTTGAACCACCAAGGCACCAAGACACCAAGGTGGCGGAGTGTGCTACAGGCTTTTTCCCGTCCCGTCATCGGCTGTCGGCCGAATGCCTGCGGCGCGGATTGGCCGCCGCCGACCGATCCGAAAGGCGCCTTGGTGCCTTGGTGCCTTGGTGGTTCATCAAAAGCCGGAGCGCACCGGAACGATCAAGAGGACGAAGAGAATCTGGCCGATTGCCAAAAGTCCACATGCCCTAGTACTTATTGACAAATAACCGCGTCATTGCGAGCGCGAGCGAAGCAATGACGATCAAGCAAACGACGCATTAATAGAGGATGCCATTGATGTCCGGGGGCGTGGAGAAGCCGTCCTACAGTCGTTTTTTCGTCTTTCTGCTCGCCGGCGCGGTGGTTTTCCGGATCGGCGCGGCATTCTGGACGGTGGGACACACGGACCTCACCGTCTGGGGCGACCGGGATCTGTGGCGCGCCCTGACCGCCGCCTCGGCGTGGCCGGTGACGGGACCCGAGATCAACGGCGGCCTGCGTCCCCCCGGTGGCGCCTTCTATCTGCTGCTGGGCGGGATCCTCGCCATCGCGCCAAACGCGCTTGCCGCTCATGTCGGCCTGCTGGCGTTGTTCGCCGCCTCGGTCCTGCTGGTGGGTTTCGCCGTGGCCCGGGAGATATCGCCGAGAGCCGGCATCATCGCCGCCGCTGCCCTGGCCGGAGCCCCCATGCTCGACCTGGTGCTGAAAATCTGGAACCCCGGCTATCTGCTTTTCTTTGCCACGGCCGCGACGATTTTCGGGCTCCGCTATCTCAGAAACGGCAGCGCCCTCGCCCTGGGCCTCGCCTCGGCGGCAATCGCCCTCGGCCTGCAGATCCACCTCCAGATCTTTCAGCTTGCCATCGCCTTGACCGTCGCCGCCCTGCTCCGTCGTCCCGGATGGGGAAAACGCCATACCCTGGCTCTCCTCCTGGGATGGGCAGTACCCTATCTGCCGGCGCTGCTGGCCGGCGGTCGTCATCTTCTCGCCTCCGCCGCTCCAATGCCGGGGGAGGCCGTCGACAATTACATGCTGTGGGAATTCCATCCGCTGGAAAAGGCGCAACTCGTCTACGGCATGCTTGGGGGAACCCCGCAAATCACCGACGCCGTGGTCAGCGGGCGGTTTTTGGGTCCCGCAATCCTGCCGATGCTGGGCGATCTGCTGGCGATGCTGCTGGTCATGGCCTTCGCGGTCCGGACGTTTCGCCGGCGCCCCGCCGGGACCCCGCCGGCGGACAGAATCGAGCCGCGCACTCTCTTCGGCCCCCTCACCCTCATCCTGGCCGTTTATCTCGCGGTCGCCCTGGGATCCACCGTCAACGCGCGGCACATGGTGGCCGTGTGGCCGGCGGTCGCGATCATGACCGGCATCGCCGCCGATGCCGGTCTGCGCCGTCTGGAAACCCGGCTTCCCCCGAAACCGGCCTTCGCCGCCGGCGCGGTTCTTTTCATCGCCTTGGCGGCACGGCCCGTCTCGCTGGGCGAGGCGACGCTGCGGGACGCCCCCTTCGGCCTGAACTCGCTGGCCGCGCAGACGGAAATCGCCGCCACGGCGAAGACCTCCTTCTATGCCGGCCACGAGGCGTTCGACGCCCACGCCGCGTTGTTCTGGCGGCCGGCCGGCCGGAGCTGGCAGATGGTTCAGGAAGGCATTTCGGGCCAGATGGACTTCGTCTATCGGACGACACGGGCGCAAACCCTCGCCAATGACCGGACGGAATGTCTGGCCATCGTACCGAAACAATATCTCGCCGACGGCGTTCCGGTGGATTTGCTCAAGGCTCCGGCCTTCTCCGGATTGGCCCCCGCCCTGTCGCCCATGGCCGCGGAAAGCGCCCATTTCGCTTATTTCCCCTACACGACGGCCGACGGAAACTGCCTGAAGAGTTTTCCCAACGCCTATATTCCCACCCGCTTCGAAGAGACTTATCTGGCCCCGGGGACCGCCCCGGCCGCCACCAGCACCGCCGAAGCCGCGCAATTCGCCGCCAGCCTGCCGGGACAACGCTTTCCCATCGGATTGGAACTGCGTCGCGAGGAGGGCCGCTATCTCACGGTTCTGCACGGACGCCTGCTGCGCGGCTACACCGGCTTGCATTTCGCCACCATCGTCAACCCGGTGCTGTGTCTGGTCGGCGACGGGGGAGCCGTCCGGGTCGTTCCCGTCGCGCGACTGACCGTGGGTTCGCCGCAGCATGGCAGCCTCGCCCCCTGGCGATCGGCGCCTTTTACCCTGCCCGACGGCGACTATCGCCTGTGGTTGACCGGCCGCGACGGCAAGAGCCCGCAATTCCTGCAGATCCCGCTGGGGCATATTTCCCTGCCCGGCATGGCGGCGGCGGTCCCCGGACCCGACATGGCCGCCCCGCCCGCCGGCTGTCCCGCGCCGCCCGCCGCCGAAAGGACCGGTGGATGACGGACCCGGCCCCGCCACCGCCCCGTCCCGGAGAGAACAGCGTCAGGCGCTATTTCGACGCTCGTGCCGACGTCTACCGCCAGGCCGCCGGCCGAGGCCTCTGGGCCTGGGAACGCCGCCGCGAGGCGTCCGCCGTTTTCGCCCTGTGCGGCGAGGTGGCCGGGCTTTCGGCCCTCGACCTGGGATGCGGCGCCGGTTTTTACGCCGAACGTCTCGCCCGGTTGGGAGCCCGGCCGGTGGTCGCCGTCGATGCCTCCGAACGCATGCTGAAACAAATCACCGATCCCCGTATCGTCCCCCGACAGGGCGATGCCGCCACGGTGGAACTCGGCCTGCGGTTCGAGCGGATCATTCTGGCCGGCGTGCTGGAATTCGTGGCCCACCCCCAGGCCGTCCTTTGCAACGCCCGCCGGCATCTCGCCGAGGACGGCCGCATCGTCGCCCTGTTGCCGCCGGACAACGCCGCCGGGCGTCTCTATCAGGCTTTCCACCGCAGCCACGGGCTCGACATCACCCTGTTCGATCGGCGGCGCATCGATACCCTGATCTCCGACGCGGGATTGCGATCGCGCAACGACCGCTTCGTCCGCCCCATGGCGGTCGTCTGCGCCCTGGAGGCCCGATGAGCCGGCGCATTCTGTTCCTGGTCAACGGATTGGGACTGGGCAATTCGACCCGTTGCCAGGCGGTGATCGAGCGTCTGACGGACGCCGGCGCCGAAGTCGAGGTGGTGAGCTCGGACAATGGCCTGTGGTTCTTCGAAAACGATCCCGCCGTGGCGCGGATCACGCCCATCGGCTCGCTTCGCTACGGATCGTCCGGGGGACGGATCAGCATCGCGCGGACTCTGGCGCAGATCGGGCGGATGCGGGCCACCCTGCGGGAAACCGGGACGACGCTGTCCGAGGTGCTCGCCAGGTTCAGGCCGCAAGCCGTGGTGACCGATTCGGTCTATGCCCTGGGTCCGGTCCGCCGGGCCGGAGTTCCGCTGGCGGCCCTCAACAACGCCGACATGGTGGTGCGGGGAATGGCGCGCTTCCGGGACTGGCCTCCCGGAGTGCTGCCGCAGTTCCTGTGCATCGAATTGGCTGACTATCTGCATCATCGGTTTGGCGTGGATCTGGTCATCAGCCCCCGGCTCGATCCCGCCGACGCCGCGGAAGGCGACCGGCTGCGGGCGGTCGGCCCCATCGTTCGCCGCCAATGCCGGGCCGAACGGCGGGACGGCCCCCCCTCGCGGGTGGCGATCATGCTTTCGGGATCGGTGTTCGGCAGCCCCGTCTCCCTGAGCCGGCGGCACGAGGGGCTGGCAATCGACATCATCGGCCGGCCGGCGCCGGACGGCGCCGGCCTGGGAAACAAGCCGGAGCGGGATGCCGGGGTCACCTATCACGGCAAGCTGCGCGATTCTTTGTCCCTGATCCGCCAGGCCGACCTCCTGGTGGTCAACGGCGGCTTCAGCGCGGTGAGCGAGGCCCTGGTGCTGGGCAAACCGATGGTGGTGGTGCCGGTGCCGCGCCATGCCGAGCAATGGATCAACGGCCGGACCATCGGCCATCTGGGCGTCGGCACGATCGGCTCGGAGGACCGCCTGGAAGAGGCGATGGAGACGGCACTGGGGCGCATCGAGGATTTCCGGGCCGCCTATCGCGCCCTGCCGCCGGTCCGCGACGGCGCGGCGGAAGCGGCGGCGCTCATCCTCGAGCTGGCCGCGAGGCGGCGATGACGGTGCTCGGCAAGTTTCTGCGCTACAGTTGGGTCGCCCTGATGTCGGCGGGAAGCGACTGGCTGGTGTTCTCGGCCCTGGTCTCGCTGGTGGGGCTCGCCCATCTGCCGGCCCTGATGACGGCCCGGGTGATCGGCGGCCTGGTCTCGTTCCTGGTCAACCGCCATTGGACCTGGAGCACGAAACGCCGGACGGCGGTCACCCGGGAGGGCCGGCGATTCCTCGTCCTTTATGCCGGTTCCTACGCCCTGGCGGTCGGCCTGTTCAGCCTGCTGGTCGATGGACTGGGGATTGGCCCCTATCCCGGCAAGCTCGCCACCGATATCTGCTGCTTCCTGATGAATTTCCTGGTGATGAACGCCTATGTGTTCCATCGCCGCCAGGGCTTCAGCCGATTCCTTCAGCGCAAGCGGGACCGGCTGACCTCCGAGATCTCCCGATGACCGCGCGCGCGCCCATCGACCCCAGAAGTTTCTGGAATGCGAAAATCCTCGGCTGGGAGGACAGCCGCTATGCCGACGCCGCCCCCAGTCTGGTGGAACGCATCGCCGGCGGCATTTCGACATCGCTGCGGTTCCGACTGGAAACCGCCGTCACGCTGCTCGGCCCCCATCTGGCCGGCCGCCGGGTCGTCGAACTCGGCTGCGGATCGGGCCTGTTGGCGGCGCGCCTGATGGCGGCGGGCGCCGCCAGCTACCAGGGATTCGATATTTCGGACGCGGCGATCGACCGGGCCAGGGCCCGCCTGTCCGGCCAGCCCCAGATCGGGCGGATGGCTTTCGACGTGGCCGACGTCAGCAAAATCGGCCCGCAGGGAGACGCCCTGGTCTTCTCGCTCGGCCTGTTCGACTGGCTGTCGCCGGACGACATCGTCCACGTCTTCAAGCTCGGCCGGCAGGGCAGCTATTTCCACGCCGTGGCCGAACGGCGGCCCCGATCCGTCGAGCAGATGATCCACCGAACCTATGTTCAGCTTTCCTACGGCCGGCGGACCGGCTACGCGCCCCGCTACCATTCCATGGCGGAAATCAACGAACTGTTGGCAAAGGCGGCCCTGCCGCCGGCGAACGTCTATCGCCACCGGCGCATGCGATTTGGCATCTTCGTCAGCGATCTGGCCATTCCCCAATAAAAAAAGGCCGGAGCATGTTTAAGCATCCGGCCTCGAAAGAAGGTGACATCCGGAACCTCCCGCGGGAGATTCCGGATGGACTTCGGCTTTTAGAACTTGAACCGCACAGCGGTGTACAGGCTGTGGACACGATAGCTATTGGCAGACTCACCCGAACTGAGGGTGCTGATTGAGGTTCCCGCGTTGTTCAAAAGCACGGGATTCCAGTTATAGGACCAATCATTGTCCTTATAGAGTTCGAATCCATATGCGGCGACCAGGGTGATGTTGTCGAGCAACTGGTATTCGCCCTGCAACTTCACGCTATGCATCGATGAACTGACGCTAGGCAGGCTCACGTTACCCTGATACCAGGAATTGGTCGTCGCACCGGAGTAGATGCCGCTGTACATGTTGTAGCCGACGTCACCATAGCTGAAGGTGTAATCGACACCGACCTTCAACCGGTCGGTAACATGCCAATCCCCACCCAAGCCGACGGTGTGAATCGAATCGGTGGTGGCGGAACTATAGCCATCGGGAACGTTGACGTTGTTGCCCCTGTTCACATAGTAGATCTGCTCATAGTTATAGAACAGATGGGTGGTCACGGCCTTGACCGGGCTGAAGGTCAGGTCCGGGCCGATGGTGGCGTTGGCGTCCCGCTGGGTCGCATTGACGTCGGCCTGATAATGGTAGCGGTTGGTCTCGAATTTGCCGTTAAGACCGGCCGTCCACTGCTCGTTCGGAGCATAGTCCGCCCGGCCCTTGATCCGGTCCGCCGTCCGGGGAGCCTGATAGAACGCCCCCGCATCGGCGCTGCTGGCGCTCAGGAATTCGAACCGACCCGAACGCACGCCATGCTCATAGGTAAGCGACGTGTTGACATTGGGAATCGAGCTGTTCGAGAGCTTCGCCGACAAGGTGTTCTCGTCGCTGTGGCCAACCCAATAGCCGATCTGGTGGGTCCCGGTATTGTTGTAGTTGGCATCGCCCGCGTCGCGGTCGACCAAATCGAAGGTATAACCCAGAGTCAGCTTGGTGCTGGGCAGAATACGATAGCCGGCCTCGAAACCAATCTTCTGTTTCGTCCAGCTTTGACCCACGATGGTATAACGGGTCGAAGCGGTCGCGCTGTCGCCCAAGTTATAGCCGTAGAACTGTGTCGGGCTGTTGGACGTCTCGCGCCCGCTGATGGCGTAGGAGGCCTTCAGATCGAGCGCGGTGATGGGACGGGAAACCACCGACGTGTTGGCGTCGTAGGTTCTGGCCATCAGAGGAACCGTCGGATTGCTCAGATACTGAGCCAGGGCGGTGGAGTCGGTGATGGCGCCGTTGTTGCCGGTACCGGTTCCCGGCGAGGCTTCCGACATCTCGATGCCATAACGGAAGTTCGTGTTCAGGCGGGTCGTCGGCGTCAGGTTATAGCCAAGACGACCGGTCACGTAGTGGGCATCGTTGCTGGGCGGCAGTGAGTACTGCGAAACGAAGTTCCCCGAGGCACCGATATAAGGGGCCAGGAAATAGCTGTTGTTGTCGGAGAACTTGGAATAGTCGTAGCCGAGCTGCGCCTGCAGCTTCCGGGTGGCGAACTGCCCCTGTACGCTGTAATGGTCGGTATCGTAATCGACCGGCTCGCCGAAGGCCGTTCCGCCCAGACTGGAGCGGACGGTCTGCAGGACCGTGCCCTCTTTGTGTTCGTGACGGTAGCCGCTGGTCACGAGCCAGTCGCCGAAGATGTATTTGCCATCGACGCCGCCGATGTCGCGCCTGGTTCCCGCCGTTTCCTGGACGAGCGAGTTACGGAGCCGCGAGGACTGCGTCGCCAAGGTCGCGACATTGGTAGAAAAGGCGGTGTTGGTCACCACTCCCGGCGCCACCGCCCCGCTCTGCGGATAAGGGGTGTAGAAGGTCTGGCCGGTGTAGGTGATGGCGTCGTAATAAGCGCTCGCCTTCCAGGTGCCCTGCTGGCCGACGGAAGCATTTATCTCCGATTCCGGGGCAAGAGCATTGTTGGGCCCGCGATGACTGGTGCCAAAATCCAAGTTGGTCCCGGTCAATTCGTAAGCCAGGGGTTGGGGTGACCCGACATCCAGGTTCCCCTCGAGATGGATACCCCCGAGAGAGCTGAATCCCTTGGAGTCGTGGCCGTTATAGCGACCGAACAACGGCGAGGTACCGCTCTGGTAGCGGGCGCCGATATCGATTTCGTTGTTGTACTCCTTCGGCTGATCGCTGGAACCCGCGGAGGTTCCAGCCAAATCGAAGGTCTGCGCGGCCGCGGCCAGAGGCATCAGGCAGACACCTGCCAGCGCCACGGCGCGAAGGCTGATTTGTTTTCTCATAATTTCACCTCGTTGATCCGATGCCTGCATTAGCGGAGGAAGCCTTCGCCACGCGAACTGTTGGAGCCATGGATCTGCGAATGGCAGTTGAGGCAGCTCCGATTGTTCATGATGTTGCTAACACCAGCCGTGCCACCCGGCAGAGAGCCGTGACCACCGAAGAAGGAGCCGCTGCTCGCGCTGGTGGAATCGCTATGGCAACCGGAGCACAGATAGGGCTGGCGTTCGGTCAGCATGGCAGCCTGGGACGAGCCGTGCGGGGTGTGGCAGTTGTCGCAGTTCTCGCGGACGGGCTCATGCTCGAACAGCATCGGGCCGCGCTTCTCGGCATGGCAGTTGTAGCAGGTCTCGTTGATGGTGAATTCCTTGACCAGCTTCGGACCGGGCGAACCATGGACATTGTGGCAATCGGCGCAGGAAACCTTGCCTTCCCGCACCGGATGGTGGGACCGCTGGAAGCTTTCGGCGCGCTGCTGGCTGTGACAGGTGAAGCACTTGTCCGGCTGCGTGGTCTTGACCAGGATCGGGTCCTTCTTCGCATGCACGGTATGGCAGCTTGAGCAGGCCACGTCGTTGGCGGCATGCTGGCTGCCCTGCCAATTCATGCGATTGCCGTTTTCGTGGCAGGTCAGGCAGACGGCGTTGCGCTCGGCCACCGGCGAAGCGTTCGGGCCGGAGAAGCGCACGGCGGTCGGCGCCTTGTCCTTGCCCTTGCTGGCGATATGCTCGGGGCTGGCACCGTGGCAGCTTTCGCAGCCATGGTTGGCCGCCGGCGTCCGCACATCGGTCTTGACGCCATGGGGCGTCTTCAGGATGACCGAGACTTTTTCGTCGTCATGGCATTTCAAGCAGGTCTGGTCGCCCTTCGCGGCGTAGAGCGGCGCGGTCGGAGCGGGACTGTCGTCGGCCGCTTGCGCAATGGTCGCGCCAAGCGTGATCGCCAGGCCCGAGGCCAATCCGATCACTAATTTTTTGAAGATCATGTCAAAACCCCCTGTTCTGGGTCGTCGGAAAATGAGAGTTGCCGTTTTTCGACAGCGATAGATCGCCAATCCCCGTCCGCGACGGACAGGGAGTCATTCGGCCGACCGAAAGGAAGGATTCGGACGAAAAACCGGCATCGTGGGCAGAACGGAAATGAGAAGTCCTGCCAGCACCGTCGACCGGCGCCCCCCAAGCGGCGGCGGCGAGCGGACGGTCGAATTCCGGAATCTTCGTCTCCATTCCCATTCCTCTTCTTATCCGGCCTGCTTGCACAAGCCTGTTATGCGTGCCATCCCCCCGAACGCTGTAAGGGCTTGGGTACGCATTTTGCGTTTTGCGCCATCTTGGCGAGGATTGGTAGGACCAGAGGCCAGGAGAGACATAATACCAGTAACGCTTTTGTGGTATTTTGTGACATAACTGCAACAGTTTGTTACGCCGCATGTCTCGTCGCGGGATTGCCCGTGGACGGTCTTCCCATCTCGCGAAGCAGATCTTGGTTGCTCGACCATTCCTTGAGCTGCGCTTCGTCCGGCGATTAAGGCGGTAACGAGTGTTTCTATTGGCAGATCAGCGTCCATCCGCAATGGATGGATATTTACACTGTCGCTAGTGACCGAAATTGCCGACCACCATATGGACGCGTCTTCCCGTATTTATATTGTGGGATTAGCCCCAACACCCTGCCGTCATTATGATGGATCGAAAGTTTTATCCGTTGATCGAACGGATAAGCTTCCCATCTAGTTATGAGAAGTTTCCTGACATCCTGGACGAACGAAAAGGGCCAGAAACCAAAAAGTTTATAATACCAGGCACTGATTTATTTCAGGTTGTGGCATTTCGGTGACGTTCCGTTACGCCGGAACGAGCTTCAGGAATGGCGGAGGCCGGTCACATTATATACACTATAAATATGTAATATTATTAATTACACAATAGTATATAGTTCTTAGGTTATGTTTTACATCAAAAGACCCGCTAATAATGCGGCCAGTCGTGACGCATCCCGAGGCGGCCCGCTTCGCCCCACTCGGCCAATGAGGGATCAGCCATGAATCTCGCCGTGTCTTATCGCTCTTCGCCATACAATCCGGGACACGCTGTTCTCGGCATGCCCGGCATCGGCATGGCTCCGGCCCTTGCGGTGTCGGGGATCGCCAAACATTTCGGCCAACAGACGATTTTGGGAGGAATCGACCTGGAGGTCCGGCCCGGCGAGATCGTGGCGCTGATCGGCCCCTCCGGCTGCGGCAAAAGCACGCTGCTCAATATCCTGTCGGGCCTGCTGCCCCCCGATGCCGGACACATTTCCATCGGCGGCGCCAGGACGACCGGCTTCGACGACTGGCGCCGTGTCGCCTACATGTTCCAGGAAGACCGGCTGCTGCCCTGGCGCACCGTCCGGGACAATGTGTCATTCGGCCTGGAGGGTTCGGCCGTGCCGAGAGGTGAACGCCGTCGCCGCACCGCCGACGCCTTGCGACTGGTCGGGTTGGATGGTGTCGCCACCGCTTGGCCGCATGAGCTGTCGGGCGGCATGCGCAGCCGGGCCGCCCTGGCCCGCAGCCTGGTGGTCCAGCCGGCCGTATTGTTGATGGACGAACCCTTTTCCAGGCTCGACCCGCAGACCCGCTCGCAGATGCATGACGAAGTCCTGCGCATCCAGGCCGACAGCGGCATGACCGTGATCTTCGTCACCCACGACATGGAAGAGGCCGTGGTGCTTGCCGATCGCATCATCCGCCTGGCCCCCCATCCCGGACGCATCGTCGAAGCCCTCGAGATGGAGGATCTTCCGCGACCGCGCATCCCGACCGAACCCGAGGTCGCCGAGCGGATCCGCCAGTTGCGCGTCAGGACATAAAAAGCACCGTCATGCCCAAACATCTCGTCACACTCGTCGCGCAACGCGCCTTACTGGCCGGAGTGATCCTTCTGCTTTGGTGGATCGGCGCGTCACGCCTGCCGTCATTCGTCCTGCCCGGACCGCAGAAGGTCGCCCAGGCGCTGGTCTCCCTCTGGGACAGCGAAACCTTCGCGCTCGATATCCTGACCACCTGCCGCCGGGTTCTGCTGGGATTCGGCATCGCCACCGTCGTCGGCACGGTGCTCGGCCTGGCCCTGGGAGCCAGCCGCCTCCTGGCCCGCTTCTTCGAGCCGATGCTGGCCCTCTTCAACACCGTCTCCTCGGCCATCTGGGCGATTTTCGCGATCATCTGGTTCGGCATTTCCGACACGACGACGGTGTTCGTGGTGTTCATGACCGCCATGCCGCTGATCCTGACCAACGTCTGGCAGGGCGCGCAGACGGTCGAGGCGCAATATGTCGACCTTGCCCGCAGCTTTCATATGTCGCCGCCGCAGATTTTGCTGAAGATCTACGGCCCGACCATCCTGCCCTATTTCTTTTCCGGCGCGCGTCTGGCCTTCGGTTTCGGCTGGCGCGTCTCCCTGGTGGCCGAGACCATCGGCGCCTCCAACGGCATCGGCTACCGCCTGCGCCAGGCCGCCGACCTTGTGCAGACCGATCAGGTGTTCGCCTGGACGGTGCTTCTGGTCGGCCTCATGCTGGTCCTCGAAGGAGGCGTGCTGAAGCCGCTCGAACGCCGCCTGTTCCGCTGGAAGGCCTTCTCCCTTTCCTCCCGCCCCGCGTCCCTGCAGACCAATTGAGGATGACCGTCGTGCGCAAATTTTTCGTCGCGGCCGCCATGGCCGCCACCCTTTTCTCCACCTTCGCCGCCCAGGCCGCCGACAAGGTCCGCATCGGCTATTGGACCAGCGGCGTCAGCCTGGGATTCGGCGCCGTGCTGGAGGCGAAAGGCTTTCTGGCCGATCATGGGATCGAGGCGGAATTCCTGCATTTCCCCGACGTCAACGCCCCTCTGGCGGCGCTCGCCACCGGATCGATCGACCTGGCTTTCGGCGCCCCCCTGGCCGGCGTGTTCAGCACGGCCGCCAACGGCGTGCCGATCCGCATCTTCGCCGCCACCCAGCCGGCCGACGTGCAATTCGTCGTCCCGGCCGATTCGCCCATCCAATCGATCGCCGAATTCAAGAACAAGAAGATCGGCATGTCGCCCGCCGGCTCGTCGGTGGCGGTGATCGCCGGGGCGATCCTGGCCGGCAACTACCAGATCAAACCCACCGAATTTTCGCTGGTCGGCGGCAATGAATCGCGGCTGGCGCAATTCCTGGCGCAAAAGCAGGTCGACGGCGCCGCCTTGCGGTCGGTGACGGTCGCCCAGTTGGCCGACGAGCTGAAGGTCCGCCGCCTCGGCAGCTTCGCCGAGGAATGGAAGACCCTGACCCATTCCCAATCCATTCCCTATATCGGCGTCGGAGCGGTCCGTGCCGAGCTGGTCGACAGCCATCCCGAGGTGGTCGCCCGCGTCATCGCCGGATTGCGCGACACCCTGGCCTGGGGCGACGCCCATCGCGACGAGGTGGCGGAAATCCTGCACAGGAAGGCCAATCTTTCGCCCGAGGACGCCCGTGTTTACGTCAGCCTGTGGAACGACATGAACCGCGTCGCCTTCGCCGAGGCCGACATCGCCACCTTGCGCCAGCAGCATGCGGTGTTCACCGAATCCGGGCTGGTCAAGGGCACGCTGGACGACGCCCTGTTCGCCACCGCCCCCTTCCGCCAGGCCAACGCCCTCAAATAGTCCCCCGTCTCCTCTTCCATCAGCAAGGACACTCTCCCTTGAACCAGCCCCAGACCATGAAAGCCCTGACCCTCGACGCTCACGGCACTCTCGACCGCCTGCGCGTCGTCTCCGACAAACTGGTGCCGCGCGCCGATGCCGGTCATGTCGTGGTGCGCGTCGGCGCCTCCTCGTTCAATTACCACGACGTCTTCACCGTCCAGGGCATGCCCGGCATCAAGGTCCCGCTGCCCGTGGTCATCGGCCTCGATCTCGCCGGCACCGTCAGCGAAGTGGGCGAGGGCGTCATCGGCTGGAAGCCCGGCGACCGCGTGCTGGTCAATCCCCTGAAACCCGGCGTCGGCCTGATGGGCGAGATGACCGACGGCGGCATGGCCCAATACGCCCGTGTCGACGCCCAGCAACTGATCGCGCTGCCCGACGCCGTCACGTTCGAACAGGCGGCGGCGCTGCCCGTGGCCTATGGCACGGCGCACCGCATGCTGATCACCCATGGGACCGTCAAGGCGGGCGACAAAGTCCTCGTGCTGGGGGCGAGCGGCGGCGTCGGGACGGCCACGCTGCTGCTGGCCAAGCTGCTGGGCGCCGAGGTGATCGCCGCCGCCGGCAGCGACGAGAAGGCTCAAAAACTGCGGGAGCTGGGCGCCGACCATACCGTCAACTACCGCGACACCGATTTTTCGAAATGGGTGATCGGCCACTATGGCAAGCCGCAACGCCGCTCCTACGAAGGCGGCGTCGACGTCGTGGTCAATTTCACCGGGGGCGACACCTGGCTGCCGTCGATCAAAAGCCTGAAGCGCGGCGGCACCCTGCTGGTCTGCGGAGCCACCGCCGGGCACGACCCGCGCGAGGATCTGCGCTATGTCTGGAGCTTCGAGCTGACCATCAAGGGCTCCAACAGCTTCTACGAGGACAATCTGAAAGCCCTCCTGACGCTGGTCGCCGAAGGGCGCCTGGAACCGGTCATCGACCGGGTGCTGCCGCTGGAACAGGCCGCCGAAGGCCTGGCCCTGATCCGCGACCGGGCCGTGCTCGGCAAGATCGTCGTCACCCCCTGAGACGGAAGGATTCCCCGATGAGCGATCCCCAGAATTCCGCCCTGCCGACGGCCGAGGAGGTCGAGGCCCGGCTGTTGCGCGGCCCCTACCACCGCTGGCTGGGTCTTTCCGTGGAAAGGGTGGCCGACGGGGAAATCGTCCTGGCGGCGAAATTCCGCGACGACTGGGTGGTCAATCCCGAGGGCGGCTACATCCACGGCGGCATCCTGGCCGCCCTGGTCGACCTGACCGCCGACTGGGCATTGGTCTCGCGCACCGGGCGGGGGGTACCGACCATCGATCTGCGCGTCGACTACCACCGGGCGGCCCGGGGCGACCTGCGCGCCGTCGGCAAGGTCGTCAAATTCGGCCGGCAGTTCTCGGTGTCGGAGGCCCAAATCTTCGATGCCGAGGGTCAATTGGTGGCCAGCGGCCGCGGCGTCTATGCCATGCCGGCGCCAAAGCCGCCGGCGGGAGCTTAAGTCCCATGCCCACCGAAAGCCCTCTCGATCATCTGGTCATCAATTGCCGCTTCGAAACCGACGCCGCGCAAAGGCTGTTCGCCGGCCTGGGCTTCACCCTCACCCCCCGAGGGCACCATTCCCTGGGCTCGATCAATCATCTGGCGGTTTTCCAACGAAACTATCTGGAACTGATCGGCCTGCCGGCGGACGGCGGAAAACTGCGCCAGGAGATCCTGGACAGTCCCCAGGGCATCGACGGCCTGGTTTTCGCCAGCCGGGATGCCCTGGCATCCCATGCCGCCCTGTCCGAGGCCGGCTTCGGCCTGCAACCGGTGCAGCATTTCTCGCGCCCCGTCGAAGCCGACGGGGCCGAGCGCCTCGCCCGTTTCTCCACCGTCCGCCTGCTGCCGGGCCAGATCGCCGCCGGCCGCGTCTATGTCTGCCAGCATCACACCCCCGAGTTGGTCTGGCGCCCCGAATGGATCCGCCATCCCAACGGGACGCGTGACATCGCCGGCCTCGTCATCGTCACGGAAACACTGGAGAAGACTCAAGCCGACCTTGCGCGGTTGCGCCCGCTGTCGGGCGGGTTTCCTCTCGATCTGCTGAAACCGGACGATTTCGCGGGCCGTTACGGCACGCTCGCCGACCATGCGCCGCGCCGCGCCGACTTTTTCGGAGCGATCCGCTTCCACTGCGACGACCTCGCCGGGCTGGCCGGACGGGCGGCGGACCTGGGACTGCCCCTGATCCGGCGGGAAAGCGGCGTGAGCGTGGCTCTGCCGCAATTTCAAGCCCTGCTGGAGTTCGTTCCATGAGCGCCACCGCGCCCTCGGCAAACCTTGGCGACGTCATCGATCGGACGGCCGATCCGCAAGACATCGCATTCATCGGCCTGGATGGGAGCCAACAGGCGACGGAGTATCGCTTCGGCGATATCGACGAGCGCGCCGACGCCTTTGCCCGCGCGCTGCTGGCCGAGGGCTTCCGACAGGGCGAGCGGATCGCCCTGTTCGGCGCCAATTCGGTCGATTACGTCATCGCCCTGCTCGGCATCATGCGGGCGGGGCTGACCGCCGTGCCGGTCAATTTCAAGCTGCCCGCGGCGCAGGTCGATTACGTCTTGCGCGACAGCGAGGCCCGGCTGGTGTTTTGCGATGGCGAGCGGCGTTCCCAGGTCCCGGCGGATTTGCCCAGCCGGCTCCTCGGAACGCCGCCCGCCGACGCGGGACGGGCGGAGGCTCCCTTCGTGTCCTTTCAGCCGGGGCCGGACGACGTGGCGCTGCTTCTCTACACCTCGGGCTCGTCGGGACGGCCCAAGGGCGTGCTTCTCAGCCATGCCAGCCATCGCTGGGTCGTCGATATCCGGCGGATCGCCACGCCTCTCGCCGACGAGCGGGTGCTGATCGCCGCCCCTCTCTATCATATGAACGCCCTGGCCCTGGTGCTGCTGACCCTGGCCAGCCATGCCTCGGCGGTTCTGCTGCCGCAATTCAACGCCACCGCCTATATCGGCGCCATCGATCGCTATCGCTGCACCTGGCTGACCGCCGTACCGCCGATGATCGCCATGATGCTACGCGAACGGGATGCCTTGGCCAAAGCCGATCTCGGCTCGGTGCGGGTCGTGCGCATGGGCTCGGCCCCGGTCAGCCCCAGCCTGTTGGAACAGACGCGGCGCCTGTTGCCCAACGCCCGCGTCATCAATGCCTATGGCACGACCGAAGGCAGTCCCGTGGTGTTCGGCCCCCATCCCAAGGGGCTGCCGACACCGCCGCAGTCGGTCGGCTATCCCCATCCCGCCGTCGCGCTGCGCCTGATCGACGAGCAGGGCCGTGACGGCGCCGAAGGCGTCCTGGAGTTGAAAAGCCCCGGCCTGATGCTGGGGTATCATCGGCGCGACGATCTCGCTCCCTTCACCGCCGACGGCTATTACGTGACCGGCGACGTATTCCGGCGCGACGCCGACGGCTTCTACAGCTTCGTCCGGCGGCGCGACGACATGTTCGTCAGCGGCGGCGAAAACATCTATCCCGGCGAGGTGGAACATGCGCTGGAACGTCATCCCGCCGTCCAGCAGGCTTGCGTCGTGCCGGTTCCCGACGACATCAAGGGCACCAAGCCGGTCGCCTTCGTCGTTCCGCGCCAAGGCGTGGCGGTGCCCGACGAGGCCACACTCAAGGGCTTTTCATTGCGGCATCTGGCCGCCTATCAGCATCCCCGCCGCATCTGGTTCATCGAGGCGCTGCCCCTGGCGGCGACCCAGAAAATCGACCGCCGCGCCCTGGCCGCCGAGGCTCTGCGGCGTCTGGAGGACCGCTCGTCATAAGTGGCCAATGCCGACCATGACAAGCGGTGCTCCAAATTTCACGTTTCAAACTCGTTGCCATCACCGTCATTGCCGGACTTGATCTGGCAATCCATGGTTGCATGGATCGGCCGGCGTCATTCGAAGCGGGCACGTGGATGCCCGTGTCAAGCACGGGCATGACGATTATAAATGGTAAGACGCAACCTCTATTTGAGGCTCGCGTAATAGGCCGCCAAGGCGTCGAGATCGGCCGGCTGCAACGGCGAGATCTTCGGCTGCATCTTTGACGGTGCCGGACGCTTTCCGCTCTTGTAGTCGGCGAGTTGGGTCTTCAGATAGGCAAGCGGCTGACCGGCGAGGATGCCGGCATCGTCTTCGGCCACGCTGCCGCCCTCGCTGTGACATTTCTCGCACTGGGCGTCGTGCACGGTCTTGCCCTTGGCAGCCAGGGCCGGATCGATCTCCTGCTTGAAACGGACGAATTTCTTGGCGGAAAAGGTTTTCGCCAAAGCATCGATGTCGGCGGCGCTCAAATCGGCGACCAGCTTGCACATGTCGGTCTTCGTGCCCTTCTTCTCGCCGGCCAGCACGGCAACCTCGGAGCAGGGACGCTGCTTCGATTTGTATTCGTTCAGGGTGCCGGACAGATAGGCGACCGAGGCACCGGCGATGGACGGCATACTGGAATCGGTACTGTTTCCATCCGGTCCATGGCAGCCGGCACAGGAGGCCGCCGGATCAGCCGCCATCGCGGCACCGGCGAGCAACAGGCCACACACGGCGACCGGCAGGAATAAAGCGTTAAGCTTCATCATCATGTTTTCCTCCCTGGGGATCATCGTTACCGATGAGGGAGGCCAGCTTATACCAAATCTCGGCGATCGGAACCGATCACCGAGCCCTCAATCGCCGGGCGGGGTGCCTCCGCACCCCTAGGCTTCGCGCCCCTCAATGTTCCTCATAGAATTTTTTGAACGCCTCGCCCAGCAGTCGGAACTCGGCCTTGCGGGGGCTCGATGCCCGCCAGGCCAGGCCGATGGTGCGGGCCGGCGCGTCACGGCCCAGCGAACGGCTGACCAGGTCGGTTCCGGCCAGGATGCCGCTGTCGAGCGCCATGCGCGGCAGAAGGGTGACCCCCAGGCCGCAGGCGACCATCTGGACCAGGGTCGTCAAGCTGGTGGCCAGCATCCGTTCCTGCACGCCGCCCGGCTTGCCCGGCGGCATCGAAAGATGGCAGGCGGCCAGGGCGTGCTCACGCAGGCAATGCCCCTCTTCGAGCAGCAGCAGATCTTCCTCGGCGGCCAGGGTGACGGCATCGGAACGCTCCTGCGCCAAGGGATGCTTCGGCGGACAGGCGACCAGGAAGGGATCGTCGAACAGGGTCTCGAATTCGAATTCATCGGCGCGATAGGGAAGCGCCAGCAGGACCAGATCCAGATCGCCGCTCGCCAGGCGTTCCAGCAGACGGGCCGTCAGATCCTCGCGCAGATAGAGCCGCAGGTTGGGATGCTGATTGCGCAGATGGGGCATCACCTTGGGCAGCAGATAAGGCCCGACGGTGGGAATGACACCCAGCCGCAGGGGCCCCGACAGCGGTTCGGCAGCCGAACGGACCAGGGCGCTGATTTCCTCGGCGTCACGCAGCAGTTGGCGGGCGCGGACCACGACCTCCTCGCCCAGGGGCGTCATCAGGACGCGGCGCTTCGTCCGCTCGACCAGACTGGCGCCCAGCAGGGCTTCGAGTTCCTGCAATCCGGCGCTCAAGGTGGACTGAGTAGCCGCACAGGCCTCGGCGGCATGGCCGAAATGGCGGTGATCATCCAGCGCAACCAGGTAACGCAATTGGCGAAGGGTGGGCAGGGCGGCCATAGATCGACTCCATCGATTTATTTTTATCTTAAATTAACATAAATCGATGGAGTCGGGGGAAGTCATTCATGGCGGCGGCACATAAAAAAACCGGCGTCCATTGTGGAGGACGCCGGGTTTTTCCGTTCGGGGCCCAGAGCGGGATCACCGCACCGGGCCCTTAGGCTCTGGGACGAAACAATCGCTCCAGAGCCTAAGGGTTTATATGATGCCTGCGCCTCCGGCTTCGGCCAGGCTCAGGCGCCGCTCGGGCTAGGGCCCGCGACCACCACGTCGGCGCGGTTATCGCGGAACGGGCCCAAAGATTCGTCAGTCCTCGTGCCAGCCGGTGATGATCGACTTGTAGTGGGTCGAGATCTTCTTGCCGCAAGAGGCCAGGTAAATGTGCGAAATCACGAACAGGATGATGCAGTAGGCGATGATGTAATGGGCCATCGCCACCGTCACCAGCCCATCGACGCCGAACAGCCGATCCGGCGCGAACTCGGGCCACAGGAAAAGCAGTCCGGTGATCAGCAGGGCCGGCATCGCCAGATACATGATGATCCAATACATGACCTGCTGGAGGGGATTGAAGTTGTTCTCGCGGGTCGACGGGAACGGCGTTTCCTTCCCATGGAAGATATCCCAGACATAGAAGCGCACCTGCAGCAGAGCCCGCTGAAGATAGCCATGCGGCTTCGGCACGAACTGCCACCAGTTGCCGGTGACGATGTTGCCGATGACGAACACCACATAGTTCAGGCAAAGCAGGACGCCGCAAACGTTGTGGATGCGCTGCGCCAGGTTGAAGTCGAGCAGTGCCGCGCCGGGATTGGCGAAATGCAGGGAAAGACCCGAAATCAACAGCAGCAGGAACAGCGCCGCATTGGCGAAATGCCACAGACGGATCCACAGCGGGAAGAGATATTCACGATGGGACATTATTTTCCTCCTTTCCGCAGCCTGTTCGAGACGAACCGCAGCAAGCCATGCCCGCCGAGACCGGCGACGACCAGAGCCAGAAGCACGAAGCTCGCCCAGTCGAGCCACTGATTGCGGGTGACGCCCAGAACATAAGCTTCGTTCAGGATGTAAGCGTTGATGAAACCGACGGGATTGATATGCGATTCCTCGACCTTCTGCCGGTAGAGGCGCGTCCGCAGAGACGAATTGGCGCTATGGCATTCGACGCAGCGTCGTTCGGCCTTGTCCTTGGGCAGGATGGCATGCGAAACGCCGGTGGCCTTCTCGGCCGTGTGGCAATCGACGCAACGAACCGCCTTCCAATGGAGTTCGGCGCTGGGCAGCCAGCCGTGAATATCGGCCAGATCGCGCCGCTTGTTGGGGGTGAAGCGGGCGAACTTCTCGTCGCTGTCATGGCAGCCCCGGCAATCCGCGTTGTCCTGCCGGACGACGGCCTTGGGCGAGGAAAGCTTGGAAACCTTCTGCCAGGCATGCGGATCATGACAGGACGCGCAGGTGAAGTCCGGCAGATTGGCTTTCACATGCACGCTGTCCTTGAATTCGGGAGCGATCTCGCGCACCTGCTTCTTGTGACAGTCCGCGCAGGCCGGCAAATCGGCATGGGCGCTTTCGCCATGCGGGTAGGAAGCGACGGCCTGGCCATGGCATTCCTTGCACGAGACGTCGGCATGCACGGATTTGGACAGCTTGTCCGCATCGATCAGCATACCGCCGAGCTTCTTCAGGTCCATGTCCGCCCGCGGCGGAGTCTTGAGACCCTGAGCGCTATGGCAGCTCAAGCATTCCGTCTTTTCCTGCTGGACTTTCTGGGCGGCGGCGGCATCAGCATCGTCCGCACGAACCTGGGAGGAAAACCCCACCAGGGCCACGAATACTGCCGTCATGGCAGTCAGTTTTGTGAGTCTCATAGACCCCCCAATCAACTTGGCAAATTACGGTCGAAGCCCCCCGACACGATATCGGCGGCTCCGGACCGTGGCTATCTGCCCGAATTCCGTCAGGAATGGTAGCACCAGTCCACAGGAAATGCGTAAGACCAGTAGGGATTAAACAATCCGAGTGGCAGAACTGTCACAGATTCGCCCAAATATGGAGCAGACGAGCTTCCATTCACCGAACCAGCCAACCATGACGCGCCCGGCCCGGTCATTTTTTAACTGTTGCGTATATTGAGCGCGCAACGCCGCCCACCCAAACGGAAATATTCTATTTCTAAAGAAACGCTTCATTCCGCCGCGCAGAAACTCCGTTCACGGCGCCAGGCGTGCCAGGCCAGCCCCAGGGCTCCCAACATCGTCACGACGATGAGGGCCACGCACCCCCGCCAGCCCGCGACGTGCCAGACGAGAAGCCCCGGCAGGACGGCACCGACACTGCCGCCGACGTAATAACTGCAGACATAGCAGCCCACCGCCGTCGCCTTGGCCTGGGCCGCCGCCTGGCCGACGAAGCCCATGGCGGCCGACATCATGGTGAAGGTTCCGGTGACGAAAAGCGCCAGACCAAAAATGATCATCGGCAGGCCGGATTGCAAAGTGGCCAGCAGACCGGCACAGGCGGTCGCCACCGCCAGGCTGGTCGCCTGGCGCCGACCGAACCGACGAATCAGGAAACCGCTCGCCGGCGTGATCGCCGCGCCGATCGGATAGACCAGAAAGATCATGCCGAGTTGCGACGGCCCCAGAGAGTAGGGCGCGTCCGCCAGGTGGAAGTTCACATAGGTAAAGGTCGCAACCTGGGAAAACAGCACGGCGAAGCCGATTCCGAACGTGGCCAGTAAAGCCGGGTTGCGCACATGCATAACCAATCCCTCGAGCCCGCCCACCGCCTTCACGGCGGCCTTGGCCCGATGGCGGCCGGCCGGCAGCCACGCCCAGATGGCCACGGCGCAGGCCAGCGTGATCAAGGTGAGCACGGCGAATCCGGCGCGCCAGCCGAAATGATCGGCAAGAAGCGCTGTCACGAACCGCCCGGCGAAACCGCCCAAGGCGGACCCGGCGATATAGAGACCCATGACATCGGCCGCCTCGGCCGGCGACCATTCCTCGTTCACATAGGCGACCATCGGCGAAAAGATGGCGGGAAGGAACAAACCCTGCATGAAGCGCCAAATCAGGATCTCGGTCAGGCCATGCGCGAAAATCAACAGGATGGTCGGGATCTGCAGCAGGAACGCCGCCGTCACGATGGTGCGCTTGCGCCCGATGCGATCGGCCAGCATGCCGACGAAGGGGGCGGCGACGGCGACGGCCAATGTGCAAACGCCCACGGTGGTGCCGGCCCCGGCCGGCGAGACGTGAAAACTTTCCGCAAGCTGCGGCAACACGGCCTGTGGCGCATAAAGGTCCAGAAACGCGCAGATGCCGGCGATGGTCACCGCCGCCCGCGCACGATCGAAGATCATAACGGCACTCCTTGAACGTCGCCCAGCATTGCCGCCTTCAGTCATTCCATCAATTTATATGTTATCTATCTGTGATATGAATTTAATATAAGCGGCAATCTCGATGAGGCGGACCTCGAGCGATTTGCGACCAGGTTGGGTCACTTACCCTTTCGTCATTGCCGGGCTTGACCCGGCAATCCATGGACCCCCGGATCAAGTCCGGGGGTGACGGAAAAAACGATGATTCAATACGATCGCAAACCGCTCTCGTTCGCCGGGCGAGTGGATCCGGGTCTTATGGAATTCAAACATCTCAAGGCGTTCATCGCACTCTCCGAGGATCTGCATTTCGGCAGGGCCGCCGTGCGGCTGGGCATCGCCCAGCCGCAACTCAGCTTGCAGATTCAATCCCTCGAAGCGGTTCTCGGCGTCCGCCTGTTCGAACGCAGCCGCCGTCATGTCGCGCTTACCGATGCCGGACGGCTGTTCCTTCCCGAGGCGCGGGCCACCCTGGCGCAAGCCGAGCGGGCCCGGCAGACGGCCTTGCGGGCGGCTCGCGGCGAACTGGGCCGCCTCGACATCGGCTTCACCGGATCGGCTCCCTTCAGCAACGCCATGCCGCACATCATCAGCCAATTCCGCAAGCGTTGGCCCGATCTGGAGATGACTTTGCGCGAAATGTCGACCAGCGACCAATTGCAGGCCCTGGTGGAGGGAAACCTGGACATCGGCTTCGTCCGTCCCGGCGAGCCCGGCGAAGCGGAAGGCGTCATCCTGCAAATGGTGCTTCAGGAACCATTGTTCGCGGTTCTGCCGGCGGATCATCCGCTGGCGGACGGTCCGTCGGTCTCGGTGGCCGCCCTGGCCGGACTGCCGTTCATCATGCATCCCCGCCATATCGGCACCGGCCTTTACGACAAGGTGATGAACCTGTGCGCCGTCGCCGGCTTTCGTCCGCGCGTTGCCCTGGAAGCCCACCAGATGTCGACCATCGTCGGCCTGACGGCGACCGGCCTGGGAGTGTCCATCGTGCCCGAGGCGATGCGCCGCATCCACGTCGACGGCGCCCGCTTCGTCCCGCTGGTCGAGACGGACGCCACCATGGTGCTGTCCGTCGCCCACCGCAAAGGCGACGCACGCGCCGTCATCCGCCATTTTCTCGGCGCCGTGGCGGCCTACCGTCCGGACGAGAACAAATGAAGGGAGGAGTTTGGGCTTTCATCACTCAGGGACGAAAAAAAGGGACAGCCCCGCCGGGCCGTCCCCTTTCACGTCGTCACCTAGGCTCTGGAACGAAACAATCGCTCCAGAGCCTAAGGGTTTATATGATTCCTGCGCCTCCGGCTTCGGCCAAGCTCAGGCGCCGCTCGGGCTTAAGGGCTTGGAGCGATAATTTCGCCCCAAGCCCTAAGGGGCGAAACCCCTCAGATGATGGCCACGGTCTCGGCCTGCGGCCCCTTCTGACCCTGGGTAATGGTCAGGCGAACCCGTTGGTCGGGCTCCAGGCTCCGCAATCCGGACTTTTCGAGAGCCCGGATATGGACGAACACGTCCTTCCCGCCGTCATCGACGGCGATGAAACCGAAGCCCTTGTCGGCACTGAAGAACTTGACCCGTCCCTCGACCGTCGGCCCCGGCTCGCCGCGCGGCGCGAAACCGCCTTCGCGCGGAGCGGAGGGGCGACGCGGCACGGCGGTGGAAACGTCCACCGAATGCACGGTCACCACCTGCGGCCCGCGTTGGCCCGGACCCAGATCGCAAACGACGGTGGTGCCTTCGCCCACTTCACCGACCCCGGCCCTCTCCAAAGCCGAGATGTGCAGGAAGGCGTCCGGCGAGCCATCCGTGGGCGACACGAAGCCGAAGCCCTTGGTGGCATTGAACCACTTCACCGTTGCCGAGATATTGGCCTGATCGACCGTCGGACGGTTGAAATCGGCCCTGGGACGCGAGGAGGGGGCGGGCGGCGGCTCGAATCCACCACCGAAATCGCCAAATTCGTCGCGGCGCTGACCACCGCCACGCCGACGATGCTCAGACCTATCACGCTGCCATGACATGTGTAGTGCTCTTTCCGTTCTGTTGTCTCTAATCTAAACAATCCAGAGGCTTGGCGACTCGCGTCTACCGTGGCGCCCTCCAGCCTTCCCGGTGCCACCGCCGGGTGTCCTCTTTCAAGTCAATACAAAATCAGCCTCTTCCTTACTCACCTTCTTGGCCGCCGCCCCACCAGCCAATCGCAAAAAGCGCCGCATGGCAGCGAAACGACAAATCATAGCATTAAAATCGGACTTTGACATCCGCTTCTTCTTCTCACCAATGGCCAATGTCGGTATTGCCCAGAGCAAACGCAAGATCAAGATTGAACTATCGGTGGCAGATCTCACCATATCACGTTCGGCGGGAAAAACTCTTCAGTCTCGGCGCCAAGCACCCAAGATCTTTGGGGGATCTTGACCAAGGATCTATTACCGGGGTGTGGTCGACTTTTCCGGCGGATTCCCGCCCGCGGCCAAAAAGAACAACAGCATCAACCAAAAGGAAATAGTGTTAACGGCCGAGAAGGCCATCGATTTCCCGTTGATCGAACCGGCTTTCACTACCGTGGATTATGGCGCTGGCGATATCCATCAACTTTTGCACGCCGCGCGAGGCATCGGAACAAACCATGCGCAATTCGCCGCCGTCTCCGCCCGCCTCGATCAACGGGCCCACGCGCTCGACCGTCATGGCGATCAGCACATTCATCTGCCCGATGACATCCTCGAACGGCTTACGGAAACGCTCCGGCACATGGTCATAGGCCTCCACCGCCAGATCCCTGTCGCGAAACTGGCTGTCGCGAAAATGGTCCTGATAGCTCTTCGGCTGCCAGGCCTGTGCATCCTCGAAACACTCCGGCATATCCGGAATCATCTCGAGCATCATGACGATTTCATTGAAATGATTGAGATAGTCGGTCGCAAGCAAAGTCTGCGGATTGATATTCGTCCCTTCGACCTTGGTGCTGAAGGCACGGAAACCCGCTTCCTCGTCCTGCTCCGCATCCCCGACGTTCACATTGCCCATTCCGTCCGCCCGTCCCCTCGGACATCCCGCGTTCCACTACACATGGTCACGTCGCCGTCACTCATCAATCGCTGCGCCCCCGATGGTAGGGATGATTGGCGAGAATGCATTCCGCACGATAAAGTTGTTCCGCCAACATTCCCCTGACCAGCATGTGGGGCCACGTCATCGCGCCGAACGACAGAAGCATATCGGCGCGCTTACGTAGATTATCACTATGCCCGTCAGCACCACCGATCGCAAAGATCAAATGGCTGCGTCCGTCATCCCGCCACGCCCCCAGCCGTTCGGCGAAGGCGGGGCTTTCCAATTGCCTACCTCTTTCGTCGAGGGTCACCAGGATGGCGCCCGACGGCACCTGCGCCAGCAGGAGATCGCCTTCCCGCAAGATACGCTCGGCAACCGGCAGAGGACGCTTTTCCTCGACTTCCTTCACGGTCAGGGACCAGGTCATGCGGCGGCGGTAATGCTCGAAAAGGTCGCGTTCCGGTCCCGGCCGGACTTTCCCGACCGCCGCCAGCAAAAGCTGCATCTGTCAGTCGTTCCGTTCCGTCATGCCGAGAAGGCCCCGGCCCTTTCCGAACCGCCGGCCGCCCCGGCCGTCTTTTCGGCGGGACGCACGCCCCACATGCCTTCAAGATTGTAAAAGCTGCGCACTTCGGGACGGAACAGATGGATGACGATATCACCGCCGTCGATCAGCACCCAGTCCCCCTGGGTCATGCCCTCGACCGAAACGGGCAGCCCCTGATGTTTCAGCTTTTCCATCAGATGGTCGGCCATGGCGCCGACCTGCCGCTGCGAACGTCCCGTGGCGATCACCAGATGGTCGCCCAACGACGAGCGCCCCCGCAAATCGATCACCACGGTCTCCTCGGCTTTGTCGTCGTCGAGCGAGGCGACGACGAGTTCGACCAGTTTGTCCGGGTCGAGCGGACGAAAATCCATCACGGAAATGGCTCACTCCTCTTTCAAAAATCGATCGTCACTGGCCGGCCTGACGCTGCCGGATCGCGGTCGCCGAAGCGGGATGGCGTTTCAGATGCAGAAATGCCCAGGCGGGCGGAGCCACACGCGGCAGCAGCACGCTTCGACGCACGGGCAGCCGGTGGCGGGCGTAACGTCGCGCGGCTTTTCCCGCCAGCGAACGATAAGAATATGGACTGCGATCGAAAACCGCAACGGCGACACGCCGAAAGATCGAGGTCCAGCGATCCCAATGGCAGATCTGGGCCAGATTATCCGCCCCCATCAGCCAGACGAACCGGGTCGCCGGGAAACGGCGCGTGAGAACGGCCAGGGTATCGGCGGTATATCGCGTGCCCAGACGCGCCTCGATACCGGTGACGCGGATCGCCGGATGGTTGGAGACCCGCTCGGCCTCCGCGAGGCGCACGGCGAAGGGCGCCATGCCGGCGGTCTGCTTCAGGGGATTTTGCGGGGTGACCATCCACCATACCTCGTCGAGCCCCAGACTATGCAGGGCCTGCAGGCTGATATGACGGTGCCCGTCATGCGCAGGATTGAAGGAACCGCCCAAAAGGCCGATCCGCTTGCGCCCGCGACCGCCCCAGGGATTGGGGGCGAATGGCGTCCGCCGGACGCCGCGACGGATGTCCAGGAAAAGTTGAACGCTCAGGGTCGGACCTGCCCGGAGCCTCTGACCACATATTTGAAGCTGGTCAGTTGCTCCACGCCGACCGGGCCGCGCGCATGCAGTTTTCCGGTGGAAATGCCGATCTCCGCGCCCATGCCGAACTCTCCGCCATCGGCGAACTGGGTCGAGGCGTTATGCAGCACGATGGCGCTGTCGACTCCGGCGAAGAAGGCCGCCGCCGCCGAGGGGTCATCGGTGATGATGCTTTCGGTATGATGCGAACCAAAGCGTTCGATGTGATCGATGGCGCCTTCCACCCCATCGACCACCTTGGCCGAGATGATGGCGTCGAGATATTCGGTCGACCAATCCTCCTCGCTGGCCGGGCTCACCCGGGAATCGACCGCCTGCGTCGCGGCATCGCCGCGGACCGCGCAACCGGCGTCGAGCAGATCCTTGACCAGCACCGGCAGATGGGTCTTCGCCACCTTGGCGTCGACCAGCAAGGTCTCGGTGGCGCCGCAAACGCCGGTCCGCCGCATCTTGGCATTGAGCAGCACCTTGCGCGCCATGACGAGATCGGCGGCGCCGTCCACATAGGTATGGCAGATGCCCTCCAGATGCTGGAACAGCGGGATGCGGCTCTCGGCGATGACCCGCTCGATCAGCGAGCGCCCGCCGCGCGGCACGATGACGTCGATCACGCCGCTCATCTTCAGCATGGCGCCGACGGCGGCACGATCGGAGGTCGGCACCATCTGGATGCAATCCTCCGGCAGCCCCGCCTCGGCCAGCCCTTCCTGCAGGCAGGCCAGGATCGCCTTCGACGAGCGGAAGCTTTCCGAACCGCCGCGCAGGATGGCGGCATTCCCGGATTTGAGGCACAGAGCCCCGGCATCGGCGGTGACGTTGGGCCGGCTTTCGTAAATGATGCCGATGACGCCGATCGGCACCCGGACACGCGCGATGTCGAGGCCATTGGGCCGCTGCCAGCGCGCCATTTCCTGACCGACCGGATCGGGAAGGCCCGCGATCTCCTCAAGGCCCTTGGCCATCGCCTCGATACGTTTGTCGTCCAGGGTGAGCCGGTCGAGCAAGGCGGCGGTCAGCCCCTTCGCCGTGCCCGCCGCCACATCGGCGGCATTGGCCTCGGCGATCTTGCCCCCAGACCGGCGCAGGGCCGCAGCGCCGGCCATGAGGGCGGCGTTCTTGCGCTCGGCGGGAGCCTGGGCGAGCAGACGGGCCGCCCGGCGCGCCCGCTCGCCCAGCTCGGCCATCACCTGATCAACGGCGGGAAGAACGGCACTCTTGTTCATGTTCGATCACCAAGTCGTCACGATGAATGATCTCGTCGGGCCCACGGTATCCCAACACACCTTCGAAGTCGCCACTCTTGCGCCCGATGATGCGCCGCGCGTCGTCGGCCGAATAGGCGGTCAGACCGACGCCCACCGGCCGCTCGTCGCGGTCGACCACGGCGACCGCGTCGCCCTTCTGAAAGTCGCCGTCGACCGCCACCACGCCGGCGGGCAGTAGGCTTCCCCCCTTGGCCAGGGCTCGCTTGGCTCCCGCGTCGACCTTGAGCGTCCCCTGCGGCTTGACCGATCCGGCGATCCATTGCTTGCGGGCCCGCAGCGGCTCGTCGGCCGAATGGAACCAGGTGCAGCGACCGCCCTCGGCCATCGTTTTCAAAGGATGCAGTCCCTTGCCGGGCGCGATGGCCATGCGGCAACCGGCGGCCAGCGCGATCCGCGCCGCCTGCAGTTTGGTGACCATCCCGCCGGAACCGAGCGCGCTGCCGGGATCGCCGGCCATCGCCTCGATCTCGGGCGTCAGTTCGGCCACGTCGGCGATGAAGCGGGCGGAGGGGTCCTGGCGGGGGTTGGCGGTGTAGAGACCATCGATGTCTGAGAACAGCACCAGGGTGTCGGCGCTGATCATCTGCGCGACGCGGGCGGCCAGCCGGTCATTGTCGCCGAAGCGGATCTCCTGGGTGGCCACGGTGTCGTTTTCATTGATCACCGGCACCGCCCCCAGACGCAACAGCGTCTCCAGGGTATTGCGGGCATTCAGATAACGCCGCCGGTTTTCGGTGTCGTCCAGGGTCAGCAGCAATTGCGCGACGCTCAAGCCGTGATCGGCCAGGGTCTCCTGATAGGCATGCGCCAGGCGAATCTGTCCCGTCGCCGCCGCCGCCTGCTTTTCATTGAGACGCAAGGGACCGGTGCCCAGGCCCAGATGACGGCGCCCGAGAGCCACGGCGCCCGAGGTCACCACGATGACCTCCTGGTTGCGGGCGCGGCAGGCCGCGATATCGTCGCAAAAAGCGTTCAGCCAAATTTTATTGATCTCGCCGTCCTCGCCGACGAGCAGGGAAGAGCCGATCTTCAGGACCAGCCGCTGCGCCGCGAGCAAAGGGATCATTCCTCGTCGTCTCCCGTCTGGCCGTCCCCGGGCACCTCGTCCCAATCGTCGTCATCCTCGTCCTGGTCGAGGGCGGGACGCCAGGGCACCGCCTTGGCGGCGCCGAGGGTGACGGCGGCGGCGAGGGGCCCCGTCCCGATGGCTTCACGGCTTTCCTTGATGCGTGCGAGCAGGGCGAACAGCACATCCTTGAGTCCGATGCCGGCGGCGCCCGACAGCGGGAAAACCCGCGCTTCGGCGGCGGCGGCCTTAAGGGCCGCCAGCTTGACCTCGATCTCCTCGGGCGTCAGGGCGTCGCATTTGTTCAGCGCCACCACCTCGGGCTTGCCCTCGAGACCACCGCCGTACTGATCGAGCTCGCCGCGCACCACCCGATAGGACTGGGCGACGTCCTCCTCGGTGCCGTCGATCAGATGCAGAAGGACGCGGCAGCGTTCGATATGGCCGAGAAAGCGGTCCCCCAGACCGGCGCCTTCGTGGGCGCCCTCGATCAGGCCGGGAATGTCGGCCAGGATGAACTCCTCGGATCCGACCAGGGCGACGCCCAGGTTGGGATGCAAGGTGGTGAAGGGATAATCGGCGATCTTCGGCCGGGCCTTGGTCACCGCGGCCAGGAAGGTCGACTTTCCGGCGTTGGGCAGGCCGATCAGGCCGCAATCGGCAATCAGCTTCAGGCGCAGCCACAGCCACATCTCCTTGCCCGGCCAGCCCGGATCGGCGCGGCGCGGCGCCTGGTTGGTCGAGGTTTTGTAGTGCGCGTTGCCGAAACCGCCGTCGCCACCCTTCAAAAGCACGATGCGCTGGCCGGCCTCGGTCAGATCGGCCACCACATCCTGGCGATCCTCGGAGAGAATTTGGGTCCCGACGGGCACCCGCATGACGATGTCGTCGCCCTTGCCGCCGGTCTTGTTGCGACCCTGGCCGTGGCGGCCCCTCTCGGCTTTGAAATGCTGCTGATAGCGGAAATCGATCAGGGTGTTGAGGTTGGCCACGCATTCGATGATGACGTCGCCGCCACGGCCGCCGTCACCGCCGTCCGGCCCGCCGAACTCGATATATTTCTCGCGCCGAAAGGCGCAGGCGCCGGCTCCGCCGTCACCGCTTTGGACAAAGATCTTGGCCTGGTCGAGAAATTTCATCTGAGCACCGTCCGACACATGAATATGACGCCAGCGCTTTTCCGTCGACGACGGAGAAGCGCCCGTAGCAGAACTTGTCGACGGCCCCTCAAGCAAAAAAGGGGAATGGCGAACCATTCCCCTTTTTCTCTGTCAGCGAAAGTGACGGGGAAGGGCCGCTCAGGCGGCCGGCTTCACCGACACGAACGTCCGACCCAGCGCCTTCTTGGCGAACTCCACCTGGCCTTCGACCAAGGCGAACAGGGTATGATCAGTGCCGATGCCGACATTGGCGCCCGGATGATAGACGGTGCCGCGCTGGCGAACGATGATGTTGCCGGGAATCACGACTTCGCCGCCGAACTTCTTGACGCCGAGCCTACGGCCTGCGGAGTCACGGCCGTTGCGGGAACTACCGCCAGCCTTTTTATGAGCCATGGATCAAACTCCTTTAATGACTGACGAAAGATCAGGCGCCGGCGATGCCGGTGATGCGGAGCACGGTCAGCTCCTGCCGATGACCCTTCTTGCGCCGGTAATTCTGGCGACGCTTCTTCTTGAAGATGATGACCTTGTCGCCGCGGGTCTGCTCGAGCAGCGTGGCAGTGACACTGGCACCGGCCACGAGGGGCGCGCCAATCTTGTCGTCGACCAGCAGAACCTGATCGAGCGTAACGGTGTCACCTGCCTGGCCGGGCAGCTTTTCGACGCGGATGACGTCGTTCGGGGCAACCTTATATTGCTTGCCGCCGGTCTTGATGACTGCGAACATGACCTTACTACCATTCACACAAACGGAACCCAGCGGGCCTAAAAGGCTCGCGGCGAGAGGCGGGAAATATACCGACCGCGCGCCTTCTGTCAACCAAGAATCTCAACCGTCCCGAGTCGACATATTCCACCGCCCATCAGCGTCAAAGCGGTTGCGCCGCCGAAAGGCTTATACTACATTCCGCGCTTCCCGAGCGGAGGGGTGCCGGAGCGGTCGATCGGGGCGGTCTCGAAAACCGTTGTACCTTCACAGGTACCGTGGGTTCGAATCCCACCCCCTCCGCCAGTTTATTCCAGTAAGCGATTGAAAGTTAGCCATTCCTTGCAGAGCAGGAATGGCTAACCCACAACCCAACCCACAATCGGACTCCGGCTTGTCGCGCACTTCGGCGTACGGGCGCGGCCAAATCAGCCCCCCATTATAAGCGTCACTATCGCAGGCTGGCAATTTCGCCGCTGCGTCCCTAATACTCTTCTCATGAGCAACACCGTACGCCCCTTGCCCGACGACGACAGCGCCGCAGAAATCGCGGCCGTTAAGGAAGGTTTGGCCGACGCCGACGCGGGCCGCACCGTTCCTTATGAGGGCGTGCGCCGTTGGCTCTTGTCATGGGGAACGGATAGCGAGTTGCCGCCGCCCTCACAGGGCCGCTCACCGATTCAATTTCAAGGGATCAGATCGCTCGTATCTACACGATGTGGGTGAGGGCCAAATATCCTTTCGGGAACCGGAGCATTCAGAGATTCGCCGCGCCTGTCGGAAGTGACGATGAATCCTCCGCCGCCAACCTTGGCGATCCGCTCGGCGAACAGGCGGCAGGCCGACGCGGTTAGGTTATCCAAAGACAATTTGGATTTGGTTGCGCTCAATTTCTGTATGACGGTTCGCCAACGTGGCTCTCTAAATCCAGAAGGCGCGTCCTCGACATTTCCAGGCTGTCACAAAGCATATACAGCACGTCCATTGCCATGGGCACGAGCCTGTCGTGCTTTTTCAAGATCAATTCCGAAACGATCATTTTTTGCCGAGAAATCTTGATCTCGCCTTCAAGAATATGTCGGCGTTCCATAGCGATTGCTTCTCGGCAAGACCATCCGCTCATTTCGCCCTCCGAGTTCTGACCCGCTATGATACTCCCGAATCAGCAATTTCCACCAATGAGGCGAATGCATGCATTGACTGGGTATTTTCCGAACCTTCCCGCTGTCAAAGGATGGCGCGACATTGTCATCGCGATGAGCACCAAATTACCAAGGGGAATGCGAGACAGTGCATCGCCCGCTACCTTGAGGAGATGAGTCATGGGCAGCACTGCTGACAGAATTAAAGACATTGGGCCACAGCCGCAATCGTTCGACATTGAACGCGCGACGAAGGCAAACACAAATTACCGTTCCGTCGCCTGGAGCGGGCGCTACCTGCAAGTGACGCTGATGTCGATCCCCGTTGGCGGAGACATTGGCCTTGAAGCGCACCCAGAGACCGATCAGTTCCTGCGCCTCGACGCCGGCAGCGGCCGAGTGCAGATGGGAGCCGCGAAGGACAAATTGACTTTCGAAAAGGAGGTTTCCGACGGCTGGTGCGTCCTCGTTCCGGCGGGGACCTGGCACAACATCACCAATATCGGCGCGACGCCAATGCAGGTCTATGCCATCTACGCGCCCGCCCATCACACGCCCGACAAGGTGCAGGCGACGGCGGCGGCGGCCGAAGCCGACAAAGACGACGAGCCGGCGGCCTGGTCAGTGCAGCCAAAACAGGCGCCCGACAAACACGGGTGATCCAATTGATCTGCAAGAACGGATCCGGGAAGTGCGGGGCAAAGCCCTTTTCCTCGGGCCGGATCCCCCTCAAGTCTATCGCCACACTTTCGACGTTGCCGATGTCCACCGCTATTTCTGTTCACCGCGCGAGGAATTGGGTAAACGCAACGCGCTCTAGAAGCGCCCCTACTCAAAATCCGTTTGAGTAGTTTCCGAAGCTGCTTCCAGGGAAACCGAACCCAGTAGAGTCACCGTGAATTTGGCCGTAGCAGGTGGGTTGCCGCTGACGTCGACACCGACGATGCCATGCAGTGTGCCGTTGCGGCTACCTCACCCGCACACCAAGGAGGTTGCCGTGCCGTTTGATCCGCTCGACTCGCCACTGCGCTACGATCCTACCATGGAAATCCCGGAGGAAGAGGAGGCCGAGACCGGTCGTGAATTGGTCGAAACTTTGCGCAAAATCGCCGAGACCACTTACAAAGATGGCGGCCACGCCCTCCGGGCGGTTCATGCCAAAAGCCATGGCCTCCTGAAGGCCGAACTCATCGTGGAAGAAGGCCTACCTGACATCCTCGCTCAGGGCTTGTTCGCCAAGCCTCTCCGCCATCCGGCGGTGATGCGCTTTTCGACCACGCCAGGCGATCTTCTCGACGATAACGTATCCACCCCGCGCGGCTTGGCCTTAAAAGTATTGGACGTCGATGGCCCCCGCCTACCCGGCTCTGAAAGTGCTCGCACACAAGACTTCCTTTTCGTGAACGGCAAGACCTTCAGCGGACCGAATGGGAAGGCCTTCTTGGACAGCTTAAAGCTTTTGGCCCTCACCACAGACAAAGGTGAAGGCTTGAAAGTTGCATTATCGACGGTCTTCCAGGCAGCCGAACGTGGGATCGAAGCTCTGGGCGGCAAAAGTGGCACAATTATCAGTCTGGGCGGTCATCCCGAGACAAATATCCTGGGTGAAAGTTTTTTTGGACAGGTACCATTTCTCTACGGTCCCTATGTTGCCAAGATCGCCGTCATCCCGGTCTCGGCTAATCTCACCACCTTGATCGGGGCCAAGGTTGATCTGCACCAAAAACCCAACGGACTACGAGAAGCTGTCATAGCCGCTTTTTCCGACGCCGGAGGCGAATGGGACGTGCGTATTCAATTAGCCACCAATCTGAAAGACACCCCAATCGAGGACTCTTCGAAGCTATGGCCCGAGGACAAGACTCCTTTCGTAACTGTGGCCCGCTTGGTTGCAGGCCCACAGATTGCTTGGAGCGAAGAGCGCCATGTGGCAGTAGACGACGGAATGGCCTTCAGTCCCTGGCACGGGTTAGCCGCTCACCGTCCCCTCGGCTCGATCATGCGCATGCGGAAGGCAGTCTATGAGATGTCCGCAGACTTTCGCTCGACCCGGAACCGCTGTCCCGTCCATGAGCCCGCTTCATTAGAGTCGATCGTAAACTAAGGGCCTGTTGATTCAATAATTTATCAACAGGCCCTTATACCAAGTCTCGATGAGAATGACTCATCGAGACTTGGTATTATAGGTCAACGTCGGACCCTTTCACGTGCCGTGCGTGAAGCGCCCGTATTTTGCCAAAGACCGTCTCCGCCGGGATGGCCCGATCCGGGTCGGCTTGCATGGCGGCGTCACGGTTCCGTCTGATACACCGCTCGGGCGATGGCACGGGCCAGGCAGTCCGCGGCGGCCGAACCCAAACGGGTCAATTGCGCCGCACGGTCGTTGGACTCGGCGGAGAGGGCTCGGCCATGGGCAACGGCGAACACGGTGTCGCCGTCGAAGGGCGTGTGAACGGGGCGAATGGCGCGGGCCAGCCCATCCTGGGCCATCATCGCCAGCCGTTTGCATTCGGCGGAGGTCAAATCGGCCGACGCGGCGACAATCGCCAGGGTGGTATTGCCGCCGACCGTCACACGGCCCAGAGCGCGCAAACGCGAGAGATCCGGCACCGGCTCGGTCGTATTCATTGGTGTCGTGGGACGACGTCCCCCGAACTCGTTATCGATTTCGAACGGCCATGCCCAAAACGTCCGTCCATCGGGCATGAAGACCGACCCCATGGGATTGGCGGCAACCAAGGCACCGACCGTGACGCCGTCTTCCAGCGCCAGCGAAGCCGAGCCGATCCCGCCGGTCCCCACGCCCGCCCGGGCCGCCCGACCAGCCCCGACCGCTCCCTGGGCAAACAGCTCCCCGGCCGCCGCGACCGCCTCCCGGCCCAAACGCCGGTACGGCGGCTCGTCTCCCCAATCGGTCCGGCTGAGATCGTTCAAATCATGCAACACCGCCGCCGGCACGATGGGAATCGCCGGCACGGAGCTTCCTCCCAGGCGCAGCCCCACCCGGCTCCGCGACAAAGCGTAGGTCACGCCATCGGCGGCGGCCAGACCGAAGACCGATCCTCCCGACAGCACCACGGCATGAACGCGGCCGACCAGGTTTTCGGAAGACAGCACGTCAATCTCGCGCGTTCCCGGCCCACCGCCGCGCACGTCCACTCCCGCCGCCCAGGCCCCATCGCACAACAGCACGGTCACGCCTGTCGGCGTTTGCTCGTCGGTGGCATGGCCGACGGAGAGACCGGGAATATCGGTAATCGAATTGAGCGGTCCGGGACGGGGACCGGAGGAATCAAGCATCACTCACCTTTCAGAACGAGATCAACGCCCGCCGGCCGTTACACTCGCGGATGCGAGAAGGGTTTCGAGCAGCGCATTGATGGCCTCCGGACGTTCCAGCATGACCTGATGAGCCGCCTGGTCCACGACATGCAACCGCGCTCCTGGCAGGAGAGCCGCCAAGTCTTGCGCCTGATTGGGAGGCGTCAGGCGGTCTTCGGCGCCGACCGCGATATCGATGGGCAAGGATAGCGCGCCAAGGCTTGCCGGGTCGAGACGAACCGCCCCGGAAAAGACCGCTTTGACCGTCCGCATGGCATTTCCCCGCGTGGCCCGCTCTTCGAATGCGACGAGATCGGGATCGGTGTCCGGGTGCCATGCCAAATGGCGGAAAGCCGTCGTCAGGCGCGGCCGAAGCCATTCGAGGACGAAGGCGGGCAAATATGCCATCGGCCCCAAAGCCAAGGGACGAAGAGGCGAAGGCGGAGCCAACAGCAAAACACCCGCGATGCGATTCAGCTCGTCCGCCTCGCGTAACGCCAGCAAGACAGCCAGGGTCAACAGGCAACCATAGGAATGGGCGACGAGAATGTTTCGTCGGGACCCGAAGCGACGGACGACTTCCAGATAGTCGCCGATCGTGAGAGCGCCGTCATAAGCATTCGGTCGGCGGGGTTGGGCGCTGCATCCGTGCCCCAGGCAATCCCAGGCGACCAGCCGAGCCCCCTGCGCGGCGAAATGGCTCCACTGACGGCGCCATTGATTCTTATTGCCGCCACCGCCGTGGCAAAAGAACAGGGTCAAGCCGTGCGCGCCCCCGTCATTGGCGAGCACGTAGCTCAGCATTCGGTCACGTTGGCCGTCGGCGGGGGACTGCGTGCGGATGAACAGCTTATCGTTGTCCGGGATGGAAGAATCGTCGGAGGTCATGGGCATGTCTCTTCTTGTCGAACTGCGGCGCGGCGGGCCGACAGCACCCGCTCGAGCGGTGGTGAGGAGGCCAACAGCGCCGTCGTATAGGGATGATGGGGATGGTCGAATACGTCGGCGGTCGCACCGGTTTCGACCACCCGGCCGTCCTTCATCACCATGACGCGGTCGGCCACCGAACGGACGGCGGCCATGTCATGCGAAACGAACAACAAGGAGGTTCCGCCCTGGCGCACGAGTCTCGTCAGCAAAGCAAGAATCTGCGCCTTGTTCGACGGATCGAGAGCCGACGTCGCCTCATCCAGCGCGATGACGTCCGGTTTGACGATCAGTGCGCGGGCTATGGCGATGCGCTGCCGCTGACCACCGGAAAATTGATGCGCCAGACGATCGGCGTGGGCGGCATCCAGCCCGACCGCCGTCAGCGCCGCCTCGACCAACCGGCGACGTTCGGCGCGAGACACCGGTACGCCACGTAATCCCAGGGACTCCGACACCACATCCTCAATTCGCCACCGCGGATCGAAGCTCCCGTAGGGATCTTGAAACACCACCTGAATTCGGCCTCGGAGGCGCCGGGTTTCCGCTCGGTCGCGGCTGGGAAACACTTCCCCGCCGATGAGCACCTCGCCGCCCTGAGGCGGAACCAGAGCCAGCAACCGGCGCACCAACGTCGACTTCCCACTTCCCGATTCACCGACGATTCCCAGAATTTCGCCGGATCGCAGGGTCAGACCGACGCCGTCGACCGCAAGCCTCGATTGGCGCTTCTTCCAGAAGGCCGAGCGAGGTTTCGGATATGTGCACCGGATCTCTCTGGCTTCCAAAATCGGCGGGGCCGCCTTGTCGATTTCCCCTTTCCGGTGAAACGGCGGCAAGGCGGCGGCCGAGACCAGCGATTGGGCATAGGGATGGCGCGGATGGTCCAACAGGGACAGTGTTTCCCCCTGTTCGATGATCTCTCCGTCGTGCAGGATCGCCATGTCGTCGGCGATCGAGGCGAGTGCCGTCAGATCGTGACTGACCAGGAGCAATCCCATTCCTTCGTTTCGCACCAGGCGGCGCAGCAGAGCGAGGATCGCCATCTGGGTGGCCGCGTCGAGGGACGCGGTCGGTTCGTCGGCGATCAACAGTTTCGGTTTCAGGGCGATGGCCATGGCAATGGCCAGCCGTTGCCGTTGGCCCCCCGACAGTTCATGGGGATAGCGTTTCGATGACAGGTAGGATGCGGGCAGTTCCACCAGTTCCAGAGCCTGGAGGGCCACCTCGCGGACTTGAGCGCGCGGCAATCGAGTGTGCAGTCGCACGGTCTCGATGATCTGCTCGCCGACCGTCATGATCGGATCGAGCGCGGTCAGGGGCTCTTGAAATACCATGCCGATATCCCGGCCTCGGATGGCGCATAACTCGGCCTCGCTGCACGCCTCCAACGCCACGCCGTCCAGCCGGATCGATCCCGAAAGCCGTGCTGCCCCATCCACCAGCCGCATGATCGAGAGCAGGGTTTGCGACTTTCCCGATCCCGACATCCCCGCCAATCCCAATATCCGTCCGGTCTCCAGCGAAAACGACAGGGATCTGAGGACCGGTTTGCGACCGATGGAAAGGCTCAGCGATTCGACGTCCAACAGCGCCATGTTTTCATTCCCCCGGCGAGCGGTGCAGGCGCCGCAAGGCCCCCAGACCGTCGCCCAACAAAGACAACCCCAGCACCGTCAGAACCACCGCCAGCCCGGGAAACAACGACAGCCAAGGGGCAAACCCAATCATTGTTTGAGATTCTTCCAGCATGCGCCCCCAGCTCGGCATCGGGGGCTGCGTGCCCAGCCCCACATAGGACAGGCCCGCATCGGCCAAAACGGCGATGGAAAGCTGGATGGTCGCCTGGGTTCCCAACAGTCCGAGAATATTGGGCAGGATATGAGTGAGGGAGATGCCCAGCGCGCTCCGTCCCGCCGATCGCGCGAACCACACATAGTCGCGATTCCATTGGCCGCGCGCCGCATTGCGGGTCAGCCGCGCGAACACGGGAATATTGAAAATACCGATGGCGATCACCGCATTCCGTGCGCCGGGGCCGAAACTGGCGGCGATCAGCACCGCCACCACGACGGCCGGGAAGGAAAAAACGACATCGCAGGCTCGCATCAGGATTTCGTCCACCCAGCTCCGCCCCGCCGCCGCCCACAGCCCCAGAGGCACGCCCAGCCCGATGCCGATCAGGGCCGCGGCCAAGGCAACTCCCAAAGCGCCGCGCGCCCCCGCCAGGATCATGGAAAAGATGTCCCGACCATAGGGATCGGAGCCGAACAAATGAACGCTGGAGGGCGGCTGCAGACGCTCGGCGATGTTCATCGCCGTGGGGTCATAAGGTGTCCAGAACAAGGAGAGCAGGGCCGCCGCGATCACGGTTCCGATCACCGCGCTTCCCAGGATAATACGAACAGGGGCCTTCATCGTTCCCGCCTCCCGCGCCAACGCGGATCCAGAGTGGCACAAGCCAGGTCGGCGAGCGCCGTGACCGACACGACGGCCGCCACCAGCACCAAAACCACCGCCTGCACGACGATCAGGTCGCGTTGCGTGACGGCTTGGAACACCAGACGTCCCAGACCCGGCAGGGAAAAGACATTCTCGACGATGATGCTGCCGGCCAGCAGAAACGCGGCCTGCATCCCCAACAACGTAAAGACCGGCACCAGAACGTTCGGCAGGGCATGACGGAAGAGCGCCCGGCGCTCGCTCATGCCTTTGGCACGGGCCGCGCGGACATAATCCTCACCCAGGGCGTCGATCAATTCGCCCCGCAGGACGCGCCCCAGGATCGCCGCCTGGGGCAATGCCAGCGCTATGGCCGGCAGCGTCAATCCACGTACCGCCGGCAGAAAGCCGCCTTGCCAGCCGGGAAATCCACCCGCCGAGGTCCAATGGAGATGCTGGGCGAACACCAGGACCAGAACCAGACCCAGCCAGAATTCCGGGATCGCCAGCCCCAATTGGGAAACGGCACTCAAGGTGCCATCGATCCAGCTTCCGCGTCGCAGCGCCGAATACAAGCCGATCAGGAACGCCAATCCGGAGGATAACAGGAGTGCGTAAATCGCCAGCGGCAGGGAAACCCGCAGCCTCTCGCCGATCAAATCGGCGACCGGCACCCCATAAGTATAACTGACGCCGAAATCTCCCCGTAGCAAACCGCCCAGCCAACGCAGATAGCGCGGGACGGCGCCGCCCTCCAATCCCATGCGGTGGCGAAGCGCGGCCACCGAATCGGGCATGGCGTCCATCCCGAGCATGTAACGGGCCGGATCGCCGGGAGCGATCTGCAGAACAACGAAGATAAGCAGGCTGGCCGCCACCAGGACTACGGCCAGCAATCCCAAACGGCCGAGCAGGTAGGTGGGACCGGCGCGCCACAACGCTCCCGACAGCAGGGCGATGGCCAGCACCGAAATGCAGGCGAGCACACCTCGCCAGGCCGCGTTGCCGGTGGCCCCGTCGGCCGTTCCATCGCCGGCCTCGATCGAGGTACCGGCCAAATCGACAAGCTGCACCGGCGTCAGATGCGACAGAGCGCTGACGCGAGCATCGCGCACCACGAATACCGGCAGATCGAACAGGAATACGTTTACGGCGTCCTCGGCGATCTTGATCTGAATATCCTTGAGCAGGGATCTTCGGTCGTCAGCTTCCGTTGCCGCATCGAGGCGATGAAGCAAGGACTGGAGATCAGGACTGTTATACCCAAAATAGTAATTATCTCGGCCATAGATGTTATAATCCATGGGTTCGATATGCGCGACGATGGACATATCGAAATCATGATGGATGTATACTTGCTCAAGCCAGGACATCCATTCAAGATTGATCAGATCGACATGCACGCCCACTTCGGCCAACTGGGCAGCGACGATCTCGCCACTGCGCCGCGCATAAGGGAGGGGGGGAAGCTTAAGGGAAACCGTAAAGCCGTGCGGATAGCCGGCGCTGGCCAGCAAAGCCCTCGCTTTCGCCGGATCGTGTGGATAACGCCCGGTTAAATCCACATAGCCCGGTTCCTGCGGCGGAAAATGGCTGCCAATCGGTTCGCCATAGCCGAACATCGCGCCGTCGATCACCGCCCGACGATCCACCGCATAGGACAAGGCTTGGCGCACCTGCAAATTATCAAACGGCGGCCGGGCATTGTTGAGCGCCATGATGGTCTTGGCCTGGCTCAATCCGGTATCCACCTTGAAGCGCGGATCGGCTTGCAGGGCGGCGATATTTTCGGGGGCGGGATATGCGTCGAAGGCATTGACGTCACCGGCTTTCAACGCCGCCAACGCCGCATTGGGGTCCGCGATGAACTTATAGACGGCCCGCTCCAACCGAGCGGGACGCCCCCAATAGGTGGGGTTTCGCACCAGGACGATGGAGTCGCCGCGCTTCCAATCGAAGAACCGGAACGGTCCCGTGCCGACCGGCGCCAATGCGTTGCCTGCTGCCGAAGCGGGCGACATCATCACCATCGGCCCCCACCCCAACACCTGAAGCAAGCGGCTATAAGGCCGATTAAGTCGCAGGATCGCGGTCTCGGCGTCAGGGGTCTCGACATGATCGAGGGCGGTCAATTCGGTTTTTTGCGGATTAATGGAATCGGCGGCAATGATCCGTTCCAGCGAAAAGCGCACCGCCTCGGCATTGAATGGCGCGCCGTCATGGAAGCGGACCCCTTGTCGCAAATGGAAGGTATAGGTCTTGCCGTCCGGCGAAACGTCCCACGACGTCGCCAGTAACGGTTTGACGACGCCATCCGCCTCCAGACGCACCAGTCCCTCGTAAACCGCGGGAAACAGCACTTGCGCCGTCGCCGAGGAAGCGGTGATCGTGGGATCGAGGCCGGTCGGTTCCAGTTGGCTGCCGATGATCAGCTGGTCGGCCGCGCGGGCTCCATCGGCCAGCGCCAGCAAAGCTACAAGAAAACCGGCGATGAAGAGCGGAATGCGCAGGAGCCGCGAGCCGATGCGAGCGGCGCCGAAGGGCTGCCGGAGGCATCCCGCCCGGCGAGAGAGGGGCGCCGACCGGGTTCGATCGGCGCGGACAGGTATGACCGCGTGGGCTTGGGACATCGCATCATTTTCCAAATGAACGAAAAGATGGAGACAAGCGGCCGTGGCGACTTGTCTCCATCTTGTGATCAATAGGTGTATTTTACACGGACGCCAAAGGAGGCGGGTTCTCCAAGAACTCCGATCGACGATTGGGGTACGAAGTAGTTCCGGGTAACGTCGTATTTCTTATCAAAGATATTCTTTCCATAGAGCGTCACCGCCCAATTGCCATCGGTTGGCCGCACGGTTACCCCGGCATCAAAAATCCAGTAGGGCGCAATGTCGTAAGCATTGCCGAAGTTGGACCGCTGCTGGCCGCGATAGCTGTAATCAAGCTGGGGCGTGATGTCGTATTCGGGAGAATGGACGGTGTAGGACACGGAGCCGTTATAGGTCAGTTTCGGGAAGCCCAAGTCGCGGCCCGATTTATCGACATAGATCGCATGTCCGGCATTCGTCGATGCCGGCGCATCAAGATCGGTGAATTGATCGTAGTGGCCTCGCGAATAGCCGATGCCGTTGCCAATGTGCAAATTCGGGGTCGGTTCGGCATCCAGTTCCAATTCACCGCCATAAAGCTCGGATTTGGGCGCGTTGACGATCTTCCCGATGGTTCCGTAGGTGCTGTTCCACACCGCCGACTGGACCTGCTCATCTTTATAATCTTCATAATAGACCGCGCCGTTGAGACGGAGCTTGCGGCCAATGAGATCGGACTTGAAGCCGGTTTCGTAGTTCAGCACCTTTTCCGGCTTGAAGGGCGTGAGCTGTTCCGGAGCAAGGGTGTTGTAGGCGGTGAACCCGCCCGATTTGACGCCGCGGCTCACCGTGGCGTAAAGCAACACAGGCTGAATCACCCGGTATTCAAGCCCAGCCTTGCCACTGACCTTGCTCATTCCCGTGCTTTCCGACGGGATGGCAAAGGACGTGATGTTCAACGTCGCATATTTAGTGGAGAAATCCGTCAGTTTTCGGTCTTCACGCTCGTTGCGCACCCCGCCGATCAGTTTAATCTGATCGGTAAGGGCATAATCAACCTGAGCAAACTCGCTAATGGTCTGGGTATTCTGTTTGTAGGCCGTCTCGCTCACGAACCCGTAATTGTCCATGAAGTCATCATAAAATTTGTCCTTCAGGTGTTCACGAGAATAATAAAGTCCCGTCACCCATTGCAATGGCCCTGGCTGGTTCGAACTGAGACGAGCCTCGTCTGAGAAAACATTAGCTTCGCTTTTATAAAATATATTGGCAGAGTTTACCAATGTTGCGTCCCAATCATCGAGTTCTCGACGTTGCAATCCCTCATATGACGCAATATTGGTGAATTTTATGGCACCGAAAGATTGTTCCAGTGTGACATTGGTTCCATAGGTATCGTTGTCACGGGACGGCTTGGTCGATTGCGACAGGCCGGTGACGGAGGCGAAAGACGAGGAGATACCCCAGCCGGTCTTGGTCCGATCGGTGTCGGCGGGAATGACCCGTCCGCTCGGCGTCGTGTAAGACTTGATCAGGTAGGCGCCAACGTTCTCGGACGCGTCGCGGCCATAATGGGCATTGATTTTGATGTTGAGGTCGTCGTTGACGTCCCAGTCGGTCTTGACGCGCAAGGCGCCGGTATCCTTGTCGCCCAGGGACTGACCGGTGACGCGGTCCTTCTGCCAGGCCCCCCCCTGTTCGGTGCCGCCGGACAACCGGATGCGGAAGCGGTCGCTGACCGGGCCCGATGCGTAGGCTTCGGATTTGAAGTCGTTCAGGCTGTTGTATTCGGATGTCACGCCGAAGGAGAATTTGTCGGTCGGATCGGCGGTAAGAATGTTGACCGCCCCCCCGGTGGTGTTCCGTCCATAGAGGGTGCCTTGCGGACCGCGCAAAATCTCGACGCGATCGATGTCGAAGAGCAGTCCCTGGGTCATGATCGGAATGGGATAGGCGACCTGATCGACGTAGATGCCGACGGTTGGCGAGTTGTTCGACGCGTAGTCGTTGAACCCCATGCCACGGATGCGGAACTGCGGCACGCCGCTACCGAAGGCCGGCTCGGCTTGAAAGCTGGGGGCTAATTTGGCCAGATCGTTGACGCTCTTTACGTCGTGTTGTTCCAGATCCTCGTGCGACAAGGTGGTCAACGATATGCCGACATCCTGAGCCGACTGCTCCCGATGCTGGGCGGTAATGACAACTTCCTCAAGACCTTGATCGGATTGCCCGGCAACAGCCGGCTTATTGCTTTTCTGTCCATCCGAGACGGCGGTTTGAGCCGTTGGCGATGGCACCGGCGGGGTGTCGGCACTCTGCGCCAAGGCGGGCGAGGACACGCCTCCCAGCAACACGGATACAAAGCACAAGGAAGTCCCGGAAATACATCTGATAGCCATAATGATTGCGTCCCCCATGGAGATCGATTGCCCGGCCCACCTCGTTCCGCCTCCGCCATGCGAGTGCCCATAGGACAACCCACAGCGCTCGCGGCCCAATAAGGCGAGACGACGATGGAAAGATTCACCTGTTCGAGTGATTGTCGTTCCGGCGAGGCGGAACAGAGGTGATGGCTTAGGCCATCACCCCGGTACAAGGGTCGGCGGCTCCGGCGACCGCAGGCAGGAATAGGCGGAAGCCGGCGAAACCGGACACCTCTTCCCAACGGGCAATTTCATGCTCAGCCATAGGTCTCGCTTCCCTCTCTGGCGACGACGAAACCACACCTTTGGCAGCAATGTCAATTCAATCTATCTACTGACTATGAATTCTCATAAACAACTTTTTTTTATGGTTATTTTTAACATAGGCCACCAAAACGATTGACAATACGGCGGGGGATGAGCACGATCCCAGCCATGAAAGACGTTGCCTTTCGCCACGCGGTTATAATTTGGGAACACAGCACCGGATTCGATGGATTCGGGCTGTTTCTTCCCGCCGTATCCGGATCAGCTGATCCGTGTAGACCGCTTCTCGCGTAAGCGGAAACGCTGCGGTCTGCGGCAGTTTTTGCGGCATTCGGCTCGTCCCCCTTCCCCCAATGCACGGTTCCATTTTTCGGGTCCCGCTCTGCTGATGTCGGCGTCGCTGATGCGCGTCTAAACTCCGGAACGGGGCAAGAACAGAACCCCAGGAGAGTCGGCAGCTCTCGAACGGACAAAGAACGTCATGAGTCAATCGCCATCAGAATGCTTTTCCCACGCTCTTTCCTCTCTCGACAAGGCGGACCTCGTGACGTCCGACCGGCGCCATCTATTGCACCCGCAGCACCACCCGAGCGACAGCGCCGATCCATTCGTCTGGGTGCACGGAGATGGCGTCTTTCTGACGGACATCGACGGTCGGCGCGTGATCGACGGATTGAGCGGAATGTGGAACGTCAGCCTGGGGCACGGCCGGCGCGAACTGGTCGACGCCGCCACACGGCAGTTGTCCCGTCTAGCCTTCTCAACGGCCTACGCCGGGGCCACCCACCCACCCGCCATCGCTTTGGCCGATCGCCTCGCGGGTCTGGTGCCGCCGTCGATCCACGCCTTTTATTTCACCAGCGGCGGCGGCGAAGCCACCGACAGCTCGATTCGGACCGCCCGCTATTATTGGCGGGCCCTGGGAAAATCCGCCAAAACCACCGTCATTGCCCGAGAACTGTCCTATCACGGTTCGACTCTCGGAGCCGCCAGCGCGACGGGAGTTGCCGAATTCAGCGAAGTCTTCGGCCCGCGTCTTCCTGGATTTCACCACATCGCGTCCCCTTACCCCTATCGCTTCACAAGCGCGCCTGGCGACCGGCGCAGCATCGGGGAAGCCGCCGCGGATTTGCTGGAAGAAGCGATTGTGCGAATCGGCCCGCACAATGTGGCTGCGTTTATCGCCGAGCCGATCCAGGGGGGAGGCGGCGGCATCATCGTGCCAACGGACGACTATTTCCCTCGCATCCGGGCCATTTGCGACCGCTACGACGTCCTGTTGATCGCCGATGAAGTGATCACCGGGTTCGGCCGGACCGGACGCTGGTTTGGTCTCGATCATTGGGGAGTGCGTCCGGATATCATGCAGTTCGCCAAGGGAATCACCAGCGGCTACATTCCTCTGGGTGGCATGGGGGTCTCGGAGCGTATCAAGTCCGTCCTGGATGGAGCCCCGCCCGAACGTCGCTGGTGGCACGGCTACACCAATTCCGCCCATCCGGTGGCTTGCGCCGTCGCCCTTGAAACCATCCGCGTCCTTGACGAGGAGGGGTTGGTTGAACGGGCCGCCCGGCAGGGCGCCCGATTGTTACAGCATCTTCGAAACGCTTTGGCCGACCACCCCAATGTGGGCGACATCCGTGGCCAGGGGCTTCTGGTCGGCCTGGAACTGGTGGCGGACCGCCCATCCAAGGAACGATTCGCCGCCAGCGACGCCATCGGCGAGCGGGTCCGTCGGGAACTGCTGAAGCGAGGGCTTTATACGCGTGTATTGCCGGACATCATTTGCCTGGCACCACCGCTTGTCACCCCTGAGCAGGTCATCGATCAGATCGCCGACATCGTCGTCACGTCGATTGAAGCGGTTCTGCCACGCTGATCGGCTTGAAATCACCGTGAAACGACAAGGAGTTTCCAATGTCGCATGCTCCGCCCATTGAGTCCGATGCCGCTGCGGACGACGGCCGTCATTCCAACCGCATCGGCATCGAAAAACCGTTCGTTCGCCGCCCCTCCCCGAACCGCGAGACCTTGTCATGAGCGCCAGACCGTTTGGATTCGACACACTGCAATTGCACGCCGGGCAAACACCCGACCCCACCACTGGCGCCCAGGCCGTGCCCATCTATCAGACGGCATCATTTGTCTTTAAAGATTTCGCTTCGGCCGAGGCGATCGCCGCGGTCGAGGATTTCGGGTTCGAATATTCCCGGGTGGGCAATCCGACCAACGACGTTCTTGAACGCCGCATCGCCGCGCTTGAGGGTGGCACCGGGGCTTTGGCGTTAGGATCGGGATCGGCCGCGACCGCCTATGCCATCCTGAACATCACCCACGCCGGCGAAGAGGTTGTCGCGGCGAAGACGCTTTACGGCGGATCCTTCAGCTTGTTCGCGAATACCCTGCCCAGGCATGGCGTCCGCACCACTTTGGTCGATTCGGCCAACCCGGAAAATTTCGCCGCCGCCATCACCGAGCGCACCCGCGCGATCTTTGTCGAAACGATCGGCAACCCCGACATCAACATCGTCGATTTCGAGGCCGTGGCCCGCGTCGCCGAACAAAACGGCATTCCGCTGATCATCGATAACACCTTTGCGACGCCATATCTGTTCCGCCCCTTCGACTATGGCGCCAATGTCGTGGTGCATTCGGCGACCAAATACATCGGGGGACACGGCACGAGCATCGGCGGCCTGATCGTCGACGGCGGGAATTTCGATTGGTCGAACGGTAAGTTCCCCGATTTCACCACCCCGGACCCGGCCTATGGCGGGTTCATCCATTGGGACAAATGGAGGGACGTACCGGGGGCGGGAAACATTGTCTTCGTCATGAAGGCGCGGTTGCACTACCTGCGGGATCTTGGCGCTTGTCTTAGCCCGTTCAACGCCTTCCTCTTACTTCAGGGCCTGGAGACGCTGTCGTTGCGCCTGGAGCGCGAGGTCGCGTCCACCCAACGCATCGCCGAACATCTGGCAAGCCATGCCGAGGTCGAATGGGTCAGTTATCCCGGCCTCGCCGACAATCCCTCCCATGCATTGGCCCGCAAATACCTGCCGAGGGGACCGGGGGCGATTCTGTCGTTCGGCATCAGGGGCGGCCTGGAGCGAGCGAAGAAATTCATCGAGTCGCTGGAACTGTTTTCGTTCCTTGCCAACGTGGGTGATTCGCGGTCCCTGGTCGTCCATCCGGCCACCATCACGCACAGTCAATTGACCAAGGAAGAGCAAATTTTAGCGGGTGTTCGTCCAGAGCAAATTCGCCTTTCCATCGGCACGGAGAATATCGACGATCTTCTTTGGGATCTCGACCAGGCCTTTTCTCGCAGCGCGGGCTAATACCAATCGCGGTGATCGGAACCGATCATCGCGGCCCCCTTCGTTTTTCCTGAAACAAGGAGAGTTCCTCATGTCACGCATTCCTTTTTTCGACCTCGCCACGGCAACACCTGAAATCCGCGCGTTTCACGACGATTTGGTGAAGACGCATCCCTTGACCAACATGAAAGCGGTGCTATTGCATTCTCCCGTCGCCTTGAAGGCGGTCCTGGAATGGTATGCGTTGTTCGACAAGGTCGTGCCGGTCATCGGCAAACGCGGGGCGGTGCTATTCTCCTTCGCCATTTCCCGCGCCAATGCCTGCGAACTCTGCACCACCTTCATGCGCCGCGAGATCGTCGGCTGGGGCGATGACCCCGAGCACCTGACCTTGAACGATCAGGAGCAACTTCTATGGGACTTCGGCTTCCAGCTCGCCAAGGATGCGAACCGTATTCCCGACACGCTGTACGCCCGTCTCGAGAAAGCCTTCACCGCCGAGCAGATTGTCGATTTGACGGTGTTCGGGGCACTGATGATCGTCAACAACGTCTTCAATAGCGCTCTAAGGATCGATGTCGACCAGGAGCTCGATTCATTCCGCATCCAGCCGGAGAACTATTTCGTCTGAATCCGGCTCCGGGCCGTGGGCCGGCCGGCGATGGCCGGCCGGCCCCCCGACGCCTCAGGCTGACAGCGCCTGTTCCAGATCGGCTTGCAGGTCCTTCAATTCCTCGATGCCGACCGAAAGCCGCACCAGGGAATCGCCGATCCCGATACGCGCCCGCTGTTCAGGCGGGATGGTGGCATGGGTCATCAGGGCCGGATGCTCGATCAGGCTCTCCACTCCGCCCAGACTTTCCGCCAAAGTGAAGATGCGGCACGCCTCCAGGAACCGCCGCGTGCCGGCGAGATCGGTGTCGAGTTCGACGGAAATCATGCCGCCGAAGCCTCGCATCTGGCGCCGCGCCAGTTCATGCTGGGGATGGGACGCCAGGCCGGGATAGATCACGCGGCGAACCTTGGGATGGTGTTCCAGCCAGACGGCCAACTGACCGGCATTGTCGCAATGACGGAGCATGCGCACGTCCAGCGTCTTGATGCCGCGCAGGGTCAGGAAGGCATCGAACGGACCGGCGATGGCGCCGACGGCGTTCTGCAGAAACCCCAGCCGTTCGGCCAGATCGGCACGCTCGCCGACGATGGCGGCACCGCCGATCACGTCGGAATGGCCATTCAGATATTTGGTGGTGGAGTGGGCGACGATGTCGAAGCCCAACTCCAGCGGCCGCTGCACCCAGGGGGTGGCGAAGGTGTTGTCGGCCACGGCGATGATGCCCCGCCCCCGGCAGATGGCGGCCAACCTCCGTAAATCCGCGAGCCTCAGCAGCGGATTGGAGGGGGTCTCCACCAGAAGCATACGGGTTTCCGGCCGAATCGCCGCGGTCAGCGCGTCGGGATCGGTGGCATCCACATAGCTGATGCTCAACCCGGCGGTCTGGCGGCGCACCTTCTCCAGCAGGCGGTAGGTGCCGCCGTAGAGGTCGTCGCCGGCGATAACGTGGGCACCCGGCTCCAGCAGTTCGAGAACGGTGGCGATCGCGGCCAGGCCGGACGCGAAGGCGAAGGCTTTGCTGCCGCCCTCCAAATCGGCCAGGCACCGCTCCAGCGCCCAGCGGGTGGGGTTGTGAGAGCGGCCGTAATCCAGCCCCTTATGCACACCGGGGCTTTCCTGGGCATAGGTGGAGTTGGCGTAAATCGGCGGCATGATGGCGCCGGTGGATGGATCGGGATGCTGCCCGCCATGGATGGTCCGGGTGCCGAACCCCAGCTGGTCCGGTTTGTCTTCGATGGTCATGATCAGGCAACCTTCTTACGCAGATGATTGAGCAGGTCGAAGCGGGTGATCAGGCCGTAGAAGGCGTCACCCTCGGCGATGATGGCCACCAGTCCGCGGTCCAATACGTCCTGAAGGCGATTGATCCCGGCCTTGGGCGACAGGATTTCCAGGGTGCGGCTCATGGCGTCGGCGGCGGGCTCGGCAAAGCTGGCCGGATTTTCGCGCACGCGATTCAACAGGTCCGTCTCGTCGATCAGACCGACGACGCGACCGTTATCGATGACCGGCAGCTGGGATACCTCGGCATAGCGCATACGCACGAACACCGTCTGCAAAGGATCGGTGGAGGCGGCGCTGACCACCGATCCGTCCTCGAAACGCCGGCCGATGAGATCGCGCAGGTCGCCGAAGCTCTCACGGGGGAGCAGTCCCTGGTCGCGCATCCAATTGTCGTTGTAGACCTTGGACAGATAGCGGGTGCCGGTGTCGCAGACGAAGGTCACCACCCGCTTCGGCTCGGTCTGTTCGCGGCAATAGCGCAAGGCGGCGGCCAGCAGGGTGCCGGTGGAGGAGCCGCCGTGGATCCCCTCCGAGCGCAGCAGTTCACGGGCGGCGGCGAAACTCTCGGCGTCGGGAATCTCGTATGCGTGTTTGACGCCGGTCAGATCGGCGATCGGCGGCACGAAATCCTCGCCGATGCCTTCCACCGCCCAGGAGCCTGCCTCGCCGTAAGTGCCGGTGCGGATGTAGTCGGCCAGGATCGATCCCTTGGGATCGGCCAGCACGAATTCGGTGGAGGGACTGGCTCGGCGGAAGAAGTGGGTCAAGCCGGTCAGGGTTCCACCCGAGCCGACGCCGCAGACGATGGCGTCCACCGCGTGAGCCGTCTGCGCCCAGATTTCCGGCCCCGTCGATTCTTCATGGGCGGCGGGATTGGAAGGATTGTTGAACTGGTCGACGAAATAGGCGCCCGGCGTTCCCGCCGCGATGCGGGCCGCGTAATCCTGGTAATATTCCGGATGCCCCTTGCCGACGTCCGAGCGGGTGACATGCACCGTGGCCCCCAGGGCCTTTAACTGCAGCACCTTCTCGGCGGCCATCTTGTCGGGCACCACCAGCACCAATCGATATCCCTTGGCGCGAGCCACCAGGGCCAGGCCCAGGCCGGTGTTGCCGGCGGTGGCCTCGACGATGGTGGCGCCTGGCGCCAGCTTGCCCTGCCGTTCGGCGGCCTCGATCATCCACAATCCGACGCGGTCTTTGATGGAACCACCGGGGTTCTGGGATTCCAGCTTCAAGAACAGCCGGCAGGGGCCGGTGTCGAGGCGGGTGATCTCGATCAGCGGCGTGTTGCCGATCAATCCGAGCACGGCGGGGCGAGTATTCCGGATCATGGCCGATTCTGCTCCAAATATTGTAAAATTAAGCACATTTATACAGTCGCACGAGCATGCGTAGCATGTCATTGCGAACTCATTGACGATTTCATGTGAAATTGACATGATAATCTATAAAGCTACTGGAAATGAGGATATCGTGCTCATGAGCCATCTGGACGACTTCGACCGCCGAATTCTGGCCGAACTGCAAAAGGACGGCCGAATCAGCAATGCCGATCTGGCCGACCGCATCGGGCTCTCCCCGACTCCTTGCCTGCGACGGGTCAAGGCTCTGGAGAAGGCGGGATATATTCAGGGATACAGGGCTGAATTGGCGCCCTCGAACATCGGTCTCGGGCTGACGGTAATGGTCGGGGTAAGGATCGCGGTGCACCGCGAGGAGCAGACTTCGGCGATTCAGGAGGCTTTCAAGGCTCTTCCCGAGGTCATTGCCGGTCACCTCGTCTCGGGCGAGACCGACTATCTGCTGGAAGTGGTGGTGCCGGACCTTCAGGCTTACGAGCGTTTCCTGGTGGGAAAGCTGCTGAAATTCCCCGAAATCAAGGATGTGCGCAGCAGCTTCGTCATCCGCACGGTGAAAGACCGCGCCCCGTTTCCCCTGGACCATCTTGAAAAATAGAGGCGCGGGGTTAGCCACCGAAAGCCGCCCGAAACGCCACGCTCGCAGACGGCTAATACCAATTTTCGATGATCGGAACCGATCACCGAGCCCTCAATGGGCCAAACCAAGTCTCGATGAGTCATCCTCATCGAGACTTGGTATAAGCGCCTGGGACAAAGTCCCTGGCCCTTAAGTATTTTCCGATACTGAGACCTCCATTGCATGTCGACTAATATCCATCGCTTAGAGGCGGCAGCATGTCAGGCGGTTGGAGCCCGCTTCGGGTTGCCTTTCGCTGGCTGGAGCATTTTCCATGCAGATAATCAAACCGCGCCAGACGTCCGGCCAACCCAGCACCGGCATTATGACACTCGGCACATTTGCGGGACGACTGATCGTCATCCTCCTCATCGCCGCGCTTGCCGGCGCTGTGTGGCAGTTGAGCGATATTCTGATTTTGCTGTTCGGAGCGATTCTTCTCGCCATCGGGCTGTGCGCGGCGGCGAAGCTGGTGGCGCGGCACACGGGCATCCGCAGGAGCTTTGCGCTGGCCGGCGTTTTCCTTCTTGGGCTTTGCCTCTTCGCGTCCGCTCTGTGGGTCTTCGGTTCGACGATCACTGTCCAACTGGACGCCGTGATCGAGGCCACGCCCACCGGGTTCAAGCTGTTCATGGCCTGGATGACCGAGCGTCCTTACGGACGACAAATGCTCGACCAGGTACGTGGAGCAAACGTGGTTGGTGCGACCGGCTGGGCGACGTCGATGATCACCGCCGCGGGCGGCCTGATCACCCGCGCTTTCGGATACGCCGTCGTCGCGTTGTTCGTGGCAATCTATCTTGCCGTCCAGCCTGACCGCTACCGTCACCTGTGCCTGCGCCTCGTACCGCCCCCACAACGGCCGATCGCCGAGAACTTGTTCAGCGTGACCGGACTGGTGCTGCAGCGCTGGCTGGTCGGTCAGCTTGTGGTCATGATCACGATCGGTGTGCTGACCGGCATCGGCCTGTGGATGATTGGTATCGAAGGAGCCTTTGCTCTCGGGCTCATGGGCGGGCTGCTCTGTTTCATCCCATTTGTTGGCGCTATTTTGGCCGCCGTGCCCGCGACTTTGGTGGCCCTCACGCAGGGATCGATCTACGCCGCCTCGGTTATCTGCCTGTATATCGGCGTCCACTTCGTCGAAGGCAATTTCATCACGCCGATGGTGCAGGCGGAGGCGACCTCGTTTCCGCCGGTTCTCGCCATTCTTTCGATGGTCGCGTTCGGCGTGTTGTTCGGGCCGTTAGGGATCCTGCTTGCCGCCCCGCTCACCCTTTTCCTTATGGCCGCGGTTGAGGTTTTGTATGTGCAGCAGGGGCTTGGTGAGGCACCAGAGGTCGCCGCGGACACCGCCCTGTCCGGGAGCCCCGCACCAGCTTCCATAGAAGCCGGGCTTCATCGAACGGAAGCCGCTCAGGACCTGGGCCTGACCGCTGCCGAAGCAACGGCAAGGCTTCAGCAGGATGGCCGTAACGAGCTTCCCCAGGAACGTCAGCGCAGTCCGTTCCGTATTGTTCTGGAAGCCGTGCGCGAGCCAATGCTGCAACTGCTGTTGGGTGCCGGCGTCCTCTATCTGTTCGTGGGCGACCTTGCCGAAGCCCTGATTCTGCTCGCCTTCGCGGTTCTGAACGTCGTCCTTGTCGTCGTTCAGGAAAGTCGGACGGAGCGGGCGCTGGCGGCCCTGAAGGATCTGACCAGCCCCAGCGCATTCGTCATCCGCGACGGCACGCGCCAGCGTATTCCGGGAGGTGACGTCGTCGACGGCGACATCGTGGCCCTCGTGGAGGGCGACCGGGTTCCTGCCGATGCGCGGCTGCTGGAGGTTACGAACCTCGATGCCGATGAGTCGCTGTTGACCGGCGAGTCCGTCCCGGTTCGAAAGGCACTTGGTGAAAGCGATACCGGGGACGCGCGACCGGGGGGAGATGGTAGCGCCAACGTTTGGTCCGGCAGTCTGATCGTGCGCGGCACCGGTCTCGCACGGGTGTTCGCCACCGGCGCGCGCACCGAGATCGGCCGCATCGGCAAGTCACTCGGCGCGGTCGAGAGCACAGCAACGCCGTTGCAGATCCAGACCCGCAAGCTGGTGAAGATATTTGCCGTTATCGGAATCGGATCGTCAGTCGCGCTCGCCCTGGTTTACGGCCTCCTGCACGGCGAGTGGGTCAAAGGCATCCTTGCCGGCATCACCTTGGCGATGGCGACGCTGCCGGAGGAGTTTCCACTCGTTCTAACGGTCTTCCTGGTGCTCGGCGCCTGGCGGATGTCGCAGAACAAGGTCCTGACCCGGCGCTCCGCCGCGATTGAGGCGCTTGGCGCGGTGACGGTGCTGTGCACCGACAAGACCGGGACCCTGACTTTGAACCGGATGACCGTCGCGGCGCTCATGTCCGACGGGGAGCGGTGGGCGGTTGCCCCGGAGATTGGTTCGGAACTGCCGGAACGCTTTCACTCTCTGGTCGAGTATTCGATCCTGGCGAGCCGCCCGGACCCGTTCGATCCGATGGAGCGGGCGTTTTCCGATCTTGGCGAACGGTTTCTGAAACAGACCGATCATATCCATTCGGATTGGACGCTGGCGCACGGCTACCCGCTGCAGCCGCCCCTGCTCGCGATGTCGCAGGTCTGGCAAGCCAAAAACGGGGCCGGTTTCGTGGTGGCCACCAAGGGGGCGCCCGAATCGGTAGCGGATCTATGCCATCTTCCAGCCGAACGGATAGAGGCCGTTCGCCGCGACGTGGCCACCCTGGCGGCACAAGGCCTGCGGGTTCTGGCGGTTGCGCAGGCCGCGTGCGCGACCGACACCTGGCCCCAAACGCAGCATGATTTCGACTTCCGTTTCCTGGGTTTGGTCGGTCTCGCCGATCCGCTGCGTCCGGAGGTGCCCGCCGCCGTCGAAGCCTGCACCAGTGGCGGCATTCGGGTCGTCATGATCACGGGCGATCACCCGGCGACGGCGCTGGCTATCGCCAGACAGGCCGGCATCGTCGGCGATGAAGCGCTGACCGGCACGGAAATGGCCGGCCTGGACGAAGCCCAGTTTCAGGCCCGGCTCGCACACACCAACGTGTTTGCCCGCATCATGCCGGAACAGAAGCTGCGCCTGGTTCAGGCATTCGCCACGTCGGGGGAGGTCGTCGCCATGACCGGAGATGGCGTGAATGACGCGCCGTCGCTCAAGGCCGCGCATATCGGCGTCGCCATGGGGGGACGCGGCACCGATGTCGCGCGGGAAGCGGCATCGCTGGTGCTGCTCGACGACAATTTCGCGAGTCTCGTGACTGCCGTGAGACTCGGCCGCCGCATCGCCGACAATCTGCGCAAGGCCATCGGCTACATCCTGGCGGTGCATGTGCCGATCGCCGGCATGTCGCTGCTCCCTGTCCTGTTCGGATGGCCGATGGTGCTCGGGCCGATCCATGTGGTGTTCCTGGAACTCGTGATCGATCCCGTCTCCTCGATCGTGTTCGAAGCCGAGCCGGAGGAAGAGGGCATCATGGCTCGTCCGCCGCGCAAGCCCGACGCGCCGTTGTTCGATACAGCCCTCATGCTGCATGGCTTGCTGCAAGGCGCGGTCGTCATGGTCGCGGCGCTCGGGATTTTCCAGCTCGGGATTGGTGATGCGCACGGCGAGGAGGTCGCAAGGTGCATGGCTTTCGTGACGCTCGTCATCGGCAATTTGGGCTTGGTGCTGACCAACCGGTCGATGAAAGCCAGCGCGTTCCGCGTACTGACACGACCGAATCGTGCACTGATCTGCGTCGTCATCACGACCATCGCCGCACTGGTTCTCTCGGTATCGGTGCCCTGGTTGCGGGGACTGTTCGGCTTCGCGTCTCTCGGGCTGCCCCGATTGGCGGAGGCTGCCGGTGCGGCTCTGGTCTGCATCGTGGTGAACGACGTGATCGGGATCATCTGGCGGCATCTGGCCGCAAGAAGAGTTGCGCCGCAATCGGTGAAGCCTCGCGGGATGCCCTTATGACAAGTTTGCAGAAACCCATGACCCATAATTTGGCGGAACGGGTTATTCAGCACATCGTGTTCGCCAGTCGGTGGCTTCTGGCGCCGATTTATGCGGGCATGTCCGTGGGGCTGCTCGTATTGCTCGTTAAGTTTGGCCAGCGGACATTCGAGTTGGTAAGTCACGCGCTTGGCACGACCGGCGACAACATCATTGTCGGCATTCTGGGTCTGATCGATCTTGCTTTGATGGGCGGGCTTCTTGTCATCGTGATGTTCGCGGGCTACGAGAATTTCGTCTCGAAGCTCGATGCGGAAGGGATCGATGACAAACCCAGTTGGATGGGAGAGGTCAATTTTTCCGAGTTGAAGTTGAAATTAATGGCATCGATCATCGCGATCTCCGCGATCCGCCTGCTGGAAAATTTCATGAACCTGGCGGTCACGTCTGACCGTGACCTGGGCTGGGGCATCGGTCTGCACATAACTTTTGTCTTCTCGGGCCTGCTTTTGGCGGTCATGGATCGGCTGACGGCCAAACCTCGTGGTTAGAGACGCATGGGGCCTGCTGAAGATCTCGGCCGCCCGCGTGACAAGGGGAACGCGACATCGACTAGGCGGTTGCAGCTGCAGCGGCGGATCACCCCGGCCCCGAGGTCGGTCAGGCCGCCATGACCGTCTGGATGCCACCCAAGGCGGCAGCCGACGCTTGGCCGAAGCGTTCCGACACTCGCCGAATTATTTGATAAAATATTGATTCAATCAAATAAAATTTGACAATCTCAAGATTGCGTGAATTGTGCGGTACATTGAAAATGTATCGTTTAAGCTCATTTCCTCGTCCACAGGGATAAGGAGCCGCCACAACCATGACCTCTCAAATCCTCTGGCTGCCTCGCCCCGAAGCGCACGATTACGATGCCACCACGTCCTACCTCGACCTGATCCTGCCCCACGCCAAAGTGCTCGACTTTGTCGACCGGCTTCGGGCGGCGCCGATGACCACCTTCAAAGCCAAGGACATTTTTCGGGCCTCGCAGTTGCCTCTGCTGGGAAAGGACAACAGTCACGTCGCCAAAAACCTCAGCAAGATACAGGCTGGGAAATCCCTCTCCCCGATCCTCCTGGTGAGCGATTACACCGCGCTGAAGGTCCACATCGCCGACGGCTATCATCGGATGTGCGCGGTCTACACGCTGTCCGAGGATCAGGACATTCCCTGCCAGATCGTGGGGTAAAGCATCGACACCCTTGTTACGAAATGGAGGCGTCAATGGCGACCCCAGCGGGTGGATGGAGATGGCGGAAGGGATCGTTTTGCACACCGATTTCTTGAACACTCTGTCGGCGGCCGGCGATCTTGCCGGCGGAGCGCAATGCCTTTTCCTTCTTCTTTTTCTGCTCAGCCGGCCAGCCGGTCGATCTCCCGCCAATATGATGATCGCCGCCGCGACATTGGTTCTTGAGCTTTGCCTGATCGACGATTTCCTTGGCGCAGAGCGATTCTATCCGTCGTCCGCTCCGGGCTTCGAATACATCGGCAACGTTTTTCCGTGCCTGATCGGACCGCTCGTCTATCTGCATGTGGAAGCGCAGGTCGCTCCCGGGGAATGGCGTCTCACGCGCCGCCATTGGCGCCACGGCATCTGCTTTGCGGTGCTGGCGAGCTTTCTGCTTCTGGCGCTGGCCTTTCCATTCCCCCACGAACTGTCGTCCGCAAATATGACTTCCGCCGCCCTGCCGAGACTGCTGTTCGCGGTCGCGTCCACTTTGGGAGCCTATCTCATCACCGCGGCGCAAGGGGGGCTTTATCTTTATTGGGCGGTTCGTTTGACCCGACAAGGCAGGGCGGAGGATCGGATTCGTTTGTCCTGGGTACGCCTGTTGCTACGGGTACTGTCCGGGCTTTGGCTGCTCTATGTGCTGGATGACGGCATCCAGCTCATCGTCGGGCGGCTCCCGCTGATGAATGCCGCCTTCGCCATCGGCTACGTCCTGATCCTCTATGGCATGGCTTGGATCAGTCTCCATCACGGATGGTTTTTCCAGCGCACGCCGGAGATGATGGTCACCGATATTGTCGCCCCTCTCAGGAAATACCGGAAATCCGCCCAAACGGCGGAAGACGCCGAACGGATCATCGTCAAGATCGAAGCGGTATTCGCCAGAAACCGGCTCTTTCGCGATAGCAGCTTATCTTTGGCCAGTCTTGCCCAGTCGATCGGCGCACGCCCCAACGCGGTCAGTCAGGCCATCAATCAATATCTTGGCCTCAGCTACTTCGATTTCGTTAATCGCTATCGCGTCGAAGAGGCGAAGAAGTTGCTCTCGGCTGCCGATAAGGACACCGATGGCCTTCTCGATATCGCCTTTTCCGTCGGATTTAACTCCAAATCGACATTCAACGCCGCCTTCAAAAAGCATTCCGGTCTTACCCCGAGCGACTTCCGCAAAAAAGTCCGAGGCGCTGTCCCCGGCGAGGACCGTCCGAGCCTATAGGATCGGACGATCCTCTCCGCCCTTTCGCCCATTCTCCGTCGGCATGCCATCAGGCGCGGCATCGGGCCGCGCATCGTGGCCGAGCGAAGACGAAAGGACTTTCCCATGCCATTGCCCCCTCGGACGGTGCCGGCGGCACGCTTCCTCATCGCGGCCTCGCTGCTTGCGACGATATCCGCACTGTTGACCTCCTGCGCTCCGCCAATCCTGATGAAGAACCCGCAGACGAACGAGATTGCCCAGTGCTACGCGCCCGGTGACATCGTCCGGCGATGGCACGATCGCGACGTCTGCGTCGAAAAATACCAGAAACTGGGCTGGGTGAAGACGGAAGGGAGGGAGTGAGGCGGATTGCCGCCACGGTGAGAAAATCCGTGGACGACCGGCAGGTTTCTGCCGCGGCTTGCTGGACGCCGCTGATATTGGATGAAACCTCGGGGGTGGCTGCCGAAGGATGCCCAGGCTATGGAAAATTAGTTCGAAACCGGCCGGACACCGGGGCATATTGTCAAAACCTCGTCACTGGCTCCCCCAACAGGATCGCAGACAAAGAAATGACCATTCCCGCCACGCCTTTCACGCTCACCGACTGGAAAAACCTTCCCGCCACCCGGTTTCAGGGGGAGAATGGCTATACCGAATGGCGTGCCCTGGATTTCGGCGACACCCGTGTCCGGGTCTCGGAATATTCGCCCGGATATCTGGCCGACGGATTTTGCGATGTCGGCCATGTCCTTTACCTGATCGAAGGCGATATCACGGTGGAGCTCAAGGATGGTCGTCGCTTCGAGATGACCCCGGGTTCTAGTTTCTCGGTCTCGGATTTCGGCGATGCCGCCCACCGATGCTCCTCTCGCAATGGAGCGAAGTTCTTCGTCGTCGAAGGCCGCCCGCCGGCGGCCTGATCGACCCGTCCTGCCCGCCTCACAGACCCATCGGTTCTGTTTCCCGCTTCGCTCTCGGCGACACCGCCAGACCGAAAAAAGAGAGCATGGCCTGATTGAGCCGTTGAATGTCCTCGTCGTCCAGATGGCCGATCTGCTCGCCGAACCTGGCTCTGGAAACAGTGGTGATCTTGTCCGCCATCAGACGGCTGGTCGCGCGTAATCCATTGCGCTCGTTCGGCTCCACGGATGGACGGAACAGCGGAGCCTCCGTCTCGTCGGTGGTGAAGGCGCAGACGGTCATGGAAGCGGCGCCATCGAAGCAGCTATCCTGCACGATAACCACGGGGCGCGGCGGATCGCCGGCACGGTCCCCGGCCCCCTCGACGGTCCAGACATCGCCCCGCCTCATTCGTCGCCCCCATCGGAGACGGCGTCGATAAACGCCTGATCCTCGCTTGCCCGGGCGCTGGCGGCAACGGCGAGCGATTGCCGATGCGCCGCCGCGCGGAAAGAGGGTGCGCGCACATCCGCCATCCAGGTCCGGATGGGAGGCCACCCCTCTGCCCGCAAACGGTCGCGATGCTCGCGAACCTTCAGGCGGGATGTCTTGGATTGGGATACCGAGGCCACGACGATTTTCTCCTCATTGGTTGGAAGCAACCTATCAGGAACACGTCGGTGCGACCGGATATTTTCTTAAAAATTAAGGAAGGCGCCTCAGCCGGGATTCTGCTGATCGGCAAGCGCGCTCAGTTGCAACCAGAGTTCGTTCACCTCGGCGTTCTGCGCATGGTCGCCCATCGGGACCGAACTGGATCTGTTGCAGGTCGAGGATGACTGGGACGCGGCGAGTTCCAACGGCCAGGACAGCGGCGGCAAGGTGCGATCGGAGGCTATCGCCCAGACCGGGAAGGCTACCGTGGGCGGCGGCACCAGACGGGCCGGCGGCAATTCGTCGCGCAGCACCATATCGAAGGCCTGGGCGACGATCGCCACATGCTTGTCGACATCCTTGAGCGGCACGTCGACGCCCCCCCGGGTCGCCAGTTCGATGATGCCGACCTGCTCGTTCTCCGGACTGAAATAAATGGACAATTCCAGGCAGCCCTCGCCTTGCGAGAAGCGCAACTCGCCACCTCTTTCGACGGTATAGCCGGTATCGATGCTCATCTCGTTGAGCCCCGGGCCCATCCCTGTGGCAAACACGGAAACGGCACGAGCCCCCCGCTGCGACCCCACCACATCCTTGAAGATGCGTCCGAACTCGTTACTGCGAACAGCGTTCAGGGTATTGCCGAACAGTCTATCGAACGTCGCTCGATCGATCATGGCCTTACCAACCATCGCGCCAACCCCCACACAAACGATATAAAGAACATGCTGACACGATCTTTGAGAGTCAACGGCAGTTTTGCTGTGGATGCTTAGCGTGGGCTACTCCCTGATACCGTTTTTGATATATTTATTAAAAAAAATATATCGTATTTTACATTTTTTATAAAAAAATAAAGGGTGTCTTATTGACGTTGGCGGGAGAGAGGAACCCTTTATGGCCGGCGGAGCAAAGCCTTACATACTATAGTAGTAGGAACCACCCGCGACGCCCCTTGGCCTTCGAAATACGACCGATGGAGGATCCTCTGTTGGGGATCCTCTCGGCAGAGACGCAAATTCAGCCTTTCCGAGCAGTGACGCCCATCACAAACGCATGCGCATGACAGATATGACTTAAGCGCATATGTTTTTGCGCGATGAACGGCCGCTCAGCTTCACCCGAAAGTATTATCAGGCGGCCCGGACGGATTTCAAAAAGTCATCGACGACCCGACGAAGCGAATCGGATTCGCGGGCCAGGCCGGTCGCCGCGGTCAGCACGCCATGCGCCGAATGGCCGGTCTCGGTCGCCGCGTCCGAGACACCGCCGATGTTCTGCGTCACCTGCTGCGTGCCCTCCGCAGCCTGCTGCAC
>NZ_PIUM01000011.1 GCF_002845745.1 Telmatospirillum siberiense | reverse complement strand
GATGGCCGAGACCGCCCCGTCGAACTCCCGCGTCATCGCCTCGATCTTCCGGGCCCGCTGCTCGCGCTCCTGCCGGTCGCGCTCCTGCTGGGCCGCCGCCTCGTCCGCCCGTATCATGCCCTCCTTGAACACCTGGACGGCCTTCGCCATCACCCCCACCTCGTCACGCCGGTTCGCGCCATGCACGACGACCGCATAGTCGCGATCGGCCAGACGGTGCATCACCTCGCCCATCGCCACGATCGGCTTCGAGAGATAAACCCGGGTCAAGACAACAGACAACCCCAGCACGACGGCAAGCCCGATGGCGATGACGACCGACGTCACCCGGACGGTCGTACCGGTCTCCTCCGTCGCCATCGCGGAAGACGTCTCCAGATCACCCAGCGTCTGAACGGATATATTCCGCAGTTCCACTCTCAACGCCTCCATCGGCGGAGCGAACAGTTCGCGCATCATCCGCACGGCGGCATCGTTGTCATTGGCCAACGCCTTCGCACGGATATCCTGCGAAGCCTTGAGGGCGGTCTCGTAGTTGTTCAGAATGCCGTCGAGTTCCGCAGATTTTCTGGGCAATTGCAGTTTTCCGTCCGCCACGTATTTGCGGAAGGTCCCGGCGGTCTCGTCCAACTCCTTGGTGATCGGCGACATTTTGGCCGTATCGTTTTCCGCGATCAGCAGATACATCAGGCGACTGGTATCGAGGACCCGGCTGTTGAGCCGCATCATCGTCACCGCCCCCTTGGCGTCTTTGGTCAGAAGAACGGAATAGGTGGCATCGATGCCATACATCTTGCCGGCCATGAAAACCGTCGCCGCCACGACGAACAGCCCCAAGATCGCCAGCAGAGTGATGACCTTGGCGGAAATCTTCATATTTTCATAAAACGACATGGCTCACCCCACTTCCAATCCCGCGCGATTCACATGGCGCCGGAAGCCCCTCGTCACTAAAAATCATAGCCGGCATAATTCACAGGAGCGAAGAAATTATTAATGACACGGCGCCCAAAATGCCGCCGAAATCACTTCCGCCAACATCCCCAAATATGGACATCGCGTTACTTAAGGATCTTCTGAAGACAATTCAGCGAGTTCCCCGCTTTCGCGAGACGATTTTCCTATAATCACAATTGGCAACATGCGTTCTGGAATGAGCGGATACGATCATGTGCGGCTCTCCGCCCCTTGCCCCCTTTAGCAAGCGGTGCGATAACGGCATCCCGCATGAGAGAGACGCCAATGCTTTCGCAAGACACCCTTCGCGCCGCCATCGCCACGGTCCTGACCGAGGCCCATTTCCCCGAACTGCCCAATTACTACCAGGGCAAGGTCCGGGAAAACTACGATCTGCCCGACGGCCGGCGGATCCTCATCTCGACCGACCGGCAGAGCGCCTTCGACCAGGTGTTGGCCGCAGTGCCCTTCAAGGGCCAGGTGCTCACCCAGACCGCCCGTTTCTGGTTCGAGGCGACCAAGGACATCTGCCCCAACCATGTGCTGGATTACCCGGATCCCAATGTGGTGGTCGGCAAGCGCCTCAACATGCTGCCGATCGAAATGGTGGTCCGCGATTATCTGACGGGATCGACTGACACCTCGATCTGGACCATGTACAAATCCGGCCGCCGCGACATGTACGGCGAAACCTTCCCCGACGGCCTGGTCAAGAACGACCGCCTGGGCAAGACCATACTCACCCCCACCACCAAGGCCGACCAGGGCGGTCACGACGCTCCGATCACGCCGAAAGACATCGTTTCCCGCGGATTGCTGAGCCAAGCCCAATGGGATGAGGTCGCGGCCCTGTCGCTGGCGCTCTTCCATCGCGGGCGCGAAATCGCCGGCCAAAACGGCCTGATCCTCGTCGACACCAAATTCGAATTCGGCACCGACGAGCAGGGCCGGATCACCCTGGCCGACGAGATCCTCACCCCCGACAGCAGTCGTTACTGGAAGGCGTCCTCTTATGTGGAACGCCTCGGCAAAGCCCTGGAACCGGAAAGCCTGGACAAGGAATTCCTGCGCTTATGGATTTCTTCGCGCTGCGATCCCTATCACCAGCCCATCCCCCCCATCCCGGACGATACCCTGGTGGAATTCAGTCAAAAATACATCACGCTCTACGAGGCCGTGACCGGCCGGGAATTCGTCTGTCCCGCGCCCGGAGAGTCCGTAAAGGCGCGCATCCGACGCAACCTTGCCGCCTATTTTTGAAATAGTCGCCACGGATGGCATCTCTTATTTTGTCCCGGACCATCAGAAAGACGGCGCTGGTGGTCCTGACCGCGTTCTCGCTGAGCGCGTGCGCCGAACAAACCGACTGGATCAAGGAGCAGATGGGCCAAAAGCTGCCCATCGAGATCAATCCCGTAACCGTGGAGAAGATCCGTTCGGATGCCGCCGCCAAGGGCTCGAAAGTGGACGAAACCGTCATCACGCGTTCATTGACGGAAACCGTCCGGGACCCGAACCGCTTCCAGTGGTTTGCCACGCTGATCGAACCTGACGGCGGCGGCCTCCTCTACGTCGGGACCAGATCAACCAAGGCGCCCGACGACACCATCCGGACCGACGTCATCTTCAAAAGCTCGACGCGCGGAACTCTCGACATCCACTTGACCCTGGAACGACGGGATCAGATGTGGACGCAACAGCCGGACACCTACGGAATGACCGAAGAGCCGGTCAATCAGACCAGGAAGCCTGATAGTAAACGCAAATGAGCGGGCGGCGGCGGCCGGCACGAACGAGCCCCGTCGTCAGGGGGCGGAAGGATCAGGCCAGGCACTCAGCAGAGCGGTAAAGGACTCCGCGGGCAGCGGCCGCGAGAACAAATAACCTTGTGCATAATCGCACCCGATCCGGGCCAGGATGTCCCTTTGCCGCTCCGTCTCCACGCCTTCGGCCACCACCTCGAGGCCAAGTCGATGGGCCATCACCACGATCGCCTCGCAAAGATCGAGCCCGATGCCGTCCAGATCCTCGACGAAGGACCGGTCGATCTTCAGGTAGTCGATGTCGAACTTCCGCAAATAGGCGAGTGACGAGTATCCGGTGCCGAAATCGTCGATGGCGATCTGGATGCCCGCATCGCGGAACATGAGAAGGTTCTTGTTGACCCGTGGTTCGGCATTCAACAGCAAGCCTTCCGTGATCTCGATGACCACGGCATTGCCCTCCAGGCCATAACGTTCCAGTTCCTGGACCCAGCCCACGTCCGTGAAATCGTTGCTCCGAAACTGAGCCGGCGATTGGTTGACGGCGATCTGAAATTCCGGATTGAACGCCCTGCGCCATTGAGCAAGGCGGGCGATCGCCTGTCGTGCCACCCAGTCTCCCAGAGGAACGATGAGTCCGGTGTCCTCGGCCAGGGGAATGAACTCCGCCGGGCCGATCATGCCGCGCGTCGGATGAAGCCAGCGGACCAGGGCCTCGGCCTTGACCACCCTGCCTGTCATCAGATGGATGATCGGCTGGTAATGGACCTCGAACTGCGCGGCATCGAGAGCACGGCGCAAGTCATTGCTCATGCGCAGGCGATCGAGAGCCGCCTGCTGCATGGCCGGGGTGAAATAGCTGAAACAGTTGCGCCCCGCCGCCTTGGCGGCATACATCGCCTGGTCGGCGTTCTTGAACAGCTCCTCCAGACTATCGCTGTCGTCGGGGAAGATGGCGATGCCGATGCTGGCCGAGACGAAAACGCTCTCCCTTTCGATGAAAAAGGGTTCAGCCAGACTTGCCAGCAGGGTCCGGGCGACCCGTTCCCCGTCCCTGGCATGGGAGAGATCGGAAAAGATCACCGCGAATTCATCGCCCCCCAGACGCGCGACGGTGTCGACCGCGCGCAGGCAGCCGGCGATGCGGAAAGACACTTCGGCCAGCAAAGCGTCGCCAGCCCTGTGCCCCAACGAATCGTTGACCTCCTTGAAATGGTCCAGGTCGATCAGCATCAAGGCCATGATCCGTCCCTCGCGGGTCGCCTTCCGGGCGCCTTGTTCCAGACGGTCCTGGAACATGTGACGGTTGGGCAGGCCGGTCACCGCGTCGAAATTAGCCTGACGCCAGATTATTTCCTCGTTCTTCTTGCGCAGGGTGATATCGGAGAACATGCCCACATAGCTCAGCACGGCGCCCGAGGCGTCCTTGACCACCGTGATGGTCAACTCCTTGACGTAATCCTCGCCGCTTTTGCGACGGTCCCAGACCTCGCCGATCCACATATCCTCCTCGTTCAGCGAACGCCACATTTCGCGGAAGAAGGCATCGTCATGGCGGCCGGACTTGAAAATGCGCGGGTTGCGACCGACCACCTCGGCGAAATCATAGCCGGTCACCCGGGTAAAGGCCGGGTTGACGGCGATGATGTTGTTGTCGCCATCCGTCACCAGGATCGCCTCGTGGCTGGTCTCGTAGACCGTTGCCGCGATCCGCATCTGCTCTTGCGTCTTTTTCCGTTCGGTAATGTCGAGCACATAGACCAGCCGATTGAAGAATCCCTCCCTCTTGGCGAAGCGCACGGATTCGGACCAAACGGAGAGAACGGTTCCGTCGCGCCGCACCACCGTCCATTCGCCCCCCAGTTTTCCTCCTTCGCTCAGGAACCGCTGATGACGGATCAGAATCGGCTGACGGTCCTCCACGGGAAAGACCATGGTGAAGGGGTGGGAGACCATCTCTTGCGGCTCATAACCATAAATGGCGCAATAGGCCGGATTGACCGTGACATAGTTGCCGTCGTAGTCGATGACGGCAATTCCGACCGGGCAACGATCCAGGATGGCCTGGAACATTTCTTTCGAATTCCAACTCTTCCCAGCCGCCATCGCCCCACCACGACCTGACCGATAACAACCATAAGTTGTTATATCTAAGAATATTATATAGAAGAATTAGATATTCCCTTTAGAGAAATTCCGACTTTCGCGGAATGTCTCCAGGCCTGAGGGACGATGGCCGACACATCGAATGTCCACAGGCCGGCGAGCCGGACGGTTTTTGATGGATCGCTCGGGCTACTCTATCAAAAAGCCGATTTTGAACTTGGGCGACGGATCGACTCTGCTATCCTTTTCCCATGATGGATCGAAGCATTTCCGTCTTGGCGCGCAGCGATGCCCTGGCCAGGATCACCGAAACTCCGGGCATGATCACCCGCACCTATCTGACCGCCCAGCACGCCGAGGCCAATCGGCTGGTCGGAGGCTGGATGGGCGAAGCCGGCATGCGCGTGTGCGCCGATGCGGCCGGCAGCGTGATCGGCCGATACGACGGCCTCCGCCCGGATGCGCCAACCGTCATCCTGGGCTCGCACCTGGACAGCGTGCGCAATGCCGGACGTTACGACGGTATTCTCGGCGTCCTGTTGGGATTGGCGGCGGTCGAACATTTGCACACCGCCGGGCGTCGTCTGCCTTTCGCCATCGAGGTGATCGGTTTCGGCGAAGAGGAAGGGGTGCGTTTCGGCACCAGCCTGATCGGCAGCCACGCCCTGGCCGGGGATTTCGATCCGGCCTGGCTGGATATCCGCGACGAGGCGGGTGTCAGCTTGGCCGCGGCAATGACGAAATTCGGCCTGGACCCGCAAGCGGTCGGCCAGGCGGCACGCCGAAAAGGCGATATTCTCGCCTATCTCGAGGCGCATATCGAACAGGGCCCGGTGCTGGAAAGCCTGAATTTGCCGGTCGGCGTCGTCACCGCCATTTGCGGCGCGACCCGTAGACGCTTCCGGATCAAAGGCATGGCCGGCCATGCCGGCACCGTGCCGATGGGACAACGGCGAGACGCTTTGGCCGCGGCGGCCGAGATGGTCCTGGCGGTGGAACGCATCGCCCGGGAAAAGGGCGTCGTGGGAACCGTCGGGAGGCTGGCGGTCGAGCCGGACGCCGTCAACGTCATCCCGGGGGCCGTCACCTTCACCATCGACGTGCGGGCCGAACAGGATGCCGATCGCCTAGATGCCCTGGCCGCCATCGACCGGACGTTCGGCGAAATCGCCGAAACGCGCGGCCTTTCCTGGACCGGCGAGACCTTTCATCAGTCCCCCAGCGTCCATTGCGCCCCTCACCTACGCGCCCTGTTCGCAGAAACCATCGAGGCCCAAGGCATGCCCGTTCACGCCCTGCCCTCGGGCGCCGGCCATGACGCCATGGCCATCGCATCCCTGGCCCCCGTCGCCATGCTTTTCATCCGCTGTGCCGGCGGTATCAGCCACAATCCGGCCGAGGCCGTCCTCGCGGAAGATGTCGATCTCGCCCTGCGGGTGTTGTCCGATACCCTCGAACGCCTAGCCGCGACCACCGGTTTTGGCGATTAAAAATCAAATTCCGAAGATCGCCTTGAAATCGATCTGGGAGGCAACCGGCTCGCGCGATAGCGAAAGGCGGGATTCCGCTTCGGCCAGATGACCTTCCATCAGTCGCGCCGCCGCCTCCCCGTCGCCTTCGGCCAGCGCATCGACGATCCGCCGATGCTCCATCTGCCAGCAGTCGTGAGCCCCCGCCCCTTCATAGATGGCGATGACCAGCGAGGACCGGGCGATCAGTTCGGCCAGATAGCCGGACAGCGTCGCATTGCCGACCAGTTCGGCGATCAGCAGATGGAATTCGCCGGACAGCTTGATCTCGACACGGCGGTCATTGCTCTCGACCGCCGCTCTTTCGCGATCGAGATGCTCGCGAAGCCGTTCGACGCCATGAAGTTTGGCCATCCGCGCGGCTTCGCGCACCAGGGCCGATTCGAGCAGCCGCCGGGCCTGGAACACTTCCCGGGCCTCGGCCACCGAGGGATAGGAGACGAAGGCGCCGCGGTTCTTCTGCAAGGTCACCATGCGCTCGCGGGCCAGCGATTGCAGAACGGCCCGGATGCGTGCCCGGCTGACGCAGAACAGACGCGCCAGTTGGTCCTCCACCAGACGCATGCCGGCAGGCAACCGCCGCTCGGCGATCGCCGCATGCATCACCTGATAGATGGCCTCCTCCGACGTTGGCGCCATTTCCCGCCCCGTCCGATTGCTGTCGATCAAAGCCTCCGCCGAGATCATTTCGTTCGTCCCGATCACCCGGTGAAGGGATGTTTCCGGTGCCAATGCCGGGCGATATCGACACGACGGCAGATCCACACCTTCTCATGCGCCATCACATGGTCGAGGAAGCGCCGAAGCCCCCTGGTCCGTCCCGGCCGTCCGGCCAGCCGGCAGTGCAGCCCGACCGACATCATCTTCGGCCGTTCAGCCCCTTCCTCGTAGAGGGTGTCGAAAGCATCGCGAAGATAGGTGTAGAAATCCTCGCCCGTGGAAAAGCCCTGAGCCGTCCCGAATTTCATATCATTGTTATCGAGGGTGTAGGGAACGATCAACTGCGGCTTTCCCTCCACCTTTTCCCAATATGGCAGATCGTCGGCGTAGGAATCGGCGTCATAGAGGAAGCCGCCCTCCTCGGCGACCAGTCGGCGGGTCTGCGGCGAAACACGGCCGGTATACCAGCCGAGAGGCCGGTTTCCGGTGATATCGGTCAGGATGTCGATGGCCTGGCGCATATGAGCGCGTTCCACCGATTCCTCGACGAACTGATAGTCGATCCATTTAAGGCCATGGCTGGCGATCTCATGGCCGCCCGCGATCATCGCGGCCGCCGCCTCCCGGTGGCGGGCCAGCGCCGTCGCCACGGCATAGACGGTCACCGGGATGGAATAGCTTTCGAACAGGCGCAAGAGGCGCCACAACCCGGCCCGGCTGCCGTATTCGTAGACCGATTCGACCTCGATATCGCGCACGCCCGGCAGCGAGGGAATGCCGACCACCTCCTGCAGATAGCATTCGGATTCGACGTCACCATGCAGAATATTGCGCTCGCCGCCCTCTTCGTAATTGACGACGATCTGCAAGGCCAACCGGGCCCCATCCGGCCAGTCGGCGAATGGCGGCGTGCGGCCGTAGCCGATGAGATCGCGCGGATAGTCGTCTTTTGTTCCGGTCACCATCTTGATCTTTCCATCCCGTCACGCCGTGGGTGAACCACGTGTCGCCCAGCGGGTCGAGCGCAGTTCGATCGCCGAGAAGACACCGTACATAGCGACCCCCATGGCGGCAATCACCAGCAGGCCGGCGAACACCAGCGGCATGTTGAACTTGGAGCTGGCCGACATCATCAGATAGCCCATGCCGACGTTGGAGGCGACCGTCTCGCTCATCACCGAACCGACGAAGGCCAGGGTCACCGCGACTTTCAGCGACGCGAAGAAAAAGGGCAAGGATCTGGGAAAGCCCACCTTGAGCAACACGTCGAGACGCGAAGCACCCAGGGATCTCAAGACGTCGCGCAGTTCCGGTTCGAGAGTGGCCAGCCCCGTCGCCACATTGACCACGATGGGAAAGAACGAGATCAGAAAGGCGGTCAGCACGGCCGGCACGGTGCCGATACCGAACCACATGACCAGAATGGGAACCAGGGCCACCTTGGGCACGCTGTTGAAGCCGATAAGAATGGGATTGGCCGCCGAATAAATGGCGCGCGACGATCCCACCAACGAGCCCAGAACGACACCGAAAACGACGGCGATGGCAAACCCGCCCAGAGTGGTCAGCAGGGTCTGCACGGCATGCATCCAGATGGCGTCGCGGAAGACCCAGGCCGCCACGAAGCTGGCCGAAGGAGTCGGCAGAACATAGGAGGGCACGTTCAAACCGCGCACCAGGATCTCCCAGACGACGAACAGGCCGATCGAGGCGACCCACGGAGAATATTGGAACCGGCGGCTCATGACTGGCCCCCCTCGCTTGAGGTCGAGCGGACGACGCGGATCTGATTTTTCAGGGCATGCACCAAGTCGATGAAATCCTGCCTGAAGGTGGTTTCCTGATCGCGGGGCCGCGGCAGGGGATTTTGCTGACGGAGCAGGATCTTTCCGGGCCGGTTGCTCATCACATAGATGGTGTCGGCCAGATAGACCGCCTCGCGCAGATCATGGGTGACCAGGATGACGGTGAAGGGCCTCTCCATCCACAGCCCCTGAAGGATGTCCCACAGCTCTTCGCGGGTGAAGGCGTCGAGCGCGCCGAACGGCTCGTCGAGCATCAGAAGGTCGGGCTCGTGGATCAGGGAACGGCACAGGCTGGCCCGCTGCTGCATGCCGCCCGACAATTCCCAGGGGAACTTCCGTTCGAAACCGCCCAAGCCCACCTTGGCCAGAAGCTGCATCGCCTTCTCCTCGAAGGCCTTGCGTTCGCCGCGCATGCGCCCGCGATAGGGCTCGACGATTTCAAGCGGCAGCAACACATTGTCCAGCGTCGTCCGCCAGGGCAGAAGCGTCGGATTCTGGAAGGCCATGCCGACGATCTTCAGCGGCCCGGAAACCTCGCGGTCGTTGACGATGACATTGCCCTCGGAGGGCGGCATCAGCCCCGATACCAGCTTCAACAGGGAAGACTTCCCGCAGCCGGACGGACCGACCACGGCGACGAACTCGCCCTTGTCGATCTTCATCGAGGTTTCGTCGAGCGCCAAAGGGGCGTCGGCATTGCCGCCGTAGCGCAGTTTCACATGATCGAGATCGACGAAAGCGACTGACACCGATGTTTTCCTTTGTTCCAATAATCCCGTCCATCGTCATCACCGGGCTTGACCCGGTGATCTCGGGGACTCGACGCCCATACCCCCGCTCCAGTGGGCGGGGAGCGCCGCTCGGACTCGTGACCTGTCGGTTTTCAACAGGCCACGAGAGGGTTCCTCTACTGCAGCATCCGATCGGCCTTGGCCGGCAGATAGGCGTCGGTAAAGATGTCGTCGACCGCAGGCACCTTGCTCAGATTGAAGGCGTCCGTCAGCTGCTCGATGGCCTTGGCCATGCGGTCCCGGCGGATGGCTCCCATGCCGTTGGCCTTGACGTCCGGCGTCAGCACATTGTCCTTGATCACCATATTGAGCCGTTCAAGCTCGACGGCCGGATCGATCAGCGGGTCACGCTTCTTCAAGGCCTCGATGGCGGCGGACGGATTCTTCACGGCATCCTTCCAGCCTTTCGCCACCGCGCGGGCGAAGCGCTTCAGAAGATCGGGATTGTTCTTCATCAAAGCCGGCGAGGCGACCAGGGCATTGCTATAGAAAGCCATGCCGTAGTCGGAATATTTCATGACGACCAGATCCTTTGGATCGATACCCTGGGCCTTCAAGTTCAACAGGCTGGTGAAATAGAAGCCCGAAATGGCATCGACCTGCCCGCGCGCCAGCATCGGCTCGCGCAGCGGCGGATCCATCGATTCCCACTTCACCGCGCCGGTCGGCACGCCGGTCGCCCGGGCGAAGGCGGGGAACAATTTGCGAGACGCGTCGAAGACCGGCGCCCCAAGGGTCTTGCCCTCAAGATCCTTCGGCTTGGTGATGCCGCTTTTCTTCAGGGCGAACAAGGCGGCCGGAGACTCGTCATAGAGCATGAAATAGGCCTTGAGCGCCCGCTCCGGATTGCTGGCATTGAATTCGACGAGGGCATTGAGATCGGCCGCGCCGATATCATATGTCCCGCTGGCCACGCGGATCACGGAACCGGCGGAACCGTTACCGGTATCGATCGTCACATCCAAACCTTCGGCCGCGAAATAACCGTTGTCCTGGGCCAGCAGGAAGGGGCCGGCGTTGCCCTCGAACTTCCAGTCCAGGGTAAACTTGACTTTATCGACCGCCCAGGCACTGCTGGCGGACGCCGCCAGCAGACAGGCCGCGCCGACGACGGCCATGACAGACTTCAACCGCGTGGAACGCATCGGGAAACTCCTCAAGATGGAAAAGGCTCTGGCCTCGAACCCCATGCCGGGCCGCAAAGCGCGCATCCTCGTAAGGGGTCTTTGGCAACCTTCGTGCCAAGACCTATGACCCTTCGATTTCTGCGGAAAACAGCCATTCGCGCGGCTGCCTGGAATTTCCTCACAGACCACGATCGCCTATTATTTAAGCTGTTGCTGCCCAGCCCTCGGGCAAATGTGAACAAGATTGTTGACAATTTCTATGCCATCCCCTGCCATCTGCCGGAAGTCCATATGACGCCGCGGCTTCCGCTTTCGGCGGGCTCCCGCGCGCTCGGGGCGGTCGCCGGCCCCCGTCCGCGCTCCGGCGCGCCCGATGGCATGGAATTCGCAGACTTGATGGACGAGGGATAGACATATGCGAAACATCATCATCACCAACATCAACGGCCGCGACGTCCGCATCGCCGATGCGCCGCCCGATCAAATGGCCCTTTCCTGGCTGCGCGCGGAAGGCTTCATCTCGGTCAAGGAAGGCTGCGGCGAAGGCGACTGCGGCGCCTGCACCGTCGTGCTCGGCGTCCCCCGGAAGGGGGGCTTCGAATGGCGGGAGGTCGCCTCCTGTCTCCTGTTTCTGCCGATGCTCGACGGTCGCGCCCTGCTGACCGTGGAAGGCCTGAAGGGGAAAGATGGCGCACCTCACCCCGTGCAACGCGCGATGAGCGAGGGCTTCGGCACCCAGTGCGGCTTTTGTTCGCCCGGCATCACCATGAGCCTTTACGCCATGGGCCGCCGGGGCGCCACGGATGAAGACGGCATCTTCGATGGATTGGCCGGCAATCTGTGCCGCTGCACCGGCTATCGGCCGATTCTCGATATCGCCCATGGCCTGCCCGCGCTGGACGCCGAAAGCTGGGAAGCCGACCTGGCGGCGCGGCTCGATGCCGCCACCGCCCTGCCCCTGTCCTACAGCGCCGGGGGCCGCAGCTATTACGCGCCGACCTCCCTGAACGACGCAGTGGTCTATCGCGCCGCGCACCCGCAAGCCTGGCTGGTCGCCGGCGGCACCGATCTGGGGTTGGCGATCACCAAGCGCCACCAGCATCCCGAAACGGTCCTGTCGCTTGCCCGCGTGAACGAACTGACCACCATCACCGAAGAGGACGGTGGCGTGACCATCGGCGCCGCCGTGCCCTATGCCAAAATCCTCTGCGCCCTGCGCCGCCGACATCCGGAATTCGCCCGGCTCCTGCGGCGCATCGGCGCCAGCCAGGTGCGCAACCAGGGGACCTTCGGCGGGAATCTGGGCACGGCCTCGCCCATCGGCGATTCCCTGCCCGGTCTGATCGCCCTCGACGCCAGCCTGCTCATCGCCTCCTCCAGGGGACAACGGCGCATCGCCGCCGAGGACCTGGTCACCGGTTATCGCACCACCCAGCTCGCTCCCGACGAAGTGCTGGTTTCGGTCCATATTCCCGACCTGGCCGACGGTCAGGTCTTCCGGGCCTATAAGGTGGCGAAACGGCGCGATCAGGACATCTCGACCGTTTCGGCGGCCTACAGCTTGCGAATCGAAGACGGCCGCATCAGCGCCATGCGCGCCGCTTACGGCGGCGTCGCCGACCGTCCGCTGCGCGCCCGTCACCTGGAAAACGCGCTTCTGGCCCAACCCTGGACCACCGCCACCCTGGCCCTGGCCCAGAAGGATCTCGCCCGGGACATCGCGCCGCGCGACGATTTCCGGGGAAGCGCCGATTACCGCCGCAAGGTCGCGGCCAATCTGATCGCCCGCCTGTGGCACGAGACCACGGAACCCACCGAAATACCCGTCAGCCTGGATAGCCTGTAAATGGATACCGCCACCGTCGGCCATTCCGTCTCCCACGACAGCGCGGCGCGCCACGTCGACGGCCGCGCCGTCTTCATCGACGACCTTCCCGAACCCCGCGACCTGCTGCACGCCCATCTGGTGACCAGCCCCTGGGCGCATGCGCGCCTGGGCGCCGTCGATCTCAGCGCCTGCCTGACCGCGCCCGGCGTGGTGGCGGTGGTGACCGCCGCCGATGTTCCAGGCGTCAACGACATCGGCGCCATCTTCAAGGGCGAGCCGCTGCTGCCCGCCGAATTCGCCGAATATGTCGGCCACCCCGTCGCCGCCGTCGCCGCCACCACGCCGGAAGCCGCCCGCCACGCCGCCTCCCTGGCCCGCATCGACGGCGAGCCTCTCCCCGCCGTCTTCGATGTGCGAAACGCGCTGGAAAAGGAACATTATGTTTGCGCCCCAATGACCATGGCGCGTGGCGACGCGGCCCGGGCCCTGGCCGCGGCCCCCTTTCGCCTGCAAGGCGAAACCGAGATCGGCGGGCAGGATCATTTCTATCTGGAAACCCATGTCGCCCTGGCCACGCCCGTCGACGGCGGCGCCCTGCATATCTATTCCAGCACCCAGCATCCGACCGAGGTGCAACATCTGATCTCCCACATCCTCGGCCTGCCCCAGGCGGCGGTGACCGTCGAGGTGCGACGTCTCGGCGGCGCTTTCGGCGGCAAGGAAAGCCAGGCCTCGCTGGTCGCCGGCATCGCATCCCTACTCGCCTGGAAAACCGGCCGGCCCGTCAAGCTGCGGCTCGACCGCGACGACGACATGACCATCACCGGCAAACGGCACGGTTTCCTGTTGCGCTGGGACGTCGGTTTCGATCAGGAGGGACGCATCCTGGGCGTCGACATGCAGCTGGCGGCCGGCTGCGGCTGGTCGGCCGATCTGTCGTCGTCGGTGATGTCGCGGGCCCTGTCCCATGCCGACAACGCCTATTTCTATCCCGCCGCGCGCATCCGGGGCTTCTGCTGCAAGACCAACCTCCAGTCGAACACCGCCTTCCGCGGCTTCGGCGCGCCGCAGGGAGTCATCGCCGCCGAGGCCATGCTGGACGACATCGCGCACCATCTGGGACGCGATCCCCTGGCGGTACGGAAACTCAATTTCTACGGTACCGGCGGCCGGGACCTCACCCCCTATCATCAGACGGTCGAGCATTTCCGCCTGCCCGCCATGCTGGAGCATCTGGAGAGAAGCGCCGATCTGGCGGAGCGGCGGCAGGCCATCGACGCCTTCAATGCCAAGAGCCCGGTCATCCGCAAGGGCCTGGCGACGGTGCCGGTGAAGTTCGGCGTCAGCTTCAACAATCCGATGCTGAACCAGGCGGGCGCCCTGGTCATGGCCTATACTGACGGCAGCATCCTGGTCAATCACGGCGGCATCGAGATGGGCCAGGGACTTTACGTCAAGGTCGCCCAGGTGGTGGCCGAGGTCTTTCAGGTGCCGTTGTCGACCGTTCAGGTTTCCTCGACCCGCACCGACAAGGTGCCGAATACCTCGCCGACCGCGGCCTCCTCGGGCACCGACCTCAACGGCATGGCCGCCCAACTTGCCGCCGAGACCATCCGCGAGCGCATGGCAGGAGTGGCGGCCGAACGGTTCGGCGTGCCCGTCGAGGAGATCGAGTTCAAGAACGGCGAAATCCGGTCCGGCAACCATCACATGGAATTCGCCGAACTGACCGCGCTCTGCCATGCCCAGCGGGTTTCCCTGTCGGCGAACGGCTACTATCGGACCCCGAAGATCCACTTCGACGGCAAGACCATGACGGGCCACCCCTTCTTGTATTACTCGCACGGCCTTGCGGCGGCGGAAGTGGCCATCGACACCCTGACCGGCGAATGGAAGGCCTTGCGCGTCGATATCCTCCACGACGTCGGACGCTCGCTCAATCCGGCCATCGACCGCGGCCAGATCGAAGGCGCCTTCCTCCAGGGGATGGGCTGGCTGACCATGGAGGAACTGGTGTGGGACAAGGAGGGGCGGCTGCTCACCCATGCCCCCTCGACCTACAAGATCCCGACGGCACGCGACCTGCCCGCCGATTTGCGGGTGGAACTGCTGGCCAACGCCGACAATCCGGAAGCCACCGTCTATCGTTCGAAAGCCGTGGGTGAACCGCCCTTGATCCTCGCCGTCTCGGTCTGGCTGGCCCTGCGCGACGCCGTGGCCTCCCTGGCCGCGCCGGGCGCTCCCGCCACGCTGGGTGCGCCGGCGACGCCGGAACATATTCTGGCCGCCGTCGAGGCGGCGCGGGCGACCCTGCCATGAGCGACTGGCTGACGACGCTCGCCGAGCTGGATACCGCCGGCGTCCCGCATGTTCTGGTCACCCAGGTCGAAATCCTGGGCTCGGCGCCGCGCGAAGCCGGCGCCAAGATGGTGGTCACCAGCGACCAACTCTACGGCAGCATCGGCGGCGGCTCTCTGGAATTCCAGGCCGCCGCCATCGCGCGCGGCATGCTGGGCGAAGGACAGCGCGCTCCCAGGATCGAAAAAAGCATCCTGGGACCCGACATGCGCCAATGCTGCGGCGGCGCCGTGACCCTGCTGTTCGAACCCTTCCACCCGGCGGCTTTCACCCTGGCCCTGTTCGGCGCCGGCCATGTCGCCCGGGCCCTGGTCCATGTGTTGGAGGGAGTTCCGCTCAGGCTCCTGTGGATCGATGAGCGCCAAGGCCTCTTCCCGGCCAATCCGCCCGGTTTCGTCCGCGTCCTTTCGCCCCCCGACCCGCTGACCGCCGTGGCCCAGGTGCCGGCCGGGGCCCATGTCCTGGTCATGACCCACAGTCACGAACGCGACTTCCAATTGGTCCGCGCCCTGGCCGGCCGCCAGGATCTGGCCGGCCTGGGGCTGATCGGTTCGCAAACCAAATGGGCCCGCTTCCGCCGCCGTCTGGCCGAAGACGGCCTGACGTCCGAACGCATCGCGGAAATCCGCTGCCCCATCGGCCTGCCGGGCCTCAAGGGCAAGCGTCCCGCCGAGATCGCCATCGCCATCGCCGCCCAGTTGCTGATCGAGACATCGGAGGGGGAATGAGGACGGGAAAAGAACGACGCAAGGTTCTCGGGCGGATGATTGAACCACCAAGACACCAAGGCACCAAGGTGTTCCCCGAACATCTGGGAGCGGAGTTCGATAGTGCGCCGCAGGCGATCACAGAATTGCCCTCCAGAGGACGGCGGTGGCGAGAACGGGACATGCCTGCGGCGCATTCCACCCTCTTGGTGCCTTGGTGTCTTGGTGGTTCACTTTTATCGGCGCGTCTCCCGCCGCCCGTGACTGTCCGAGTCCGTCCGTGTCGCCGCACCGACCGGGGCGGACATGGACTTGGAGATCGGCCATGACCCTTCTTACCCTCGATCAGGTGAACGCCCTCGATGCCGGGGCCTTTGCCGCCGCCTTCGCCGCCGTTTATGAACACTCCCCCTGGGTGGCCGGGCAAGCCGCCGCCTTGCGTCCCTTCGCCAGCGTCACGGCGATGGCCGCCACCTTCGCCGGCATCGTCGCGGCGGCCGGCGATGACGCCAAGCTGGCCCTGCTCATGGCGCATCCGGATCTCGCCGGGCGGGCCGCCGTCCGCGGCGACCTGACCGCTCATTCACGCCTCGAGCAGGCCTCCGCCGGCCTCGACAGCCTGACGGCCGAGGAGATGGCGGCGTTCACCCGAGCCAACGCAGACTATCGCCTTCGCTTCGGCTTTCCCTTCATCCTGGCCGTCAAACATTGGGGTAAGGCGCATATTCTCGCCGCCTTCCGTGGTCGTCTGGACAACAGCCCGGCCGCCGAGCGGGCCACCGCCCTGGCCGAGGTCGACAAGATCGCCTTTTCCCGCCTGCTGGCCCTGATCGAACCGGCGCCCGGCGGACGGTTGACCACCCACGTTCTCGACACGGCGCGCGGCCGGCCGGCCGCCGGCCTCGGCATCGAGCTCGCCCGCCTCGAAGGGGGCGCCGAGACCGTGGTCCGGCAGGACGTCACCAACGCCGATGGCCGCCTGGACCAGCCGTTGCTGGCCGGAGCCGAAATGGCGGTCGGGCTATGGCGGCTGACCTTCTCGGCCGGAGAATATTTCCTGGCCAGCGGACAGACCCTGACGGCCCCCGCCTTCCTCGACCTCGTGCCGATCCGCTTCCATATCGACAACCCCGAGCAGCATTACCACGTTCCCCTGCTGGTCACGCCCTGGTCCTATTCCACCTATCGCGGGAGCTGAAAGGCCGATGTCATTGCCCGATATCGAATGGCTGCATCTGGCCGTTCGCTGGTTCCATCTGATCGCCGGCATCGCCTGGATCGGGTCGTCCTTCTATTTCGTCTGGCAGGACGACAGCCTGACGCCGGCACCGGACGACCCGGACGCCGAGCGGCTGGGCGGCCATGTCTGGATGGTGCATGGCGGCGGCTTCTACCATGTCCGCAAATACAAGGTGGCGCCGGCCCGGCTGCCCGACCATCTGCACTGGTTCAAATGGGAGGCCTATGCCACCTGGTTGAGCGGCACCGCCCTGATCACCCTGGTCTACTGGCTGGGCGCAGCCTCCTATCTGCTGCCCGTCGGCAGCCCGCTGGCCGCCTGGCAGGGCGTGGCCATCGGGGTCGCCTCGGTGGTCGGCTGCTGGATCATCTACGACCTGCTATGCCGCTCGCCCCTGGCCCGGCACGAGGGGGCGCTGGCCGGCGCCGTCCTCGCCATGGTGACGCTGCTGGCCCTGGGCCTGTCGCAGATCTTCACCGGGCGCGCCATGTTCATCCATGTCGGCGCCGCCATGGGCACCATCATGGTGGCCAATGTGGCGATGGTGATCATTCCCAATCAGCGGCTGATGGTGGCCGCCCTGCTGAAAGGCGAGGCGCCCGATCCGATCTGGGGCCTGCGCGGCAAGCAGCGCAGCGTGCACAACACCTATTTCACCCTGCCGGTGCTGTTCATGATGATCAGCAACCACTATCCCGTCACCTATTCGACCCGCTGGAACTGGCTGGTCCTGCTGGCCATCGGGTTGATCGGCGCCGGTGTGCGGCGGATCTTCGTCCTGCGCCACACCGGTTCGGCCAAGGCCTGGATGCTGCCGGTGGCGGCTTTGGCCTTCGCCGCCCTGGCGGTGGTGGCGACGCCGCCCCGCGCCCCGCGGCCCGCCGAGGCCGAGGCGGGCCAAAGCGACTTCCCCGCCGCGCCGTTCCCGGTGGTCCAGGCGATCATCACCGCCCGCTGCACGGCCTGCCACGCCGAGCACCCGACCATGCCCGGCTTCGAGGAACCGCCGCAAGGGGTGATTCTGCAGACGCCCGCGCAGATCGCGCAACGGGCCGAGCTGATCGGAAAAATGGCGGTCACCACCGACGCCATGCCGCTCGGCAACGCCACCGGCATGACACCGGAGGAGCGGATCATTCTGGGGCGCTGGATCGCCGGCGGAGCAAAGCCCTAAAAAAAGTGGCATAGCCATCATTTTTGGAATAGTGTTCCGAATGTCGCGGGTCCAACTCGCCCAAACGCTGAATCATGTCCGATTTTCACCAATCGGATGAAGGCGGCTTAACGGAGGGGTCCAAACGCTCTTGAGTGCTGCGCCCTTGATAGGATTATAATCCGATAAATTTTACCAAAGCGGACTTTTAAATCGCTTTGGTAGGAAAATTATCTCGTCCACCGAGAAATTTTCAGGATGCGCATAAAAAGTGTCGTATCGAAACTAAAACCATAATAAATATGTGGCTATTGGCGGCGCCGGCCCCTGCCTTCGCGGAGGCTGGATAGCGTTTTCGCCTGCGGGGCTGCCATGGACCAGAAAAGAGGAAGCGGTCTAATGCATGTCGTCGTTTGCATCAAACAGGTCCCGGATAGCGCGCAGATCCGGGTCCATCCCGTCACCAACACCATCATGCGCCAGGGTGTTCCCACCATCATCAATCCCTTCGACCTCTTCTCGCTGGAAGAGGCCCTGCGTCTGAAGGACCAGTTCGGCGCCAAGGTGACCGTGCTCACCATGGGTCCGAAAATGGCGGATCAGGCCTTGCGCAAGGCCCTGACCTTCGGCGCGGACGAGGCGATCCTTCTCACCGACCGCGCCTTCGCCGGATCCGATACGCTGGCGACCTCGCTGGCGATCTCCTCGGCGATCGCCAAGATCGGCGAAAAGGAACCGATCGACATCGTCTTCTGCGGCAAGCAGACCATCGATGGCGACACCGCCCAGGTTGGGCCGGGCATCGCCACCCGCCTCGGGCTGCAGCAATTGACCTACGTCTCGAAGATCGTCTCGATCGACCGTGACGCCAAGGAGATCGTCGTTCATCGCCGCGCCGAAGGCGGCGTCCAGGTTCTGAAGACGTCGCTCCCCTGCCTGATCACCATGCTCGAAGACACCAACCACATCCGCTTCGGAACGATGGCCGACGCCTTCCGCGCCGCACGCTATCAGATCACGGAATGGTCGGCCACCGACGCCGGGGTTCCTGATATCGGTCAATGCGGATTGCGCGGCTCGCCGACCGTGGTGAAAAAGGTGTTCGCCCCGTCGGCGCGTACCGACAAGGCGGTTCCGATCACCGGCGAGACGCCGAAGGCGATTTCCGACAGCCTCGTCGAAACCGTCTTCTCGGCCCATCCCGGACTGCAGGAGGATCTGCAGACTCAAGTCGCCGCTATTTCGCAAGGAGCCTCGTCATGACCGAACCGGCGACGTCACGTCCGGCCGGACGCACTGTGGAACTCGATGAACGCCTCAAAGCCTACAAGGGTGTTTGGGTTTTCATGGAAATGGAACGGGGGCATGTGCACCCCGTGTCCTGGGAATTGATCGGCGAAGCCCGGAAGCTGGCCGATACCCTGGGCGTCGAGGTATGGGGCGTCCTTCTGGCCACTCCCGGCGAAGCCAATAAGGCGGCGGCCCAGAGCGCCTTCGCCTATGGCGCGGACGGCGTCTATCTGATGGAAGACGCCATCCTCGCCGAATACCGCACGGCCCCCTATACGGCCGGCCTCTCCTATCTGGTCGACACCTACAAGCCGGAAATCCTCCTTCTGGGCGCCACCACGCTCGGCCGCGACTTGGCCAGCGCCGTGGCCACCACGCTCGCCACCGGCCTGACCGCCGACTGCACCAAGCTCGCCATCGACATGGATACGCGCAGCATGGCGGCCACCCGCCCGACGTTCGGCGGTAGCCTTCTCTGCACCATTCATACGCTGAAGGCCCGCCCGCAGATGGCGACGGTTCGCCCCCGCGTGATGGCCATGCCGGCCAAGCAGGCTGGCCGCACCGGCAGGATCATCACCACCGATCTGGGCCTCAAGGAAGAGGATATCGTCACCAAGGTACTCGATTACATCCCCGACCGCGACCAGGATCAGGCCCAGCTCGCCTTCGCCGACTTCATCGTCGCCGGCGGCCGGGGCTTGGGCAAGCCCGAGAACTTCCGTCTGGTCAACGACCTGGCTTCGGTGCTGGGCGCCGAGGTGGGCGGGACGCGGCCCCTGGTGCAGGCGGGCTGGATCGGCGCCGAGCGCCAGATCGGCCAAACCGGCAAGACCATCCGGCCGAAGCTCTATATCGCCGCCGGCATTTCGGGTGCGATCCAGCACCGCGTGGGCGTCGAGGGCGCCGATTGCATCGTCGCCATCAACTCCGACCCCAATGCGCCGATCTTCGACTTCGCCCATTTCGGTCTGGTCGGCGACGCCACGAAAATCCTGCCCGCACTGACGGAGGCGTTCCGCCATCGTCTGGCCACTGGAAACGCCATTTAAGAGGAATTCCAACATGACGGAGAAATTCGACGCCATCGTCGTCGGGGCCGGCCCGGCGGGCAGCGCTGCTGCCTATGTGATGGCCAAGGCCGGACTGAGCGTTCTGCAACTGGAACGCGGCGAGTATCCGGGCGCCAAGAATGTCCAGGGCGCCATCCTCTATTCCGACGCGCTGGAACGCATCATCCCCGAATTCCGCGACGAGGCGCCGCTGGAGCGTCACATCGTCGAGCAGCGGGTCTGGATGCTGACCGACAAGTCGCACATCGGCCTCGACTACCGTTCCGATGAGTTCAACGAGGAAAAGCCGGATCGCTATTCGATCATCCGCGCCCAGTTCGACCGCTGGTTCTGCACCAAGGTCAAGGCGGCCGGCGCCCTGGTCATTTGCGACACGGTGGTCAAGGCGTTGCTCAAGGACGCGCAGGGTCGCGTCATCGGGGTCAAAACCGACCGCGAAGGCGGCGACATCCTGGCCGGCGTGGTCATCCTCGCCGACGGCGTCAATTCGACCCTGGCCCGCGACGCCGGTTACCGGGCCGAACTGGACGGCGACAACACCGCCCTGGTCGCCAAGGAAATGCACTTCCTGCGCCCAGAGGTCATCCAGAACCGCTTCAACATCGGCGAGAAGGAAGGCGTCGCCTTCGAACTCGTCGGAACCCTGACCAAGGGCAAGATCGGGATGGGGTTCATCTACACCAATCTCGAATCCATCTCGATCGGCATCGGATGCATGGTCGGCGACTTCGAGAAAGGCGGGTTGACGCCTTACGGCCTGCTCGACGAGTTGAAGGCCCATCCGTCGGTCAAACCGCTGCTCGCCGGCTCCGAGATGAAGGAATATTCGGCCCATCTCATTCCGGAAGGCGGATACAAGGCGATCCCGAAGGTTTACGGCGACGGCTGGATGCTGGTCGGCGATTCGGCCGGCCTGGTCAATTCGATCCACCGGGAAGGCTCCAACATGGCGATGACCAGCGGCCAACTGGCGGCGGAAACGGTGATCGCGCTGAAGAAGGAAGGCAAGGCCTGCTCGACGCAGAACCTGGCCCGTTACAAGTCGGCCCTCGACGACAGCTATGTCATCAAGGACATGAAGAAATACCAGGGAATGCCGGGCTTCCTGCATGGAAACCGGCATGTCTTCACCCTTTACCCCGAGCTCATGTCGCAAGCCGCCAGCACCATGCTCCGCGTCGACGGACTGGACAAGAAGAGCAAGGAAAAGCAGGTCACCAAAGCTTTCCGCGAAAAGCGCGGCCTGTTCGGCCTGGTGGGTGACGCAATCAAATTCGCGAGGGCTTTCCGATGAGCAAGGTCGAAGAAAAGCTTTTCCAAAACAGGTATCTGCTTGATGAGGGTTCACCTCATATCCGCATCAAGAATCCCGCCGTCTGCAAGACTTCCTGCGCGCAGCCCTGCACTTTCTGCTGCCCGGCCGCCTGCTATGTGAAGAACGAGGAAGGCGGGGTCGACCTGACGACGGATGGCTGCCTGGAGTGCGGCACCTGCCGCCTCATCTGCCAGAGCAACGGCAATCTGGAGTGGGACTATCCGCGCGGCGGTTTCGGCATCTCCTTCAAATTCGGGTGATGCCATGAACGCAGTCGAACAATTCCTGGAAGCCGCGGTCCGCCTTGAGCGGGACTCGGCCCTGCGTTACGACGAACTGGCCGACGCCATCAGCGGACATGGGGAGGCCGAGGTGGTCGCCTTCTTCCGTGAGCAGGCCCTCTTTTCACGCCGCCACCTCCAGCAGGCCGAAAACCGCATCGGCAAGCGGGAAAACTGGGATGGGGTCGAGGAGGAGAAAGCCGCAGATCCCGCCGTCACCGCCTTCCCCACCGGCGAAAGCCCGGAAGCGGCGGCGATCTGGGCGGCCGACGCCCATCTTTCGGTGAAGGACGCCATGGCCTTGGCGCTCGAAGCCGAGGAAAGGGGCCGGGATTACTACGCCAAGGTGGCCACCGCTTCCGAGGATCCGGAAGTTCGCGTCCTCGCCGCGGCTTTCGCCAAGGAAGAGACCGAACATGTCCAGGCCTTGAAAAAGCTGATCGCCCGCGTCAAGGCGTAACGAGACGAGGACGAAGGCCGGACGGGCGTCCCCGCCCGGCCTTCGTTTCGTTTAAAAATATTTCTTTTGTTGCGAAATAAACCGTTCGCTCTATTCTTCGGACGATCAAGGAAGATGATGACCTTCCTTTCAAGATAAAACATTCGGGCAAATGATCTCTCGCAGAACCATGATCGCCGGGCTGTCCGCCATGGCGGTGCCAAGCCTGGCCGGTTGCGCCGGGCAGCAGCGAACCCCCACCCCCCGCCTTCTCGCCACCACCCAGCCCATCACCTCCCCCACCGACGTCGGCCTCGACGCGGTGATCGACATCAGCCACACCAGCACGGTGACGGACTTCACCGCGATACGCAGCCAGGGCAATATCCTGGGCGTGCTGCACAAGGCCACCGAAGGGGGCGACTGGTATGACCCGCTTTATGCCCAGCGCCGGGTCCAGGCCCAGGCGGCGGGCCTGTTGTGGGGCGCCTATCATTTCGGCACCCATCAATATTCGGGCGCGCAACAGGCTGCGGCGTTCCTGGCCGCGACGCAATCCGACCCGATGACGTTGCTGGCGCTCGATCTCGAACCCAACGACCGCAAACCCGGCAATACGATGACCCTCGACCAGGCGGAGGAGTTCGTCCAGACCATCTATCAGGCCACCGGGCGCCTGCCCCTCATCTATACCCATCCGACCTGGGCCAACGGCGGGGTCTATGGCCGCGCCCGCATCAGCCTGGGACGGCCGATCACGACGAACTCCATCCTCGCCAGTTGCGATCTGTGGCTGGTCGATTACCGGCTGCAGCCCGAGATGCCCATGGCCTGGGCCAACCGCGGCTGGCGCCTGTGGCAATATGCCGGCGACGACTATGCCGGCGGCGGCGGCCCATTCGGCCCCATGTCCCGCGCCGTCGTCGGCGTCGACCGCTGCGACCGCAATCTCTTCCAGGGCAATATGACGGCGCTTTATCAGTTCTGGAACGGCGTCATCGGTCCGGCGGCGTAAAAAAGCCACCGGCACGGAGGCGTTAGGATAAGCCCTCGCCCCTTGTGGGAGAGGGCGGCGAGCATGAGCGAGCGGGTGAGGGGTACGCGCGTCCGCGCGACATCAAGGACTTGTTTGTTTCTGCACACTTTCTCCGCGCTCGACGCGCGTAAGTCCCCTCACCCAACTCGCTTCGCTCGCCCCCTCTCCCGCAAGGGGAGAGGGGAGATTTTTCTTATCCGAGCGCCTCGCCGGTGTCCGGCAAAATGCCCCTCAAAGCGGCCAGTCGCCCTCGTCGATCGCCTGGATGATCTTGCGGAGTTCCTCGACCACCAGGCTCTGCGAGGGATCGAGGGCGCCACGCGCGCGCTCCACCAGCTTCAGTTCCTGGCGCGGCATCAGCTCGTCGAGCAAGGGCAGAAAGACCAGACGGCCGGCGCGGCGTTCCACCTCGACGTCGACCTCGTTCAGAAAGGTGATCGACTGGCCGTCGGTCACCGCCTGTTTCATCAGCTCGATCGAATTGCTCTCCACCGCCAGATCGACGCGGATCGAGGCGCGCTCGAAGGCGTCGGCGACCATCGTCCCGATGGTCATGCTGCGGTCGGCGAGAATCAGCGGATAGCCGAGACAGTCGCCCAGATAGACGCTGCCCCGTTCGGCCAGGGGGTGACCGGCCGCGACCACCGCCCCGACGCGCAAACCGGTTCGCGCCACCACGCGCAATTTGGCGTCCGGCGGCAATTGGAAGGCGAATCCCAGATCGGCCTCGCCGGATCCGACGTCGCTCATGACGCCTTCCACCGACGTGGCCTTGATGGCGAGCTTGATGAACGGATGATGTTCGCGCATCCACCCCACCAAACCGGGCAGCAGCGAATTGGCAAGCCCGCCCATGGTGCTGATCCGCACCAGCCCCCGCCGCCTGCCCTGCAGATCGACCAGACGCGATTGCAGCAGTTCGTAATCGCGAAGCGTCTGGCGGACATGGGCGAGCAGCAATTCGCCCGCCCCGGTCAACCGCAGCCGACGCGGCAGGCGTTCGAAGATCGGTACGCCGATTTCCTCTTCGAGCGCGATGATGCGGCGATTGATCGATGACGAGGCGATATTGAGCCGCGCCGCCGCTTTCCGGATGGAACCGCACCGGACAACCTCGTCCAGATAGGTCAGCAGGCTGGAATGCAACATGCGCGGATGTCCTTATACAACTCTCGGCGATCGGAACCGATCGCCGAGCCCTCAATCGCCGGGCGGGATACATCCGTATCCCTGGGCTTCGCGCCAACGATGGCGCGGGCCCTCAACGGGCCAGCCAAGTCTCGATGAGTCATCCTCATCGAGACTTGGTATTATGCTGCCTTTAAGGCATCAGTATTAGCGCATTTTGATGCTTTTCACACCCAGCACGACATCCCATATGCTGTCCATCGAAGCATGGAGCCAGGGCATGATGACCGCTGCCTCTCAACCGTCACCGCGCGCCGCCGCCGAAGCGATCCCCGCCGCCTCGCCCTGCCGGCCGGTCGCGCCCAGGGCTCCGCTCGACCTGCCGGTCGTCGACATCCTGTCGGCGGAAAAAATTTTCCCCGACGGCACGCGGGGGCTGGCGCCCATCGACCTGTCGATCCGCCGGGGCGAGTTCGTCAGCCTGATCGGCCCCTCCGGCTGCGGCAAAAGCACCCTTCTGAAGCTGGTGGCCAATCTCTTCGAACCCAGCGATGGACGCATCGTCTGGTGGCAGGGAAACTTTTCCCGTGTCGGCGAGGCCGGCCGGCGCCTCGCTTTCGTCTTCCAGGACCCCACCCTGATGCCCTGGGCCCGCGTCCGGACCAATGTCCGCCTGCCGCTCGATCTGGCGGGAACCGACCGGGCGGAAGCCGATCGCCGGGTGGACGCCGCCCTGGTCCAGGTCGGGCTCGATCGCAAGGGGCGCCATTTCCCCGGCCAACTGTCCGGCGGCATGCGGATGCGCGTCTCGATCGCCCGCGCCATGGTCACCGAACCGGATCTGCTGCTGATGGACGAACCCTTCGGCGCTCTCGACGAATTCACCCGCAACAAGCTCGACGACGATCTGATCCGGCTGTCCTGGGAAAAGAAGCTGACCACCGTCTTCGTCACTCATTCGCTCTACGAGGCGGTGTTCCTGTCGACCCGAATCGTCGTCATGGCGGCCAACCCGGGCCGCATCTTCGGCCAGTTGGAACTCGACGAGCCGCTGCCGCGCGGCGACGACTTCCGCAACAGCGACCGCTTCGCCGCCCTCTGCCGCGAGCTTTCGGCCATGCTGCACGCCGCCTCGCTGGAAAGCCGGGGAGACCGATAAATGCGCCCCCTTGCCACCCATCCCCTGTTCAGCCGCATCGCCGCCCCGGTCGGCCTCGGCCTCTTCGTCCTTCTCGCCTGGCAGCTCTTCTGCAAGCAGCGGGGAATCCCCGTCTATCTGTTCCCCGCCCCCAGCGACATCGCGCTGAAGCTGGCGGGGTCATGGCCGGAACTGTTCGGGGCCCTGCTGAGCACCCTCGCCGTCACCTGCGAGGCCTTCGTCCTGGCCATTGTGCTGGGCACCATGACGGCCTTCCTGTTCGTCCAGAGCCGGCTCATCGCCATCAGCCTCTATCCCTTCGCCGTGCTGTTGCAGGTGACGCCCATCGTGGCCATCGCGCCCCTGATCATCATCCTGGTCAAGAACACCCAGGTGGCGCTGACCATCTGCGCCACGGTCATCGCCATCTTCCCGATCATTTCCAACACCACCATCGGCCTGTCCACCGTCGATCCGGGCTTGCTGGCCTATTTCCGGATGAACAAGGCCAGCCGTCTGCAAACGCTGATCCGCCTGCGCATTCCCTGCGCCCTGCCCTATTTCCTGGCGGGCCTGCGCATATCGAGCGGGCTCGCGCTGATCGGCGCGGTGGTGGCCGAATTCGTCGCCGGCACCGGCGGACCGGGCGCCGGACTGGCCTACGACATCCTGCAATCGGGCATGCAGCTGGACATTCCCCGGATGTTCGCCGCCCTGGTGCTGATCGCGCTGACCGGCATCCTTCTCTTCGTCTCGATGGCGGGGCTCTCGCAGCTTCTGCTGGGACATTGGCATGAAAGCAGTATGGGACATGAAAAATGAATGATGTGGTCATCCGCGGCGCCGCCGGCATTCTGACCGGGCTGTCGGGGTCCGACGAACGGGCGACAGGCGATATCCGGATCGGCGAAGGCAGGATCAAAGCCGTCGGCACGGTGGTGCCCGAGCCCGGCGACCAGGTGATCGACGCCTCGGGCTCGGTCGTCTATCCGGGCCTGGTCAGCACCCATCATCACCTGTTCCAGAGCGTGCTGAAAGGCATCCCGGCCGGTATCGATCTGCCGCTGGAGGGCTGGTTGCGGACCGTTCCCTTCAGCTATTGGCACAAACTGGACGAGGACGCCCTGGAGGTGGCCGCCACCGTCGGCCTGGCCGAACTTCTGCTGTCCGGCACGACCACCATCGCCGATCACCATTATCTGTTCACCGAGAACTACGGCTTCGATCCCGCCGCCACCATCTTTCGCGTCGCCGAGCGTCTGGGCATCCGTCTGGTTCTTTGCCGCGGCGGCGCCACCCAGGGACGCGACTTCGACATTCCCCATACCCAGCCGATGCCGAAGGAAAATCTGGATGGCATGATCCGCCGGGTCGGCGATCTGGCGGCCCGCTTCAACGACCCCTCGCCCGAGTCCATGCGCCGGGTCGTCTTCGCCCCGACGACGCTGCCCTGGTCGGTGCTCCCCGAGGAACTGGACGTCATCGCCGAAGCGGCGCGGGCGATGAAGCTCAGGCTGCACAGCCATCTTTCGGAAACCCATGTCTATGTCGACTTCTGCATGGAAAAGTACGGCAAGCGCCCCGTGCAATGGGCCGGCGACCACGGTTGGCTGGGCAAGGACGTCTGGTTCGCCCATCTGGTCCATCTGGACGAGTCCGAACTGCGTCTGCTGGCCGAGACGGGGACCGGCATGGCCCACTGCCCGCAAAGCAATTGCCGCCTGGGTTCCGGCGTCGCCGCGGCCGACCGCCTGACCCGGTTGGGCGGCCCCGTCTCGCTCGCCGTCGACGGGGCGGCCTCCAACGAAGCCTGCGATATGATCAGCGAAATGCATTGCGCCTGGCTGGTGCATCGCGCCGCCAAGGGCGCCCAGGCGGTCCGCGCCGAAGACGTTCTGCATTGGGCCACCGCCGGTGGCGCCCGGGTCCTCGACATGCCGACGATCGGCACGATCGAAGTCGGAAAAACCGCCGATCTGGCCATCTTCGATCTGTCGCGGCCGCGCTACGCCGGCCTGCACGACCCCCTGATCGGGCCGATCGTCGCCGGCGGCGACGCCCAACTGCGCCATCTGCTGGTCGGCGGCCGGACGGTGGTCGAGAACGGCGCCATTCCGGGGCTGGATCTGGCGGCCCTTTCCCATCGGACGGCCGGCATCGTCCGCCGCCTGGCGGCGTGAGGACGGTGCCACTCTTAGACCAAGTTTCGATGAGGATAACTCATCGAAACTTGGTTTGGCCCATTGAGGGCTCGGTGATCGGTTTCGATCACCGAGAGTTGGTATTAATCGAACAACTGAACAGGAATCCGACGTCATGCTGACCGCGCGGCAGAAAACCCTTCGCAAATACTGGTATGCGGTGATGCCCCTCGAGCATCTGGCCGACGGGCCGAAACCGTTCCGCCTGATGGGCGAGGACATTGTCCTGTTCCTGGACGCCGAGGGTTCTCCGGTCGCGCTTCGGGACCGCTGCTGCCATCGCACGGCCCGGCTGTCGAAGGGCTGGTGCGAACAAGGCCGGATCGTCTGCGGCTATCACGGCTGGACCTATGACGGGGAAGGCCGGCTGGTGCGGATTCCGCAACTGGATGCCGAGACCGCCCTGCCCAAACACAAGCTGCGATCCTATCATTGCATGGCCCGCTATGGTTATGCCTGGGTGGCCCTTGACGATCCGATCGCCGACCTGTTCGACATCCCGGAAGACCGCGATCCCGGCTACCGGCGCATCATGCAGTTCTACGAGGAATGGAAGACGGCGCCCTTGCGCATGATGGAGAACTCCTTCGACAACGCCCATTTCTCCTTCGTCCATCGGTCCACCTTCGGACGCGCCGACCAGACGAAACCGAAGAAATACGAGATCGTCGAAACGGACGAGGGCTTCTACGCCGCTTCCTGCGTCGACATCCTCAACCCTCCCGAGGCCCATCGGGTGACGGGCAGCAGCGAACCGACCACCACCCGCGACATGAAAAACCACTGGTATCTGCCATTCTGCCGGCGCATGGACATGGAATATCCGAGCGGCATCCGCCACATCATCATCAACTGCGCCACGCCCATCGACGACGAGCGCATCCAACTGGTGCAGATCCTCTATCGCAACGACCGGGAGGAGGACTGCCCGGCGCAGTTGCTGATCGACTGGGACGCCAAGATCACCCTGGAGGACAAGGAGATCCTGGAATCCACCGATCCCGACGCCACGCTGGACGTCGGGCGCAAGCTGGAAGCCCACATGATGTCGGACCGCCCCGGCCTCCTGATGCGCCGCCGCCTGCTCGACACCTTGCGCGCCCATGGCGAGGAGGAAATCACCGCGGCATGAGAGCAGACGATCCGGGATATTTTGAACCACCAAGACACCAAGGCACCAAGGTGATGGAGTGCGCCGCAGGCATTCACCCGTTCACCCGATGGACATCCGTGGGATGAGAAAGGAATGCCTGCGGCGCGCATTCTTCTTGGATCCGCCACGCGGCCGGATATATCGGGAAACGCCTTGGTGTCTTGGTGCCTTGGTGGTTCATCAAACCCCAGACCCGGCAGAGCGCCCCCCCTCACCCGATGCCATGTTCCTGGATCTTGTAAAGCAGCGAGCGCCGGCTGATCTGCAGATCGTGGGCGGTTTTCACCCGGTTGCCGTCGTTGCGCGCCAGGGATTCGGTGATGACCTGGGCCTCGTAGCGATGCACCAGATCGCGCAGGGAGCGCACGGCGCCGTCGAACGGGGGACGCGGCAGACCTTCGAACTCGCCGGCCGAATGCAGGATCTGTTCGGGCAGGTCCTCGGGCCCGATCTCGCGTCCCGTGCTCATCACCACCGCCCGCTCGACGGCGTTGCGCAGTTCCCGGATATTTCCCGGCCAGTCGTGACGCAACAGGCAGTCCATCGCGGCCTCGTCGAAGCCGGTGATCTCGATGCAGTTCTCGGCGGCGAATTTCTGGAGGAAATAGCCGGCCAGCAGACGCACGTCCTCCGGCCGTTCGCGGAGCGCGATGGTCTTGATCGTCACCACGTTCAGGCGGAAATACAGATCCTGCCGAAAGGTGCCCTGGCGGACCAGCTCCTCGAGATTCTTGTTGGTGGCGACGATGACCCGGACGTCCGCCCGCACCACGTCGCCGCCGCCGACGCGCTCGAACTCGCGCTCCTGGAGGACCCGCAGCAGCTTCACCTGCAGGCTGGGGGAAATATCGCCGATCTCGTCCAGGAACAGCGTCCCGCCGCATGCCTGTTCGAAACGACCGCGACGGCGGGCCAAGGCGCCGGTGAAGGCCCCCTTCTCATGGCCGAAGAACTCGCTTTCCAGCAAGCTGTCGGGGATGGCCGCGCAATTGACCTTGACGAAGGGCTTGTCGGCGCGGGCGCTGTTGTAGTGGATCGCCGTGGCCACCAACTCCTTGCCGGTTCCGCTTTCGCCGCAAACGAGGACGGTGGCCGTGCTCTTGGCCACCTTGGTGATGGTCTGGCAAAGCTCGATCATCTTCGGGCTATTGGTCAGGATGCGATCGAGACGGAAACTTTCCGACAATTCGCGATGCAGGACCGAGATATCCTCGCGCATCCGGCGCAGTTCGAAGGCGCGCTTGACCAGCAGCAGCACCTCGGCGATGTCGAAGGGTTTGATGATGTAATCGAAAGCGCCGTCCTTGATCGCCTGCACCGCCGTTTCGACCTCGGCATAGGCGGTCATCAGGATCACCGCCGTCGAGCGGTCGAGATTGTGGATGGCCGACATCGCCTTCAAACCCGACATCCCCGGCATGCGAATATCCATCAGGATCACCGCCGGCCGTTCGGCGCGAAAAATCTCGACGGCATCGAACCCGTTGTCGGCGGTAAGCACGCCAAAGCCCTGCTTGGTCAGCATCGCCGAAAGGAACCGCCTGATTCCCTCGTCGTCGTCGACCACCAGCATCGTCGGCATTTCCTTTCTCAAGCCTCGTCTCCCGATGTCTTGTGACTCAGGGGAAGCCTGAGCGTGATCTCGGTGCCCAGCCCCAAGGTGCTGTTGATTCCGATATGCCCGTCGTGGGCGTCGATGATCCGCCTGACCATGGCCAACCCCAGTCCCGTCCCGGTCGGTTTGGTCGAGAAGAAGGGATCGAAGACTTTTTCGAGATCTTCCGGCGCAATGCCGACCCCATCGTCACTCACCGAAATCGATACCTGATCGGGGGGCAGGAAAGCGGTCCGAATGATGATCCGTCCGCCTTCCGATGTCGCCTGAATGGCGTTCAGCACCAGATTGAGCACGACCTGCTTCAAGGCTTCGCCATCGGCTTCGATCGGCGGGACATCCGGCGACAACTCCATGGCGATTTCCGTCGACCATTTGTTGCCGGCCAACATGGTCACTTCCCGGATCAAGGCGTTCAGGGCGACAAAACCGATCCGCGGCGGGCGATAGCGGCCAAACTCCAGAAGTTCGGTGATGATGCGGTTGAGACTGTCGACCTGCCGGATCACCAGGGGGGCGTAAAGCTGCCATTCCGCGATGTCGTCGCTGCTCTCGAGATGCTGCATGAATCCGCGGATCGACGTCAACGGATTGCGAATTTCATGAGCGATTCCCGCCATCAACTCACCCAGGGCGGCCAGGCGGTCGGCCCGCATGATCTGGGTCTGCAGATGAAATTTTTCACTCAAATCCTTGATGACCACCACGGCGCCGATCACCGCGCCGCTGCCGTCCAGCAGAACGCTGCTGCTGGCGCTGACATGCAGGGTCTTGGTCGCCAGGGGATGGACCAGATCGACACCGATGTATTGTTTGCCGGTCTGCAGGGTGTCGAGCAGGACGCTGGTGAACTTCGCCCCCGGACGGAACAGCGATTGATAGGGCTGCCCAACCGAGGTTTCCAAAGGCGCGTTCATCATTTGCTGGGCGGCGGTATTGATCGACGTCACCAGCCCTTCGTTGTCGACGGCGATGATGCCGTCGGCGACGCTGTTGACGATATTTTCGTTCAAGGTCCGGGCGTCGGCCAATGCCCTGGCCATCGCATTGATGGCCGCGACAATCTCGCCGAACTCGCCGGGCAGGGGCGCGATGCGCTTGCGGATATCAAGACCGAGAGTGGCCAGACCGTTCTTGATGCAGGAAACATCGCGGGAAATGCGAATCGACATGACATGGACGAGGGCCCCGCCCAGAAGGACTCCGCCAAAAATGATGACGAAAATGGCATGGTCCATCGCACTGGTCTGCCGTTCGATGGCGTCGGACAGTTCGTTGGCCCAGATATAGCCGATCACCTCGCCGTTGCGCCTGATCGGCCACATGGCGTTCATGATATGACCGCGAACCAGCAACCCGCTTTCCACCAGCGGCTCGCCGGAGGTCATGACCCGCCGTCCGGGATGATCCGGAGAAATGGGCAATCCGACCTTGTCGGCGTAATCCCGGCTTGGGCCATAGGTGACGATGGCGTTCAGGGCTTTGCAATAATAGCCCACGCCGACACCCGGATTGGCATCGGCGACGGCATCGGTGATCGCCCGCAGCCGTCCGTTAAGGTAAGCGATCTTGGCCACCCGGTCGTCCGGTTTCCCCTGGTAGTCAGCCAGAAGACCGTCGAAATCGCCGGCCAATTGACTGTCGAGAATACGAGTCAGGCCGAACAGCTTGTCCTGCTTTTCCTCGTTCAGGGCATTGCGCCCTTTGATCTCGATGACATAACCGGCGGTAATGATGGGAACCGCCACCACCACCAGGGACAACAACAACAACTTGGCGCGCAGCGTAGAAGGAAACCAGGCGCGGAACATGCGGTTGCCTTTTCACTTTCGCCCTCGCCCCTTTGTCAGGGAGGAGGATCGTGGTGAGAGGGGCTAAGGGTGTCCCATCAACCGGTCTGGTTCGCCTGGATCGCCGTCAGCGCGATGGTGTAGACGATGTCGTCGACCAGGGCGCCGCGCGACAGATCGTTCACCGGCTTGCGCAGGCCCTGCAGCATCGGGCCGACGCTGACCACGTTGGCCGAACGCTGCACCGCCTTGTAGGTGGTGTTGCCGGTGTTGAGGTCGGGAAAAACGAAGACGTTCGCCCGGCCCGCCACCAGACTTTCCGGCGCCTTCTGGCGGCCGACGCTCTCGACGCTCGCCGCGTCGTACTGGATCGGGCCGTCGATCATCAGATCGGGACACCTCTCGTGGACGATACGGGTGGCTTCGCGCACCTTGTCGACGTCGTCTCCGACGCCCGAGGTACCGGTCGAGTAGGAGATCATCGCCACCCTGGGTTCGATGCCGAAGGCCCTGGCGGAACCGGCTGACTGGATGGCGATGTCGGCCAACTGCTCGGCCGACGGGTTGGGGTTGATGGCGCAGTCGCCGTAGACCAGCACCTGATCGGGCATCAGCATGAAGAATACCGAGGAGACGATGCTTTGCCCCGGCGCCGTCTTGATCAGTTGCAGGGCCGGGCGAACGGTGCTGGCCGTCGTATGCACGGCCCCCGAAACCAGACCGTCGACCTCGCCCACCGCCAGCATGACGGTACCCAGGACCACGGTGTCCTCGAGCTGGTCGCGGGCCTGCTGCGGCGTCAGCCCCTTGGATTTGCGCATCTCGACCAGCGGCGCGACATAGTTCTCGCGCACCGCCATGGCATCGATGATCTCGATGTCGGGCGGCAGGGTCAGCCCCTGATTGCCGGCGATTTCCCGGATGCGGGCCGGCTCGCCCAGAAGAACGCAGTGAGCGATCCCCTTCTCATGGCAGATCACCGCCGCGCGCAGGGTGCGCGGCTCGTCGCCCTCGGGAAGCACGATGCGCTTGTTGGCGATATGAGCGCTTTGCACCAGCCGGTGACGGAAGGCGGGCGGCGTCAGGCGCAAGGTGCCGGGCTTGCCGACGATATCCTTGAACAGCGCGATATCGGTCGATTCGGTGACCTGCTGAATGGCCTGTTCCATCCGCTGGGGATCGTTGCGCGTCACGTGCCGGTTCAAGCCCGCCAGCAGGATGCTGGTGCCGTAGGTGTCCTTTTCCGAACGCAGGATCGGCAGGCCGCTCAACTGCGAAGCCGAAATCAGCGACGCGATGGGCGGCGCCGGCTGCCGGCCGCAGGTCAGCAACAGCCCCGCCAACGGGATGCCGCGCAGATAGGCCAGCGCGGTGGCCAGAATGATATCGCTGCGATCGCCCGAGGTGACCAGCAGGGTCCCGGGCCGCAACCAGGAGATGGCGTTTTCCACCGCGCTGCCGGCGACGGCGATTTCCTGGACCCGCGATTGCGCCAGATTGCCCTCGCGTTCCACCGTCAGTCCCAATTCCTCCACCACGTCTGCCAAACGCGGGGCGCTCAGGCCCGCGTCGAAAGGCACGCAGGCCAATAGGGGGGGCAGATCCCCCTTGGCGCGCAGGCCGGCGACCAGACGGCGGCCGTCCTCGCCCGCGGCTATCTGGTTGAGCACCACACCGGCGAAGCCATTGCGTCCACCGTCGCCATAGAGACGCACCGCCGCGGCGACATCCTCCGCCAACTGTTCGCAGGACCGCCCCAAGGCATTGACCACCACCACCATGCGGGCGGACAGGCAACCGGCCATCGCGATATTGAGCTGCGAAGCCAATTGCGCCTCGAAATCCAGAGGAATGCCCTGGATGACCACCACGTCATGAGCCTGCGACGCGGCTTCGGCGAGCGTGACCACATCCTCCATCAGCTCGGAAAGCTGACCGGACCGGACCCGCTCCTCGGCCAGGGCGAAGGGGATCGGCTCGGGGACATCCAAATGGCAGAGGGAACGCCCGAAATGACATGCCAGATCGACCCTGGCGCCGGCCGCCTCGGGCGAGGAGATCGGCTTGATGAAACCGACGTCGATTCCCTCGCGCTGCAATGCGCGGACCAGCCCCAGGGACACCGATCGAGGACCGACATCCCGAGCGGCGGGAACCACGAAGAAACTTGGTGAGTCCACTCCCTTGCTCATCTTTTTTTATCCTTCGTCCGGTTCCATCCTTAACCGCTGATGGAGACCTTCGATTTCACAAGCCATATGCTAAATATCATATTTTAGTCCCGCCCGCTTACAGGGATCTATGCCTCACCCCTCAGCGCTCGACACAGAGCGCGATGCCCATGCCGCCGCCGATGCACAAGGTGGCCAGTCCCTTCCTGGCGTTCTGCCGGCGCATCTGGTGCAGCAGGGTCACCAGGATGCGCGCGCCGGAAGCGCCGATGGGATGGCCGAGGGCGATGGCGCCGCCGTTGACGTTCACCTTCGAGGTGTCCCAGCCCATCTCCCTGTTGACCGCCAGGGCCTGGGCGGCGAAGGCCTCGTTGGCCTCGATCAGGTCGAGATCGTCGATGCTCCAGCCGGCCTTTTTCAGGGCCAGCCGGCTGGCCGGTATCGGCCCCGTGCCCATGATCGATGGATCGACACCCGCCGTGCCCCAGGAGACGATGCGGGCCAGGGGCTCGATACCCCGGCGGTCGGCGTTTTCGGCGGACATCAGGACCAGGGCGGCGGCGCCGTCATTGATCCCCGAGGCGTTGCCGGCGGTCACCGTGCCGTCCTTGGCGAAGGCGGGGCGCAATTTGCTCAAGGTTTCGGCCGTCGTCCCGGCCTTGGGATGTTCGTCAACGGAAACCACCGTGTCGCCCTTGCGTCCGGCGACCGTCACCGGCACGATTTCCTCGGCGAAACGACCGGCCGTCATCGCCGCCTCGGCCTTCTGCTGGGAGGCGGCGGCGAAGGCGTCCTGGTCCTCGCGCGAGAGCGACCATTTCTTGGCGACATTTTCCGCCGTGACTCCCATGTGGTAGCCGTTGAAGGCATCCCACAGGCCATCCTTGATCATGGTGTCGGTGAACTCCGACGCCCCCATCTTGACGCCGCCCCGCAGATGCATCGCATGCATCGACTGGCTCATGCTTTCCTGGCCGCCGGCAACAACGATTTCGGCGTCGCCCATTCCGATGGCCTGGTAGCCGAGCGCGACGGTGCGCAACCCCGATCCACAGACCTGATTGATGGTGAATGCCGTGCGCTCGACCGGAATCCCCGCATTGACGGCGGCCTGACGCGCCGGGTTTTGTCCCTGGGCAGCGGTGAGGACCTGGCCGAAGATGATCTCGCTGACCTCCTGCGGATCGACCTTGCCCCGGGCCAGCGCCGCGCGGATGACGATTTCCCCCAGGGCATGCGCCGAAAGCGACCCCAGTCCGCCACTAAAACTGCCGATGGGCGTCCGGACGGCTTCGGTAATGACGATAGCTGACATGATCTCGTTCTCCGTTCCTCGAAAACCTACAGATGGATGCCGTGAAGCGTCATTGAAGCGAGCCACGGCATCCGCCACCTCCCTCCGCCCGGATCAAACGGGCAGCGTCTTGGCCAGCAGCCACAGAAGGAACAAGACGACGGGAACATGGAAGACGAACTGGGTAAAGGTGAAACCCACCACGTCCCGGGCCTTCAGGCCGACGATTCCCAGAAGGGGCAGCATCCAGAAGGGATTGATCAGATTGGGCAGGGCCTCGGCCGCATTATAGACTTCCACGGCCCAGCCTAGATGGGTATGCAGATCCTTGGCCGCCTGCATCACGTAAGGGGCCTCGACGATCCATTTGCCGCCGCCGGACGGCACCAGGAAGCCCAGGATCGCCGAATAGATGCCGATCACCACCGGGAAGCTGTCGGCCGAGGCGATATTGACGAAGAAATTGGCCAGATGGTGCGAGATGGTGACGCCGTCGCCCCCCTTGACGCCGGTCAGCAGGGCGGCGGCGGCGCCATAGAGCGGAAACTGGATCAGGATGCCGCCGGTCGAAGGCACCGCCTTGGCCACGGCGGCCAGGAAATTCCTCAGCCGCCAATGCAGCAGCAGGCCGATGATCAGGAACAGCAGATTGTAGGTGTTGAGGTTGGAAATCGCCGTCAGCGGATCCTTGGTGGCGAACTCGCTCCACAGGAAGCCGATGCCGAGAAGGGCGATCACCACGCTGATCAGGGGGCTTTGTTCCAGCCATTCTCCGGGCCGCAGGACGGCCTTCCTGGTTTCGACGGGCCTGGAGAGGTCGATACCCATGTCGACCGCCGTGCGCACCTGCCCGCCCGTCGGAGCGGAGAAATAGGAGATGGCCACCGAGACGATCACGATGATCAGGGCCATCAGCATCGATTGCCAAAGGCCGATGGTCTGGCTGAAGGGGATGACCCCGGTGATGTCGGAAATGGCTTTTGGCAGGCTGGCCGCATTGGCCTGCAACTGGGCGGCCGACGAATTGAGTCCCAATGCCCAGGTGGCCCCCAGTCCCAGATAGGCGGCCCCCGTGGCGGCGCGGTAGTCCATCTTGAGATCGGTCCGCCGGGCCAAAGCCAGGACCAGCAATCCGCCGAAGATCAGGCTGAGCGCGTAATTGAGGAACGATGCCGCCATGCTCATGAAGGCGACGAAGGCGATGGCGCCGCGGGCCGTCTTCGGAATGCCGGCGATGGTGTCGACGAAGCGCGACACCGGCGCCGAGGTGGCCACCACATAGCCCGAGATGACGACGATGGTCATCTGCATGGTGAAGGGAATCATCGTCCAGAATCCGCCACCGAAAGACGCCGCGACCTCCATCGGCTTGGCGCCGAGCGCCAGGTCGGCCACGGCCACGACGATGACCGCCAAGGCGGCGAAGACGAAGGAATCGGGATACCAGCGTTCGGCCCAGCCGGTGAAGCCGATGGCCCAGCGGGCCATCAGGCCGAGCTGGGGCGAGGCAGCGGTGCCGTCGTTCTTGGACATGTTTGTCATCGCGCGTTGAACCTCCCTAAAGCGTTTATTCAGAAACAAGCGCGTCATTTCAGGGCTGACGCTTCAGCCTGTCGGCGGGATGCCTCTTCATCCCCCCCTTCTCCCGCGAGAGGAGAAGGGCTTTTGCCCGCCCTTTTTCCCCTATATGGCCAGAGGCATGACCGGAACATCGGCCGGAATGATGAGTTTCGCCTCGGTGGCGGCCACCACCTGCTCGACGGTGACGCCAGGGGCGGTCTCCTTGAGCAGCAGACCATCAATGGTGGGCTCGATGACGGCCAGTTCGGTGACGATCAGATCGACGCTGCGGACCGAGGTGAGCGGCAAGGTGCAGCGATTGAGGATCTTGGGCGCCCCCTTGGCGGTATGGGTCATGGCGACGATGACCCGCCTAGCCCCGGAAACCAGATCCATGGCGCCGCCCATGCCGGGCACCATCTTGCCCGGCACCATCCAGTTGGCCAGCAGTCCGGCCTCGTCGACCTGCAGGCCGCCCAGCACGGTGACATCCAGATGGCCGCCCCTTATCAGGCCGAAGGACATGGCGGAATCGAAGGCGAAGGCGCCGGGAAGCGCGCCGATGGGGGCGCCGCCCGCATCGGTCAGATCCGGCGACGGCACGGCGCCCTCGGGCAAGGCCCGCATGCCGATGATGCCGTTTTCCGACTGGAAGGCGACGTCGATGCCGGCCGGCAGATATTGGGCGACCAGGGTCGGCAGGCCGATGCCGAGATTGACCAGATTGCCGTCCTCGAGTTCGAGGGCGACGCGCTTGGCGATCAGTGTCTTGTCATCCATGACGGGTCTCCTTGGTCACCAGGTAATCGACCACGACGAAAGGCGTCACCACGGCATCGGGGGCGATGGCGCCCACCGGAACGACGTCCTCGGCCTCGGCCACCACGGTGTCGGCGGCCATGGCGATCAGCGGATTGAAGTTCCTGGCGGTAAAGGCATATTCCAGATTGCCCCGGTAATCGGCGCGCTTGGCCTTGACCAGGGAGAAATCCGCCTTGATCGGCGTCTCGACCAGGAAGACCCGGCCGTCGATCTCGATGGTCCGCTTGCCCTCCTCGACGACGGTGCCGACGCCGGTCGGGGTGACCACGGCGCCCAGTCCGAAGCCGGCGGCGCGGACCCGTTCGGCCAGGGTGCCTTGCGGCACCAGTTCGACCTCGATCTCGCCGGCGATCATCTGGGCCTGGGTTTCCGGATTGGTGCCGATATGGCTGGCGATCACCCGGCGGACCAGTTTCGCCGAAATCAGTTTGCCGATTCCGACGTTGGGCCGCGCCGTATCATTGGCGATCACCGTCAGCTCCCGCCTGCCCTGGCGGACCAGTTCATCGATCAGGCCGTCCGGCGTGCCGCAGCCCATGAAGCCGCCGATCATCACCACGGCCCCGTCGGGGATCATGGCGACGGCGGATTGAAGTGTGATGGTCTTGGTCATTGCCCCTCTCAGAATGCTTGAGGAATATAGAAAATACACAATCTAAAAATTACAAATAATTATAAATAACAAATATTAAATAGTTATAATAACAAAAATAATAATCACTCAAAAATGTACATAACTATAGATTAATAACATTCCAGTATTTTATATAAGCATCGTCCGCCTTCCTGATAGCGCAATATCCATGCCAGCACCTACGATCAGTGACCGCACGGCCGAAACGCTGAGGGTTTTCCGGGATTTTCCGCGCAAGCCCCAGATCGTCCGCCCGTCAGGACATCAAAGGTGGCGCGCGCAATATTTTGCATTCTGCGCAAGACTTTGCGCAGTGGCGTTCCGGGGCATCACGGATGCGGGTGAGCGCCCCCACTCATACCATGTTGCGGTGATCGGAACCGATCACCGCTGCCCTCAAGCGCCGGGTGGGTTTCTCCGAAACCCTTGGGCTTTCGCTCGCATTGGCTCGAGAGCCCTCAATGGGCTAAGGCCTGTTGACATTCGGCAAACGACCAGATTCTCTTCGTCCTCTTGATCGTTCCGGTGCGCTCCGGCTTTTGATGAACCACCAAGGCACCAAGTCACCAAGGTGGCGGAGTGTGTCACCGGCATTTTCCCGTCCCGTCATCGGCCGTCGGCCGAATGCCTGCGGCGCCGATTGACCGCCGCCGGCTGATCCGAAAGACGCCTTGGTGTCTTGGTGCCTTGGTGGTTCAAAATATCCGGGGTTTCCGTTCATGCCATTGGGGAACCAGAGGCAACGGGAGAAGCCTTAAGGCGCCCCCCCTTCAAGGGGGCAACGGCCGTCATGAATGTCAACAGTCCTTATACCAAGGCTCGGGCGATATCTGATGCGACAAAGGGAATCAGACGTACGGTTCCCAGTTCGAACGAGGCGGGCCAAAAGGTCTTCAGGGTTATTTCAGGTCCGGGCGATGCTGATGCCAAGCCCAGGCATGGGTCACCTGTGTTTCCAAAGCGGCCAAACGCGGCGCCCACCCTAATTCACGGATGGCGAGCGACGAATCCGCGACCAGGATGGCGGGGTCTCCCGGGCGACGCGGACAAATTTCCGCGGGAATCGCCTTTCCGGTGACACGGCGCGCGACATCCAACACTTGCTTTACGGAAAAGCCGGCACCGTTTCCCAAATTGCAGCGGAGCGAAGCCCCTCCCCCCAGCAGCCGCTTGAGCGCCAAGACATGGGCCGAGGCAAGATCGGTCACATGAATGTAGTCGCGGACACAGGTCCCATCCGGGGTCGGATAGTCCTCACCATAGAGTGAAATGTGGGATCGGCGCCCGATGGCCGCATCCAGGATCAAAGGGATCAGATGCGACTCGGGCGAATGGCATTCACCGATCTCCCCGTCGGGATCCGCTCCGGCGGCGTTGAAGTAGCGCAACGCCACCGACCGTAGGCCATGCGCGGCCTCAAAATCATCAAGAATGGTTTCCACCGTCATTTTGGTGGCACCGTATGGATTGACCGGCGCCAGAGCCGCCTTTTCATCGACGGGAACGCGCTCGGGCATTCCATAGACGGCCGCCGTCGATGAAAACACGATCGCGGGCACTCCGGCATCACGCAGAGCCGCGATCAGCGTCAAGCTGCCGACGACGTTATTATCCCAATAGCGGCCGGGATCCCGCACGGATTCGCCCACCTCGATAAAGGCGGCGAAGTGCAAAACCGCAACCGGCCGCCAGCGCTCGAGAACCTCATCCAAACGGCCTCGGTCACGAATGTCGCCTCGTTCGAACGGCCCCCATTTGATCGCCCAGTCGTGCCCCTTCTCCAGACTGTCATAGGTGACGGGAAGAAAGCCATTGGCGGCGAGAGCCTTGCACACATGACTTCCGATGTAACCAGCTCCGCCAGCCACCAGAACGACGTCACTCACATCTCCCTCCTCAGCAACCCGTCACCAAGATCAATGGTATTATTGGTTCTTCAAAAATGATCGCGCAAGGAAATCGCGTTCATTGCCATATAATTGTAAGCAGAAATTGACAGGACTTTGACAACTCAGCGGAAATTGACGAATTTTCCGCTCCATCAGGTCTGCAGAAAACGCCGTTCGGCCCCCTCGAGAACTAGGCAAGTCAGATGTCCGCTGGCGAAAGCGCCGGTATCGATACCGATGCGGTTGTGCCGCACCTCGGGCTGATCGCTGATGCTGTGACCGTGCACCACCACCCTGCCATGCGAGGCGTTGGAAAAAAGAAAATCCTCCCGGATCCACAACAGGTCGTCCGGCGATTGCCGGTCCAGGGGGATTCCCGGCCGGATACCGGCATGGACGAAAAGATAGTCCCCCTCCTCATGGGCGCAGGACAGCGTTTCCAGGAAGCTGCGGTAGCGAGACGGAAAATTTGAGGCAAAAAGCTGACGGGCCCGTTCGAACTCGGCAGCCGAGGCGGAGGCGGCCGGTGGACGGACGCCGAAGCTGTAAAGCGTCGCGTCGCCCCCATAACGCACCCAATACGGGCCGATTGAAGCGTCGGCAAGAAACTGAAGCAGGCTTTTCTCGTGATTGCCCAGCAGATGAATGCTTTCAAAATCCGGCAGGGGGTCATCGAGAAGCATATCGAGGACGCGATGTGATTCCTCGCCGCGGTCGACGTAGTCGCCGATATGGATGACGACATTGCGTGCCGCCCCACGCCCTTCGGCATCCTCCCGGATCTGCCGACGCAACGTCATCAGCAGGTCGGCCCGGCCGTGAATATCGCCGATGACGTAAAGACGGCGGCCGGCGGGAACCTCCGGCGGCCGATCGACATCCCCGCCCTGCCCGGCCAGCCCACTCAGGAACGACAATAATTTCGAAGGGGAGAAAATCATACTAAAGCGTTCAATCTCGCAGCATCACAACCGAAGGCCATGCAACCCCCATCACCCCCGAGCCCCCATTGCCGCCCCCCTTCTCGGCGCCACCATCGCTTTTGGCTGGCCGGCTGACAGGCTCCCCACTCTATATCGGGAACTTTTTCGAAGATAGCCACCCCCTTATGAGGCCCGGGAAAAGTCCATGCTCACCAAACTCACCACGACAATCTTCGAGATCGCGAGGCGCCCACAATAACCGTACAAAAATTATTGCATACTACTAGCATCAATCATTTAGATATATGCCGAACCCCGACTCGTCTATATCGTTAATCCATATCCCGAAAAGACTCCCTTTGGTTGCAGCGCAGCGAAATCCAGAGTATTTTACTAAAATACAAAGAATCGCAGGGAGGGCCGCATCTGCCTGGAACTGGCTGGGTTGCGGGATACGTGGGTTTTTTTTGCGTTTTTGGGGGAAGCTCGCCATGTTGGAAACGACTGCCAGTTCCTTTCATTATTCCGCCGCCGCCAAAAAGCATTCCGGCTTCGTTCTTACCCAGAAAATCGTTCTCGACTGCATGCGTTTGTACGACGCAGCCGTTATCGCCATCGGCGCCCTGGTCAGCCATCTAGTTTATCTCGGCCGCTTCTCGGATGGTAGAGACGGAATCATTACCTATTCTCTTTATGGTTTTATCGGAGCGATCGGCACCTGCCGCGCCCTGCATCTCGCGGGGACTTACGATTTCCGTAATCTGATCCGCCTTCGCTGGCAGTTTTCACGCATTACCCTCGCCTGGATTCTGGTCTTGGTGACGGGACTGGCCCTGGCTTTCCTGGCTAAATCGTCATCGGAAATTTCCAGAGGCTGGGTCCTGCTGTGGTTCTCCGGCTCCCTGACCACATTGCTGCTTGGCCGCGTCGGAGTGGCCCGCCTGATCATCTTTTGGTCGCGACAGGGAAAGTTCCAACGCCGGGTCGCCCTGGTCACGACGGACGAAACGCGAGAGAAGGCGCTACGCCGTTTTCATACCTCCCGGGACAGTACCCTCAGCCTGGCCGGCGTTTTCGATTTGGAAGATATCGCCACCTTGGCCAAGGAGGAGGGCATCGACGAGGTGATCCTTTCGCTGCCACGCATCGATCATCACCGTTTGCGTGAAGCCATCGTGACCCTGTCGGCACTGCCGGTGGACGTCAGCCTGACCGTCGACCTGCCGGTGCGCTCCATCGACTTCAAACGCTTCGAATTGCGAGACGAGGGACTGCTGGGCCATATCAGCGAGCGTCCGCTCAAGCATTGGAAACCGCTGCACAAGCGTATTCTGGACCTCACCGTCGCCCTTTGCTCCGTGGTCTTGCTGGCTCCGGTGATGGGCTTGATCGCCGTCCTGATCAAGCTGGACAGCCCCGGCCCCGCCATCTTTCGGCAGAAGCGTTATGGCTATGCCAACCTGCCCATCACCATTTTCAAGTTCCGCACCCTCAGAATCGACGCGACCGACGCCGATGCGGCCAAACTGGTGACCAAGAACGACGATCGGGTGACCCGTGTCGGCCGATGGCTGAGAAAGCTGAGCCTCGACGAATTGCCGCAGATCTTCAATGTCATCAACGGCGACATGTCGATCGTCGGGCCCCGCCCTCATGCCATGAAAGCCAAGGCCGGCGAACGCTATTACGAGGATGTCGTCAAGAATTATGTCGCCCGTCACCGCGTCAAACCGGGCATCACCGGCTGGGCTCAGGTCAACGGATGGCGGGGAGAGACGGATAACGAAGAAAAAATTCTGAAACGCGTGGAGTTCGACCTCTACTACATCGAACATTGGTCGATCTGGCTTGATATAAAAATAATGATAAAGACGATATTCGTCGTATTCGAAAAAAGTAATGCATACTAAATCAACAAACAGCGTCGCATAAAATGTCAAAAGCAAATACACAAAATGACGTAATAGACAAAATATCCCTGAATCAATTTTCCGCCAGACAAAATTCATGCCTGCGGATTGCCGTGCACGATTATGCCGGTCACGCCTTTCCATTCGATTTGTGCAAGGAACTGGCGAGTCGCGGGCATGTCGTCCAGCACCTCTACTTCACGCAGTGCCAAGCCCCTCAGGCGACCGGGGGGAAGGGGCTGGCGGAAGGCTATCGCAGCCGAGGACTCTCCATCCCGGGGAATTTCCAAAAATTTTCGTTCATCCGCCGGCGGTTTCAGGAGGTGGAGTATGGAAAGGTGGCCGCCCGCGCCATAATCGAATCGTCTCCGGACGTCGTGATCTCAGCGAACACCCCCATCGATTCCCAACTCGAAATCAATGCCGCATGCCGAAACCACCACATTCCCATGGTGCATTGGCTGCAAGACGTGGCCAGCGTCGCCATGGAGAAGATCCTTCCCCAGAAACTTCCCATCCTGGGAAAACAGATCGCCAGATTTTATCGGTTCCAGGAAGCCAGGATGTTGCGCCAAAGCGCGGCCGTGGTCGTCATCACCAGCCATTTCCTGGATATCTGCTCGCAGATGGGTGTTGCCCGGGACGACTGCCACGTCATCGAGAATTGGGCCCCGTTGAATGAGATTCAGCCGCGGCCGCGGCGCAACGCCTGGTCGGAGGAACAGGGCCTGACGGACAAGCGGGTGCTCCTTTATTCCGGCACGCTTGGGTTCAAGCACAACCCCGCGATCTTTGAACGTCTGGCCGCCCATTTCCAATCCCAGCCCGATGTCCGTATCGTGGTGATTTCGGAAGGCATGGGCGCCGCCTGGCTGGCCGAACGAAAGGCGGCACTTGGACTCGATAATTTGATCCTGCTGCCCTACCAGCCTTACAACCGCCTCTCGGAAGTCTTGGGGACGGGAGATCTTCTCCTGGCCATTCTCGAGGAAAGCGCCGGTATTTTCTCGGTTCCCTCCAAGGTGCTTAGCTATCTTAGCGCCGGCAAGGCCATCTTGCTGTCGGTACCGCTGTCCAATTTGGCGGCGGAAACAGTCAGACGCGCGGAAGCGGGGCGCGTTATCGCGCCAAGAGACGTCGAAGGATTGATTGCGGCAGCCGACGATATGTTGAGCGACGCCTCGATGCGTGAATTCATGGGCCGTCATGGACGAATCTACGCCGAGAAGATGTTCGATGCCTCGGTTATCGCCGATCGGTTCGAGAGGGTTCTGTCTTCTGTCACGCCAACATTTATGCATAACGGGCGTTGAGGGGAGACGGAGGTGGCCGAAGTTCGTGTAAGAGAAATATTAGAAAGCGACGGCCCCACCTCAACCTCCTCCCGCGTGCCCTTTCGCCCGTCAAACAACGCGAATTTGACGGTCGTGATCCTGACGCTGAACGAAGCGCGACGGCTTTCCACCTGTCTGGCCGCGATTCCTCAACGCTATCCGGTCCTGGTGGTCGATTGTGGCAGCACCGACGGAACAGTCGGCATCGCCGAAGCCGACGGATGCAAAGTAACGACGAACCCTTGGAGCGGTTTTTCCGCGCAACGCAACTTTGCCTTGCGACAATGCGATATCACCAGCAAATGGGTTCTTTTCATCGATGCTGACGAAGTTTTCCCACAAAAATTTTATGACTGGTTTGAGACTGAAATAAAAGACCGCGACGATTTCGACGTCGGGCAGGTGGCCTCAATTCTTTACTTCAAGGGAAAGCCACTACGCTATGTACCAGCCTATCCGATGTATCATCCCCGATTGGTCCGCCGGGGTCATGCCCATTTCGTTCCCAATCATACCAATCATGGCGAGGCCGCGAATGCCGATGCCCGGGAATTGCTGATCGATATCCCCTATCTCCATGACTGGTTCGATGGCGACCTTGTTTCATGGCTGCACAAGCATGTGAAACTGGCAGCCCAGGAAGCGAACCTGAAATCCAGTTATGATGGACTGCCAACCGCCCGGGCAAAACTAAGCCTGCTCTTCCAGAGCGCCCTGGTACGCGTTCCCGGTCGCTTCTTCTTCCATTACTTCTGGCGTGGAGGGTTTCGCGACGGACGGTACGGTTTTGAATATGCGATGATGTATACTTGGTTCGAATTCACCAAAGGCCTGATCAAACTTGGTAACGGCACCGTGAAAGATGGCAAATGAGCAAAACCACCGTGACGATGGTGGCTACTCATGTAACGCCGGCCAAGGGTTATGGCGGCGTCGCCGAAAGCGCCTTCAACCTATGCTCGGCGTGGGCCCGAAAGCAGTACTCATTCCGTCTCTGCGTCAGCGATGGCTCAACGGAAGGACGTGTCACGGCGGCCGCAATCGGCCTGCCCCATTTCGTACGCGTCGATCTTTTCCGAGCTATTCTGTTCAAGCGTTGGGGGTTTGGTCCGGGAGCATTGCTCAGCGTGTTAAGAAGCTGCCTGGCGGCTCACACCGTATATATCTGCGGCATCGCCAACTGGCCGACCACTCTCGCAGCCCTCGTCTGCACCTGTCTTAGGCGACCGTTCGTCGTCGCGCCAAGGGGTGGATTAATGAGGAGCACAGTCGCCACGATAAAAGCGGACAAACCGCACAAATGGCTTTTCTACCGCTGCCTGACATTACCCACCATGCGTGCGGCGGCCTACATCCATATCACCAGCGACCTTGAACAACAGGGGATCCGGGACCTTCTGCCCGAGGCTCGCAGTGTGCTCGTACCGAACGGATTGGATCTTACGTCCTGGCCCATCGCTCCAACGGCACGCCAAAAGAGACTAACCTTTTGCTATGTAGGCCGCATTTCCCGTGAAAAGGGGATCAATCGGTTCCTGGAAATATGGCTCGCCAACCGCCAGCAGGGCGAGCGGGTGATTGTAGTCGGTGATGTCCAAGGCCGAGGAAACTATGGCGACCGATTCAAAGCCCTCGTCGAACAGTCCGCGGGGGCAATCGAACTGACCGGCTATCTCCCTCGAAACGAAATCTCCACTGTCCTTGCGCATTCGGATTTCCTGGTCCTGCCATCTGGAATCGAAGCAAACGACATTCGCGAGAATTTCGGCAACTGCGTGGCGGAGTCTCTGGCAAGTGGACGTCCGGTACTAGTAAGCAAGGGACTGGCCTGGGACTTCGCCGAAACGGACGGTCTCGGACTGCTGTTCGACAAAACCGAAGAAAACATCGCCGCGGCAATCGAACGTGCCCGCGCCATCCCTGACGAGACTTATGCCCGGATGTGCCGAACCGCTCGTTCCTATGCAGAGAACAATCTCGACATCAACGTAACGTCGGACAAACTATGGTCCGTCGTATCGGCCTTGGGAGTTCGAGGGGCCGTGGCGGAGGTGGCGACGCCCCCGGCCTCGAAACGCGGCATTTAGGGCGATTTGCGAAAAAGTCATGATGACGAACTTTCCCCGTCACTTATTAGACCGTTTCAGGGACACTCTTTGAGGAGTGACCGAAAGGACGCTCCTCCTGGAAGGCAGGAATAAGCCGCTCGAACAGGAAATCCCCCTGAACGGCCCGGCCATCTCCATCGTATGATAGGTTATAGACCCCCCGTAGCGCGAACCCCCGGTCATCGAGCCAGCGGACAACCTGATGAGCCAAGGCTTGTCCCTGATACAACTCTTTAAAGGAACATTCGCAATAAACGTGATCAACGCGGTCTATTATCCCAGTGCTGCCTTCCAGCACCGGGATTTCGAAGCCCTGCACATCAATTTTCAACAGTACGGGAGGCCGCAATTCATTGGCCGTCAACAGAGCGTCAAGCCGATCGACGGGCACCTTGATCATCGAGATCTCTTCGGTGCCGGGAAACATCGCGGTCTGACGGTTGGTGATCGCCAGCATCGACGACGAATCGGCACGCCTTGAAACATGGAAATCCGCTTCGCCGCGCTCCACCCCCAATGCCACATTGAAAAGATTGACCGACGGATCGTTCCCTAAGACAGAGGAAAAGCGTGCACTCGCGTCGGCAAGCGGCTCAAAACTCGAAATCCTGGCCGCCGGCCACAAGTGACGGGCAAGCAGCGCGAATTGTCCATTGTTCGCACCGATATCCAACACGGATGCCACACTCAACCCCCGCAATGGACCGGCATGCTCGACAGTCGCGGCCACACCATGCATCAAGGCACGACGAAACGCCGGAACCTGTATGATGCGAAGAAATTTCCGTATTCGAGTCCCGATGATCATTTATTAAAGCGACAATTCAATTGAGAGGATACGCGTATTAGAATAGCCGATAGACGCCCATCAAGGTAGCCGTTCTTCCCCCCACATTCGCATTATATCAAAATATTCACCCCCGTACGCCGAAGCTTCACCGGCCGCGGCATCACCATTATTCACATTTACAAACGCCCCCATTATCGGCAGTTCGCCCCTAGCAGATGGTCGTTGCGGAATCCAGGAATTCAGCGTATCGCCACAGTAAAAAAACTTATATTGAAATATTACTACGCACGGCGCCAACGCCACCCGAGGCAGGAAAGAACGCCAAACGAACACGCGGGTGTTTTACCTTGCACCGCACCATCATCACGGATATACCAAAACCAGGATGCGCGCTCAACGCGCATTGCCGAATGATTCGCCCAAACCATGAGGTGGCCACCACTCCACCACTTGGCCAACAGGGAAAAAGCTCTACACCGGGAATAACCGAGGTAGGAGCCCTACATTTCGACGAACGACCTTTGGCGCATACCAAAACGACGCGATGAAAAATAAGGAAACGTTAATCTTTTATATAAAATTCCAATAAAATACGCACATTATCGTGAAGCGACCCATTCACAATGACAATCCGGGCTTTTATCCATGACCATCAAAGGCTTCGTAGCGTCGATCATATACAAGAATTTTCCGAGACTCTGGCTGTCTTTGCGGATAGCACGCCGCGATAGATATTTTGATCCGGAATTTTGGTTCATCCCGGTTCTCTGCGATAAAAGTCACGGGGCAATCGATATTGGCACGAATATGGGTGAGTATTCGTTTTTCATGGCACGCTACGCCAAGAACGTCGTGTCCTTCGAGCCCAACCCCGACCTTTGGCCGGAAATACGCCGCAGGGTACCCAGCACCGTCATCGAGGGCGTCGCGCTGTCCGACCACCATGGATCGGCGGAATTCCGATATGTCGCGGACAACACCGGCGTCGCCACGATCGAGACCAATAATCAACTGGGGATGGTAAAGGACTCGTCATCCATCCGTACGCGAACCGTCCCCATGAAACCACTGGACTCATACGATCTCCAGTCCGTTTCCTTCATCAAGATAGACGTCGAAGGGCATGAGGAGGCGGTTCTCAAGGGCGCCGCAAATACCCTGAAACGTTGCCGCCCGGCCCTTTTGATCGAAACGGAGGATCGCCACAATCCTGGCGCGCCGTCCCGTCTCTTCTCATGGCTGCGTGACGCTGGATATTTCGGATTTGCCGTCCTGGGAACGGAACTGACGCGGTTGGAAGAACCTGCCGCAGGCACCTCCGATCAATATATCAACAATTTCCTGTTCCTTCCGAAGGAACGAGAGGATCTGCGAGCGGCCATCGGAAGAACGGCGGAATCGCTCAAAGCGATTTTCGCGCGCCACGTCACTCTCCATCCGTGATCAGGGAAATTGGACCATGTCAGGGGCATCAATACAGGTGACTCGAGGAAAGAATACCTCAATGACGAGACGATTTTTTTTAGGACTCTTGTCATGCCTACCTCTGTTGACCATCAGCCCCCATGTAATGGGAAAAGAACGACGTTTGTTCTTTTCCGATAGTACAACGTTCCGCGACTGAGCACGCACCACCCTCTCCTTTTATTAATGAAGGACCGCTATGATTATCGCCCGACAGCCAGTTCATAACGGTATCTGATGGCAAGCCCATCGAACCGCCTTCAGGGCAGCCCCCTCCCTATCGCTTCTGGCCCCGGCGTGCGATCAGGAAATATCGTCGCCGCTCTCATCATCGCGTCCATGCTGCTTTTCGTGGTGCAGATTTTCGACGGAACATCTCTATATTTTGCATTTATGGTATTCGTGACATTCGTTGTCACAATATTAACGCTGTCATACATCGGATTCACCAGCGTCGCTGGAATTCTTATTTCTTTTCTTGTTTTCACTTATCTCACCTATTCACAAATAGCAAAAGCTATACTTGATCAGCCGGCGGACAGCAATCTTCTTTCCCCCGACATTACGATCGCGGTTTTGTTCGTAGGCATCACCTCCGTCTGCATGGCGGCGGCTTTCGTTTCATTCCTCTTGCGAGGTCGCAAGGTTATCAGCATCGAACCCTCGACGGATACTCTAGGGGCCGTCCGCAATATCTCTTTCGTTATTGGACTAGCCGTTACTGCCGTTAATTTATATTATAGTAAATCGGAAAGTGGTGATGTCCAATATGGTGGCTTGGTTGGAATTACCAGAAATTTCAGTTATATTATTTATCTTTCCTTGGTCGCCGAAACGTGGCGAGTGCTCACATCGACGGGCGGACAGAAATCGATGTCGCACAGCCTCAACCTGATTTTGTTGGTGATGGTGTTTTTAGGATTCATCGCTAACAGCAAACAAGGTGTCGCCGCTCCAGTCCTGGTTTATTTCATCACATCCATGGCCTATCGCCGCCGCATGACGAGAACTCAAATAATTTCATTGTTTGCGGCACTTTTCATCGGAATTACGTTCGTATATCCCGCAGTCAACATGATGAGAGCCGGACGGGGCCAGGGAAGCGCGACCGGTTTGACGGCAGGACAGGTTAGCGAATTCATGATTCGCGCAATCTCCGATCCCGCCGACTTCTTCAAGCAATGGGACGAAGAAAGAACATACGAGTTCGATACGGCCTTGTTCACGCAAGGGTTGGCCTATTTGGGACGCTACTCTGAAACCAGTTCCCGCTTCATGCTGATCGCCAACACGGATGTCATCGTCAATTCTGTCGTTACACTCGGCCCCTATGGCTGGACGTCGGTCACCGACGGCTTCGCATTGTTGCTGCCGACCTCGCTCTACCCCGACAAACCGCGCATCGGCTCTGCGGATCTCATCACTTGGCACTATGGCCTACGGACTTGGGGCCTGGAGGGTTTTCCGACAATCGGACTATTCGCCGATTGTTTCGCCGCACTTGAATGGCCCGGCGTCATCTTCGTTCCATTTTTGTGCAGCTTGCTATTTCTTTTAGAAATTCAGTTATTTGGAGTAAGACTATCCGGTAATTTTCTTGCTGTTTACTTTACATTTCGAGAATTTTTCTTTTTTGGCGGAGGTGGATCGGTTATTTCATCGATGATTCTCGAAAATATCCGGCAAATTCCACTTGAGATATTGATGATCATCGCAATTTTTAACATAGCCGACATGCTGACCGTCCGTCGCGCGCGCCTATCGGCAAAGAAAGGAACTCTGCCGGCCGGCAACGCGGGGAAACCGTGATGTGTGGCACCAGGTTTCGCCATGCATCCTTCAAGACACGCGTAGGATTGAACCTCTAGACCTCCAGACAACGCTGTTTCGGCAAGGGAGAATAGCGGTGCAAACCATCAACGACCTTTTCCCACCTGACATTGACGTCAGCAAAGACACGTTGCGCAAAGGATTGGTTGGGCCGATCGTCAATGTACAAGGATATGGCGCTCAAGGGGACGGGCTTACGGACGATCGTCCGGCTTTCGTGACGGCAATGGCGCAAGGGACAGGAGATCCGCTTCTTTTCCCCCCTGGCCGCTACCGCATCGGCTCGGATCTTACATTCGGCCCCAAACTTTCACTGTTTTTCCTCCCCGGCGCGACCCTTGTCCCCGATGCAGGGGTCATTATCACGATCCGATGCGTCTTGAATGCCGGAGCCCACGCCATATTCGATCTGGCCGCCGACCGCTCGGCGGTACACGGCCCGATGAAGGTTCCCTATATCCTGCCGCAATGGTTCGGCGCCGTCACCGAGGACACCACTGCGGCCGCCCGTAACGTCCGAGCCCTGTCCGCCGCATGGGCCGCTCTCAACACCCTGAATGGGATGCTGTTGCTGCCGCCGGGGATCTATTTCGTCGACGACACGGTAAAATTCACGAACGTCGTCGAAGGAAAAAATCGCAACTACTCCGGATGCCGTATTTTTGGAAGTGGACTGATTTCCGCGCTGGAGTCGGCCGATTTCAGCGGGAAAGCCGTAGTCCATATTGAAGGTGTCGAATTGGGCGCACAGACCCTATGCGTCTGCGCGGCGACATCCGAAACGGCCAACAGTCCTGCCGTCGGCATTGCCGTAACCCGCACCCCGGATCACCGCGGCGGCGCCCTCAACGGTACCATCGACATCTCCGGCGCCTTTACACACGCGTCCTACTACAATGTTTCTTGCGAAAACTGCAATATCCAAAATAGTACGTTACGAAATCACGGAAACGGCGCCGTGATTTGGGACAGCCAAAAAAACCTTGATGGATTAACAATAGCAAGCTGCACAGATAGCAATACTCGCAAAAGCTTTCTTGGATGCAATATATTAAGTTATTCAGGGAAACCAGCAACATTGGTAAAAATGGGCTGGATAGCCGAATTTTCATTCGTAAATTGCTATTTTTTTATGGAGAGCGGAACCGTCTTTAGCGACGTGGACCAGGGCGTTGAGGTCAATGGTTTGCTGATTCGGGAGTGTCGATGCGAAATCAACTACAAGCAATCGATTGAAGTCAAAGATAACAACCGATTTCTCGACATACGGCACCGCCTCGTCGCGACGGAGCTTGCTTATGTGAATTTCTCCAGCCCGGGCACCCTGGTCTGGGTCGAAGGCGGAAGCATCGGCTCGCTCCATCTCAACGGCAACAAGATCACCGGACATGTCAGCGGCAGTATCAGAACCCCTGTCCGTGAACTTAAAATTATCAATGGCGGACGCGTGGACGACCTGACCGGCTTTCCGCGATATGCCATCGAAGTCACCAACGGAACGGGTTCCTCGCGCTTAACCCATATCGATATTTCCTCGATGCTCCACCCGCCCATTGTCGGCGACGGCAGTTACGGCCTTTCCGAATCGAACCGATACATGTCCCGGGCGGGAGGATATGAAAAAGGCCCACCTCGCGCCCAAGGCGAACTTGAAGCGCTGGTCAGTCATTCCGATAGCCGGGCGGCCGTCAAAGTCGACAAATCGACGGCCTTCTACGTGACGGGAAAAACCAGACTCACCTGGCTCAGCGATACCTTTTCCACCCATCTCATTACCATTGTTTGTACCGAGGGCAGCCTTATCGTCGAGCATGATGCTGCCTCCCCCCCCACCGGTTTCAAACCCATCTATCTGGCTGGTGAAACGACGTTTCAGGCGGGCCCTGGAGCCATCATCGTCTTGCAAAATACTTTTGGTGGATGGCGCGAAATCAGCCGGGTCGCACAGGCAAGGGCGACGATCGACTGGCAGCCGGGTGGGGCTTCCGGCCTAGCTCCGGGAACGGGCATCACCTCGTCGGCCATTACCGTCGCCGGGGCAAGCTTCGGTGACTTCGTTCGCGTCGCGGCTCCCTACGATCTAAAGGATGCGCTTCTTTCCGCCCACATCACCGCACCGAACCAAGTGAAAATCCGACTACAGAATCCGACATCATCGCAACTGACCTTTTCCGTCGGCCGATGGTCGGTCGCTGTCGACAAATAGCATTTTCCCCGTCGCTATCCCACCTGACGTCGAAAAAACGTCGAGATGCGGGAGAAACGCGCCAGCCCATGAAAATAAAGCCAATCGCGCTCAGCGGAGGACAATAAGAGAAAATAGGATGGGAGAGCGACCACGATGGCCCACGCGCCCCCCAGCACCATGAGGAAAATCAGGCTTTGCGCCTGGATCAATTGGTTCAGCGCCCAAGCCACCCCCCAACTGGCGGAGAACGCCATTGCCGCAACCAGATAGCATTGACCGAGATAGAGACCAAGGTTCAACCGAATCTGCCGCGTTGCGGCGAAAGGAACCAGTAAACCGATCGACACGCATTCCGCCAAACCAGTGCCCGCCGCGGCACCGGCAGCGGAAAACCCTTTGATCAGCAACGCGCAAAAGACGACGGTGCCGATGGCATAGCCGCCCTGGGCGAAAACCAGGATACCCGGTTTGTTATTGTAGAGAAACATGGTCAGCGCCACCTGTGCGGGCGCCGCGCAAATGATGGTGACCAGAAAAGCCCCGACCAGCCAGGGATCGAAGACGACTGCGCCGTGGGTCCAGATACGGATGAACGCATCGGCCACCACCAGGGTAAATCCGCTGAGCAACCCCGCCATGCCGGAGGTCAGCCGCCCGCCGGCCTTGAAAAGACGTCCAAGCTTGCCGGTATCATCGAGCGCCTGTTGGCGCGCGATCTCGCACCCGATCGGATGGCACATCTGCAAGACGATCTGCCGAACGAATCCGGTAAAGGTCCGCGCCACGGAAAAAGCGACCACGGCTCCAGGGACCGCCCCCAGCTTTCCCAACAAAATAATTGGCAGATTCAAGACGATAGGCGTGACGACCGTCGGCACGAAATAGAGGGCCGAACGAGAAACGGCATCACGCAGTTCGCTCATGGTCGGAAGCCCCAGCGAAAACGGAATGGGGCCGAAACGCCGCCGCAGATCCCGCACGACGGCCAGCCACAGCAGGCTGGCAATGACCAGATACGCCCAGGCGGCGACGATTGGGGTTCCCCCGGAAAAGGCAACCAGGCAAACACCGAAACCACGCCCGGCATCGGCGATCACAACCAATACGGTGCCGTGGACATAATCGCCATAGACGCGGTAAAGCCCGGTGAAAATGCCCAACGGAACCAGACCAAGTGTCGCGGCGACCATGGGCAGGAACGTCCACAATGCCGTATGATCGTTCATCCCCTGGGTTCCCAGCAGCAACGGCCAGGATGCTACAGTGGTGGCACCGAAAAGCAGCACCGCCACCACCGCGATGATCACCGCATAGATACCCATCGCCGTCGCGAACAAACGCCGGAACGTGACCATGTCCCGCCGCGACCAAGCGATCATCAAGGCATTCCCGAAGTAGATCTGAGTCCCGAAGTCCACCATGGCGAACAACGCCGACGCGGAGAATATGATGATCCAGTCCTGATAAAGCTCGGTACCCCATGCCGCAATGAGAATGGGAACCAGCACGATCTGCTGGACGATACGCAACCCGACGGCCAGCGTTTGCACTCCGAAACTGGAGAACAGGCGGCTTCGAATATCGGAGGACGCCGGTGATCCCGCGGTCACCCTATCCTCGGGAATCGGTTTCGACGTCACCACACCACCCGGTACGTGTTCATATGAGCCCTGACCATAGCCACCGCTTATTCTAGACTGAGTGAGCCGGCACGGGCACCGGAACAGAGATGGGATAAGAAGGAACGGACGCGAGCTGCTCCCGCAGGATATATCGTGCCCAACCACGCAGGCCTCTCTCCGAAGCTCCGCAATCGATCATTTCCCCCTTCGCGATCCACTCCCTGATCGGCGCATTGAACCCGGTTTTCGGCCGGTTCAGCACGCTATCCGGCAAAGGATTGCGCAATATGGACACCATATCGCGCTTGCTGAGAGGCGACGGACCAATCAGCAGGGGGGCCAATTGCGTCAACAGCGTCTGGTCAACAAACGGCACACGAATTTCAACGGAATGGGCCATGCCGGCCCAGTCGCTGTCGCGCAGTAATTGGTTCCGCATATAGATGGCCATTTCCAATGCGGCCACCTTGGTTCGCGGCCCCGACACCCCTTTGGTACAATCGTGCAATCGAGCGCTGAGCGACAGCTTTTCCCACCCCTCTCTCACTTCTTCCGGATCGAGAATCCCTGGAAGTTCCCAGGGTAGGAAAAGACCGCGACGCAACAGATAGGCATCTTCCACGGACGTCCCATATTCAAACAGACTGGCGTATTTCGGTGAGGTGAATTGCCGTAACAGCGGTCCGGACAAACGCCGGAAAACCCTCCCCAATTCTGGTGTATTGCCAAACGGTGACAGCCAGTGAACGATTGGGGGAATCTGATGGAAGCTTGGGTAGCTGCCGAACAATTCGTCGCCCCCCAGTCCCGAAAGCGCCACCTTTAACCCCGCTCCGGCCGCCGCCTTGCTGACGAAATAGACATTCGCCCCATCGACGCTCGGCTGATCCATCGCCGCCAAAAGCCCGTGCCGTTCCTCGGCGAATTGCTCTATGCCGATCCAATGGCTTTGATGGCTCGTATGAAACTCCGAGGCGATTCGCTCGGCATGCCCCACTTCATCCGCGTTCGTGCCCTTAAGTTCGTCGAACCCAAGTGTCAGGGTCCGTAAATCTCCGATCCCCTGCTCGGACGCCAATCCCACCAACGTAGCCGAATCGAGGCCTCCGGACAGAAACACACCGACCGGCACGTCCGCGATCATATGGGAGCGAAGACTCTCCGACAGCACTTCATACAAGTAGTCCCTGACGACCTCCGGGCGTTGAAATTTTACAGCAGAGACGGAACGACCGGCCTCGGCGTCACGAAATACATCTGCCGCCGACCAAAAGCGGACGGACGGATGGGCTCCCTCCGTATCGACCCACATGGTCGAACCCGCCGGCAGGGCATGAATGGACTTGTAAAGGGTGAAGGGCTCCATGATGAACCCCCACAACAGGAAACTGACTTTTCCGGCCGGATCAGGCTCGCGATCGATCCCGTCCGCGGCCAGAAGCGCTTTCACCTGCGAAGAGACAACGACGCGTTTGCCGTCATCGGCATAATACAGAGGCTTGATCCCGAATGGATCACGGGCCAGGAATAAGCCGCGACGACGCGGATCCCAGATGGCAAAGGCATACATGCCCCGCAGACGGTGCACCATCTGCTGGCCATATTCCTCGTAGGCATGGAGGAGAACCTCGGTATCGCACTCGGAGCGAAAAACGCGCCCCCTTTGCTCCAGTTCAAGCCGCAACTCCCGATAATTGTAGATTTCTCCGTTGAAGGTGATGCTTGTCCCACTGTCGGGCAGAACCATCGGCTGGTTCCCCCTCGGGCTAAGATCAATGATAGCCAGACGTCGATGGCCCAATCCCACCCTGCCGTCTCCGGAAAGCCAACACCCCCCCGCATCGGGACCGCGCGTCAGCATTCTGTCACGGATTCGGATGATCTCCTGGGCTGCGACCGGACTGGCATTGAGTCCGTAGGCCATAATGGCAACGATACCGCACATTGGCGCAAGCCCCTATACCCACAATATATTAACAGATACTTCCAAGTGACGAATTCCCCCGATACCGTATCGCCTTCCCCCACTATGATAAATAGGAAATTTTAAAGGAAAAATTATAAGTAAATAATTTTATATTACTTTAATACTCCAAGGGAATTCTAATTTCTCCAAGAATATCTCGCGCGACAGAAATCACCTCATCCGGGTAAATATCATGTATCGATTCAGCCCCCGGAGGAGGATAGAAAATCTTATGATTACCACCGAAAGGAAACCACTCCCCAGGCCGATTCCACTTACTGAATATGGCAATACAGCGAGTTCCGACAGCCGCGGCCAAATGCATGGGGCCGCTGTCATGACAGAGGAACAGAGCCGTCCGCCTGATCAGGGCGGCGCTTTGACGAGGACTCAACCGGCCACAAGCATTGACAACCGGACCAGGCCAACCTTGAACCACCTCTTCGGATCGCGCCCGCTCCTCGGCAGCACCAATCACGACGAGCCCGAGATGAGGATCCCCGAGCCCGTCGAGAACAGCCCTCCAATTATCGTCGCCCCAATCTTTGATGGCCTGCTTGGTTCCAACACTGACCCCAAGCCACCGCCGTCCGTCCGCAGCGCCGGGAAAACTCTCTTGAAGGAGAGCGTCGGCTGCGGCGATTTCCGCTGCGGACAAGTGTAAATCCCAATTTTCCGGCAGCTGAGTCCCCGCATCACCAAGCGGAGAAAGACAACGCGCCAAACGCTGCGCTTCCGACTCCCACAGGTCGTCGCCCTGCGGCAGGTTCGATCGCAGACCGGACGACCAGGGGAGGCCCACGATTCGCCGAACGCCGCTAAGGCGAAAAAACACATAATCCCGGACGACCAGCGACGAGGCCGGACGAGATACGAGATAGACGAGCAAATCCGCCTTGAACGATCGGATCAAACGGCTGATCCGGTATAGCTCTGCCAGATTGCGCGTTCCCATTTGATAAGAGATATAATCGTCGACAAGGCCACTGCCGTCCAACACCGTCCGCGCCGGCGCCGCCTTATTGACTACCGGCCGAATGGTCAACAACCCGATACGTTGGGTCGGAAATTGTCTGCGTATCAAATGAAGGCAAGGCAAAGAGACAACGAAATCCCCGATGCTGCCCAGCCGATATATCAGAACACGTGAAATCTGCCTGCGAGGCATGAACTGCACCGTCCGCTTGAATCTATGACAAAACGCCAGGTCCCATTAGTCATTCTCTGGTATGCCACCGACATCCCGACGAGAATAACCAGATGATAAAAGACCACTTTAAGGATTTTAGCCTGGAGAAAATATTTCCTATTTATGGTACTTAAGGTTCAACGATCTTTCAACGGTAGAGAGATCCGGCCTCCGCTTTTCCCGTTCGGCTGTTCCGGGGGCGAGGCTTGAGCCCAAATGGATAGGAGCGGTTCTGTTGTTTGCTCGGTCAGGCACCATCCATTCCCCAGAATCGGTTGAAAATGCACCCCGTTCGGACAAATATCGGATCGCGCATCTGGTCAGCCATCCGATCCAATATCATGCCCCGCTGCTTCGCCATATCAGCGCGCAGCCGGATATCGATCTCACGGTCTTTTTCCAGAGCGACCTTTCGTTGAAGGGATACTACGACCGAGGTTTCGGACGCATGATCCAATGGGACGTGCCTCTGCTCGACGGTTATCGCCATGAATTTCTCCCATCCATCGGCAGGCATGACAGAGTGGACGGCCTGAGGCCGATCAGCCACGGAATCGCTACTCGTTTATGGCGTGGAAATTTCGATGTCCTGTGGGTTCACGGCTATGCACGCTGGTTCAATTGGGTGGCAATGGCAGCGGCTCGGGCGGCCTCGATCCCCACCTTGGTGCGAGACGATTCGACGTCTAACAGCATTTCTCGGTCGAAATTAAAAATATTTTTAAAACGACAGATATTTTTCAGGTCTTTAGGAAATATCTCCAGCGGATTTCTGGCCCCAGGAACGATGAATGCCAATTATTATATTGAAAATGGCATCGACGAATCCAAGATTTATCGAACTCCATATTGCGTTGACAACGACTATTTTCGCCGTTTAGCTGAGATCGCCAAACCGCGACGTGAAGAATTTCGTACCGAGTTGCGCCTGGAACCGGGACGCCCCGTCATTCTCTTTGCCTCGAAACTTCAATGGCTGAAACGTGCCGGAGACCTGCTCAGCGCTTTTGGCAAGATCACTTCCCAGACGGAAAAAGGAAAGAAACCGTACCTCCTGTTCGTTGGGGACGGCGAGATGCGTGAAGAACTGGAGAACGGCGCCCGCCCATATGGCGAAGACGTTCGCTTTCTTGGGTTCCGCAATCAGTCGGAACTGCCGGCGTTTTTTGATCTGTGCGATGTGTTCGTCCTGCCCAGTCAATTCGAAACCTGGGGGCTTATCATCAACGAAGTGATGAATGTGGGCCGCCCCGTCATTGTCAGTGATCGGGTTGGCTGCGGGACCGATCTCGTGCGTGATTGGATCAACGGCTTCGTTTATCCCGCCGGTAATGTGGATGCCTTGGCGGAAGCCCTAAAGAATGTATTGGCGGATGGCGACAGAGCGGCAGGCATGGGCCGCGCCAGTCGAGCGCTGATCGAACAATGGAGTTTCGATGCATTCCTGATGGGACTGCGGTCGGCCATCGCGGGCGTCACGCGCCGGCCGGCCGCCCTGGCGTAAGGAATGGGGCCGAAGCCTTGTCGAGACAGATGTCCAGACATCCCATCAGGCCGGTGGGGATACGTTAGATGCGCGTGATGTATGTGGGATCCCTGGCGCCCAGCGCGACATCGCGGCATCGGCGGCTGGCAATCGAACGCCTGGGTCATCAGGTAATCGATTTCGACACAGATCCTTATCAGTCACGTGGTGGCCGGATTCTTAGCGCCATCCGGGTGCGAACCCTCGTGGGACGAGCAATCCATGCATTGAATCGCGATCTGGTGGCGGTGGCGCAACACCATCACCCCGATCTGATATGGTTCGACAAAGCCACTTATGTATGGGCGAAAACCGTCAAATGGTGCCGAAATAACGGCCTGTTCACGGTCCACTACAATATCGACAACCCCTTCGGACCACGTAACGATCCCGGTTGGCGTCTGCTTCTTGAAGCTCTGCCCGAATACGATCTGCATCTGGTCCAAAGGGATATCAATCTCGAAGATTACCGGTCCGCCGGTGCCCGCGACGTCTATATGTTGCGCACGGCTTATGAACCGACGCTTCATTTTCCTCCACCAGAAGGATGGTCGGATACGGATCGCCCTCATGCGGTGGCATTCATCGGCCATCCCTACGACAAACGGGCGCAATTTCTTACGGACTTATGGCAACGACACGAAATCCCGCTGAAGATCTGGGGGGCGGCCTGGCCGGCCTTATTGTCTCCGGACGCAAAAAAAGCACTTTGGATGGGAAATGGCGTTTATGACGATCTTTATCGGGAAACGATCTGGCGTTCCCGAGCGTGTCTCAGCTTCGTAACACATTCGAATTGCGACGACGTCGCGCACAAGAGCTTCGAAATCGCCGCATGCGGCGGCTTTCTCATGGCCGAGGATACCCCCGGACATCGCGCCCATTTCGCTGATGGAGAAGAAGCCGTCCTCTTCCATTCGGTCGACGATTGCGCTGAAAAGCTCCGGGCATACCTGGCGGACGAAACGGATCGTTCACGGATCGCAACTGCCGGACGAAAACGGTGCGAGCAATCGGGTTACGGCAACGATGCCCGCATAGGAAAAGTGATAAAATACATAATAAAAAATTATAATTTATAATAAAAATCACAAATAACCTCATTTAATCGGAGATAAAGTATGATTTTGTCAAAAAAAATTATGGTATTTACGTCAATTTTACTTGTATTATCGACAGAAATAGCTCTCGCAGCGCCATCTTCGAAATTACAATATGCGACCTCCGCCGAGACGGGGCAAAACTCACTTGGAGCAGACTACAGCACCAATCAACCGGCACTCCCCAATGTCGGAGCAAATTTCAGTTCTTCCGGCCCTTATGCCAATTACATCCTCATTGCGACGGTTCCGGCAAACTCCGCGCGGACGAATATTGAAATCGACAATAATTCAGGTTCCCAGATCGCCGTCATCCGCGACGACGGAACGGCAGGCACCGGATCCGCGCCTGTGAACGCCTCGGTCTTCCCTCTGGCCGGAGGGGCGGGAACAGGCTCTCAAGGTGGGGGATGGTCTTCTCAAACCTTCCAAGGAAGACTACAGATCTACGCCCCGGTTTCGACGGCTCAGGTCGCCGTGATGGAGGATTGAGATGCGCAAGACGTTCCTCATAGTCCTCGCACTCTTCCCAATATCAAACGGCGCTTTGGCCAGTGGAACGACCTTTCCTCCCCCCGGAGCACCCGTTACGTTGCCCGCGATCGGCAACGACGTCACGGGAACACCGGCTTACGCGCCGGTCCTTGTCCTTGGCACGAACGGCTCTGTTTTGACCCCGGGCCTCCGTTTTGAAGGAATGTCCGGCAGCCAGACCACGCCCCTTCCCGCATTCGGGGTATGGGAAGCCCTGCGGTCGGGTACGGACTTTACGACAAATTCCGGAACCTTCCATGATGACGGATTGATGGTCGGCTTCAATCAATGCGCAGGCTCCGTTCCTTGCGTGGCCACGGGCGCGGTCTGGGGGCTTTCCCTGGAGAGCGATTACGCCACGGAGACTGGCACCGACATGACGACCTTACAGCATTCCATGGAGTACAATTTTAACGCACGCACTCCGCCGCGGGAAAAGATCACGTTCGGTGGTACAGGAACCTCGACCGACGTGCTGTCCATAACTCTTACCGGCCCCTTTACGGGATCGCCACGGACCGTGTCGATCACGGCGACCGGAGGACAAACACCGACACAGATGGCCACGGCCTGGGTAAATGCGTTCAATGCCGACTCGACGTTCACCGGCCAGCTCTACGCATTCACGGACACCGCCGCGAACGCGTATGTCGCCACTCAAGTCGGCAACCTCAATTTTCTGACATCACCCAACGTCTATACGGTCTCAGTCTCGAAAAGCGTAACGGGATCCGCCACGGAGACGATCACCTTGACTGCCGGCGACAGTTACGCCTGGCGCACTTACGAGATGGGCGTGGACCGCGACCGAGGCAGTAACAATAACGGTTATTCGAACCATGATTTTTTCATTGGAAAACCCAAAGGCCATTTATCCGTAAGTGACGATACGGGAACTTCCTATTTTGTGGTCGATTCAAAAGGAAATGTAACCATTAACGGCCTATCCAATCTTGTAATGGGAGGCACCACTCCGCAAATCGCCGTCACCAACAAAAGTTATTTTAATTTGCTGATAGGCACCGGCCAGTATGTCTATGCCTTTAGAGAAACCGGCGAATTCATGTTCGGCAACGGGGAAACCCGCATCGCGGATAGTGGTCCGGGCATATTGAGATTTGCCTCGTCCGGCTCAAGTTCTCCAATTCATACGACCTATTATGGTCAAGTCGTGACGATTGGGGCAGGTTGCGGCACCGGAGCAGCGCTCGGCCAATCCGGCGATGCCAACCGCAACTGGGTCAATGACAGCGTCGGGCGCATCACCATCGGCACATCTCCCGGATCGAGCTGCACCATCACCTTTGCCGGCGCCTGGACTAATGGCGCTCCCGTATGCACCGTGCAGAATGAGACCGAGAGTCAGCCGTTAAGGCCAACCCCCTCGAAGACCGCTCTGGTGATGACGGGAACCTTTGCCGCCACCGACGTGCTCAGTTGGTCATGCCAAGGCTATGGTCCGTGATCGTACGCGTGTACGGACCCTTGAGAGAAAAGTAGCAAACGTTGCGGAAACAACTCCGGACCGGGCGGCCAAGCCATTGGAGTTTTCCGGCCGATCCACATTGTTCAACATTTCGAGGTTCGCATGGGGTTCGAAGCGCAAAAAACCAACCGCATCCGCGGCGAGAAATTCCTCCAAACCTATTTTTCGGGGCGAGTTCTCGATATCGGCTGCGGCCCGGATCTAGTGACGCCAACGGCCCAACCGTTCGACCGGGAGCATGGGGATGCCAACCACATATTGGATTATCTGCCCCCCCAGACCTTCGATTGCGTCCACAGCTCCCATTGCCTTGAACATATGGAAGATGTCCGCAACGCGCTGGCCCAGTGGTGGACGCTCGTAAAGCCGGGGGGCCATCTTGTCCTCGTTGTTCCGGATGAGGATCTCTACGAGCAAGGCTATTGGCCATCGATCTTCAACAATGATCACAAGGCCTCTTTCAGACTCGATAAGAAAAACTCATGGTCTCCGGTGTCATACGAACTCCGTGAACTTCTGAGCAATCTGCCGAATGCTGAAATTATCGAGATCAAGATACAGGACAACGAATACGATTACGCGTTATTGCGAATCCTACCAGGCCCATTCGGCAGATTTTTACGCCTTTTGGGCAAAGGAACGCTTTGGCTTCACTATAAACGGAGATCTTTGTTCCAACGCTTCGGATTGGGCAAGACGGGTATCGATCGAGTTTTCAACAAAATTGAGCGCTTCCTAGGCATGCCGATAGCGCAGACGGATGGTCAGGCGGTCGCGCAGATCCAGGCCGTAATCAGAAAAATATGAAAGCGAAACGATCGGAGGAAACGACAGCCCCTCGGCAGACCGGACTGGATCGAACATGAAAAAACCCGACCAGACCCACCAACGGCATTCTTGGGATGCAGGAAGATGGCGCATCGATCGCCACCTGCGGAGTTGGTTGCTAGAAGCCGTTCGTTGGATGATCGGCCCCTGGCGGCGAGTCGAGGATGATGCCGACAGGGCTGCGGGAAGCCGACCACTCAATATACTGGTCTTCCAATATGACGCGGCCCTCGGGTCCGTCATCGCGGCCACCCCGATTCTCGAAAGTTTGAGAACCGCCCAACCGGGTTCAACCATTGTCGTCGCCAGCAGCGGAATAGCCTATGAGGTCGTAAAATATAATCCCTTCGCCGATCGCGTCATAAACACGCCGAATCCCTATTCGGCCTTCATGTCGACGGCCTGGTGGATTTTGAGGAGCCTCCGATTGGCTCAAAAATGGGATTGCGTCATCACCGATATCGGCAACGCGAAAACCCGCCTCGCCGTATTGGGCGCCATCACCGGCGCCCACCGGCGAATTGGCTTTACGGCAGCCCCCAGCCTTTATCATATTCCATTGCATAGGGATCCCCAGATGAGTGTCATGCGGGACAACCTGCGCCTGCCTGCCGCGTTAGGGCTGAGGAGCGAAGCGGCGGAACCGCGGGTTTTCTTTTCCCAATATGAAGCCCTGGCTGCGGAAACCCTTTTATCCCAGCATGGCTTGACCGACGCGGCGGGTCTCACCGTCTTTTTCACCCAGACCAGTGGCGGCCAACCCAGTCGCTGGTACGACGAACGTTTTGCTATTGTCGCCGACCACCTCGCCACCCGGCATGACTCGGCCATTATTTTCGGCGGGACGCGGGGCGAACGGGATGCGATAGAGCGCATCCGCAGCCTGATGACCAGGGCAAGCATCAATATCGCGGGAGACACCAAGACCGTTTCCGTCCTGGCGGCTCTCCTCTGCCGAGCCGACATGGCGGTAAGTCTCGACACCGGTCCGATGCATCTGGCGCGGGCCGCTGGATTGCCGACAGTGGTCATCGCGCCGGCCTGGCAACCGGCTTATGAATGGCTTCCGCTGGGGTTCGACGACTGCACCATCGTTCGGCGAAACGAAATCCCTTGCGCGGGTTGCCGGAAATTTGTCTGCGAAACCCGCGAATGCATGGACGAAATCACCACCGAAGAGGTGATTTCGGCGACCGAAGCCCTTTGGCTTCGCTACCCTCCCTCGCCGCTCCGACGCCAGGAACGAACCGCCCGCAGCCTCGCAGCAAGGCGTGAGATGACAAACGCTAAAGGATGAACATCACCGATAATAGAATCCTCGAAATATTCCCCTTAGAAGTTTATCGCCGGGATTATCCACGCCTCACCATGGTATAAAAGCACATCGATCTTTTATCTAAATATCTCCCCTTATCAGGTGGTTCTGCATGCGAGACACGGCGGCCGAAAACGACACGACGCCTCTTGGGAGCCAGCTCAGGCTTCCTCGGCGGGAGAACGCCGCCCAGGCGGAAAGGATGATCTTCATCGGCATTTCGGCCGTTATCGTACTGGCGCCCTTGCCGCTGGGATCCGGCCGTCCGCTGGCCTGGGATATTCTTGGCCTCTGCGTCGCGACGTTGCTGATGGGAAGCCTCGGCTACTGGCCCCGCAAGCTTGGTATTTTCAGCAGGGACCTGACGCCGCCCGCCCTGGCCTTCGGCCTCGTGATTTGCGTCGTCATCGTCCAGATCAGCACCATGGTTCCCACCGTCTGGGACAATCCCTTGTGGGACCAGGCCTCCGAAACCTTGGGCAAACATGTCGCCGGCACCATCGCCGTGGACAGGCAAGCCGCCCTGTCAGGCCTACTCCGTCTTCTCACCTATGCAGGAGTTTTTTTTCTGACCTTCCTGTTCGGCCGCGATCGGGACCGCGCCAGCACATCCATCAAAGTGGTGGCATTCTCTGGTGGGGCATATGCCGCCTACGGACTGCTCGCCTATTGGTCCGGCAATGAAACAGTCCTGTGGCTTTCAAAATGGGCCTACATGGAAGATTTGACGGGAACCTTCGTCAACAGGAACTCTTTCGCCACATTTCTCGGCCTCTGCCTTCTTGCCGCCCTTAGTCATCTTGTCAAGAGTTTCAGCCGCCTTCGTCTCTATGGGACCTCGCGCGACAAAGCGCACCTCATCATTGAGTACCTGGGCGGACAATCCTGGCTTATATTGTCTCTATTCTCGCTGGCGACAGCCCTGGTCCTCACCCACTCCCGTGGGGGCTTTCTCTCCTCACTGGTCGCAGCCTTAACCTTCTTCGTCATGCTGTCTCAAGCGCCCAGCCTTGGTCGATTCCGCAATATGGGACTGGTGGCGCTACCGGTCGTTCTGGTGGTCCTGGCTTTCCTGATCAGCGGAGGAACGACCCTGGGTCGTCTCATGGAGACCACGCTGGGAAATGAAGAACGCCTGACCGTTTATCAACTGACCTGGCAGGTGATCCAAGACTACCCTGTTCTGGGGATCGGATTGGGCTCCTTCACCAGTTTTTTCCCTCTCTACCGAACCGAAGCCGTCACCAGCTTCTTCGACCTGACCCACAACGATTACCTGCAAAATATCCTCGAACTGGGCGTTCCGGCGGCAGCCAGCCTGTTCTTCGCCATTCTCTGGTTGGTTGGATTATGCGTTCGCGGCATGCGAACCCGCCAGCGTGACGGAGTTTACCCTTGTCTCGGTATCGCCGCCTCGATTCTGGTTGCCCTGCATGCCAGTGTTGATTTCAGCCTGCAGATTCCAGCGGTTACCACGACCTATATGGCTCTTCTCGGCGTGGCGGTGGCGCAATCGCGCTCCTCGCAGGAGGGCGCCGAAAACAAACCCCGTGAGTGAGATGATCTCTTGAAGTCTTGCCTGGAGATCAGCGTCTAAGCGCTTTTTCGAAGGCCTTCTTCTCGGCCGGGTCCTGATCCAGGACGGCAGCAATAACAACGGCATGATTGGCGATCTTGGCCAATCCGACGAGGTCGGCAGGTTGGCTCGTCCATGCCCACCGCACTTGATTGGCCACCAGTCGGCGGTCGGCATCGTCGAGCAACGGCCATAAGCCGAGACCAAGCTGACATCGCCAAAGCGTCAGAGTGGGCTCGTAAAAGGCCGTCAGAAGAGCCGTCCGGAAAGCAAGCTTGCCTTTTTCCAGTTCACCTGTCGCCAAAAGCGCATGTGCCAAAGCCGTCCAAGCCCTGGCATCGGCCGGCGCGCGCGCCAAACCATCGCGGAGATCATCGATAGCCTTGGCAAGCGCTCGCCTGCGCTCCAACACGATATCCGGACCGGTTGAAAGAGAGAGGCGGAACTGAAGAAGACCAGCGCGGATCCTCGCCTGGGGATCACCCAGCCAGTCATCGATCATTTCAAGGTAGGCAGCATCCCGCTCCAGCACAGTCCGTGCGGCCGGACCTTCCTCGCGCGAAAGATCGATGTCCGTCCCGCCATAAAGGCGAAGAGCAGAATCGATACCCTGCCATAATGCCAAGCCCGCCATCAAAATCCCGGCACCACCAGCGAATAGCTTCGGTGACAGAATCCTCAGTCGTCCCTTCATGACTTTTGTTCGGCCTCGACGGCACCATACCCTGCGTAATGTTTCCCATAATGGCCGTAGTAATAGCCGGCATCCCCATAGCCGTAAGTAGCGTGCCGACGGAAATCCACCCTTGTGAGCACCACGCCCGCCAGATCGCCCCCATTGTTATGGAACGACTTAAGAGCCCCCATCGCCACGGGTCGAGGAGTTTTACCCCACCGGACCAGGAATATGGTGGTATCGGCCAAATGAGAAAGAATCAGCGCATCGGACACCGCCAGCAAAGGCGGGGTATCAAGAACGATCAGATCGTATTGGCCCCGCATGGATTCGATGAACGTCCGCATATGTTTGGAACCGAGAAGATCCTGGGGATTTGGTGTTCCCGGTGAACTCGGGATGAAGTGCATGCCCGAACTCGCTTCGACACGAAGGACACTCGCCAGATCAGCCTTGTCATCGAACAGGCTAAGCAGTCCCGGCTTAGCCTCGACATTGAGATTCCTCGCCAGCGTCGGACGCCGGAGATCGCAATCGATGATCAACGCCCGTCCGCCGGAAGAGGCGACGCTCCGCGCAAGCGAGAGGGAAAACACCGACTTTCCTTCCGCCGGCAAGGAGGAGGTGACCAGTACCACACGCGGAGGACTATCCACATTGGAATAACGCAACGCGGTCCTTATCGTGCGGATGGCTTCAGAATAAGGCGCAATCGGTCTCTTGAGAATGGTATCAACGGCCGACATGCTCGTTTTCGTTTCATCGGGGACCAGACCCAAAGCGGGAACCTGGGCAATCTTTTCGAGCTGCTCCCCGGTGCGAAATCCGTTGTCCAAGCGCTCGGCGCCAAAAGCCACGAAAAGACCAAGGAACCCCGAGGCAAAGAACGCTATCAGAATCAGCCTGCGCGTCTGAGGAAAAGAAGGTATTCGGGGGACACGGGCATTCGCCAGCAAACGCGCGTCGGCCTGCTGAATGTCCTCCTGCGCCGAAGTCTGCTTGAATCGAGTAAGGAAGTTTTGATAAAGGGTTTTGTTGGATTCCGCTTCGCGTTCGAGCTGCCGCAACTGAACTTCAGCCTCGCCTTGCAGGCCCGTGGTTTTCTGAAGGTCTTGCAGGCTTTCGCGAAGAGAGGACTCCTTGGCGCGCGCGGCCGCCACCTCTCCGGACATTCCCTTCACGATCTTGTTGATCTCATCTTCGATCTTCTGCTGGAGATCTTTCTCCTGGGCCTTGATATTGATCATCGCAGGATGAGCCGGCTTATATTTGGACGCCATCAAGGCTTCCTGAGTAAGCAGGTCGGTTTCCTGTTCCCGCAATCTTTGTATCAGAGGTGAGGCCAGCACTTGTGCCGCTGCCGAGACACCACCGGAACGCAATTGGTCCTGGATCTGACGAAGATTAGATTCCTTTTGTGCACGCTCCGCTCCGGAAAGGATAAGTTGAGTATTCAGATCCCCAAGCTGCTGCACGCTGACAGTCTCCCCGCGGGTCTGGACCAGATTGTGCTGGGTCTTGAATACCTGAACGGCACGGTCGGTCGACTCCACTTTGGTGCGCAATTCCGTCAGATGCTCATTGAGCCATACATTGGCCCGCCTGACCGCTTCGAACTTCGCTTCAAGCTGGCTCTCCAGATAGGCATCGACGAAAGCGTTGGCCACCTGGGCGGCAAGCTTTGGACTTTCGGATTCGAAACGGATCTTAAGGACATAGGAACGCCCATCGTTCAGAATATCCGTGCGCGCTTGCACCGCGCCGACAGCGGCCAGAACAGCGGCCTGTTCCGGATCCCCGGACGGCTCGGCAGGCGGCGGCTGGATACCGAGCAACGGCTTGATGGTCGCGAACAGGCTGTCGATCGCGTCGGTCACCGGCGCGAATGCCGACGGACGCCGCAGCTTGGCGTTGAATTCGGGAATTTTGGTGAGATTGAGCCGCTTTACCACCTGTTCGGCGATAGTCGGAGATTTCAGCACCTCGACTTCGCTGCGGATAACCGCTGAATCGGCCGGCAATCCGGAAACGACCGCCTGCAGATCGACCACCTGGGTTTTACGCGGTTCCAGCATGACAGTGGCTTCGGCCGTGTAATGCGGAGTGATCTGATAGACCACGGCGGCACTGATCGCGGTCACCACCGCCATGCAAATGAAGATGACCTTCCTGCGCCGACGCAGGATATGGAGTAAGTCGACCAGTTCAAGGCCATGATCGGCCCCTTCCCCAAGTAACCGGGTGAAGCTTACGGCTCGCTTGCTTCCGGGGACCGGAGCTGACGGTTCCGTAGGGGACGGCATAGGCAGATCAGAAGCATCCATTGACCTGGTGACTCCCTGTTCACAATCGAGAGCGGCTTGCGGTCAAGCCGGATGCCCCCGTCTTCATCAACGCCAGGACTTTCCCCAGGAATCGATGACTTGCCAGGCATGATGGCCCGGCAACGACGAAATGTGGCGATCCAGGCAATCGCAAATCGCTTAAAAAAATCGTTCCGGTACGCGGATTACGTCTCCCGGCAGGACCGGAGCATCCTCGTTGACCGTTTGTTCGGTCGCCGATGGGTCATTGGCCCGCTTGATAACGATGTTTTGTTTGTTGGCGCGCGGCGTATAGCCACCTGCCAAAGCAATAGCGTTGATCACCGTCATGCCGTTGACATAAGGATAGCTTGCAGGAGTTTTGACCTCGCCCAAAATGAAAAAGGGACGATAGTTCAACACCGCAACGCTGACCCGTGGATTGACCAGATAAGTTGCACCGTATTTCTGTGCGATTTCCGCCTGAAATTCAGCAACGGTCTTCCCCACCGCGTCGACCTGACCGACCAACGGCAGTGCAACAGCCCCCTGGTCGTTGACGTCGAAGTCCCCGGATAGGTCCGCCTCATTGAAAACGGTCACCCGAACCTTGTCACCGGTACCCAACCGGTAGGCGACCTTGTCGTCGGCCATGGACTGCCCACCCAACAACAAAGAAGCAATCACCACGACAAGCAACAACAGTGAAAAGCGACGTACCGACGCATACAATCCTGATAGCATTCCCATTCACTCGCAACGCTTCGCCCAAAATTCTAGAGTTGCAAGCGCAACCGCGCCAACACGATATCCTGGTCGTAATTGGTGTTCAGCGCGTTCGACCGCCGCCATCCATAAGATCCCGTCAACCCCACCGACATGTTCCGGTTGATCAGATAGCGCAGACCGGCATCAGTCTTGTAGATATCGTCTGTCCGCGACGGGCTTGAACCCTGAAACTCCTGGAGGACGTAACTGAACCCGGCGTTCAGCAACAGGTTCCGCATCAACTCATGTTCAATCGACGGCGACACCGTCGTCTGTAAATAACCCGATGTGGAAGCCAGCGTCGTTTCCTCGACAGTGCGCTGCGCGGACAGACGAAGCGACGTAATCTGCGTCACGTTCCACAGAAGGCTGGCGCCATAGTCGGCCCCGCTCGCCGACTTCAAACGGCTGTCGTCATAATCCTGGCTCAAATAGCCGACATAGACCTCACCGGTCAGGACACGACCAAGGTCCACCGCCGTACCGGCATCAACCGCATAACCCGTCGAATTCCGGTTGTACCCCGAGGTATCGGGAGTGTTCACATAGACGCGATCGTTGTACGACGCCTTGACGAAGGCATGATATCCGGGCGTGATCTCGTAACGAACACGCGGTGTGATGGTATAGGAGGTGTAATTGCGATCGGTCTCAATAATGCGCGTGCCGGTACTGGTCACGCCATTGCCGTAGGCATAGGTATCCGCCCCGGCGTCAAGACGGAAGCCCAGCCGGCCGGGTTCCCGGACGAAACCGAATTTAGCGCTTCCCTGCTGATATTCGATGGGACTTTTCTGAGTGGTGACGGCATCCGGCGAAGACCGGTCCTCGTGCAATAGCTGATAGCTCAACGCTCCGGTGAAATAGACGTCACGCTCGATATCGTAACGTCCATTGACGAAAGCGCCGGCGTCGCTGTTGTTTTCACTGACTTCCTTGGCGAAGCGCTTGATGGTGCCATTCGCCAAAAAGCTCAAGGCGTGGTTGTTCCAGTCCGAATTGACCGCAACGGCCGGACGAAGCACCGTCTCGAAATCTTCCTTCGTATTGTTCGGTGTGACATAGACGTTGGAGTTATAAGCCTCCTCCACGTCCACCGACGGCAAGATGATGAAGGATCCCGCACGAACGCCCAGCGGATCGTAGTCCGGACGGGCGCGCTGCAATACGCTTTGCCGCTCCGGTGTCGTCGCTTCGGGGGCTTCCAGCCCGGCCTTTACTTGAGCATTGGCAAATTCGACAGGCAAAACGACCGCGATCGCCGCGGCGACCCCAATACCAATGAGTCTCATCTTCAACCGCCCCCAAATTAAATTAGGCATTCAACCAGACACCAAGCGGAAATGCGCGTGGCGTTTTATCGTGTTCTCAGTACAGACAAAAAAGCCGGCAGCCTTAGTGCGGACTGGCGGGCGGAGCGTTGTTCAAGACAGCTTGCGCCAAAGGCGTCACAGTCGTCGCGTTCACCGGGGTGGTCGTCACCTGGGCAACCGACGAGGTCGCGACCGCCTGGGCAACCACGGTCGAGGCCGTTGCGTTGGCTGCGGATGCCGCAGCCGTCACCGAGGCCACCGACGTGTTCGTCGCGGTAGCGACCGCCGCGATCACCGCCGCCGCGGAAGAGGGCACCGCCTGCGCCACCACCGCCGCTATCAAACCGGCCTGGGCCGGCACCGCTTGGGCGACCGCGGCCGCGATCGAGGCCGCGGACGAAGGAACGGCCAGGGCGACCGCCGCGGCGATCTGGGCGGCAGCGGCAGGATCCGCAGCGGCCGCCGCGCCGGCGATAGCCGCGGCCTGTCCCGGATTTTCCGCCACCAGTGCCGCCACGGCGGTGGCCACCTCGGCCGGAGTCCCTGCCGAGGTGGCCGCCTGAATGCTGGCCGTAAGCGCCGGAGACAATGCCGGAGCGGCATCCTGCGCCATTACGATACCGGACGTGGTGAGTACCAGGCTGAATGCCGCACCCACCAACAGGTTGCTCATTGCATTGCGTGCCATGTCCCGCCTCTTCTCAAAAGATTCACACCAAACCGAATAGGGTCTTTCGGTTGCATACTCCCGAAACCTGAATCAATCTCTACACGATTGCTGCGGTGCGATCAACCGGTCGTTGCAAATTGAATTAAATTTTAACAGAAAACGATTCCTTAACATGCTACCCCTCCGGAACAGAGGATCAACCCTGCCATCGGTGATACCCATGCAGTTGCGGATATCATAATTAGATCTTCCATTGCGGGTTCCAGACGCAACACCATGACAGATCTGTGATCAAAGCAATTTCGCCGCTCTCGCGATCTGAGAAATATTTCATGACATAAAAATGATCGGTGATTTATTTAAATTCTGTCGTCATGGATGAAGATGACGCAAATGGGGCCAATGAATGCTTTAGGACTGCAGTCATTTCCCTTGGGAGATCGAAAGAATACCGACGCGAAAAGAAATTAAGACCGGGGCTTTGACAGTCCGGAGACCAACCGCAGATCGTCCCTAAAAAAAATCACGGTATTCGGGGGCTTTTCTGAGTCCGGAACCACGTCAGGGCGCGTTGGGGCTCGCCCGCGGTCACCGACAGAAGATCGCGCCGGGTATCGCTGTCGCAGGGCACCCCCCGCTGCAAGTCGGCGGCCCGGGATTCGATCGCCGCCAGGTCACGTTCGCTGCGACCGAGATCGGATGAGAGGATGTCGCGGATCGTGCGCAGACCGTCCAGCCAGCCCCGGACATCGTCACCGCAGGCGGAACGTTCGAGGAAGGACAGATAGAGGATTTGATAATAGACCAGGGGATCACGGACCGGCGTCTGGGCGAAAGAATCCGGGATCACCAAACGCCAGGCCAACAACCAGCCCATCACCCAGCATAACCGGTTCCGCCCCACGTCACCGTCCCCATTCCGCCCGCCAAGGCCCTACTCTAATCGCGTCATAAGCGAAAAAGCCAACGCCTTTCACGCCAATAGCCCAAGCCGATGGCATCGGCGCCCCTGGGCGGCATGCCGGCACGAAGCGGAAAGGGGCGTTTTGGCGCTAATCTCCCCTCGCCCGCTTTGCGGGAGAGACACCCTGCATCGACGCGGTCGATGCGCCAGCGGGGATGAAAACGGTCGGTTCGGAGGTCCCCTCGCCCACGAAGTGGGAGAGGGCTTAGCCTACGGGCACAGAGGCCGGTGCACCTTGTTTTACCGAAGGCGGGATATCAACGCCCGAACAAGACACAGACAAAAAAACCCCGGTCCAAAGCCGGGGTTTTTCCTTCGCGGCCGTCAGACGGCCGGCGTCACGTTCAGGATTGGGACTTATCGACGATGGAGGCGATCCGTCCCTTGCCGTCCAGCGCCGGGAAGCTCCACTGCTGGCCGGGGGCCGCTTCACGCGACCAGAAGGTGTAGGGCAGTTTTTCCCAGGGCTGCAACTCGTCGGACATGTTGTCCAGAACATAGGTTCCACGGTCGGTATCGACGGTCAGCACGGCATGGCTCTCGGCCTGCGGGGTCCGGACGATGGCGACGTGCAGCGCCTCGCGCGGCAGACCGAGGGCCAGCAGGGCCTGCATCTTGCGCACGGTGTAGGTCTTGCAATCGCCGGCGCTGGCCGGTTCCCAGTAGCCCGCCTTCCCGGCGTCGGCCATCGGGCGGATCGCCCGGTTGATGCTGACATTCACCTGGCTCAACTGCTTTTCCGTCTCGGCGGTCATCGGCACCACGGCCTGCGCCGTCGTCGCTTGCGCCGGCAGCGTGCAGAGCTCCTGGTGACGGCCGCAGAACTGGGCGTAACCCGCCGGCAGCGTGTTGCTGACGACACCACCCGGGATTTGGCTTGAAGCCGGCAGCGGACCACCGGCGCAAGCCGAGAGAAACAGCGCCCCAGCCAGGGCGACGATAGCCTTGCCGATCACCGAAGCAGACGTCAGAGCAGAAGAGTGATTAGCCACCGCAAAGTCTCCGTACTGCGAGTTATCGGCGAGAAGAGCAATTACCCCAACTAAACCGAGAGAAGATTGCCTGCCGCGCCCCAAGAACCATTCCTTGGTAGGTAAAATATAGCGGAGACTATTAACGTCAAGCGATTTTATGCAGAGAAATTAGAGCAAATACAATCATTTACTCTTTGTATCAAATTTAGATAAAATGCAATATTATTTGTTATTAATGCCGTTACAGCTTCTGCTTGGCTTTTCTCTTTCCGATTGCGCCGCCCCCTCTCGGTGGGCAGCACCAAGTCATTGCGACAAAATGATTTTTCAGGATTCAGGCAGCCGCAATCGCAACGGCCGGGAGGGCCGGTGGCAATAATGACGATTGCAACGGAATCGAAGGGTGTGCGAGGGATCGCCACGGAGACCACCGAAAGAGGTCTCAAAAAAAAAATTTGCGTCAGGGGGCGGGAAGGTCAAAAGAGGGGTGTCACGAGCCCCAAACCGACGCGGAGTTCAATGCCACCGATACGCGTCCGTCTAAAGGTCTGGGAAGTGCAAGGGGGAAATCACGGGGGAGCCTTACCGCATTTCTTCCGCCAGGCGGCCGCTTTAATCGACGATCAAGGGGTCTGAACGGTTTTCAAGGTCCCGAACCAGGCCAGGGCACGCCTCGGCTCGCCCGTGGTCACCGCCAGAAGATCCCGCCGGGTATCACTGTCGCAGGGCATTTCCCGCTGCAGGTCGGCGGCGCGGCCTTCGATCGCCGACAGATCCTGGTCCCGGCGTCCCATATCGACGACGAGAATGTCGCGGATGGTCCGAAGATTATCCCGCCAGTCCTTCACATCGTCGCCACAGGCGGTCCGTTCCAGGAACGACAGATAAAGAACCTGATAATAGATCAGCGGATCATTGACCTGCGCCTGAGCGGTCGCCCCGACGGCGAAAAACCGAAACGCCGCCAAAGCCACGACCACACGACAACCCAAGCGCGCAAGCACGTCCGCAATCCCGTTCTTCCGTTAATACCTTAACAATTAAATCGCGTCAGGAGCGAAAAAGCCACCGCCTTTCGCGCGGATGGAAAAACAGCAGGACCGCGCCCAGCCCCTGGGATCAGAAGCTGGGCGGCGTACAGGCACTGATGACGCGGCAATCCTCGCGGCCGACGTTTCGGAAGCGATGCGGCGTCCGGCTGTGAAAATAGTAGGCCTCGCCCGGCCCGAGGACACGCATCTGGTCGCCGACCGTGACCTCGAGCCGGCCGGCGATCACCACGCCGCCCTCCTCGCCGTCATGGCTGAGCGGAACGCGTCCGGTGTCCGCCCCGGCGACATAGCGCTCCAACATGATCTGCAGGGCGCGCCCCGTCAGATCCCGCCCGACCTGGCGATAGGAAATGTCGCCACTGACGATCTCGACGAAATCGGCGGATCCATAGAATACCTGGGGCGGAGTCTCCATCTCCATGGCGAAGAATTCCGCCAGCCCCATGGGGATGCCATCAAGGACACGCTTCAAGGCCCCCACCGACGGATTGAGCCGGTTGGACTCGATCAGGGAAATGCTGGCGTTGGTGATCCCGGCGCGCCGGGCGAGTTCGCGTTGGGACAAATGCAGACGCTGGCGAACCGCTTTCAGCCGGGCTCCGACATCGATATCCATGATGGCCTTCCGTTTCCATTGTTCAGGATAGTTAACATTTTTCACTCTTAATGAGGAAAATCAAGCGATTGAGGCAAGGCAAGAAAGCGTCTTGTTAAAGATCGGCAAACATCCGACCCTGAATGCCGCTCCGCTTCCCATTCGAGGTGTTACCGCAATGCTCGACAATTACCCGTCCGATCTCGGCGCCTTCTGGATGCCTTTTACCGCCAACCGCCAGTTCAAGGCCAAACCGCGCCTGCTGGCCAGCGCCAAGGACATGCATTACACCGCCGCCGACGGCCATCAGGTCCTGGACGGAACCGCCGGGCTGTGGTGCGTCAATGCCGGGCATTGCCGCGAGGCGATCACCAAGGCGGTTCAGACCAAGGTGGCGGAGCTGGATTTCGCCCCCACCTTCCAGATGGGACATCCCGAGGCTTTCGAACTGGCCTCGCGACTCGCCAAATTGATGCCCGGACCGCTCAATCACGTCTTTTTCACCAATTCCGGATCGGAATCGGTGGATACGGCGCTGAAGATCGCGCTCGCCTATCACCGCCTGAAGGGTGACGGGGCGCGGACCCGGCTGATCGGGCGGGAACGGGGCTATCACGGTGTCGGCTTCGGCGGCTTGTCGGTCGGCGGAATCGCCAATAACCGCAAGCATTTCGGCCCGTTGCTGCCGGGCGTCGACCATCTGCCGCACACCCATAACCTGGAACACAACGCCTTCACCCGGGGCGAACCGGAATGGGGCGCGCACCTGGCCGACGAGTTGGAACGCATCGTGACGCTGCACGACGCCTCGACCATCGCCGCGGTGATCGTCGAACCGATGGCCGGCTCCACCGGCGTGCTGATCCCGCCGAAGGGTTATCTGCAGAAGCTGCGCTCGATCTGCGACAAATACGGCATCCTGCTGATTTTCGACGAAGTGATCTGCGGCTTCGGTCGCCTGGGAACGCCGTTCGCCGTCAATTATTTCGGCGTGCAGCCCGATCTGGTGACCACGGCCAAGGGCATCACCAACGGCACCATTCCCATGGGCGCCGTCTTCGCCAGCGACGCCATCCACGACGTCTTCATGAACGGGCCGGAAGGCGCCATCGAATTCCTGCACGGCTATACCTATTCCGGCCATCCGGTGGCCACCGCCGCCGCGCTCGCCACCCTCGACGTCTATGAGGCGGAAGGCCTGCTGACCCGCGGCGCCGAGCTCGCCCCCTATTTCGAGGCGGCGGTGCACAGTCTCGCCGGACTGCCGAACGTCATCGACATCCGCAACATCGGCCTGGTCGCCGGCATCGAACTGGCATCCCGGCCCGGCGCGGTCGGCGCCCGTGCCTATGAAGCCTTCGTCAAATGCTTCGAGGCGGGCCTGCTGATCCGCACCACCGGCGACATCATCGCCCTGTCGCCGCCGCTGATCATCGAGCGGCACCACATCGACACCCTGGTCGGCCAGTTGGCCGACATTCTGAAAACCGTCGCCTGAAAAGGATTGAGAGCCGTGAAGACCCTGCACCATTTCATCGGCGGGCACGCCGTCGCCGGCACCAGCGGACGCTTCGGCGACGTCACCGACCCGGCCACCGGCGAGATCACCGCCAAGGTCCCCCTGGCCTCGAAATCCGAAGTCGAGGCGGCCATCGCCAACGCCCATGCCGCCTTTCCCGCCTGGGCGGCCGTTCCGGCGGCCAAACGGGCCCAGGTTCTGTTCCATTTCCGCGATCTGATCATCAAGGACATGGATAATCTGGCCCGGCTGGTTTCGACCGAGCACGGCAAAACCATCCCCGACGCCAAGGGATCGATCGCCCGCGGCCTGGAGGTGGTGGAATATGCCTGCGGCATTCCGCAACTGTTGAAGGGCGAAATCACCGAACAGGCGGCAACCGGCGTCGACGTCTATTCGCTGCGTCAGCCGCTGGGCGTCTGTGCCGGCATCACGCCCTTCAATTTCCCCGCCATGGTTCCCCTGTGGATGTTTCCCATGGCCATCGCCTGCGGCAACAGCTTCGTGCTGAAACCTTCGGAAAAGGATCCCTCGACCAGCCTCAGGCTGGCCGAACTGATGCTGGAGGCGGGGCTGCCCGAAGGCGTGCTGAATGTCGTGATGGGCGACAAGGACGCGGTCGACACCCTGATCGCCGACCCGCGCGTCCCGGCGCTGAGCTTCGTCGGCTCGACGGGCATCGGCCGCCAGATCTACGCCAACGGCGCCGCCCACGGAAAACGGGTGCAGGCGCTGTGCGGCGCCAAAAACCATCTGGTGGTGATGCCCGACGCCGACATGGATCAGGTGACCGACGCGCTGATGGGCGCGGCCTACGGCTCGGCCGGCGAACGCTGCATGGCGGTCTCGGTGGCGGTGGCGGTGGGCGAGGAGACCGCCGACGAGGTGATCCGCCGCCTGGCGCCCCGGGTCCGCGACCTGAAGGTCGGCCCCTATACCGACGCGGAGGCGGAGATGGGGCCGGTCATCACCAAGGAAAGCCTGGAGCGGATCAAGGGCTATGTCGATGCGGGCGTCAAAGCCGGCGCCAAGCTGGTGGTCGATGGCCGGGACCTGGTCATGCAGGGCCACGAGAACGGCTTTTTCCTGGGCGGCTGCCTGTTCGACCGGGTAACGCCGGAAATGAGCATCTACACCGACGAGATCTTCGGCCCCGTCCTGGCCGTGGTCCGCGTCGCCGATTACGAGACGGCGCTCGGGCTGGTCAACGACCATCAATACGGCAACGGCACCGCCATCTTCACCCGCGACGGCGATGCGGCGCGCAATTTCGTCGCCCGCGTCCAGGCCGGCATGGTCGGCGTCAATGTGCCGATCCCGGTGCCGGTCGCCTACCACAGCTTCGGCGGCTGGAAACAATCGCTGTTCGGCGACCTGCATATCTACGGTCCCGATGGCGTGAAGTTCTACACCAAGCAGAAGGCCGTCACCGCCCGCTGGCCGTCGGGGATCCGTTCCGGCGCCCAGTTCCATTTCAAGAGCGGCGCCGAACATTAAGGGCCTGTCAGTTACGGATTTCGCCTCAATATCTGGGAAAATTCATACACTGCCGTTCAATTATAAGTCGTCATGCCCGGCCTTGAGCCGGGCATCCACGTGCCCACCCCCAATGACGTCGGCCGATCTATGCAATCACGGATTGCCGGATCAAGTCCGGCAATGACGGTTTATGATTGTGTCGACCACTCAAATAGGGGCGGGACTCAAACGTTGCTTGGGATCAGTCCAGAGACGCCGGACGCGTGGGAAGGCAGGCAAGCGTCGGGCGAAACCTCGACAAGGCGAGCGAGCTCCGCCCTGACCCTTTCGACCACGGGCTGCCAATCGCCCAACCGGGACTGCCGAAACAGCCGCATCGTCGGATACCAAGGACTATCGTCGCGGGCCAAAAGCCACCGCCAATCGGACGCCAGGTCCACCAGCGTCCAGACCGGCACCCCCAGAGCGCCGGCCAGATGGGCGACCGAGGTATCGACGGAAATCACCAGATCGAGATTGGCGATCAGCGCCGCCGTATCGGCATAATCGACGAGAAGCGGCCCGGCATCCAGAAACGCGCCGGGAACGTCGAGCGCGGAGAATTCGCCCCCCCGTCCATCCTTCTGAAGGCTGACGACGGCCACCCCGGGAATGTCGAGAAAGCGGGAAAACCACGCCGGATCCATCGATCGGTTGCGATCGCGCTTATGCGAGGGATTGCCGCGCCAGACGACGCCGACTTTGAAACCCGAAGTTCCCCGCAGGCGGTTCCGCCAGACCTCCCTCATCGCCGGATGGGCGTGGAGGTAGGGAATGGTGGCGGGAATGTTCTGAACGGTCGTCCCCAACAGGTGCGGCAGGCTGAGCAAGGGACACTGGACATCGAAGGAAGGCAGATCCTCTCCCTCCGCGATCACGGTGACATTCGGGATCATACGGAACTGACGCCAGAGGACTCCGGGTATTTGTATGACGATGCGCCAGCCCAATCGGGCCACCAAGGGCAGATAACGGACGAATTGTATAGAATCGCCGGCCCCCTGCTCCGCCCACAGGAGAAGCGTGCCGCCATCCGATTTTTCCCCGGACCACGGAGGCTGGGAAAACGTCCGCATCTCCCGGCGCCAGATCTCGTGGCACCGCCAACGCCACTCGTACTCCGCCCAGCCAGGGCGATAGTCTCCGGTCAGCAAAAGGGCAAGAGCGAGATTCCAGTGGGCTTCCGGATCACCCGCGTCGCTCTTGACGGCCCTGCGATAACAAGTCACCGCCTGGGCGACATTGCCCAATTCCTGGTGCATGTGGCCGAAATTGTTATGTATCCCCGCGCCGTTCGGACAGAGGCTGAGGGCATTGCGGAAAGCGGCCGCCGCCGTGTCGAAGCACTCCCTATCGCTCAATGCCGTGCCGAGATGGTTATACCCTTCCGCATCGTCCGGATCGCTCTCAATGGCTCGGCGATAGCACACACCCGCCCCGGCCTCCCCCAGTTCCTGCAGTGAGCGCCCCAGATTGTTGAGCGTCTCGGCGTCATCCGGATGCAGTTGCAGGGCATTGTGAAAAACCGTGATCGAGGCGTCGAACCGGCCCCACTTGCGCAATGCCAAGCCAAGGTTGTTAAAGGCCTCCAGATCGTTCGGCTTGAGATCGATGGCCCTCAGATAGCAGAAAATGACCGCCTCCGGACGGCCCTCGTTCCGCAGCGTATTGCCCAGATTGTTATAAGCGGCGGCATAATCCGGTCGGTGCGCGATGGCCTGGCGATAGCATGAGACCGCCTCGTCCAAGCGTTCCCGACGCTGATATACCGTTCCCAGGTTGAACCAGGCCTCAGGGTAGTCCGCGCGCAGACCACAGGCCCTGCGGTAGCAAGCCAGAGCGTCGTCCAGTTGTCCCAGCTTCTGGAGCGTGACGCCGAGATTGTTATGAGCCTCCGGATCCTCCGGATTGAGATCGATGGCGCCCCGATAACAGGCGGCGGCCTCGTCCAGCCGCCCCAACTCCTGCAGCGCGGTCCCCAGATTGTTGTGCGCTTCCGGATAGTCCGGGCGGAAACCGATGGCTTTGCGGAAGCATGCGAGCGCCTCCTCCGCACGCCCCTGTTCCAGAAGCGCCAATCCCAAATTATTGTGGGCTTCCGGATAGTCCTCCTTGAGAGCAATGGCATCGCGATAACAGACGATGGCCTCGTCCACCTGCCCCCGCTGCGACAGCGCGTTGCCCAGATTGTTATGGGCCTCCGGGAAGCGGGGCTTGAGTTGAAGAGCCTTGCGATAGCTGTCGATGGCGCCGTCCAGCCGTCCCAACTGCTGAAGCGCGAACCCCAGGTTGGAATGGTAGGTGTCCGCCTTGGCGTCGATGGCGATGGCCTTTCCAATCAGGTCGACAGCCAAATCGTGGCGGCCGACCTGAGAGGCCATCACCCCCAGCAGATGCAGGCTGTCGGCATGGCGGGGATGGACGCCAAGAATCTGCCGGTAGAGAATTTCCGCCTCGGCCAGACATCCCGCCTGATGATAGCGCAAGGCCTCGGCAAAGGTTTTTTGCAGGCTCTCTCCTTGCGTCTGCCCCCCCACCTGCTTCGTAGCCGCCCGCCGTTCTCTGCGGTTCATCCGTCCCTTGCTTCATTCGTGAGATCACGCAAACGGATGGAGAGTAACCCAAACCTGGAAGAGGGAAAAACCAAAAGCGGGGACAAAGGCCCGCCGCCGCCATATATGCACATAAAATAATCACATGCAGGGGGTGTGGTCATTTTGTGTGCATAGCTGCGGCGGCGAACCACCCTGATGCTGACCACAGGATCAAATCCTGTCCGATAAGACAAATTATTATCATTAAATTTCAAATATTTATTTATCGATCATTCCGAAAAATTCAACTGGCACAGGGATTGCGTTTCCTCTCCGCAACCGAGACTCCACCTTCTGGCGAGGATATTCCGTGGGCAGTTCCTCCACCCTTCCCGTTGCTGAAGCCATCGCCACCACGCCGGCGGAAAATCGGCCCATCGTCGACATCCGCACTCTATCGCTGATTTTCAAAGCCGCCGACAAACCCGTCACCGCGCTGGACGGCATCGATCTTCGCATCAATTCGGGCGATTTCGTCTCGCTGATCGGCCCCTCGGGCTGCGGCAAGACCACCTTGCTGCGCGTCATCGCCGATCTGGAACAGCCGACGTCGGGCGACATCACCGTCAACGGCCTGACCCCGGAGGCGGCCCGCCTCAAGCGGGCTTACGGCTACGTCTTCCAGGCCCCCGCCCTCTATCCGTGGCGGACCGTCGAACGCAACGTCACCCTGCCCCTGGAAATCATCGGCCTCGACAAGACGGAACGGCAGCGCCGCAGTGCCCAGCAGCTTGCCCTGGTCGGATTGGCCGGCTTCGAAAAGAAGTTCCCCTGGCAATTGTCGGGCGGCATGCAGCAAAGGGTGTCGATCGCCCGGGCGCTGGCCTTCGAGCCCGATCTGCTGCTGATGGACGAACCTTTCGGCGCCCTCGATGAAATCACCCGCGATCATCTGAACTCGCAATTGTCCCGTTTATGGCGAACGACAGGCAAGACCTGCGTCTTCGTCACCCATTCGATTTCCGAGGCGGTCTTCCTGTCGACCCGCATCGTGGTGATGAGCCCGCGCCCGGGGCGCATCCTCGACGTCATCGACTGCGATCTGCCGCGCGAGCGCAGCCTGGAGATGCGGGAAAGCCAGCGGTTCCAGGATATCGCCGCCCGCGTCCGCCACGGCCTGGCCGAGGGCCACAGCTATGACGAGTAACCCCGAACCGTTCGAGGGGGCCATGACAGTCACAGGACGCTTATCCCGCTCAAGGAACGGGTGGACTGTGGGAGAGGACTCATGACGGCCTTTCTGAAGGCCAGGATGCCGGTACTGGCAGTCGGAATCTCCATCCTCCTGTTGTGGTACGGCGGCGCGATATGGCTGAACGCGCCCCAGGCCATCGAAGGATTCGCGCGCGCCGGCCGCGCCTGGGGCGCCATGGATCTGGTCCACCAGACCTTCGCCATGAAACGTCCGGTGCTGCCGACACCGGATCAGGTTCTTTCCGATCTCATCGATTCGCTGTTCCACTATCCGCCGACCAGCATCCGCAACCTGCTCTACCATGCGGGCGTCACGGCGGAGGCGACCCTGCTCGGCTTTCTGATGGGGGTGGCCTTCGGCGCCCTTCTCGCCGTCGGCATCGTCCACCTGAAGACCCTGGACTCCAGCCTGATGCCCTGGGTGATCATTTCCCAGACCATCCCGATCCTGGCCATCGCGCCGATGGTGGTGGTGATCTTCGGCAATCTGGGCTTCACCGGACTGCTGCCGAAGGCGGTGATCAGCATGTATCTTTGCTTCTTTCCGATCACCATCGGCCTGGTGAAGGGCCTGCGCTCGACCGATCCCCTGGCGCTCGACCTGATGCGCACCTACAGCGCCAGCGTCTCGCAAACGTTCTGGCTGCTCCGCCTGCCGACCTCGCTGCCCTATCTGTTCACCAGCATCAAGGTCTCGATCGCCATCAGCCTGATCGGCGCCATCGTCGCCGAACTGCCGACCGGCGGCACCGCCGGACTGGGCGCGCGGCTGCTCAGCGGCTCCTATTACGGCCAGACGGTACAGATCTGGAGTGCCCTGGTGATGTCGGCACTGCTCAGCCTGACGCTGGTCGGCCTCGCCGGACTGGCCGAACGGCTGATCGTCGGACGCGGCGGACGGAAGGGAGCCTGAGGCCATGCACGCCAGACGCAGCCCGATGACGCCGCTGGTCCTGTTGACCCTGCCGGCCTTCGCCTTGCCCGTGGGCGGCTTGGCGGAAAGCCCGCTCGCCTGGTGGCAATCGACACCGGCCCTGCTGGCATTGGCCATTGTTCTGGCCTCGCTGGTCCTGGCGCGATGGACGCCCCGCACGGCCTTTACGGAAGCGCTGCTGCTGGCGCCCGGTCTTTTCGCGGGCGCCGCCCTGCCGCTGGTTTTGCTCGACGGCGGCGTCGCTCTCGACCAGGCGGCGGGTTTGTGGATGTTTCTGGCCGGCATTCTGGCCCTGCTCTGGCATGTGATGGAGCGGCTGACCGAATGCTCCGGATTTTTCCGCCATCTCCTGGTCCCGGCGCTGTTCGGCGTCATGCTGATCTATCTGTGGGAAGTGGGCGTGCGCGGCTTCCAGGTCCCGTCGGTCCTGCTGCCCCCTCCCAGTTCCATCGCGGGCGCCCTGACGACGCAAACCGCCAACCTGGAGGACGACTTCTTCCAGACGGTGATCAAGGCGGTGCTGCGGGGTTATCTGTGGGGATGCGGGGCCGGCTTCGCGGTGGCCATCCTGGCCGACCGCGTTCCCTTCCTGGCCCGCGGCCTGCTGCCCTTCGGCAATCTGGTGAGCGCCATTCCGGTGGTCGGCATCGCCCCCATCATGGTCATGTGGTTCGGCTTCGATTGGCCGTCGAAAGCGGCCGTGGTGGTTGTGATGACCTTCTTTCCCATGCTGGTCAACACCCTGGCTGGCTTGGCGGCGTCCGAGGCCATCCAGCTCGACCTGATGCGCTCCTACGCCGCCGGTTATTGGCGGACATTGCTGATGCTGCGCCTGCCCAATGCCATGCCCTTCCTGTTCAACGGCCTCAAGATCAATTCCACCCTGGCCCTGATCGGCGCCATCGTCGCCGAATTCTTTGGCACGCCGGTGGTCGGCATGGGCTTTCGCATCAGCACGGAAGTGGCCCGGATGAATCTCTCGATCGTCTGGGCGACCATCGTCGTGGCCGGCATCACCGGATCACTGATGTATGGCGGCCTTTCCTGGCTGGAACGGACCGTTACCGCCTGGCATCCGTCCTATCGACGGCGTTAACCGGATTTCATCGCCGCTTCCATATCGGAACCGGCACTCTCTCGGGGAAGGAGTGGACCCGTATGAAAGCTTTAGGAAAGATCGCCCTCATCGCCGCCCTCGTCGGCTGTTCGACGGCCGCATCGGCCGCCGACAAGCTGACGCTGCAATTGAAGTGGGTGACGCAGGCCCAGTTCGCCGGCTATTACGTCGCCAAGGACAAGGGGTTCTACAAGGATGCCGGCCTCGACGTCACCATCAAGTCGGGCGGCCCCGACATCAATCCCTCCCAGGTGATCGCCGGCGGCGGGGCCGACGTGGTGGTGGATTGGCTGCCCTCGGCGCTGGCCACCCGCGAAAAGGGCGTGCCATTGGTCAATATCGGCCAGATCTTCCAGAAATCCGCGATGATGCTGACCTGCCGCAAGGATTCCGGGATCACCAAGCCGGCCGACTTCAAGGGCCATACCCTGGGCGTCTGGTTCTCGGGCAACGAATATCCGTTCCTGTCCTGGATGGCCAAGCTCGGTTTCTCGACCAGCGGCGCCAACCCCGACGTCACCGTGCTGAAGCAGGGCTTCAACGTCGATCCCCTGCTGCAGAAGCAGGCCGCCTGTATTTCCACCATGACCTATAACGAATATTGGCAGGTGATCGAAGCCGGCGTGCCGGCCGGAGAACTGACCGTCTTCAAATACCAGGACCAGGGCGTCGCCACCCTGGAGGACGGCCTTTATACCTTGGAAAAGACCCTGGCCGACCCCAAGGCGGTGGAAAAGCTGGCCCGTTTCCTGAAGGCCACGGCCAAGGGCTGGGATTACGCCGCCGCTCACCAGCCGGAAGCCGTCGACATCGTTCTGGCCAACGACACCACCGGCGCCCAGACCAAGGAGCACCAGACCACCATGATGCAGGAAGTGGCCAAACTGCTGGACGGATCGAAGAAGGGAACCGGCTATCTCGACCCGGCGGAATTCGATCGCACGGTGGATATCCTTCTGTCGACCAAGTCGGCGCCGGTCATCACCAAGAAGCCCGAAGGCGCCTATAGCGCCAAGGTCTTCGACGCCGCGGCGAAACTGTAGGGCCCGCTCTCGCGGGAGGGTGAGGGGGAAAGTCGCATAAAACCTGAGTATTTTCTTCCGCCTGTCGGCGGAATGCCCCCTCATCCCAACCCTTCTCCCACGAGGGGAGAAGGGCTTTCGCCCTTCGGCTCTCAGCGCTCCAGCAGGCGCGGATCGGAACGGAAGGTTTCGGCGATGTGGGCGGCGAGCACATCGGTGACCGGTTGACGCGGATCCTTCCCTTTCAGCAATAAAATTCCGGTATCGGGCAAGTCCGGCAGGAATTCGCCGGGGGCCAGGGCCCGCAACCCTTCCGGCATCCAGGCCGGGGGAGAAATGGTGACGGCCAGCCCGGCCATCACCGGCGCATGAGTCCCGGCTTGCGAGGTCGAGGTATAGGCGACGCGGTAGGACCGGCCGGCGCGCTCCAGGCTGCGCAACGCGACACGGCGCCAAACGCAGCCGGAATCCGCCACCGCGAGGGGAACCGGATCCAGACGATGCGCGGCATATCGCTCCGAGGTGATCCACCGCAACGGTCCGCGCCATAACTCCATGACCGGCCAACGCCTCGGTTCATGCCCTTCCGAACAGACGGTCAAATCGAGTTCCCCGGCCTTCAGCCGTTCGACGACATCCGTGGATGGGGCGCAGGTGACATCCACCTGTACCGCCGGATGGCTATCGGCGAAGCGGCGCAGAATATGGGGCAGATACTGCAAGGCGTAGTCGTCCGGCGTTCCCAGACGCACCGTTCCATGGATCTGCGGAGCGCGGAAGGCCGACCATATCTCGTCATTGAGGGCCAGCAACTCGCGGCTTCGTTCCAGAAGATATCTGCCATGCGGCGTCAATTGGATCGCGCCCCCCTTGCCGCGGACGAGAACCTTCTGGCCGAGCACCGCCTCCAAACGCTGCACCTGCATCGATACGGCCGACTGGGTGCGGCCTATCCGCTCGGCGGCACGGGTGAAGCTGCCCTCCTCCGCGATAAAGGCGAACGCTCTCAACAGATCGGGATCAAGGCCGGCGGGATTTATCATGACCATAAAATTTCTTGATTCCGAACATCATGTCAATTCATTTCCGTTATACACGAGCTATCGGCATCATTCCCTTCCCGCCCCATTTTGAGCCCGTTCGGAAATACCCCCGTCATTTCCGGACAAACGCTTTGGACGAGAAGGACTCCGCTGATGACGATCGAAGAAAGGTTCCGATCCGCACTTCATAAGGTGGGCCGCCTCGAGTCCGCGCCATCGCGCCTATGGGCGGCGTGCGTCCGCTTCTGGACTGTCCGCAGCGCGCGCCGACGCCTGGCGCAGTGGGACGACCGCATGTTGCACGACATCGGCATTTCTCGTGGTCAGATCCACTATGAAACGTCACGGCCGATCGGCGACAGCCGCTCAGGGATGTGACATCGACATAAACCCGGTATCCTTAATAACCGGAGGGTGTTCTAATAGGTGCCGCTCATCACTCGACCGGTGTTGCGCCATATATCTAAAAGCGTATTATTCCTTCATCTGTATATATCAAATTGCCTATTATGGTGGAAAACCCATGACCGCGCGCGTGCCTCCCCGGCAGGAGATATCCTTAAGATGCCCGGAGCGGGCCTTCGTCGGCTTCGGCACCGCGCCCGAACAGTCTGATCGCAAGAACTAGCCCCATGATCATCGACGCCAACACTCTACCGGAGGGCGAGGCCCTTTCGGCCGACATCTGCATCGTCGGAGCGGGCGCGGTCGGCATCGCCATGGCGCTCGATCTCATCGGCAGCGGCCTCGACGTCCTGCTGCTGGAAGCCGGCGGCTTCGGGCGTGAAGAGGACACCCAGGCCCTTTACGCCGGTTCCGTCGCCGATCCGGCCTTGCACAGTCCTCCCGACACCTACCGCGAACGGCGGCTCGGCGGGTCGACGTCCACATGGGGTGGGCGCTCGATGCCCTTCGACCCCGTCGACTTCGAAAAGCGCGACTACATCGCCCATAGCGGCTGGCCCATCGGCCCCGCCGACCTCGCCCCCTTCTACCCCGAGGCCAACCGGATCTGCGAGGCGGGGCGTTTCGCCTATACCATCGAGACGGCCTTCGACCATCCCCGCAAACCGATGATCGACGGGTTCGAAAGCGCCAACTTCACGACCAATACCCTGGAGCGTTTTTCCTGCCCGACGGATTTCGGCCGGCGCTACAAACATAAGCTGGAGACCGCCTCCAACGTGAGGCTGGTCCTGCACGCCAATGTCGCGCATATCGCCCTCGACGCCCTGGGCGGAAAGGTCGACCGGCTGCACGTCGCAACGCTGACGGATCGTCACTTCGCCGTGCGCGCGCGGCACTTCGTCCTGGCCAATGGCGGATTGGAGGCGACCCGGCTTCTGCTGGCCAGCCGCGACGTGCATGCCAACGGCATCGGCAACCACCACGATCTGGTCGGACGCTTCTACATGTGCCACGTCGCCGGCACCATCGGGGCGATCCAATTCAACCGGCCGATCTGGAACGGCTATGACATCGCCGACGAAGGCACCTATTGCCGGCGGCGCCTCGCACTGCGCCCCGAAGCACAGCACCGCCACGGCATCGGCAACATCATCGCCCGTCTGCATCATCCCCGCATCACCGACCCGGCACATCGCAACGGCGTGCTGTCGATGCTCTATCTCGCGCGGATGTTCATACCTTATGAATATGGTAAACGCCTGCATGGCGGTGTCGATCTCGATGTTCCGACCAGGTTGAAACATCTCCGCAACGTGTTGACGGACATGCCGGACACCGCCGCCTTCATGCTGCATCTCCTGCTCAAGCGCCGTCTGGCCGAACGCAAGTTCCCCTCCATCATCATCCGCTCGAAGGCCCATCTCCATAGCCTCGATTTCCATGCCGAACAGGAGCCTAATCCGGCGAGCCGGATCACACTGAGCGGGGAGACCGATGCGCTGGGGCTGCCGCGACTGATGATCGACTGGCGCTATACGGCCAAGGATATCGACACCGTCTCGACCATGCTGGCGCTGCTGGCCGAGGATATCGCCAGCTCGGGCGTCGGACGTTTCGACTACGATCCCGCCAGCGTCGAACAGGAAATGACGCGCTACGGCGCCTATGGCGGGCATCATATCGGCGTCACGCGCATGGCCGCGTCTCCGCGTGACGGTGTCGTCGACGCCGATTGCACCGTCCATGGCGTGGCCAACCTGCATATCGCCGCGGCATCGGTTTTTCCCACCTCCAGCCAGGCCAACCCCACCTTGACCGTCATCGCCATGGGCCTGCGTCTGGCACGCCATCTCAAGGACCAGGCCACCCGGCCTCTCCGCGCGCGAAGCCTGGCAGGAACCATGTCATGAGCCGCTCCATCCTTGTATTGGGGGCCGGCGGTTTCATCGGTCGTCATGTGACGGCGTGCCTCGCCGCCTCCGACTGGGCGCGACCGATCGCCACCGGACGGCATCTGCCGGCCGGCCGGACCGAGAAGGGAACGAGCCTGCGTCTCGACATCACCGACGAAGCCGCGCTCGAACGGATCCTGGCGGGCGTCGACGGCGTGGTGAATTGCATGGCCGGACCGCCGCCCGCCGTGCAATGCGGCTACGAAACCCTTTTTCGAGCGGCGGAGAAGGCCGGGCGACCGGTCATCGTGCATCTCAGCTCGATGGCGGTCTATGGCAACGCCACCGGCCTGATCGGCGAGGATGCCGGTCTCGATGACGGCCAGGGCCCATATGCGGTCGCCAAGCTGGCCGGCGAGCGGCTGGCGGCGGACTATCGCCGATCCATCGTGCTGCGCCCCGGTTGCGTTTATGGCCCCGGCGGAGAGCAGTGGAGCGGACGCATCGCCCGTCTCTTGAAGGCGCGGCGAATCGGCGACCTCGGCGCCGGGGGGGACGGCATCGCCAATCTGGTCCATGTCGAAGATGTCGCGCGGGCCGTGCTCGCCGCCTTGCAAAATGAGCGGGCCGAGGGCCGGGCGTTCAATCTGGCGATGACCGGCGCCCCCACCTGGAACGACTACTTCCTTCAGTTCGCCAAGGCCTTAGGGGCCGTCCCGATCGCCCGGATTTCCGAACGCCGCATCGCCTTCGAGACCCGCTTCATCGCCGCGCCGCTGAAAATCGCGGAGATCGCAAGCCACCGCCTCGGCCTGGCGGCGGATCGTTTGCCTCCGCCCATTCCGCCTTCGCTGGCCCGTCTTTGGCGCCAGGAGATCCGGCTCGATTCGAGCAGAGCGGAAGAGACGCTCGCCATGCGGTGGAAACCGCTGGCCGAGGGTCTGGCGGAAACCGCCGCCTGGTATGGATAGGCGGTTCAGCGGACCGTGGGCAGCACCACGTCGGGCGTCGCCTGGCGGGTCTGATCGCGGATGCATTTCTGCAAAAGGGCATAGTCCTCGTCTCCGCCGGCGCGGGCCCGGAGATCGCAATCGCGCTGGATATATTCGGCCGTGTCCGGCCAGACGCGCTTGATCTGGTCGAGAGCGTCGCTCTGGGTGAGAAGGCATTTCTGCATCACCTCGGGCGAAAATCCGTCATTGGTATTAGCCAGCCGGCTGCAATGCGCATCCATGTCATAGCGGGAGGGGCGCTCATCGGCGATGGCGGACGAACAGACCGTCGCCAACAGCAGCGCCCCCAGAACCAACGGCCCTCTCATTTCACACCCTTTCCCCGAAAAACGCCGAACAGATGCGTCCAGGGACGCAGCCCCAGCCGACGCCGGGCCAGAGTGACGGCGCCGAACCCGTTCACGGCCAGGGAACCGGAAACCGCCCAGGCTGTTCCGGCCGCCCCGAAAGACGGCGTAAGACCGAGAGTTCCGATCAGCAGGACCAGAAGCGACATGGCGTTGAGACGCCGCAAATCGGCCAGATGACCGGTCATGCCGAGCAGTTCCGGCATCGCCGCCGAGGCCGCCGCCGCCAATTGCCCGAGCGCCAGAACCCGCAGCACCGACGCCCCATCGGCGTAACCGGGGCCGAACAAACCCAGCAATGACGCGGGAGAAACCAGCATGACGGCCACGGGCAGCACCACCAGGACGAGACAAAGCCCGATCGCCTGGGAGGCGGCGCGATCCAGGGCGGAAAGATCGCCCCCGGCATGCAGGGCGGCATAGCGCGGGGACGCCATGGCCGCCACGCCGCCGACCACGATATTGACGAGCAGCGCGATCCGCCAGGCCAGGGCGAAAAGACCGACCTCGCGGCTGGAGGCGAGGATCCCGAGGATCAGCACCGGCGCCGAGGAGATCGCCAGTTGCGTCAGTTCGAGGCTGAACAACGACAGCCCCTGGCGGAGCAGAGCCGGCGCCCCTCCCGTTCCCGCCGCCGCCGGCTTGGGCAGAAACTCCCGCAGCAGACCGCCGCCGACCAGAGCGGTGACCGCGAAGGACAGGGCGATGAGCAGCAGCGCGCCCTCCAGATTGATGCCGGTGCCCAAGGCGACCAGACAAAAAAGGGCCGGCCACAGCCAGGAATAGATCATCTGGGAAAAACCGATGCGCTGCAGCCCGGCCAGCCCGCCGGCCATCACCGTCCCCAGATTCTGAGGGATGATGGCAAGAGCGCCGAGGGCCAGCGGCCCGGCCAGGGCCGGTTTGCGCAAAACCAGTTCGGCGAAGGGCTGGGCGGCGGCAAAGAGCAGCAGCGACACCAGGCCGGAGGCGGCGAAAACCAGAACCAGGGCCCGGCGGACGGCCGGCACCGCCAGCCCCGGACGTCCCTCGGCCGTGACGATCGCCAGATGCCGGGTCAGTGCCCGATCGACCCCGAGCCGGCCGAGACCGCTCAATGCGGCCATCACGCTGAAGACGATATAAAACTGCCCCGCCCGCTCGACGCCGAGCGCCGCCGCGACCAGAAGATGGAAGCCGTAACGACTCGGCAGATCGAGAAAACGCGCGGCCACGCCGATCAGCGAGCCCCGGATCATGCCCCGTTGGCGGGCCGCCTTGCCGAAACGGATTCCAGGGCTCATGGCCGGGCGCCCTTGAACACGAAAAGCGTCACGCTGGGTCCGGGCACGGTGGTGGTGAAGGCTCCGTCCGCGAAATTTGCCGGCGGCAACGCTTCCAGGCGCCCCTCGGCCAATTGATAAGCCTCCACCCCGCCACGGCCGGCGAAATTCCGGATCTTGAGGGCGACCTGAGCGGATCCCGAAAGATCCTTGTCGATGACCATGACGGTCATCGCGCCGTCGGCGGCGCGCAGCGCCGCAAAGGCCGAAAGATGGTCGGGATCGGCGACGCGGGCGCTGATGCCGGTCTCGCCGAAAGCGGATTTCCGGCCGTCGTAATTACGGTAAAGCTTCATCGCCAGATAGGTCGGACTGCCGGTGGGGGGCGTCGCCCACCGCGCCGCCATGTCGAGCCCCTCCCGCCCGAAAATACCCAGCACGTCGGCCTGGGCGGTGGCGCCGTTCATCGTCGTCTCGGCGCCCCAGTTATACTCGGTGATGGCGATCGGCGTGCCCGGATGGTAGTAGCGGTCCACCCACTGCCGGAGTCTGGGAATCAGCGAGATCCTGTCGCGGATCCAGGTCGGATCGAGATAGTCCGGATCCCACAGATCGCGGGTCGAACGGTTGCGCAAGAGCTGGCCCGCCGGCGAAAGATCGCCGCCGTTCTCACTGTAGACGCCACCTTGCGGGTAGAAATGCACGCTGACCACATCGACGGGATGGCCGGCCGCCTTCCACCGGGTCAGAAGCCAGGGCAGATAATCCATCCCGTTCGTCTGAGTGGTCCGGTCGGGCGCTTTATCGAAGCCATGCTCGACGGCATATTGCTGGTCGAAACCGCTGTAGCGATAGGCCGTCCAGCCCCATTCCTCGGGCGCCACCACGCGCGCGCCGGGATCGATCGCCTTGACCATCCTGGCATAGGCCTCGACCTTGTCGGCGACCTCGCGCGCATGCGCGCCGACGGGGTGAACGTCACGATGGATGTCGTGCCAGAAGCTCGGTTCGTTATCCATGGCATAATAGGAAACGCCGCCTTTGCCGGCGCCCCCCCATTTGGCGAGCAGATGCTCCACCCATTTCCGTTCGTCTTCCGGACCATCGGGCATGGAGGCGTCGTTGGGATCGTTGCCGGTAATCGGTGTCCCGTCGAGACGCAGTCCGTTTCCGGCGTCGACAAATCCTTCGAGGTCGCTTTTCTGCTGCAAACCGTATTTGCCGATGGAAAAGCCGGCCAACGGCTTGCGCCCCTCGTCGAGCTTGGCGACCCAGCCGATCATCGGAACGGTCAGCATGGAGTCCGCGCCCGCCGCCTTGCTGAGGGCCACGAAACCATCTCCATGCTGGTCGAAGATATCGGTACCGCAGGCCAGACTTTCGAAAAACCAATCCTTGCCGGCGTTCCGCGCGTCGAGCCGCCAGTTGTACCGGGTCGCACTGTTCCCGCCCGAGCGGTTCAGCGGGACGTTCAGGTCGATCAGTTGAGCTTGCGTGGCATAGGAAACCCCATAGATCAGCGGGTTGATCGCCCGATGACCGGCGGAGGCGTCGATCTCCACATCGGTGGCCGCGGCCGGTGCCGCCATGCCCGGCGAAAGCAGCGCGGATAGGGCGATCAGCGCGGAACGAAGCGTTTTATCGAACATCTCGACCCCTTAGGGTTTGTCGTCATTTACCGCTCTTCTGGTATTTTGGTTTCGCGATTCAATCAAAAGACGTCATGCCCGGCCTTGAGCCGGGCATCCACGCCCCCGAACAAGTCTCCGTCGTTCGCTCCCACCACGTGGATGGCCGTGTCGAACACGGCCATGACGGTTTTTGGGGCCATCAGCACGATATCCCGGCAACTGACGACAAACCTTAAGCCTCCCGCTCTTCTCATTCTTGTTCCTGGGCGCGCATGGAATCCAACGCGGAGCTAGTCTCGGCCATCGCCTCCTCCGTTTCGAGGCGATGCCAGACATAGACGAAGATCGACAGGATGATGGCCGTTTCGCCGGGCGTCAGGGTCGGCGGGTACAGATTCGAAATGAGAATGACATAGACGACGTAGTCGTAGAGGCCGCCCAGAAAATGGCTGTCGACCCGCTGCTTCAGGCGATGAAAAAACAGGACGCCGCGTACTTCGTAAAGCAGGATCAAGCCCGCTCCGATCAGGCCGTATTCGAAAAGAATGCCGAGCCAGGTGATGTCGGCCAGAAAAAAGAAATGATTGAAGAAGGAGAAAAGGCTGTCCGAACTCGTCGGACTGATGGTCCCGACACCGAAAAGCCAGCGGACCGGATCGACGCCCAGGAAATTGACCGCCTTGGAGGCCGTTTCCCAACGCACATCGAAGCCCGTACTGGAATCGGTACTGAACATCGAGCTCAGATAACCGAAGGAGAACAACCCGGCCAGAGCCAGGGGCGCGGCCAGCATGAGAACCAGGCGCTTCAGCGGACCGACGGCCAGGAAGCTGTTGATCACCACCACACCGGCGATGCCGACCACCATGGCGCGGGTCTTCACCACCCACAAGGTCAGGGCGAATCCCACGAACGCCCCGGCCAGCCAGCGCAGGCGGTGGTCGTCGAGGAAACGGCGATAGCAATAAAACAGGGTGATCATGCCGAAATACATTGGCATGCGGATACGGTTGCCACGGCTATCGATGGAAAAAAGCGGCGACGACCCGAAAGCATAAACCGCGCTGTACCAGGCTTGCGGGACCAAAGCCCACAGCAGGATCAACGCGACATAGGTCACGACGCCCCAGATGACGAAGGCCACCGTCAGCTCGCGCAAACTGGGCCGCAGATAGATCAGCAACCCGAGGAAGCTAAAGAAGTTCAGGAGCGGCAGCAGTTTCACCTGGGCGGTAACGCCGGTGAAAAAATCCTGACTGAAATAATAGATCGCCGAGAAACTGGGCACCAGGATGAGCCAGACGGAGGTCAGCAGGATTTGCCGTAGGATGGGCAGGCGCGGATAGCGGAACAGCACGAGGGCGAGCGGCAGCGACAGGATGGGAAAGGCTTTTGAAAGCGCCCAGAACGGCAGCAGATCCTTCATATAATGGAAGCTTTGCCCGAAGAAGGGCAGAATCAGAAGAAGAACGGCCATGACGGCGGGCCGAAGCGGCTCGCCGGTGCCGGGCAACGAATTCTCAGGCGCCATGACCGCCCCCGGCAGCCGATCCGTCCGTCATCGCCGTCACGGTGTCGTCGCGGCGGTGCCGGCATTGTCGTTGATCGTGTAGCTCAGGCTCCGATTGAAAGGCAGGGTCCGGTTGATGTACTGGTCGATCCACAGATCGACCTCGGCGATCGACGACTTCGGAACGAAGATGGTGTCCTGCGGCTGCAATGCGACCGCCTGGGCCGGATCGCCGGTGTGGATCAGGGCCTCGAGGTCGACGACCCGCAGGACCGGCTTGCCATCGACGCCGGGCCGGATCAGCACGACCTGCTCGCTGCGCGCGGTATCCAAAAGCCCCCCGGCCACGGTGATGGCCTGCAACGGATCCATCTGGTTGCGAAGCGGAACGGCGCCCGGCAGTTTCACCTCTCCCCCGACATAGACCACCTGGGCGTAGTGGCGGATGCTGACGGAGGCATGAGCCTCCTTCACCACCTTGCGCTCGATCAGAGCTTTATCGATACCGGCCTCCACGCCGGAGACGGTTTGTCCACCGACGAAGACCGTGCCGACGACGGGCATGGTGAAACGCCCATCCGGTCCGACCGGACCTTCATAATTCAGTTCGGGATTGTAAGGCAGCACGACGGAAAGATCGTCCCCGGGGCCGACGCGGTATTCGGGGGCCATCCCGGCCAGCGGAGAAAAATGGGCGGCCTGCTGATGCCGGGGCTCGACGCTCGGAGCGCACCCCGCCAGAGCGGTCAAGATCACGGCGGCACAGACGAACTTTTTCATTTCCATTTCTACGTCGTTCATATCCCTCTAGTTGGAGGAATGTAACTGTCATGGGACGCCGGGTATACCGAAATTCAAACCGGCGGCGCGGGAAAGCAGGCCTCATTCACAGCCGGGAATGCGGCCCTGCAGATCGGAGGCGATCGCGGCGATAGCCTCCTCTATCGGCGGATTCAATCCAAAGGTTACCAGGATCGCCAATGCGGCGATCACCAGCAATTGACGGCGCCGGTGCATCATCGGCGGCTCATGGCCGAGCGACAGACCGAAAGCCACCGAGAAGCCCGTCCCCACCCCCATACCGGTCAGCACTTCCGGCAAATTGTGGGCGCCGATGGCCAGCCGCGAAACGGCGACAGCGAGAACGAACAGGGCCGTCCCCGCCAGAATGGGCAGCCTCCAGGCGGTCCCCCTCGCCATCAGGATGGCCAGACAGCCATAGACGACGGCGCTCATCGCCACATGTCCGCTCGGACTGGTGATCAAGCCGCCACCCGAGGTGCAGGCCCGAAAAGAGAGCTTCAACAGCAGAAGGACGAAAGCCGTGCCACCGGTAGCCAGGGCCAGGGCCACGCCGGCGCGTCGGCGATGCAAGATGAAAACGAGATAGACGATGACGAGGAAGGCAAGCGGCAGGGTGACCGCGCTATCTCCGAAATCGGTAATCCACCACCAAAAATCAGTCACGCAATCCCTCTCGTCCGACCGAACCTGGCGACCAGGAAAGGTCATCATTATACAGACGATCCCCTGACGTGGCTCGCCTCTATGAGTCCCTTGGCCTTAGCGCCGATATCCATCGGCTGGACCGCCACTTCATGGGCGGCCATACCGGCGAACACGTCAGGTCAACGGTCGCCGATATTACTTGGTCCAAAGCACCGCCCCCGGTCAACCTCGTTTCGACAGGACGCCGTAACGCGGAGGATTAATTGCAGTGACAACAATGATCGCAGATTGCGTAAACGCCCGTCTTAAGCCACACTCCGACCAGCTAATATCTGTTCCGGTTTCCTGGAGTTGCCTTAACATACCGGAAGCAAAACAACCAAATTCCTTATCATCAAATCGACACACTCAAAACGTGCAATGATCAATGACAACACAAAACAACAATAAAAACACACGAAAACAGAATCATACTACAGCACCGCAAATCTCTACGAGAGATTTGTTCAACGTGATATTTTACTATCGCGGAACAGCCTTATCTATTATTTTAATATTTCTATTCACAAGTATTGTCATCGCGTTCGCCATGCCCCCGGTCTATCGGGCGGAGGCCCGGCTTCTTACGCTTTATGCCGGTTATTATGATATGCAACTCAATCGGTCGGCGGGGCGCGCGGCACCGGCCTTCGACCCGACCCAGGTGGTCAATGTCGAGGCCCAGATTCTGTCCAGCCCTGAACTGCATCGGGCCATCGTCAAGGAGGAAATGGACGGACAGGCGGATACCGAGACGCTCGATCAGGCATTGCAGCGCTTCGACCGACGCTTCCACCTGGAAAAGGTCGATGCGGCCAATCTCATCGAAATCAGCTATGCCGATTCCGACCCCAACCATGCGGCACTTGTGCTCGAACAGCTCATTTCGCAATATTTTCGCCAGCGTTCCGGTGTTTTCATGCAAGGACGGGTGTCTTTCCTGATCGCCCAACGCGACAAGGTGCGCGAACAGCTCGATGCCGCCAATGCGCAACTGATCGCCTTTCAGCGCAGCCATGGCGTGGTCAATATCGACGCCCAGATCAACTCCACCGTCGCGCTGCAGGGTCTTTTGCTTCAGCGCAAACTGGAGAACGACAACACCCTGATCCAGGATAGCCGCACGCTTGAAGCCCTGGCCAAGGAGGCAAAAAAGGTTCCGGCCAGCATCGAGCTCTTCCGCGACAACACGGAAGCGGCCCATGCGCTCGATACCATGCAACTCTCCCTGTTGCAGCTCAAAAGCCGCCGCGCCGATCTGGCGGCACGCTACATGGCGGAATCGCCGTTCGTTCAACAAGTCGACCAGCAGATCTCCGATGTCGATGGTGCGATCGGCGAACAGAACTCCCGTCTGATCAGCGCGGTGCGTACCGGTCACAATTCCTATTATGACACCGTGCAGGATCGCGTCGTTCGCCTCAATTCCGACGTCGCCGGCGAAACAGCCCGCAAAACGACGCTCGAACAGCAGAACAAGGAAATCGCCGAAACCGTCCAGCGGCTCATCAGCACCGCCAATCAGCTTCGCCGCATGGAGATCGACCGGGACCTCCTGGTCGAAAGCTTCAAGACCTTCTCACGCCAGGTCGAGGACGCGCGTATCGAGCAAAATCAGATGGACACCTCGTCCAGCACGAATGTGCGCATCATCCAGGCGCCCTTCCCGCCGACCCATCGCAGCAATCCACCGCTCCTCTTCGTGGCGGCCGGACTGGTCGCCGGCATCCTGGTGGCCGGCCTCTCGGTCATCGTCCTGTCCAGTTTGCGGGAAACCTTCCTGAGCCCGGAGGAAATCGAACGCTCGCTCGGCTTGCCGGTGCTGAGCGCGCCCTTGAGCTCAGAACCGGCGCCGACGATCATCAGCAAGTTGAAAGAAAGCAGAATCGGGCCGCTGCTGCGAGCCCGGGGAAGAGCGGAGATGCCTCCCGGCCGTCACGGAGACGGCCCGCGCAAGGACGACTATGGCCGGATGATCATGGCCATCAACAACAGTTCGGCGACGCCCTCCAAACTGGTTCTGCTGCTTTCCTTCCGCGATGACGACGGGCTGCCCGCCATCGTCGAGGACCTAGTCGAGGAGTTGGAAAGGCGCTCGACCCGCTCGGTGCTGTTGCTCGAACTCGCCGCGGGCGAGACGCCCCGGGATATCGCCGGCTCAGAAGCCCATAGGCCGAACGCAAGCGGGACGGAGGAGAGGCCGATCGTAAACGGCGCCACCGATGCCATCTTTGAATTCACCCCGGTTGCAAGGCGCCGCATCGTCGTCGGACGACGCCGGCCCAATGTCGTCATGCCGATCGGACGCCAAGCCACCGAACTGTTTGACGCCCTGCGGCAAAACCATGATTACGTGGTGATTCACGCCCCGGCGGCCAGCCACTCCTTCATCGGCATCGAGACATCGCTGCTGGCCGACGCCACCATCCTGGCCATCCGGGCGGAAGCGACGAGGAAACCGGTGGCGTTGATGCTCAAAACGCAGGTACAGGATGCCGGCGGACTGATCGCCGGCATCGCCATGACCAACCGCCACAGCTATATCCCAGATTTCGTTTATCGCTTCCTCTGACGGCGCCGCCCCATGATCCTTCCCGAAACGAAAATCAGCGCCGTCCTCCCCATCAAGACACGCGGGCGGCATTACGCCGACAATATCGCCCGCTGCGACGTTCTATTCTCGTCGCTGCGCCATTTTTCCAGCCCCGATATCTTCGACAAATTCCTCGTCATCGTGCCGCATGACGAATTCGAGGACGCCCGGCGCTACGCCGTGGCCTGGCGGGACTTTCCCATCGAAGTCATCGACGAGTCGGTTCATATGACCGCCTTCGCCGAGTTCAATCAACGCCACCAGATCCGCCCCTGGCACCGTCAGCAGATCATCAAGCTCTATACTCCGGCTCTCATCGACACCGAATATTTCATGGTGTTCGATCCCGACGTCTTCGCCATCCACTCGTTCGGCATCGAGGACTTGATCGTCGACGGCCGGGCCCTCACCTATTGCCAGCCGCGCATGCGCGAGCCGCATCTGTGGCGCCCCTCGGCCGAACTTCTGCAACAGGATCCGCATCTCGACCGTGACGGCATCTGGTGGACACCGGCGATTTTATCCAAGACGCTGGTCGAGCGACTGCACCGCAGGCTGGAGGAGCTTTACCCCGGGGATTGGATCCGCACCCTTCTCTCCAACTACATGATCGACTGGACGGAATACACGCTCTATTGGCTGAACGCCGAACGCGAGGGATTGCTGGAGCGTTACCATGTGACCGCCGGGCCCGGGCGACGATCGATGCATGCCTCGGAAAGCGTCTGGTATGCCGGCAAGAAAGGCCGCAATCTGGACGAATGGCAGGCCGACCACCATTTCGCGCCGGAGAGCGACGGCCTGTTCGCGGTGGTGCAAAGCAACACCTTCATCCCACCGGCTCGCGTCGTGGAAAAGTTGCGTCCCTATTTTCCGATCGCGCTGCAACCCTACGATCGTCACGAAAGCCTGCTTCTCAAGGGATTGGAGCTCTACTCCGCCGTCGCCCGGAGGTTGCTCCAGACCTTGCGCCGAAGCCGCCGGAGCTGACGCGTGAGAAGACGTCATCAAGGACCCCGATCTGCGGCGGCATTCCTCGCGCTCTTGGCGCTTGCCGCACTGCCGCTCATACCGTCCGGCGCGGCGGCCCAAGGCACCCTCACCCAGCCGCGCATGCAGATTTATGCCGGACCGCTGCACCGGGAATATCTAGGCTGCCTCAATTGCGATCGTTATGACGTCAATTCGGTGTGGAATGGCTATGGCCCGTACGGCTGGGACAACGGCTACGCCGGCGCCAGCCACTTCGCCGTCTATCGCGCCCCGCACGGTCGTTATTCCGCCTGCGATCCCTTCGCCGCCGATCCGCCGATCCTACTCGATACCTCCGGCAAGGATTACGGCCGCCTCAATGTCTCGGCGACGCGCGCCGACGGCATTTGCGGTCCGCACGGGGCTCCCAGCATCTGCGAAACCCTGAAAAACATGTGCGAACGAAACCAGGAACCGCCCCAATGACCGGGCCGACCATCTTTGGTTTTTCCGTCAGCCCGATGACCGCCGCCCAGGTGGTCGCCCATATTCTCACCACGCCGCGCAACGCCGATGTCGGACTGGTGGTTACCCCCAACATCCAGCATGTCGCGCTTTTGCGAGGCGACAAGGCCTTCCGGGAAGCCTATGCGGCTGCCGAGATCGTGACCTGCGACGGCTTTCCGGTACATCATTATGCGCGTCTGCGTCATTGCCCCTCGCCGGGACGGGTGACGGGATGCGACATCGTCGCCACCCTGATGGCCGATCCATGCACGCTGGCCGGACAGCGCCTGTTCTTCGTCGTCGATCAGGACGACACCGCGCGCGCCATCACCACCTGGGCCGCCGCGGGGGCCCTCGATGCCGCAACCTATGTTCCCCCCTTCGGATTCGAGAAAGACGTCGACGCCTGCCGGACCCTTGCCGCGACGATCGCCGCGCATGGTACGACCCTGCTGTTCATGGGGATCGGCGCCCCGAAAAGCGAGATTTTTGTTCATCGGCATCGCGCGCATCTTCCACCGTGCTGGGCGCTTTGCGTCGGACAGGCGGTAAAAATGGCCCTGGGCCTCACTCCCCCCCCGCCTTCGGCGGCGAAAAGGCTCAACCTCGAATGGTTCTGGCGCATCCTGCTGGAACCCAGACGAATGAGCCGCCGCTATCTCCATTCGACACTGGGTTTTCTGCTGGCCGTGGCCGAGGATTTGCGCCGGGCTTCGCGATAAGGACCCGCAACCGATCTTTCAATAGGCGTTGCGGTTGATCAATCCGACGAACGGGGTCATCAGCAAAATTCGGATGTCGAAGAGTATCGACCAATTTTCGATGTACCAAAGATCGCAATCGACGCGTTGGCGGATATGCTTCTCGTCCTCGACGCTGCCGCGCAGCCCGTTGACCTGAGCCCAGCCCGTAATGCCTGGCCGCACCCGGTGCCGGGAGTAGTACTGGCTTACCTGACGTGCGAATTGCCGATCATGGTAAACCGCGTGGGGACGCGGGCCGATGATCGACATTTCCCCTTTCAACACATTGAGAAGTTGCGGCAATTCATCAAGGCTGGTGCGCCGGAGAAACCGGCCGACCCGGGTGACGCGGGGATCGTTCCGCCGGGCCGCGTTGGTGACGCCGTCCGGCTCGGAACTGGATGAGTCCATGGTGCGGAATTTGTAAACCCAAAAATTCCGGCCGTTAAAGCCACTTCGCAACTGCCGGAACAACGCAGGGCCGGGACTGTCCAATTTGATCGCCAGCGCGATCAGCAGGCAAACAGGCAACACCACGGGCAGCATCAAGGCGAGCAGCACGCCATCCTCAATCCCTTTGACCAGCCAATCCAAACCATCGAACGGCCTGCGGACGACAGTGAACATCGGCAGTCCGCCAAGGGTCGTGGCGATGGAATTGCGAAACAGGGGAAAGCTGCGAACCACGAAGCCCAGACCTTCCGGGCAAATCTGGACTTCGACGTCGAGAACCTGCAGCATCTCGATCAATTCCCGCAGGCGCCGCTCGCTTGACCATGGCAGCGTGATGACCACGCAATCGACCGGTGTCGAACGGGCCCAAATCAACAGATCCGAGACTCGCCCGAGAATGGTCACACCCCGCTCGTTCGCGTTCTTTTGCAGGCGGACGATCCTGTCGTCGAACACACCGACGACTTCGACATGGTCACCGTGGCTTCGCAGGTGATGGTAAAGCTGAAGACCACCCTCGTCGGCGCCGATAATGGCGACCCTTACCGAAAGTCGCCCCGCTTTTTGCGCCCGTCGCACCACGATGGTCATTAAAATCCGGGCCGCGACGAAACCGACAGCGGCCAGACACAGCCACGCGCCGGCCCATAACCGGGAAAAATCGCCCGTCACCTTGAAGGCGAAGGCGGCGGCCAACAATAACAGGAAAACCAGCAACCAATGCCCGACCACCCGGAGGGTCAATGCCCAGAAATTTTCCGCGTTGGTGGTCAGATAAGCCTGACCAAGATTCATCACGACCAGAGACAACGCCGCGGCGAAGATAATGGCGAACAGTTCCGGTTGCGGCGGCGATTCCAAACCGTTGCGCAGCCAGTAAGCGACTATTCCACTGACGACGACGATGGCGAGATCGACCAGGCGCAAGGTCAGCAACACGGCGGCCAGCCAACCAAGCCGCCGCAGCTTCTTTATTTCCGTCGGCATCTGCGAAGGTCTCGCCGCACTCTAAAGCTGTGAACCGTTGACAAGCTTTTGCAGGGTTTTCGCCATAATCGAAAACCATGGAAGCGGCGCGGAACAAAACGTCCTGAGCGACACCCAACCAGCCTATTCAACTCCTCGGAGTCATAATATGCGGACGGGAACACCCTCTCAAGATAAGTTAGGTAAAATTGTTGTAAAATTTACGTATTTAGATTTGAATCAGTGTATGTTTTGAATATCCATTTACAAAATAGACCTTATGTATACTTTATGTAATAGAGATATCTCGTCCGATCAGTGGAAAAATAGGGGCGGAAGACATATCAAAAACATATCAATCCTGACGAAAATCTACCAAAAATTGCATACTATTACCAAAACAACCCGCCAAGTCACCAATCAACGACAATCGACAGGCGTCATCGGACGTGGTCAAGAGTCCGACATGCCGGACGGGCTCGGTTTTTTTCGGAAGCGACGTTTTTGAAAGAGAACGCGAAGCCTGGATTGCCTCGGTGGAAAATGGAGGCAGTCCAGGGCGCGATGAATATTTCAGGCGCTGGCGCGATCGAGCTCGGCCACGGTTTCACTGTCGAGGACAATTGCCGGCGCTTTCAGCAATTCGGCAAGTTGACCTAGATCCGTCGCGCTGACGATCGGCGCCGTGACCGCCGGCTTGGCGAGCAGCCAGGCGAGCGCGATCTGGCTCATGCTGGCCTTGTGGCGTTTCGCCGCCGCCTCCAATGCCGCCAATACGCGCAACCCCCGATCGGTGAGGTATTCCTTCACCTTGGCGCCACGGGCGCGATCGGCCAGATCGGCGGTGCTGCGGTATTTGCCGCTCAGAAAACCGGCGGCCAGGGCGTAATAGGGGGCGACCCCCAACCCTTCCGCCCGGCACAGAGGCGCCAGCTCGGCCTCGAACCCCGTCCTGTCCATCAGATTGTAACCGGGCTGCAGACATTCATAGCGAGGCAGGCCCAGACGGACGCTGGTGTCGAGCGCCAGCTTGAGACGGGCCGCCCCATAATTCGAAGCGCCGAGGACGCGCACCTTTCCCTGCCGGACGAGATCGGCGAACGTCTGCAATGTTTCCTCAAGCGGCACGGACGGATCGTCGGCATGGGAATAATAAAGATCGATGTAATCGGTCTGCAGCCGCGTCAGCGACGCCTCGACCTCGCGGACGATCCAGGCGCGGGACAGCCCCTCGTCACCCGACCCCATGCGCTTGCCGACCTTGGTGGCGATCGTCACCTTGTCGCGCCCGCCCGTCCGCTTCAGCCAGCGACCGATGATCGTCTCGGACTCCCCGCCCTGATGGCCAGGCACCCAGGCCGAATAGACGTCGGCCGTATCGATGGCGTTGAAGCCGGCGTCCATCAAGGCGTCGAGCAGGCGGAAGGACATCGCCTCGTCGGCCGTCCAGCCAAAGACATTGCCGCCGAAGATCAACGGCGGCACTGAAAGCTCCGAACGGCCCAACTGATGCTTCGTCATGAGAATTCTCCGATCTATCGAGAAAAACTCGCCAGCAGGTCCCCGGCGAACTGCGAAAGAGTGTCGTCACGGGCCCCCATCACCAGGATACGGTCGCCGGGACGCGCGAGTTCCAGCAACTTGTCGCCACAGGCGGCCCGCTCGCTCAAGGCGAAGGCATGGCGCCCCCGGGCCGCGATGCCCGAAACGATATCGGCACTGGTCACGCTGCGATCCACGGTGCCGCCGAAATAGACCGGATCGGGCATGACGAGCACATCGCCCTCGGTCATGTCGCGGACGAATTCCGCGATGAAGGCGTCCTTCATCATTCGCAACGGACCGAAGCCATGGGGTTGAAACATGATGAGCAGCCGTCCGGGAAAGTTGTGCAGCGTCTCCAGGGTCGCGGCGATCTTGTCCGGATTGTGGGCGAAATCATCGATGACGGTAACGCCTGCGGCCGTCCCCACCACCTCCAGCCGGCGGCGGATCCCTTCGAACCCGGCCAGGGCCTCGGCGGCATCGGCCAATGGCACGCCCAGGGCGCGGACGGCGCCCAGCGCAGCCAAGGCGTTGGAAACATTATGGCGACCCGGAACGCGAAGCCGCACGGGGATGCGCCGAGCGCCATCGACGACCAGGAAGGACACGCCGTCCGCCGCCGGCGCGATCCCCTCCGCCGCAAGGTTCGCCCCAAGCTCGGACAGGCTGTAGGTGACGCATTTTCCGGCCGGCATGGCGGCCGCCAGCCGCGCCGTTTCCGGATTGTCGAGATTGAGGACGGCGAGATCCGCCTTGTCGACGAAATCGCCGAACAGGCCGCGCAGTTCCTCCAGCGATTTATGGTCCAGGGCTATGTTGTTGAGAACCGCCACCCGGGGACGATAAAGCGCGATGGAACCGTCGCTTTCATCGACTTCGCTGACGAAGGGACCGCCGCCACCGATCAGGGCGCTGGCGAACGGCGCTTCGGGCGTGATGAAATTCTTCATGACCGCGCCGTTCATGACGGTTGGTTCACGGCCGAGCCGATGCAGGATCCAGCCGATCATTCCCGTCGTCGTCGACTTGCCGCTGGTCCCGGCGACCCCGATGCCACAGGCCGCGCCGTTGAACAGCTCCGCCAGGAGTTCGGCCCGGGTGATCAGCTTGGCGCCGAGCCTCCGGGCCGCTTGCACGTCGGGAACCGTCTCCTCGACGGCCGCCGACGTGACCAGCACAAGGCCGGCCCTCGCCACGCCGCTGCCATCCTGGGGAAACAGCGGAATTCCCCGGGCGCGAAGAAAGTCGAACTTCGCCGCCGTCCGTCCCTGGTCGAGGGCCCGGTCGGAACCGGCCACGCCAACCCCTTCGGACTGTACGATCAAGGCAAGCGGCAGCATGCCGCTGCCGCCAATTCCGCAAAAGAAATAAAGGCTGTCTCGCTCCATGGGCGGAAGCTACAATCAGCCTCCGGACGTGACAAGGACTTAAGGAAGTATCAGGGCTCCATGCGCGAAGACATCGTCAGGATCGGCGTCGTGGCGCCCGCTTCGCGCATCGACCACGCGACCACGAGGAAAGTCCTGAACTTGGTCCGCCGGATCTATCCCGGCCATTCCCCCGAGATCGTCTTTCATCCTCAATGCACCCTGTCTTGCGGACATTTCGCCGGAGACGACGAGGCGCGCGCGCGCGCCTTCCTTGAGGTGGCGAACGACAAGACGTTCGACGCCCTGTGGTTCGGGCGGGGCGGCTACGGTTCCTGCCGCCTGGGCGAACGCATCCTGCCGGCCCTCGGCGAGGCGGCGCGGGAAAAGATCTATCTGGGCTACAGCGACGCCGGCTCCCTGCTGGGCGGGCTTTATCGCCGGGGATGTCGCCGCGTCGCGCACGGGCCCATGCCCGCCGACATCCGCCGTCCGGGCGGCGAGGCGGCGGTGGCGCGGGCGCTCGCCTTTCTGGTCAACGGGGCGGCGGACGCGCTGGAGCCGACCGTCCTGGAACAAGCCCCGGTGGCGGCCTTCAATATCACCATCCTCAGTCATCTGATCGGCACGCCGCTGGAACCCGACCTGTCCGGACATATCCTCATGCTCGAAGAAGTCTCCGAGCATATGTATCGCATCGATCGGGCGCTTTTCCACCTGACCAGCACGCCTTCGATCCGCCGCGTCGCCGGTATCAAACTGGGCCGTTGCAGCGATATTCCTCCCAACGAACCGGACTTCGGCCAAACCGAGGAAGAGGTCGTGCGGCATTGGTGCGCCGTCTCGGGCATTCCCTACCTGGGACGGGCCGATATCGGCCACGACATCGACAACAAGGTGGTGCCCTTCGGGCGGTGGCGGAAATGACCGTCATCCGCGAGCCAACAGCCGCTCGGCCGGCTTGTTTTGGATCGTAAAATCGCGGTCATTCGGCCCGCCGGCATCGGGATCCGAATACCAGCACCAGAAAAGAACGCGTTCGATGGGACGAGGAAGCAACCTGTCCAGCCAGAGCGACAGAACCCGTTGCTGGATGGCCGGATCGGGCGGCGCGGGCAATTCCTCGGGGCTGAGCCATGGCTTGGCCTGCGCGCCCCGGGCCGACATCAGGCCCAGTTCGGTGATCCACACTGTCCTTGCCATTTTGGCGATCACCGCATCCAGCCGCGCGACGACCTTGTCCATGCGCTCGACCATGGCCTGATCCTCGGCGGACGGCCCCAATTCCGGGTAGAGATTGATCCCAATGACGTCAAAGGCCCGCCAATGGGGGAAGGTTTCCGCGTCCTCGATGGAATGCAGGCAATAGACAAGGGGGCCGCTGTAAATCCGACGGATGTCCTGGGCCAGCCCCGCCAACCAGGCGGAATGATCGAGCGTCCTGATCTCCGTGGCGACGACCAACGCGCGCGCTTGAGCCTTTTCCGCCAGCGCCGCCAGCGCGAGCATCTCGCGCTCGTAACAGGATAGCCATTCCGTCCGATCATCCGGTTCGATCATCCCCGCCCAGGCGCTGGGTATCCAGACATGCGGCTTGATGATGACATCCAATCCCTCCCGCCGCGCCGCCGTCACGCCGGCCAACAACTCCCCGTCGGAAAGGTCGTTGCCGCGCACCAGTCGCGACGCGGTCGGAGCGGCCTGCCAGAGGAATGGGATGAAGGCGACGCATCCGGCGCCGTCGGAGGCGAGGCGGCGCAATGAACGCCGCGCGGCTTGACCGTCAAGCGGCTCCGACGGCGTCCGCTTGAAATTGACGCCGAGGCGTCCTGCCGGCAGACATGACGCCGGCACGGGCCTCAGAAGGCCGGCCGCCGCCGCGCCCCCCAGTCCCTCGAGAAGCCGTCGCCTCGAGCACGCGGCCGTCCTGGGATGCTCAAAATCGGCCATATGTCATCAAAGGCGATGGGGTCCAATGTTCAACCGGACCCACAGGATGGAAAAGACTTTCCCACCACGCAACCATTTCCCGATCTCCGATCAAAGGAAAAAGCAGCCAGGACACCAGGGTGCCGATGGCGCAAAGAACCAGCAGTGATCGGCGGACCCTGGTCGGAAAGCGCGACGTGCCGACCCATACGGCCATGCCGGCGATGGCCTTGATCAGGGCGGGAGCGCAACCGCTCGCATGCCAGAAGAATGTCGCCGAGGCCCCCCCGATGGTGGGCACGAGGAGCGCGGCCAGCGCCGTCCCGGGGACCTGCCGCTCGAACCTCGAACGGGCCAGACGCCATAATATGGCCGCCCAAGCCGGCATCATGACCGCCGTCAGGCCGGTAATGAGGATAAAGCTTTTTATGAACGATCCGCCGGTCAGATGGAGCCAGTCGGCCAGCGGCAACATTTCCGTCGCGCCGTGCATTGGCGACGCCCAGCGGCGTAACAGCATCTCCCAGGACTGGTCGGTGAAGACGGTGTAAATATAGGCGACGGTGGCAAGTCCGATCAGGGGCGGAAAAATCACGACCATTACGGCGGAAACATAGGATCGCCAGTGATCGATATCGCGATAGCAAATCGGAACGAGCAGAAACAGGGCCATGGCGTAGTGAATGGCGTCGGCATCCACCAGGATCAGGAGCGCGAGAAGAAGACCGACCTGCATCTGGGACTGCACGTCGCCGACACTTTCCAGCCGGTCGACGCTGAGGATCAGCGCCATGAAGGTGAAAGCGGACAGAATACTCGCCGACCCGCTGACCGAGGCGGCCACCACCAGGGGATGGCAGGCCAGCACCAACGTGAAAAGACAGGATTCCCAGTAGGTCCAGCCGAAGGCCAGGAGATAGCGCAGAAATATCACGATCAGGGCCATGGTGAGCGAGCTCGACAGCAGCCCCATCCAGACGCTCTGGCTTCCCGGTATCAGCTTGATCGCCGCTACCACGACGGCTGGTCCCCATTCGCCGAACGCGTCGCCGATCAGACTCTCGTCGCCATTCCACATCTTCATCAGCAGCTGGGGTTGGAAGCCGTCGAAATAGTTGAGGTTGAGGATGATCGCCAGGAAAACGCTGACCGAAACGCCGACCACCCCGGACACGACCAGGTCGGTGGGGCGGCGCAACCTGTCCGGTTCCTGGATATAGTCATGGGCGGTCCGCGAACTCTCCCCCGGAGCGGTGGGCGAATAGGGAATGAGGGAAATGGTCATGCCCGCCCCCCCTCCCGCGCCACGGCCGCCAGGGCTTTCTTGGTGGCCGCGCTTTTCCCATGCTCCGTCTTTTCCCAGAAATGGGGAGACAGCATGAGTTGCCAGAGAGCCTTGTAGGACGCGATCGAATGAAGAACCCAGTAGAGGGGATTGAGGAGACCGAAAATCGTCAATTCGTGATAGCGCCGCTTGAAGGCCGAGACGATGCCGAAATAGACCAGCATCAGATTACCGATCATCAAATCGAACAACGAAATATATTGCACCACGGGCGGCAGCAAATCCTTTAGCGGATCGACCGGCTGCACGGCCAACCACACAGTGGTCAGCCAAAGGATGGGATTGATCAGCAGCATCAGAGGCGGCGCCCCGATGAAGAGCTGGAACCCCCAAAATCCGACGTGGCCGAGGGAGCGGTAAAGGGCCACGGGATCACGCATATGCACCAGCCAGGTCTGCATATATCCCTTGATCCACCGCGAGCGTTGCTTGATCCAACTAAAAAGATGTCCGTTCGCCTCCTCGAAGGTCGTCGAGTTGACGATACCCACGGTGTAACCGGCCTGGGTCAGGCGAACTCCAAGGTCGGCGTCCTCGGTCACGTTGTAGGGATCCCAGGCCCCAAGGTCGCGCAGAATACTGGTGCGAAAGTGATTGCTTGTCCCGCCCAGGGGAATGGGCACGCGAAGGAAATGCAGCCCCGGCAAAAGGAAGTCGAACCACTGGGAATATTCCAGAGTAAACATCCTCGTCAGAAAATTATCCGTGAAATTAAAATAATTGAGCCTCGCCTGTATGCAGCCGACCGACGGCGGCGACTTGCGGAAACAAGCGACCACCTTTTTCAGTTGATCGGCCTCCGGCTGATCCTCGGCGTCGTAAATAGCCAGGATATCTCCACGGGCGAAACGCAGCGCGTAATTGCATGCCTTGGGCTTCGTTTGCGGATGCCCCTTGGGCACGCGAATGATTTCCACCGTGCTGGCCGCGCCCAACCTCTTGGCCGCCTCGATGGTCTCGTCGTCGCCTTCTTCGAGAACCAGTTTTATGTCCAGCTTGGATGCCGGATAGTCGAGGCGCCGAAGGGACGCCATCAGCAAAGGCAGGACCCCGGCCTCCCGGAACATGGGAACGAGAACGGTAAAAACCGGCAAATCCCGCTCATCAAGCGCCGCCACCTCGTCGTCGCTGACCTGGATGTCCACGCTTCGCTTGGCGCCAATCCAGGTCAGCACGAAACGAAACAGGAAGGAGCTCAAATAAACGATGCCCAGTATCCAGAAAACCAGGATGGTGGTCCATTTCGGGGCGAAGGCCCAACCGAGCAGCAAGGCGCTGGTCCCCAGATAAAATCCCAGCAACTGCCAACGCGAGACATGGGATTTTGCGGACTTCCGGGGATTGCGGAGGAAAAGGCCTTCCCGGGCCTCCTCATCGTCAATCTCCAGGAACACACGCTGGATTTCCCAAAGGACGTCGAATTTCGATGTGACGACCATCGAATAGCCATCGGCCCCATAGCGTTTTTCCGCCCATTCCCGTTGCGGCGGCGCGAGCCGCGTTGTCGCCAGAACGATCCTCCCGCCCCTCTCCCGCCGCCAGGGCAGCAACTCGAGACGGATATAGTTCTCCCGCTGATCCACCTCGATGATCATCCGCTCCGCCGGCGATTGGTGGAGATCAACGAAAGGAACCTCGGCCTCGGCGGCATATGCGCCGTAAACGTCCCAGGCACGCGCGAGCCCAAGTCCGATGGTGACATCGATCAGCGACGAACCCCAGCGCCACCCCCGTTCACGGACATTTCGAAAGTCCTCGTCAGTGATGATCCCTTGGCGGGTCAGCCGGCCTAACGTCGCCAGTTCCAATTGATCATGCGAGGACACACACGAAACTGCATCTTCCATGGAGATCGCATCGCCTAAAAATTATACCAAATTGAAATGAAAACAGACTCTCCAGCACCGGTATTCCGGCCGGCATACTCGTAATTTGCACCAAGCTGAAGAGTCGTTTTTGGAAAGGCTGTAAAAACGATGGATGGCTGAATTTTATGCAAATCGTAGGTGAATCCACCAACACCGTTATTATGCAGCCCAATAATACTGAAATTTTGCAGATAGATACTTACATCATCGGTCAGGCCGATACCGCTTCCAAAATCGAGGCGGATCTCGTCGGACAGGCTCGTCGTCTGGGTGCGGTAAGCCGCTTCCGCCGTCAGCAGAAGCGGCGTCCCCAACGCATTGTCCGCCGAAGGTATGGACTGGCCGTAGAGGATGCGCGGTTCCATGCTCAACCGGTCATGCCCCAGGGATGCGGACGCCAAGTGGCTATCGCCAGTGGGAAGCCCCGTCCAAAACTGGAATGACCAGACCTGCCGATCATCCCGCCAAAGCCGGGACCGCGCCCACAGCTCAAGGTCGGAAACGCCATCACTTTGGCCAGTTCCCCCGCCGGTCCGCTGAACGGTGACCGTTTGAATGGAGGCTTTGGCTCCGAGGGTGTAGGCATCGGCCAATCCATACTCGACGAACGGCTCCACCCCCACCTTGCGGTAGAAATCAGACGACGTCCGCCCCCCGCCCCCCTTATAGCCGAAGTCCGAAAAATAGGCGGCCGTGGTGACGATCGCCTGACCATGACCTTCTTCCAAAGTCCAAGGGTTGGCCCAGGCGGTCCCGGCGGACACGATCAGCAGCGATGAGCAAACCGCCGAAGTCCGAATCATGACTTTCTCGCCGCGCCGGACCGGCGCGACCGCAGCACCAAATAGAGGATGATAACGGTGAGCGTGAGCCATGCGCCAATCAGGAGGATGACCCGATATCGATTCAAAAAGGCGGCGAGGTCTTCCGCCTGGGCGTACTCGATGGAAAACTCGCGCTGGCTGGATTGCAGGGCACGCGGCGAGGCGATACCGGAGTATAGGCCGATGTCACCGGCCCCTCCCAAAGCCTGCGTGCCGGACATGCTTTCGGAACTCCCTGGATAGACCCACAGGCCGTCGTAAGCCTGCTTTTTCCCACGCTGGACGAGGGTAAGGCGACCACCAGGCGTAAAGGAAATCGCTTCTCCCGTCAGCCCAAGGGTGAATGCGACCCTGCCCCGGTCAAGGCTGACCGGGAAACGAAGCGCCCCTGGCGGCACCTTGTCGCCGACATAAATGAACTTTTCGCCCAAGGGTCGCGCCTGATCGGCGAATGCCACCTGAATCGCCGACGAGGGAGACACGCCGTCGGCGATCAAGCGCGCGACAAGGGGTACGCTGGCCCGGTCAACGGTCGGGGATCCGGAAAGCACGACATTGAGCGAGGAATCGCGATTGACCACCCAATCGACGATGTCGTTCCCTTGCCAATCCTGCTTCGAAATGGCGAAGTAACTGCCTTTCCGGATCTGGAAAAGGCCGGGCTCCTCGCTTTGACACGCGGATTTCGACGACAACCGGCGGACTTCGAGACTGATCCGGTTGTTTCGGTGCAGCATTTCCCGGGGAATGGGCAGAGTCAGCCCGTTAAGAAGAATCGCGTCGGACATCTCCTCGCTTTTGACCAATGTATCATTGACAAGATAGTCAAGGATGATCAGTTCGTTCTTGGGCAGGACGGATCCCTGCCCGAACAGCACCAGCTCGGTGGGGATCTTGCCTCGCGGCATGACCATCATATCCAACGGAATATCGATACGGGTACTGCTCGAGAATGTCCGCGTCTCGGTCGTCAATCCCAGTCTTTCCAATGAAATCCGGTCTCCATCCAGTGGCGGGGACTGGGTAACGGTGAAGATGGGCGGGGGTTCCGAGCCCGCGAAAAATTCACTGGAAACAGTAAGAGCGCGCGCCTGCGCCTCGCTGGCGATGACCAACTGGGAATCGGGCCTTTTCGGTGATTGGCGAAGGCGGGGTTGAGCTGGGTCAGATCCATCGATGACAATGTCGGCATCGTCCGACGCCGCGTCGACGATGGCGATTTGCCGCCCTCGGCGCACCATGTCGGCGGCGACACGCAGTCCGGCCGCGTATTCATCGGAAGACGGCCTCGCCGGCAACCCCAGACGGACGGTCCCGGTCAACGAGTTCCAGACATCCCATGGCAGGGGTGAAATGGAGAGCGCATAGTCCGTCAGGTGGAGGGAACTGCCGGGATGAACGACAATCCAGGCGCTTTCACGAAAACTGTCAAAGCAATTGACCCTGGACAAAGCGGCGTCCCCGGCCAGCGTCACCCTGAGATAGGGGCCGGTGATGATATTGGCCGGAAGGGGAACGGATACGCGCTGACTTGTCCCATTGGATTTGGCGATGGTCGCGACGGGAACGTTCCCGGCGAGGACCGTGAGCGAGGAATAGTTATCCAAAAGCGATGAAAATTCGACATCAAGCCGGATGTCGACGCGCCGAGGCTTCGAGCGCCAATTTTCCACCGGAAAAAATAGAGTAATGCTTTTATTTTTCGGACTGAGGATTACACCATCCTCATAACCAAGTGCCCGCAATGGCAGATCCTGGTCGCCGGTATTCACGTGGGCCACCGCTTGACCGAACACAAAAAAACAGGCCGCGAAGACGGAAAGCGGCCTCAGAAATTCCATTCCATATTTTTTTAATACGATATCGATTCCCTTGGAAAACACCCGTCACCCTCCCAATAAAATCACGTCAAAGACAAGCGAACCGCGCGAAAGGCCGATGCCCTTTCGATTCGAAATACGAATTTTCCGCGGATTGACGGCTATTCCCCGGACCATGAGACATATCGGAGCGAAGAAATCCTCGGGCTTCGAGGCCGGCCAAGCGGGAACAATCCGCTCAAGCTCACGCATCGTGTAATGCGCAAGATAGAAAGACTATCCGACCACATCCCCTCGGAACCCGCGAATTCTATCAGTCAACGATAATTGATATAGAATCATGATGAAAAATCGTCAACATTAATAATAAAATTAATTGTAAATATATTTAAATTTTTAATACAAATTGATACTAATTCTTTCACAGACTCGTTTCGCCTGTATTCACCAAATATAACTTTTAGTTGATACACGGAAACTCAAAGACACCCTTGCGTGCGAATGACTCACATCAGGCACGGGCTTGACGATTGTTGGGTGAGACAACCCCGGGATCGGCCGGATGAGAAGCCCTCCGCCGTCCAGCGGGACAAGTCGTGGTTTCGATGACCTCGCCCTGTCTCAGTTCATAGGCTCGCCTCGCGCGCCCGACTGACCCCTTAAGAGCTTGTCGCGAAACTATCGTCCAAACCCTAAGATTCCAGATGACGCCTGCGCTCCGCTACGGCGGGCGAGAAACGCCGCTCGGCTTAGTGCCCGTTGAGGGCCAGCGCCATCGTTGGCGCGAAGCCTTAGCAAAACGACGCCGCTGGCGGGCTGAAGGCCGAGCATGGCCAAGCAACGGTTTCGGAGAAACCCGCCCGGCAATTGAGGGCTCGGTGATCGGTTCCGATCACCGCGTGTTGGTATAAGCCCTACCGTTCCACCGCCTTCGGCGCGGTCCGTTCGGCGGTCTTCCTCACCGCCTCATAGACCGTCGGGAAGGCAGGGCGGTCGATGTAACGCCCCGCCCCCTTGACGGCGCGCAAATCCCCCTTGTCGTAGACGATCCGGCCCTGACTGATGGTCGTGACCGCCAGACCCTCGACAGCCATGCCTTCGAAGATGTTGAGATCGACCTTCTGATGCTGGGTCTTGGCCGAAATGGTCTTGGAGGCCTTGGGATCCCACACCACCAGATCGGCATCGGAGCCGACGGCGACCAGCCCCTTGCGCGGATAGAGATTGAAGATCTTCGCCGCGTTGGCCGAGGTGGCGGCGACGAACTCGTTCATGGTCAGGCGCCCGCTGTTGACCCCATGATGCCAGAGCACCGTCATGCGGTCCTCGACCCCGCCGGTTCCGTTGGGAATCTTCGAAAAATCGCCCTTCCCCATGGCTTTCTGCTCGGTACAGAAACAGCAATGGTCGGTGGCCGTGGTCTGCAGATTGCCCGACTGCAATCCGTGCCACAGGGCCTCTTGATGCTCCTTCGGGCGGAAGGGCGGGCTCATCACATGGGCGGCGGCGAAATCGAAATCGGGATGGCGATAGACGCTGTCGTCGACCACCAGATGACCGGCCAGGACTTCACCATAGACGCGCTGACCGGCATTGCGGGCCCGCGTGATGGCGTCCAGCGAGTCCTTGCACGAGACATGGACGATATAGACGGGCACGCCCAGGACGTTGGCGATCTGGATGGCGCGGTTCGCCGCCTCGCCCTCGACCGCCGCCGGCCGCGACAGGGGATGGCCTTCGGGGCCGGCGATGCCCTTGGCCAACAGCTTCTTTTGCAACTGGAAGACCAGTTCGCCGTTCTCCGCATGCACGGTGGGAATGGCCCCCAGTTCCAGGGCTCGGCTGAAGCTGTTCACCAGCACTTCGTCGTCGGCCATGATGGCGTTCTTATAGGCCATGAAATGCTTGAAGCTGTTCACCCCGCATTGGGTGACCAGCGTGCCCATGTCGGCATGAACGCTGTCATCCCACCAGGTCACGGCAACGTGGAAGGAATAGTCGCCGGCGGCCTTTTCCGCCCAGCCGCGCCATTGGCGATAGGCGTCGAGCAGACGCTGCTGTGGATTGGGAATGACGAAGTCGATGATCATCGTCGTTCCGCCGGCAAATCCGGCGGCGGTGCCGCTGTAGAAATCCTCGGTGGCCACCGTCCCCATGAAGGGCAGTTCCATATGGGTGTGCGGGTCGATGCCTCCCGGCATGACGAAGGCGCCGCCGGCATCGACGACCTCGGTGCCTTGCGGCACCTCCAGCCCCTCGCCGACCGCCTGAATCAATCCGTCGTCACAGTAGACGTCGGCGCGAAACGTGCGGTCGGCATTGACCACACGACCACCGCGAACCAGCACTCCCATGGCAGGATCCTCCTTGGTCTTCAAGCTAATCTTCAGGCGGCTCCAGTCCGGCGATGCGCAGCACCGCCCGAACCACCTCCTCGGTGAAATGCGAAAAGTCCTTGCGGCTCAATTGCCGCTTACCAAGAACCAGCCGGATCTGAGCGTCGAAATCGGCGTAATGCTGAGTCATCGCCCAGATCATGAAGAAAAGGTTCTTCGGGTCGAGGCGAGCCATCCGCCCTTCCGCCATCCAGCGTTCTAAAATGGCGGATTTTTCTTCGACTTGATTCTTGAGGTCATTCGAAAGGAAGCCTTCGATCAAGCCCGCCCCCCGGATGATTTCATTGGCGAAGACCTTGGAGGCATAAGGACGCGTCCTTGCGACCTCCATCTTCGAACGCACGTAATCGGCAATCGCCTGGGCGGGATCGGCCTCGGGCAGGATCGAGGAAACCGTGTTCTGCCAGATAACGAGGATGTTATCGAGCACCGCCCGGTACAGCTCTTCCTTGGTGCCGAAGTAGTAATGCAGATTGGCTTTGGGCAGGTCCGCCTTGTCGGCGATCTCGGCCATGGTGGCGCCGGTGAAGCCGGTTTCGGCGAAAACCTGTTCCGCAGCCTTGAGGATTTGAGCCAGATTGGCGCGCCGGACGCGACCGGCACCACCACCGTCGTTCGGGACCACATGCAATTTGCGCACAACATCTCCCATGGTCCGGCGACCTTCCAACTCAGTCGGTCGCCTTGACCGTAATCGTGTTGGCCTTGGCGACCACCGCCTGCAACAACACGTTGCATCCGGCTTCGACCCATTCGGGCGTCGCCATCTCGATTTCGTTATGGCTGATCCCGTCGATGCAGGGAATGAAAACCATCGAGGTCGGCGCCACTTGCGACAGATAACAGGCGTCGTGCCCGGCGCCCGCCACCATATCGCGATGGGAGTAGCCAAGATCCTCAACCCCCTTGCGTACGGCGGCAACACAGGTCTCGTCGAACTTGATCGGGGCGTAATACCAGATCTGCGTGAAGTCGTTCTCAAGGCCGATCTCGGCGGCGATCTTCGCCGTCGCCTCGCGCAATTCGGCATCCATGGCGGCCAGGATGGCGTCGTCGGGATGGCGGAAATCGACGGTGAAGAAGACGCGCCCCGGGATGACGTTGCGTGAATTGGGATGGATCTGCATCAAACCGACGGTCGCGCAGGCGTAAGGCTGGTATTTCAAGCCGATTCGATTGACTTCCGCCACCACGCGGGCGGCCCCCAGCAAGGCGTCCTTGCGGCGCGGCATCGGCGTCGGGCCGGCATGGGCCTCCTGCCCGGTGAAGGTGATTTCGTACCAGCGCTGGCCCTGCGCGTCGGTGACCACGCCGACGGTCTTGTTCTCGGCCTCCAGGATCGGCCCCTGTTCGATGTGGGCCTCGAAATAGGCGCCCACCTTGCGCTTGCCGACGTCGGCCGTTCCCGCGTAACCGATGCGGGCCAATTCCTCGCCCATGGTCTTGCCGTCGAGATCGGCCCGCGACAGGCCGTAGTCGAGATCGAAGACCCCGGCGAAGACGCCCGAGGCGACCATGGCCGGAGCGAAGCGGGACCCCTCCTCGTTGGTCCAGACGGCGACCTCGACCGGAGCCTCGGTCTGATAGTTCATGTCGTTCAGACTGCGGATCACCTCGAGCCCGGCCAATACGCCATAAACGCCGTCGAACTTGCCGCCCGTCGGCTGGCTGTCCAGATGACTGCCCATGATCACCGGCGCCAGATCGTTGTTCTTGCCCGGCCGGCGGGCGAAGATGTTGCCGATCTTGTCGATGGTGATGCTCAGGCCCGCCTGTTCGCACCAGGCGACGAACAGGTCGCGGCCGGCCTTGTCGACATCGGTCAGGGCCAACCGGCAGACACCGCCCTTCGGCGTTTCGCCGTGCTTGGCCATCTGCATCAGACTGTCCCACAGGCGCTGACCGTTGACCCTTTTATTCGCCTGAACCGTCATCGAAGGCTCTCCTTTTCAGATAAAGAGTAGTTCTCGCCGTCACCGGACATGAGCAACAAGTTAAAATAAATATTTAGCACAGATGAACACAGATAGGCGCAGATATATAATTATAAAAATATACAGAATATCAAATTATGAGGAAAATACCCCAATACTCTGGCATGAACAATTTCATTGCCGCGATTGAAGATCTCATCTCGCTTATCTGTGTCCATCTGTGTTCATCTGTGCTCCAAAAACCTCCTACCCCTGAGCCGCCCGCAAAGGATTCCGGGGATCCTGCGTCCAGTTCATATAGGGCTTGCCGTTGGCCTCCGGCCGCATGGTGATGCACTGCGGGACCGGGCAGACGTGGGAACAGAGGTTGCAGCCGACGCAGTCCTCGTCCACCACCCGGAAGACCCGTTTTCCGCCGTTGGCTTCGATACGGATGGCCTGGTGCGAGGTGTCCTCGCAGACGATGTGGCAGCGTCCGCAGTCGATGCACAGGTCCGGATCGATCACCGCCTTGGTCGAGAAATTCATGTTGAGCGAATTCCAGTCGACCACGTTGCCCAGCGCCGCCCCGGCGAAATCGTCGATGCGACCGTAGCCCTTGTCGTCCATCCATTGGGACAGACCGTCGATCATCGGCCCAACGATGCGGAATCCATGCACCATCGCGGCGGTGCACACCTGCACATTGGCCGCGCCCAAGGCCAGGAACTCGGCGGCATCGCGCCAGCTGCCGATTCCCCCGATGCCGGAAATCGGCAGATCGGCGGTGACATGGTTGCGCCCGATCTCGGCCACCATGTTGAGCGCGATCGGCTTGACCGCCGGACCGCAATAGCCGCCGTGCGTGCCCTTGCCGTCGACGGTGGGCGTCGGCGCCATCAGGTCGAGATCGACGCTGGCGATGGAATTGACGGTATTGATCAGCGACACGGCGTCGGCCCCGCCCCGCCGGGCGGCCTCGGCCGGCCACAGGATATTGGTGACGTTGGGGGTCAACTTGACGATCAGGGGCATCCGGGTGGAGGCGCGAACCCAGCGGGTCACCTGCTCGACCATCTCGGGCACCTGCCCGATCGCCGAGCCCATGCCGCGTTCGCACATGCCATGCGGACAGCCGAGATTGAGTTCGAGACCGTCCGCCCCCGTCTCCTCGATCCGCTTCACCAGCCCGACCCAGGCGCTCTCCTCCATCCTGGCCATCAGCGAGACCACCAGGGCACGGTCCGGCCAATCCTTCTTGACCTGGGTGATCTCTTGCAGATTGAGCGCCAGGGGACGATCGGTGATCAGTTCGATATTGTTGAAGCCCAGCAGTTCGCGGTTGCCGTCCAACAGCGCGCCGTAGCGCGAACTGACGTTGATGACTGGAGGATCCTCCCCCAGGGTCTTCCAGACCACGCCGCCCCAACCGGCCTGGAAGGCGCGGACGACGTTATAGGCCTTGTCTGTCGGCGGCGCCGAAGCCAGCCAGAAGGGGTTCGGCGAGGAAATTCCCGCGATGCGGCTACGCAGATCGGCCATGGCTTACCCCCTTCCGGATGAAACGGTCGATGGCCAGAGCCGCCCGCTTGCCGTCCTCGACGGCCTGCACGGTCAGATCCAGCCCGCTTTTCACGCAGTCACCACCGGCGAAGACGCCCGGACGCGCGGTCTGATAATCGGCATCGATGCCGATCCGCCCCTCCGTCACGGGAATCCCGGCCAGTTCGCCTTCCCGCAGTTCCTGCCCGACGGCGCTCAGCACCAGATCGGCCGACAACTCGACGTCCGTTCCAGTGCCCTGCAAGCGACCGTCGACCAGGCGGGTGCGCTCGAAGACCACGCCGGTCACCTTGCCGCCGGACCCCAGAATGCGTTTCGGCGCCAGCCAGGGTTTGATAGCCACGCCGCTGATCCGCGCCAATTGCTGTTCCCAGGTGGTGGCGCCCATCTGGGCGATGCCGCGCCGATAGGCCATGACCACATCTTCCGCGCCAAGGCAGTGGGACTGGATGGCGGCATCGACGGCGGTGTTGCCACCACCGATCACCACGACCCGGCCGGCCACCGCCGGCGCCCTTCCCTGACGCAAAGCCTCGATGAAGCTCAGCGCCTCCATCACACCGGCGAGATCGCTTCCCTCGACCCCCAACGGCCGGCCAGCAGCAAGGCCGATCGCCAGAAAGACGGCGTCGTAATCGCCAGACAGCGCGCCGAGTTGCAAGTCGTCGCCGAGACGTTTGCCGTAATGGATGTCGATCCCGCCGATACCCAAAATAAAGGCGACTTCGCGCTGGGCGAAGTCGCCTGTCATCTTGTAGGCGGCGAGACCATACTCATTGAGCCCGCCGGGCTTGGCCTTGGCCTCGAAAATATTGACGGCATGGCCCAGCATGCTCAGGCGATGCGCGCAGGCCAGTCCCGACGGACCGGCGCCGACCACCGCCACCCGCTTACCGCTTCCCGGAGCGCGGGCGAAGGGATGCCCGCCCCCCCGCGCCATCAGCGCGTCGGTGGCGAAACGCTGCAGGCGCCCGATGGATACCGGGCGCTGTTCGCCAGCATTGCGCACGCAAGCCTGTTCGCAAAGAATTTCGGTGGGACAGACCCGCGCGCAGGTTCCGCCCATGATGTTGGCCGACAGGATGGTCTTGGCAGCGCCAACGACATTGCCGTCATTGATACGGTGGATGAAGCCGGGGATATCGATCCCGGTGGGACAGGCATTGACGCAGGCGGGGTCGTAACAATAGAGGCAACGGCTGCTTTCCGCCATCGCCTGCAAGGCGTTCAACGGTGGCACCAGATCGTCGTCCAGCCCTTGCGGGCCGTTGTGGGCGGCGGCTGTCATCGGCAAACCCTTCTCGACAAGAAGCCAAAAATCACGGGCAGTCGTAGAGAATGTCTATCAAGGGTCATGCCAGAGCCGGAAAGCCTTGACTCAAAAATTGTCCAAAAAGTCAAAAGCTGACTCATCGGACAATTTTTGACCAAATTGCCGACTTTTGCGGCGGCATCATGCCCATTCGCAAGGCAACCTCCCCGGCCCAACGCCAGGAACCGGGGGGAATCACGGCAACCTATTGTTTTTTAATAAATACCATCAAATAGAGATGCTCAAATCTTGAGCAAATTCACTTCGTGCCGAACAGCCGATCGCCGGCGTCGCCGAGGCCGGGAACGATGTAGGCGTTCTCGTTCAGATGATCATCGACCGCCGCCACATAGACCGGAACGTCGGGATGATGCTGGAAGAACACATCGATACCCTCGGGCGCGGCGACCAGGGCGAGGAAATGGATATTGTTGGCCGTGACGCCGGCCCGCAGCAGGACATCGACGGCGTGAACGGCGCTGTAGCCGGTGGCCAGCATGGGATCGGTGAGAATGAACAGGCGTCCCTCGGGTTCGGGCAACTTCACAAGATATTCGACGGGACGATGGGTATCGTGGTCACGATAGACGCCGATATGACCGACCCGCGCCGACGGCAGCAGTTCGAGCAGACCTTCGGCCATCCCGACACCGGCCCTCAGGATCGGCACCACGGCGAGCTTCTTGCCGGAAATCACCGGCGCGTCGAACGTGGTCAACGGCGTCTGCACCGGCTGATAGATCAGCGGCAGATTGCGGGTGATCTCATAACCCATGAGCAGCGAGATTTCCCGCAGAAGCTGGCGGAAAGTCTTGGTCGAGGTGTTCAGATCGCGCATGTGGGTGAGCTTGTGCAGAATCAACGGATGGCCCAGGACATGCAGATTGGGGTAGCGTTCGTTGGCGTTCATAACTTCCATCTTTCGAAATTTTCGGGTCCATTATCACGTGACCGGCGCACCGTCGCCCATAAAAATTTGAATCCCGGTCCCGTTTGCCGGGCTTGGCCCCCTTGGATATTTTGAACCACCAAGACACCAAGGCACCAAGGGGACGAGAGCGCCGCAGGCATTAGACCTTTCCGGCATCGCTTCGGTGATGGGCATGGAGGCGAATGCCCGCGGCGCTTACAAGCAAACAGTCTCCCGACATTTCCCGAAACGCCTTGGTGTCTTGGTGGTTCACCTTTCCTCCGCAACAGGTCATAAATCCAGGCGACCAAACACAAACGACGGGACGAGCACGGATGAAACTTTGGATCAAGGATCCGCTGGCGGTCCTGGCGGACGGCGCGGAACGTGGTCTGGTGATCGAGGATGGCCGGATCAGCGCCCTCGTCGCCGCGGGAAAAGAGCCGGAAGGCGTTATCGACCAGGTCTTCCCGGCCGATCGCCATGTCGTTCTGCCGGGCCTGATCAATACCCATCATCATTTCTACCAAACCCTGACCCGGTCCTTCCCGGCAGCACTGGACAAGAAGCTGTTTCCCTGGCTGGAAGCCCTCTATCCGGTGTGGGCGGGACTGGACGAGGCCGCCCTGCGCTCCGCCGTGCAGGTGGCGATGGCCGAACTGATGCTTTCGGGATGCACCACGGCCGCCGATCACCATTACGTCTTCCCGAAGGGCCTCGACCACGCCATCGATATCGAAGTCGAGGAAGCGAAAAAACTGGGTCTGCGGGCCGTATTCACCCGGGGATCGATGAATCTCTCGGTCAAGGACGGCGGGCTGCCGCCCGACAGCGTCGTACAGGACGAGGACACCATCCTGGCCGACAGCGAACGGCTGATCGGCCGCCATCACCAAACAGGTGACGGCGCCATGATCCAGATCGCCTTAGCCCCCTGCTCCCCCTTTTCGGTGACCGGTCGGCTGATGAAGGAAACCGCCATTCTGGCGGAAAAGCACGGCGTCCGCCTTCATACCCACCTGGCCGAGACCGAGGACGAGAACGCCTTCTGCCTGGCCTCGTTCGGCTGTCGCCCTCTCGATTATCTGGAGGATTGCGGCTGGCTGTCGGACAAGGTCTGGCTGGCCCATGGCATCCATTTCACCGAGGCGGAAATCACCCGCCTCGGCAAGGCGGGGACCGGCATCTGCCATTGTCCCAGCAGCAATCAGGTCCTGGCTTCCGGCATCTGCCCGGCGCCCGCCCTGGAACGGGCCGGCTCGCCGGTCGGCCTCGGCGTCGATGGCTCGGCCTCGGCCGACAGCTCCAACCTGATCCAGGAGGTGCGCGCCGCTTTTCTGCTGCAACGCCTGGCGAACGGGGCCGAGCGCATCAGCCACAAGGACGCGCTGCGCTACGCGACGGCCGGATCGGCGGCCTGCATCGGGCGCCCCGACCTCGGCACCCTCGCCGTCGGAAAAGCCGCCGACATCGCCCTCTTCAAATTGGACGAGCTGCGCTTCGCCGGCCGTGGCGATCCTCTGGCCGCCCTGGTGCTCTGCGGTGCCCATCGTGCCGACCATGTCATGGCCGCCGGACGCTGGATCGTGACCGGGGGCCGGATTCCCGGTCTCGATCTGGCGGAACTGCTCGAACGCCACCGCCGCAACGCCGCCCGCCTGGCACGGGCCTTATGAGGGGCCAACTTCGGCGGGCGATGGCCGAAGGCGACATTTCCCTATTTTTTCTGCTGGCAGAGCCCGTCACTGATCGCCTAATTTTGGGCTCCGCGCGACTGGCCCGGTTCGCGGCGTCGTTTCTGGCATGAAATTCGCAGGCGTTTCGACCGCGTTTGGGCGACGGCGGCCCCGCCGGACGATCGTCCGGAAGAGCCGCCGCCCCTGGGAAACGGTCCCGATACGGCCGGAAGATTAATAAAGAGGCGGGGAATTGTTGAGGAGCGGTCATCGTGGATGAAGAACAGCGGGCACCTCGCCTCGCGCTTCGGGACATCAGCAAGCGGTTTCAAAGCGTGGTCGCCAACGACCACATCAGTTTTTCGGTGGCTCCCGGGCAGGTTCATGCCCTGCTGGGAGAAAACGGCGCCGGCAAGAGCACGCTGGTCAAGATCATCTATGGCGTGCTGCAGGCCGACGAAGGCCAGATCCTCTGGGACGGCCGCCCGGTGACCATCGACAGCCCCCATCAGGCGCGCGGCCAGGGCATCGGGATGGTCTTTCAGCATTTCTCGCTGTTCGAGGCGATGACGGTGCTGGAAAACATCGCGCTTGGCATCGACAACGCCCCCGACCTCAAGGAACTGGCCGACCGCATCGTCACGGTGTCGCGCAAATACGGCCTGCCGCTCGATCCGTCCCGCGAGATTCACACGCTTTCGGTGGGTGAACGCCAGCGCGTCGAAATCGTCCGCTGCCTGCTGCAAAATCCCAAGCTGCTGATCATGGACGAACCGACGTCGGTGTTGACCCCGCAGGAGGTCGAACGGCTGTTCGTCACGCTTCGCCAGTTATCCGACGAGGGCTGCTCGATCCTCTATATTTCGCACAAGCTCCAGGAGATCAAAGACCTCTGTCACCACGCCACGGTCCTGCGGGGCGGCCGGGTGGTCGGCGAATGCGATCCGGCGGTGGAAACGGCGCGCGGCATGGCGCAGTTGATGATCGGATCCGAGCTGAAGCAACTGGTCCGCCGGGCCGGATCCGTCAGCGCCGAGCCACGATTGATCGTGGAAAACCTTACCGTGCCCAGCACCCTTGCCTTCGGGATCGACCTCAAGGGGATCTCCTTCGAGGTCGGGGCCGGCGAGATCTTCGGCATCGCCGGGGTCGCCGGCAACGGGCAGAACGAACTGACCCAGGCGCTGGCCGGCGAAACGACCCTGCACCGCCCGTCGACGATCCGTCTCGACGGCAAGGCCATCGGCCATCTAGGTGCCGAACAACGTCGCATGCACGGCCTGTGCTCGGTCCCCGAGGAACGAAGCGGGCACGCTTCCGTGCCCGAGATGAGCCTGGCCGCCAATACCCTTCTGACGGCCCGCAACCGCCTGGGCCTGGCCCGCCAGGGCTTCATCCAGCCCACGGAGGCCCAAGACTACGCCCAGCGCGTCATCGACGAATTCGCGGTGAAGGCGGCGGGACCGTCGGCCAATGCAGCGACCCTGTCGGGCGGCAATCTGCAGAAGTTCATCGTCGGCCGCGAAGTCCTGCAAAGCCCCGAGGTTCTGATCATCGCCCAGCCGACCTGGGGCGTCGATGCCGGCGCCGCCGCGACCATTCACCAGGCGCTGTTCAAGCTGGCGCAAAACGGCACGGCGATCGTCGTCGTTTCGCAGGATCTCGACGAATTGCTGGTGGTCACCGACCGTCTGGCGGTGATCAACCTGGGGACCCTGTCGCCGTCCATCGCCACGGCCGAGGCCTCGGTCGAACAGATCGGCCTTCTGATGGGGGGCCTGCACGGCATGGAAGGCGAAGCCGCCGACCGCGGGAGTTCAAAACATGTGGGTTAAGGTGGAACCGCGCCAGGAAGCATCGCGCAGGGTCATCTACGCGACACCGGTCCTGGCCGTCGGCCTCACGGTGCTGAGCGGCTATTTCCTGTTTCTTTTTCTCGGCCTGGCACCGGCCAAGACGCTTTACCATTTCCTGATCTCGCCGACGCTGACCTTCTATGGCTGGTCGGAACTCTGCGTCAAAGCCGGACCGCTGGTCCTCATCGCCAGCGGCTTGGCCATCGGTTTCAGGGCCAACGTCTGGAACATCGGCGCCGAAGGACAGTTGACCCTGGGCGCCGTCGGCGCCGGTGGCGTCGCGCTCGCCTTCTGGGGTGAAAGCGGCCTGTGGATCCTGCCGCTGATGTGTCTGGCCGGCATTCTGGGCGGCATGCTTTACGCCGCCATTCCCGCCTTCCTCAAAACCCGCTACGAAGTCAGCGAGATCCTGACCAGCCTGATGCTGACCTATGTGGCGACGCTGGCCCTGGGCATTCTGGTCTACGGTCCCTGGCGCGATCCGATGGGTTTCAATTTTCCGCAAACCCGCATGTTCTCCGATTCGGCCCTGTTGCCGCTGATCCTGGACGGGACCCGCATGCATCTGGGCATCCTGGTCACCCTGGCCGTCGCCGTCGCCGCCTGGATGATGATGGCCCGCACGGTGATCGGCTTCCAGATCAAGGTCGTCGGGCTGGCCCCGGCCGCCGCCCGCTTCGCCGGATTCAGCCGAAACCGCACCGTGTGGTTCTCGCTGCTCCTGAGCGGCGGCCTGGCCGGCCTGGCCGGCACTTTCGAAATAGCCGGACCGATCGGTCAGTTGGTGCCGCATCTCACCCCCGGCTATGGGTTCACCGCCATCATCGTCGCCTTTCTGGGCCGGCTGCATCCCCTGGGCATCATCGCGTCGGGTTTCCTGATGGCGATCTCCTACAACGGAGGAGAAATCGCCCAGGTCGAGGATCGCCTGCCGCAGGCGGCAACCGGAGTTTTCCAGGGAATGTTATTGTTCTACCTATTGGCTTGCGACTTCCTGTCACGCTATCGTATCCGCCTGGCCGCGACCCGCCGGGAGGCGAGCCCGTCATGATCGCCGAGTCCATCGTCAATATTTCCGCCGCCGTCATCAGCGCGTCGACCCCCCTGCTGTTCGTCGCGGCCGGCGAGCTGGTGGTCGAACGCTCGGGTGTGCTCAACCTGGGGGTCGAAGGCATGATGCTGATGGGAGCGGTGGCCGGCTTCGCCGTCACCCTGACCACCGGCAGTCCGATCCTCGGCATTGTCGCGGCGGCGGCGGCTGGCGCTGTCATGGCGCTGGCCTTCGCCGTTCTCACCCTGACCCTGATGGCCAATCAGGTGGCCACGGGACTGGCCCTCACCATTTTCGGCATCGGCCTGTCGGCCCTTTTGGGATCGGGCTTCGTCGGACAGCCGGTTCCCGCCCTGCCCAAGCTTCACCTGGCCGGTCTTTCCGAACTGCCGGTCATCGGGCCGGTGCTGTTCGGCCAGGATGCCCTGGTCTATCTGTCGGTGATCCTGACGGGGGGCGTCGCCTGGTTTCTCAAGCGCACCCGCCCCGGCATGATGCTGCGCGCCATCGGCGAATCGGCGGCGTCGGCCCATTCCCTGGGCCTGCCGGTGATCCGTGTTCGCTATCTGGCCACTTTGTTCGGCGGAGCCGCCGCCGGCCTGGGCGGCGCCTTCCTGTCGCTGTCCTACACGCCCATGTGGATGGAGGGGATGACCTCGGGGCGCGGCTGGATCGCGCTCGCCCTGGTCGTCTTCGGATCCTGGCGTCCGTGGCGGGTTCTCGCCGGCGCCTATCTGTTCGGCGGCGTGACCATCCTGCAATTGCACGCCCAAGGCGCCTTCCATTTACCGGCGCAAGTCTTTTCCATGGCCCCCTATCTCGCGACCATCGCCGTTTTGACCATCATCTCGGCGGGGCCCTGGCGGGGCCGTTTCAACGCACCGGCGGATCTCGGAAAACCATTCCGCCCGTCTGTGTGACACCAAGAGCGCTTCGACCTTCACTGACTGATAAAAGGGGATCTTCATGACGATTACCGTTACCCGCCGCACATTCCTGGCCGGTTCCGCCGCCGCCGCCGGAACGGCCGTTCTGGGCCGCCCGGGCCGCGCCCTGGCCGCCGATCCGCTGGCCGTCGCCTTCGTCTATACCGGCCCGATCGGCGATCACGGCTACACCTTCGCCCATGACGTCGGCCGCCGCGCGGTGGAGGCCCATTTCGGCGACAAGGTCAAGGTGACCTTCGTCGAAAACGTTCCCGAAGGCCCGGACTGTGAGCGCGTCATCCGCCAGTTGGCGACGTCGGGCAATCAGTTGATCTTCTCGACCTCCTTCGGCTTCATGGAAGCGACGCTCAAGGTCGCCAAGCAGTTCCCCAAGCTCAAGTTCGAACATGCGACCGGCTTCAAGCGGGCCGACAACCTGGCCATCTACAACGCCCGCTTCTACGAGGGCCGCGCCGTGCTGGGCGATATCGCCGGCCGGATGAGCAAGGCCGGCGTCGCCGGTTATGTCGCCTCCTTCCCGATCCCGGAAGTGGTCATGGGCATCAACGCCTTCACCCTGGCCGCCCAGAAGCACAACCCGAACTTCAAGACCAAGGTCATCTGGGCCAACACCTGGTACGATCCCGGCAAGGAGAGCGACGCGGCCAAGGCCCTGATCGACAAGGGCGCCGACATTCTCTGCCAGCACACCGACAGCGCAGCCCCGCTGCAGGTCGCCGAAAGCCGCGGCGTCTACGCCTTCGGACAGGCGCAGGACATGTCGGCCTATGCGCCGAAGGCCCATCTGACCGCCGTGGTCGACCAGTGGGAAGGCTATTACATCGACCGCGTGCAGAAGGCCTTGGACGGCAAATGGACCTCCACCGACATCTGGTGGGGCTTCAAGGAAGGCCTGGTCGGGCTGGCCCCCTACAACGCCGCCATGCCGGCCGACGTGAAGGCCTCCGCCGACAAGCTGAAGGCCGACATCACCAGCGGCGCGGTCCATCCCTTCACCGGTCCGATCAAGAACCAGAAGGGCGAGGTGGTCTACGCCGATGGCAAGAAGGCCAGCGATGAAGACATGCTGAAGATGAACTGGTACGTCCAGGGCGTCGAGAGCTGAGTCCGACGAACGGGGCGGCGTTCCGACGCCGCCCCTTTACCACCATATCTGCTTGAGCGGCGCCGGCACGAAGGCCGGCGCCGCTGTCTTCGCTCCCAGCCAGGAGAGTCAAGGTCCCGATGGCCAATTTCTTCACAGCCCCGTCCGTCACCGCCATCCGGGGCCGACTGCTCACCTTCACCAAGACCCCCGCCGGGCTCGGCGACCGGGACAGTTATCGTTACCTGGACGACGGGTTGCTGCTGATCCGCGACGGCCGCATCGCCGCCGTCGGTCCCGCCGATGAGGTGATGCCGCGCCTGCCGCCCGACACCACCGTCGAACATTATCCGGACGGTTTGATCCTGCCCGGATTCATCGATACCCATATCCACTTTCCGCAGACCCAGGTCATCGCCTCCTACGGTGCGCAACTTCTCGACTGGCTTGAGAAATACACTTTCGTCGCCGAGCAGAAATATGCCGATGCGGGACTGGCGGAAATCAATGCGCGCTTCTTTTTCGATGAGCTGCTGCGCAACGGAACGACGACCGCAATGATCTACGGCTCGGTGCATCCCCAGTCGGTGGAAGCGATTTTCGCCGAATCGGCGCGCCGGGGCACGGCGATGATCGCCGGCAAGGCCATGATGGACCGCAACGCGCCCGTCGCCCTGCGCGACACGGCGAACAGCAGTTACCGGGACAGCAAGGCGCTGATCGAGCGCTGGCATGGCAAAAGCCGCCAGCGCTACGCCGTCACGCCGCGCTTCGCCATCACCTCGAGCGAGGCCCAGCTGCAAGCCGCCGGCAGCCTGCTGAACGACTATCCCGATGTTTACTTACAGACCCATTTGTCGGAAAACCTCGCCGAGATCGCCGAAGTTCGCCGCCTGTTTCCGGGAAGCCGCTCCTATACCGACGTCTACGACCGTTTCGGACTGCTGGGCCCGCGCTCGCTGTTCGGACATTGCCTTCATCTGAACGAAGGCGAGATTCAACGGCTGTCCGAAAGCGGCTCGGTCGCGGCTTTCTGCCCGACATCGAACCTTTTTATCGGCAGCGGGCTGTTCGATTGGGCCAAGCTCGCCGATCCGCGCCGCCCCGTCCGCCTTTCGCTGGCCACCGACGTCGGAGGCGGCACCAGCTATTCGTTGCTGCGCACCATGGGAGAGGCCTACAAGGTCTTGCAGCTTCAATGCCAGTCGCTGCCGGCCCTCACAGCCTTTCACCAGGCGACCCGCGGCAATGCGGAAGCTCTTGGAATGGAAGGCGAAATCGGCAGTCTGGAGGTGGGCCGCACGGCCGATCTGACCATTCTCGACGTCAAGGCCACCCCGGCCATGCGCCACCGTCACGAGGCCTGCAACGGCGATCTGGAGGAGGAACTGTTCATATTGATGACGATGGGAGACGACCGCGCGGTGCGGGCAACCTATATACAAGGCAAATGCCAGCATCAGAGAGTGGAACAGACGTCGTGACGAAAAGCAGAACCGACATCAAGGCGGGATTGGGCCGGCGGATCGATCAGGCGTTGGGCCGCGCCGAGGCCGATCTGGTGATCAAGAACGTCCGAATGCTGAATATCGCGACGGGAGAAGTCGTCCGCACCGACATCGCCATCTGCGACGACCGGATCGTCGGCACCTACGACCTCGATTACCGGGGACGCCAGGAGATCGACGGCAGTGACCTTTATGCCGTTCCCGGTTTCATCGATACCCACGTCCATCCCGAATCGACCCTGGTTCAGCCCTACGAATTCGACCGTCTGGCGCTGTCGCGCGGCACCACCACCGCCATCGCCGACCCCCATGAGATCACCAATGTGCTGGGCGTCGCCGGCTTGCGTTATTTTCTCGACCAGGCGCCGCACCTGGCCATGGATTTGCGGATCAATCTCTCGTCCTGCGTGCCGGCTGGCGCGCTGGAGACCAGCGGCGCGCGGCTGGAGGCCGACGATCTGGTGGCGCTCCGCGATCATCCGAAAGTCATCGGCCTCGCCGAATTCATGAATTTCCCCGGCGTTTTGGCCAAGGACGATGCCGTTCTCGACAAACTGGCCGCTTTCGACGGCTGGCATATCGACGGCCATTCGCCGCTTCTCGGCGGCAAGCCGCTGAACGCCTACCTGTCCTGCGGCGTGCGCAACTGCCATGAGGCCACCCATCCGGACGAAGCCCTGGAAAAGGTCCGCAAGGGCATGCAGGTGCTGATCCGCGACGGCAGCGTGACCCGCGACGTCGAGGCCCTGGCCGGTTTGATCGACATGACGCGGGCGCCGTTCCTGGCCTTCTGCACCGATGACCGGACGCCCTTGCATATCGCCGAGGATGGTCACATCGACCACCTGATCCGCACCGCCATCGCCAAGAGCGCGCCCCTGGAGGCGGTCTACCGCGCCGCCACATGGTCGGCCGCCCGCGGCTTCGGCTTCACCGACCGTGGCCTGCTGGCGCCCGGCTACCTGGCCGACATCGTGCTCCTGACGGATCTTGAGCATTGCCGGGTGGACAGCGTCATCCGCCTGGGCCGGCAGGTCGATACCGAAACCTTCGCCAGGCGCCAGCTCATCCCCCCCGTCGGATTCCATTCGATCAAGCGCGCCCCGGTCGACGCGGATCTGTTTCGCACGCCCTGCAAGGGCCCGCGCGGACCGGTAATCGGCCTGATCGAACATCAGATCATCACCGAGCACCTGACCCTCGACCTGCCCTACGGCGAGGGCCTGCGCCACGCGGATCCGGCCGCCGACGTCCTGAAGCTGGCGGTGCTGGAGCGTCATGGCCGCAACGGCAACGTCGGCCGGGGTTTCGTCAAGGGCTTCGGCATCCGGCACGGCGCCATCGCCTCCTCCATCGGCCACGACGCCCACAACATCATCACGGTGGGCAGCAACGACGCCGACATGGCGGTGGCGGTCAACCGGCTGATCGAACTGCAAGGCGGTTTCGTCGCGGCGCGCGACGGCGAGGTTCTGGAGGAATTGGCCCTGCCGATCGCCGGCCTGATGAGCGACCGCCCGGCGGAGGAGGTCGAACAGCGCCTGCGCGCCTTGCGCGACGTCCTGCGCTCCATGGGCTGCATGCTCGAAGAGCCTTTCGTCCAATTGGCCTTCCTGCCGCTATCGATGATCCCGCATCTGAAGATCACCGACCACGGCCTGGTCGATGCCGATCACCACCGGCTGATCTCGCTGGACGGGGAACCGCTGGGCTGAACGGCGGCTTCCACCGAGGCAAGCAGGCCGTCGACGGAGGAAAGGGCGCTCGACGTCAGTTGCCCGTCGGCCAGCGTCTCTTGTTCCCCCTCCCCTTTCAGAACACTGACGACGCCGCTGAAACGACTCCACACCGATGCTTTCGCCGAGGGACTGCCGGCCCTCTCCATGGCTTCGCCTTCGGCGATCGAACACCGCGCTATGGCGCAGGACAGATCATAATTGCAGATCTTCTGGTAGGTGTTCCCGAGAGCGGGATTCTGCGCGAAGACGGCATCGATCTTTTCGGCTTGCGGCGTCCCGGCCTCGGCCTTGACGGCCCCCGCGCTATCGACGGTGAGGGATATCGGCTCGCGGGTATCGACACCCGCCGCCTGAAGAGCTCGTGTCACGTCGCCGGCGAATTTCTGCCGGTCCTCCGGGGTGACGACAATGAATCCGGGATCCATGGCAAGCACGGAAGATGCCGGACTGACCGCCGAGGTTGACTCCACGGCCGACGGGGAATCGCTGCCGGCGGTGGTTTGACCACTCATAAAGGATGAAAAGACGTCGCCCACGGATGAATTCCGGCCCGAAGAGGAAGACTGCGCCCCAGTCACCCCCGCATGGCTCAGGCCCGGGACCAGCCCGGACATTCCTGCAATCGACATTGCCCACCTGCCTATCTGCATTCACATTCCGCGATACCGCTTTGCCCAAAAGCGCCGGCGCGAAAATCGTCTTTTCCGAGCAAAATTCATTCCACTGCCATTTTAACCTGCAAAGCAAAGGGTCTATCCGAGGGAAATACGGGATAATCCCTTGCGTCCCAATGGGTTGGATAAATGACGGCGGCAAGATCGGGAGGACTGTAGGAGCGGCAATTCCGCCCCCCACTCAAGCAGGATTTACCCCCTCGGCAAACCCTGCCTGCTTCGTGGCCGAGGCGAGCACTGGCGGCGCCGATGGCCTTCCGCCGGGAGTGCGATAGTTGATGAACGTCAAAGTCTAACAACGACTTTTGGCCTAGATATCCTCTCCCATGAAATGGAGATGTGACGATGGCTGCCAAGACCGAAAATTACAGGAAGCAACATAAGGAAATTGGCGAGATTCTGAAAAAAATTGAACAGATGTTGATGGTATCCCGCATCGAGGCCGATGCCGAACCGGTGGCGACGATCATGCGAGAATTGGGCGGAAAAATTTCTGTTCATTTGGCCATCGAGGATAGCGCTCTCTATCCTCGCCTCATCGCGCTGAGCGACATCCGGATTCGCAGTACCGCGATGCGGTTCAAACAGGAGATGGGAAGCCTCAAAACCTCGTTTGACGATTTCAGGATGCGCTGGGCCGGCTCCACGGCCATTTCGCTCCAGCCCAAACAATTTATCGAGGAAACCAACGCCATCTTGACGGCGCTCCATCATCGCCTCGAACGCGAAGAAACGGAACTTTACGACATTTACGATCAGGTGACTTAAGGGCCCCGTACGGCGGAAAGCGCCTTGCCCGTTCCCGGTCAATCACCGCCCGGATTTTTTCTCGCCGACGTATAATGTCGATAAGGATCAAAGCGCGGGAGCGGCTGATGACAACCATTCGTGGATACGACACGAGCGGATCACTTTCGAGCCGGATTCTGACCAGGACGCAGAAAACGGACGGGCCCGATCAAAGCCCGGCCGAGGCGCAAGATGCCGCGACGGGCTCCGCGCAGGATGCGAAACCGGGCAGCGTTGTCGCCCCCCTGCTTTCATCGTCGGTCCAAAGCACCCTGATCGCCAATCAGACGGCCGATAGCACGGGCTCTGTAACTTCCGGTGCATCCGCGCCATCGGCCAACCAGATCGCCGCCGCCGATATCCTGGCCTTGGACACCGTCCATGCCTTGGACAGCAACCACAACGGCACCCTGTCGAAATCCGAGATCGCCGCTGTTTCACCCCTGGTCGCCGTGGCCAGCGGTCGTCTGGACACCAACAACGACGGGCAGGTCAGCGCCGGCGAAATATCGAGCGCGACGCTGTCCGAATAGGCTCCTATTCGGCGAGAACGGGCTCCATCGCCCCATTTCGCGTCCGGCGAAGTTCTTCCCGGGCCTGACGGACGATCTGAAAGCCGCCACTGACGCCCAGGCCCGCCATGATCGCCGCCACGACGACATCCGGCCATCCGGTTCCGGTACCGAACACGCCGGCGGCGGCGGCCATGACGGCAATATTGCCGATGGCGTCGTTACGCGAGCAAATCCACACAGACCGCATGTTCGCGTCGCCGCTCCGGAAGCGGAACAGGAGCACCGCGACGGCTCCGTTGGCAACCAAGGCCAGCATGCCGACGATCCCCATGACCTCGGCCTCGGGCAAAGAGCCCGTGACGGCATGCCACACGGTCGAAAGAATGACCCAACCGCCCAGCAGCAACAGCCCCCACCCCTTGACCAGCGCCGCGCGAGCCCGCCATGTCAGTCCAAGACCGGCCACCGCCAGACTGATGGCGTAGTTCAGGGAATCGCCCAGGAAATCGAGCGCGTCGGCCTGCAGGGCCGCCGATCCGGCCGCGACGCCGGCGACGATCTCGGCTGCGAACATGCCAGCGTTGACGACGAGCGCGATCCACAGGACACGGCGCCAAACCCGGCCACCGCTTTCGTCCGGTCCGGCGCAATGTTGGCAACAACCGGCCATCGGCATGTTCCTTTCCTGCTGGCGATCGGGTCGTTGTCGGCTTATATGCACCCTGTAGTCACTATAGGGTCAAGCGCATGTTGGGACAGTTGACGATCGGCGATCTCGGCCGGGCGACCGAGACGAAAGTGGAAACCATCCGCTACTACGAACGCATCGGTCTTCTGCCGATACCGGCACGAACCGCCGGCAATTACCGAAGCTACGATGATTGGCATCTGGGCCGCCTGAGCTTCATCAGACGGGCCCGCAACCTCGGATTCTCGCTGGAACAGGTGCGCGATCTCCTCGGGCTGGCGGACCAGAGGGATCGCTCTTGCGAGGCGGTGGATGCCATCGCGCGGGGCCATTTGGCCGACATCGACCGGAAGATCGCCGATCTGACCGCGCTGCGTCGCGAGTTGTCGTCGATCATCGGCCAGTGCGGCTGCGGCACCATCGCCGAATGCCGCATCATCGAGGCGCTGGCGCCCCATCCTTAGGGCGTGGCGCGAAATAATCGCACCACGCCCTAAGGTTTGATCTGACGCCTCCGCTCCGCTGTCGGCGGGCGAGAGGCGCCGCTCGGGCTCCAAGGGCCTGGTTCGGTAATTCCGTCCCAGGCCCTTGGAGCCCCCCTTTTCGCCGGCCCCGCTTCGACCTATTTTTTAGTCCTGCTCCTTGGCCTATGGAGGCGGCTCGATGCTCGACACCACCCTTTCCTTTCTTCTGGACGAGAAATTTTCACCCTCTTCCCGGGCGGGCGCTCCGGCCGCGCCGAATGACACCCGCCTGCTCGACGCCTATTCGATGGTGGTCAGCGACGTCGCCGAACATGTCGGCGCCTCGGTGGTCAAGATCGACGTCCGCAAGGATGGGCGGGCGGCCGGCTCCGGTTCCGGCGTCATCCTGTCGCCGGACGGACTGATCCTGACCAACAGCCACGTGGCCCAGGGCACGCCCCGCCTCGCCGTGCAGACGGCGGACGGCCAGCATGTCACCGCGCGCCTGATCGGCGACGACCCCGATACCGATCTCGCCCTGGTCCATGTCGAGGAATCGGTCACGCTGCCGGCGGCCCGCCTGGGCGACAGCGCCACATTGCGGCGCGGACAGATCGCCATCGCCATCGGCAATCCGCTGGGTTTCGAAACCACCGTCACCGCCGGCGTGGTTTCCGCCCTCGGACGCTCGCTGCGCGCCAGGAGCGGACGGCTGATCGACGATGTGATCCAGACCGACGCCGCCCTCAATCCCGGCAATTCCGGTGGCGCGCTGGTTTCCTCGGCCGGAGAAGTCATCGGCATCAATACGGCGATGATCCTGGGCGCCCAGGGCATCTGCTTCGCCGTGGCGTCGAACACTGCCAGCTATGTGATGGGGCAGCTCATTCAGCACGGCCGCGTCCGGCGAGCCTCGATCGGCATCGCCGCCCAGCAGGCGTCCATCCCCCGGCGGATCCAGTTGGCCGCCGGCATCGAACAGGCGAGCGGCGTGATGGTGGGCAGCATCGAGACCGGCAGTCCGGCCGCCGAAGGCGGCCTGCTGGCCGGCGATATCATCGTCGCCCTGGACGGCCGGCGCGTCGCCGCGGCCGACGACCTGATCCGTCTGCTCGACGGCGAACGCATCGGCAGAAACCTCGCCGTCGAGGCGCTGAGAGCCGGGCGGATTCGCGTCTTCGATGTCGTCCCCGGAGAGCGCGCCGGGACTTGAGAATGAATGAAAAGTGGCACCGGCCCCAGCATAAGCCCTCTCCCGCAAGGGGCGAGGGCTTATGCTGGGGCCGGTGGACAATTGGCGATTGGCCGGATGTCGTTCGTCCTCTTGATCGTTCCGGTACGCTCCGGCTTTTGATGAACCACCAAGACACCAAGGCACCAAGGGGGCGGAGTGTGCCACTGGCCTTTTCCCGTCCTGCCATCGGCTTGTCGGGCGAATGCCTGCGGCGCAGATTGGCTGCCGCCAACGGATCCGAAAGACGCCTTGGTGACTTGGTGTCTTGGTGGTTCAAAATATCAGGGGGATCCTTTCATGCCATTGGGGAACCAGAGGCAACGGGAGAAACCTTAAGGCGCCCCCCATCACAGGAATTGCGGCGTTTTCTCCCAGATCAGCAGGGCGATGCAGCCGTCCCGGCTGTGGACGTCGTGTTCGCTTCCCGGTGGATTGGCGATGAGGCTCCCCACCCCGTAGGTGCCCCGGTGATCGCCCTGGCTGCCGGAAAGGATGATGATATGTTCCCAGCCGACATGCCGATGGCGCGGCGCGGCGGCCCCCGGCCGATAGCGCAGCAGGGCCGACGCCGGACCGCCGTCCTCGCTTCGATGCAGCCAGGCGGCTTCGATCCCCTCGCGGAAGGGTGTCCAGTCCAGTCCCTCCCACGCGGCGGGATTGTCGAAGAGTTGGGCCAGCACGATCGGCTGCGGTGACATCACAGTTCTCCCAAAGCGGTTTCGATGGCTTGGACGGACGCGGCCCAGCCGACGATGCCATCCTGCGCCACCAGCATGTCGATGGTCGCCCGCTTGAAGGCGGGGAAATAGCTGGCGGTGGCGTCTTCGGCCAGCAGACACTCATAACCCCGGTCGTTGGCCTCGCGCATGGTGGTCTGCACGCAGACCTCGGTGGTGACGCCGGCAAATATCAGATGGCTGATGCCCAATTGCGGCAGAAGCTGGCCCAAGGCGGTGGCGTGAAAGGCACCCTTCCCCGGTTTGCGGACGACCTTTTCGCCCGGCAGCGGAGCCAGTTCGGAGACGATGGCGCTGCCCTCCTCGCCATCGATCAGGATCCGTCCCATCGGCCCCGGATCGCCGATATGGAGCGCGCCCCTGCCGCGACGGAGCTTGGCCGGCGGACAATCGGACAGGTCGGGCGAATGGGCCTCGCGGGTATGGATCACCGGCAACCCACGTGCCCGGAAGGCGGCGAGCAGGCGGGCGGTCGGGCCGATGGCGGCGGCCAGATGGCCGACATCATTGCCCAGGGCCTCGCCGAAGCCGCCGGGTTCCAGGAAGTCGCGCTGCATATCGATGACGATCAAGCCGAGGCCATGGGCGGGAAAGGTGAAATCATAGGGACGGGCGGCGATGATCGGCATGTCCTGAAGCCTTCTCAAATCACGGGAGCCTGATGCCCCGCCATGGCGCGGCCGATGGTGGTGCGGTCGGCCCGGGAGGCTGGCGTTTCGAGGACGACGCGGCCGTCGAACATCACCAGGATGCGATCGGCCAGTTCCAGAAGCTCGTCCAGGTCCTCGCTGACCAGAAGAACGGCGCAGCCACGGTTTCGGGCTTCGACGATCTGGGCATGAATATCGGCGACGGCGGCGAAATCGAGCCCGAAGACCGGATTGGCCGCCACCAGCACATCGACCCGACCCGACAATTCCCGCGCCAGCACCGCCCGCTGCACATTGCCGCCCGACAAGGTGGCGATCGGCGCGTCCGGCGAAGAGGTTTTCACCCGATAGCGGGCGATCAGATCGCGCGCCGCCCGCCGGATTCCGGCCTGACGGAGCCACCAGCCGGCGCGGGCCATGGGCGGCCGATCGAAGGCCCGGAAAGCCATGTTCTCGGCGACGCTCATCCGCCCGACGCAAGCATTGCGCAGCGGCTCCTCGGGCAACAGCGACAGGCCGTGCCGCAGCATCTGGCTCCGCCGGGCCTGATAATCCTCGCCGCCGAGACGCATGCTCCCCCCTGTCGGCCGCCGTTGGCCGGCCAGCACCTCGACCAAGACGCTCTGGCCATTCCCCGACACGCCGGCGATGCCGAGAATCTCGCCGGAGGCCACACGCAGCGAGACACCCCTGACCGCCGGTTCGCCATGATCGTCATCGGCGGTCAGCGCGTCGATTTCCAATCGCGCCTCTCCCGGCGCCTGAGCCTTGCGCGCGGCCGGCGCGGCGATCTCGCGATCACCGATCATCAGACGGGCCATATCGTCGACGGACAGATCCGCAACCCGTCCCCCACCCACCGCGCGGCCCCGGCGCAGCACGGTGACGGAGTCGGCGAAGGCCAGCACCTCGCGGAACTTATGCGTGATGATCAGCACGCTGAGTTGCCCCGCCTCCACCATCCGGCGCAAAAGCCCCAGAATTTCGTCGGCCTCCTCCGGGGTGAGGACCGACGTCGGCTCGTCGAGAATCAGGAAACGGCAGGATAGGTAGAGCTGCTTGATGATTTCCGCTTTCTGCTTCTCGCCGGCGGCCAGCGAGGCGGTCGGCACATCGAGCGGCAGGGTGAAGGGCATCCCGGCCATGAAGGCCGAAACGGCACGGCGCTCGGCCTGCCAGTCGATGACCGGCGGAACGTGGGCGCGGCCCATGACCAGATTTTCCAGAACGGTCATCGAGGGGACCAGGGTGAAATGCTGATAGACCATGCCGATACCCAAGGCATGAGCCGCGCGCGGATTGTCGATCGTCCGCTCGCGGCCACCGATCAGCACGGCCCCCTCGTCGGCCCGGTAAAAGCCCATGACGCATTTGACCAGGGTGGATTTTCCGGCGCCGTTTTCCCCCAGCAGGGCATGCACCGTCCCGGCCCTGACTCTGAGATCGACCGAATCGAGGGCGGTAAAGGCGCCGAAACGCTTGGTCAGGCCAACGACCTCCAAGTCGGACGCGGGCGCGCCGGGCCGGCTGACCATGGCTACGGCGGGGGCCGGTTCCGGTTCGGCTTTCATGGCAAGTCCTCGATAAAGGCCCGAGAACCGGCGACCGCGCCAAAAACGCCGCCCTGCATCTTGATCATCTTGAGGGCGTGTTCGTGATTGGCGGGATCGGTGGCGCCGCAGCAATCGGCCAGCAGCAGGCATTCAAAGCCGCGATCGTTGGCCTCGCGCATGGTGGTGTGCACGCAGACGTCGGTGGTGATGCCGGCGAGAACGATATTGCGGATTCCCCGGCACCGCAGGATCAGTTCGAGGTCGGTCGCGCAGAAGGATCCCTTGCCGGGCTTGTCGATGATCGGCTCGCCGGGAAGGGGGGCCAACTCCTCGATGATTTCCCATCCCGGTTCGCCGCGGACCAGGATGCGTCCGCAGGGACCGGGATCGCCGATTCCCGCTCCGATGCGCCGCGAGCGCCAGCGCTTGTTCGCCGGCAGATCGGACAGATCCGGACGATGTCCCTCGCGGGTATGGATGATGTGGTAGCCCTTGGCCCGCATGGCGGCGAGGACGGACTTGATCGGCCCGATGGGAGCCCGCGTCAGGGAAAGGTCATAGCCCATCTTGTCGACGTAACCGCCGACACCGCAGAAATCGGTCTGCATGTCGATCACGACGAGGGTCGTGTTGTCCGGCCGCAAGGCGCCGTCGAACGGCCAGGGGTAGGGATCGGCGGCAATGAAATGTTCGGTCATCGGCAAGGTCTCCCGCAAGCTCGGATCTCGGAAATTCGCAGGCCCCGCCGCCTCATCGCGTCACGCTGAGTTCGGCCGGCGCGCCGGCCAGACGGCGGCGGGACGACGAGGACAGGATCAGGATGAGCAGGGTCAGCATGTAGGGGGCGGCATTGAACAGATAGTAGCCCTCGGTGACGCCCACCGACTGCAGCGCCGGCCCCAGGGCGCCGGCACCGCCGAACAGGAGCGAGGCCCAGAAGCACCCCAAGGGATTCCAGCGGGCGAAAATGACCAGGGCGACGGCGGTAATGCCCTGCCCGGACGACAGGCTCTCGCTCCAGGCCCCCGGATAATAAAGCGACAGGAACGAGCCGCCGACGCCGGCCATGAAACCGCCGAAGGCCGTGGCCAGCAGCCGCACCCGGTCTGGCGAATAGCCCATGGCCCGCGCCGCGTCGGAGGAATCGCCGACCATGCGGACGATCATCCCCCAGCGGCTGTTCCGGAACCCCCAGGCGAGCAGCGGCGCCGCCGCGATGCCTGCGAGAAACAGCACATTGACTTCGAGCGCGCTGCGCACCTGCGGCAAGGAGGACCACCAGCCGAGATCGATGGAGGGAAGGCCGGGCGCCTTCGGCTGGATGAAGGGTTTGCCCAGAAAAAAGGCGAGGCCGGTGCCGAACAGCATCAAGGCTATGCCGAGCGCAATGTCGTTGACCCGGGGCAGACTGCACAACAACGCGTGAAGGATGCCGAAGAGGCCCCCGGCACAGCCGGCGGCCAGGATGCCCAGCCATGGCGAGCCGCTGAGGCAGGCGGTGCCGTAACCGCTCATCGCCCCCATCACCAGCGTGCCTTCCAATCCGAGGTTGATGCGGCCGCTACGTTCAGTGACGCATTCACCGAGACTGACGAAGAAGAAGGGCGTGGAGACGCGAATGGCTCCGGCGATGACCGCCAGCGGCACTCCCCACCAGCCCAGGGCGTCGCTTTCCATGATCTCAGGCCTCCTTCACTTCGGCCGTGGGCCGGCGCAGGTGGAAGCGCCCGGTGAGCGTCTCGCTGGCCAGCAGGGTGACGAACAGGATGCCCTGCAACACCAGAACGGTCGCGTCGGGCAAGCCGAGCCGGCGCTGCAAAAGCCCTCCGCTGGCCGCGATGCCACCCAGCAGGAAGGCCACCGGGATCACCGCCAACGGGTTCTGCCGGGCCAGGAACGCGACCAGAATCCCTGAGAACCCGTAACCGGCGATCAGGGCGGCGCTGGCCCGTCCCTGGATTGCCGCGACCTCGACCATTCCGGCCAGGCCTCCGGCCGCGCCCCCCAGGGCGGTGACGATCAGCACCAGCCGGCCGACGGGCAGGCCGGCCAGACGCGCCGCGCGGGGATTGCCCCCGACGACGCGGGCGGCGAATCCGAAGGTGGTGTGATAGATCAGCACATAACCGAACAGGCAGAACAGCAGGCCGAACAACAGGCCGACATGCACGTCGGTTCCGGGCAGCATGCCCAGCATCAGGCTGTCGGGAAGCGCCCGCGTCGCCGGTTTGTTCAGGCTGGCCGGATCACGCATGACGCCTTCGACGATCTGCTTGAAGACGGCGATGACGATATAGGTCAGCAGCAGGCTGGAAATGGTTTCGTTGACGCCCCTCATCTGGCGCAACATGCCGGCGAAACAGATCACCGCGCCACCGGCCGCCATGGCGGCCAGGGCCATGGCGAATTGGACGAGAAGGACCGGCAGGCCGAGGCCGGAAAGCGCCAGACCTGAGGCCACCGCGGCCAGCCCGCCCGCCACCAGGGCCCCCTCGCCGCCGATCACCACCATTCCCATCTGGGCCGGCAGAGCCGTGCATAACGCGGTGAGCAGCAATGGCGCCGCCCGCTGCAAGGTGTTCTGCACCGAAAACCACGACCCGAAGGCACCGGTGGCCATCAGACGATAGACCTCGATCGGGTCCACCCCGGCCAGGGCGACGAAGGCGCCGAACAACGCCATGCTGAAAAAAACGGCGAAGACCGGCGGCAGGAAAGCCTCGATCATCGCCTCGAACCGCCGTCCGCCCGCCTCGACCATCGATCTGTCCTCCAACTCGAACGCTTCCACCATCCTCCGTCACCCCCGGAGCCGATCCGGGGCCAATGGATTGCCGGGTCAAGCCCGGCAATGACGGAACAACATTGAGGCCTTGCTGTTCAAGCCACGCTGCCGACGACGCCTTCGACCAGATAGTTCATGCTTTCGAGCGCGATATCGGTCTGTCCCTGGGACACTCCGCCGGCAATGACGGTCTGCCCCTTGTTGTCCTTGATCGGCCCCTTGTAGATGACGAAGTCGCCCGGTTCGAACTTGGCCTTGACGGCGTCGGCCTGCGACCGGGCGGCGGCGGGCACCGCCGCGCCGTAGGGCGAGGTGCGCACCGTACCTTCCTTGAGACCGCCCCGGATCAGGCCGGGCAGGGTCTTACCGGCCAGGATATCGGCGATGAACCCCGCATAGACCTTTTCCCAGTTCCATTCGGCCCCGGTCAGGTAACCCTTCGGCGCCAGCGTGGCCTGGCTCGCGTGATATCCGCAGGTGAAGGCTCCTCGATGTTCGGCCGTCTCGATCACCACCTTCGGGCTGTCGACATGGCAGGTGAAGACATCGACCCCCTGATCGGCGAGGCTGTTGGTCGCCTCGGCCTCCTTGACCGGCAGCGACCAGTCGCCGGTAAAGATCACCTGGGTGGTGATGGCGGGATCGACGGACCGTGCCCCCAGGGTGAAGGAGTTGATATTGCGCAACACCTGGGGAATCGGCTTGGCGGCAACGAAACCCAGCTTCTTTTTCTTCGACACATGGGCGGCGACGATGCCCGAGAGATATTCAGCCTCGTCGATGTAACCGAAATAACTGTGGGCGTTGGCCGGCAACCCCGGCTTCCAGAGGCCACCACAATGCATGAAGGTCACATCCGGATATTTCCGGGCCATCTTCAGCACGAAAGGATCGAAATAGCCGAAGGAGGTCGGAAAGATCAGTTTCGCCCCATCGAGATTGATCATGCTTTCCATGGTCTTTTCGACGGCAATGGTCTCGGCGACGTTCTCTTCCTCGGTCACCTTGATGCCCGGCAGCGACTTGAGGGCCGCGGCCCCCTGGGCGTGGGCCTGGTTGTAGCCGTAATCGTCGCGCGGCCCCACATAGATGAAACCGACCGTCAGACCGGACGCGGCCAAAGCCCGGCCGAACGGTACCGACTGGGCCAGCATTCCGGCCGATCCGGCCACCATGCCCATCAACAACGAACGTCGGGATAATTGGAAATCGTGGCTCATCGCGATTCTGCCTTCCGCCTCTATCGACCCTCCCCGCCCCTCGTTCGGAGATCGGAGGAAACATGCCCCATGGCATTGCCATGTATACACTGGCAAGGCGCGTGCCAAATCACGAAAATATTAATTAAGTTTATGTTAAAAAACGATTTTATGGCATGAACGAGGGTTCCTCAAAAATTCACACCTGACACATATGCATATATTTTAATCTTTGTTGAAATTTTATGCATAATGAATGAGCAGCCAACCGAATCATCTCTCAGACGACGCTCATAAAAGCTCTTAAAAATAGCGAACTTATTGTTTTTGGCCCGATTTTTGTAAGACATGGAAAAGCTGGCGCCGCCGGTAATATTGCATACAATCGTTCCATAGCAGGGCAGAGGACAGAGGATGGATTTGGTCACGGAACAAGACAGACCGGCAAAGGCGCCCGCCAAGGAAGAACGGCGCGTGACCCGTGGCGAGGAAGTGACCCGTCAGATCGCCGACGACATCATCCACGGCCGCCTCAGTCCGGGCGTCAAGCTCGACGAGGTCGAGGTGGCCCGGCGCTTCGGGACCTCCCGCACGCCGGTGCGCGAAGCCCTGGGCCAGTTATGCGCCATGGGACTGGCCGAACGCGTGGCCTACCGGGGCGTGGTGGTCAGCCGCATCGCCGCCGACCGGCTCGCCGACATGTTCGTGGTGATGGCCGAGTTGGAGGCGTCGGCGGCACGGCTGGCCGCGTTGCAGATGACCCCGGCCGAGCGACGCGGGCTTGAGCTCCTGCATCTGGCATCGCGGGACTTGGTCCGGCGCGGCGATCGCGAGGCCTACGCCCAGCATAATTCCGAATTCCATTCCACGCTCTATGCCGGCAGCCACAACAGCTATCTGGAGGAATTGCTGGTCGCCACGCGCAAAAGGCTCAATCCGTTCCGGCGCGCGCAGTTCAACTTGCTGGGCCGGCTGACCTCCTCGCACGGCGAACACGACCAGGTGGTCCAGGCGATCCTGCGTGGCGACGCCGACGCGGCCGCCCTGGCCATGCGCGGACATGTGATGACGGTCAGCGCCGCCTCGGCCGAATATGTCGGCCATCAGACCTCGGGCCAAACGCAGATGAAAAACGAATAAGGAAACGCGGATGATGATGGATCCGAAGACAAGCCTCGACATCGCCTCCCTGCGGGCCGCCTACGGAAACGGGCGCCTCAAGGCGGGAGAGATGGCCGAACTGATCCGCGCCAGGATCGAGGCCGGAGCGGACAAAGCTGTTTGGATCAGCTTGCGAGATCCGGGAGAACTCCAAGCGGAGGCGGAAGCGCTGGACCGGCGAAAACCGGAGGAACTGCCCCTGTTCGGCATTCCCTTCGCGGTCAAGGACAACATCGATGTGGCGGGGATGACGACCACCGCCGCCTGTCCGGAATTCGCCTATGTGGCCGACCGCACGGCGACGGCGGTGCGACGCCTCCAGGACGCCGGCGCGCTATTGATCGGCAAAACCAATCTCGATCAATTCGCCACCGGACTGGTCGGAGTCCGTTCTCCCTATGGCGCCCCGCGCAGCGCCTTCGATGCCCGTTACATCTCCGGCGGATCGAGTTCCGGATCGGCGGTGGCCGTCGCGTCCTCCCTGGTTTCGTTCGCGTTGGGAACCGACACGGCGGGATCGGGACGGGTCCCGGCCGCCTTCAACAATCTGATTGGCATGAAGCCCAGCCGGGGCCTGCTCAGCGCCGCGGGCGTCGTTCCGGCCTGCCGCTCGCTGGACTGCCCCTCCATTTTCGCGCTGACCGCCGGCGATGCGGCACAAGTCCTGGCGGTTGCCGGCGGCTTCGACCCTCTCGACGCCTATTCGCGAGACACCCTGCCCTTGCCCCCGCCCATCCTGAAGCCGTTTCATGGCCGCCTTCGCTTCGCCGTTCCCAGGGCCGGGCAGCTGGAGTTTTTCGACGGCGGCGACTGGCCGGAGCTGTTTGCCAAAACGGTCGAACGGCTGATCGCCCTGGGTGGCGATCCCGTCGAAATCGACTTCTCACCCTTCATCGAAACGGCGCGGCTGCTCTATGACGGACCCTGGGTCGCCGAACGCTACGCCGCGGTCGGCGCGTTCCTGGAAGCGCATCCGCAAGCCGGTCATCCCACCGTCCGCCGGATCATCGAAGGCGGCCGGGACATCCCGGCCCATGCCGCCTTCCAGGCCATGTACCGGCTGGAAGGCTTGCGGCGCGCCGGCGCGGAAATCTGGAACGACGCCGACGTCCTGCTGACGCCGACGGCCGGAGGCACCTTCACGGTGGACGCGGTCGAGGCCGATCCCATCGCGCTGAACAGCAAGTTGGGCCTTTACACCAACTTCATGAATTTACTCGATTTGGCGGGCATCGCCGTCCCCGCCGGCTTCGGCCGCGACGGGCTGCCCTTCGGCGTTACTCTGTCCGCGCCCGCGGGAAGCGATGCGGAGCTTCTGGCCATCGGGGACGCCCTGCATCGGGCGGCGGCCCTTCCCATGGGGGCCACCGGGCATGCCCTCCCCGCCCCCGGACAAGCCCCGGATAGCGGGAAATTTCCGGAAAATCGTCCGGGATTCGTCACCTGCGCGATGGTCGGCGCCCACATGGCCGGCCTGCCGCTCAACGGCCAGATCGTCAGCCGCCGGGGCCGCCTGCTCGGCGAAGCCCGGACCGCCCCCCTCTATCGACTGCACCTGCTCGACGACATGGAGCCGCATCGCCCCGGACTGGTCCGCCAGACGTCGGGAGGCTCCGCCATTTCCGTGGAATTGTGGGAAATCCCCGAAATCGCCTTCGGAGGGTTCGTCGCCGAAGTCCCCTCGCCGCTTTCCATCGGCCATATCCAATTGGCCGACGGCCGTTCGGTCATGGGCTTCCTGTGCGAGGCGTCGGCGGCCACGTACGCGCCGGACATCAGCCGGCATGGCGGATGGCGGGGATGGCTGGCGGCGAAAGGATGAAAGCCGGCGAGCCACTTCAGCGGCTCGCCGGTATTGCGGTTCAGAGCAATTCGAAGGAAATGTCCTGAGCCCCGTGCCAAAGGGTCAACTGGCCAAGGGCCATCAGATTTTCCAGCCCCTCGGTAATCGACAGGAAGTGGTTGCCGGCCAACTGTCCGGCCCGGCTGGCGAAGCAAACGCTGCCGTAAGCCAACAGGATCTCGGTCTCGCTGACACCACCGGGATAGAGGATGATCTGTCCGGGCGCCGGATAGCTGGTGGCGTTTTCGAAACCGAGGCCCAGATCGAGGTCGCCCAGCGGAATCCAGCACCCCTGGCCGCTCCAGCGGACATGGATGATCCGTTCGCGGTAGGGCAGCATGCTCTTGAATTTCGCCACGGTCTTGGGTGCCGCCTCGCTTTCGAAGCTGGCGATGAAACTGTAGGGGCCGGCCTTGATCCGGATATCTCCCATGGTGAGGCTTCTCCACATATCGTCGATCGATAAAGCGCGACTTTATCACCGAAGATGCGAAGCGGTTTCAATAAAATCCGGTCACAGCAAGAGGGTTGCGGGACAATCGGGTGAACGCGCGCGAGTTGTTCTTCCAAAAGTGATTTTGGCCGCGTTGGCGCGCTGAGCGGTGCGTCAGGAAAGCTGGCGCGATCCGGCCGGTGGAAGTCCGGCCCAGGTAAGGGGTAGCGCCCGCCTGGTAACGAGTGTTGCGGGGTCGTCGGTGACGGCGGCC
>NZ_PIUM01000010.1 GCF_002845745.1 Telmatospirillum siberiense | reverse complement strand
GGGCGTCACCTTGCGGTCGGGAAGCTGGTTCAACGCCACGATGTCCCGCGACACCGCGTTGAAATCCGGAACCGTCCCCTCCGTCAGCGACGGCGCGTCCGCCTTCACCGCGTCGATGTCGTAATAGTGCGAGCCCCGGACCCGCAAACGCCCCACCGTGCCCTCGGTCACCGCCAGGGTGACCACCCCGTCCTTCACCTGCCGGGCCGGGATCGAAACCGCCACCGTCTGGAAGCCCTTCGCCGCGTAAGTCCTCTCCAAAGCGGCCCGCGCCTGCTCCACATCCTCCGACGTCTTGCCGGGGCCCAAAAACGGATAAACCGCCGCCTCGACCTCCTCAACGGGAAGCGTCCGTGCCCCCTCAACGCGATACTCGTAGATGTCAACCAGACGAGGCGATGGCTGTGCCGAGGGCGCTCCATCTTCGGCCCGGGCCGAGGAAATCATCACTGTCAGGGTTGCCAGAGCCAGGACGCCGCCCACTCTGCGATCAATACACCGGCTCATCGGTTCTTCCCGCCGGACGAACCGACCCCTTGGCTTGCGAATGACACGTCACCCACCCCCCGTTTTCACATCACCGCGCCACACCACCCTTGAGCCGGACTGACCGGCGACAAGGATGTGGATGAGCAGGAATAATAACTTTCGTAAGACTAATTCACTGAAGTCATATGAACGATATACACTGTTGATATCATCAATTAACGGGACTCTTTTGTGACAATTTTTGAGAAAATTGTTTATTTGATTAAAGAATCGTAAATAACGATTGCGAACATTCTCCGCAACCGGACACGCTTATTCGCAATAAGCATCATCTATATCAAAATAATGAGATGTATTGTTTTAGCCGTCGCGGGATTTTATCGATGCCCTCCCGTCAGCGCAGACAAGAAACGCTCCCCGCCGACAGAGGTCTTTTCACCTCCTCGGATAGCCTGACAGGTCCGGCGAATGAACATGGCGCTTCCCCGATAGTCGTCTCGCGCATCGGTCGCATCCGGCAAAGGAGCCCGACCGACGCCTCATAGCTGAGACGACATCCCGGAATCGAATCTGTACAAGATTTGCCGTGACACTTTCGTGTCACGGCCAAGGACGAGGATCCGTCAGCCGAGCAGAAGAATTCCGCCGGGCAAGGATCGGGATGAGGCATTGAAAGCCTGCTCGATCCATAGGAGAACATCGTCGATTCGCTGGATGCGAAAGCGGCCGTTGACGGGCTTTGACGCCAGCGCCCGATTGATCAGGATCACTTTGCCCGGCCGGTAGCGGTTGATTTCCTCGACCACGTCCGAAAGAGGCGTCAAGCGGAAGAGCAGCACGCCTTCCTGCCAGGATATCGCCTCGACCGGATCAACCGCGATGATCTCCCCAAGACCGCGATCGTCATAGCGCAGTTGCCGGCCAGGGCCGATTTTCTTTGTCTGCCCCCCCTGTTCGACCCGGATTTCACCATCAAGGCACGTCACGCAGACGGTCACCCCGGCATTACGCACCTCGAACCGCGCCTGAGTGGCAATCGTGCGCCCCTTACCCGCCTGCACCATCAACGGCCGGACCGAGGTGGGCGACATGGCGAACGAAACCTCGCCGCCAATCACCGAGACGCGATCAGTGTCTCCGGCCGCGGCGGGAACGGTGATGCTGGTCTGTGTATTCATGCGAACCGAGATATCACCGGCCAGAGTCAGGTGCCGTTGCTCGCCGGTCGCGGTGCGGTAATCGGCTCTCATCTCACCCAGCGACGGCCAGAGTCCCAATGGCGGGGAAACCAGCGCAAATCCCGCTGCGGCGGCGAGGGCTCCCGCCCCGCCCAGCAGCGCTCGCCGCGACATCCGCGGGCGCGGCGTCGACCAAACCGGGACATCGCTTTGCTCAAGAACCGGACCAAAGTCCTGCCATAGTCGGGTCGCCGCGGCAAAGGCCGCCTCGTGGCGCAAACTTTGAGCGCACCACAATTTGAGCGCCTCGGCATCTGCGAGCGTCGCCTCGCCAGACGTCAGCCGGGTAATCCAGCAGTGGGCTTCCCGGTCCAAAAGATCCACGTCGATATTACGATCTATCATTCATCAGTTCCTGGCGGTGTTCGTTCCTGACCGATCACCTCAAGAGGCTCTTTAACAAGAGACGTTTCTCGAGGCATCGATCTGTACCGCGGGATCTCCAAATTTCGCAGACGCGCCGCACAATAATCCTGAGCCTCCTGCAATTCCCGCTGCACAAAGCGGACTGATACGCCGAAACGCCGGGCGATATCGCTTCTCGGCATTTTTTCGAGCCGCGCCGCCACCAGGATCGCCCGTTGCCGTGCCGGCAATTCCTCCATGACCCTTTTGAGAGCCTCCAGGTCGGAACGGGCTTCCAGGATGCGCGTCGCATCCGGCGCCGTGTCGGCGATGTTGAGCAGAACCTCGACCTCGGTCGTGGTCAAACGCCGGCTCTCGGCGCGCAACTGATCACGGGCGATATTGACGGCAACGCGAAAAAGATAGGAATCGGGGCTCTGTACCGAAGATATCTCGCCACCACGCTCCAACCGCAGCCAAGTGTCCTGCAAAGCATCATCGGCGCGTTCGGGAGATCCCAGATGCCGCGCCAAACGCCTCCTCAGATCATCGTAACGCGACACCAGGCGACGCTGCAGCATGGTCCAGGGTGTTTCCGTCATGGTTGCGCCCCTTCTCCCTGGACCGCCTGGCAGTCCCTCATCAACTCCGGAGTGACGAGCAGTGTGACGGGCTGAGCAAAACCGGGGGGCGGCGGAGCGCCGATCACCAAACCGCGCGTCATCCGATCAATCACCGCATCGAGAGACGTATCCCCGGACGAGCCAAGCAATGCCGAACGCGTGATGACTCCGGACGGTGCGATCCAGATACCGAGAGCGATACGATATCCCCCGGATCGGGTCCGGTCGTTGGCGCAGAGGGCTCCCTCAAGACGAGATTGAATCCGACCGTAATATTGCGCGCCGGCCGCCGCCGACACCGTATCGGCAGCCGGATCCGGCCGGGCGGGAACCAGCACGAAGCCATCGGTGGCCATGTAGCGCGGCGAGAGGCCCGTCCCATCAAGCAAAATCCGCAAAGCGACCTCGGGCGAAAAGTTCCCTTTGACCGGCGTCGATTCATGACCCTCCGCCAAGGTGCCGTCGTAGACGACCTGCAAACCGGAGACGACGCTGTACTGCTCCAAGGCCGAGGCCAGCGGCTGAGCGGGAAGGTCGAAGCTGATCTGCCCTTCCGCCCCGCCCTTCCGGCCCTGGCGCTCCCCCAAGGCGTCCGCATTGTTCTCGGCAAAAGCCGCCGCTGCGATCGACGCCGATTCCAAAGGCAAACAAAACGCCCAGAAAAACCGTCCGAGATGCCACCAAGATAATTTGATAATGCCACCATCGGCCGTCAAATAGCGTGGCTCCATAAAGTTCCACGGCCCATGCTAACATTCCGAAACGAGATTGGTGCCTGACAGAAATGTGTCAGAAAATGAAACATCCTCGGCACCGACAGGGGGACACCGGGGGCGCAGATGGGGATTTGCGGGGGGACCTAGAAACGCAAAAGGCCCGATCTTGCGATCGGGCCTTTTCCGAGAAGCGTTGGTTGCGCTTCGAAATTTGGTGGGCGCGCGGAGGCTCGAACTCCGGACCCGCTGATTAAGAGTCAGCTGCTCTACCAACTGAGCTACACGCCCGTATCCGGGAGGCCCGGTTATTAGCAAAGGCCGGGGGGTTTGTCGAATGCTTTTTTAGGAAAAACCCCACATTCCCACCCCACGGGTCAAATATCGTCCGAGGCCCCGCGCCGGCCGATGTGGATATCGCGATGGATATAGACGCTCAAGATCAACCCGAAGCCGAACAGCAGGGTCAGCATGGCGGTGCCGCCATAGGAAATCAGCGGCAAGGGCACGCCGACCACCGGCACCAGCCCCATGACCATGGCGATGTTGATGAAGACGTAGAGGAAGAAAGTGGTGGTCAGCCCCAGGCCGACCAGCCGCGCGAACTGACTGCGGGCGCGCAGGCTCATGGCATAGCCGTAGACCAGGATCAGGGTGTAGAGCGCCACCAGGACCACACCGCCGACCATGCCCCATTCCTCGGCCAGCATGGTGAAGATGAAGTCGGTCTGCTTCTCGGGCAGAAAATTGAGATGGCTTTGCGTCCCCAGCATGAAGCCCTTGCCGAACAGCCCCCCCGACCCCAGGGCGATCTTCGATTGCAAGATATGATAGCCCGCCCCCAAAGGATCGTTCTCGGGGTTGAGGAAGGTGATGATCCGCTGGCGCTGATATTCGCGCATGAACTTCCAGGCCACGGGAATCGCCGCCAGACCCGCCGAAATGATCAGCGCGAACTTCCAGACGCGCACCCCGGCCAGGAAGAACATGGCGCCGCTGGCCAGCGTCAACATCATCGCCGTGCCCAGATCGGGTTGCTTCAGCACCAGTCCGACCGGCAGGAACACCATCATCAACGGCGGAATGAGAAACACCGGCCGTCCGACATCCTGATAGCTGGCCCCGTGAAAATAGCGGGCAAGCGCCAGCACCAGGGTGATCTTCATGATTTCCGAGGGCTGCAACTGGATGAAGCCGAGATCGATCCAGCGCTGCGCCCCCATGCCGACCGACCCGCGGATCTCCACGGCGATCAGCAGCACCAGGGCGACGGCGTAAAGCACGTAAGCCCAGCGCATCCAGAAACGGATGTCGACCATGGCGACGGCCAGCATCACCACCAATCCGACGAGAAAGCGCACGATCTGGCGGGACGCCCAGGGATCGACGTTGCCGTTGGCGGCGGAATAAAGGGTCAGGAAGCCGACCGAGCAAATCACCGTGACCAGGAGAACGAACGACCAGCTAACGTGCCAGAGCTTCTCGCGCAGGCTCATCTCGGAGCGGCTGAAGCGGAAATGCATCTGCGGGCCTCTCATCCGTGATCACCGTTCCCTTGATCCTCGTCTTCATCGTCGTCGTGACTGTGCGCCCCCTCCTCCTCCACGGACGGATCATGCCGATGCGAGGTTTGCTGCGGTACCGGATGCTCCTCGGGGGGGGACTGGACATTGCGCTGCAGATAACGCTTCTGCACCTCGATCAGGATGTCGCGGGCCACCGGGCCGGCCGCCGACCCGCCGTGCGAGCCGTGTTCGACGACCACGCAACAGGCGTAACGCGGCTCGGACTCCGGCGCATAGGCGACGAACAGCGCGTGGTCGCGGTCTTTCCACGGCATGTCCTCCATCTTCTTCATACCGATTTCGCGTTCGCGCATGGTAATGCGCTTGACCTGCGCCGAGCCGGTCTTCCCCGACATGGCCATGCCCTCGTCCTTGATGCGAATCGAATAGGCGGTGCCGCCCGGTTCGTTGCAAACGGCGTTCATGCCGCGGCGGACCAGGGCCAGGGATTGTCGGGAAACGCCAAGATCGGCCCAGTTGGGGGCCGGCCGCGCGATGGCGTGAACGCCTTCGATATTGTCGCGGGCAAGATGAGGCATGACGGCGAAGCCGCCATTGGCCAACCGGGCGGTCATCACCGCCAACTGCAAGGGCGTCGCCTGGACATAACCCTGGCCGATGGCGTTGATCGGCGTTTCGCCGGGATACCACGACTGCCCCAGGGTCGCCCGCTTCCAGTCGCGGTTGGGGATGGTCCCTCCCCGTTCGCTTGGCAGATCCAGGCCGAGGGTCGAACCGAGGCCGAAGCGCTTGGCCATCTCGGCGATCCGCTCGAAGCCGGTGCGCCGGGCGATTTCGTAGAAATAGACGTCACAGGAGTTCTTGATCCCGCCGACCATGTCGAGAGATCCGTGGCCGCCCTTCTTCCAGCAATGCAGTGTGATATTGCCGATATTCATCTGGCCCGGGCACAAAATCCGCTGATCGCCGGTCACCGATCCGCTCTCCAGGGCCGCCAGGGCGGTCATCAGCTTGAACGTCGAGCCGGGCGGATATTGGCCGGCGATGGCCTTGTTGGTCAGCGGCGCCCGCGGATTGGAGATCAGCGTCTTCCATTCCTCGGACGACAGGCCGCGATTGAAGGCATTGGGATCGAAGGAAGGGGTCGAGGCCATGACCAGGACGTCGCCGGTATGGATATCGATCACCACGGCGGAAGCGCTTTCGTCGCCCAAACGCTGGGCCGCGAATTGCTGGAGTTCGAGGTCGATGGTGAGGTTGAGGTCGAGCCCCGGCTCGCCCTCGTCGCGCTTCAACTCGCGGATGGTCCGGCCCACCGCATTGACCTCGACCTGGCTGGTCCCCCCCTTGCCGCGCAAGGCCAGATCGTAGACCCGTTCGATGCCGGCCTTGCCGATGCGGAATCCGGGCAATTCGAGCAAGGGATCGGACGAGGCCTGCAGATCGGCCTCCGATACCGCCGAGACATACCCCAGCAGATGCGCCCCCAACCCTTCCAGCGGATAGTTCCTGCTTTGCCCGACATCGATCATCACGCCGGGCAGATCGGGCGTATTGATCTCGATCCGCGCCACATCCTCCCAGGACAGGTTCTCGCGCACCGTCACCGGGACGAAACTGCGCCGGCGCTTGGCCTCGCGGGCGATGCGCGTGCGGTCGTGGTCATTGATGGGAATGATGTTGGACAGACTATCCAGCGTATCGTCGAGATCGTCCGTCTGTTCCGTGACGATCAGCACCCGGTAGTTCTGCTGATTGACCGCCATCGGCACGCCGTTGCGATCGAGGATGCGCCCGCGCGGCGGCGGCAGCAGGCGCAGGTTGATGCGATTCTCGTCGGCCAGGGTGGCGTATTTATCGGCCTCGAGCACCTGAAGGTAATACATCCGCCCGACCAGAGCCGAAAGCAGGGCCAGCTTGCCGCCGCCCAGCAACAGGGCACGGCGCCCTATGATCTTGGCGCGATCGTTGTCACGGCTCATGGTTTCAGACGCTGCGCAACAAGGCCAGCTGGATGCGGGCGAAGAACCAGCTAAGCAAGGGATAGAAAAACAAGGTCATCAGAAATTCGAACATCACCGCACGCGGTTCCAGGGTATGGCCCAGCAGCAACGAGACCAGAAGCCACTGAAGGGCCAGGGCGCAGGCGCTGACCAGACCGAATCCCCACCAGGCGATACGAAATGGTTTCCCGTGGAAAAATCGCCGCTGCGAGGCGGTCATCCCCTGCGCCAGAAGATAGATCAGCGACGAGACCCCGAGGGGCAGGCCCGCGATGACGTCGTTCAGCAGCCCGAGGCCGAAAGCCAAGGCCGGCGGCATCAGATCAGGCCGATAGATCGACCAGTAATAGATGCCGATCAACGGCAGCAAAGGCACCACGGCGGCGAACCCGGGAAGTCTCGTCGGCAACGCATTGATCAAAATCAGCAGCAGAACCGACCCCACCGGCAACAGATGTCGGAACCATTGATCAATTCGCTGAAGCAGCGTTCCCTTCACCGCTCCCGGCCTTCGGAGGGTGGATCCGACGGCATGATGCCCGCCAAGCCGTAATCCACTACCGTCACATACTCCAACTGATAGCGATGCACGAAGGGTTCGACCCGGACGATTCCATCCTGCACCGAGGAAACCACGCCGATCGGCAATCCCGGCGGAAAGGCGCCGCCATGACCGGAACTGACCACGCGGTCACCCGGCGCGGCATTGGTGTTGGACGACAGATAGCTCAGTCGCGGCCGGTCCGAATTGTCGCCGGTCAGGATCGCCTTGGCCCGCGAATTCTCCAGGATCACCGGAATGTGGCTGTTGATGTCGGTCAGCAGCAATACCCGGGCCGATCTCTGGCCGACCTCGGCGATGCGGCCCACCAGGAATTCCCCGGCGATGACCGCCTGTCCCTTGCGGATCCCCTCGCGGCTACCGGAATTGATCAGCATGGAATGGACGAAGGCGCCGCCGGTATCGCCGACCACCCGCGTGGTGACGAAGGACGGATCGGGGTCGGGAATGAAATTGAGCTGGCCGCGCAGGGCGCGGTTTTCGTTATCGAGCTGGCGGGCCAGGGTCTGCCAATGCATGAGATTGGCATTCTCCTCGCGCAATCGGACGTTTTCCGCGCGAAGCGTCGCCAGTTCGCGGACCGCGCCGACCACCTCGGCGATGGTGCTGGCCGGACGGGACATGACGTCGAGAATGGGCACCACCGTATCGCTGACCGCCAGGCGCAGGCGCTCGACCAGAACGGTATCGGCCTTGCCCAGCAACATCAGCCCGAAGGATGCCATCGCCAAAGCAAGAAAAGTGAAGCGTTGAGCGAGCAATCTCAGCGTCGCCAGACGTCCCAGCGCTCCCGAATGCTGCTTCACACCCTACCTCCTCCCGAAGCCCTTCCGGGCTTTCGGTCAGTACATGCTGGTCAGAACATTTTTCAGTTTCGGCATTTCTTCCAAGGCCCGACCGGTGCCCAACGCCACGCAGGACAACGGATCGTCGGCGATCGACACCGGCAGGCCGGTGGCGTGACGCAGTACGAAATCGAGATTGGACAGAAGCGCTCCGCCGCCCGTCAGAACGATGCCCTTGTCGACGATGTCGGCGGCGAGTTCGGGGGCCGTATGCTCAAGGGCGACCTTGACCGCCTCGATGATGGCGCCGACCGGTTCGGCCAGGCTTTCCGCGATCTGGCGTTCGGAAATGATCAATTCCTTCGGCACGCCGTTCATCAGGTCGCGGCCCTTGATCTCCATGGTCCGGCCCTCGCCGTCTTCCGGCGGGCAGGCGGATCCGATTTCCTTCTTGATGCGTTCGGCCGAGCCTTCGCCCACCAGCAGGTTATGGTTGCGGCGGATGTAGGCGATGATCGCCTCATCCATCTTGTCGCCGCCGACGCGCACGGACCGCGAATAAACGATACCGCCCAGGGACAGCACGGCGACCTCGGTGGTGCCGCCACCGATGTCGACCACCATCGAACCGGTCGGCTCGGTGACCGGAAGACCGGCGCCGATCGCCGCCGCCATCGGCTCTTCGATCAGAAAGACACGGCGGGCGCCGGCGCTTTCTGCCGATTCCTGAATGGCGCGGCGTTCCACGGCGGTCGAACCCGAGGGGACGCAAACGATGACCAGGGGGCTGGCGAAGCTGCGGCGGTTGTGCACCTTGCGGATGAAGTGCTTGATCATCTCCTCGGCGACTTCGAAGTCGGCGATCACGCCGTCGCGCAAGGGACGGATGGCCTGGATGTAACCGGGAGTTCGACCCAGCATCATCTTGGCTTCGTCGCCGACCGCCAGCACCTTCTTCTTGCCCTTCTCCTCGGCGATGGCCACTACCGATGGTTCATTGAGGACGATGCCGCGTCCCTTAACATAGACCAGCGTATTGGCGGTCCCCAGATCGATCGCCATGTCTGCGGACATCCACCCAGTCACTCTGGAAAACATCATGCCTCACTCAATACCGTGCGTTTGCGTTGCAACAATGCCGGAGGTCGCCCCCCGGCATCGCATTCCTTTGGGCCAGTGTCATGGCGGCAATGGGTGATACCCGGCATCATGTCGGCACCACAACACTTTTCATAACGGTCGTCTGCCTTTTTCGACATTTTCCAGCGCCGAACCGTTTGGCCGATCCCCCTTGTCCGCGAAAAGTTTCACGGGCGCATTTATATCAGGCCCTCAAGGCTTCCGGAGCGGTTTTTTGCCGTTTCACCAACAATTTGTTCAAAGCGTTGACGTAAGCTCTGGCCGACGCCACCAGGGTATCGGTATCGGCCCCCTGACCACTGACCGTCTTGCCGTCCTCTTCCAACCTTACGGCGACTTCCGCCTGCGCGTCGGTACCCTGCGTCACGGCCTGCACCTGGTAGAGCTGAAGGCGCGCCGGATGCGGAAAAAGCTCCTGAATGGCGTGGAATGTCGCATCCACCGGACCGTCGCCGGTCGACCGGACGCGCCGCGCCACACCATCGATTTCCAGTTCCAGATCGGCATAGGGGGGCTGCTTGGAGCCACACAGAACTTCGAGCGACAGGAAACGGATCCGTTGAACGGTTCCGACACCGGCGTCCCCGAGCAACGCCTGAACATCCTCGTCAAATACGTCTTTTTTACGGTCGGCCAGATCCTTGAACCGGCGAAAGGCGTCTTCGATCGCGTTATCGCCCAGCGAATAACCCAGGGTCTTCAGTTTGTCCTTGAAGGCGGCCCGGCCGGAATGCTTGCCCAGCACCAGGGTTGACTGATTGAGGCCGACCGACTCGGGCGTCATGATCTCGTAGGTCTGGGCGTTCTTCAGCATTCCGTCCTGATGGATGCCGGATTCGTGAGCGAAGGCGTTCTTGCCGACGATCGCCTTGTTCGGCTGGACGAAGATACCGGTAATGGTCGACACCAACCGGGACGCCCGGGTGATCAATTCCGTCTTGATTCCGGTGGTGTAGGGCAGGCGGTCGGCACGGGTCTTCAACCCCATGACGATTTCTTCCAGGGCCGCGTTGCCGGCCCGTTCGCCCAGGCCGTTGATGGTGCATTCCACCTGCCGGGCGCCGGCCTTGACGGCGGCCAGGGAATTGGCCACGGCGAGCCCCAGATCGTTGTGACAGTGCACCGACAGGATGGCCTTGTCGATATTGGGCACGCGCTCGATCAGCATGGCGATGAGGGCGGCATATTCGTCGGGCACGGTATAACCGACGGTATCGGGAATATTGATGGTCCGGGCCCCGGCGGCGATCGCGGCCTCGACGCAGCGGCAAAGGAAATCGTGTTCGGTGCGCGAACCGTCCTCGGCCGACCATTCGACGTCATCGACCAGATTGCGGGCCAGGGTAACGCTCTCGGTCACCGCCTCCAGCACGCGCTCGGGCGCCATCTGCAATTTGTATTTCATATGCAGCGGCGAGGTCGAAATGAAGGTATGGATGCGTTTCAGGGGCGCCGGACGGATGGCTTCGGCACAGCGCTCGATATCGTTGCGGGTCGCCCGCGCCAGTCCGCAGATGGTCGAGCGGGTAACGATGCCGGCGATCTTCGAAACGGCCTCGAAATCGCCGTTGGAGGCGATGGGAAACCCGGCCTCGATCACATCGACGCCCATCTCCTCGAGCAGGGATGCCACGCCCAGTTTTTCCTCGAGATTCATCGAGGCGCCGGGCGACTGTTCGCCGTCGCGCAAGGTGGTATCGAAAATAACGATTCGGTCCTGATCCATCTGCCTGCTCATCGCCGGGATCCTCGCAAGATCGCCTCAGTCAATGCCGATCGCACCGGGCGCCAGGCTCCAAGGGCGGCCTCGCGCGTGGCGTCTTCGCTCGCCGGAGCACAGGGACCGGAAGGCGAATTGTCGATGGGCGGGCATCAGAGGGTGGCGACAAAGGGGGCATGATACGGGGGAAGGGTGCGATTTCATTCCGTCCGACGTCCGACCATACTTTCTTGCCCACCCGTGCTCTCGACCGGCATTACATAGGATGGCGATCAATAGGAAGTATGTAAGAATAATTGTCAATACTGATAGTTGGCGTTTTGTGTGATGATGGGATTCGAACCTCGTTTCGAATCGGTGGGCGGGCGCGACGCGCCGCTTATAAATCGATTAAACCGATTTATAAATCACATCTTATTCGTTTCCATCGATCATTTTCCCAATCTAGGCTGCCTCGACGTTGTCTCCGACGACGACACCAACGGATTAAAAAAATCCCAAATGCGAATGGAGCCGATATGGAAAACGACAGCAAGTGCCCGGTGACCGGCGGGTCCCACAAGCGCACGGGGGGGAGGCCTCAGTCGAATCAGGACTGGTGGCCCAATCAGCTGAACCTGAAGATTCTCAATCAGAACTCTCCCCTGTCCGATCCCATGGGAGAGGACTTCAATTACGCCGATGAGTTCAAAAGCCTCGACCTGGACGCAGTCATCAAGGACCTCCATGCCTTGATGACGGACTCGCAGGATTGGTGGCCCGCGGACTTTGGCCATTATGGGCCGTTGTTCATCCGGATGGCCTGGCACAGCGCGGGCACCTACCGCGTCGGCGACGGCCGCGGCGGCGCCGGCTCCGGCACGCAGCGCTTCGCGCCGCTCAACAGCTGGCCGGACAACGTGAACCTCGACAAGGCGCGCCGCCTGCTCTGGCCGGTCAAGCAGAAGTACGGCCGGAAAATCTCCTGGGCCGACCTGATGATTCTCGCCGGCAACGTCGCCCTGGAATCGATGGGATTCAAGACGTTCGGGTTCGGCGGCGGGCGCGCGGACGTCTGGGAGCTGGAAGAGGACATCTACTGGGGCCCCGAGGGCAAGTGGCTGGCGGACGAGCGCTACAGCGGCGAGCGCGACCTCGAGAATCCTCTCGCCGCCGTGCAGATGGGCCTGATCTATGTGAATCCGGAAGGCCCGAACGGCAATCCCGATCCGCTCGCCGCCGCCAAGGACATTCGCGAGACCTTCGCGCGCATGGCCATGAACGACGAGGAGACCGTCGCGCTGATCGCCGGCGGCCACACCTTCGGCAAAACCCACGGCGCCGGCGATGCCTCGCTGGTCGGCCCGGAACCGGAAGCCGCCGGCATCGAGGAACAGGGCCTCGGCTGGAAGAGCGCATTCGGCACCGGCAAGGGGGGGGACGCGATCGGCAGCGGCCTGGAAGTCATCTGGACCACGACGCCGACGAAGTGGAGCAACAACTTCTTCTGGAACCTGTTCGGCTATGACTGGGAACTGACCAAAAGCCCGGCCGGCGCGCATCAGTGGCAACCGAAGCATGGCGCGGGCTCCGATTCGGTGCCGGATGCGCACGACCCGTCGAAGCGTCACGCCCCTTCCATGCTGACCACCGACCTCGCCTTGCGGTTTGACCCTGCTTACGAGAAGATTTCAAGGCGTTTCCATGAGAATCCGGATCAGTTCGCCGACGCGTTCGCCCGGGCGTGGTTCAAGCTGACGCACCGCGACATGGGCCCGATCGCCCGTTACCTCGGCCCGCTCGTTCCCAAGGAACCGCTGCTGTGGCAAGACCCCATCCCCGCCGTGGAGCATCCGCTGATCGGGGAACAGGACATTGCCGCCCTGAAGGTGAAAATCCTCGCATCCGGCCTGTCCATCGCCGAACTGGTCACCACGGCCTGGGCCTCGGCGTCGACATTCCGCGGCAGCGACAAGCGCGGCGGGGCGAATGGGGCGCGCATCCGCCTCGCGCCGCAAAAGGATTGGGAGGTCAACCAGCCGGCCGAACTGGCGAAGGTTCTACAAACGCTGGAGGCGATCCAGAAGGATTTCAACGCTGCGCAATCCGGCGGGAAGACGGTGTCGCTGGCGGACCTGATCGTTCTGGGCGGCGGCGCGGCCATCGAGGAAGCGGCGAAGAAAGCCGGACAGGCGGTGACGGTTCCCTTCACCCCCGGACGCACGGAAGCATCGCAGGAGCAGACCGATGCGCACTCGTTCGCCGCGCTGGAGCCGATCGCGGACGGATTCCGCAACTACTTCCGGAAAGGCCATCCGGGATCGGCGGCGGACCTGCTGGTGGATCGGGCTAGTCTGCTGACGCTGACCGCTCCCGAGATGACGGTTCTCGTCGGCGGCTTGCGCGTCCTGAATACCAACGTCGGGCACTCCGAATACGGTGTCTTCACCAAGCGTCCGGAGACATTGACCAACGATTTCTTCGTGAACCTGCTCGACATGGGGACGCGCTGGCAGAAGTCCGCCACATTCGAAAACGTGCTGGAAGGGCGCGATCGGGCGACGGGCGAACTCAAGTGGACGGGCACCGTCGTCGATCTCGTCTTCGGCTCGAACTCCCAGCTCCGGGCCATCGCGGAAGTCTATGGAAGCGCCGACTCGCAGCAGGCGTTCGTGCGTGATTTCGTGGCGGCCTGGACCAAGGTGATGAACCTTGATCGCTTCGACCTGGCCTGATCTCCGGCGGAGAACGGGGGGGGGACAGACCCCTCTCCCCCGACACCTGTCGGATTCGCGCATCTCTATTTTTATTGTACTATCAAGATATTAGAGCGGTTTTCGATCGTATTGGATCATCGTTTTTTCCGTCACCCCCGGACTTGATCCGGGGGTCCATGGATTGCCGGGTCAAGCCCGGCAATGACGAAAAGGTAAGTGACCCAACGTGGTCGTAAATCGCTCTAGCCGTCATTGCGAGGAGCGGAGCGACGCGGCCTCAATACTCTAATTGCGGCTCTTGTCGACCAGCTTGTTCTTGCCGATCCACGGCATCATGCCGCGCAGCTTTTCGCCGACCGCCTCGATCTGATGCTCGCCCTCGATGCGCCGGGTGGCCTTGAAGGAGGGCTGACCGGCCTTGCATTCCAGCATCCAATCGCGCACGAAGCGACCGGACTGAATGTCGGCCAACACCCGCTTCATCTCGGCCTTGGTCTCGTCGTTGACGATCCGCGGGCCGGAAACGTAGTCGCCGTATTCGGCGGTGTTGGAGATCGAATAACGCATGTTGGCGATGCCGCCCTCGTAGATCAGATCGACGATCAGCTTCACTTCATGCAGACATTCGAAATAGGCCATTTCCGGAGCATAACCGGCTTCCACCAGGGTTTCGAAGCCGGTCTTGATCAGCTTGGAGAGACCGCCGCAGAGAACGGCCTGCTCGCCGAACAAATCGGTCTCGCATTCCTCGCGGAAGGTCGTCTCGATGATGCCCGAGCGGCCGCCACCGATGGCCGACGCATAGGAAAGCGCCAGTTCAAGGCCATTTCCCGAGGCGTTCTGCGCCACGGCGACCAGGCAGGGAACCCCGCCGCCCTTCAGATATTCGCCACGCACGGTGTGGCCGGGGCCCTTCGGGGCGATCATGAAGACGTCGAGGTCGGGACGCGGCTCGATCAGCTTGAAATGGACGGCGAGACCGTGGGCGAAGACCAGGGCGGCGCCCTGCTTCAGATTGTCCTTCAGATCGCTGACATAGAGATCGGCCTGCAGCTCGTCCGGCGTCAGGATCATCACGATATCGGCCCATTTGGCGGCTTCCGCCGGTGTCAGAACCTTCAGGCCCTCGCCTTCGGCCTTCTTGATGCTGGTCGAACCGGGGCGCAGGCCCACGGCCACCTCCTTGACACCCGAATCGCGAAGGTTGAGCACATGGGCGTGGCCCTGGCTGCCATAGCCGATGACGGCAACCTTCTTCGACTTGATCAGATTGACGTCGGCATCCCGATCGTAATAAACGCGCATACTATTGTCCTTCCTTCACCTTGCCCTCAGGGCCAAACAGGGTAATCAACGACAGCGGCCCCGCCCCTACGGGAACGGGCCACGACGAATTCCAGTGGGACTCCTAAATCGGATTGGGTCCCCGTGCAATGGCGACGACGCCCGTCCGCGAGACATCGACCAATCCCAGCGGCTCCATCAGATGGATGAAGGCGTCGAGCTTGTCGGTCGCCCCGACGATCTCGAAGACGAAGGAATCGTTGGTGGAGTCCACCGCGCGAGCCCGGAAGATGTCGGCGATCCGCAACGATTCCACACGCTTTTCGCCGATCCCGGCGACCTTGACGAGAGCCAGCTCGCGCGAAACCGACGGTCCTTCGATGGTCAGATCGGAAACCTTGTGGACGGGAACCAACCGGCCCAACTGGGCCTTGATCTGCTCGATCACCATCAAGGTCCCCGAGGTGACGATGGTGATCCTGGAGAGCTGTTCGCGCGGATCGACCTCGGCCACCGTCAGGCTTTCGATATTGTAGCCGCGCCCCGAAAACAGACCGATGACCCGCGCCAGCACGCCCGCCTCGTTATCGACCAGGATGGCGATGGTATGACGGCGGATTTCCTGTTGTTGCAAAACCATTCCTCGAACTCCCCCGTCAGACCAGGATCATGCCGTCTTCGGAAACGGCGTTGTCCGTTTCGTCCTTCGGTCCGAGCAGCATTTCATTATGCGCCGCCCCCGACGGAATCATCGGGAAACAGTTTTCCGCAGAATCGACGCAGCAATCGACGATCACCGGCCGGTCGATGGCGATCATCTGGTCGATGACGCCGTCCAGGTCGGCAACCGTCTCGGCGCGCAAGCCCACGGCGCCGAAGGCGTCGGCGAGCTTGACGAAATCGGGAAGCGAGCCCGAATAGCTTTCCGAATAACGTCCGCCATGCAGCAGTTCCTGCCACTGGCGCACCATGCCCATATACTGGTTGTTGAGGATGAACACCTTCACCGGCAACCGGTATTGCGCCAGGGTGGCCATTTCCTGGATGTTCATCTGGATCGAGGCCTCGCCGGCGATGTCGATGACCAGCGAGTCGGGATGGGCGATCTGCACACCCATGGCCGAGGGCAGGCCATAGCCCATGGTTCCCAGTCCGCCCGAGGTCAACCACCGTCCCGGCGTCTCGAACTTGTAGAACTGCGCCGCCCACATCTGATGCTGACCGACCTCGGTGGTGATGTAGGTGTCGCGGTCCCTGGTCTTTTCGTAGAGCCGCTGGATGGCGTATTGCGGCTTGATGATCTTGCCGCCTTGCGTGTAGTGGAGGCAATCCTTGGTCCGCCACTGCTCGATCTGCGCCCACCACGCCCGCAGCGCCTTGCCGTCGACGTGAATCTGCCGGGCCTTCCACACCTTGATCATGTCTTCAAGGACATAGGCGATATCGCCGACGATCGGAATATCCACCACGACATTCTTGTTGATCGACGACGGATCGATATCGATATGGATCTTCCGCGAATTTGGCGAGAAGGCGTTCAAACGCCCGGTGACGCGGTCGTCGAAACGGGCGCCGACGCAGATCATCACGTCGCAGCCATGCATGGCCAGGTTGGCCTCGTAGGTGCCGTGCATGCCCAGCATGCCCAGCGACAAGGGATCGGACCCGGGGAAGCTGCCCAGACCCATCAAGGTCTGGGTACAGGGAAAGCCGGTCATCTTCACGAACTGGTTGAGAAGCTGGCAGGCCGCCGGCCCCGAATTGACCACGCCGCCGCCGACGTAGAAGATCGGGCGCTTGGCCTCGGCGATCAGCGCGACGGCCTCCTCGATGGCCTTGAGATCGCCCTTGATCTGCGGACGGTAGCTCTTGTGCTTGACCTTGGCCGGGCCGACATACTCGCCCTTGCCGACCAGGACGTCCTTCGGCAGATCGACCACCACCGGGCCGGGCCGGCCGGTACGCGCCACATAAAAGGCCTCGTGCACGACACGGGCGACCTGGGCAACGTCCTTGACCAGGTAATTGTGTTTGGTACAGGGCCGGGTGATGCCCGTGGTATCGGCTTCCTGAAAAGCGTCGTTGCCGATCAGATGGGTGGGCACCTGGCCCGTCAGACAGACGAGCGGCACCGAATCGCACAGGGCGTCGAGCAAACCGGTCACCGCGTTGGTCGCCCCCGGCCCCGAGGTCACCAGGACCACGCCCACCTTGCCGGTGGACCGCGCATAACCTTCGGCGGCATGCACCGCCGCCTGCTCATGGCGGACCAGGATATGGCGAAGCCGGTTCTGCTTGAAAAGCTCGTCATAGAGCGGAAGTACGGCGCCGCCGGGATACCCGAAAATAACCTCAACGCCCTGGTCGACCAGCGCTTTGAGGACTAATTCCGCTCCCGTCATCGTTTCCGTACTCATCTCATCCGGCCCTTTCGCCACGTGACCATATCATCGAACAAACCGACCTCTCGCATGCGCGAGAAGTCCGCAAAGACGGCAAGCTAGACTCTCATTCGGTCTCGGTCAACAGAAACTGACGAATAATTGGCAAGATTCCATCTTCCAAACTTTCCGAAAGTTGCGCGCCTATAATCTGATCGGCGGTCAGCTGGTGGCGAAACCACGTCATCTGACGCTTGGCATACCGCCGCGTCGCCTGTTGCGCCGCCGCCACGGCCGCCTCCAGCGCCATCTCGCCCCGCAGATGGGCGGCCAGTTCGCCGAAGCCCAACGCCCGCAGAATGGGTAGAGCCGGATCGAGGCGGCATTCCAGCAGGGCATGCACTTCCGCCAGCGCCCCCTGGCCGATCATGGCGGCGAAACGGGCGTCGCAGCGGGCGTAAAGACGCTCGCGCGGCGGCATGACGAGCAGGGTGAAAAAACGGGCATCGAGCGCCGGCGTCGCCGGTTCGGCCTGCCAGTCGGCCAGCGAACGGCCGGTCGCGATCTTCACCTCCCACGCCCGCATCAGCCGCTGGCTGTTGGACGGATGCAGTCGTGCCGCCATCACCGGATCGATTTCGGCGAGAGCCCGATGAAAGGCCGCGTTCCCCATCACGGCGAAACGTTCGCGAGTCTCGGCCCGAACCAAGTCCGGCACGTCGGGCACCGGCGAGAGCCCTTCCATCAGCGCCTTGAGATAAAGGCCGGTGCCGCCGACGACCACCGGCAGACGTCCCGCCGCCCGGGCCTCTCCGCAAGCCTCGGCCGCCAGAGCGCACCACCGCCCGGCCGAGCAGACTTCCGATGGAGGCAGGACCCCGTAAAGACGATGCGGCACCCGCCCCGCGTCCTCGGCCGACGGCTGGGCGGTCAGGACGCGCAAGCCATCATAGACCTGCATGGAATCGGCATTGATGACGATTCCATCGAAGGTTTCAGCGATCTTGAGGGCCAGGGCCGACTTTCCCGACGCGGTCGGCCCGGCGATAACGACGACTTTGTTCATCTCAGCTCCGCCCAGGGGCCGCGTCACCCCTCGCCCCATGTGGGCCAGGGCGTGTGGACATTCGGCAATCGGCCGGATGCACTCCGGTTTTTGATCAACCACCAAGACACCAAGGCACCAAGGCGTTCCCCGAAAGAACGGACGGCAGACCGGGTTGCAGCGCCGCAGGCTTTCGCGCAGCACAGACGGTTGGACGGGAAAACGCCTGCGGCGCGCTCCGTCGCCTTGGTGCCTTGGTGTCTTGGTGGTTAAATGCCTTTCAAGCCATTGGGAAACCACGGGGAACAAGAGAGGCTGCAAGGCCGTTGTTTATCAGCTCCAGTCCAATGGATAGGACACCATGCCGTCGGCGAGTTTGGGTTCGAACCAGGTGGATTTGGGCGGCATCACCTGCCCGGCGTCGGCCACCGCGACCAGATCCTCCATGCGGGTGGCGAACAGGGCGAAGGCCGCCGCCATTTCGCCCGAATCGACCCGCTTTTCCAATTCGCCCAGCCCGCGCTTGCCCCCGACGAAATCGATGCGCTTGTCCTTGCGCAGATCGTGGATGCCCAGCACCGGCGCCAGCAGGCGGTCGGTGAGCAGGCTGACGTCGAGGCGGGCCACGGGATCGGCGGGTACGGCGTTTTTCAAACCCAGGCGATACCATTGCCCGGGCAGATAGAGCCCGATGGTCCGGGGCTCGTTGGGCCGGGCCTGTCCGGAGACCGGCAGGACGGTGAATTCCGAGGCCAGCGCGGCGAGGAAGGCATCCCGCGACAGGCCGTTGAGATCGCGGACCACGCGGTTGTAATCGAAGATCTTCATCTCTTCGATGGGGAAGCTCACCACCAGGAAGGACTGGCTGGGCGAATCGTCGGCGGCGCCGGCGGCACGGCGGGCCGCGGCAACACGCGAGGCGGCGGCGGAGCGGTGATGACCGTCGGCGATATAGACCGCCGGCATGGCCTCGAACGCCGCGACGATGGCTTCGATGTCGGCCGCCGCGTCGACCACCCACAGGCTATGGACATTGCCGTCGACGGCCTCCACCCGATAAGCGGGCGCGCCGGCCACGACGCGGGCGACCACCCCGGCCAGGGCCGGGCTGTTGCGATGGGCCAGAAGAACCGGGCCGGTCTGGGCGTTGCAGGCGTCGATCTGGCGGACCCGGTCGTCCTCCTTGTCGGGACGGGTGAATTCGTGCTTACGGATCCGATTGACGTCATAGGCCGCCACGGAACCGCCGCCGACGATGCCGGTCTGCACATGATCGCCCATTTCCAAACGGTAAATATAGAAGCAGGGCGCGCCGTCCCGCCGCAGAACCCCCTCGGCGACCATACGGCCCAGATTTTCGGCGGCCTTGGCGTAAACGGCCGGAGAATAGACGTCTGTCCCCGCCGGCAGATCGATCTCCGGCTTCGAGATATGCAGGAAGCTCCAGGCCTTTCCCTCCGCGAGAAGGCGGGCCTCGTCGCTGGTCAGGACGTCATAGGGCGGAGCGGCGACTTCGGCGGCATGGGCGGCGGCGGGACGAAGACCGGGAAAGGGGCGAAGCAACGGCACGGACATGGCGGCTAACTTCCAATCGCTCGGGGACGGGTCTTGTCTCTTAGTCCAACCGGGGTGCGGCGCCAAGACCTTCTTTATTCGCGGCGACGGGTAAGGAGATTCGTCCCGCCGGAGCCCCCTCTTATTAACCGTAACTTGCCAGCGCCCCCACAGGCCCGCTAGAAGCTCTCTTCATGGATCACGTACTCACCCTGATCGACGCCGACGGCGGGTTGGACGATGCCGCGACAACGCGGATCCGCTCCACCTTGACCGATCTGGGAGCCGATACGCTGTCGGCGCGATGGCTGGCCGAAGGCCGGGCCGTCGACCTTCCCTTCACACTGCTGGCCCCCGATCAGGCCGAGGCGGCGGCACGCCGGCTGCTGGCCGGCCGGCCCGTCGACGTCATCGCCCAACCCGCCGAACATCGCAGGAAGATGCTGCTGCTGGCCGACATGGACAGCACCATGGTCGTCGGCGAAACCTTGGATGAATTGGCCGATTTCGCCGGGTTGAAGGCCGAGATTTCGGCCATCACCGCCCGCGCGATGAACGGCGAGATCGACTTCGCCGGCGCCTTCCGCGAACGCGTCGGCCGCTTGGCCGGGCTTTCCGCGGCCTGTCTCGAGGAAACGTTTCAACGCCTCGACATGATGCCGGGCGGGCCGACCCTTGTCGCCACCATGAAGACGGCGGGCGCCTATACCGTCCTGGTTTCCGGCGGGTTTCGCTTTTTCACCGGGCGGGTTCGGGAACGGTGCGGCTTCGACCGTGATATCGGCAATGACATCGAAATCGCCGACGCTCGCCTGACCGGACGAGTCATCGAACCGATCATCGACCGCGGCGGCAAATTGCAGAACCTGACCGCCATCGCCGGGGAACGCCGCCTGCCCCTTTCGCTGAGTCTTGCCGTCGGCGACGGCGCCAACGATCTCGAGATGATCGACGCCGCCGGCCTCGGCGTCGCCTTCCATGCCAAGCCGGTGGTCGCCGCCCAGGCCCGCGCCCGTGTGGACTACAACGATCTGACCGCTCTTCTATTCGCCCAGGGTTACCGCGAAGACGAATTCGTCGGCTGACGCCAAGGGTGAACGGAAAAAACGATCCCGGCCCGGCGTTCGAATGATGGCCAAGGCCAGTCCATAAAGAGAGCCGACAAGATCCCTTTATCAACGCCGGTCGATAGTCTCATTCATTCTTTGGAATTATAGTAGTTCAGGCATCAAGACCCCGCGATAGGGCCTTTATGTCTGAATAAAACGATTACGCGTGGGCATTTCCTAACCGCCCCGTCCTCTTGTTGGAATTACCTGTTCGCCGTTTTTTTCGACGGGCCGTCGGTTTTCGCCTCGCACAAGGCGACCGGGCGCCGATGAGGGGATATTTGACTGATGATCCGTTTTCTCCCGACCCTTTCGCTCGTCCTGCTTTCGTTCGGGTTGGGCATCTTGTTCCCGACAACGGCCATGGCCGGGCTGACCGCCAGCGATCTCAATTTCACTGTGCAATACAATTCGACTGGGAACGCCTCAACAGTATTAAGTCTCTTATCTGGATTCAGTGGAGGAACAGTCACAGGACTCGGAATGTACAATTCAGACTTAAAACATGGGTCACTGGATTTTACTGGAGATAATAACTATAGTATTTCATATACACCAACAGCTGGATATTACGGATCAGACAGCTTCACCTATTACGGCGAAGACAGCAATCTCAACATAAGCAATTTAGCAACGGTGAGGCTCACCATCCTCCCGCCGACCATTACCGTCTCGCCGACCAGCCTCACCGCCGGGGCGGTCGGTACCGCCTATAGCCAAACCATCATCGCCGGCGGAGGCATGGCGCCCTATTCCTTCGCAACCAGCGTGGCGAGCGGGTCGCTGCCGCCGGGCTTAAGTCTCTCCAGCGGCGGGGTTCTTTCCGGCACGCCGACCACGGCCGGCACTTACAGCTTCACCGTCAGCGGCACCGACAGCAGCACCGGCGGCGGCCCCGTCTCCTTCACCAGCGGCACCCTTTCGCTCACCATCTACGGCCCACCGGTGGCCGGCGCCAAAACCGCCGCGACCGCCTACAACACGGCGACGACCATCGATGTCAGTGGGGTCATCACCGGCGGCCCGGCCACCTCCGTGGCCGTGGCGGCCGGCCCCGGCCATGGCACCACCTCGGTCAATGGCACGACGATCACCTATACCCCGGCAACGGGTTATGCGGGTTCCGACAGTTTCACCTACACGGCGACAGGCCCGGGAGGCACCTCGGCACCGGCCACCGTCTCGCTCAGCGTCGGCGCTCCGACGCTGTCGCTTGCGCCCGCCAGCCTTGCGACGGGAACGGTGGCTGCCGCCTACAGCCAGTCCGCCTCGGCGAGTGGCGGCGCCGCGCCCTACAGCTACAGCGTGATCGCCGGCGCCCTGCCCGCCGGACTGTCCCTGACCGCCGGCGGCACGCTTTTCGGAACGCCCACGGCCGCGGGAACCTTTTCCTTCACCATCCAGGCGCAGGACAGCAGCAGCGGAAGCGGCCCCTTCACCGTAGACCGGGCCTACAGCCTCACTATCGCCGCGCAAGCCCCGGTGGCCGGCACGAAAAGCGTCGCCGCCGCCTATGGCGCCGCCACCGCCATCGATCTCGGCTCCGTCATCACCGGCGGGCCCGCCACCTCGGTCGCCATCGCGGCCACCCCCGGCCATGGAACGGCGGCGGCCAGCGGCACGACCATCACCTATACCCCGACCACCGGCTATTACGGCGCGGACAGCTTCACCTACACCGCCACCGGACCGGGAGGCACCTCGTTGGCGGCAGCCGTGACGATCACGGTCGGCGCGCCGTCGATCGCCGTTTCGCCCACAACCCTTGCGGCGGGAACCGTGGCGACCGCCTACGGCCAGACGCTGACCGCCAGCGGCGGCAAGTCGCCCTATTCCTTCTCCACCACCGTGGCAAGCGGCGCCCTGCCGCCGGGCTTGAGCCTGTCCGCAACCGGCCTTGTCTCCGGCACGCCGACCACGGCCGGCAGCTACAGCTTCACCGTCAGCGGCACCGACAGCAGCACGGGCTCGGGTCCGGCAACCTTCACCAGCGCCACGATCGCCATCACCATCGGCGCCCAGGCCCCAATTGCCGGCGCCAAAAGCGTGACGACGACCTACAACACGGCGGCAACCATCAGTTTGAGCGCGGCGATTACCGGCGGGCCGGCCACCTCCGTCACCGTTGTCACCGGACCCGGTCATGGAACGGCCGCGGCAAGCGGCACCACCGTGACCTATACGCCGACATCGGGCTATGCGGGATCCGACAGCTTCACCTATACCGCCACCGGACCCGGAGGCACCTCGGCGGCGGCAACCGTGACGATCACGGTCGGCGCGCCGTCGATCACGCTGTCACCCACCTCCCTTGCGGCAGGAACCGTGGCCACGGCCTACAGCCAGACTTTCACGGCAACCGGCGGCACCGCGCCTTACAGTTTCAGTCTTTCCGCCGGCGCCCTGCCATCCGGGCTCGCCCTCTCGACCGCCGGCGTCCTCGCGGGAACGCCCACCGCCGCAGGCACCTATTCCTTCACGGTCAGGGCGCAGGACAGCAGCACCGGAAGCGGCCCCTTCGCCGTAACCCAAAGTTACAGCCTCACCATCGGGCAGGCCGCGCCGGTCGCAACGGCCGACACGGCAACCACCGCCGCCAATCAGGCGGTGAGCATCGCGGTAACCGCCAACGACGCCAATCCGATCACCAGCGTCGCCCTGGCCAGCGGACCGACGCATGGGACCGCCGCCGTCAATGGACTGACCGTCCTCTACACCCCGGCCACCAACTTTTTCGGCACCGACAGCTTCACTTACAAGGCAAGCGGGCCCGGCGGCACCTCGGCGGCGGCCACCGTCACCGTGACGGTCACCCCGCTGGCGGTCCCCACGGCGGGAGGGTTGACCGTCACCACGACGACCAATACGCCGGTCGCCCTCGTCGCCACCGCGACGGCCCAGGGCGCGCCCTTCACCGGCGTGACGCTGACCACCAATCCCGCCCATGGCACCGCGACCGTCAGCGGCTTGCAGATCCTCTACACGCCGCAAGCCGGTTTTACCGGTTCGGACAGCCTCACCTACACATTGGCCAACACGTTCGGCAGCTCGACCCCAGTGACCGCGGCGATCACGGTCAATGTCGCGGCGCAGACCCTGCGCAACGGCGCCGCCTCGTTCACCACCCCGACCCAGACGCCAAAATCGATCACCCTCACCTCGATCGTGCCGACCGATAGCTATCAGTCCGCGACATTGGCCGGATTGTCGCCGCCCAATGCCGGGACCGTCACCATCGTCCAAACGACGACACAGGCCTCGCTCGCCGATCCGTCCTCGCATTGGCTCGCCGAGATGATCGGCGTCAAACCGGCCTTCGCCGACAGTTCATCGGGCCAGGGCTTCGTGCTGACCTTCACGCCGGCCGCCGGATTTCGCGGCCTGGCCGATCTCAGCGTGTCCCTGACCAGCACATCGGGCGCCTCGGTGGCGGCCAACCTGTTCATCACGGTCGGCGCCCCGTCGGAGGATCCATCGTCCGACGCCACCGTGATCGGCCTGCTCACCGCCCAGGTCGAGGCGGCGAAGCGTTTCGCACAGACGCAGATCTCGAACGTCCAGCGACGTCTTGAAGCAATGCACGGCCGCACCGGAGCGACCTTCAGCAACAACCTGCATCTAGGCTTCGGCGATCAGTCTTCCCATCACCCGCACGACGGACTGCCCGAGGATCGGCGGCAGGAGACGCAAGCCTCCGCCGAGGCCGGATCATTCCAGGCTGAGACCAAAGCAGCGGCCAGTCCCGACGCCGAGTGGATCGACCAGCTTCGGCAGCCGTCCGACCTGGCCTTTTGGACCGGCGGCGCCGCCAATTTCGGCCGCCTCGGCAGCACCTCCAGCCGTCTCGGCAACGCCCACACCACCCTTGGCGTCACCTTCGGCGTCGACTACCGGCCAAGCCCAACAACGCTGCTGGGCATTGCCTTCGGCTATAACCGCGAGACGGCCGATATCGGCGGCACCGACAGCCGCAATATCGCGGCGGGCTATACCGCGGCGCTCTATGGCACATTCACTCCGTTCGAAGCGACCTATCTCGATATCATCGGCGGGGGAGGAACCCTCGGCTTCGATAGCCGGCGGGCCCTTGCCAGCAGTACCGATTTCGCCTTGGGCCACCGCGATGGGCAACAGCTCTTCGGTTCGGTCACCGGTTCGCATGCCTGGTCCGACGATGGCCTCAAGATCGCACCCTACGGACGCCTCGACGCCTCTCTCTCGCGGCTCGACGGCTTCACCGAAAGCACGGGGGGCATCTATGCCCTGGCGTTCTCGAGCCAATCTGTCGACACCGTCTCCTCGGCCCTCGGCCTCACGGGCAGCTATGACGTTTCCACCGCCTGGGGCTTGCTGGGTCCGCGCGGCCGCGTCGAATATGTCCACGACTTCGCGGGAAGCAGCACCGCCACCCTGTCCTACGCGTCCGATCTCGCCACCACCTACCGCGCGACCACCACGCCGTCGAACCACAACCATGCCCTGCTCGGCGTCGGGGCCGATCTGCGCATCTCCGCCACCACCTTGTCCCTCGACTATGAGACGAGCTTCTCCAATCAGGGAGAAACCGATCACACGCTGCGCGTCCATCTCAGCACGCCGTTCTGACGTCAAGCACGCGCGAACGGAACGAAAAGAGCGTGGCCCGATCGTCTCGGACCACGCTCTTTTTTCGGATGAAACAACCGACGATGCCAACGCCCGCCGGAAATAGGTTCCCGCCCCACCAGAGAGGCGGGGCGAGGGAGGTTACTGTCCGCCGTCCTTCTTCGACGAGGAGGTGGCGTCGATCTTGAGCGGGACGAAGTGAACGCCGGCTTCGCTCTGCACCAGCAGCAGCACGGACTTGCGGCCGGACTTGCGGGCCGCGTCGATCTTGGCGGCGAGATCGGCGGGAGACTTCACCGCCTCCTGCGAGACTTCGATGATCAGATCGCCGGGCCGGACGCCCTTGTCGGCGGCGGCGCCGGTGGGCTTGACCTCGGTCACCACCACACCCTTGGCGTCATTGCCGAGATCATAACGTTCGCGGAGCGCCGGCGACAGCGGCGCCACCGACAGGCCGAGGCCCGCGATGGCGGTCTGACCGGCATCCTGCTTGGCCGACGGCTTTTCCGCGGCCTTGGCCTGCTCGGTTTCCTCGGCATCGCTCAATTCGCCGACGACGGCCCGAACGGTCAGCTTCTTGCCATCGCGCCAGAGGACGACCTCGGCCTCCCTGTTGATCGGCGTTTCGGCGACGATGCGGGGCAGGCGATGCATTTCGCTGACATCGCGGCCGTCGAAACGAGTGATGACGTCGCCCTTCTTGATCCCGGCCTTGGCCGCCGGACCACCGGGGCTGACATCGGCGACCAGGGCACCGCGCTGCTCCTTCAACCCCAGGCTCTCGGCGATCTCATCCGTCACCGACTGGATGCGCACGCCCAACCAGCCGCGGCGGGCCTTGCCATATTTCTGGAGATCGGTGATCACCGGCTTGGCGAGGTTGGCCGGGATGGCGAAACCGATGCCGATGGACCCGCCGGAAGGCGAGAAGATCGCGGTGTTGATGCCGATCACCTCACCCTTCAGATTGAGCAGGGGGCCGCCCGAATTGCCTTTGTTGATGGCGGCGTCGGTCTGGAGGAAATCGTCATAGGGGCCGGCATTGATATCGCGAGCCCGGGCCGAGATGATGCCGGCGGTCACCGAACCGGCCATCCCGAAGGGATTGCCGATGGCCAGCACCCAGTCGCCGACCCGCATTTCATCGGAATTGCCGAAGCTGATCGCCGGAAGCTTGGTGGGCGCGTTGATCTTCAGCAGGGCGAGATCCGCCTTGGTGTCCCGACCGACGATCTCGGCCTTGTAGGCCTGACCATCCTGGAGGATGGCGGTGATCTCGTCGGCGTCGGCGATGACGTGATTGTTGGTCACCACCAGGCCGGCGGGATCGATGATGAAACCCGACCCAAGGGCGGTGGCCCGCCGGGGCGCCGCATCGGGATTGTTGCCACCCCCGTGCTTATCCATGAAATTCTTGAAGAAGTCCTCGAAGGGCGAACCCGGCGGAAACTGGGGCATGTCGAGCCCCTTGTCGGCGTTCTTCAAAGTCTGGGTGGTGGAGATGTTGACCACCGACGGCAGCAACCGCTCGGCGAGATCGGCGAAACTGTCCGGTGCTGGCGCGGCATTGGCAGCCATTCCCGCCGTCATCATCATGACGGCGACCAGCCCGGTAAGCAGCCATTGGAGGGGCGGCAGGGATGGACGGCTGACGGCGCGGCTCAGGGCGCGGACGGGACGTCTGATGATCACCGAATTGACTCCTCGAATTTAACGACGCAAGCCATAAAGGCTTATGCTATTTAGGTTTTATCAACGCTCGATCAAGCCGCCCGAATGATCTGGTGAAGCGATCGCCCCGTCAAGCCATTCCACCCCGACGGATGAGGGCCACCAGGGCCACTCCGGCGATGGCGGCGATCAGGCCGGCCCATCTCAGGGACTGATCCGGCCTGGTCAGCATCAAAGCCAACATTCGCTTCATTCCGTTGGGGAACAGGGCGTAAAGCACGCCTTCAAAGGTCAGCGCCAGGGCGACGGCCGTCAGAAAATCTCTCATCCGTCCAGTCCCCGGCGATGACCCAATCCGTTCCCCACCCGTTCCCTCATGGTTTGCCGGCACCCGGCGCATTGTGGAAGAACTTGAAGAAGTCGGACTCGGGCGTCAGCACATAGGTGGTATTGCCGTCGGCCAGCACCTGGCGATAGGCGGTCAGCGAACGGTAAAAGGCGAAGAAGGCGGGATCGGCCGAGAAAGCCTCGGCATAAGCCTTGTTGGCCTCGCTGTCGCCCTGACCGCGCAGGATCTGCGCCTGACGTTGCGCCTCGGCCAGCAGGATGGTCCGCTCGCGGTCGGCCGACGCCCGGATCTGCTGGGCGCGTTCATAGCCTTGGGCGCGGGCCTCGGCGGCTTCACGCTGACGCTCGGATTCCATCCGGCGATAAATCGCCTGGCTGGTCTCGGGCGGCAAATCGGCCCGGCGGATCCTCACATCGACCACGACGACCCCCAGCGATTTGGCCGTTTCACTGACCTGCTGCTGGATTTCGTGCATGATCTGCTCGCGTTCCGCCGACAGCACGCTGGGCAGGCTGACATTGCCGAGAACCTGACGCAGCGAATTATTGACGATCTCGCGAATACGCGCCCGCGCACCGTCCTCCGTGCGCACGGCCTGATAGAACAGCAACGGATTGGCAATGCGGAAACGGGCGTAGGTATCGACCTCGATGCGCTTCTGATCGGCCAGGATCACCTGCTCGGCCGGCGGGTCGACATCGAGCAGACGGGTATCATAGCGAACCACGTCCTCGATGAAGGGCTTCTTCATGTGCAGCCCCGGCCCCTTGATCGGATTTTCCGGATCGGCCACGGCACCGAAACGCAGCACCAGGGCCTGTTCGGCCTGGTGGACGACGAACAGCGAGGACGAGGCGACGACCAGCAGCACCAGCAGGGCGATGCCGGCTACTCCAAGAGCTGTACGGTTCATCGGCTGGCTCCCTGATTGGCGGACGGGGCCGGTGCCGGCGTGACCAAAGGCTTGGCCTTACCCAGTTCCGGCAACGGCAGATAGGGAACGACGCTTTTCGCTTGCGGATCGATCATCACCTTGGTCGCCCCCTTCAGCACGTCCTCGATGGCATCGATGTAAAGACGCCGCGCCGTAACCTCCGGCGCCGCCTTGTAGGTCAGATAGACCGAGGTGAAGCGCTTGGCCTCGCCCTGCGCCAGATTGAGCACCTGTTCGCGGTAGGCCTGCGCGTCCTGGATGATCCGCTCGGAATCGCCCCGCGCCCTGGGAATGATGTCATTGCGGTAGGCTTCGGCCTCGTTACGCAGGCGTTCCTGGTCGGCCTTGGCCCGCTGCACGTCGTTGAAGGCGTCGATCACCTCATGCGGCGGGTCGGCCTTCAGAAGCTGAACCTGCGTCACCTTGATGCCGGCGCCGTAGGAATCGAGCAGTTCCTGCATGCGGACCTTGGTGCGGTCGCCGATGGATTGCCGATTCTCGAACAGGGGCGCGCGGATCGGCAACTGGCCGATGATCTCGCGCATCGCCGATTCGGCGACCACCTTCACCGTGCCCTCGGGATCGCGGATGTTGAAAAGGTACTTTTCGGGATCGTTGAGCTGGTCGCCGATCTTCCAGAACACCGAGAAATTGATGTCGATGATGTTCTCGTCGCCGGTCAGCATCAGGCTTTCCTCGGCGGTCTCGCTGCGGCCGGCCACGCGGCGGCTTTCGACGCCGCCCGAACGGTAGCCGAGCTCGACCCGGTTGATGCGGGTCACCGCCGGCGTGATGACCGTCTCGATCGGACTGGGCAGATGGTAATTGAGGCCCGGCTGGGTCAGGCCGACGAAACGGCCGAAGCGCAGGACGACGCCGACCTCCTCGGGATTGACCTTATAGAAACCGGTCGCTCCCCACAGCGCCAGCGCCACCAGCGCCACCAGCGCGATGCCGCGCCCGCCGCCGAAGCCGCCAGGCATGAACTGCCGGAAACGTTCCTGACTCTTGCGCAACAGCTCTTCGAGATCGGGGGGCGTGCCGCCGCCACCGGATCCACCAGACCCGCGGCCCCATGGTCCCTGGCCCCCGCCCCAGGGTCCGCCACCGCCACCACCCTGCGTGTTCCACGGCATGGTATTTTCCCTTTCCCGATTTCGGCATTGCCCGGATCGTCATTACCTTGACCCGGATCCGATGCTTATTCAGCTTTGCAACGGAGGTACTGGGCCTTATATGACAGTCTGCCCGATCACGCAATGCGGGCGGGCCAACAACATCGCAGTTCGATCACTGAAAGTCTGGAGAAATCGAGAATGGCCGAGGTAACCGAAAAAGACGTCCTAGGGGCACTGGCCACGGTGGCCGATCCCGATCGGAAAAAGGACATCGTCAGCCTCGGCATGGTGTCCGGACTGACGCTGAAGGGCGGACATGTCTCCTTCGCCATCGAAGTCGACGCCGAACGGGGACCCCGCCTCGAACCGCTGCGCAAGGCGGCGGAAAAGGCCGTCGACGCCCTGCCCGGCGTGCTGACGGTATCGGTGGTTCTCACCGCCGAACGCGACGGGCACGCCGGCCACGGTCACGATCACGGTCACAACCATGACCATGACCATGACCACGGACACGGCGGTCATGGTCATGCCCATGGCGGGCACGGCGGACGCGGCCCGGCGCCGGGGCAGGAAGAGCCTTTGATGCCGGGTGTCAAAACCATCATCGCCGTGGCCTCGGGCAAGGGCGGCGTCGGCAAGTCGACGACGGCGGTCAATCTGGCGCTCGCCTTGAAAAGCCGGGGACTTTCGGTCGGCATGTTCGACGCCGACATCTTCGGCCCCTCGCAGCCGCGCATGCTGGGCGTTTCTGGTGCGCAGCCGGTGTCCAAGGACGGCGAGAGCATGGAAGCCGTCGAGGCCTATGGCATGAAGGTGATGTCCATCGGCTTCCTGGTGCCCGAGGACTCGCCGGTGGTCTGGCGCGGACCGATGGTCATGGGCGCCCTCGAACAGATGATGCGTCAGGTGAACTGGGGCGAACTCGACGTTCTCATCGTCGATATGCCGCCCGGCACCGGCGACACCCAACTGACCATGACCCAGCGCGTGCCGCTGACCGGCGCGGTGATCGTCTCGACCCCGCAGGACATCGCGCTTCTCGATGCCCGCAAGGGCCTCAACATGTTCCGCCAGGTCAATGTCCCCGTTCTCGGCATCATCGAGAACATGAGCTACTACAACTGCCCAAACTGCGGCCATGAGGCCCACATCTTCGGCCATGGCGGCGCCAAGTTCGAAGCGGTGCGGCTCTCCACCGATTTCCTGGGCGAACTGCCCCTCGACATCGATATCCGCACCACGTCCGACGATGGCCGTCCGATCGTCGTCAGCCAGCCGGACGGCCCGCTGGCCCTGGCCTACAAGGCCATCGCCGAAAAGCTGTGGGACAAGGTGCAGTTGCTGCAGAGCGCCAAGAAGGGCCCGAAGATCGTCATGCAGTGAGGGCTCCTGCCTTCGGCTAGTGGTCCGCCCCATTGAATGGCGGCCGCCTTGAATCATCGCCATTTTCCGTCGCCCCCGGACTTGATCCGGGGGCCCATGGATCGCCGGGTCACGCCCACGGCTATCCGGCACAGTTTGTGCGTTGCTCGCATTTGAGCAATAGCTGCAACCAAAACCGTCATTGCCGGACTTGATCCGGCAATCCATGACTGCATAGATCGGCCGACGTCATTTGAAGCGGGCGCGTGGATGCCCGTGTCAAGCACGGGCATGACGACTTTTGGTGGATAACCCTGGCGTAATTTTTCCTGAATATCGGGGACAAAATCCGTGCCGAACAGCCGTGGCTCAAACGCCGCTCGGGCTCAAGGTCCTGTTGATAAATTATCGAATCAACAGGACCTTGAGCCCGAGCGGCGTTTGAGCCCGCTGAAGCGGAAGAGAGGCGGGGTCACCCGCGAATGGTGGCCAGGAAGGATGAGACTTCCTGATTGATGCGATCGGCCTGGACGGCCAGATGATGGGCGGTCTGAAACATGGCCTCGGCCGTCGTGCCGTTGGCCTCCGCCGTCGCGCGCACTCCCTCGATATGAGCCGAGACCTGATCGACGCCGCCCGAAACCTCCTGAATGTTGCGCGAGATCTCGGCGGTGGCGGCGCCCTGTTCCTCGACCGCCGCGGCGATGGCGGCGGAAGTCTCGTCGAGACGCAGGATCACCTGATTGACGCCCTGGATCTCCTCGACGGCCTCGCTGGTCACCGCCTGCACATTGCGCACCTGTTCGCCGATGTCGTTGGTCGCCTTGGCGGTCTGGTTGGCCAATTGCTTGACCTCGCCCGCCACCACGGCAAATCCCTTTCCCGCCTCGCCAGCCCGAGCCGCCTCGATGGTGGCGTTCAAGGCGAGAAGGTTGGTCTGGCTGGCGATATCGTTGATCAACTGGACGATGGAGCCGATCCGCTCGACGACATCCGACAGGCTCTGCACCTTTTCGTTGGCCTTTTGCGCGAGCACGACGGCTTCCGAGGTCGCCCGGGTGGAGGAAGACACCTGCTGGCCGATTTCGCGGATCGAGGCGGCCAGTTCCTCGGATGCCGAAGCCACCGTCTGCACATTGGCCGACGCCTGCTGCATAGCGGCGGCGACCGTGACGGCACGGTCCTTGGTCTGACGCGTGGCGTCGGACATCTGGCTGGCCTTGACCTCGGATTCCTTGGCACCCCGGCCGACATCGCCCAGAATCCCCCCCACCGAGGCTTCGAAGGTTCCGGCGATCTTTTGCATCGCCTCGCGCTTATCGCTTTCCGCCCGTTCCGCCATGGCGGCCTGATCGGCCTCCAGGCGCCGCTTGGCCAGGGCGTTTTCCTTGAATACCGCGACGGCTTTCGCCATGGCGCCGATTTCATGGGAATGGCGGGCCTCGGCGAAATCCACCGACAGATCGCCGTCGGCCAAGCGCCCCATGCGCTGCCTCAATGAATCCAGCGAACGGACGACATCGCGACGAATGATCAGCACGACCAGCCCGGCCAGCAGAACGAGGCCGGCCGCGACCAGACCCAGCCGGACCAGGAAATCCTGATAGTCGTCGTCGATGTCATCGATATAGACGCCGCTGCCGATCACCAGGTTCCAGGCCGGGAATTTGGCGGCGAAGACCAGTTTCGGCGAGGCCACCTTGGCCTCCAGCTTCGGCCACCAATAGGTCACCACGCCGCTGCCCCGGGCACGCACGACGTCGATGATCTCCTTGACGAAAAGCTTGCCGTTGGCGTCCTTCAACTGCGAGCGGTCCTGCCCCACCGCCTTCGGGTTGGAAGCATTGGCGAAGGAAATGGCGTTCAGGTCGTAGGCGAACAGATAATCCGCCCCGTTGTTGAAACGCAGAGTGTGCAGGATACCGCGGAAACGCTCTTCGGCCTCTTCACGGGTCAGGCGTTTGGCCTGGACGTCCTTGTCCAGGCCCTCACCCAGGGAAATGGCCGATTCGACGATTGAGCGGACCTGCGCCTGGCGGTCTTCCATCATGCGCTGGCGCGACAGGAAACCGGAAACGGCGATGAGGGCGATCATGGCGAAAAGCGCAATCAGCAGAACCAAAAGCAACTTCGCCTTGATGCTCATCCGTTCGAAAAGTCCCATTTCGCTCCAACTCCCGCTTTGACCGCCCGGCGGCGGTCAGTTTCTCTCCACGCAGACGGCGATTCCCATGCCACCACCGATGCACAGGGTGGCCAAGCCACGTTTGGCATTCCGCTTCCCCATCTCATGAAGAAGAGAGACGAGCACACGGGCGCCGGAGGCGCCGATCGGATGACCGAGGGCGATGGCCCCTCCATTGACGTTGACCTTGGACGTATCCCATCCCAGACCGGCGTTCACCGCCAAAGCCTGGGCGGCGAAAGCTTCATTCGCCTCGATCAGGTCGAGATCGTCGATGGTCCAGCCGGCCTTGGCAAGCGCCTTCTGCGAAGCCGGAATCGGTCCCGTGCCCATAATGGCCGGATCGACACCCGCCGTCGCCCAGGAAACGATGCGGGCAAGGGGCTCGACGCCGCGGGCCGCCGCGGCCGCGGACGAGGTCAGCACCAGGGCCGCGGCGCCGTCGTTGAGACCCGACGCGTTGCCGGCCGTCACCGTGCCATCCTTCCTGAAGGCGGGGCGCAGCTTGGCCAACCCCTCAAGGGTGGTGGCGGGTTTCGGATGCTCGTCCGTCCCGACGACGGTGTCGCCCTTGCGCCCCCGGACGGTGACCGGCACGATCTCCTCGGCGAACCGGCCCGACGCCATCGCCTGCGCGGCCTTCTGCTGGGAGGCCAGCGCGAAGGCGTCCTGCGCCTCGCGGGAGATGCCGTGACGCGCCGCGACATTCTCGGCGGTCAGGCCCATGTGGTAATCGTTGAAGGCGTCCCACAGGCCGTCCTTGATCATCGTGTCGACCATTTCGGCCGCCCCCATCTTGACGCCCGAACGCAGATGCAGGGCATGGGCGGAAAGGCTCATGCTTTCCTGACCGCCGGCAACGACGATGTCGGCGTCGCCCAGCGCGATGGCCTGGGCGCCGAAGGCGACGGCCCGCAAGCCCGACCCGCAGACCTGATTGATGGTGATCGCCGTGCTTTCCTGCGGCAATCCGGCGGCCAGCGCCGTCTGACGGGCGGGATTCTGTCCCAGCCCGGCGGTGAGCACATGGCCCAGCACCACGTCCGAGACTTCGTCCGGATCGACCTTGGCGCGCGAAAGTGCGGCACCCACCGCGATGGCCCCCAGTTCAGAGGCGGCAACGGTGGCCAAGGTTCCGGCGAAGGATCCGATCGGCGTCCGGGCCGCTCCGATGATAACCACGTCCATGAGAAGTCCTCCCAATTTAAAGCACCATTTCCGGCACATGCTCCGGCACGATCAGACGGGCGGAGGTCGCGGCGATGACCTGTGCTATGGAAACGCCCGGCGCCACCTCGCGCAGCACCAGCCCTTCGGCGGTGGGCTCGATCACCGCAAGCTCGGTGACCACCAGATCGACGCGACGCAGCGCGGTGAGCGGCAGGGTGCAGCAGGGTACGATCTTGGCGGCCCCCTTGGCGGTGTGGGTCATGGCGACGATCACCCGCCGGGCGCCGGTCACCAGATCCATGGCGCCGCCCATGCCCGGCACCATCTTGCCCGGCACCATCCAGTTGGCGAGATGCCCCGCCTCGTCGACCTCAAGGCCACCCAGCACGGTGACATCGAGATGACCGCCACGGATGAGACCAAAGGAAAAGGCGCTGTCGAAGGCCGACGCTCCGGGAAGGGCGCCGATCGGGCTGCCCCCGGCATCGGTCAGATCCGCATTGACCAGACCATCGGCGGGGACCGGACACATGCCGATGATGCCGTTCTCCGACTGGAAGGAGACCGTCACCCCGGCGGGCAGGTAGCCGGCGACCATGGTCGGCAGGCCGATACCGAGATTGGCCAGCATGCCGTCCTTGAGTTCCAGGGCGACACGGCGGGCGATCAGGCTTTTGTCATCCATGGCGCTTCTCCTTGCCGACAAGATGATCGACCAGCACATGGGGGGTGACGACCATGTCCGGGGTCAGGGTACCGACCGGCACGATTTCCTGGGGTTCCACGATCACCGTGGCCGCCGCCATCGCCATCAGCGGATTGAAATTGCGGGCGGTCAACGCATAGTCGAGATTGCCGTCGTAATCGGCGTGCTTGGCGGCGATCAAGGCGAAGTCCGCCTTCAGGGCCCGCTCGACCAGATAGGTGACGCCCTCCAGTTCCAGCTTGGTCTTTCCCTCTTCGGCGGGCGTGCCGAGACCCGTCGGCGTCAGTACGCCGCCCAGGCCATAACCGCCGGAGCGCACGCGTTCGGCCAGAGACCCTTGCGGCACCAGTTCGACTGCGATGGCGCCGGCGATCATCTGACGCTGCGTTTCGGGGTTGGTGCCGATGTGGCTGGCGATCACCTTGGCGACCAGACCGGCGTCGATCAGCTTGCCGATACCGACGCCGGGACGGGCGGTATCGTTGGCGATGACGGTCAGATTGCGCCGTCCGGCGAGAACCAGGGCGTCGATCAGTCGCTCCGGGGTGCCCACCCCCATGAAGCCGCCGATCATGAGCACGGCGCCGTCCGGCACCAAGGCGGCCGCGGCCGCGGGTGTGATGATGCTTTTCATGATGGTTCCTAGAAAAAATCCCACGGGGCCGGCGGAAGGACGGTCACCTTCCGCCGGAGCGATGCGCGTGCCTTTAAGACTTCCGTCGGGAAAGCGCGTCGTCGGGGATTTCCATGTCGAGAATGGCCGAGGCCAGGCATTTTCCGTGCGCGTCGAGAGCCAGGGACCGGGTGACGCCCCCTCCCAGTGCCTGCTGCATCACGAAGTTCATGGCGCCCAGGCTGGGGATGGTGTAGCGGACCACCTCGCCCTTGACGATGCCCGAGAAGTGCTGCTTCACCCGTTCCGGCGTGATCCACGCCTCCAGAACCGGGAAATTCTTCTCGTCGAAAGCGATGACGGAGATATTGGAAATATCGCCCTTGTCGCCGGTGCGCGAATGCGCGATGTCACGAAGCTTCATCTCACACCTCGAAAAATTCGACGGTCGGAGCGACCTCTTGGCGAGGCAGCAACGCCGACATCATGGCAACCACCGGCCGCGCCGACTTGGTGGCGCCGCCGCCGCCCGCCGGGCCGTTGGTATAAAGGGTCTCGACCTCGTTGCCGATGCGCACGGCCTCGGCCAAGCTGTCGGTGCGGCCGACCACGCGGATGCGGACCTCATGCGGATCGGGGGCGCCTTCGGCGATGCCGGCTCCATGGATGGAATCGACGCCGATCAGGTCGAAACGCTGTTCAGTCGTCTTCACGCCGGTCAGCTTCAGGCGCTCCTCGACGATGGCCAGCGCCAAGCGACCGCGCTTCACCGCGCCGGTTCCGGCATAGGACATCTGCCCTTCGCCGATGAAGCCGTCCTTGTATCCCACCGAAACCTTCAATGTGTCGGGCCGCTTGCGGCCGCCGACTCCGCTGACCCTGACCCGGTCGAAGGCTTCCTCGGTGACGGTGATGTTCGAGAAATCGGCGATCACGTCGGGCGTGTAATAGGCCTTGGGATCGTGAATTTCGTAGAGAAGCTGTTCCTTGCAGGTGGCCGTGGTCACCCGTCCGCCCGAACCGGCGACCTTGGTGATCAGCGTCGAGCCGTCCTCGCCCACTTCGGCGATGGGGAAGCCCAGACGGGCCAGGTTGGCGACATCCTTGACGTCGGGATCGGCGAAATAACCGCCGGTGACCTGTCCGGCGCACTCCAGCAGATGGCCGACGGCGGTTCCCTTGCCGAGCTTTTCCCAATCGTCCATCGCCCAGCCGAACTCGTGGATCAGGGGGGCCAGGAACAATGCCGGATCGGCGACGCGGCCGGTGATCACCACGTCGGCGCCGCCCTTCAGCGCCTCGACGATCGGCGCCACCCCCAGATAGGCGTTGGCCGAGACCAGCTTATCCTTCATTTCCGAGACCGAACGGCCGGTTTCGGTGATGGGATGATCGCCGCGCAGAAGCGCCTCCAGGACGTCATCGCCATAGACCGCGGCGATCCGCAGCTTTTCCAGCCCCAGGGAGCGGGCGACCTCGGCGATCTTGGCGGCACCGGCGGCCGGATTGGCCGCGCCCATGTTGGTGATGATCCGGATGCCCTTGGCTTTGGCCTGGGCCAGAACGGCCCGCATCCGGGCTTCCAGCAGGGCGTCGAAACCGGCACCGGGATTGACCAGCTTCGCCTGCTGGCCGATGGCGATGGTGCGTTCGGCCAGGCATTCGAAGCAGAGATAGGAAATATCCCCTTTCTCGACGAGTTCGACGGCTGGTTCGATGCGGTCGCCGGAATAACCGGCGCCCGATCCGATTCGAATGGTTTTCATGACACTCTTCTTTCGTACCATGGGGGGGTGTTCAGAGCGGGATGATGCCGAAGGCGACCGAGGCGATCGTCATGACGACCGAGGCTCCGAACAGATATTTGAATGCGTATTTCTGGTGGTCGCGCAGTTCGATCTGCGACAAGCCGACGACCAGGAAGGTGGCGGGAGTGAGCGGGCTGACCGGGAAGCCGGTGGTCATCTGGCCGAGAACGGCGGCCTGACCCATGGCAAGCGCGGGCACGTCGAAATTCTTGGCGACCTCGGTGATCACCGGCAGGACGCCAAAATAGAAGCTGTCCGGATCGAACAGCATGCTGAGCGGCATGGAGACGAGACCCAGGGCCACTGGCAGATGCTGGCCCATGCTGGGGGGCACGAAGGCGACGGCGGCGGTGGCCAGGGCCTTCAGCATGCCGGTGCCGGACATGATGCCGGTGAAGCAGCCGGCGGCCAGCAGAATCGAAGCCATCATCAGGGCCGCCTTGGCATGGGCGTCGATGCGCTTCTTCTGATCGTTGACCTGCGGATAATTGATCATCAGCGCCAGCACGGTGCCCAGCATGAACATGACGACCGGGTCGACCCAACCGGCGATCATGATGGTCATGATGACGACGGTCAGCAAAAGATTGGGAACGAACATCTTCGGACGCCGCAGTTCCTGTTCGGCGGCGGAAAGCTCACGCTTCAGGGCCGGCGCGTCGGCGATCTCGGCCAATCCGAGACGGCGCTCCTCGCGCTTGCCCAGCCAGAAGGCGATACCGAAGGAGAAGGCCCAGCCGACAACCTGAACGGGTATCAGCGGATTGAAGATGTCGGTGGTTGAAACATGCAGCGCCGCCGCGGCGCGAATGACCGGACCGGTCCAGGGCAGGAAGTTGACGCCGGCGGCCAGCGAGGCGCACAGCGCCAGGATGCGCTTGTCCATGCCCAGCCGCTCATAAAGCGGCAACATCGCCGGAATGGTCACCAGGAAGGTCACCGCGCCCGACCCGTCAAGATGGACGAGGCCGGCCAGCAGCATGGTTCCGCAGGTGATGCGGGCGGGGCGCAGACCGACGCGCTTCAGGATGGCGTTGATGATCGGATCGAGCATGCCGGCATCGGTCATGATGCCGAAATAGAGAATGGCGAAGACGAACATGCCGGCGGTCGGAGCGATGGCGGCGATGCCCTTGATGACGAACTTGCCGGTCTCCAGGCCGAAGCCGCCGAGCAAGGCGCCGGCGATGGGAATGAGGATCAGCGCCACCAGGGGCGAGATCCAGTTTCGCAGGATGGCGACCAGCATGACGCCGATCACCAGGAGACCCAATATAGCCAACATGAAAGAAATCCTCCCACACGGTTGCGTTGTGCTTTTTTGTTCTTTCGTGAAAGCCTCGCCGTTTTCGATTAATGCGTCAAAAATATATAATTGATAAGTTCATTCACATTTCACATAAATCAAGCTATCGTCCTGCCCGTCATCGGGTTCCGGAAGGCTTCGCATGCGCATCAATGTTACCCCGCAACAGCTCTCGGCCTTTCTCAAGGTGGCCGAAACCGGAAGTTTCAGCGAGGCCGCGTTGCGTCTGTCGGTTTCGCAGCCGGCATTGAGCCGCACCATCCGCATGGTCGAGGAGACATTGGGCGCGCGCCTGTTCGACCGCGACACCCGCAACGTCGCCCTGACGCCGGCCGGCCATGAATTGAAGCCGATCGCCCTGCGAATCGTGCGCGAGTTCGACAACAGTTTCAGCGAGCTTTCCCGTTTCATCACCGGACGGCGCGGCCGCGTCACCATCGCCACCTTGCCCTCGATGGCCGCCGTCCTGCTGCCCGGCGCCATCGTGCGTTTCCGCGAAACCCGGCCCGATGTCGATTTCCAGATTATCGACGCCCACTCCATGTCGGTGGAGGACGACATCGCCGAGGGATTGGCCGAAATAGGCCTGACGGCGCGCCCCAATCCCGACCGCGACCTGGTCTATCACCCCTTGCTCAGCGACGAATTCGGACTGGTCTGCCGGCGTGACGATCCCCTGGCGGCGGGAGAGAGCGTGGGGTGGGACGTTTTCGCCGACCGGCGCTTCATCGCCATGTCCAGCGGGTCGAGCGTGCGCGCCATCACCGACGCCGCCTTCCTGCAGCAGGGAATGGCGGTGGCGCCCTTGTTCGAATGCGGCTTTCTGGCCACCGCGCGGGCCCTGGTCGACGCCCGCCTCGGCATCACCGCCCTGCCCGGCCTGACCGTGCCCTTGATGGCGGAATCGGGATTGGTCTGGCGTCCGCTGGTGCCGGCCTTCCGCCGGTCCTTAGGCGTGGTCCGCCGGGCAGGCGCCTCGCTCTCGCCGGCCACGCTCGATTTCATCGCCCTGCTGCGCCAGGAAGTCCGCCGCCGCGAGCAGGACCGCGCAAACGCCGGCGCCATCCAGAGCGAGGGCGAGGCGGTGGAGGCCTGAGAGACGGGTGGAAAGGAATCCCTCCACCGGCAGTGACGTCCATAGGCGTTCGGATAAGAAAAAAATCTCCCCTCTCCCGCAAAGCGGGCGAGGGCTTATCCGAACGCCTATAGGTGTCCCTGCCAGAGCTACTTTCCCGACCGGGAAGCCGTGGTCAGCGCCGCCGTTCCAGAACGACGAAACCGTATGCCGGATCGCCCGGATGCTCCTCGCGGCTCACTTCCCGCCAGGACGCCGGATCGGGCATCGGGAAGAAGACGTCGCCCTCGTAATCCCGGTGCACCTCGGTCAAATAAAGACGATCGGCCTGGTCCAGCGCGGCGTTGAACAGCTCGGCCCCGCCGATCACCATGATCTCGCCGCCGGCCGCCAACGCCCCGGCCATGTCCAAAGCCTGCTCGAGGGAATGGGCGATGTGGACGCCCTCGGCCGTCCAGGCCGGATCGCGGGTCACCACGATATTCGGCCGGCCGGGCAGCGGCCGGCCGATCGACTGATGGGTCTTGCGCCCCATCACCAGCGGCTTGCCCATGGTCACCCGCTTGAAATAGCGAAGATCCTCGGGGTTATGCCAGGGAAGCTGGTTGTCCCGGCCGATCACGCCATTGGCCGCCGCGGCGACGATCAGCGACAGCATCAGACGGCCACCGGCGCGGCGATATGGGGATCGGGATCATAGCCTTCCAGGGTGAAGTCCTCGTAGCGGAAGGCGAACAGATCCTTGACTTCGGGATTGAGGCGCATGACCGGCAAGGGCTTAGGCGTGCGCGACAATTGCAGATCGGCCTGCTCCAGATGATTGGCATAAAGATGGGCGTCGCCGAAGGTGTGGACGAATTCGCCGGGCTGCAATCCGCTCACCTGGGCAATCATCATGGTAAGCAGGGCGTAGGAGGCGATGTTGAAGGGCACCCCTAAGAAGATGTCGGCCGAGCGTTGATAGAGCTGGCAGGACAGCCGCCCCTCGGCCACATAGAACTGGAACAGGCAATGGCAGGGCGGCAGAGCCATGCGATCGACGTCCGCCGGGTTCCACGCCGAGACGATCAGCCGCCGGGAATCGGGATTCTTGCGGATCTGCGCGAGCAGATTGCCGATCTGGTCGATGGCGCCGCCGTCGGGCGTCGGCCAGGACCGCCACTGATATCCGTAGACGGGACCCAGATTTCCCTCGGCGTCGGCCCATTCGTCCCAGATGAACACCTTGTTGGCATGCAGATAGGCGACGTTGGTGTCGCCCTTCAGGAACCACAGCAGTTCGTGAATGATCGAACGCAGATGCAGCTTCTTGGTGGTCACCACCGGGAAACCGTCCGACAGATCGAACCGCATCTGCCAGCCGAACACGCTATGGGTTCCGGTGCCGGTGCGATCCTGCTTGAAGACGCCCTTTTCCCGCACATGGCGCATCAGATCGAGATATTGCCTCACCGTCCCCTCCTCAAAGCCGGCGCAGGATGAGGGAGGTATTGATCCCTCCGAAGGCGAAATTATTCGACATCAGATGGTCCACCTCCAGGCGTCGCGGCTCTTGCATGACATAATCCAGTTCGCCGCAGCGTTCGTCCAGATGAACGAGGTTGGCGGTCGGACAAAACCAGCCGTCGCGCATCATCTCGATGGACAGCCACGCCTCGATGGCGCCGCAAGCCCCGAGGCTGTGCCCGAAATATCCCTTCAACGAATGAATGGGCGCGGTGGCGCCCATGACCAGGTTCGTCGCCTTGGTCTCGGCGATATCGCCCCATTCGGTGGCGGTGCCGTGCCCGGAGACGAAACCCACGGCCGAGGCCGGCAGACCGGCGTCGTCCAGGGCCAGCCGCAAGGCTCCGGCCATGGTTTCGGCCTGCGGCTGAGTGACGTGGTTGCCGTCCGAATTGCAGCCGAAGCCGACGACTTCCGCGTAGATATGGGCGCCACGGGCGCGGGCGTGCTCGTATTCCTCGAGAATCAGGGAGCCCGCCCCCTCGCCGATGACCAATCCGTCGCGATCCCGGTCATAGGGACGCGGCGTCGTGGCCGGCGTGTCGTTTTTCGTGCTGGTGGCGTAGAGGGTATCGAACACGGCCGAATCGGTGATGTCCAATTCCTCGGCGCCGCCGGCGATCATCACGTCGGCCTTGCCGTAGCGAATCGATTCGAAGGCGTAGCCGATGGCCTGGCTGCCCGAGGTGCAGGCGCTCGACGTCGGAATGATGCGGCCGGTGATGCCGAAAAACAGACCGATATTGACCACCGCCGTGTGGCTCATCATCTGGATGTAACTGGTGGCGTTCAAATGGCGTGAGGCGCCGTCCTTTTTCAGTTCGTAGAATCCCAGCACCGCATCCGGAGTTCCGAAGGACGAGCCATAGGCGACCCCGGTCCGACCGCCGGTCAATACCGGATCCCCCAGCAGGCCGGCATGCCGCAGGGCCCGCTCGGTGGCATAGACGGCCATCTGCGACACCCGTCCCATGGTCCGGGTTTTCTTGCGCGGATAGCGTTCCGCCACCGAAAAACCGGGAACGGGTGCGGCGAGACGGGTATTTATCTCGGTAAACCGCGCCCATTCCTCCATGAAACGGATGCCGGTGCGCCCCTGTTCGAAAGCGCTCCGGATGACCGGCCAGTCCTCGCCCAGGGCGGTCAGTCCGGCCATGCCGGTGACGACGACGCGGCGCATCAGATCATCCCTCCATTCACCGAGATCACCTGCCGCGTGATGTATCCCGCCTCGTCGGAACACAGGAAGGCCACCGCCGCGGCCACCTCCTCGGGTTGGCCGACCCGGCGCAGCGGCACCATCCTGGCGATTTCATCGAGCGGCAGATCCTTGATCATTTGAGTTTCGATGATGCCGGGCGCCACGCAATTGACGGTGATGGCGCGCTTGGCCAGTTCGATGGCCAGGGCCTTGGTGGCACCGATGATGCCGGCCTTCGAGGCGCTGTAATTCACCTGTCCGCGATTTCCGGCCAATCCCGAAACGGAGGACAGGCTGACGATGCGACCGCCGCGCCGCGCCGACACCATCGGCATGACGACGGGGTGCAAGACATTATAAAAACCGTCGAGATTGGTCCCCAACACGCGATCCCAATCCTCGCCCTCCATGGCGGGAAAAGCCGCGTCGCGGGTGATGCCGGCGTTCAATACCGCACCGTAGAAAGCGCCATGTCGCGCGATCTCGTCTTCGAGAACCGCGCGGCAGGCGGCACGATCGGCGATATCGAAGGACAAGATGCGGGCGGTGCCGCCGGCCTCGCGGATTGCGGCGGCCACGGCTTCGGCCCCCGCTTGATCGGAACCGTAGTGAACCGCGACATGAAAACCATCGCGGGCCAGTCTCAAGGCGACGGCGCGACCGATACCCTTGCTGGCGCCGGTGACCAGGATCGTTCTGTCCAAAACCCGCTACTCCATGGATTGGTCGGATGTCGATGGCGCTTCGCCATCGGGTTGATAGAGGGTCAACCGCGCGGTGGCGACGGGAGCATCGGCAACCGCGATCCGGCAGTCGAAAACCGCCATCCCCTCTTCGCGAAACGCCAGATCGACGGAAATCACCGGCCGTTCCCCCAAGGCGAACCAGGAGCGCATCGACTGGTAACGTCGGGTGCCAAGCAGAAAGCCCAAGCGGATCGGACGGTCGGCGGCCCTGGCCTCCAGGCCGGCGAAAATGCCGCAGGTCTGGGCCATCCATTCGATGCCGACATGGGCGGGCACGCCCAGATCGGGCTCGAAAAACGCTGTCCCGGCATGAATGGTCAGGGATGCCTTCGCCATGGCCTCGCCATAGTCCAGCACCTCGTCCAGCAACACCATCGGCGGACGGTGCGGTAGGAGATCGCCGGGCGAAGGAAAGGCGCCGCCCATCAGGCCCGCCCCAGAACCAGGGAAACGTTGCTGCCGCCGAACCCGAAGGAATTGCTGAGCATGGCCGAGCGCCCCCGTTCAACCAGCGGAGTGCCCGGAGCGATCAGATTGAGCCGGGGCAAGGCGTCGTCGAAGCAGCCGTCCCACAGATGGGGCGGCAGCAATCCGGCATTGGTTTCCGGATTGAGGGTAAGCCATAGGAACGCGGCCTCGACGCCGCCGGTCGCCCCCAGCATATGTCCGGTCATGCCCTTGGTCGAACTGCAGGGCGTCGACGCCGGGAACAGCGCCGCCATGGCGCGGCTCTCCATGGCGTCGTTGAGCGGTGTCGCCGTGCCGTGCAGATTGACATAGGCGATGTCGGCGGGAGTCAGGCCGGCGTCGGACAGCGCCATCGCCATGGCCGCCCGCGCGCCTTCGCCTTCGGGATCGGGCGCGGTGACGTGATGGGCATCCGAACTTTCGCCCACCCCCAGCAACTCCACCGGACCGGGCTCGGCGGAAAGCAGAAAAGCGGCGGCCCCCTCCCCGATGGTGATGCCGTCGCGATGGGCGCTGAAGGGATTGCAACGGCTTTTTGACAGCGCCTCCAACGAATGGAAGCCGTTCAAGGTCATCCGGCAGAGCGAATCCGCCCCGCCCACCACGGCGGCGTCGACCAGCCCGGACCGGATCAACCGGCGGGCGGAGGCGAAAACCTTGCCGCTCGACGAGCAGGCGGTGGCCACCGTATAGGCAGGCCCCTCCAGTCCCAGGGCGCGCGCGGCGAAAACGGCCAGGGTACCGGGTTCCTGCTGCCGGTAATGGTAGCTTCCGGGCCATACGCCGCCACTCCGGTAGGCGGACAGAGCAATCTCGCCCTCGGCGATGCCCGAGGTGCTGCTGCCCAACACCACCGCTATCCTGTGGACGCCGTAACGGGCGGCGCAGGCCTCCACCGCCGGACGGATCTCGGCCAGCGCCGCCCACATCATCCGGTTGTTGCGGCAGTCATAGGCCGCCGCGACCGGAGGCGGTGGCGGAAACTCTCCGTCGATCGCGCCAACCTGGACGCTCCGCTCCGGAATCGAGACCGCGTCTTCGCGAAAGGCATGGGACGCCCCGGAGAACAAGGCCCGGGCAACGGCGGACCGACCCCGGCCCAAGGGACAGACGACGCCGCAATCGTTCAGGTAAAGCCTCATGGCCACACCCTCACCGCCGGAACATCGAATCCGGCCGACGCATCGGAAGCCGTCGCGGCGCCGCCGCAAACGGCCCTCGCCGACGGGAAGACAACAGAAACCACCGCGCGGACGACCAAATACCCAACCTTTCGATCCAAGATGCCGGCGGACAATACACCAAAAAGCCCTACCGGAAAGTAACCAGATAACCCTTGCGCGTACCGCGTCACCGGCGGTCAGCCGAGGGCTGGTTGAAGGTGCGCCCAATGTTCCGCGCGCGGTCGCCCCAAAGGACGATTATTGAAAAACATACGATTTCTTTATGGGCGACCCCGTTAAAGATTGGCATACCTTTTCCGTGGATAATCCACAGGCTTTTATTTCTTCTGGTAGGGGATGAGCCCCCCTTGTCTCGCAGGGAGTATTGAGAATGATTTTAAAGATGGCGAGGAACATCATCGTTGCCGGCGGCTTGGCCTTGGTCGTGGTGGGCTGCTCCCGCCAGCAACCGGTCTACAACGTCGTCAGCCATCCCATTCCCGCGGCCGTCACGCAGATCTCCCTGCCCGACATGCAGAGGGCGATCGTTCTGGCCGGAACGGATCGGGGCTGGACCCTTGTCCCCGTGGAGCCCGGACATCTGAAAGGACATATCGATCACAATGGGCACAGCGCCGACATCGAAGTCCTGTTCACCACCGGCAATTATTCCATCAGCTATGTAACCAGCGCCAATCTTCTGGCGACGAGCGATGGGCTGATTCACACCACCTATAACAAATGGATTCACCAGTTCGAGTCCGACATCGACCGCCAGATCATCAGGCTGGCCCTTTCTTAAGGGCTTGCCGCGAAACAATCGCTCCAGCCCTTAAGATTCAGATGACGCCGCGCTCAGGGGCGCGTCTCGACCGTCTGAATATCCAGCGAGTATCCCCAGGCGAGATTGCTGTAATGCAACCGCCCTGTCCAAGGAGAGTCTCCCGAGACCGGTTGATAATCGGCTCGCATGACTTCCCGTCCTCCGGCCAGGATCGACCGGCTGCGGGGGCCGCTCTCCAGGGTTGCCCCCGCTCTTACCAACATCGCGCGAACGACGTCTTCGGGCCAGTAAAGCAAAACGATATCCACCAGGATATTTTCCGGCCGCATGGAGTTCGGCACCCAGGGAGCGGCAGAATATTCGACGCCGCCGGGTGTCCAGGTGATGCGCAACAGTTCACGGCCCATCGGATCCAGTCCGACCATGAGGAAACGCTCGGGCGTGGCACTCAGGCGCCCTTCGAAGGGGTAGGACTGCTCGCCATAATGGGCAATGAGCATCTGGCTTGCCTCGACGCGCCGGCCCAGATCGTTGAGCCGAGGCAAGGTCAGCGACAGATCGGGCGCGACCTTGACCGGCGCCACGGGCGCCGGCTCGCTGGCGCAAGCAGCCAGGATTGACATGAGCGCGGCGCCAATGATCGCTCGAATACTCAACTCAACACCCCTTCATTTTGGAATAACGTGACCGGACAATACACGAATTCGAGCGATGAAAAAGTATTCGAGAGACTCCTCCGGCAGAAAATCTCGGACCCCGGAAACTACGGTTTGAGATTTCCCGCTTTCATGCGAAAAGACATCTTCTCTATTACCGGTTTTAAAATTTCCAGACCACAAGCGAAACCATGAAACGTGAATTATTGAGATCGTTCATCGCGGCGATCGTCATTTCGCTGACACTGAACGCCTGTGGCACCTTGTCGACCTGGGAGGCGGAGCCGCCGAAAGAGCGGATCGAACCCGATCTCTCAAACCTTCCGCAGGAAGTGGAGTCCCTCGCCGGCCCTTTGACCCGTCAGGGCCAGACACCCGGCTTGATCGTCGGTCTTCTGCTACCCGATGGGTCCTGCCGGTTTTTCGGTTATGGCAGTACCACATCCGGCGGAGGCGAAACACCCGGCCCGGACACCCTGTTCGCCGTCGGATCCCTCAGCAAGGGTTTTCTGGGCGGAATCACGGCGACGCTGGTGCAGGAGAAGCGGCTGTCCTGGTCCGACACCCTGCCGGCGCTCCTGCCGCCGGGAACGCCGCTCAGTTCCGATGCCGCCCGGATTTCCCTGGAGCAGCTCGCCACCCACACCTCGGGCCTGCCGCGTCAGCCCGCCACCCTCAGGACGCTGGCCTACTTCGTCGAATATCTGTTCACCGGCGACAATTTCTACCGCCATCTCGACCGCGACACCGTCCTGGACTATCTCTCGGACTTTTCCGCGCCGTCCGATCCGAACCCGCAATATTCGAATATCGGCTACGGCATCCTGGGCGACGTCGTCGAACGGAGAACGGGCCAGACGCTCGACGAACTGCTGGCCCAACGCATCACGGGGCCGCTGGGCCTGCCCCATACCGGCTACGACCCCGAAAAACTGCCGGGATATGCCTCGCGGGCCATCGGGCATGCCGGAGATCAGCCGAAGTTCATCCGGCGAGGCGAGCCCGTCCCCGATTGGCGGATGACCGGCATCATGCGCGGATCGGCGGCGATTTATTCCACCGCCCGCGATCTTCTGAACTTCGCCGGAGCCCATGTCAGAAAGGATGGCTCTCCCTTGAGCAGCGCGCTGGCTGGAAATTTGCGGATCCGCTTCGCTCGGCCGCGCGAAGCGGCGGCCATCGCCTGGATTGCGGACGACGTGGGCGATACCCGCATCCTCTACCAGGTCGGCCTGATCGCCGGTTACACCAGCTATCTCGCCGTCAACGAGACCAACGGCACCGCCGTGGTCGTTCTGCAAAACGCCTTCAACTGGGATTACAGCCTCGGCCACAAACTGATGCTGCTTTTGGCAACGCCCCCAAAAATCCAGTCTGAATAAATAAAAAATCAGGCCCAAAAATCAAAAAAATTGTACCACTGACTTGGCGCCTTGAGACAATACCTCTCAAGGATATGAGCATATGACTGGCACATATCCCCCAGAATCTGCTCTCTCGATTTTCGCTGTATTTCCAACCTTCTTTCCGCAAACGTCTCGAAATACATGGAAAAGCCCGCACCCTCGCGCAGACAAAACATCAGATGGACCGGGCAATCCATCAAGGCCCCCAGAATAAACGGCCCCTGGGAGAAGGCTGCGGGATGCCCCAGAAAGGAGACCCGGCTGATCCGCGTCCGGCTGAGAACGGGAATCCGGTCTCCCGCGATGGCGATCCATTCGCCCCGTTCCACCCGCTCCTTGAGGTCGATCGCCGTTTCGGGACCGATTTCGGTGACCTGGATCGTCCGTGCCTCCACGTCCGGATGAATGGCCCGCAGGATCCGGTTGTAGTGAACGGCATGACGGGTATGGAGAAGGACGTTGAGCGGCCGCCCGAACAGCTTGGCCTGATGGGCCCGGCACATGTCGGCATTGCCGAGATGAGACACGATGAGCAGGCCGCCCCGGCCCTCGGCGGCAACTTGCCGGATGGCCTCCGCGCCCACCATACGGATGGCTCCGGTTCGCTGGGGCGCGGACCAGGCGATGACCGTGTCGAGCGCCTTTTCGGCGAATGACATGAAATGGATGAGGCCATCCCGCCATCCGGGAGGCTTTTCCCCTCGAAACGCGCGAACGCGGCCCAGAAAGTCGAGCGAGTGCCGCCGCCGCCGGCCGTCGGTGAGATAGAAGTAGGGAACGATCAGCCACAACAGGAACACGCATCCGCGCCGCCCAGCGATCCTGTAAAGCAGAAGGATCAGACGCATCCCGAGCCACGTCCCCCGCTCGGCCAATCGCGCCCAGTGACCGTCGGCCGGGCCGCCCGGTTCGTCCGCCCACGCCATCGGAGCCAGGATAAAAGCCAACAGAATGCCGAGGCTCATGGTCGAACCGAAGGCGTGCACGGCGGCGACGCCGCTCAAAGCCAGCATACCGAAGGACATCAAGGCCGTACAGGCGGCCAGGGCGACGGCCAGAAGCGTGACCTGGCGGCGCTCACCCCGGCTCTCGGCGCAGAAGACCGCATAATCCACCCCGACCGACAGCACCAGAACCAGGGCCATGGCGTCGAAAAAAGTGAAGGCGGCGCCCCCCAAAGCCCTGAGCGCCGGCGTCAGAATCACCGCCAGAAGTGGTGGCACCAGCAGACGCAACCCTCCCACGCCATGGCGCCCCATGACGAGGGGCACCATCAAAACCGCCGAGAGACCGGTCAGAAGCAACGCCCGGTACCGATATTTGCCGAGAAGGAGGGTGAAGCTTTCCGTCGGATCGACGAACCGCACATCCTCGAGACCGCCGGCCGCGCGCGCCACGCGCTCGACGTCCGCCACCCCTTCCAGGGTCACCACATGGGTCACCACGCCATTGACCCGTCCCATGTCCAGCATCGCCAGGGAGGCCAGGGGGCCGTCGCCGGAAAGGACCTGCGACGGCGTCAGCGCCGGCCCGGCCTCGTCCTGATCCGCCGTGGGCATCGGCGGCAATTCCAGCTGAAGCTGGCGAAGATGTCCCTCCAGCAACGGCTCCTCGAGGAGGCGGCGCAGCAGACGGCGATTGTCCCGCTGCCGCGCGGCGGAGGGAACATAGCGGGCCAGCGCCTGGAAATTGCGCAAGGCGCCGTCGGCCACCAGCGGACGCAACGCATCGGCCAGGGCCTCCTCCCTCTCGAGGGCGCCCTCCTCGTCGGCGGCTTCGATCACGAAGAAACGGCTGCCCGCGGTGTCGCCGATCAGACGCAGAATATGCTCCTGCTGGACGCGCAGGTCCGGCGACAGGGCCTGCATATGCCGCACGTCGTCATCGACATGGAATCGCGGCACGCCGGCCAGAGCGGCCACCCCGAGAAGAATCGCCGCGGCCCGGCGGGGACGTCGATAGCGCCGATCCTCCCACAGGGAGGCCAGTCCGGCGCCGAATGCCAGCAACCGGCGCCCATGCCGGGGAACGGCGCTGCGATCGAGAAGCGGCAGCCACAGGATCACCGTCGCCCATGCCGCCACGAGGCCCACCGCCGAGAAGATGGCGATCTGGTGCAGTCCGGGGAACGGGGCGAAAAACAAGGTCAGATAGCCGATCACGGTGGTCGCCGCGCCCAGGGTGACGCCGGCCCGCACCCGGCGCAGCCGTAGTGCCGGCGACGCCGGAGCGCCGAAAATCTCCGTGCAATATTGCAAGCTGTAGTCGACCGCCACGCCGATCAGGCTGACCCCGAACAGCAGGGCCCCCACATGCAATTCGCCGAACAGCCACAGGCTGGCCGACAAAGCCGTCATCACCCCGGTTCCGATGACCAGAAGACTGAGCCAGAGCGCCGACAAGGCGCGGAAGACCAGCAACACCAGCAAAATGGTGCCCAGGGTGGACAGGAGACCGATCTCGGAGGTCTCGGACATCGCCTGCTCGGCACCGGCCCGGGCATAGAACACCGCCCCCAGACGCAACAGTTCGACGCCCGGACGAGCCGCCCGCAGGGAACCCTCATCGAGAAGGGCGGCAAGGCGCCGCTGGACATCAAGGGCGTAAGGTCCGCCGTTCAGCTGTCCGGCCACCATCACCCAGGTCATGCCGTCCTGCTGGAGCGACATCATGCCGTCGTCGACGGCAAGGCGCGACATCGGTATGGGCAGGCTGGAGAAAAAAGCCGGCATCAGCAGGAAGGGATCCTGCCGCAGCAATCGCGCGTCGGCCATCCCGACGAAACCATAGATCTGCGACAGCGCCCGATTGGCGATATCGCCGGCCCGCCCGTCCAGCAGACGGCGCCGGTCGTCCTCGCTCAACAATCCGCGGCGATAGGGAAAGTAAAGGCGCCCCAGGGACTGCAGGCGGTTCTTGTCCAGTCCGCCGGTCGCCACGCTCACCAGCCCCTCGGCGGCAAGACGCCCGGCGATGTCGGCCGCCGCCGCCCGCGCCTTCTCCCGATCGTCGGCGCCGAACAGCAGGACAACATGTTTCGCCAGGCCGTTGGTCACCACGTCGTTGGCCCGCTGCAAGGCGGGATCCCGCTCCTCGCGCGGCAGAAGCGCCGTCAGATCGGTCTGAAAATGCAGACCCTCGGCGGCTCTCCAGACCAGGTGGGCACCGGCCAGCAGCACCACGGCCAGCCAGGCGAGAGCGAACAGCCGGCTCATCGCGAAGAGTCGAGCAGGCTCGCCTCGGCGCCCGTCAGCGAATCGCGCGACAGACTCTGGTCAAGGAAACTCAGGCGATCGAAGTCTTCGCTGTCGGCCTTGGCGAGAACCACCTCGTCCAGGAAACGCCCGCCCTTGGCGACGATGGACCGGAAGGGCATGGAGACTTGGTCGGGCGCCCGGCGCGGGACCAGCTCCATCCGCCAGTTTCCGTCGTCACCGGAACGGGTCGTGGCGAAATCGCTCTCCATCGCCCGCCAATCGCCGCCGAGAACACCGCCCAGCATATCATAGAGACGCGACAGGAACGGCAAGCGGGCCGACGGAAGCCGCATGGTCTCCGTGCCGCCGGCCGTCTGAACCAGACCCGCCGCGGTGATGACGGTGGTCACGGCGAAGGGCGTCTCGGCCTGCCAGATCAATCCGCGCCCCGGCACCAGGACGAAACGCCCCTCGGTCCGCAAAGGCGCGCCGAATCCGCTGAGATGACGTTCCTGCACGAAACGCCCCCGCAAGACCTGCCCGGGTTCCATGGTCTGGCTGGGGCCGGCGGACCATGCCGGGGACAAGGGTGCCAGGACGATCAGCAGAAGGACGAGCAAGCGGCGCATCAGAGGGCCGCCTTCACTTTTTCGGTAAACGCCGGCGGACTTTCCAGCAACATCTCGCCGGTATCGGCGCGGACCGCCACCTGGATGGTCTGCCCCTTGGTCGCGATCTGGCCGGTGGCATCGTGGATGCGGTAATCGATCTTCAGGCGGTTTTCGTACTCCACCAGGGTCGCGGTGACCACCACCTCGTCGTTGAAGCGGATCGGCCGGACATATTTGATCCGCATGTCGACGACCGGCCAGACATAGCCGCTGGCCTCCATTTCCGGGTAATTGTAGCCGATACGGTCGAGAAGGGCGCAGCGGGCCTGTTCCAGGAAACGGGCGTAATTGCCATGCCAGACGACCTGCATGGGATCGAGATCGTAAAACTGGGCCTTAATCACCACTTCGGCGGAAATCATGATACCTCTTCGGGAAATTGCGGACGGTGGGCCAGGATGGAGGGCAGGCGGATCAGCATGGTCAGCACCAGCCGGCTGTGCATCACGCTGATCCGCCAATTATCGCGCAGCAGATCGAAATTCGAAATATTGCCGGGCGGATAGGTCACCCGCACCGGCAGGCCCAGAACCGGCGTTCCCTCCCAGAACAGCCGAACCATGATTTCGGTGTCGAAGTCCATGCGGCGGCCCACCTTATGGCGCCCGAGCAAGGCATGCACGGCCGCCAGCGGATAGACGCGGAAACCGCACATGCTGTCGGAAATCCGCAAGGAAAGCGTCTCGACCCAGACCCAGACATGGGTAACCCAGCGCCCGATCCTGCGTCCCGGGGGAATCGACGCGTCGTACCGCGGCAGGCCGGTCACCAGGGCCTGGGGATGCCGTCCGGCCAGGGCCAGCAGGCCGGGCACGGCGTCCAGATCATGCTGACCGTCGGCATCGATCTGAAGCGCATGGGTGAATCCCGCCTCCCAGGCCAGCCGAAAGGCCTCGACCACCGCCACGCCCTTGCCCCGGTTGACCGCCAGGCGATGAACGCGCACCCCGTCTTCCGGCGCGTGCAGGCGGGCGATGGCGCTCCGCGCCGGCTCCGCGCTGCCGTCATCGACGATGAAAACCGGCAGGCCGGCGGACCGAAGACCCCCGATCACGCCGGCGAGGGCGGTCCAATGATTGTGGCTGGGAACGACGGCGCAAATTTTCATCGTCTCATCCCAAACGCACCCGGCCCGTCGAGGCGACCACCTCGCCGACACGGTATTCCAGGTCCAGGCGGCGACCGGCATCCAGGCGAAGCGACAAGATCACATCCGCCTCGGGCAGGATCGCATGACGGAACTTTATCTGAAAGTCCCGGCCCACCGCCGGCTCCAAACCGAAATACCGTTCGGCCAGGCGAAGCGCCCAATCGAGCTGAAGCACGCCGGGCAGGATGGGGTGGCCGGGGAAATGCCCGTCGAACGCGGCCGCCCCGGCGGACAGCCGAAAGGCGAGAACGACCGAGCTCTCATCGGGGCGCTGACACGAGACGATGTCCGGAATGGTCATCCCCGATCTCCGAACAGGGCCTGGATATCGGCCCGGCGCCGCTTGCCCATATCCGCATCCGGCAAAGCGGGGACGAAACGCCACATCCGGGGCATGCCGGCGGGCTCCTGAGTATCGGACAAGTCGCGGCGCAGCAGCCGGCCGAAACGGAACGATCCCAGCTGAGCCAGGCGTTCGGCGCCGGCCGGGCTGGGAACGACCGCGGCGGCCAGACGCGCCGGATCCCCCGGCAGCAGGGCGACGGCGGCGGCGGCGACCCAGGGCAGACGCAGCAGCGCCTGTTCGACATCCTTGAGATCGATCCGCTTGCCTTCGATCTTGACGATCCGATCCATCCGTCCCTGAAAACGAAAGCCGCCGGGAACGGGGGCGACCTGATCGCCGGTCGCCACCCAACCGCTCCCCATGTGAGGGGCCCTCAGCGAAAGCCGGCCATCGGCCTCGGTCCGCATTTCGACACCGGGCAACAAAGACCAGTCCTCGTCCCCCCTTTCCTGCCGGCGCGTCGCGATCACGCCGGTTTCCGTGCTGCCGAAGATTTCCGTCGGCAGAGGTCCGAGAATGGCGGCGGACTGCCGCGCCGCGACGGCCGACAGTGGCGCGCCGGCCGACATGACGCAGGCCGGCCTGCGAGCCGGCGGCACCGGCGCGAGACCGCCCGTGCGACCGAGATGCGCGGGACTGGACACCACCACCGCGCCGGCGGGAAGGACCGCCAGCAGCGTCTCCCACAATTCGTGAGTTTCGGCAGTGAACGGACGTCCCACGGCCAATGGCAACAAAATCCGGAAGGTCAGGCCGTAGAGATGCTGATGGCTGACCGTGGACAGGACCGGGCCGTCGCCGGCCGGCCACAGAGACTCGAGGACGTGGAGTTCCTGCTCCATCATGCCCAGGGATTTGACGACGCATTTCGCTTCGCCCGTGGAACCGGACGTGAAGAAGTGCAGGAGGGGTTCCCCGGTGGGGAGGGAATCGAGGTCGGCACCGGCCCCGCCGGCCCGCTCCAGCAGATCGTCGCCGATCAGACGATCGAAGCGATCCGACAACGCGGCCAGCAGGCCCGGTTGCCCGTTGGGCGGCAAGATGACTTTGGCGCCGGCATGCAAAAGCCCGAACAGCCCCACCGCGAAAACGTAGCTGTCCCGGCAGAACAGAGCGGCCCGGGGACAGCCGGAAAAGGCATGCGCCACCCTCGCCACATCCGCGCGGAACTCGGCGAAATCGACGGGATTTCCGCCGCGCAAGGCGACCGGCCGGGAGCCGGTACCGGGGCCGGTGAAGAGGGCTGCCAGCGGACCGACGATCATGTCCCGGCCCGTCCCCTGACCATCCGCCGGACCAGCAGCTCGCCCAGGAACAGCGAGCCCATGGCGAGATAGGATAAAAGGCCGTTCCAAAGCGTCCAGAGGGCCAACGACCCACAAAGAGCGGTCGCCGCCGAGATCCCCGCATTGGCAACCAGGAAAACGATCCAGACCACCGTCAATTTACGGGTGTAGGCCACACCCTCGGGCGGCAGATCGGGCTCTGTCATCCGGGCGAAGCGCTCGATCACCGTGGGGGGATGGCGCATCGAGACGGCGAAGACGCCGGCCACGCTCAGGCTGACCAGGACCGGATAGGCCCGCGCCGCCAATCCCGGGGCCACCATGGACAAAAGGATCAGGCCGGCGGCGGCGGTGAGCAGAGCCGCCGTCCAGGTCCTGGAACGGACGACACGGCGCAGGCCGACCAGCCGCAAGGCGATCAACCCCAGGCCGAGACACACCAGGAACAGGGGGGGTATCCGGGAAAAGCTCGAATAGACAATCAGGGGATAGGCCAGCCCGCCCAGAACCGCAAGAACCAACCAGGGATTTCTAGGGCCTGTCGTCATTTACCGCTCTTCCGGTATTTTGGTTTGGCGATTCAATCAAAAGACGTCATGCCCGGCCTTGAGCCGGGCATCCACGCCCCCGAACAAGTCTCCGCCGTTCGCTCCCACCACGTGGATAGCCGTGTCGAGCACGGCCATGACGGTTTTTGGGGCCATCAGCACGATATCCCGGCAACTGACGACACGCCCTAGGCCGGAAGGTCATGCGTCTTCAGCAGTCTTTCCAGGCAGTCGACCACGTCGCCGACGGTCCGGACCGCCTTGAACTCCTCGGGCTTCACCCGCCGGCCGGTATATTCCTGCAACTTCACCACCAGATCGACGGCGTCGATGCTGTCCAGATCCAATTCCTCGAACAGCTTGGCGTCCGGCGTGATCTTCCCCGGTTCGATTTCAAAGAGTTCAACCAGATATTCGGTCAATTTCTGGTAAAGCTCGTCGCGGGAAGCCATCACTGCGCTCCCTGCTGCAGACCGATGAAGCGGGACAGGCTGCGCACATTGGCGAAATAGGCCCTCACCTCGTCGCTGACCGTTTCCAGCTTGATCCCGAAACGCTGGCGGATCGCCACGCCGAGTTCCAGGGCATCGATGGAATCGAGCCCCAGCCCCTCGCCGAACAACGGTTCCTCGCTGTTGATGTCCTCGGGCGTGATGTCTTCGAGTTTCAGGGACTCGATGATCATCTTCTTCACTTCATATTCGATGTCAGACATATCCAAGCTTTTCTGCGAAGTAAGTTTCAACGAACCGAACCAGATGCCGCGCCGCCAGACTGCGGCATTGGTGGTCGAGATAGGTGCTCGCGTCCAATACCTCGTCAACGACGAGGCGGAACGAGGGTTTGTGAGGGGGAATGCGCCACCACGGCTCGCCCTTGATCAAGGTGGGCGGATCGCAGGTGATGACGACGAGTTGGATGGACGCCCCCGTCAGCGTGGCCAGATTGGCGAAACCGCGGCGCATCTGCGGAGGGACTCCCGGCAGGCTGCGGGTGCCTTCCGGAAAGATGATCAGGCTGTTTCCCTGATCCAGGGCCGTCTTGCAGGCGGCCACCAGGGTTTCGGGATCCAGGTCGTTGCGGATATAGCCGGCGCGGCGCACCAGCGGCCCCAGGAGTTTATGGTCCCACAGTTGATGCTTGACGATGCACTGGGCTTTCGGAATGAAGGCCATCAAGATGACCACGTCGAGCAACGAAGGGTGGTTGGCCACCACCAGTCGCCCGCCGGGTGCCGCCAACTTGTCGAGCCCCTCGGTCTGCAGAGTCAAAAGACCCAGATGCCGCAGCATCCAGATGTAATGCCGGAACAGGCGGTGGACGATCATTTGCGCGCGCCGGCGCTTCCGTCCCGGCAGCAGGGAAAGAAGCGGCAACACCGTCACCGCCAGCAAACCGCCCCCAAAAAAGATGAAAGCGAACGCGCTGCCGGTGGCGAACAGCCGCCATGAGTAGTCGAGCCTGCGCATCATCGGGTCCAACGCCACAGATGGCGTTCCCCCGGACTTGCCGCCGATGGCGCCCTATCCAACAGAAAACGCAGGAAGTCCTCGGCCGGCGTCCTGGAAACCGGCATATCGGCCGGACGCGCCGAGAGGGTGAGCCCGATGGAGGAACCACCGCCGGCAGCCAGCGTCAGAGCCACGGCGAGAGGGGCGCCATCCTCGTCGAAATCGGAAAACGGCGACGGCAGCTGTTCGTCGTAATAGACGAACAGCACCGGCTCGTCCGGCTTTTCAGCCAGACAGGCGGCGGCCTCCAGCAGACCGCAGCCGAAACTGTCGCGGCCGGCGGCGATCGCCGTATGTCCATGGTGGTTGGACCGTGCGATGGAAAGCAATCCGGCCAGGGCATGATGAACCGAAAGAGTGAAGTCGGCGGGCAAGACCGGCTCTCCCGCCGCCAGACTGTCCATAATCGAGAGCGTGCGAGGAAACTCGCCATGGCGAGAGGCGAATACCAGTCTCGCCGAGGCGGATTGCGGCATGCTCCAGGCGGCGCGCAACGCCTGCTGTCCCAGAGCGCCGACACGGCGGCGCAAAAGCATGGGCACGGGCGCCGAACCGTCGGCCGGACCCGGGCCCGTGTCCGAGCCTGTTCCAGCCCAGAGACGCCACGCCTCCGCCGTCGGCCGTTCCGGCGACCAAGCTTGCCAATTCACGACATGGAAAAAAATTGGTGCCATGGAATCGTTGCCGCCATTCCGCGACGCCCCAGCTTCGCCGCGGAGCGAAGACGCAGGCGCCTTCACCATGTTCCCCACACTAGACCTCAATCAGACCCTCTATCGGCGCCGCACCCCGGCCCCCCCATCCGATATAACGCAGAAGTTATCATAAACATGGGGACGAAAGGGAGATGATTGTTTTCATCACCGGCTCAATCCGCGAGAGGAAAAAGTCCACCGAAACAGGTGGTTCCAGCCCAAAATATATTTTCAATTATTTTAAAAATTTACAGGGCCCCGAATATCGAACCGTCTCGGTGATCAGGTGTCGTCAGCCGCATCCCGTGAGGCCGGAGGATCGGCCGCACAGAACATGTTACAATAATATGACATAAGAGGCACTTTTTTTGAGAAAAATGAATCATGGTTATTTGAAATATCACTATCCATTCATCTCCTTCGGATATATTTCATCCGAATTAACCAAAATTACAGAGAGGTGGGCGGTGCAACTCTTCCACCGCGACGGCATCGTGGTCGGCACGGCGGCCCCATCCTTGACCCTTTCCCCGCAACGCCTGAGCATCGGACTTCTGTATCTGACGGCCTATCTGGCCGTCGACTGGCTCGCCGGCTTTCATCCTCACGAGATGCTGGGCATTCCGCCATGGAATCCGCGGCCGGCCATCGCCTTGGCGTTACTGTTGCTGGGCGGATTCTCCTGGATGCCCTGGCTGGTGGCCGGCGCCCTGGCCACGGTCCTTCTGCCGAAAACCGGAACCGCCGGCGCGGTTCCCGGCTGCCTGACGGCCCTGACCGAAGCCTGCATTTACAGCGGAGCGGCATGGTTGCTGAAACGCCGGCTGCGCGTCGACCCGGATCTCGGCGGCTTCGACGATGTCTTTCGTTTCATCGGCGTCATCGCCGCCGCCGCCGCCCTGATGGCCATGACCTATGTCTTTGCCCTATGGATGTCGGCCCAGGTTCCGGCCGGGCAACTGCCGGCGGCAGTATTTCACTATTGGGTGGCGGACATGGTGGGCGGCCTGGTCATGGGTCCCTTCCTGCTGGTGAATCGCCAAACCCTGCATCACCCGGAGCGGCTGAAGGCGTTACTGTCATGGGAGTGCCTGGCGCTGGCGGCGTTTGTCGGCGGCATTCTCTACATCATTTTTCCGCGGACCGTCGGCTCGCGCTTCTATCCCATGTTCATCCCCCTGGTCTGGATCGCCGCGCGTTACGGCCTGAGCGGAGCCGCCAGCGTCCTGTTGCCCATCCAGGCGGCGTTCGCCGGCTGCATCGCCATTCTGGACCTCGCTCCGAACCAGATCGTCAAACTGCAAATCCTGATGCTGTCCCTCGCCGCCACCGGATTGCTGCTGGGAGCCGTCATTTCCGAACGGGAACGGGCCAGGCGCTCGGTCATCCAGGGCCAGGCGCGCCTGAAGGCGATCATCGACATGGCTCCCGACGGCATGGCGCTGGTCGACGAGGAGGGCCGCATCGAAATGATCAACCGGCAGTTCGAAGCCCTTTCGGCGACGCCGGCCACCGCCATTCTCGGCAGACCGCTCGAATCGGTGCTGTCGCTGCCCGCCCTGGCCGGCGACGGCGAACGGACGCTGCACCGTACCGACGGGACGCAGGTCCCCGTGGAGACCTCGACCTCGACCATCGAAATCGGCGAGCGCCTCACACAAGTCGTGGCCGTGCGCGATATCAGCGCCCGCCGCCGCGCCGCCGTCCGCCTGGGCCAGCGCCGGGCCGAACTGGAATCGGCGTCCCGCAGCAACCTGACCGAGGAATTGGCGGCCGCCCTCGCCCACGAGCTGAATCAGCCGCTGGCCGCCGTCATCACCTATACCGGTGCCTGCCAGCGGACCCTGGCTGGCACAGACATTCCGCCGCGTGCCCGCGAACAATTGTCCAAGGCCGCCGCCCAGGCCGAACGGGCCGGCCATGTGCTGCGGCGGCTGCGCGAATTCTTCCGCAACGCGACGGTCGAGGCCGAGACGGTCGCCGTGACCGACCTGATCGGGGAGGTCCTGCTGCTGCTGGCCGACGAGGCGGCGCGGCGCGAAGCCGAATTCGACCTGTCGGTGCCCCCGGAATTGACGGCGCGCATCGACCGGCTGCAGGTCGAGCAGGTCCTGATCAATCTGCTGCGCAACAGCATGGATGCGATGGACGCTCTCGACGATGAAGACCGCCGGGTGCGGATCACGGCGCAACCGGCCGGCGACGGCATGATCGCGATTTCGGTGGCTGACAACGGTCCGGGGATATCGCAGGAGGTGACGGAAGACCTCTTCCGCCCCTTCGCGACGACGCGGCGCAACGGCATGGGACTGGGACTTTCCATCAGCCGTTCGCTGATCCAGGCCAACGGAGGACGGCTCTGGCTCGCCACGCCGCAGGACACGCGGGGAGCGACGCTCACGTTCACCGTTCCGGCGGCGGGAGCGTGACTATGGACGGAACGCCGCCGACCGTCTTCATCGTCGACGATGACGAAGCCGTCCGCGACGGTCTTGGCGAACTGTTGCGGGCCGAGGGGATCGCCGCGCGCCCCTTCGACTCGGCCGAGGACTTTCTGGCGGCAAAGGTCGAACGCGACGCCGGCTGCCTGATCGTCGATATCCATATGCCGGGCCTCACCGGCCTTGCCCTTCAACGCGACCTGAGCGAACGCGGCGTCCGGCTTCCGGTCATCGTCATCACCGGGCAGGGCGACGTCCCGAAGGCGGTGGAGGCCCTCAAAGCCGGCGCCGTCGATTTCATCGAAAAGCCGTTCAGCGCCGAGACCTTGCTGAAGGCGGTCCACGAAGCGCTGAACCGCGAGGATCATCTGCGGCGCACTCGGAACAGGCTGAGCGAAACCCGATCCTGCCTGGAACTATTGACCGCGCGCGAGCGGGAAGTGATGGAGTTGATGGTCGCCGGCCATCCCAACAAGATCATCGGCATCCACCTGAACATCAGCACGCGCACCGTGGAAAACCATCGCGCCAAGGTGATGGAGAAGATGCGCTGCGATAATCTGTCGGCGCTCATCCATCTGATCTTGCGAATGACGCAGTCCGCGGACGAGGATGCGTGGCGTCCGGGGTGAATCCCGCTCGCCGGCCCAAGCAACACCGAACATTGTTCGGGATCAGGACGCCAGGAGCAGATCCCGGTCCGCCGCCAGGCAATATCCGACACCGCGCACGGTCCGCAGCATCTTGCCGTCGAAAGGTCCATCGATACGCCGGCGCAGCCGGGACGCCAAGGCGTCCACCGCATTGTCGCCGACGCCAAGATCGCCGGCCCACAAGGACTCGATGATCGCGCTGCGCGGCAGCGGGCATCCCGCGTCGCGGGCCAGCAGCACCAAAAGCTGGAATTCCCGCTGGGAGAGCAAAATGTCGTGCCCACGGCGACGGACGCGGCGGCGGCAAAGATCGACGGTCAACTCGCCGATCTGATAGCTGTCCTGGAACCGCCCCAGACGCAACCGCAGAAACGCCATCACGCGACTCATCACCAGGGCGGCCGGAGCATCCCTCTCAATGACGTCGTCGGCCCCCAGGGACAGGCCCCGCCCCCGCTCGGCGGCGGAAAAATCGCCGAGCACCAGAACCAGTTCGGCCTCGACGGCCCGGCGCAACTCGGCGATCCGCGCCCGGGTCGACCGGTCGACGCCGTCGCATTCGATGATCGCGATCTCATAGCCCTGTCCGGCCGGGGAGACGCCATGATCCACCTGCCAGCCGCGCTCCTGGAAAATCCGCTCGACGCGAAGCAGATGTGGCGTCCGATCGCCCCAAAGATATGCCCGCATGCTCCAGCGCCCTCCGCAACCCGCCATCCACCGAGATCAGGACACCAGCATAGAAAACCCTCCACGAGGAGGATATCCGGGCGACTACCTAGACCTGTAAACGACGGCCGTCGCCTCCGGTTCCGTCGCAGAGCAAAAGCCCTTCCCCCCTCGCGGATTCACACATCTTTGCTTTTTCGGCGGAGAAAAATCAGTCGTTTGCCAGCCAAAAACGAAGCAATCCGACGAGTGGCACCGGCGTCCCCGCCCATATGCGCTAGCATAAGCCCTCGCCCGCTTTGCGGGAGAGGGGACGAGCGAAGCGAGTTGGGTGAGGGGAGTTACGCGCGGGAGCGCGGAAAAAGTGTGCAGAAACAAGCAAGTCTTTATGTCGCGCCGACGCTAAGCCCCCCTCACCCGCGGACAAGCGGGAGAGAGGGGGGCGCATCCCGCATCTTGCTGGATCCGTGGCGCCATTATCGGGAACACAGATGAACAAGATGAACACGGATGGGCACAGATAAAGAAAAAGCTCATCTGTGCTTATCTGTGTTCATCCCGTTCATCTGTGTTTCTCTGGAAAGGCGTTGGGAGACAGTGTTCTCCATCTGGTTTTCGCTTCGGATCTTGCCCGCCCTCCCGCTGACGCGGGAGAGGGCTTAAGCTAGCGCATATGGGCACGGAGGCCGGTGCCACTGTTCTATTCACAGCAGGCAAAGCACTGATAAAAAAATACAAAATTTACGATATGTGAATGCCGCAGCCCCTTGCGGGCGAGGGAAAAAACTATGAAGCCCGGCCTTTTTCCCCTCTTCCGCCTCGCAAGTCGGACGGCCGATGGCGCGACGCGACCACACCGTCGGATGAGAAAAGATATCCCATCCCCGGAACCGTCCGCAGAAAGGCGCCGGCACCGACGGCGGCCAGCACGCTCCGCACGCCATGCATGGTCACCGCCAATCTTTGCGGCGAGGAAGAGCGTCCGGGCCAGAACCGCCGCAGCAGGTCATGGGCGTCGCAGGGATGACCGGCCTGGCGGGCCAGGTAGAGAAGAATGTCGAATTCGATCGGCCGCAGGGGCAGTTCCATCCCTTCGTAACGCGCCCGTCTGGCCAGGGGATCGAATTCGAAACCGGCGGGCCGGACCCGTCCGGCCAAAGCCAGCAAATGACGCATCCACAGCGAGAGAACGGCGGGGGCGGCATCCGCCGGCAGGCAAAGGCTGACCCCCGCCTCCAACAGCGCGATCTCCTCCTCCCTCGATGCCGGCGTCAGACAGATGACCGGCCGGTCGCCGGGCATGGCCGGCGCCAACAGGGTGGAAATGGATGCCGGCCGGTCCGCCAGCAACACGGCCGCGTCGAAGCGGCCTTCCCTGATCGCCGCCCCCAGGAACCGGCCAAGACTCAAACGAACGACGAAACCATCGCGACGAAAGTGTTCCGGATAATCACCGATAATTTTTTCACCGGAAAAACCAAGAAGGAGCGTCGCAGTCACGTTATTGAAACAGTCATTAATGAGAAAACTTCATAAGCAAGGTGACCACACCGTTATGTCACGGCCATCATCAAACAACCATTCTTGGAAAAGATTGTCATAAAAACTTAAAACCCACACTTCATGGCAACAAGTATTTCAAAACACATGTTTTTCCCAAATCGATTAAATTTTCGTCAGGTTGCCGTCAAGACGTCCCCCAAGCCCACGGGTACACCGGCCCCATTCATCGGTTATGGCCAGAAGTTGGGGGGTTAAGGTTATGACGAAGCCGAAAGTTCTGCGGGTGGTCCAGGCGGCCCTGTTGGGGGCCTGCGCGGCATCCACCGGCATCACCGCCGAAGCCGCCGAAAACCTCGATCTCGGCACGGTGCAGGCGACGTCGGACGCCGCGCGCGGTGTCGGTTCCAGCAGTGACGCCGAAATCGAAACGGCGCCCTATCAGGCTCCCAGCAGGACGCCTCTCGAAGTGGGCCAGCCCACTTCGCTGGTCAGCCAGCACTTCATCGAAAACAGCGTGCCTTCCAGCGGCAACTACGACGACGCGATCAAATTCACGCCCAGCCTTTCCAATGTCGAACCGAACGGGCCCGGTCTGCAGGAAAGCAAGATCATCACCATCCGCGGTTTCCAGGACGGCCAATACAACATCATCTTCGACGGCATTCCCTGGCTTGGCTCGCCCACCGACTTCCACCATCAGTCGGCGGTCTATTTCACCCAGCATGATATCGGCTCGGTCGAAGTCGATCGCGGCCCGGGATCGGCCTCGACCATCGGCGTCGCCACCTTCGGCGGCACCGTCTCGCTGAAATCGCGCGACCCGGAAGAACTGCCGACGATCAACACCTACAGCAGCTTCGGCAGCTTCAACACGGCCATCTGGGGCACCGAGGTGGACTCGGGCAGCGTCAAGGCCGCCAACGGCGCGGCCATCATCGCCGATTTCTCCCATGAGACGTCGGACGGCTACCTGACCAACGCCAGCAGCCGGCGGGCCAACGGCTATATGAAGGTGGTCAGCCCGCTCAACACCAACACGGCCTTGACCGTCGTCGGCATGTACAACGACACCTTCCAGCATATCCCGACCGGCTCGACGGCGGCCCAGATCGCCCAGTACGGCGCCGATCACGGCCTGTCGACCAACGCCCGCGACCAGGGCTACTACGCCACCAACTACGGCACCTACAACACCGATTTCGAATATATCGGACTGGTGTCCGACCTGGGCGACGGCTGGGGGATCGACAACAAACTCTATACCAACTCCTTCTACAAGGTCGGCTACCAGGGCAAGGATGTGAACGGAGCGGCGGCCGGGACCCAGGGATCGAGCTATCTGTGCTCGAAATCCCTGGGCGCCGCCGTCTGCGGCTACACGCCCACCAAGTCCTATTACCTGAACGGCGTTCTGACCACCTTGAACAACGACGTTCCCGGCAAGGTCTCCGAGCAGAAATACCGGTCCTATGGCGATATCTTCCGCTTGTCCAAGGACGTCGGCGCCTCGCAGCTGAAAACCGGCATCTGGTTCGACCGCGCCACCAACAACTATTCCAGCTACAACGTCGACTGGAGCAAGGGCGGAACCACCTACACCACGAGCGCGACGGGCTCGGCCTATTCCTATCTGATGCAGGACTGGCTCAACACCGCCGAGCCCTACGTCGAGATGGACTGGAAGCCGATTCCCGGCCTGACCATCACCCCGGGCGTGAAATACGCCGTGGTCCGCCGCACGGTCGACGCCACCATCGACAAGAACACCGGCCTGCCGGCCAACGAGGGGCACACCTGGATGTCGGTGCTGCCGGCCATTCAGGCCAATTATGTCCTGCAGCCCGGCTGGACGACCTATGCCCAGGTCGCCAAGGGCTTCGAGGCGCCGCCGCTCGACGCCCTTTACACCAATGGCAAGGCGGCGTCCGTCGATTCCACCAAGACGTGGAACTTCCAGGTGGGAACGGCCTGGCAGACCGACCGGCTGGCGCTGTCCGGCGATGTCTACTACATCGATTTCACCAACTACTTCTTCGAAACCACCGACGCCACCACCAAGAACACCGTCTTCACCGAGGCCGGCGGAGCCATCTATCAAGGCGTCGAGGTCGAAGGCACCTATTATCTCGGCCACAGCGTCAGCGCCTACGCCAACGGCTCGCTCAACAGCGCCAAATACACCCGGACCGGCACCTACGTCGCCCAGGCCCCCAAGGAGACCGCCGCCCTGGGCCTGATCTACAACGACAAGAGGGGCTTCTACGGTTCGCTGATCGGCAAGTTCGTCGGCCCGCAGTTCGGGCAGAACGCCACGACCACCGACCTCGCCGACCAATATGCCATCGGTTCCTACATGTATGCCGACCTCGCCGTCGGCTACACGCTGAAGGCCGAACAAGGGGTGCCCGCCTTCCTGCGGGAAATCGGCCTCAGCCTGAAAGTCACCAATCTGTTCGACAACCACAGCATCGTCGGGTTGGCGGGAACCACCTCCGATTCCTCGGCCAACACGGTGCCCCTGTGGTGGACCAATCCGGGCCGGGGCTTCTTCGGTTCCGTCTCGGTCAAATTCTGACGAGGGGGCGGCGGGAAAACGCCGCCCCCTCCCCCCTCCCCGACATCAGCGCATGGAGAATCCGCTCATGACGACCGCCTATCTGCTTCATCTCGCCACCGAATCGGGCGGCATTCTCTACATCATGGCTTTTCTGCTGACCGTGGCGCTCGGCGTGATCATCGAGCGGAGCTGGTTCCTCGGCCGTCTGATCCGCAAGGGAGACATGCTGCTTGGCGAGCTGTCGCGGTTGCGCCATCTGGATCCCTCCGCCATCCGCGAGCTCAAGGACCGCGCCGTCGACGATCCACATGGAGAGATTCTGGCGGTTCCCCTCGATTTTCCTGAAATATCCGATCCGCACCGCCTGTCCGAACTGCTGGAGGAGGCCATCCTGGCCCAGGCTCCGCATATCGACCGGCGCATGTGGATGCTCGACACCATCGTCACCCTGGCTCCGCTGCTGGGCCTCCTGGGCACCATCATCGGCATGTTCAACTCCTTCGAAGTGCTGGGCAAACCGGGCAGCGCCCCCACCGAGATCACCAGCGGCATCGCCGAAGCCCTGGTGGCGACGGCCTGCGGCCTGTTCATCGCCATCGTCGGCCTGGTCTTCTTCAACGGACTGAACAATGCCGTCCGCCTGGTGATCCATCAACTCGACCGGATCAAGGTGACCCTGGTCAACCGGATGGACGCGCCCAGGCACGCCGTCCAGGCCCATGCGTCCGTCGCGTCCGCCCCGCTCCACGGCCTGACCACAGCCGCCGCGAAAGGTTGATCATGCGGTATTTCGAAAGACGCAAGGCCCGGATCGAGATCATCCCGATGATCGACATCATGTTCTTCCTGCTGGTCTTCTTCGTCATGGTGACGCTGCGCATGATCCCGGCCAACGGCATCGCCTCGCAATTGCCGCAAAGCGCCACGGCGCAGGAACTGCCCCATCCCAAGCTGGTCATCACCCTGCTGTCCGATGACGCGATGGAAATCGACCAGCGGCGCCTGTCGCCGGCCGATCTGACCGAGACGCTGCGTCGGCAACCCGAACCGGAAAAGACCACGGTCACCATCGCCGGTGCCAGGACGGTCACCTTGCAGGGATTGCTGGCGGTGATGGACGCCTGCCGTCTGGCCGGCATCACCCAGGTCGGCATCGCCGCGCAAGAGGCGCATTGACATGACGGCACGCGCCGAGCGCCGGCCGTCGCGGCGGATGCCCCTGCCCCTGGCTTTCGCCATCGCCGTGGCGATCGAGGTCATGATCTTCAGCATCGTCACCGGACGGCCGCAAAAGCCGGCCGCGCTGACACCCCAGCCGACGGTCGTCATGCAGGTCAATCACGTCGATCTTCCCGAACCGGCGCCGGTCCCCGTGCCGGTGCCAAGGGATCCGCCGCCGACGCCTGCCCCCGCCCCGCCGAAGGCCGTGGCGCCGAAGCCCGCCCCGCCCAAACCGGCACGGGCGATAGCGGTCCCGCGAGCCGAGCCGGCCGCGGCGGCCGAGACCGTCTCCGCCCCTCCGCAGCCGATCGAAAGCGTGACGCCGGCCCCCGCCGCCCGGGAACCCGCCGCCCAGGCCGCCGCGACGGCGACCCCGGCCCAGCAGCAGGAGGCGGTCCGGTTTGAAACCTTGCTGCGGGCGGCCGTCCAGGCGGCGGCCAAATTTCCGGCGGCGGCCAAGGCCATGGGCCGGCAGGGCCGGGTCCGCGTCGGGTTCGATTTCGAGGACGGCCGCGTCAGCGCCATCCATATCGTCGAATCCGGAAGCTTCCCGCCTTTCGACACGGCGGCGGCGGCGGCCGTGGAAGAAGCCGACTATCCCCCGGCTCCGGCCCATTTGCGGCATCAGACGCTGCATCTGACGGTCTGGGTCGAATTTCTCAAGAAGGGCTACTGACCCCATCCGGGTCGCCAGCCCTCAAAAGACACCAAAGATCAGGAAGGATTTCGTCATGACCAGGAAAACCAAGATTCTCGGCATCCTGCTGGCCGGGCTTGCCGTCGCCGCGACTCCCGCCCGGGCGGCTCCCGATCTCCGGCTTGAAAAAGTGGTCATCCTGATCCGGCACGGTATTCGCTCCCCGACCAAGAACACCGAGGAACTGTCGAGATACGCCGCCGAAACATGGCCGTCCTGGACCGTCGGGCCCGGCGAACTGACCGCGCATGGCGCCCGCGTAACCGCCCGAATGGGCGCTTACCTGCGCCAACGCTACGCGGCGGCGGGATTGCTTCCCGCCCGGGGCTGCCCCGACCGCCGCTCGCTCCTCTTCCGGGCCGACAGCGCCGACCAGCGGACTCGCGCCAGTGGAGACGCCCTCGCCGGCGGGGCGGCCCCCGGCTGCGGCCTGTCGGCCGAGCATGCGCCGGCGGGAACCGAAGATCCGCTTTTCTCATCGAACCGCCGGCAGCTTTGCGCGATCGACGCCGAACGGGCCAAAGCCGAGATCCTGGCGCGAAGCGGCGGCGATCTCGACCGGCCGGGACCCGATTACGACAAGGCCCGCCAAGCCTTGCAGCAGGTTCTGTTCCCCGACGCCACCCAGGCGTCCTGCACCGGCCAAGATGGCGCGAAATGCTTCATGGTGACGGCGGCCAACAGCTTGCGCGCCACCAACGGCAACATCCGGATGGAAGGCCCCCTGGCCATCGGCGCTACCATCAGCGAAAGCATCCTGCTCGAATATGCCGAGGGATTTCCGGCGGGAGCGGTCGGCTGGGGCCGCGCGGCCTCGCCCGAAATCCTGGCGGCGATCATGCCCCTGCACGATCTTTACGCCGACCTGATGCGGCGCACGCCCCACATCGCGTCGCGCCACAGCGCCCTGCTGGTCCGGCGGATCGCCGATCTGCTTGCCGAAACCCCACGGGCCGGGCAGCCCCGCATGGCCACCTTCGTCGGACATGACACCAATCTTTCCAACCTCGCCGGATTGCTCGACGTCGACTGGACGTTGCCCGACCAGCCCGATAAGACCGCCCCCGATACCGCCATGGCCTTCGAGGTCTGGCGCGACGGGGCCAAGGGCGAGCGTTATGTCCGTCTCGTCGTCCATTATCAAACGCTGGAGGAATTGCGTCACCGCACCGACGATCTCCATGCGGGACGGTTGGCGGAATCGTTGATCATTCCCGTCGCCGGCTGCGACGGTCCGCAGGGGCTTTGCCGTTTGAGCGCCTTCACCAACCGCCTGACCGGAAGAATTGACCCCGGCTGCCTCTCCGCATCGTCGGACGGCGAATAAACACACCTATCCAGTATAATTAATGCATTTGAATTGATGTTTCGCGTATTATACAATAATAACACATTATTTATATGTTTATTTTATCGCCGGCACACGAGCCCCGTCATTTCGTCAGGCCGGCGGGAGTCGCAAGGGGATACCGACGCCGTGACCGAGCAACCGGGCATAAACTCTCTTCCCTTCGTCGACATTTCCCGTTTCACCGCCAAGGGACCGGAGCGCGGCGAGTTTCTGAACGCGTTTCGTCGAATCCTTCACGATCACGGCTTTTTTTATCTTACCGGTCACGGGGTCGCCCCACAGCTCATCGACGATGTGCTGATGGGCGCCAGACGTTTCTTCGCCCTGCCGGACGCCGAGAAGCTGACCATCGATATGATCCATTCGCCTCACTTCCGCGGCTACACCCGCCCGGGATGGGAATACACGCGGGGAGAACGCGATTGGCGGGAACAACTCGACGTCAACAGCGAAACAGAAGCCGTCCCCCTCTCTCCAGATGACCCGCCGTGGCGCCGGTTATCGGGACCGAACCAATGGCCCTCGGCGCTCCCGGAACTGCGGCCATTGCTCCTCGCCTATCAGGCCGAAGCGACGCGGGTGGCCATCACCGTGCTCAGAGCCATCGCGGCTGCCCTCGGCCAGGACGACGACGTCTTCCGGGAGGTCTACGAGCCATTGCCCACCCAGTTGCTCAAGCTGATCCGCTATCCGGGCCGCCAGGAGACGACGAGCGCTCAAGGCGTCGGCCCCCACAAGGATGGCGGCCTGGTGACCATCCTGCTCCAGGACACCGTCGAAGGACTGCGCGTCCGTACCGAAGAGGGCGTCTGGCTCAATGCTCCGCCCATTCCCGGAACCTTCGTCGTCAATACCGGCGAGTTGCTGGAAATGGCCACCAATGGATTCGTCCGTGCCGACATCCATGACGTGATATCGCCCCCCGCCGGTTCCGAGCGGTTCTCGGTGGCATTCTTCCTGGGCGCCCGCCTCGACGCGACAATCCCGCTCGTCGAACTGCCCGAACCCTTGCGGGCGAAATGCCGGGGACTTACCGCAGACCCATTGAATCCGCTGTTCCGCGAGGTCGGCCGCAACGTGTTGAAAGGCCGGCTCCGCTCCCATCCCGACGTCGCCCGGCGCCATCACGCCGACTTGCTGTCCCTCGACGAGCAGAACCGTCAGACCTCCGCGTCCGCCTATTAATCCCTCCGGCGACGAAACCCGCAAGAAAGACCACGTCATGACCGCCACCATCAAAGCGCCCCCCTATTCCGCCACATTGGCGCTCCATGGAGGCACCTTCCGTTCAGACCCGGCGAGTGGGGCCGTCGCGGTTCCGATCTACCAAAGCACCTCTTATCAATTCCGCGATACGGCGGAGGCGGAACGGCTGTTCGCGCTCCGACAGGTCGGCTACACCTATACCCGCACGAGCAACCCGACCCGCGACATCGTTGAACGCCGGCTCGCCGCCCTGGAAGGCGGCGCCGGCGCGCTGATCGTCGCCTCCGGGGTCTCGGCCCGACTCTACGCCCTGCTCAACCTGGCCCAGGCCGGCGACAACATCGTCCTTTCCCGCGATATCGCCGGCGCCGACGTCCTGGCCGAGCAATTGACCCGCTTCCGGATCGAACCGCGATGGGCGGCATCTCCGGATGCCGAGGGATTTCTCCGGGCGACGGATGGGAACACCAGGGTCTATTTTGCCGAAACGCTGCCCTTGCGCGACCTCGTCCTGTTTCCGATCCGGGATGTGGCCCGTGCCGCCGATAGAGCCGGAATTCCCCTCATCATCGACAATTCGGCCTTGCCGATCCTGGTACGCCCCATCGAGTCGGGGGCAGCGATCGTCATCTATCGGACGGCGGGCCCCCTGGTGGGACATTCCACGGTATCGCCCGGTGTTTTAATCGACGCCGGCACCTTTGCCTGGACCGACCATGCCGGACGCTTCCCCGCCCTGACCGCTCCCGACGATAGTTACCACGGCGAGATATGGACCGAGGTGGCGGCGCGCTTCAAGGTACCGCTCGCCTATCTGATGCGCGCCCGCATGCGCCTGCTCCGGGATTTCGGCGATACCGTCTCGCCCTTCGACGTCTTCATGCTGGCCCAGGGCGTGGAGACCCTGCCCCTGCGCATGCGGACACATACGGAAAATGCCTTCCGGGCAGCGGAAATCCTCAAAAAACGCACCGATGTCGGGACGATCTGCTATCCGGGCGTCGGCAGCCTGCTTTCGTTCCTGCCGACCGGCGGCATCAGCCGTGCCCGCAGGTTTCTGGACGCCCTTGAAATGATCCGCCCATCCGGCGAACCGGGATCGATACGCAGCGCGGCGAGCCTTTCCGCCGAATCGCCCGATGGAACCATCCTTCTGTCGATCGGGCTTGAACATCCCGAGGACGTCGGCTCCGATTTGAAACAGGCGCTGGACCGCTCGGCGGCGTAACCGGACCGTCTGCCTGGCCAAAAGATCTGCCCCCGTTGTTTTCCCGGTCCGAGTTCTCAGATGACCGACGAATAACGAATAAAGGGAGGCGGCAAGGATGACATCTTTGGCAAAGCGAATGGCGTCCTACGGACGCTATCATCGCGACCGGCGCAACCGGCTCACCCACTTCGTCGGGGTGCCCCTGATCATTTTCGCCCTTCTGATCGCCATGTCGCTGGCCCGCCTCACCATCGGCGGAATGACGCTGACGGCGGCCGAGATCTTCATCGCCGGCGCGCTTGCCTACTATCTCGCGCTCGATGCCGCCCTCGCCCTGGCTCTGGCGGCGGTCATCCTGCCCATGCTGTGGATGGCCGACCGCTTGGCCGCACGCGACGGCGAAATGGCGCTTATCATATCCGCCGGCCTTCTCCTGGGCGGCTGGGCCTTCCAATTGCTCGGCCATCGGATTGAAGGCAATCGGCCGGCGCTGCTCGACAACATCTTCCAGATTTTCGCCGCGCCGATTTTCCTGGCCGGCGAGGCGGCTTTCCACCTGGGCTACCGGAGCGAGCTTCGCCGCGAGGTCGAACGGCGGATCGCCTCCGGCGATTTCACGGGAGACCAGCCACGATAAACACCCACAAAAAAAACATGGTTATTTTGCTTCAATGACGATTCCTCTTCTGGCAGAATACCCGGCAACGCTCTATATTGATTGCGCCGGCTGGCCGGCTACGGCGCGACACGCCATATTGAATTGAGCGCTGCGGACCAGGCGCCTCCACATTCGATCATCGCCGGACACTGTCCGGAGGACGGCGGAAAGGGGGCGAGGCTGGATCGGCGCGCGCGGTGCGGGGGGTACCGGGCAACAGAAGCTCCTCACTCGTCGAAAGGCGAGAGCAAGTCTTAAGGATGTCCTGGAAAAATGGCGAAAACGGTTCTCAGATACGACAAAATGGTGGAAGACGCCCTGCGCGGCGTTCTGCGCGATTCCCTGATCGCCAGTCAGGATGGCCTTCCAGGCGACCATCATTTCTACATCACCTTCCGTACTCGGCATCCGGGCGTCGACATCAGCGAGCATATCCGGGGCCGCTACCCGGATGAGATGACCATCGTCCTGCAGCATCAGTATTGGGGGCTGGAAGTGACCCCCGAATGGTTCGAGGTAACCCTGTCCTTCAATCGGGTGAATGAGCGCCTGCACATTCCCTTCGCCGCCGTGACCGCCTTTGCCGATCCATCCGCGAAATTCGGATTGCAGTTCCAGGCCGACACCAGCATCGAAACGGAAGGGCCGGAAAGCGAAAGCGAGCTTATCAGCGCCGAGCCCGAAGCCGAGGAGATCGCGCCCACTCCGGCGCCGGCACCGGCCGAAGCCGGTGGGCAGGTCATCGCATTGGACGCCTTTCGCAAGAAGTAGTTTCCCCGAGCCCCGCCGGTCCATTTCCGGAAGTCCTAATCATGCGGGGCCCGTAATCGCCTGCCCAATTGACAACCGACGGGGCTTTCCCATGACAGCAGATTTTGCGCTTTTCGCCGATATGTTCCCGCTTTCCGGGGATGACACTCCTTACACGAAGCTCTCCTCCGAACATATCGGCGTTACTTCCGTCGGCGGCAAGGAGCTGATCACGGTCGAGCCGGCGGCCCTGACCCTGCTGGCCCGCGAGGCCTTTCGCAATATTTCCCATCTGTTGCGCCCGGCCCATCTGAAGCAGTTGCGGACCATCCTCGATGATCCGGAAGCCTCGGCCAACGACAAGTTCGTCGCCCTCGACCTGCTGATGAACGCCAATATCTCGGCCGGCATGGTCCTGCCGATGTGCCAGGACACCGGCACGGCCATCGTCATGGGCAAGAAAGGCCAGAAGATCTGGACCGGCGGCGGCGACGAGGCGGCCCTGACCAAGGGCGTGGCCAGCGCCTATACGGAACTCAACCTGCGTTACAGCCAGGTTTCGCCGCTCGATATGTATGAGGAGGTCAACACCGGAAACAATCTGCCGGCCCAGATCGACCTCTACGCCACCGAAGGCGACGCCTATAAATTCCTCTTCATGGCCAAGGGCGGCGGCTCGGCCAACAAGACCTTCCTCTACCAGCAGACGAAAGCCCTGCTGAATCCCGAAGCGCTGATGAAGTTCTTCGACGCGCAGATCCGCACGCTCGGCACCGCGGCCTGCCCGCCCTACCACCTGGCCATCGCCATCGGCGGCACCTCGGCCGAGATGAACCTGAAGACGGTGAAACTGGCCTCGGCCAAATATCTCGATCATCTGCCCACCCAGGGCAGCAAATACGGCCATGCCTTCCGCGACCTGGAGATGGAAGCCAAGATCCTCGAGATGACGCAGCGCATGGGGATCGGCGCGCAGTTCGGCGGCAAATATTTCTGTCATGACGTCCGCGTCATCCGCCTGCCGCGTCACGGCGCCTCCTGCCCGGTCGGCATCGGCGTCTCCTGCTCGGCCGATCGCCAGGCCAAGGGCAAGATCACCCGCGACGGCATCTATATCGAGACTCTGGAGAAGGATCCGGCGAAATATCTGCCCGAGATCGACCACAAGCAGCTGGCCGGCGACGTCGTGCGGATCGATTTGAACCAGCCGATGGAACAGATCCGCAAGATCCTCAGCCAGTATCCGGTCAAGACCCGGGTGGCGCTTTCCGGCCCGATGATCGTCGCCCGCGACATCGCCCATGCCAAGCTGAAGGAACGCATCGACCGCGGCGAAGGCCTGCCGCAATATTTCAAGGACCATCCGGTCTATTACGCGGGTCCGGCGAAGACTCCCGAAGGCTATGCCTCGGGCTCCTTCGGCCCGACCACGGCCGGCCGCATGGACAGCTATGTCGATCTGTTCCAGAGCCACGGCGGCAGCATGGTGATGGTCGCCAAGGGCAACCGCGCCAAGGTGGTCACCGACGCCTGCAAGAAGCATAGCGGCTTCTATCTGGGATCGGTGGGCGGCGCCGCGGCGGGCCTGGCCAAGCATCACATCAAGAAGGTCGAAGTGCTGGAATATCCGGAACTCGGCATGGAAGCGGTCTGGCGCATCGAGATCCAGGACTTCCCGGCCTTCATCATCGTCGATGACAAGGGCAACGACTTCTACGCCGACCTGAACCATTAATTCGCCCGTAAAAAACCCTCCCCCGCGATTGGGGGAGGGTTTGCACGGCGGCGACGCCTCTACGAGGAAAAGCGCCTGATGAGCGGCGACATCCGCAAACGTTCGGTGGTCATCGCCGGTCACGCCACCAGCATTTCGCTGGAAGCGGAATTCTGGGACGCCTTGAAGGTCATCGCGGAAACCCGGGGCCTTTCGCTCAACGCCCTGGTGGCGGCCATCGATTCCGAACGCACCGGCAACCTGTCCAGCGCCCTGCGGCTGCATGTGCTGAAAGATCTCCGGGCCAAGGTGGAAGCCAGGGACGCCGGGTGATCAGCGCCCGAAGGACTTCAGCAGCCCCTTCACCACATCCTTGGGCTTGACGGCCTTGCCGCGGCTGACCAGCCATTGCTGGATCTCGTTGATATCGACAAAACGGCGCGGACCGTCGAGCGGCCCGGACAGCCGCATGGTGAGCGGCGGCCCGGACGGAGCGCTGGCCAGATGGAATTCGGCGCGCGCGTCCATGACATAGGCGGGCAGATTGATCTGCGCGGAGGCGTTCGCCCCGCCGCCGTCGGCGATCAACCGGACATCGTCGGTGGCGATCAGGCCGTTGCCGGCGTGAAAACTGCCGGACAGGCTGGAAAAATGACTTTGTCCGCCGGTCAGCCCGGCCTGCAGCAGGGCCAGAAGACCGGCGGGGCCGTCGAGAGCGCGCAAGCGGTCGTCAACCGCCTTCAGGTCGAAGCCGCGGATCACGCCGTCGCGGATCGAGAACTTTCCGCTGCCGGCCAGGCGGCCGATCCATTCGGCGGAGGAAAGCCCCGACGTATTCAGGGCGACGTCGGCGTCCAGACCGCCCTCGGCCACATCGATATCGGCCACCCCCAGCAGGGCGTCCCGCGCCTGGGCATGAGCAAGCGCGACCTGCAGGGCCAGCTTGCCGTCCGCTGACAGACGACCGCCGCCCGACAAGTCTCCTCCGTAGAGCTGTCCGCCCAGACGTTGCAAGCTGAGCGTCGCATTGGCGAGATCAAGTCCAATGGAAAAGCCGTTGATCCGGTTACGGCCGAAGCTCAGCGACTTGGCGTCGATCTTGATGGTGCCGTCGACGCTGTTCAGCCACGACAGATCGGAGGGATTTCTCGACCAGCGATCGGGGATCGCCCCGCTGGCCACGACGGCGCGAGGCGCGGCGCTGACCTTGTCGGTCGCCACGGCGGGAACGCCATGACGAGGTTCCTCCTTCGGGGCCGGGGGCGCCGGAAGCGCGCGCCGCTCCGGCCGGGATGACGGCAGCAGGACGTCGAGGGGGATGTCCCCGGCGCTCAGCGCGGCCTCGATGCGCGGTTTGCCGGCCAGGGCCAAGCGGATGTTGCCGCTGACGGCCAGCGGGCCGGCTTTAAGGCGCAGATCGGACAACTGCGCCCCACCGGCGTCGATCCCCGCCCTGGCATTGACGGACAATCCCCCGAGGTTGCCGGACGGCCGGTAGGCGGGGGCGAAAAGTCCGATCACCTGCAAGGCATTGCCATGGGTGATCTCCACCGTCCCGTCGAAATGGGGAGACAGAAGAGGCTGGGCGATTTTACCGGACAGCGAAACCACGCCGCCGGCCACCTCGTTACGGCTGTCGATGGAAAGCCCATCCAAGCCGCCGTCGAGCGTTCCCGACAGGGCGACGGAACCGAGCCGTCCCGCATCCACAGGTCCCGGCAGTCCCAGTTGCCGGATCAGATGATCCGGTTGCTTGCTGCGCAAGCCGTAATGCACGGCGTGCAGGACCGGGTTCCCCTCGGCCAGACCGTCCACCGCGCCATCCAGATGCATATCGGCCCCGGCCACGTCGGCGGCCGAAAGGTCGGCGACGGTCAACCGCCCCCCCTGCCAGGCGCCATCGACGCTGACCTCGCGGACGGTCGTCCCCCGGACCGTCATCTGCCCGATCCGCCCTTTGACGTTGGCATCCATTTGCCCAAGCCAGGAGAGATCGGGTAGCGTCGCGGAAACCGGCGCGCCCGTCGTCTGTCCGTCGCCGCCCGATGCCGCCGGCGGATCCTGCCGCAGGGATGGCCAATAGGCATCGAGATTGAGCGAATCGACGGCGAAGGAGGCACCCACGGCCGGCCGCTCGCCCAACCGGATCATCGCCGCCGCGTCGATTCGCGCGCCATCGAGGCGGATCTGCGTTCCATCGAGGACGATCTCTCCCGGACGAACCCGCAGCTTGCTGGCCAACCGCGCCCCGTGCAGGCGATCGGCCGGCACCGTTTTCGTATCAACCTTCAGCCAATCGAGCAGGCCGCGCAGATCGTCGCTCGCCGCCTCGAAGGATCCTTCGAAGCTGGGAACGCCGTCCGGCGAGACCAGAAAGCCGAAGAGATTGACCTCGCTGTTTCCGGGCAACGACAGGCTGGCCTGATTGATCGTCACCTCGCCATTGACCAAGGCCGCGTTCACGTGCACGCCGCGGAGCAGACCGCCATGGAAGACCGTCACCTCGGCCCCCAGGTCCACCGTTGCGGAAAAGCCGCCCGGCAGAACGATTCCGGCAGCCCGGGCCGGTTCGACGGGCGGCGATGATGGAGGGGACGAGGAAGAGGTTCCGCCGATCCCGCCGGCACCCGCATTGCGCAACCCGGCCAGCAGGGAATCGAGATCGAAGCGGCCGAACGCCAGTTTCACGTCGGCCTGCGGCGTTTCGTCGAGGGACAGGCTGGCGTTTCCGGTTCCTTCGACACCGCCCAGCGTCACGATCAGTCCGTCCAGATCGATCTCGCGGGCCGAACCCTTCACCGCCGCTTCGAGACCGACGTTTCCCAACGGAAGAGCAATGCCGTCGCCACCGGCCAGAGCGGCGGCGATGCGCGACAGATCGCCGGCCTTGAACGACAGCTTTCCGGCAAACCGGCGCTCGGCGCCGCTGCCGGACATCTGACCGCCGAGACGCAAGGCGCCGGCGCCCGCCGCGCTGGTGACGGTGAAATTGACCGGAACGGGCTGACCGCCCGACGCCGAGCCCTGAACCCCGTCGAAACCGATGTCGAGACCGGCCAGCCGAGCCGAGCCGACCAACCGCCCCCCACCGCCCGACTGGGCGATGACGCTGGCGCCGACCTTTTCGAAGCGCCATGGCGCGCGCCCGGGCGGCAGATAGGTGATGCTGCCGTTTTCGATGGTGATGCGGTCGATCGGCGCGCTTCGCGGCGCCGAAACCTCGGATGGCGCCTGAACCACCGGTGCGCCAGGTACCCCGGGGGACACCGGGGCGTCGACCGGCGCCATCAGGGGAGAGCGTGGCGGCCGGGTCAGGCGGATATCGGGCGAGACCAGGACCAGGGAGGCGATTTCCAGCCGGCCGGTCAGCAGAGGCAGCAGCCGGGGGCGTATTTCCATTTTGGGCAGACTGACGACCATATCGCCGTCCGTCCCGTCGCCGCCGCTCAGATGCACCCCTTCGGCGGCGAAGGACGGCGCCGGCAGGAAGGAGAACGACACCTTTCCGTCGATGGAAAGCCTGCGCCCCAGCGCGCCTTCCATCTTGACCGCCAAATCGTCCTTGAAACGGGTCCAATCGATCAGGGCGGGGCTCGCCACCAGGGCTCCCGACAGGACGACGATAATCCCGGCGAGAATGCCCACACCTTTCCGTGTCACGCTGCCTCCCTTTGTCGATGGATCGACAGTGTAGGATCTGTAGGCGCGGCAGGGCAACCGCCCATCCGACGGGTGACCCCGTTTTTCGCTGTCCCCCGCCGGCCGGCTATACTAAAACCAGCCCCATGTCCCGCCCACTCGAGATCCTCCGCACCGTTTTCGGCTATGACCGGTTCCGCGGCGCCCAAGCCGAAATCGTTGAACATGTGATCAATGGCGGCGACGCCCTGGTCCTGATGCCGACGGGCGGCGGAAAATCCCTCTGCTATCAGTTGCCGGCGCTGTGCCGTCCCGGGGTCGCCGTGGTGGTCTCGCCGCTGATCGCCCTGATGCAGGATCAGGTATCGGCGCTCCGGCAATTGGGCATCAAGGCGGCGGCGCTCAATTCCAGCCTTGCCTACGGTGAACAGGTGGAGATCGAGCGCCGGATGCGCGGTGGCGAGATCGACCTGATCTATGTCGCGCCCGAACGTCTGATGACCGACAGTTTCCTCACCCAGTTGGAGCGCTGCCAACTGGCCCTGTTCGCCATCGACGAAGCCCATTGCGTCAGTCAGTGGGGCCATGATTTCCGCCCGGAATATCTGAAACTGGCGGCGCTCCAGCAGCGTTTCCCCGAGGTCCCCCGCATCGCGCTGACGGCCACCGCCGACGGTCCGACCAGGAACGAGATCGTCGAGAAATTGAGTCTGGAGGACGGACGCCAGTTCGTCGCCGGCTTCGACCGTCCCAACATCCGCTACCGGGTGGCGCCGAAGGGCAGCAGTTCGCGCAATCAATTGCTGCATTTCATCCGCGGCGATCATGCAAACGACGCCGGCATCGTCTACCGCCTGTCGCGCGCCAAGGTCGATGAAACCGCGCAGTGGCTCCAGGAACAGGGGTTCAACGCCCTTCCCTATCATGCCGGCCTCGACAAATCGGTGCGCGCGGCCAATCAGGACCGCTTCCTCAAGGAGGAAGGCGTGATCATGGTCGCGACCATCGCCTTCGGCATGGGCATCGACAAACCCAACGTCCGTTTCGTCGCCCATCTCGATCTGCCGAAGAGCCTGGAGGCCTATTACCAGGAAACCGGCCGCGCCGGCCGCGACGGATTGCCGGCCGACGCCTGGATGGTCTACGGCATGCAGGACGTCGCCCGCCTGCGCCAGATGGTCGAGGGGTCCGACGCGCCCGACGCGCAGAAACGTCTGGAACACCGCAAGCTCGATGCCCTGTTGGGGTTTTGCGAAACCACCCGCTGCCGGCGCCAGGTGGTTCTGGAATATTTCGGCGACCATTGCGAGCCCTGCGGCAATTGCGACACCTGCCTGGAACCGGTGGAGAGCTTCGACGGCAGCGTCGCCGCCCAGAAGGCCCTGTCCTGCGTCTATCGCACCGGCCAGCGTTTCGGCGCCGGCCATCTGATCGACGTGCTGATGGGCGCCGAAACCGAACGCATGACCTCGCTCGGCCACGACAAACTGTCGACCTTCGGTATCGGCCGGGAGTTCGGCAAGGAGGAATGGCGCTCGATCTTCCGCCAGCTGGTCGCCGCCGGCCTGCTGCGCGTCGATGTCGCCGGCCATGGCGGACTGGCCTTGACCGAATCCTGCCGCGCCGTGCTGCGCGGCGAGAAGACCATTTCACTGCGCCGCGACGCGGTGGCGAAAAAGACGGCGTCGAGAGGCCGGCGCGGCGCGGAAACGCTGGCCGCCCCCGGCGACGAAGCCCTGTTCCAGGCGCTGCGCACGCTCCGCCTCGAACTGGCCCGCGAACAGGGCGTCCCGCCCTATGTCATCTTCCACGACACCACGCTGCTCGACATGGCCCGCGAACGTCCCGGCGGCCTGGACGAGTTGTCGCAACTGTCCGGCGTCGGACAGGCCAAGCTCGACAAATACGGCGAATCCTTCCTGGAAGTGATCAGCCTGTTCGAAGGCTAAGGGCTTGTCGCGAAATTATCGCTCCAAACCCTAAGATTCCATATGACACCTGCGCTCCGCTACGGCGGGCTCAAACGCCGCTCCGGCTTGAGGGCCTGTTGATTCGATAATTTATGAACAGGCCCTAAGGGGGAATTCATCATAATTATTCGTCATGGCCGGACTTGATCCGGCCATCCACGTGCCCGCCTCCAATGAGGTCGGTCGCTCCGCGCAATCATCGATTGCCGGGTCAAGCCCGGCAATGACGGTTTTTAGTTCTGATCGCCACTCGAATAGAAGCGAAGCGCGGTCCGTGCCGGACAGCCGTGGATCAAGCCCGGTGATGACGAATAATTAAAACAACCGAATACGCGGATCGCGCCTGACCATGGCAACCGTTTATCAGACAGCGCTTCCCTGTCGCTCCATGATGGCCGCGAAAAAGCCGTCGGTATTGTTGCTAGCCGGCGACAGACGCAGATAGGGACCGTCGCAGGGGCATTCGCCGCCGATGGTGGCGGCCCAGATTTCGCCCACCGGCAGCAGGCGGTAATCCTCATGCCGGGCCAGGAACGCCTCGGCCTGACGCTCGTCCTCCTCGGCCAGCAGGGAACAGGTGGCATAGACCAGCCGTCCGCCTGGACGCACCAGCCGCTGCGCGCTGTCCAGGATCTTGCCCTGCAATTCGACCAGATGGTCGATGCCTTCCGGCGTCAGCCGCCATTTGGCGTCGGGATTGCGCCGCCAGGTTCCGGTTCCCGAACAAGGCGCGTCGACCAGCACCCGATCGAAACTGCCGCCATGGCGTTTCACCCATTTGTCGGATTCGCTCTCCAGGATCCGCCGGGTGACATTGTGCGCGCCGGCGCGGCGCAGACGCAGGGTCGCCTGTTCGGCGCGGCGCTGATTGACGTCGCAGGCGATGAGGCGCCCCTTGTTCTGCATGGCGGCCGCCAGCGCCAGGGTCTTGCCGCCGGCCCCGGCGCAAAAATCGACCACCGCTTGCCCGGCCCGCGCGTCGGTCAGCAGGGCGAGAAGTTGCGAGCCTTCGTCCTGCACCTCGACCAATCCGTCACGGAAGGCGCCCTGCGCCGTCAGCGCAAGACGGGCCGGCAGACGCAATCCCAATGGCGAAAACGGAGTCGGCTGCGCCTGCAGCCCTTCGGCGGCCAGCGCGGCCAGCGCCGCCTCGCGGTCGCCCTTCAGCGTGTTGACCCTGAGATCCACCGGGGCCTCGTCGCGCAGCGCCCCCATCTCGGCGGCCAGCGTCTCGCCGAACGCCTGAGCGAGACGTGGTTCGATCCATTCGGGATATTCACCCCGGACCCAGGCCGGCATGTCGTGGTGGAACAGATCCCGCCCGCTCAATTGCTGCAGCAGCGCCCAATCCTGCGGCGACAGCGGTTCCAGCCCACGGGCTCCGCCGGTGCAAAGCTTCCCCACCTCCTCTGGTGTCGTGCGGTCGGCCAGCACGAGATCGGCCAGCAGACGACGGCGGGGCGAAGGCTCGACCCGGCATTCCGTCAGGATCCAGTCGATGCGCGCCCTGCGCCGCAAAATTCCCCACAGCCGGTCCGAGACGGCCCGCCGATCCTTGGCCCCGATATAACGCCGGGCCCGCAGGAAAGCCCCGGCGACCAGATCGGCCGGACGGGCTTGGTGGGCGATCTCCTCCAGCAATTCGACGACGGTGGCGAGGCGGCCTTCGGGGGTCATGGACGAGGTGCTCCGAAAAAGAGGTATGTACCGGGATCATACCGGCGAGTCACCTCGGTGGCTCGCTGGCATCAGACGGTGACTTGCCGGCGATCAAGCTTGCAGATGCGCGTTCTTAAGGGGTTTCGACGGCCCTGGCAACCAAATGGGGCCAAGGCATTGCATCGGGCGGATCGTCCCCTTTATTTGGAAGATACGCCGGATGTTCCGGCGACGTCCCCGACAAAAAGATGTGCCGGTTCCGCCGCACCCGCCCTTCCCCCACCAGGAGCCCCCCGATGAGCATGGCCAAACTCTTTACCCCGATCAGTCTCGGTTCTCTTGAACTGGACAATCGGATCGTCATCGCGCCGATGTGCCAATACTCGGCCGAAAACGGCTGCATGACCGATTGGCATCTCATGCATCTCGGCACTCTCTCGCAGTCCGGCGCCTCCTTGCTCACCATCGAGGCCACCGCCGTAGCCCCCGAGGGACGCATCACCTTTGCCGATGTCGGCCTTTATTCGGACGAGACCGAGGCCGCCATGGCGCGGACGCTCCAAGGCGTGCGGCGCTGGTCGAGCATGCCCATCGCCTTGCAACTGGGGCACGCCGGCAGGAAGGCGTCCACCAACCTGCCCTGGCTGGGCGGCGCGCAACTCCCACCCGGCCATGCAAACGGCTGGCAGACCGTCGCTCCCTCGGCGGCCCCCTTCGCCGAGGGCGAGGCGCCACCGGCGGCGCTCGATCAGGCCGGCCTCGAGCGGATTCGCGACGCTTTCGCCAATGCCGCCCGGCGTGCCGGAAGGCTCGGTCTTGACGCGGTGCAGATCCACGCCGCGCACGGCTATCTGCTGCATCAGTTCCTGTCGCCCTTGTCCAACCGGCGAACCGACGACTACGGCGGATCTCTGGAAAACCGCCTGCGCTTCCCGCTTGAGATCTTCGACGCGGTCCGGGCGGCCTTCCCGGCCGAACGGCCGGTGACGGTGCGGGTTTCCGGAACCGATTGGGCCGAGGGTGGCTGGAATGTCGAGGAAACCATCGCCTTTGCCAAGGCCCTGGAAACCCGTGGCAGCAACGCCATTCACGTCTCCAGCGCCGGCTTGACGCCCGCGCAGAAAATTCCGGTCGGCGCCAGCTATCAGGTCCCGCTGGCCCGCGCCGTCAAGGCCGCGACATCAATGCCGGTGGTCGCCGTCGGCCTGATCACCGACTATGAACAGGCGGAAGCCATCGTCGGCACCGGCGACGCCGATCTGATCGCCCTGGCCCGCGGCATCCTTTACGACCCCCGCTGGCCCTGGCACGCCGCCGCCCATTTCGGCGACCGGGTCAAGGCCTCCAATCAGTATCTGCGCTGCCAACCGCGCCAGCTTCGCCACCTTTTCGATCTCGGCAAGGAAGAGTAAGGCCGGGTGACCGAACGAATGCCTGTGGCGCCTCGGCCGAATCGGCGGACCGCTCTTTCGGGCGACGCCTTGGTGCCTTGGTGTCTTGGTGCCTTGGTGGTTCACCTTTCCTCTCGATCATCGCTTCGCCTCCGAAAGCGGCACCTTGTTTAACGATCAGTGCACCATGGCGGTCATGAAGTCGGCCAGGGGCATGTCCAGCCGCCGGATGTTCTGGCGCTCCATGAAACGGGCCTCGTTGCGTGTCGGCTCTTCGGGCAGAACCGCCCAATGCAGGTCCGACGAGCGCTTCATGATCTGGCCGGCGAAGGAGCGTTCCAACTGATTGGCGAAGCGGCAGCCGAGAAACAGGAAATTCCGCCCCCGCCGCAACTCCTGCACCGGTTGCGGAATCGGCGTCTGGATATCGATCTCGGTCAGGACCTCGACGAAATCGGAATCGGAGACCAGGAAGTTCCCCGCCGGCCCGATGGAGCCGAAGGGCTGATAGAGCAGGGTTTGCCAATCGTCCGGCAGGGTTTCGGCGGTGGAGCCCGCCGTCTTGGCGCCGTCCGCGTCGAAATAGTGCACCCACTGGCCGAAATGCTCCGCCTGGCTGACGCCCTGGACCGATCCCCAGTCCCGGCGGCCGGCCAACGCCTTTTGCGGCAGATCGTCGTACCAGGCATGGACCAGCAGAGGCAATCCGGGAAGCGATGCCAGATAGCGATGCAACGCCGTCGGCGGCGCATCTGACCGGAAGGCTTCCGTCATCGCCGCCGTCACCGTCTTCCTGTGCTTGAAATTCTCGATGAACTGAGCGGCGGCGGTCAGATTGTTGCGGATCTTGTGAGGAACGCTGGCCCTGGCCGTCAGATGGCCGACCAGGGCCAGCGGCGAGGCGGGCAGATCGGAAGGCGTGTCGGCCAAACCGAGCACACCGGGTCCGAGATAGGGAATGATCCGGCCTTCGCCGAGGGAGGAAAGGATTTGCTCAAGCATGCGAGAGAACTCCTCTGCGATTCCGGACGGAAAGGCTCACGTCCGGTCACCCGACTGCGGGGCGGCCAGCGCGGTCCGGGGCAGGCGGAAAACGCCTCGCCCACCCGACAGCGCCTGATAGCCCCCAAGGGATTGCGGGTCAGATCCCCGAGGAAAAGCCCAGCAGTTCCACCGTGGCGTTCTCCGCGCCCAATTTCGCCTGACAGGCCAATCGGGACTTCGAACCGACGCCGACGATGCTGTCCAACCGCTCGTTCTCTTCGCGCTGAATCCTCGACAACGACTTGCGCCCGTCGTGGATGAAGACGTGGCATCCCCCGCACTGGCCCTTGCCGTCGCACTTGCCCAGACTTTTCTCTCCGGCGGCCAGGATGGCCTCCAGGATCGTTGCGCCTTCCGCCACGCTGACGCTTTTGCCCGAGGGATTGACCGTGACCAATGGCATTTTCAGTCTCCTTTTCCGTTAATCCTGAACACTGTTCATCCGTTACAAATAGATCGCGCTTCCAGCCCCGACATTGATCGAGGCGTCCTTCATGGTCTCGACGATGAAGGAGATCCGCTCCTCGCCGAGATGGGTGTGGAACGGCAGGGCGACGGCGCGATCGGCGACCTTTTCGGTGACGAAGAGATTGCCGCGCCGATAGCCGCGATCCAGGTAGTGGCGCTGCAGATGCAGGGGATGGCAATAGGCGGCGGCCTCGATGCCGGCGGTCTGCAGATCGTCGATGATGGCGTCGCGGCTCGAAGGCGAGAAGCGGGTTCCCAGATGGACGATGTAGAGGAACCAGTGAACCTCGTCGACCTCGGGCGCGATATAGGGATCCTTGATCCCTTCGAAGGACTGGATGTGCTGATAATACCAGCGTTCCACCTGCTTGCGGCGCTCCAGAATACGATCGAGCCGGGCAAGCTGGACGAGCCCCAGGGCAGCGGCCAGATCGCTCATGCCGGCATGAAAATGCGGGGTGGCGCCCAACACCACCGAAAACCGTTCATCGGGGCGCCGGCCGCGCAGGCGCTTCAGTCCGGCGGCGAGATCGCCGTCGTCGGTCACCACCATGCCGCCGACGCCGCAGACCAGCGGTCCCGGCTGTGAAAAATCGAACACCGAGCAGTCGCCGAAACTGCCGACGGGCGCCCCCCGGTAGGTCGAGCCGATGGCTTCGCTCGAATCTTCGATCAGCCGGACCCCCCGTCTGTCGGCCAAATCGCGCAACGGCCCCCAGGCGGCCGGATGACCGTTGGTGTTGCCGGCGATGATGGCCCTGGTTCGCGGCGTCATCCGCGCTTCGGCCTTCTCGGGCGACAGGGTTCCGGCCCAGTAGTCGATATCGGCGAACACGGGCGAAGCCCCGACATGGGCGATGGCATGCGCCGCCTCGCGCCAGGAATAGGCCGGCGCCACCACGTCGTCGCCGGCCCCGATGCCGCACGCCTTCAGGACCAGGGTCATGCCGATGCCGCCGCTGGCCACCGCCACGGCATATTTTCGCCCGAGGAAACGGGCGAAAGCGGCTTCGAAGGCCTCCACCGCCGGACCGCCGGACACTGTCGGCGAAACCAGCGCTTCGCGGACGGTATCAAGTTCCGCCTGGGTGATGTCCGGGTCGGACAGGGAGGTGAGAGGCTCGCTCATTTCGGCACCTTGTTGGCCACCAGGACGATGCCGGTGGCGCAGGCCGGATCCCCCGTCAACTGCCAGCAATGGTCCCGTCCGTCGACCAGATGCAGATCGAATTTCGGGAAGGAGCGGAAGGCCTCCTCGACCCCGATGTCCGACGGATCGCAGCGGGTCAATGACAGACCGGGAAACCGCCGGCGAACCTCGGAGGCCAATTCCATCGCCGTGGAGGCCGCCCCGAACAATGCCTCCAGATCCCTGACATCCTGTTCCTGCAAAGCCATGGCATCCGCTCCTTAAATTCCTGGCGCGGCGGGCAAAAGCCCCCGCGCCCGCCTAAAACCTATCGTTAGTTACCGCTCTCGCGGCAGCTTTCGACCAAAAGGCGTCATGCCCGGCCTTGAGCCGGGCATCCACGGCCCCGAACAAGTCTCCGTCGTTCGCTCCCACCACGTGGATGGCCTTGTCGAGCACGGCCATGACGGTTTTTGGGGCCATCAGCACGATACCCGCTCACTGACGACAGCCTGCTAAAGCACCGCGGCGATCTCGTCTTCCAGGCATCCGACGACCCGGTCCTTGTGGAACTCCACCATGTAGATGAAAGTATTGGTCTCCACATGCGTGCCCACCTGGACGATCTCGCCGGTATCGCCCTGGCGCACCAGGATCTCCTCGGCGGCGACATCGGGATAGGAGCCGTCGTTGCACAGGTCGGCCACGGCCTGAACCGGCTGGCCCCATTGGAATTTCGGTTCGGCGAGATCAATCATGTCGCTCTCCCTTGTTGTCGCTGAGCTCTCCGGATTCGAGTTCCTTGCGCTTCATGCCGACACGATTGCCGCTGCCGAGGAATTCGACGCCGTAGATGTAGAACTGCTGAAGAAAGGTGCCGATGCTGACGACGTAACCCTCGTCGCCCTTGTTCACCAGAATCTCGCCGATGTCCTTGCCCCGGAAGGTGCCGTCGTTGCGCACCGTGCGGCGGGCCCGGACCTTTTCGCCATAATCGAAGAAGGGCGGATCGTTGATTTCGACCACGTCGCTGTCACGGCTGATATTGGTCATCAGGCAATCTCCCCATTCGTGCCGTGGTCGAAGGACGGCGCCGGCGTCACCCCGGCCAGCCGCGCCTCGACCAGTTCGCGGACCAGCGGATCGGGATCGTTTTTCAACATCGGCAGCAACCGCGCGTCGACGCGTTCCGCCACCTCGTGGCGCACCCGCCAATCGTCGTCGCCGCTCAAGGCGATCAATTGCTCGGGCGCAAGCCGCCGGGCGGCCTCCAGACGAATGTCGGCGTCGCGGTCGGTGGCCAGCCGCGGAAGCCAGACCGGATCGATGCGCCGGACGACGATACGGCGGACCTCGACCTCGGGATCGTTGATCATCAGCGGCAGCATTTCCGGCATCACCCGCTTGGCCACGGTCAGCCGCACATAATAGTCGGGATCCTCCATCATCGGGACCAGTTCGCCCCCTTCCAGCAGCGACGCCACCCGGATGCGCACCTCGCGATGCGGATCCGTGCTCATGCGCAGCAGATAGCGGCGCGGCAGCCGCTTGACGGCATACCAGCGCACCGTCTCGTCGGGATCGTCGAGCAGGCGGGGCAGACGGAAAATATCCGCCGACTTGGCGGCGATCGCCCGCACCTCGAAGAAGGGGTGATCGAGATAGCCGTTGGCGAGGGAGGGATTCCAATCGAAAAAGCGGTCGATGCGCCGGGCGTAGCGGTCCCGCACGCAGGCGTGCCCCAGGCGACATCCTCCGGCGTCCAGCAAATCATGGTGCGGACAGGCGGCGCAATCCACCGCCTCGCCCCGCCAATCCAGGGTTTCCTCGATGTCAGTCGTCATCGGCGTCCTCCCGGTGGGCCAGGACTTCCAGCAAGACCTTGGCGCCCACCTTGTCGGTGGGATCGAGGGCGAGCAGCTTGGTAACGGCCAGGGCCCCCTCGGTAAAGGCGCCCAGCCGCAGTTGGAGATAGGCATAGGCCTTCAGCGTGAAGAGGTAGAAGCGGGGCAGCATGGCGTCGTAATCGCCGAAATCCGCCTGACCGGGGACGACGGCACGCCAGTCGGCGGCGATTCGCAACTCCCCGGCCACCCTGGCCAGGCACCGCTCGGCGACGGTCAGCGCCTCGGCCAGCCGGCCCTTGTAGAAATAAAAGCGGTAGAAGCCGATGAGGACGGCGAGGTGATCGGGGGCGAGCGCCTCGGCCCGCGCCAGATGATCCAGGGCTTCCGCGTCCCGCTGATAGGCCAGGCCGGCCAGCCGGAGCTGCCGCTCGGCGACCTCCGGCAGATCGGCCCCCAGCAGGGCCGCCGCCGCCGCCAAACCGTCATCCGTCACCTGATCGTCCGCCATCGCCGCCATCCCGGTCTCTCCTAATTCTGGATCGCCGGCTCGGCCTTGGCCGCGTCGCGGCTGGAACAGCCGCAGCTGTTCTTCGGATCGGTAATGACAAAACCGGTCTGGGTCGGAGTGTCGGCGAAGTCGATCGTCGTGCCGTCCAACAGGATACGGCTTTCCGCCGGCAGGAACAGCGTGATGTCGTTGACCGTCCAGACGGCGTCTCCGGAACGCGGCGACGCCTCGACTTCGAATTCCGAGGACAAACCGGAGCAGCCGCCCGGGCTGACCACCAGACGAAAACCGTTCTCGGGATTGCCGCTCATGCGCAGCATGCGGCGGATGAAGCGTTCGGCGGCGGGGGTGATGGTGGCGTTCATGGGCGTCTCCTCAAGTCAGGGCCGAGTGGCGGGGAAGGGCCGGATCGACGACGCAGGTGTTGTCGACCGGGCAAACCGCCGCGCATTGCGGACTGTCGTAATGACCGATGCATTCGGTGCATTTGGCGGGATCGATGACGAAAATTCCGGCCTTTTCCGCAATGGCCGTATTCGGACATTCCGCCTCGCAGGCGGAACAGGAGGTGCATTGCGAGGCGACGATCTTGTAAGGCATTCCTTTCTCCCGGCGGCAAGATCCGGGACGGACGATCCGCCCCGGATAACAGTGTTCAGGCTGAAATGAACGCCCCCTGGCGGATGTCGGCGTCGCCGCGTGCGACATGGGTGACCTCGCCGTCGCGAACGCGGTCCAGATACTCCTTGTAGTAGCTGATGGCCGACTGCTCGATATATTCGAGGGCATACCGATCGACCGGCTCGATTCCGGCTTCCGCCAGGCTGTCTTTCGGACAATGGCCGATCTTGGCGACGAACACCGCCGTGCAGTCGTTCAGCGCGCGGATGATCGTCTCGATGCTGTCCTCTTCGCCATAGCCGCCCTGGCAGTAAAGATCGACCCGGCGATGGCCGACGAACTTGGCGCCGTCGGTGCCGACCTCGTAGACCTGGAATTCCTTGGCATGGCCGAAATGCTCGTTGATGCGCCCGCCGCCCTTGGTCGCCACGGCGATCAGAATCTTGATGTCGCTCCGTTCGCCGGCAAGGGTGGCCAGTTCGAGGTTCTTCGCCGCCACCGTCGCCTGGCGCTCCTGCTCGACCTTCTGCTGATAGGCCTTGCGGGTTTCGGAGTCGTATTTCACGTCCATCGTCATGATCTTTTCGGTGGTGAATTCCGCCGAGCGGTCCTCGCCCAACAGACCGACGGCATCGGCGCGGCACTGCCGGCAATGGCGCATCATATTCATCTCGCCCTCGCAGGAATCCTGCAGCGCCTTCAATTCCTGCGCCGTCGGGCCGCGCTGTCCGTTCAGGCCGAAGACCGTGCCATGTTCGGGCGCCGAAATCAGCGGCATGATGTTGTGCAGGAAGGCGCCACGGGATTTGACCGCCTTGTTCACCTCGACCAGATGGGCGTCGTTGACGCCGGGAATCATCACCGAGTTGACCTTGCAGAGGATGCCGCGCTCGGTCAGCATCTCCAGGCCCTGCAACTGGCGCTCGGTCAGGATCTTCGCCGCGTCGCGGCCGGTGTAGCGCTTGTGGTTGAAGAACACCCAGGGATAGATCTCGGCGCCGATGTCGGGATCAACCATGTTGATGGTGATGGTGACGTGATCGACGTTGAAGGCCTTGATGGTGTCGACGTGATCGGGCAAGGCCAATCCATTGGTCGACAGACACAATTTGATGTCCGGCGCGGTTTCCGAGATCAGTTGGAAGGTTTTAAAGGTCTTTTCCGGATTGGCCAGGGGATCGCCCGGACCGGCGATGCCCAGCACGGTCATCTGCGGAATGGTGGAGGCCACCGCCAGAACCTTCTTCGCCGCCTGTTCGGGGGTCAGCTTTTCGCTGACCACGCCGGGGCGCGATTCATTGGCGCAATCGTATTTCCGGTTACAGTAGTTGCACTGGATATTGCAGGCCGGCGCCACCGCCACATGCATGCGGGCGTAATGGTGATGGGCCTCTTCGCTGTAGCAGGGATGGTTCTTGACCTTTTCCCAGATTTCCGGGGCCAGATCGCCCTGACCGGCGCTGGAGCCGCAACTCGACTTCCCTCCACCGCCGCTGGAACCGCATCCCTTATGGTCGGCGATTTTCTGCATCAACTCATCGAGTGGCTGTGACCCCGCGTCGATGCCGCCTGAAAGCTCTTCTGACTGTTGCATGTCGGGTCCTCGCTTATCGGTGGGGCGGGCCGTCCATCGGCTCAAGCTCCTTAACGACAGCGTTCTTTGCACGCCGCATGCCAAATAACTAAGTTACTGTTTTAGAAAGGAATACCCGTCATTTCAGAACGAACAATGCGGACAGACGGCGGGGTTTGTCACCACTGTTTGAAAAGAGACATGGGCGGTTTTGGCGGAACAATCCGGACAACCCACGGGAGGAGCCGATAACGTCATTTGCCAATCCCACATCTGTGCTCATCTGCGTTCATCTGTGCTGATCTGTGTTTCCTCTGATCGATTGTGGCGGATCATTCCGAGGGTAGCTCCCGAAGGCATTGCCCATACCGGCCCTTGTGCCAAAGGAGCACAGATAAACACAGATGAACACAGATAGGCGCAGATAACCTCGGCACGTTCAGGTCAACAAAATAGGGAGCTGGATTCGGAGCCCCCGTGTGGAAGAGAAAATATTTTTCTTATCCAGTGCTTATGGGCGTTCCGCCCCGACTTAAAATTTCCGGACCTTGATATCGTGCTTTTGCAGGGCATAGCCGATCTGGCGGGTGGTGACGCCCAGAAGCCGGGCGGCTTTGGCCTTCACCCAGCCCGACGACTCCATCACCTGGATCAGGTTGTCCCGTTCCGAGATTTCCCCCGCCGCCTCGACGCTGGGGGCGGGCTCTTCCTCCCCGCCGATGGCGGCGGGAGAGAAGCGCAGACGATGGACGGCGATATTGTGTTTGCGCAAGGCGTAACCGATCTGGCGTGGCGTGACCCCCAGCAGGCGGGCGGCCTTGGCCTTGACGCCGCCCGACGCTTCGAGCGCCGAGATCAGGCTGTCGCGTTCCGATCGCTCGTCCGACGACGCCCCCGGAAACTCCACCGGCTCATCCCCGGATACAGGCATGGCGGCGGGAGCGGCTTCGTCGACGCCGCCCGATATCGGTCCCGCCGAGGCCGGTCGCGGCGGGCGGATCAATTTCGAGGGCACGGTTCGCCGGGGGGCCTCGGGCGAAAAGGGAACCGAGGCACGATCGAGCACCGGAAGCGGGGTGAACCCCGGCCTTTGCTCCGGCTCCTTGGCCGGCCCCTTCCACAAGGTCGCCGACAGACAGACGTCGTTGCGACAGGCGAAATCCAGATCCCCGATGCTTTGCCCGCTGGCGAAAGTGGCGGTGCGGCGGATGCAGTTCTCCAATTCGCGCACATTGCCGGGAAAATGGCAGGCGGCGAGAACCGCCAACCCGGCCTGCTCGAGGGTAAGCTTGGTGCCGTTCTCCTTGTTGAAACGGACCAGGAATTCATTGGCCAGCAGGGGGATGTCGCCCGGCCTGTCGCGCAAGGGCGGCAGGGTGATGTTCACCACCGCGATGCGGTAATAGAGGTCGGCCCGGAAGCTGGCCTGCGACACCATGTCGACGAGATTGCGGTTGGTGGCGCATACCAGCCGGACATCGACCTTGAGGGTCTTGGCACCGCCCACCCGCTCGAACTCTCCCTCCTGCAGCACGCGCAGCAGCTTAGCCTGAAAGGCGGGAGAGATCTCGCCGATCTCGTCGAGGAACAAGGTGCCGCCATCGGCCAGTTCGAAACGCCCCTTGCGCAGTGACACGGCACCGGTGAAGGCCCCCTTCTCATGGCCGAACAATTCGGATTCGAGCACGCCTTCGGGCAGGACGGCACAATTCAATTTGATGAAGGGACCATCCTTGCGGCGCGACAGATCGTGAATGGCCCGGGCGAACAGTTCCTTGCCGGTTCCCGATTCGCCGTAGAGCAGCACCGTCGAATTGGTGCGCGCCACGATGCCCACCTTGTCCAGCACATCGCGGATGGCCGGACTGTCGCCGACGATTCCCTTGATCTTGGTGGCCTTGCGGTCGGGCAACGTGTCGGAGAGCGCCTTGGCCAGACGATGCTGTTCAAGAATCAGCCGTTCGCGGTCGCGAGCGACCACCGCGTGCAATTGTGCGGATTGTCCAATCAGATTGGCGACCATTGTCAGGAATCGCACATCCTCATCGAGCCAGATCTGGGATTGGCTGTCGCCGATGCGATCGATGGTGAGCGTTCCGGAGACCTGTTCCTCGCTCTTGATCGGCACGCCGATGAAGGAACAGATGGTGCCGTCCACCGTCTGCTCGGCCGGGGGCCAGTCGGCGAACAGCGGATCGTTGGCGACGTTGCGGATGACCAACGGCATCCGGGTGGTGACGATCTGCCCGATGGCCTGCTCCGGCACCTCGTCCAGCGTCCGTTTTGCCGCGGCTTCCCGCCAGCCGGACCCGATCACAGTCTCCGGCGTGCCGTCGGGACGCAGCAGCGCGACCAACCCATGGCGCATGTCGAGAAAACTCGAAAGCAGGGACAGCACGCCGGAAAGCTTGGCCTCGAGACGCGCCGGCGAGGACAGCAGTTTCGAAATCTCGTAAACGCCGCTCAGCGCCAATTTGTCGCGCTGCACTGCGATTCCAGCCATCACCGCCCTCCTTGGATCGAGAGATTCTTTATAATGAGAGCAAAGTGCATGCCATGGCGGGCCACCCTGGTCTTCAGCCATAGCCACCGGCCATCCACCGGGCGTACCCACCTCCAATAGATCACCACAACTAGCTGATATAAAAAGACTTTCCCGCATCACGGAGGCAACGCTCCGTCGAATGGTCGATGGTTTTCTGCCGAGAAAAACATTTCTCGGCGGTTGTGGCGCGAGGATCGTTTTGTCGCGATCCGACCAAATCGCGACAAAACGACAAAACAGACAAATTTTTTGTCATATCGTTGAAAATCAACGCGTTACTGAGTGGCACAGCCTTTGCTTATACAGCCTTGCATCTCGCAACCGCAAACTGTTCGAGGCGAAACCATGATCCAATTGACCGACGGTGCCATCAATGCAGTCCGTTCCGCGATCGCCGGTGCGCCGGAACCAGTCGAAGGTCTTCGCATCGCCGTCGAGACGGGTGGCTGCGCGGGATTCAAATATGTGATGGGGCTGGTTTCCGAAGCCCTGCCCGAAGACATCGCCATCGAAAAGGACGGCGTGAAGATTTTCGTCGATCCGGTCAGCCAGGATCACCTCACCGGGACCACCGTCGACTTCGTGACGGCCATCGAGGGCTCCGGCTTCACCTTCGACAATCCCAACGCCCAATCGCGCTGCTCTTGCGGCAAATCGTTCGGCTGATCAGGGGAGGCCGCCATGTGGGAATACAGCGACAAAGTCAAAGAATACTTCTTCAGCCCGAAGAATGCCGGCCCCCTGACCGACGCCACCGCCGTCGGCGAAGTGGGCGCCATGTCCTGCGGGGACGCGCTCCGCCTGATGCTGAAGATCGATCCCGCCAGCGAGGTCATCACCGACGCCCGGTTCCAGACGTTCGGCTGCGGCTCGGCCATTGCCTCCTCCTCGGCGCTGACCGAGCTGATCATCGGCAAGACTCTGGCCGAGGCGATGACCATCACCAATCAGGACATCGCCGATTTCCTGGGCGGCCTTCCGCCGGAGAAGATGCATTGCTCGGTCATGGGTTACGAGGCGTTGCGCGCCGCGGTCGCCAACTACCGGGGCGAGACCTGGGAGGATGACCATGAGGAAGGCGCCCTGATCTGCAAATGCTTCGGCATCGACGAGGGCATCATCGACCGGGCGATCCGCATGAACCGCCTGACCAGCATCGAACAGGTCGCCCATTACACCAAGGTCACCGGCAGTTGCGGCACCTGCGCCGAAAAGGTCGAGGACGTCCTGGCGCGGGTGAACCGCGCGATGGTGGAGGAAGGGCTGCTGGCGGAAAGCGAAGCCTTCGACCCCGCCGCCGCCGCCCGCATGGCCCCGCGGCCCAAGGCCGTCCAGCCGGCGGCGCCCGGCAAGCTGACCACCCTCCAGCGCCTTCGCCTGATCGAAGAAGCGATCGAGGAACTGCGGCCGGTATTGAAGCGTGACGGCGGCGATTGCGAACTGATCGACATCGAGGACGATCTGGTCACGGTCAAGCTGACCGGAGCCTGCACCGGCTGCCAGTTGGCCAGCGTCACCATCGACGGCATCCAGCAGCGGCTGATCGAAAAACTGGGCCGGCCTTTGCGGGTGGTTCCCGTTCCCGCCGGACATTGACGACCCCGGGCGCGCGCACCGCGCGCCTTTTATGAAGAGATAAAGGAGACAGCCATGCGGCCGGTCTATCTCGACAACAATGCGACGACCCGCGTCGATCCCCAGGTGGTGGCGGCCATGCTGCCCTTCTTCACCGAGCATTTCGGCAACGCCTCTTCGATGCACGCCTTCGGCGCGGCGGTCGGCGGCGCCCTGAAAACCGCCCGCCAGCAGGTGCAATCCCTGTTGGGCGCCGAATTCGATCACGAGATCATCTTCACCTCGGGTGGCACCGAATCCGACAACACCGCGCTGCTATCGGCGCTGGAGACCCAGGCCGGGCGTGACGAGATCATCACCACCTCCGTCGAACATCCTGCCATCCTGTCGCTCTGCGACCATCTCGAGAAAAGTCGCGGCGTCAAAATCCACCGTATCGGCGTCGATTCACGGGGTTGTCTCGACATCGAGGCCTATCGCAAAGCCTTGTCGTCGCGCACAGCCATCGCTTCGGTGATGTGGGCGAACAACGAGACCGGCACCGTGTTTCCCGTGGAAACGCTGGCCGAACTGGCCCATGAGGCCGGCGCCCTGTTCCACACCGACGCGGTCCAGGCGGTCGGCAAAATTCCGATGACGCTGGCCAAGACCGAAATCGACATGCTGTCGCTGTCCGGCCATAAGCTGCACGCCCCCAAGGGCATCGGCGCGCTCTATGTGCGCCGCGGCGTCCGCCTGCGTCCCTTCGTTCGCGGCGGCCATCAGGAACGCGGACGGCGGGCGGGGACGGAAAACATTCCGGCGGTGGTCGGGCTCGGCAAGGCGGCCGAACTGGCGGCGCTTTCGATGAACGACGAACAGACAAGGGTCAAGGCGCTGCGCGATCGGCTGGAGGCCGGCATCCTGGCCAGCGTCGGCAATTGCATGGTGACCGGCGATGTCGACAACCGCCTGCCCAACACCAGCAACATCGCCTTCGAATGCATTGAGGGCGAGGCGATCCTTCTGCTGCTCAACAAGGAGGGCATCGCCGCCTCCTCGGGCTCGGCCTGCACATCGGGCTCGCTGGAACCGTCGCATGTGCTGCGCGCCATGAACATTCCCTACACGGCGGCGCATGGAGCGATCCGTTTCTCCTTCTCGCGGGAGAACACCGAGCAGGACGTCGAGCAGGTGCTGGCGGCGGTGCCGGGGATCATCGCCAATCTGCGGGCCATGTCGCCCTTCTGGCAAGGTGACGGCCAGGCATCCGCCGACTTCAATCCGACCTACGCCTGATGCGCGGACCAAAGGAGATCGCCATGCGTCCCGTTTCCCTGCCTCCCACCGCCATCCACGACCTGACTCTCGGCCTGGGCAGCCCATCGCTTTCCATCGAGGCGCGACGAGCCGTCGCCCGCGCCATCACCGCCGTCGGCGCCCAGGAGATAAGCGTCGGGCGGCCCGCCGACGGTCCAGCCGAAGCCGAGGCCGCCACGGCCATTGCCGCGGCGATCGGTCGGGATCGGGCCATCGCCTGTTGCCGGCTGGCCGAGGCGGACGTGGACGCCGCCCGGGCAACCGGACTGAGTGCCGTGCATCTCGCCGCGCCTTTGTCGGAAAGCGCCATCCGGGCGGCGCGGGAGAGCGATCGGATCGCCGTCCTGTCGGACATCCGCCGGGTGGTCCGCTACGCCCGGGGGCTGGGCATGGCCGTCACCCTCGGCGGCGAGGACGCCGGCCGGGCCGAGATCGACTATGTCTGCGCGGCGATGATCGTCGCCTGGGAAAACGGGGCCCGCCGCTTCCGCGTCAGCGACTCCTCCGCGGCGCTCGATCCCTTCTCCACGCACGCCATCTTCCGCCATCTTTGCGCCGAAACCGACATGGAGCTGGAGTTTCACGGTTCCGACGCGCGCGGCATGGCCGCCGCCAATACCGTCGCCGCCGTCAGGGGGGGCGCCACCCATGCCTGCGCCTCCGTCCTCGGCCTCGGCGGCCCCGGCGGAACCGCCCCCCTCGACGAGGTGATGGAAACGCTCCTGCCCCTGGACGGGCGCCGTCAAACGGGGCGCAAGGCGCAGATGGCCGCCTTGGCCGACCGCGTCCTGTCGCTCCGCCCCGGCGGTCGCCGGCCGAAGGCGGCGTGGCCGGCGGCCGAACTTTCGGCGGACTGGGTCATGCGCACGCCCGATCTCGACGTGTTGAGCGAAGCCGGCCGATATGTCTGGGTCCGGCCGGCTCCCCAATTCGCCGCCCTCGGTTAGGGGGGGATCGGCCATGGCCGTCTTGTCCGACACGAACGACCAACCGCTGATCGACGCGGCCACGCGGCTCCGCCCTGGCCTCCGCGCCCTGATCGCCGGCGACGTCGCCTGCGTCAAGGCCCGCGATCCGGCGGCCCGCTCGACCATCGAAGTCATCTGTACCTATCCGGGCGTCCATGCGGTGGTTCTGCATCGTCTGGCCCACGTCCTGTGGGGGACCGGCCTCGGCTTCCCCGCCCGCCTGCTGTCCTGGTTCGCCCGGCTGGCGACCAATGTCGATATTCATCCCGGGGCCACCATCGGGCAGCGTTTCTTCATCGATCACGGGGCCGGCGTGGTGATCGGCGAAACCGCCGAAATCGGCGACGACGTCACCCTCTATCACGGCGTGACCCTGGGCGGCACCACCTGGTCGGGCGGAAAGCGGCATCCGACCCTGGAGAACGGCGTATTGGTCGGCGCCGGGGCGAAGATCCTGGGCCCCATCACCGTCGGCACCCGTGCCCGCGTCGGCGCCAATTCCGTGGTCATCGCCGACGTCCCTCCCGGCATGACGGTGATCGGCATTCCCGGCAAGGTGGTCCGCGATCCCGCCAACCGGCGGCGCATCGATGGGCGGATCGATCTCGAACATCACCTGATCCCCGATCCGGTGGGCGACGCCATCAGTGTGCTACTCGACCGCATCGGCTTCCTGGAAGCCCGCGTCACCCATCTGCAGCAACAGGTAAAGCGACAGGAAACGCCGGACGGGTTTCAGCCCCGGCCGGTCGAGGGAGAATGAGCATGCATATCGTCGTCTGCATCAAACAGGTTCCCGACAGCGCGCAGATCCGCGTTCATCCGGTAACCAACACCATCATGCGCCAGGGGGTGCCGTCGATCATCAACCCCTACGACCTGTTCGCCCTGGAAGAGGCGCTGCGCTGGCGGGATCAGGCGGGCGGCACGGTGACCATTCTCACCATGGGCCCGCCGATGGCCGAGGACACCATGCGCAAGGCCCTCACCCTGGGCGCCGACCGCGCCGTCCTGCTGACCGACCGCTGCTTCGCCGGCTCCGACACCCTGGCCACCAGCTTCGCCCTGGCCACCGCCATCGGCAAGATCGGAGAAACCTGGGGCCCGCCCGACATCGTCTTCACCGGCAAGCAGACCATCGACGGCGACACGGCGCAGGTCGGCCCCGGCATCGCCAAGCGGCTGCGGTTCAACCAACTGACCTATGTGGCGAAAATCGACAGCCTCGATCCGGAAAGCCGCGCCATCACCGTCGAGCGGCGCGCCGAGGGCGGCCTGCAGGTGCTGCAAAGCCGGCTGCCCGTCCTCATCACCATGCTGGAGGGCACCAACGAGCTGCGCCGCGGATCGCTCGACAGCGCCCTGCGCGCCGCCCGCGCCGAAGTGGTGCGCTGGGGCGCCGCCGAGGCCGGTGTCGAGGACACGGCCAAATGCGGACTGCGCGGGTCGCCGACCGTGGTCAAACACGTCTTCGCGCCGAAACCGCGTGCCGAAAAGGCGCAGATCATCGAAACCGCCGCCGGGCCGGTCCGCACCCAGGCCGATGCCGTCATCGCCGCGATCTTCGCACGTCAGCCGGGAATCGAAAGCGATCTCCTGCGGCTGGCGCGCCACTCCTGACAGAAGAGGCCTCGAAGCATGAGCGACGCAGCCAAGCCATCGCCCCCCGCAGCCGCAGCCGGACGCAGTTCCATGAAGAAGGAGCTGCCCGAGCACTTCAAAGCGTATCGGCATGTCTGGGTGTTCATCGAATATGAGCGGGGAAACATCCATCCCGTCTCCCTCGAACTGCTGGGCGAAGGACGAAAACTGGCCGATAAGCTGGACGTCGAGCTGGCCGGCGTGGTGATCGGCGCCGAGGCCGAGGCCTTGCATGAGGCGGCCCTCTCCTGCTTCGAATATGGCGCGGATCTCGTCTATCGGGTGGCCGATCCCATACTTGCCCATTACCGGAACGAACCCTTCACCAAGGCGATGACCGATCTGGTCAACACCTACAAGCCCGAGGTTCTGCTGCTGGGGGCGACGACGCTCGGCCGCGACCTCGCCGGTTCGGTGGCCACGACATTGCTGACCGGGCTGACCGCCGACTGCACGGCGCTCGCCATCGACGACGAGCGGTCACTGGCGGCGACCCGCCCGACCTTCGGCGGCTCGCTGATGTGCACCATCCACACCCTGAATTTCCGCCCCCAGATGGCCACCGTGCGTCCCCGCGTCATGCCGATGCCGGAACGCCAGGCCGGCCGCATCGGCCGCATCGCCGATCATTCGCTGTCGATGGCCGAGGAGGACATCGTCACCAAGGTGCTGCGCTTCGTGCCCGACCGCGACTCCGACAAGGCGCAACTGGCCTATGCCGACATCGTCGTCGCCGGCGGATTGGGCCTCAGGACTCCCGAGAACCTCCGCCTGGTCAAGGAACTGGCCGAAGTGTTGGGCGGCGATTACGGCGGCTCGCGCCCGCTGGTCCAAAAGGGCTGGATCGAGGCCGACCGGCAGATCGGCCAGACCGGCAAGACCATCAGGCCCAAGCTCTATATCGCCGCCGGCATCTCGGGCGCCGTCCAGCATCGGGTGGGGGTCGAAGGCGCGGATCTGATCCTGGCCATCAACACCGATGCCAACGCCCCGATCTTCGATTTTGCCCATCTGGGCATCGTCGCCGACGCGGTGAGCCTGCTGCCGGCCCTGACCGAGGCGTTCCGGCAACGCCTGTCAATCAATCGTGCGGCCAGTTGAGAAGGAGGACACCCAGATGAGCCAGGAAAAGTTCGACGCCATCGTCGTCGGCGCGGGGCCCTCGGGCAATGCCGCCGCCTATACGCTGGCCAGGAAGGGCCTGAACGTCCTGCAGCTTGAACGCGGCGAATATCCCGGCTCGAAAAACGTCCAGGGAGCCATTCTCTACGCCAAAGCGCTGGAGGAGATCATTCCCGACTTCCGCGAGAGCGCGCCCCTGGAGCGCCATATCATCGAGCAACGTCTGTGGATGCTCGACGACAGCTCCTATGTCGGCATGCATTACCGGTCCGAGGACTTCAACGAGGACCGGCCCAGCCGCTATACCATCCTGCGCGCCCAGTTCGACAAATGGTTCAGCCAGCAGGTCCGCGACGCCGGGGCCGTCCTCTTATGCGAAACCACGGTGACGGAACTGCTGCGCGACGAAAGCGGCCGGGTGATCGGCGTCGCCACCGACCGCGACAACGGCACCGTTTACGCCGATGTGGTGATCCTGGCCGAGGGCGTGAACGGACTGGTCGGCCGGCGCTCGAAGCTGCGCGAGGAATTGCAGCCGGAAAGCGTGGCGCTGGCCGTCAAGGAGATGCATTTCCTGCCCAAGGACGTCATCGACGCCCGCTTCAATCTGAAGGGCGGGGAAGGGGTGGTCATCGAAGGCATGGGCACCATCACCGAAGGGATGACCGGCACCGCCTTCATCTATACCAACAACGAATCCCTTTCCGTGGGCATCGGCTGCCTGGTTTCGGATCTGGCCCAGACCGGCCGGTCTCCGGCGGGGCTGCTGGAGGCGTTCAAGAACCATCCCAGCGTCAAACCCCTGCTGGCCGGATCCGAAATCAAGGAATACGCCGCCCACCTCATTCCGGAAGGGGGATTAAAGGCGATGCCGGAGTTGTTCGGCGACGGCTGGATCGTCGTCGGCGATGCCGGACATTTCGTCAATGCGGTGCACCGCGAGGGGTCCAACCTGGCGATGACCACCGGACGTCTCGCCGCCGAAACCGTGGCCGATCTGAAGCAACGGGGCGTGCCTTGCAGCAAGGCCAATCTGCGCGCCTACACGAAACGTCTCGAAGACTGCTTCGTCATGAAGGATATGAAGAAATACAAGGACATCCCGTCCTTCCTGCACGGCAACCGGCACCTCTTCGATCTCTATCCGCGCCTCGTCAGCAAGGCGGCGCAGAACTGGTTCCGCGTCGACGGCAAAGACAAGCTCACCAAGGAAAAAGAGATTTTGACCTCCTTCCGCAAGGGACGGACCCTGTCGGGCCTTCTCGGCGATGCATTCAAGATGGCGAGGGCATGGCGATGACGAAATTGGAGATGGGCGCGGCCGCCCAAACGGCCGTCAAGGTCGAGGAAAAACTGTTCTACAACCGCTATCTGGTGGACGCGGGGCGGCCGCATATCACGGTGCGCCCCCATGACACACCCTCCGCCGCGCTGCTGGCGCTGACCCGGATCTGCCCGGCCGGCTGCTACAGCCAGGCCGACGGCGGCCAGGTCGAGATCGCTTCCGACGGTTGCATGGAATGCGGCACCTGCCGGGTGCTGTGCGGCGAGTCCGGCGACATCGAATGGAACTATCCGCGCGGCGGCTTCGGGGTGCTCTACAAGTTCGGATGATCCATTTTGCGCCTTCCGCTTTCCAGCGGGCGGCCTATTGAGCTAGGTTGCCTTGGAACGGGCCGGGATATATCGGCCGCCCCGTTTCGAGGGAGCCCCATGGAGCCAGACGCGGCCAAGCCCGAGCCTCATCTCGGCCTGTGGCAGATATTCTCGACCTTCACCAAGATCAGCCTCACCAGTTTTGGCGGAGGACTGAGCGGATGGATGATGCGCGAGTTCGTGCAAAACAAGCGCTGGCTGACGGAGAAGGAGTTCTTGACCGGGCTCGCTCTGGCGCAGGCCTTCCCCGGCGTCAATGTCGTCAATCTATCGATCTGGGTGGGATACCGTCTGCGAGGTGGCGCCGGAGCCCTGGCCGGAGCCTTCGGCATGGTGGTGCCCGCGATGGTCGTCGCCGTCTGCCTCGTTGCAGTCTTCGACCAGTTGGCGCGTTTTCCGCTCACCCACGTCATCCTGGCGGGCGTCGCCGCCGCGGCCATCGGCCTGTCCCTGCAGATGGGCATCCGCGCGGCAAGACGCGCGGTAGGCTCGCTCGTCTCGGCCGCCGTCATGACTGCGACCTTTCTTGCCATTTTCGTATTCGGGTTTCCGTTGCTGCCGGTGGTCGCCGTGATGGCGCCGATCAGTGTCGCCGCCGCGGCCTACCGCCTGAAAAACGCTGGCTAGACCGATGAAGGACAATCCGCTCATCCAGTTGTTGCTGGTCTTCGTTCCCCTGTCCTTCCTCTCGGTGGGCGGCGGACAGAGCGTCATCGCCGACATGCATCGACAGTCGGTCACGGTTTACGGCTGGATGAACGATGCGCAATTTCTCAATCTGTTCGCCCTCTCGCGGATGGCCCCCGGACCGGGTTCTCTGTTGGCGGCGTTGATCGGCTGGCAGGTCCAGGGCTGGGCCGGAGCGGCCACCGCCGCCGCCGGTATTTTCGTCCCCTCCTCGCTCCTGGTCTACGGGTTGGCGAAACTTTGGGCCCGCTATCGCGGCGCCCGATGGCAGATGGCCGTCGAGATCGGTCTCGCCCCCGTTGCCGCCGGCATGATTCTCGCCACCTCCTGCGTCCTCTTGCGCTCGACGGAAGGCGGATGGCTGGCCTGGGCGGTGGCGCTGCTGTCCACGGCGCTGCTGCTGTTCACCCGCCTCAGCCCGTTCGTTCTGCTGGGCGGCGGCGCGCTCGCCTTCCTGCTGTGGTTCTGACTCATACCAACTCTCGGTGATCGGAACCGATCACCGAGCCCTCAATCGCCGGGCGGGTTTCTCCGAAACCTTTGGCTTCGCGCCAACGATGGCGCGGGCCCTCATCGAGACTTGGTATCAGAACAGCCCGAGCATGCGCCAATAGCTGGCCGCGCAGGCGGCATAGACCAGACAGGCGAGCAGGCACAATACGCAGCCGGGAATGATGAAATCGCTCGCCCGCAGCTTGCCGCTGCCATAGACGATGATGTTCGGCAGCGTGCTGTAGAACATGACCAGGGGATAGCCGCCGATGATCATGCCGGCGGGAAGAAGAAGGACGAGCGGATGGACCCCCGCCGTCTCGGCGATGCCGATCACCAGCGGCATCAGGGCGGTGGCCATGACCGTGGTTCCGACGAAGATGAAATGCATATAGGCCAGGATCACCATGATGATGATGATCAGGAAGATCGGCGAAACGCTGCTCAATCCGAGCAGATTGAAAATGGACATCGCCAGCCATTTCGTCGCCCCGGTTTTCATCAGGACGTCGCCCAATGAAAACCCGCCGCCGCAAATCAGCACAAGCTGCCACGACACGCCCTTGTTGGCGTCGCTCCAGTCGATGACGCCGATCTTGGGAAGGAACAGCAGGCAGGCGCCGGCCAGACAGACCAGCGTGGTGTCCAGCCGGGTCCAGGCCTGAGTGGCCCAGAAGAAGACGACGGCGACAAAGACGGCGAGCGTCCGCCATTCGGCATGGGTCGTCGGGCCCAAGGCGCGCAGCCCCTCGGCGATCACCGCCCCGGCCCGGGCATCGTCGATCGGCTCCGGCGGATACATCCTCAGCAGAACCCACCAGGTGGCAAACGTCATCAGCAGGGCGGGCGGAAAGCCGTAGAGGAACCAGTCCGAATAGGTGATCAACGGCCCGCCCGCCTTGACGATGAACTCCACCGTGACCGGGTTGGGCACCGTCGCGGTCAGAATGCCGGCCCCGATCGTCGCATTGGTGAAAGCCAGATTGAGCAGAACATTAATGGCGAAATTGGACCGCTTTTCCGACTCGAACAGATTGATGATGGACAGGCAGACCGGAAACAGGATGGCCGTCCGCGCCGTGGACGACGGCACGAGAAAGGCCAGGGCGATATTGGAGAGCGTCAATCCCAAGGTGATCCGCAACGGCGAACATCCGGTATTGGCCAGGATGCCGTAGGTAATGCGCTCGGCCAGTTTGGTCTTCACCATCGCGATGGCGAGAATATAGGCACCCACGATCATATAGATGGAGGAACTGGCGAAGCCGGCCAGCAAGCCGCCGACACTGCCCAATCCCAGCAGGGCGCCGGCCGGCACGACGAGAAGCCCGGTGATCGCCAGCGGAATGGCCTCGGTCAGGAACAGAATGAAAATCCCGACGAAAAGCGCCAAAGCCTTATGACCCTCCGGCGACAACCCGGCGGGCGTGCCGAAGGCCAGGACGGCCGCCGAACCGATCAGGGCCAAGGGAATACCGATGTTCTGGCGGGTAAACACCGCGCCGACGGGGGACGCAATCTCAGCCATGCCTGCTCCGAATCCTCATCGGCTTCCACAAAGCCCGTTGAAAATTATGGAAATGCTATCCGGAATGTGGCCGGCTGACTATGACAAATATTCAATTATGGAATCATATTCCATAATATTGCGGCACACCGGTCGGGCCTGAGGGAGAGGCCCGTCGGTCGCGATGGCTGGCCTGGACGGCGTTGCACAGGCCTTTTTCCGTTGCACGGATACAACCGCCACCGGATCACGAATGCCCATCCATTGGGCACCCCCCACCACAACGCCTGCGAATCGGTCATTCGGCGCCGACTCTATCTTTGATCGACTCTAAAATAACCGAGGGTTGTACGATGCCCAAATTAGCAGAACATTACTCGCATCGCGCCGAGATCAACAAAAAGAAAGATTAACTTTGCCGATGGTCTATTGAAGCGCTGTCTTCCCATCTCCAAGTCTTGGTAATGAGACACTTCTCCTTTCCACGGCTTCCGCAGGCCGGAGGGGTCGTCCACCCCCTCGGCACGCGCTTTGCAGACGGGATAAATCAACCTATTCTTCATATGATGGAGGTAGGATGACATGCCGTCGTCTACCCATCCGAGTCCACCGCTTGGCAGAAATAATAGCGGACTGACCCGGTTTGCTCGGAGATGCACATGAGCGCAGACCTCTTTCAGACTTTCGCCGATCGCTACGAGGCCCGCCGGGAGGTGGACCTGACGCTCGAAGCTTATCTCGATCTTTGCCGCAAGGACCCTTCGGTCTACGCCTCCGCCCATGAGCGGATGCTCGAGGCCATCGGTGAACCGGAGATCATCGATACGGCCAAGGACCCCAGGCTGTCCCGCATTTTTCTGAACCGCACCATCAAGGTTTATCCGGCCTTCGCCGAATTCTACGGCATGGAAGACACCATCGAACGGATCGTTGGCTTCTTCCGCCATGCCGCGCAGGGCTTGGAGGAACGCAAGCAGATCCTCTATCTGTTGGGCCCGGTGGGCGGCGGCAAGTCGTCGCTGGCCGAACGGCTCAAGTTCCTGATGGAAAGTCATCCCATCTACGTCCTGAAGGCCGGCGACGAGGTCAGTCCGATTTTCGAGAGCCCCCTGGGGCTCTTCGACCCGGATGTGATGGGGGTCGAGCTCGAAAAGAATTACGGCATCCCCAAACGCCGGCTGACCGGCATCATGTCGCCCTGGGCGGTCAAGCGCCTCGATGAATTCGGCGGCGATTTGCGGAAATTCCACGTCGTCCGGCTGACGCCGTCCCGCCTTCGCCAGATCGGCATCGCCAAGACCGAACCGGGCGACGAGAACAATCAGGACATTTCGAGTCTGGTCGGCAAGGTCGACATCCGCAAGCTGGAAACCCACAGCCAGAACGACGCCGACGCCTATAGCTTCTCAGGGGGCCTCAACCGAGCCAACCAGGGTATCCTGGAATTCGTCGAAATGTTCAAGGCGCCGATCAAGATGCTCCACCCCCTGCTGACGGCGACGCAGGAGGGCAACTATGTCGGCACGGAAAACATCGGCGGCATGCCGTTCCAGGGCATCATCCTCGCCCATTCCAACGAGGCCGAATGGCATACCTTCCGCAACAATCGCAACAACGAAGCCTTCATCGACCGCATTTGCGTGATCAAGGTGCCCTATTGCCTGCGGGTCACCGAGGAAACCAAGATCTACGAGAAACTGTTGCGTTCCAGCGATCTGGCCAACGCCTCCTGCGCTCCCGGCACCTTGGAGATGCTGGCGCAGTTCGCCGTGCTTTCGCGCTTGAAGGAGCATGAAAACTCCGCCCTGCTGAGCAAGATGCGCGCCTATGACGGCGATAACCTCAAGGAGACCGATCCCAAATCGCGCACGGTCCAGGAATATCGGGACACGGCCGGCCTCGACGAAGGCATGGAAGGCGTCTCGACCCGCTTCTCCTTCAAGGTGCTGTCGCAGACCTTCAACTACGACAGCCACGAAATCGCCGCCGACCCGGTCCATCTGATGTATATCCTGGAACAGGCCATCCAGCGCGAGCAGTACCCCGAAGAAACCGAAAAGAAACTGCTCGATTTCATCAAGGGGCTGCTGGCACCGAAATATGCCGAGCTCATCGGCCATGAAATCCAGAAGGCCTATCTCGAATCCTATTCGGATTACGGGCAGAACCTGTTCGAGCGCTATATCACCTATGCCGACGCCTGGATCGAGGATCAGGATTTCAAGGATCCCGACACCGGCCAGATGATGAACCGGATCCTGCTCGACCAGGAACTCTCGAAGATCGAGAAGCCGGCGGGCATCGCCAATCCCCGCGACTTCCGCAACGAGGTGGTGAAGTTCGTTCTTCGCGCGCGGGCCAGCCAGGGCGGCCAAACGCCCTCCTGGACCTCTTACGAAAAGATCAGGAACGTCATCGAGAAACGGATGTTCAGCCAGGTGGAGGATCTGTTGCCCGTAATCAGTTTCGGCACCAAACAGGACAGCGACACCGAGAAGAAACATCACGACTTCGTCGAACGGATGGTCTCGCGCGGCTACACCGAACGCCAGGTCCGCCGTCTGGTGGAATGGTACATGCGGGTCGACAAAGCGGGATGACGCCATGAACATCATCGATCGCCGGCTCAACCCCAAAGGCAAAAGCCTGCCCAACCGGCAGCGACTGCTGCGGCGTCTCAAGTCGCAAGTCAGAAAGGCGGTGGCGCAGTCCATCACGGGACGTCGCGTGAGGGAGATCGATGCGGAACAATCGGTTCCGGTACCGGTGGAAGGTATCGGAGAACCGTCCTTTCGCAAGGGCTCGAGCGGCGTGCGCGACGTCGTCTGGCCCGGCAACCCTAAACTGGTCAAGGGTGACCGCATCCCCCGCCCAGGTGGGGGGGACGGCGAAGGCAATCAGGCCAGCGATTCGGGTGAAGGCGAAGACGCCTTCACCTTCTCCTTGAGCCGCGAGGAGTTCCTCGACATCTTCTTCGAGGATCTGGAACTGCCTGACATGGTCAAGCGACGGCTGATGCAAACGGTGTCCAGCGTCCCCTCCCGCGCCGGATTCAGCGTCTCGGGCGGCCCGCAGTCCCTGGACGTGGTCCGCACCATGCGCAACAGCATGGCCCGCCGGCTGGCGTTGAGCCGACCGAGGGACGAGGACGTCGAGGAGATGGAGGCGCGCCTCGCCGAGGCCGAGGCCGCCGGGGACGAGGAGACCGTGGCCAGGCTGAAAGAGGAACACGCCCGGCTGCGGCGCCGCCAGCGCGCCATTCCCTGGGTCGATCCGGTCGACGTGCGCTATCGCCGCTTCGAGGCGAGGCCCGTTCCCATCGCGCAGGCGGTGATGTTCTGCCTGATGGATGTCTCGGGCTCGATGAACGAGCATATGAAGGATCTGGCGAAACGCTTCTTCATGTTGCTCTACCTGTTTCTCCAGCGGCGCTACGAGGCGGTCGACATCGTCTTCATCCGCCATACCCACGAAGCCAAGGAAGTCGACGAGGACACCTTCTTCACCTCGCGGGAAACCGGGGGAACCCTAGTCTCCAGCGCGTTGGATGCGGCGAGCCGGATCATCGCCGAACGCTATCCGATCGATGGATGGAACATCTATATCGCCCAGGCCTCGGACGGGGACAATATGTCGTCCGACCGCGACCGCGTGCTGTCGGCGATGACCGCCAGCCTGCTGCCCGCCTGCCAATATTTCGCCTATCTGGAGGTCAGCGACCCGCCCTCCGAGGATCACGGCGGCTTCCAGGACATCAGCGATCTGTGGCGAACCTACGAGACGCTGCTCGGATCGAGTGTCCCCCTGGCGATGCGACGGGCCAATTCCGCCGGAGAGATCTTCGGCGTTTTCCACGAACTGTTCTCGCGCAGCGGCATCAACCAGAAGGCCTGACGCCAATGACCCTGCTTTACGAAGGCCGTGAATGGAATTTCGACAAACTGCGCCGGGCCTATGACGCCGTCGCCCAGATCGCAACCGAGGATCTGGGCCTCGACACCTATCCCAACCAGATCGAGGTGATCACCTCCACGCAGATGCTCGACGCCTATGCCTCGAACGGTCTGCCGATCCTCTACCGCCACTGGTCCTTCGGCAAGCGCTTCATCCACGACGAGGCGCTCTACCGCAAGGGTTACCAGGGATTGGCCTACGAGATCGTCATCAATTCCGACCCTTGCATCTGCTACATCATGGAAGAGAACTCCATGACCATGCAGACGCTGGTCCTGGCCCACGCCGCTTTCGGGCACAACCACTTCTTCAAGAACAACAATCTGTTCCGCCAATGGACGGATGCGACGGCCATTCTCGATTACCTGACCTTCGCCCGCGACTTCATCGCCAGTTGCGAGGAACGTCATGGCGTCGAGGCGGTGGAACATGTTCTCGACGCCGCCCACGCCTTGCAGACGCAGGGCGTCAACCGCTACGCCCGGCATCCGCGGCGCAGCCTGGCCGAGGAACTGGCCCGCGAGAAGGAACGGCGGAATTACGAACAGACCACCTGGAACCCGCTATGGACGACGGTTCCGGGAAACAAGGCCGACGAAGTGCCGGCCGAGGAGGCGATCCCCGACGAGGATCGCAACCAGCCCATCGAATTCCCCGAGGAGAACCTCCTCTATTTTCTGGAAAAGAACTCCCCCGCCCTGCGCGGCTGGGAACGCGAGATCCTGAGAATCGTCCGCAATCTGTCGCAATATTTCTACCCGCAGCGGCAAACCAAGGTGATGAACGAGGGATGCGCCACCTTCGTCCATTACGAGATCATGACCCGCCTGCACGAGCGGCGGTTGATCGACGACGGCGCCTTCCTCGAATTCATCCACTCCCACAGCTCGGTGGCATTCCAGCCCCCCTTCACCGATCCCCGCTATGGCGGCATGAATCCCTATGCCCTCGGGTTCGCCGTCATGCGCGACATCCAGCGGATCTGCACAGACCCCACGGGGGAAGACCGGGCCTGGTTCCCCGACATGGCTGGCAATGGCGATCCCTTCGGAACATTGCGCGACATCTGGGCGCAGTATCGCGACGAAAGCTTCCTTTTGCAGTATTTGAGCCCCAAGGTGATCCGCGACTTCCGGATGATCGCCCTCAGGGACGAGGCCGGCGTGCCCTATTTCGAAGTCGCGGCGATCCACGACGAGCAAGGCTACCGCGATATCCGCGCCATGTTGGCCCGTGGATACGAATGCGCGCGCTCCGACCCGGAAATCGAGATCGTCGGCGCCAATCTGGCCGGGGATCGCAAACTGCTCATCGAAAACCGCGTCCATGACGGCCAGCGATTGAGCGCGGCCTCGGCCCGACGCACCCTTCAGCACATCCAAAGCCTGTGGGGCTACGGCGTCCGCCTGACGGAAATCAACGCCCAGACCGGCAAGCCCTTCGCCGACGGGGAATTCGAGGCCTGAGAGCCCCCACTCACATCGGCCGGTCTCCGTGGCTCTGGCAGTTCTTCGGACAGACGCGGGCGCAGGCGCCGCAACCGATGCAGGCGCCCGCGTCCACCAGCGACATCACCTTGCGCTCGATATCGTCCTCCTCCGGATCGACCAGATCGCCGTCCTCGGTCACGCCCCGCAGGCTCATCACGCCGCGACCGCACACCTTGAAACAACGGCCGCAGCCGATGCAGGTCTCGGCGTCGATGTCCAGAAGGTAGTCCGGAGTCCAGGTCCGGCCGTCGCGGCTGAGCGCTCCCATTGCCCCCTCCTCAGATCCGGGCGACTTCGGGATATTTCTCGATCATCTCGATCCCCGCCGCCGTCAGCTTCTCGCCTTCCGCCGCCAGGGCGGCCAGATCGTCGAAACCGAAACGATGAACGTCGCGCAAATGCTTGAGGCCGACGATCAGCCTGCCGGCGGTCAGCATCACCTTGCCGAACCCCTCGTGATGCATCTTCATCATCGGTGAGACCATGATGCCGGTGGCCTGCTCGATGGCCAGACCGACGGCGTTGTAGAACAGCTCCATCCGCCACAGGGTCTCGGGGTCCGGGTCGCCGATGATCGGCATCTGTCGCCGGGTCGCCTTGTCGACCAGATAGGGCCTGAGCAGATCGAAATCGCTCTTCTTGTCCCAGGCGCCGTGGGCGTCCTGGGCCCGCCATTGCTTGACCAGTTCCTTGAGGAAAACACCCTCGATGACCGGTGTCTCGATTGTCGCCGCCTCAGCCATGACCCGCCTCCTCGTCCTCGAAATCAATAACCCGCTCCTGCCCCTTCAGCATCGCCTTGCGCAGCCAGGGCGGCGGCGTTCCCCTTAAAACCTTGGAGAGTTGCTCCAGCAGATCGCTGATCTCTTCGGGCTGGGCCACCTTCATCGGATGGATATTGTTGGCCACCACCCGCGCCGCCCCCGATCCGCCGATGGCGGCCACATAGAGGATCGCGCAATCCTTGATGGCATCGATTTTCGGGGCCAGCTTGTCCTCGTTGCCGTCCTCCTGCAAATCGCCGGCGAATTCGACGGCTTCGATGAAGTGGCTGCCCTCGGGCCCCAATTCATAGATGGCGATATTCTTCGCCCAGCCGAAATGGGCGTCGACCCTCTTCAGGTCCTGCGTGGCGAATGCGATTTTCATGAGCCCTCCTCGACCTTCGGTCCCTGAAATATAGGAAAATGGCTGATCCCGTCGTTTCCCGGCCGTACCTGTTTGAGACGGCGGTGAACCACCAAGACACCAAGGCACCAAGGGGACGGAATGCGCCGCAGGCATTTCCCCGTCCTTCCCGCGGCAGTGCTCGGGATAAGCGAACGAATGCCTGCGGCGCAAATTTGCGGCCATCCGTCGCCGGATGTTTCGGAAAGCGCCTTGGTGCCTTGGTGTCTTGGTGGTTCAAATTCCTTATGCACTCGCCATAACCTCCTCCGGTAAACGCCACGTCCCCGGGTTTGGTTCATGGGCCTGGGCGATAAACAGGTTGCCGATGTCGAAAATCAGCGAGCGCGTGCCGCGATAGCCGACCGTCAATTGATGGCCCGCCCCCAGCCGGTCGAAGGTGGGAATGCCCAGCCGGAAGAAGGGGATCTCGAGCCGCTCCGCCGCCTGCCGGCCATGGGAATGGGTGATCAGCAGGTCGCAGTCGGATGCCATCCCCTCCAGGTCCTCCAGATCGCCGATCAGCGTGGCCCCGCTCGGCAGGTCCTCCAGACGGGCCGACTGGGTGGTGGTCACCGCGGCCCGGATCTCGCATCCCATTTCGGTGAGCCAGGAACCGACGGCCCACAGCAGATCGGGTTCGGCGCCGATCGCCACCTTCTTGCCGCCGAAATGAAAATGGCCGTCCAGCATGGCGTCGACCAACTGGCTGCGTTGGCGGCGGAACTTCAGCGGCACCGGACGACCGCTGATGCGAGCCAGCCAGGCCATCAGATCGTCGCTGGAGGACAAGCCGGTCAAGCGGTCGAACAAGGTGAAGGGCAGCCCCGACTTTTCACTCAAAAGCTCGGCGGCGCCGCGCATCTGCTCGCCGATGGCCAGGATCCAGGAGGACTGGCCCATGCCGGCGATCTCGGCGACGCCGATGCCGCCCAGGGTGGTCGGCGTGAAATCGTCGGGCAGGTGACCGTCGAGGGAGCCCGAAAGATCGGGCAGGAACAACGGCTCCAGGCCGAAGCTTTCGAAGATGTCGCGCAATTCGTCGATGTCGCCCGGGGTGAGATGACATCCCGCCAACACATTGAGCCGGCGCGGATGGCGCTGGACGTCGGGCGCCGCCGGCAGGACCAGTTGATCGATCATGCGGGTCACCGCCTTGGCCCAGCCGTCCTGGAAGGCATCCTTGAAATCGGGTGTGGAAACGCTGACCAGGGCCACGCCGTCGAGCTCCGGATGCTTTTGGCGGATGGCCCGGATGAATCCCTCGACGTCGTCGCCCTTGGTTTCGGTGACGCCGGTCGAACAGATGCCGATGATCTCGGGCTTGGTGCGGCTGACGATGTTGACCACCGCCTGTTCGACGTTCTCCAGCCCGCCGATCACCGTCGCCACCTCGCTCATCGCCGTGGTCTGCAAGGGGATCGCCTCGCGGAAGTGACGGACGAACAGCACCAGGCCGAAGGAGGTGCAGCCCTGACTGCCGTGCAGCAGCGGCATGGCGCCCTTCAAGCCCATGAAGGCCAGGGCGGCGCCGATCGGCTGGCTCATTTTCAACGGATTGACCGTGCAGGCCTTTTTTGATGTGCTCAGCATGGATTTACCTCACCGCCTGGGAAAGCGCCGCCTGGGCCTCGAAATTGGCCAGGATCGCCCCGATGCGCGGAGCGCAGCCGCCGCAGCCGCTGCCGGCATGGGTCCTCTCGACGATCTCCTCGACCCGGATGAGGCGGTCGGCGAGGATCGCGTCCTCGATCTCGCCGGCGGTGATCGCCTTGCAATTGCAGATCTGCCGCGCCCGCGCCTTTTCCCGGGCGGCGACGGGATCGCGCTCGGCGGCGGCCAGTTCCTCGGCGATCGCCTGATCGGCCCGCTGCTCCCAAGTGGTTTCGTCCCAGGGGGCGGCCTTGCGGACCTGACCCCAGATGGGATTGGACAGCGCCTTGTCGATTTCGGCCACCAGATCGACCATCCCCTCGTAGCCGGCATAGGCGTGATGGCGTTCCTGATTGATGTCGAGCCAGGGCATCTTGGCCTTCAGCGCGACGAACTGCGAACGGCCCCCCGACAGCATGATGTCGGCGCGGGCCTCTTTCAGCATCTTGTACATCTCGCGGGGGCTCATATCGTCGATCATATGGGCGTCGTCGCCCATCAGTTCCTTGATGCGCTCCTTGTCCTCCTTGGTCGACTTCTTGACGCTGGTGCCGACGATCTCGATGCCGACCTCCTGCAGCGCGGCGACCACCGACCAGGATTTGACGCCGCCGGTGATCAGCAGCACGCGCTTGCCGCCAAGACGCTTCTTGTAGGGCGCCAGACGCTCCCAGGCCCGCGCCTCCTCGCGCGCGATCAAGGCCTCGGTGCGGCCGAGAAGCTCGTCCGGCGCGCCGCGCTCGACCAGCAGGCGGGCGATCTCGCGCAGCGACTCGCTCATGTCGCCGATGCCGTAGAAGGACCCCTCGAAGAAGGGGATCTGGTAACGCTCCTCCATCTTGCGGGCGACGTTGATCATCGCTTTCGAGCAGACCATCATGGCCGCCCGCGCCCGGTGCGAGGAGGCCACCTCGTGATAGCGGGCGTCGCCCGAGATGCAGGAAAGGATGCGGATTCCAAGCTCGTCGAGCAGCGGTTTGACCTGCCACAATTCGCCGGCCAGATTGTATTCGCCGATGATGTTGATGTCGTAGGGCGTGGTGACCTCGGGCTCCTCGGTGCCGATGACGTAATCGAGCAGCGCCTCGCCGGCCAGTTTGTTGCCGAGGTTCTTCGGCCCGACGAAGCCCGGCGAATTGATCGGGATCACCGGCTTGCCGAGACGTTCGCTGGCCGCCTTGCAGACCGCGCCGATATCGTCGCCGATCATCGCCGGCACGCAGGTCTGATAGACGAAGACCGCCGGCGGATCGTATTTCTCGATGATTTCCTTGATGGATTTGTAAAGCCGCTTCTCGCCGCCGAAAATCACGTCCTGTTCGCCGATGTCGGTGGTGAAGCCGGTCCGGTAGACCTGCGGCCCCGACGACTTGGCGCCGCGGTTGTCCCAGGAATTGCCCTCGCAGGCGATCGGCCCGTGCACCAGATGGGCGACGTCGGTGATCGGCTGCAGGGCGATCTTGGCCCCGTCGAAGGCGCAGCCGCCGGCTGCCGCGCCCGGTTTCAACTGCTTGGTGCAGCCCTTTTTCCGCTCCTTTTCCGACTTGCCCTGGTTTTTGCCGCACCCCGGCTCGGCGAAAACCTCCTGAATCTTGCTGGCAAGCGTGCTCATGACAGTCTCCTTCAGCGGCAGGAAGCCCCGACTCTTTTTTCGTCATTGCCGGGCTTGACCCGGCAATCCATGGACCCCCGGGTCAAGCCCGGGGGTGACGACAGGAAAAGGACGCCAACAAGCGATTACCGGATGATGTCGTAGCTGTAGTCGGTCTTGGAGGCGACGATGGTGTTCTGGTCCAGGACGTCGAAGATCTTGTCGAGGATCCACACCAGGACATTGAGCCCGCCCTGGTAGCCCCACACCGGATAGCGGTGGTGGTGATGGCGGTCGAACACCGGGAAGCCGATGCGGATCAACGGTGTTCCGGTATCGCGTTCGAGATATTTGCCGTAGGTGTTGCCGATCAGGAAGTCCACCGGCTCGGTGAACAGCAGCGAACGCATATGCCAAAGATCCTTGCCGGCGTAGGCGTGGCAGTTCTTGCCGAAGGGCGAGCTGGCGAACAGCTTGTCCATCTCGGCTTCCCAGGCCTTGCCGCCGTTGGTCGACAGCACATGCACCGGCTCCGCCCCCAATTCCATCAGGAAGCCCGCCAAGCCCAGGGTCAGGTCGGGATCGCCGTAGATGGCGAAACGCTTGCCGTGGATGTGGGCGCTCGAATCGGCGATGGCGTCGATCAGGCGTCCGCGCTCCTTGCGCAAGGCCTCGGGCACCGACTTGCCGGTGATCCGGGCCACTTCGCGAAGAAATTTGTCGGTTCCGGCAACGCCGACGGGATGGTTGAAACTGACCACCTCCTGGCCGGTTCCGGCGATATATTCGCCGGTCTTCTCGGAGCAGAAGGCCTGCATCGAAAGGGTCGCCTTGGCGTGGATCGCGTTGGCGGCGTCCTCGAGCGTGGTGCCGCCGTCATACATACGGAACTGGCCGTCGGCGGGGGTGTCCCAGACGTCGGAATTGTCGGAGAGGATGGTGTAGTCGACGTCCATCAGCTCGAAGATGCGCTTGATCTCGCGCAGATTGCCGACGGTGTAACCGTCGAAGCCGCCGATGAAATTGATCTTCTCGTTCGGCTGACGGACCAGCGGCGCCTCCGTGCCCGCCTTGCCGCCCCAGAAATGCTCGAAGATGCCCTTCATCACATTGTCATAGCCGGTGATGTGGCTGCCGACGAAGGCCGGCGTATGGGCGTAGGGGACGTCGAAGTCCTTCGGCACCGAACCTTCTTCCTTGGCGTTCTTGATGAAGGCGTTCAAGTCGTCGCCGATCACCTCGGCCATGCAGGTGGTGGAGACTGAAATCATCTTCGGCTTGTAGAGGGCATGCGCATTGGCCAGGCCGTCGATCATGTTCTTCAGGCCGCCGAACACCGCCGCGTCCTCGGTCATCGACGAGGAGACGCAGGAGCTGGGCTCCTTGAAATGACGGGAGAAATGGCTGCGGTAATAGGCGACGCAGCCCTGACTGCCATGGACGAAGGGCAGCGTGCTTTCGAAACCGACGGCGGCGAAAACGGCGCCCAGGGGTTGGCAGGCCTTGGCGGGATTGACCGTCAATGCCTCCCGGCTGAAGTTCTTCTCGCGGTATTCCCAGGTCTTGGTCCATTCGCGGACCTGGTCCCGTTCCGCGTCGGGCACGGGCTCTTCGAAATTCTTCCGTTTGTTCTCCAGCATCTCCTTGTATTCGGGCTGCCGGAAGAGATCGACGTGATCGAGTATGTGTTCGGCGCTCTGGGTCATTTTTCAATCCTCATCATCGTGGTGCGGGCGGACATCCGAACCGAACTATCTCAATCGCAGTGGCACCGGCGTCTCTGCCGGTGTCCGCCGACAGGCGGAATTCCCGGAACTTTCCGGCTCCGCCGGAACACCGGCAGGGACGCCGGTGCCACTGAAACTGAAACAACGCGCGACTCGGACACCCGCCCCACACCTCCTTCAGGGCAGCGGGTCAGCCTTCGACAGGTTCCAGACCGGCGCGTTGATCGCCATGTCCATGTCGCGGGCGAAGATGGCGAAGCCGTCATAGCCGTGATAGGGGCCGGAATAGTCCCAGGAATGCATCTGGCGGAACGGCACGCCCATCTTCTGGAAGACGTACTTTTCCTTGATGCCGGAACCGACCAGATCGGGCTGGACCTTTTCGACGAACTTCTCGAATTCGTAGCCGGTCACATCGTCATAGATCAGCGTGCCGTCCTTGATGTAGTGGGTGGTCCGCTGATAGTCGTCGTTGTGGCCGAACTCGTAGCCGGTGCCGACCACCTCCATGCCCAGGTCCTCGTAGGCGCCGATGACGTGGCGCGGGCGCAGGCCGCCGACGAACAGCATGACCTTCTTGCCTTCGAGGCGAGACCGGTAGCGCTTGATCACCCCATCCATCAGGGGCTGGTATTTGGCGATGACCCGCTCGGCGCCGTCCTTGATCTTGTCGTCGAAATGGCTGGCGATCTTGCGCAGCGATTCGGCGATCTTGCTGGGCCCGAAGAAATTGTATTCGACCCATGGAATCCCGTACTTCTCTTCCATGTGCCGCGAGATGTAGTTCATCGAGCGGTAGCAGTGCAGCACGTTGAGCTTGGCCTTGGGCGTCGCCTCGAGCTCGGCGATGGAGCCGTCGCCCGACCATTGGGCGATGACCCTGAGACCCATCTCCTCAAGAAGGATGCGCGACGACCAAGCGTCGCCGCCGATGTTGTAATCGCCGATGATGGCGACGTCGTAATCGGTCTGTTCGAACTTGGCCGGCTTGCCGTCCTGCTTGTCGAACACCCAGTCGCGCACCGCGTCATTGGCGATGTGATGACCCAACGACTGCGAAACGCCCCGGAAGCCCTCGCAGCGGACCGGCACGATGGTCTTGCCGCCATATTGCTTGGACTTGGCCTTGGATACCGCCTCGATGTCGTCGCCGATCAGGCCGATCGGGCACTCCGACTGCACGGTGATTCCCTTGTTCAACGGGAACAGTTCGACGATCTCGTCCATCACCTTGGCGAGCTTCTTGTCGCCGCCGAAGACGATGTCCTTCTCCTGGAAGTCCGAGGTGAACTGCATGGTGACGAAACTGTCGATTCCGGTGGTGCCGATGTAATAGTTGCGGCGCGCCGCCCAGGAATATTGGCCACAGCCGACCGGACCATGGCTGATATGCACCATGTCCTTGATCGGGCCCCACACCACGCCCTTGGACCCGGCGTAGGCGCAGCCCCTGATGGTCATCACGCCGGGAATGGACTTGACGTTGGACTTAACGCCGCAGTCCGGCTTGCCCTCCTCGAAGGTTCCCAGATGCTTGGCGCGTCTTTTCGCGGTTTTATCCGGATAGACCTCCAGCACCTCGTCGATGAGGTCCTTGTTCCTCGCTTTGATGTCTTCGATGCTTTCCGATATCGCCAAGCTCATGATCTTGCCCTCGCTTGCCTTGATGAGTTCCGTTTCGGCGACCGGCGTTTCGCCTTTGGGCGAAGGCCGGTCGCCTTAGGGAATGCCGATCAGGCGGACGCCGCCGCCAGATCCGCCGCCGACTTGCCGATGACCGATTCGTCTTCCTTCTTCATGATGCCGAATTCCATCAGCAGCTCTTCCAGCTCCTCCATGGTGATCGGCGTCGGAATGGTGCCCTTGCCGCCGTTCTCATGGATCTTCTTGGCCAGTTGGCGATATTCGTCGGCCTGCTTGGAGTCGGGCGCATATTCGATGACGGTCATGCGCCGCAGTTCGGCGTGCTGCACGATGTTGTCGCGCGGCACGAAGTGGATCAGCTTGGAATTCAGCTTCTTGGCCAGGGCCTCGGCCAGTTCCAGCTCCTTGTCGGTCTGGCGTTCGTTGCAAACCAGGCCGCCCAGGCGGACGCCCCCGGTGTTGGCGTATTTCAGAATGCCCTTCGAGATGTTGTTGGCCGCGTACATGGCCATCATCTCGCCCGACATGACGATGTAGATCTCCTGGGCCTTGTTCTCGCGGATCGGCATGGCGAAACCGCCGCAGACCACGTCGCCCAGCACGTCGTAGGAGACATAGTCGATGCCGTCATAGGCGCCGTTTTCTTCCAGGAAGTTGATCGAGGTGATGACGCCGCGGCCGGCGCAGCCCACACCCGGCTCCGGTCCACCCGACTCGACGCAGCGGATGTTCTTGTAGCCGGTCTTGAGCACGTCCTCGAGTTCCAGATCCTCGACCGAGCCGGCCTCGGCGGCCAACGACAGGACGGTGTCCTGGGCCTTGGCATGCAGGATCAAACGGGTGGAGTCGGCCTTGGGGTCGCAGCCGACGATCAGAATTTTCTGACCGAGGTCGGACAACGCCGCCAGGGTGTTTTGCGAGGTGGTGGATTTGCCGATACCGCCCTTGCCGTAAAATGCGATCTGACGCAGTGACATCTCTATCTCCTTAGCGATTGGGTTTCCATTCAACCAACGGGCTCGTTCGCCCAACCCTGATTCCTTTTAAGACCTTCACGACTTGCGGGCTCCGGGACTGCGGACTTGGCTTTTCCCGTCCGGCATCCTCCCGCCGTGCCGGCATCCAATTAGCAAGGCTCGTGCCAACGTATCATCATATTGATATTGCTTTATTATTTCAGGAATCGTCACTTTGTTCGGATCTGTTCAAATTGGACATCGCTGTCCGCACTGTCCGAAGTGAATGCCCGGTTGACGGGCCGAAGGACGAGGGTTTGGCGTTTTTGTGGGTCAATCGGAGGGTGTGGGACGCGGCATGGCGATTGCTTGGACCTTCCGGCAAACGCACCCCAACCAGAGAGGCCAGACATGCAGATCGGTGTCGAGATTGCGAGAGCCATTGAAAACAAGCGCGTGTTCGTCATCGACAGCGACGAGATCTCGCGGGCCGCGCTTCAATTCATGCTGCACGATGAAAACGAAGCCCACGAACTGGCCGGCCTCGACGAGGCCTACGCGAAAGGCCGGGAAGGCCAGCCCGACCTTGTCCTTTTGGGAACGGGCATCGTCCTGGACCGTGGGGAGGAGGTGATCGGCGAGATCGCCGGCCATTTCCCGCGAGCCAGGATCCTTCTGGTCGGCGACAAGCCGCAAAGCCTGCCGCCCGGAGCGCACGGCCTGCTGACAAAACCGCTGACGGTCGAAAAGGTCCGCGACAAAGTGGACATCATGCTGGGCCGCAAGACCCCCGTCATCGTCCCCCTGACGGTGCTAACGTCGAAGCCGAAGGGCTAGAACGAGGCTAAGGATTAAGGAAAACCACCAAGACACCAAGGCACCAAGGGGACGGAATGCGCCGCAGGCATTCCCACGTCCTTCCAGCGTCAGTTCGTTGGATAATCAAAGGAATGCCTGCGGCGCTTTCAAATCATCCGCCGGCGAACGACCACCGTCGCCCGACATTTCCCGAAACGCCTTGGTGCCTTGGTGTCTTGGTGGTTCAATTCCGCTTGTTTACGAACGAACGCGCCGGGTTCTCAGCCCGCCGGCGGCTTCGGACAGGCCGATGAACAGGCAGCAGATGGCCATCAGGACGATGGAGAGCGCCGAAGCCGACGGCAGGTCGGCGCCGGTTTCGGAAATCTTCGAATAAAGCAGCAGCGGCAGGATATTGAGCTGGGTTCCGACCAGGGCGAGCGCCGTTCCATAGGCTCCCATCGCCACCGCCGAGGTCAGGCAGAAGGCCCTGAGCAGGACGGGAAAGACCTGCGGCAGCAGGATGTCCCAATAGACCCGCCAGGCGGGCGCCCCCAGGCTTTGGGCGGCCGACAACTGGCTCGCGTCGAAATTCCGGATGACCGGCAGCACCACCATCACGACGCGGGGAATCAGATAATAACCATAGGCGAGGCCCAATCCGGCCGGAGTATAGATGAAGGCCCCCACCGTGGCGGGATCCAACCCCAGTTCAGCCAGGGCCAAGGTGACGAAGCCGGCGCGCCCCAACAGCAGGATGAAGCCGTAGGCGACGATCAGGCCGGAAAAGGTCAGCGGCAGGGCGATGACGAACATCAACGCGGTGCGCAGCCCCTCCGACAGGCGAGACAGATGCAACGCCACCCCGAAACCGACCAGCACCGAGCCCAGGGGAGCCGTCAGGCCGAGGATCAGGCTGCCCCGCAAGCCCCGCCAGAATAACGGATCGGCGAACAGCTGGCGGAAGGCCTTCATGCCGTCCGCCAACGCCTCAATGAAGATCGAGCCCAGCGGCGCGATGAAGAACAGCAGGAAGACCGCCGCGCAAGGCAGGACAAAACCGACCGTGATGCGGCGGGATATCATCGCCCGGCTTCCCTCACTGGCCAAGCGCGGCACGCGCCCAGCCGCTGTCGATCTCGGCCTTGGCGGCTTGCGCCTTGACGACGTCGATCGGCTTCAACTGCGGCGCCGGCGGCAGCTTGGCGGAAATGTCGGACGGCAGGGCGACGCCCGGCACCGAGGGGCGCACGAAGCCTTCGGCGAAGGTCGCCTGGCCCTGTTCTGTCATGATGAAATTGAGCCACAGCCGGGCGGTGTTGGGATTGGGCCCGCCCTTCACCAGACTGATGGCGTAGGGCGCCGAGGCCGAGGCCTCCTTCGGGATGACCACGGCGACGTCGTCGCCCATGCCGTCGACATATTTGGCCTTCAGCCCGTCGTTCTCGTAACCGATCCAGACGGGAATCTCGCCTTTCAGGAACTGGGCATAGGGCGTGGTGCCGACGGTCCGCAGCACATTGCCGCCCTTGTGCAGCCTGCCCAGATAGTCGAGACCCGGCTTGACGTCGTCCATGTCGCCGCCGGCGGCGAAGTTGGCGGCGAACACCACCACCTGCCCCTGCCCGGTCGAGCGCGGGTCGAGATAGACCACGCTGTTCTTGTAATCGGGCTTCAGGAGGTCGGCCCAGGATTGCGGAACGGTCTTCACCAGCTTGGTATTGACCAGGAAGGCGACGTTCAGGGTATGGATGGTGAACCAGCGCCCGTCCGTTTCCCGGAAGGCCGGGGGCAGCTTGTCGAAATTGACCGGTTTGAAGGGCGCCACCACATCCTTGGCCACCGCATCCACCGCCGAGCCGGCAAAGTAATAGGCGGTGTCGGCCTGCGGGCGGTTGCGCGCCTTTTCAAGGGCCACCACCGTCACCGCCGAACCGATGTCGTTATAGACGATCTCGAGGTCGGGATAGCGTTTCTTGAAATTGGCGAATTGGGCCTTCCAATTGGCCCAGGTCGGACCGGTGTCGAAGGACACCACCATGCCTTCCCTGGCCGCCGCCTCGTAGAGGGTCTTCTCGCCATCGTAGAGTTCCGGCCCCACGAAGGCCCGGGCCACCGTCGGCAAGAGCAGCGCCGCGGACAGCGCAAAACGGACAAACCAAATCCCCATGATCTCCACTCCCTTAAGCGTCAACGGTTTCAGGCGGAAGCAGGCGGATCGCTTCCGATGGAATTTGAACGGCGGCGATCGGCCCCCGATAGCCGGCGGTCTCGCCATGCACGACGGATTGGCCGACGCCCATGTCGAAACGGCGGATCGGACCGGCAAAGCGATCGAGGCTCACGGCACCGGCGAGCACCACGCCGTCCGCCTTCGCCTCGGCCGGATCGGCCAGCGGCAGAATGCGCTCCGGCCGGACCATGGCGGTGACGGAAGAACCGGGAGCGAAACCCGTGGTGTCGCAGGCCAGGGCGCCGACGGGAGAAGCGATCCAGCCGGGCGCGCTGACCGTCGCCTCCCACAGATTGGCCTTGCCGACGAAGGCGCCGACCCGGCGGTCGACCGGCATGTCATAGAGGGTTTGCGGCGCCGCCACCTGCAACAGCCGCCCACCATGCATGACCGCGACGCGATCGCCGATCGACATGGCTTCCTCCAGGTCATGCGTCACATGCAGGGTGGCGATGCCGGCGTCGCGCTGCACGCGGGCGATCTCGTCGCGCATCTCGGCCCGGCGGAAAGCGTCGAGCGCCGACAGAGGTTCGTCCAGCAACAGGGCGCGGGGCGAAAAAACCAGGGCGCGGGCCAGGGCGACGCGCTGCTGCTGGCCGCCGGACAGGTTGGCCGGCAGCCGCCCGCCCAACCCATCGAGGCCGACCCTGGCCAGGGCGCGGCGCGCCTGCTCGAGGCGGGCGGCCCGGGGAACGCCCCGCACCTTCAGCGGATAGGCGACGTTCTGCACCGCCGTCATATGCTGGAACAGGGCATAAGCCTGGAAGACGATGCCGAGATTGCGCCGGTGCGGCGGCAATCCGCTCACGCTCTCGCCATCCACCAGGATGCGGCCCGACTGGGCCTCCAGGAAGCCCGCCAGCAGCTTCAGCAGCGTCGTCTTGCCGGACCCCGACGGGCCGATGACCACCAGCAGTTCGCCGTCTTCGATCTCAAGGTCGATGCCGAAAACGCCGACCTCGCTGCCGGGATAGCGATAGGTCACATTCTGGAAGGAGATGGCCATGGTGTCCCTTATGTTCTCGGATCAGGTGCGGGCCGAACCACCGGCCCGGGCGACCAGCGCGCCAACCACCGCGGCGGCCAGCGCCAAGGACAGCAACACGACGGTGGCGGCGCAGGCGAAGCCGGTGGCGCCGTAGAAGGCCTGCAACAGGAAGGTCGGATAGGTTCGGTTGAGGAATCCCGAGACCAGATTCGACAATTGAAATTCCCCGATCGACAGGGCTGCGACGGTAATCAGCCCCGACAGCACGCTGTGGCGCAGAGTCGGCACGACGATGTCGAAGAAACGGTTGCCGAAACCGGCCCCCAGCGAGCCGGCCACCATTTCCAGCTCGGCCAGTCGCAGATGTTCCATATCGGCCAGCAGGGTATTGAGCAGATAGGGCAGCGTCAGGACGACATGGCCGGCGATCAGCAGCGACGAGGTGCCGAGCCAGGGCAGGGTGTCGGTGGAAAACAAAAGAATGAAGCCGAAGGCCAGAGTCAGCTCGGGGACCGCCACCGGCAGCAGGCTGATCAGGCGGCCGGCGAAACGAACGCTCTTGCTGGCTTGCGAATGCAAGGCGTAGGCGGCGGGCAGGCCGATCACCACGTCGATGACGCAGGTCGCCGAGACTACCGTGAGACTGGTCCGGAAAGCCCGGCTCAGGCTGGGATCATCGAGAAGAGCGCCATACCAGTGCAGCGTCGCGCCCGAGGGCAGCATGCTGTTGGCCCAGACGCCGCCGAACGAGCCGAGCAGCAGCAGGGCGATGGGCGCCACCAGATAGATCAGATAAAGACAGGTCAGGACAGCCATGGACTCGCCGCTTCGGAATCGGAACGGAAGAATTTGTAAGATATCTTCCATCTGGGCTGCGTGATTGTTCCATGAAACCTGCTCCGTCACGAGGCGCCGGGAAAGCCCGGAGCCGGATGGACGGTCCCAACCGGAACGACGCGCGGGTTCTCTCGACTTTCGAACCCTCGTCTCGAAAATCACTTTTCCCCGGGCCGACGATGAGGCATAACCCCCTTTCGATTATGATAATGATTCTCATTATCGATTGGGGAGCTGGTTTGATGAAAAGAAGATTGGAGACCATTACCTGGCGTCATGCGGCGATGGGATTGCTCGCCTTGTCGGGGATGGGGGCGGCCGCTCAGGCTCAGACGACCGCAGGCAGTGCGATTTCAACGGATTCCGCAACGGTTTTACCATCGCTGCTGGTCCAGGGAGATGCCGACGGCTTCGGCGCGGCATCGGGGACCAACGGCTATGTCGCCACCAAAAGCTCGGCCGGGACGAAGTCCGATACCTCCCTGCTGGAGACGCCGCAGGCGATCTCGGTGATCACCCGCGATCAGATGACCGAACAGAATGCGCAGTCCTTGAACGACGCCCTGCGTTACACCGCCGGGGTGACGCCCGAGACACGGGGATCCATCGGCAGCCGCTACGACATGTTCAAGGTCCGCGGCTTCGACGCCGACACCTATTGGAACGGCCTCAAGCTCCAGGGCAACGGCTATTACATCCTGCCGCAGGTCGACCCCTATTTCATGGACCGGATCGACGTCGTGAAGGGAACCTCCTCGGCGCTCTACGGCCAGGCCAACGCCGGCGGCGTCGTTGATCAGCAGGGCAAGATGCCGACGGACACGCCCCAGCACGAGATCGGCATCGAAGGGGGCACCTTCAGCCATCTGCGCGGCACCATAGATATGTCGGGGCCGGTCACCGACAACAACCGCCTGCTCTATCGCATCGTTGGCATCGGCCTGACCGAGGATGGTCAGCAGAAATATACCCAGAACCAGCGCGTCGGCGTCATGCCCTCGTTCACCGTGAGGCCCGGCGAGGACACCAGCATCAATCTCTATGCCCTTTATCAGTTCGACCCGGCGGCCGGTCCCTACGGCACCATCCCGGTATCGGGATCGGTCCTGCCCGCGCGGAAAGGTTCGATCGCCGCGAATTTCTTCGACGGCGATCCCGGCTATGACCGTTTCGTCCGCACCCAGACGGCCATCGGCTATCAGATGGAAAGCCAATTGGCCCAGCCGCTGAAATTACAGATGAACGGCCGCTGGTTTCATACCGAACAGAAATACCAGTCGATCTACGGGACCGGCGCGGTGGACAGCGACGGCACGCTCACCCGCAACGTCTACGCCTCGAACGACAATGCGGACAGCTTTGCCATGGATAACCGTCTCCAGGGCAAGTTCGCCACCGGACCGGTGCATCACACCGTCGTCGGCGGCGCCGATTTCCAGACGATGAAAACCTCCTATTGGACGGGCGGCGTCTACAGCTCGGTTCCGTCGATCAACGTCTATGCGCCCCAATATTACGTCTCCGGCATTCCCGCAGCCGATTTGAGCAAGACCAGCATGGCCAGCGACCAGGTGGGAACCTATCTGCAGGACCAGGTGGAGCTGGCCGGCTTCACCTTGACGCTGTCGGGGCGCCAGGACTGGGCGGAATCGAAGACGCTGACCACCGGCGCCAAGCAGTTCGACAAGGCCTTCACCGGTCGGACGGGCTTAAGCTATCTCTTCGAAAATGGCGTTTCCCCCTACGTCAGCTTTTCGCAGTCCTTCGTTCCCCAATCCGGCATCGACGCCGTGACCGGCAAGGCGCTGGATCCGGAACGCGGCGAGCAGTACGAGGCCGGCGTCAAATACCAGCCCACCGGCATGAATGCCCTGTTCACCGCCGACGTCTTCCAGCTGACGCGCTCCAACCTCTCGACCTACGTTTCCGGGCTGGGTTACGTCCAGAGCGGCCGGGCGCGCTCGAAGGGCGTCGAATTCGAAGGCAAGACCGAGATCGTCAAGAATCTCAACCTGCTGGCCAGCTACACCTATCTCGACACCCGCTATCTGCAAGACGATACGGGCCTGACCGGCAAGCGCCTGGCCGGCATCCCCCACAACACCGCATCCGCCTGGGCCGACTACAGGATTTCGTCCGGCCCCCTGGACGGTCTCGACATCGGAAGCGGCGTCCGTTTCTTCGACGAATCGACCAACACGGCCAACACCTTCCTGGTCAACGGCACGACTCTGTTCGACGCCACGCTGCGCTACGATCTCGGCAAGCTGAACCCGCTGCTTGCCGGAGCCGACATCTATGTGAACGGCAAGAACCTGTTCGATCAGAAATATGTGGCGTCGTGCTATTACGGCGATTCGACGGGATCGAGCAATTGGTGCGCCTACGGCTATCAGCGCACCGTGGTCGCGGGACTGCATTACCGTTGGTAGGAAGCAAATAGAGTCAGGGGAGAAGGCTATCCGGCCCTCCCCGCCCCGCTACGGCATTCACACATCTTTGATTTTTCGGTGGAGAAAAATCTGTCGTTCGCGAGCCAAAAACGAAGAAATTCCTCAGTGGCACCGGCGTCCCTGCCGGTGTTCCGGCGGGAGTCGGAAAGGGTCCGCCTGCCGGCGGATCACCGGCACGGAGGCCGGTGCCACTGTTTTATCCAAGGCTGGCAATGCACTGATAAAACTACGAAATTTTAGATATGTGAATTCTGTAGCCCCGCCCTGTTCCCTTTCGCCGCCGGTCAATGGGAGCGCAACAGGCTTTCCGCCAGCAGGGTCACGCATTCCTCGACGTCGGTGCAGACGGTCACACCGGCCACCGACGGGGCATTGCACAATGAGAAGACCGGCTTGCCGAAATGCATGCCGAAGGCCATTTCCGACAAGGTTCCATATTCCCCGCCGACGGCGATCAACGCCTCGGCGGACCGGGCGATCAGCACGTTGCGCGCCGGCCCCAGGCCGGTCGCCAACGGCAGGCGGACATAGGGGTTGGCCGTCCGCCAGTCCTCGTCCGGAATGAATCCGATGGTCAGCCCGCCGGCCTTGAAGGCCCCGCGCGAAGCGGCTTCCATGACGCCCTTGCGCCCGCCGGTCAACAGCGGAAGCCCCAACTCCGCCACCGACCGGCCGATCGCCTCGGCCGTTTCGACCTGCAGGGCATTGGCATTGCGGGGACCGACCACGGCGACCGGCAGCGACCGCGCGCCCCCCTCCACCGACAGCCAGCGAATGGCCTCGCGGGGGGTGACGGACTGACCGTCGGAGGGTAGGGAGCCCGCCTCGACCCAGGTGCGGCTCCAGGCGTCGAAGCGATGATTTCCGGAATAGAGCATTCCGGCGGACCGGCTCAAGGTGAGGGACGACACTTTAGTTCTCCTTGGGGACTTAATCCCATGGAAGAAAGCGTGTAAGATAATTTACAGATGAACGCAACCCTTCACGGGAAAGCCTTCAGAATAATCGGGTGAGCGCTCCGGCAATCATGACACCACCGTTCGACGACATGACCGCTCGACAAAGACGCATCCTGAGCTGGATCGAAGAGCAGGGCTACGTGACCATCGAGACATTGGCCGGCCATCTCGGCGTCTCGATGCAAACCGTCCGGCGCGAAATCATCCGGCTCGACGCTTCCGGCCATCTGCAGCGCTTCCATGGCGGCGCCGGCTTGCCCGAGGGCCGGGTGCGCCTGGGTTATCACGGGAAAAGCGCCCTGGCGCGCGACGCCAAGAACCGGATAGCCGCCGCCGTGGCGGCCCGCATCGGCGAAGGATCGTCGGTTTTTCTCGACGTCGGCACCACGGTGGAAACCGTCGCCCAGGCCCTGGCCGGGCGCAAGGGCCTACAAATCGTCACCAACAGTTTGAACAGTGCCCGGATGTTCCAGGAAAACGGTACCTGCTCGACCTTCGTCCTCGGCGGATCGCTCCGCGGTGCCGACGGATCGCTGGTCGGCGAACTGACGCGCGCGGCCTTGCAGCAGTTCAAGGTGGATGTGGCGGTGATCGGCTGTTCGGCCATCGAGGCCGACGGCTCGGTCCTGGATTACGACATCGACAAGATCGCCGTGAAACGGCTGGTCGCCGCCACGGCTCGGCGGTCGTTCCTGGTGGCCGACTCCACCAAGTTCAATCGTCATGCGGTGGCCCGCATCGGATCGCTCGGCGATTTCGCCACCCTGGTGACCGACGCCCCCCTGCCCGCCGACGTCGCGGCGAACATGGGCGCCTGCCAGGCCATCATCGTGTGACAGCCCTTGCCGCCGGCGGACAAGCCGGCGGCAAGGGAAAACAAAATCACCCCTCGTTGCGGTAGTTCGGCGCCTCACGGGTGATGGCGACGTCATGAACGTGACTTTCCCGCAAGCCCGCCTGGGTGATGCGACGGAACACGCAACGGGTCTGCATCTCCGGGATGGTGGCGTTGCCGGTGTATCCCATGCCGGCCCGCAGTCCGCCGACCAGCTGATGGATCACCGTTCCCACCGGCCCCTTGTAGGCGACGCGCCCCTCGATGCCTTCCGGCACCAGTTTGAGGGTGTCGTTGACCTCTTGCTGGAAATAGCGGTCGGCCGATCCGCGGGCCATCGCGCCCAGCGACCCCATGCCGCGATAGCTTTTGTAGGAACGTCCCTGGTAGAGAAAGACCTCGCCGGGGCTTTCCTCGGTTCCGGCGAACAGCGAACCGATCATCACGCAGGCGGCACCGGCGGCGATGGCCTTGGCGACGTCGCCGGAATATTTGATGCCGCCGTCGGCGATCAGCGGAATGCCGTTCTTGTTGGCCTCCTCCGCCACTTCCATGATGGCCGACAACTGCGGCACGCCGACACCGGCGACGACGCGGGTCGTGCAGATGGTGCCGGGACCGATGCCGACCTTAAGCCCGTCGGCGCCCGCCCCGATCAGAGCCCGCGCGGCCTCAGGCGTCGCGATATTGCCGGCGATGACCTGCGCGTTGGGGCTGCGCTTCTTGATGTCGGCGACGGTCTGCACCACGCCGCGCGAATGCCCATGCGCCGTATCGACGACCAGCACGTCGACGCCGGCATCGAGCAACGCCTCGGCGCGGGCCATGCCGTCGGCGCCGACACCGACCGCGGCGCCGACCCGCAGGCGGGCCTTTTCATCCTTGCAGGCCATGGGATAGGCCTGCGCCTTTTCCATGTCCTTGACGGTGATCAGGCCGATACAGCGAAAGGCGTCGTCGACCACCAGCAGTTTCTCCAGCCGGTTCTGATGCAAAAGGCGCTTCGCCTCCTCGGGCGGCACGCCTTCGCGGACGGTGATCAATCCGTCCTTGGTCATCAGTTCGGCGATCTTCTGATTGGGGTTGGTGGCGAAACGAACGTCCCGGTTGGTCAGGATACCGACCAGCTTGCCCGTTCCATCCTCGACCACCGGAAAACCGGAGAATTTATGCTCGGCCATCAAACCCAGGGCATCGGCCAGCGTCTGGTCGGGATGAATGGTGACAGGATTGACCACCATGCCCGATTCGAACCGCTTGACCCGGCGCACTTCCTCGGCCTGACCGGCAATGTCGAAATTCTTATGAATGATACCGATGCCGCCGGCTTGCGCCAACGCGATGGCCAGACGACTTTCGGTGACCGTATCCATCGCCGCCGAGATCAGCGGAATGCCCAGTTCGATGGTGCGGGTGAGACGCGTGCGGGTGTTCGCCTGGGCGGGAAGGACGCTCGATTCGGCAGGCACCAGAAGCACGTCGTCGAAGGTCAGGGCTTCTTTGATCTGCATGCCGCCTCCGGGGGTGATCGGGATTGGCGGCACATCATACACATTATGGGTGTCCCCGCAAGGCACAGCAGCCCCTCTTTTTAAGGGCAATCGGCTTCACCCGATTGCCCTCGCTCGCTTATAGTGATGGAAAGCCCTTCGGCGAGAGGTGTGGAATGAAGCTCGAAATCTTCCGCTGCCAGCCACCCCGTCCGGGACCGGATTACCCGCCGGTCCTGTTCATTCACGGTTCCTATTGCGGAGCCTGGGTCTGGACGGAAAAATTCATGCCCTATTTCGCCGAGCGGGGTTTTTCCGGCCTTGCCCTCTCGCTGCGCGGTCATGGCGCCAGCGAAGGCGCGCTGGCCTGGGCTTCGATGGCCGATTACCTGGCCGACGTCGCCAGCGCCGCCGAGGAACTGGACGGCCCGCCGATCGTCATCGGCCATTCGATGGGCGGTCTGATCGCCCAGCATTATCTGGTCTCCCGCCCGACGGCGGCGGCCGTGCTGCTGGGCAGCCTGCCGCCCAGCGGGCTGGGCTCGTCGGCCATGCATATGTCGATGTTCGCCCCCGACGTCCTTTGGCAACTGGGGCTGCTGCAAAGCCTGGGGCCTGAAGCCATCTCGACCGACGTCATTCACCGTGCCTTCTTCACCAGGCAGACACCGCCGGACGCCGTCCGCCATCTGATGCCCAAACTGCAAGCCGAATCGCACCGGATCAGCGCCGATCTGCTCTGCCCGGACCAGCCGAAGCTGTCGGCCGACCACCCGCTGCCGCCGGTCCTCGTGCTCGGCGGCGACGCCGACGTCTTCCTGCCCACCTCGGCTTTCCGCGAAACCGCCACCTTCCTGCGGGGCGATCTCCAGATCCTGCACGGTGCGCCCCACGGCCTGATGCTCGATACGGCCTGGTGGCAGCCCACCGCCGACGCGATCATCGCCTGGCTGGGCGAAAAGGGGGTCACGAAGGAGCCCCGACGCGGCGGACGCCGTGCGCCGCCCACAGAATCGCGCTGACCAGCAGGAAGGCGCAGGCCTGATGGGCCGCCGCCAGACCGACCGGCACCATCGCCAACAGCGTGGAGATGCCCAGACCGGCTTGCAGCGTGGCCGCCAGCGGCACCAGCAGAAGCCGTCGCCGCAGGGCCCGGTCGATTTCCAAGCGTCGCGACCGCAGCCATGACGCCACCGCCGCCGCCCAGGTTAGCATGGCCAGCAGACGGTGGTCGAACTGAACCAGGGCATGGTTTTCGAAAAAATTGACCCAGCGGGGTGTCATGTCGAAGGCCTCGCCGGGGAACCAGTCCCCGTTCATCAAGGGAAAGCTGTTGTAGATCAGGCCGGCGCGCAGGCCGGCGACCAGGCCGCCGGCGGCCATGGTCAGCGTCACCAGGACCAGCAGCACCGACAACGGACGGCGCAACCTGCCGGCATCCCGCCCGCCATCCCGGCGCGAATGCGGATCGAGATGAGCGAGCGCAGTCCATAACAGGGCCGCGTAGATGGCCAGGGCGGCCAGCAAATGCGCGGTCAACCGGTAATGGCTGACTTCCGGCCTGTCGGCCAATCCGCTGGCCACCATGAACCAGCCGAGCAGGCCTTGGGCCCCCCCCAGCAGAAAGAGCAGCAGCAGTTGCGGAGCCTGGGCCCGGGACAGGCGGCCGGTGGACAGAAAGAACAGGAACGGCAGCAGAAATGCCGCGCCGATCAACCGCCCCCACAGGCGATGGACGTATTCCAGCCAGAAAATGCCCTTGAACCCGGCAAGCGTCATCCCCTCGTTGACCAGACGGTATTGAGGGGATGCCTGATATTTGGCGAAGACGACGTTCCAGGCCTCCTCGGACGCCGGCGGCAGCACGGTGAAGGGCTGCCATTCGACCATCGACAGGCCCGACCCGGTCAGGCGGGTCAGGCCCCCCAAGCAAACCATCACCAGGACCATCACGGCCAAAACCAGCAACCATGCCCCAACCGGACGACGATCGTCCCGCAGCCCCCCGTTGCTCAAGATCAAGGACGGGAGATGGCTGGGCAGCATATTGTTCCCCACAACACTGGAAATAACGCGTCCGCTTCCTTTATAGGTAGGATCCCCGAGGCCCAATAAAATGGGCCAAAATAGCACTATTATTTTTGTGTATAATCATGAGGATTGGAATGGGTATGGCACTGACCGAGCCCGTGCTCGGCTTCTCCCTGGGCTTTGCGGATCTCTATAGCCCTACGGGGCTCGGAAAAGTCGACCACGCCTTCCTCCAACACCTGGCCGAAGCGGACGCCTCCCTGCATGAGCGCCTGCTCGCCGCCCGCTCCCGACCACCGGTCGACGCGAAAGGGGAAGCGGATCTGCTGGTCGCCCTGGCGCCGCATCTGAACGACTTCATCGGCCTGCTGTTCGGCATCGGCGGGGAAATCGGCGAACTTTCCGCCCGTCAGGACGCGCTGGCGCCGCTTTACGCCTGCAAGCGCCTGTTCGTGCAGCGCCGCGCCCAGAAGGCGATGAAACCGGCGGAGGCGGACGCCATTGACGGCGCGGTGCTCGAAGCCGAAATCGAAACCCTGTTCGGCGGCCCGTTGGATGAACTTGACTTCGCCCGCCGCGTGATGGGCTGGCTCGACGACGAAGCCAACCATGCCGCCCAATTGGAGCTGTCCACCCGTTACGCCGCCTGGGCCCTGCTGAGCGAGGCGGGCAAGAGCCGGCACCGGGACGGACGCCTGTTCAAGGCCCCCGCCAAGCATGACCCCATGCATTTGGTGCCCCATGAGACCGTAACGGTCGCCGGTATCGCGCAATTCGCTTTTCCGCCGGGGGAGCTGCGCCACCGCGAGGGCTTCGGCCTGACCGACCCGGGATGCGATCTCAAGGGGGCCCTGGACGAAGTCAATTACTGCATTCTCTGCCATCACCAGGGCAAGGACAGTTGCTCGAAGGGCATGCGGGACAAGAAAACCGGCGACTTCGCCAAAACGGCGCTGGGCGCCACCCAGACCGGTTGCCCGCTGGAAGAGCGCATCTCCGAGATGCACGAGGTCAAGGGCCAGGGCTTGGCCGTCGCGGCGCTGGCCGTCGCGGTGGTCGACAACGCCATGGTGGCGGGTACCGGACACCGCATCTGTAACGACTGCATGACCGGCTGCATCTACACCAACGGCAACAAGGACCCGGTCAACATCCCCGAGGCCGAATCGCGCATTCTGAAAGACGTGCTGGAGCTGCCCTGGGGCTTCGAGGTCTACAGCCTGCTCACCCGCTGGAATCCGCTCAACCTTCGCCGCCCCCTGCCGAGGGCCGCCAGCGGACGCTCGGTGCTGGTGGTCGGGTTGGGCCCGGCCGGTTACACCTTGGCCCATCATCTGTTGAATGACGGCCATGCCGTGGTGGCCATCGACGGCCTGAAGATCGAGCCCTTGCAGGACAGCCTGTCGGGCGTCACCACCAGCGGCGAGCGCGTTCCCTTCCGGGCCATCCGTGACATCTCGGAACTTTATGAGGATCTGGGCGATCGGGTGATGGCCGGCTTCGGCGGCGTCGCCGAATACGGCATCACGGTGCGCTGGAACAAGAATTTTCTCAAGGTCATCCGCCTGCTTCTGGAACGCCGCGCCGAATTCACCATGGCCGGCGGCATCCGCCTGGGCGGTACCATGACCCTGGATGGCGCCTTTGCCATGGGCTTCGATCATGTGGCGCTTTGCATGGGCGCCGGCCGGCCGACCATCATCGACATGCCCAACAATCTGGCGCCCGGCGTCCGTCAGGCCTCCGACTTCCTGATGGGACTGCAATTGACCGGCGCGGCGCGCGCCGACACCCTGGCCAATCTGCAGCTTCGCCTGCCGGTGGTGGTGATCGGCGGAGGTCTCACCGCCATCGACGCCTGCACCGAGGCGCTCGCCTATTATCCGGTCCAGGTGGAAAAATTCCTCTCGCGCTATGAGGCGCTGGTCGCCGAGCGCGGCGAGGAGGCGGTTCGCCTGACCTATACGGAAACCGAGGCGGCCATCGCCGACGAATTCCTCGCCCATGCCCGGGCCGTCCGCGCCGAACGCGCGGCGGCGCTGCGCGAAGGCCGGACGCCCGATCTGCATTCGCTGCTGGATTCGTGGGGCGGCGCCACCGTCGCCTACCGCCGGCGGCTGGTCGAAAGCCCGGCCTACCGCAACCATGAAGAGGTGACCAAGGCGCTGGAGGAAGGCATCCGCTTCGCCGAGCAACTGACCCCGCTCGCCGTCGAAATCGACGCCCATGGCCAAGCCAAGGCCTTGCGCGTCAAGACGGCCGACGGCGGCGAAGCCACGCTGCCGGCGCGCGCCATCATCGTCGCCGCGGGAACCGTACCCAACACCGTCCTCGCCCGCGAGGAATCGGGCATCGCCCTCGATGGCAAATATTTCCAGGCCGTCGACGAGGAAGGCCGACCGGTGACCCCGGAACGCCTGACCAAGCCGGACGCGCCCCGCGTGCTGATGAGCCTCGAAGGTCACGACGCCGACAAGGCCGTTTCCTTCTTCGGCGATCTGCACCCCTCCTACGCGGGCAATGTCGTCTCGGCGATGGCCAGCGCCAAGCAGGGATATCCGGTGGTCAGCCGCGTCCTGGAGAAACAATCCCCCGCCACCGTTCCGCCCGAACAGGTGCGGGCCGCCTTCAACCGGCTCTTCCGCCCGAGCGTGTTCAAAGTCGAGCGTCTGGCCCCCTCCATCATCGAGGCGGTGATCAAGGCGCCGGCGGCGGCACGGGCCTTTCAGCCCGGCCAGTTCTACCGGTTGCAGAATTTCGAGACCCTGGCGGCGAAGACCAGCGACACCACCCTGGCCATGGAGGGCTTGGCCCTCACCGGCGCCTGGGTCGACAAGGAAGCCGGCCTGGTTTCGGTAATCGTCCTTGAAATGGGCGGCTCTTCCGATCTGTGCCGGAGTCTGCAACCGGGCGAACCCGTGGTGCTGATGGGACCGACCGGGACGCCGACCGAAACCCCGGCCGGGGAAACCGTGCTGCTGGCCGGCGGCGGCCTGGGGAACGCCGTGCTGTTCTCCATCGGCCAGGCGCTGCGTCAGGCGGGCTCGCAGGTTCTCTATTTCGCCGGCTACAGATCCGCCGTCGACCGCTTCAAAGTGGAGGAGATCGAAGCCGCCGCCGACAAGGTGGTGTGGTGCGTCGACCGCGGCGAAGCCCTGATACCGGGCCGCCCCCGGGACAAGGCCTTCGTCGGCAACATCGTGCAGGCGATGACCGCCTATGCGGAGGGGCACCTGGGAGAGATCGACATTTCGCTGGGCGACGTCGACCGCATCATCGCCATTGGGTCCGACCGCATGATGAATGCGGTGGCCCAGGCCCGCCACGGCGTTCTGGCGCCCCACCTGAAACGCCGGCACGAAGCTATCGGCTCGATCAATTCCCCCATGCAATGCATGATGAAGGAGATCTGCGCCCAGTGCCTGCAAAAACACAAGGATCCGGAGACGGGCGAGGAAATCGTCGTCTTCACCTGCGCCAACCAGGACCAGCCGCTGGATCAGGTGGATTTCAAGGGGTTGCTTGAGCGTCTCGGCCAGAATACCGTGCAGGAGAAACTGACCCGTCAATGGATTGATCGCAGCCTCAGACGGACAGGCTTGCGTCAATAACGAGGAGACCCTCCGGCGGATGAGGCGACTGGCAACCGCATTCGCCGGATTGTTGATGGCGGGACTGGCGTCCGGTCCCGCCCCGGCGGCCGATCCCGTCAGGATCGGCGAAATCAACAGCTATGGCGTCATCCCGGCCTTCACCGTGCCCTACCGGAACGGCTGGCAACTGGCTGTCGACGAAATCAACAAGAACGGCGGCGTCCTCGGCGGACGCAAATTGGAGGTGCTGTCGCGTGACGACGGCGGAAAAACCTCCCAGGCCCTTGCCGCCGCCGCTGAACTGACGGAGCGCGAGGGCGCCGTCATGCTGACCGGCAGCTTTCTGTCGCAAATCGGACTGGCGCTCGCCGATTTCGCCAAGCAGCGGAAGGTGGTTTTCCTGGCCGCCCAACCCTTCACCGATGACCTCGTCTGGGCGCATGGCAACCGCTACACCTTCCGCATGCGGACCAGTTCCTACATGCAGGCGGCCATGCTGGCCGAACAGGCGGCCAAACTGCCAGCCAAACGGTGGGTCACGGTGGCCCCCGATTACGAATTCGGGCGATCGGTCGTCGCCAACTTCGAAAAACTGCTGAGGGCCAAACGCCCCGACGTCGTCTTTGTTTTCGAACAATGGCAACCTTTGGGGGCGCTGGATGGCGAAGCCACCGTCCAATCCCTCGAGCGGACGAAACCCGATGCCATCTTCAACGCGACCTTCGGCAGCGACCTCGGTAAACTGGTCCACGAAGGAGGCGCCCGCGGCCTGTTCACCAAGCGCGCCGTGGTCAGCGTCCTGACCGGAGAACCGGAAATTCTCGACGTGCTGGCCGACGAAGCCCCGGAAGGCTGGATCGTCACCGGATACCCCTGGTACGACATCAAGGAAGCCGAACACCGGAAATTCATCGACGCCTATGTCGCCGCCTATGACGAGGATCCTCGCATGGCGGCGCTCGTCGGCTATGAAACCATGAAGGCGCTCGCCGCCGCCCTGGACAAGGCGGGGAGCACCGACACCAACAAACTGATCGCCGCCCTCGAGGATCTGACCTTCCCCTCCCCCGTCGGCCCGGTGTCCTTCCGGAAATCCGACCACCAGGCAACCTTGGGAAGTTGGGTGGGAAAAACAAGCCTGCGCGACGGTGGCGGAATCATGATCGATTGGAGCTATGCCGACGGCGCGAAATATCAACCGTCAGCCGACGAGGTCCGGAAGTTGCGCGCAACGGATTGATGGGCAGGGTAATCGGGCGAACGCGCGCGAGTTGCTCTTCCGAGAGAGATTCTCGTCGCGTTGGCGCGTTGAGCGGTGCCCCGAGGCGGACGGATGTCCGCCGCCCGGCGCGTGAGGGAGGAAAATTTAAAGCAGGGTCGTCGGGTTCACCCGATGACCCTGGAGTGAAGGGAGCTTTTCAAGACAGCTTTTGGTAAATAATATAAAATGATTTTCTTCCTATGGATGGGCGAGGAAACATCGCGCAAGGAGAAAATCTAAGGGAGAGAGGGGACGGCGGCGTGAACGACAGCTTGCTGCGACTGGAAGCGCTGAAGGCGGAGCGGGACAGATATGTTTCCCTGGCTTTCTCTTGGGCGGACCTGCTGTTCGAACTCGACCGGCAGTTCACCGTCGTGTTCGCCGCCGGCGCGACCCAGGCTTTTTTCGGACGCTCGCCGGAAGCCCTCTCCGGAATGGGCTTCCGCGATCTGGTGGTCCCGGCGGACGTCCCCCTGGTCGGACAACTTCTGAAACAGATCAGGAAGACGGGACGATCCCAGGACGACGTCATCCGGATCATCGGACCGCAAGGCAAGCAGCTATGGGTTTCGCTATCCGCCTACTGCCTGGATCCCCAGGAGGGTAACCTGTTTCTCGGCCTGAGAAAAAGCCGGGAGATCGACAAGGCGACGGCGCTTAGCGTTCCACGCGATGGGAAAGGCGGCCTTTACGACGGCGGATCCTTCGCCGAATTGGCCGCCGGCCGCCTGAAAAAAATCCAGGCGGCCGGGGAAAACGCCCAGGTCACCCTGGTCTCGATCCCGGCGATGAAACGGCTCGAGGAACGCCTCGACGTCCAGAGCTCCGAAAAACTCACGCAATCGGTGGGCGATCTTCTCAAGGCGAACTCGGTCGGGGGTGATTCCGCCGCGAGAGTGGGAATCGGGCAATATTCGATCCTGCATGCGTCAAGCACCAAGGTCGACGACATGGTCCGTCAGATCGAGGTCCTGACCCAGCGCATCGATCCTTCCGGGATGGGAGCCAAGGTCGAATCGGCCACCATGACCATGGGACCGGAAGAGGTCAGTGAAGAAGACCTGGCCAAGGGACTGCTCTATACCCTCGCCAAATTCCGCGAAGCCGATACCCAGGGGGTCAGCATCAAAAATCTGGCGGCGAACATGTCCGCCCTGGTCGGCGAAGCGATCATCGAGGTCAACAATTTCAAATCGGTGGTGGCGCAGGCCAAGTTTTACGTCGCCCTGCAACCGATCATCCACATCAATTCGGGAGAAGTTCATCATTTCGAAGCCTTGTGCCGCTTCGACGCCAAACCCGGGGAATCGCCCTTCAAAACCATCACCTTCGCCGAGGAAACCGGGCTGATCCACGAGTTCGATTTCGCCATGGCCCGCAAGGTGATCGACTGGCTGGGAAAGTTTCCCCGCAACAACGACAAATACAGGGTCGCGGTAAACGTGTCGGGCTTTTCCATCGGCAAGGCGGCCTATGTCGAATCGCTCATGTGGCTGCTCAAGGACAACCCCTGGACGCAGGGCAAGCTGATGTTCGAAATCACCGAAAGCTCCCGGATGAGCGATCTCGAGTCGGCCAACAACTTCATCCAGACCCTGCGCGGCAGGGGCTATCACGTCTGCCTCGACGATTTCGGGGCCGGCGCCGCCTCCTTCCAATATCTTTCCGTGCTCGACGTCGATGTGGTCAAACTGGATGGATCCGCCGTCAAGAATGCCCAAAAAGCCATGAAGGGACGGGCTTTCCTTTCGGCTTTGACCGAACTCTGTCGGCGGATGAACGTCGAGACCATCGCGGAAATGGTCGATACGGAGGAAACCCTCGAATTTTGCCGCGACTGCGGATGCAATTATGTGCAGGGCTACCTGTTCGGAAAACCGTCCCCCGACATCAAGGACTTTTCGCCGCTGCCGCAAGGCGCCCTGTTCCGCAAAGCGGCCAACGTAAAATTTTAAGAAGACCCCATAAGGTTTTTGAGGCCCGCCCGTATCATGGGCTGGCCATGAACCATTTGGAATAATTGAAATTTCAAGCACCGCTTCCTTGCGATGTCCATCGGAGACACCCCAGCGCAATTGGGACACACTCCAGATATCGGCACATCATGTTGGAAAAGCTATGGCTGGCTGGGCGGAGTGGGGCGCCGGCCCCGCACGACGAGACGGCGAGTATGTTGCCAAACCACGATCGCTTGTGGCTATAATACCACAGCGTATCAATCCGGCTGCCTTGGGGCAGACACCCGTCACCGCCACTTACGCACCAGCAATCCACCGAGGTGAAACCTAGTCTTAAAAAGATTGGAGAAACCTGCGCGAAGCCGAAAATAAGTTTATGGTCTTCCAGGTCAGTATCTCTATTTTCTGAATTAGTGTCATGATGTCGTTTCAGAATGAAATGTAAAGGTCTGTCGTCAATTTGAGGCCGGTCGCACGGGACTGCTTCTTGATGGAATAAAGACTAAACTAAAGAATAGGGCGGGGCGGGGCAGAAGGGATGCATTTACCGATAGAACTGGATCGAGACCGCGCTGAGCCGCTGCAGAATCAGCTCTATGAACAGCTTCGCGGCTTGATTATCGCGCGTCGCCTGAAATCCAATTCCCGTCTGGTCGCCACCCGTTTTCTCGCCGAAAAACTCGGCATCTCGCGCACCACGGTTCTCCTCGCCTATGAACGCCTGATTTCCGAGGGCTACCTGGAAACCCGTCCGGCCGTGGGAACGTTCGTCTGCGCCGTCCTGCCCGATCTGGTCCCGGCGCCGCAGATCAACGACAACCGGGTCGACGACCTGCCGCAGACGGAATTACGCCCTCCGCTGTTCCAGAGCCGCATGCCGGTCGGGGAGCCGGTCGAACCGGCCTTGATCGATTTCTGGGGCGGTCCCGATTTCCGGATCTTCCCCCTGAAGATCTGGCAGCGCATCACCCAGCATGTGCTGGAATGCTATGGCAAGGGCATCAGCCGTCCGCCACCGTCGGCCGGCATCGATCCTCTGCGCGGCGCCATCGCCGATTGGCTGGCCGCCCAACGCGGCATCATCGTCGACCGCGATCAGATCATCATCGTCGCCGGTGCCCAGCAGGCTTACAACATCGCCGCGCGCCTGTTCCTGCAACGCGGGGACAGGGTCGTCATCGAAACCCCGGGCCACGCCGGAGCCTCCTTCTTGTTCGAAAGCCTGGGGGCCACCCAGCATCCAGTTCCGGTTGACGAACATGGCCTGCTCGTCGATGCCTTGCCCGACGGCTCGACCTCACTCGCCTATGTGACGCCGTCCCATCAGAATCCCATCGGCGGCACCCTGCCGCTCGAGCGCCGCGAGGCCTTGATCGAATGGGCACGCGGCGCCGGGGCCTATCTCATCGAGGATGATTGCGACGGCGATTTCCGCTATCGCGGCATGGGGCCGCCGTCCCTCAAAAGCCTCGACCCCTACGGGCTGGTTCTTTACACCGGCACATTCTCGAAAACCTTGGGAGCCGGCCTCCGCCTGGGATACATGGTCGTCCCGCAGGAGCTTGTCGCCTCGACGGTGGCGGTGAAGACGCTGCTCGACAACGGCAGCCCCTGGCTCGAACAGATGGTCCTGGCCGAGTTCATCGCCTCGGGTGAATATGACCGCCATCTCCGGCGCGTGCGCAAAACCTATCTGGAACGGCGGGACTGTCTGATCGCCGCTCTTCGCCTGCATTTTGGAGATGTCCAGTTGGCCGGCGTCGATACCGGGACCCATCTGACCTGGCTGTTGCCGGCCTCTTTGCCTTCGGCGCCCGCCGTTCAGGAAGCCGCCCGGCAGCGGGGTATCGGAGTCTATACCGTATCGGAGAGCGAAATCGGCGGACGGCCCGCCACCCTTTACACCGAGAACGCCTTGCTGTTGGGCTACTCCTCGCTGGAAGAGCGCCAGATTCGCGACGGCATCGCCGGATTGGCCGCGGCTCTTCGCGATCATCGCCGGGCGGCGACCGGATGATGCCCACGCACCTTCCTTTCCAACCGGCCAGGCATCGGCCCTCTCTTTCATCTTCCGTCGCTGCCGGGCTTTTTATTGTCTCTCAGCCATCAAGGAGCCGCTTCATGCGCCTGCCATTTCTTGTCGCCCTGCTGACCCTCAGCCCCATGGCGGTCGCCGTCGCGCAAATGCCCACGGGTCAGAGCCCCATGCAGATGCCCGCCGGACACCCGCCAATCGGACAGAACGTTCCGTCCGGCCCCACCCATACCGGTACCGTCCTCGAGACCATTCCGGCCAGCAGTTACGTCTATATCCACGTCAATGGCGACGCCGGCGATCAGTGGCTGGCGGCTCCCGCCGTCGATTTGAAAAAGGGCACGGCCATCCGCTGGGCAGAAGGGATGCTGATGGCGAACTACCACAGCAAGACCCTCGATCGGACCTTCGAGAAGGTCTACTTCATCGGTGGCGTCGAGGTTGTCGCCGCGAAGTAATCCCCAGTCTCGATGAGGAAGACTCAATCGAGACTGGGCATAAAACCTTGGGGCCTGAAGCGATAATTTCGCGACAGGCCCCAAGTCGTCTCTCGATTCCTTACCGCCCCCTGGGGGCCGAACCTCAGCCTTTCGGCAGTTCGGCCAATTGTTTGGCCACCTCGGCCCGCAGCGGGCTGTCGGGCGGCAAAACATTGAGCAGTTTCGACCAGGCCTGGCGGGCCTTGCCCAGGTCACCCAGAGACTGATAGGACCGGGCCAGACGGACCCAGCCGTCGATATCGTTGGGATTCTGCTCCATCCGGGCGGCGAGCCCATCGACCATCGCCTTGACGGTCTGTTTCCGCTCTTCCGGAGTTTGCGCCAGGATAGCCGCCGAAGCATCTCCGCCCGGCAAGCCGGCCACTTGGCCTTTGGGCGCACCTTCGGCCTGGGTGCTCCCCATGCCCATGGCCGCGTGCGGATTGGGACCTTCGGCTGTTTTCCCCCCTTCCGGCATCGGTGGGATCGGCTTGATCGAGGCCGGATCGAAGCCGCCCTGTTTGGCGTAAAGGGCGATGTGCTCCTTTAGCATGGGCAGCCAGGGCGCATCGCCGGGACTGCCTTTTTCCAGGTCGCGCCAGATCGACACCGCTTCCGCGAAATGTCCCGTCTGCGCCTTGGCCAGCCCCAGATAGAAACGCGCCCGGGGCTCCTGGCGATCCAGGGTCAATGCCTGCTGAAAGGCCGTCCGGGCGTCGGGAATGACCTCGCCATTATTGGACAAGGTCAGCGATTCGCCCAGCGATGCCAGCATTTGACCATCGATCAGACCCATGGTGATGGCCTGCCGGAAGGCGTCGGCGGCTTCGCCGTAGCGGCGCAAGGCGAAATAGGTTTCGGCCAGCGTGGCAAATCCGTCGGCCTCGGGCTTGGCCTTCAATCCGGCGGCCAGATTGGCCGCCATCTCGGTCATCTTGAGATCCGGATCCGCCTGTCGGCTGGAATAGGGTTGCCCCGGCAACGAGGGCTCGCCCAACATCCCATAGAGACCGAAGGACCCCAGCGGCAAGCCGATCAGGATCACCAGGGCGGTCGCCATACGCAACCGGCGCCCCCCACCCAGCCGGTATTCCGACTGCGGGGCCGCCAACTCGGCATCTTCCGCCGCCAGCATGCGGCGGAGGATTTCGGTCCGCGCCGCCTCGGCCTGGCTCTCGTTCAAAAGGCCACGTTCGACATCGCGCTCGACTTCGGCCAACTGGTCCCGATAGACCACGATGTCATAGGCGATCCGCGCCGGGGCCGCCGTCTGGCGCCGCAACAGGGGAACCACCAGAATCAGCAGAACTCCCAGGGTTACGGCGGAGAACAATATCCAAAGCGTCATCGCCAGCTCATCTCTTTCTTTCGTTCGCCAGTAACTTCGAGAGCCGTTTTTGTTCGGCTTCGTTCAACGGAATGCTGGCTTCCGTTTCCCCCTGGGCAGCCCCGCGGCGCCGGTAGAATCCCACCGCCACCCAGATACCGCACAACAGCAGAACGAGCGGCCCCAACCAAAGAACCAGGGTCGTCGTCTTGAAAGGCGGCTTCAGCAGCACATAATCGCCATAACGGTCGACCAGATATTGCTTGGCCTGGGCGTCGCTATCACCCGCCACCAGCCGCTGGCGCAACAGAACACGCAAGTCGCGCGCCAGATCGGCATCGGAATCGTCAATGGATTGATTTTGGCAAACCAGGCATCGCAGATCCTTGCTCAGGTCCCGGGCCCGCGTTTCCAATTGCGGATCCTTCAGAACCTCGTCGGGCTGAACCGCCCGGGCCGGCCCTTGCATGAAAGGCAATAGAAGCAGGACTGCGAACAGGCAGCCCAGCCAGCGGACGGGCGGTCTCGCCGGCAACCTCCCCGGAACCGCCCGCGGCAAAGCGCTCATTTTCATTTGTTCAACTCCGCGACCAGCGGCAGCAGCTTCTCCCGGATATCATCGGGAGTAAACGGTCCGACCTGCTTGTAGCGGATCCGCCCCTGTCGATCGATCAAATAGCTTTCGGGAACGCCATAGACACCGAAATCGATGCCGACACGGCCGTCCCGGTCCATGGCGATGGCCTGATAGGGATTACCGAGCCGGCTCAACCAGCCCCGGCCGTCCTCCGGCCTGTCCTTGTAATCGATCCCCACAAGCAACAGCTTGCCTTGCACCATTGACTGGTTCATCAGATCGACCAGCAGGGGATGCTCGGCCCGGCAGGGAATGCACCAGGACGAGAAAAAGTTGATGAGGGTGACCTTTCCGCCCAGATCGGCGGTCTTCAACCCCGGCCGGTCGAGGACCAGCGGAGGCAGATCGAAGCCGGGCGCCGGCTTGTCGATCATCACCGACGGTATCATGTTCGGCGCGTCGCCCCGGGTAATCAGCACCAGCCGCCACCCGAAGAACGCCACCAGCACCGCGAAAACGGCAAGCGGCAGAACCGTGGTCCAACGCTTCGGCATCATGCCCGTCCCTTCGCGGCGGCCGCCCGCGCCGTTCGCACCGGCGCGCCGACCCGGTAGCGGCGGTCGGTCAGCGACACCAGGCCGCCGATCACCATGATCACCGCCCCGATGAAGATCCAGGGAACCAGCGGATTGAAGTAAACCCGCGTAACGAAGCCGCCCGTTCCGTCCGGATCGCCGACCACGGCATAGAGATCGCCGATGAAGTTGGTGTGGATCGCCGCGTCCGTTGTCGGCCGCGGCGGTTGCCGGTACATCCGTTTTTCCGGATAAAGTTCGGTCACCGCCGAACCATTCCGGGTCACGCTGAAGTGAGCCCGCAGGGACACGTAGTTCGGCCCGGGAATGTTGTCCTGGATTCCCGCCAGCCGGAGATCGTAACCGGCAACGCTCACCACATCGCCGACATGCATCACCTGGATCTTCTCGGTGGTCCAGGCGGCCGACCCGGTGATACCGGCGATGATGATGGCCACGCTCGCATGCGCTATCAGCATTCCATAGGCCGATCTGGGCAACCGGAAGATCCGCTCCAGCGTTTCAGCCGGAGGCGCGCGGAACAGCCGCACCCGCTCGGCCCACTCGGTCAGGCTGCCGAGGAACAGCCAGGCCGCCAGGCCGAGACCGCCCGCAGCCCACAACGGCCCGGCGCTTCCGCCGGCAAGAAGCCAAGTCGCGACCATCACCACGACGGTCAGCACTCCGGCCACCTTGAGCCGGCCAAGCGCCCCCGCCAGATCGCCCCGCTTCCAGGACAGCAGCGGCCCGACCGCCATGGTCATCACCATCGGCACCATCAGGGGAATGAACACCGCATTGAAGAACGGCGGACCGACGGAAACCTTGCCCATGTCGAGGGCGTCGGCGAATAACGGATAGAGCGTGCCCAGCAGAACCGTTCCGGCCGCCGTGCTCATCAGCACATTGTTCAACAGCAAACTGCCTTCGCGCGACAGGGGCGTGAACAGGCCGCCCCCCTTCAACCCCGGTCCGCGAATGGCGAACAAGGTGAGAGAGCCGCCGGCCACCACCACGAGAAGGCCCAGGACGAATACGCCGCGCGACGGATCCGCGGCAAAGCTGTGGACCGATGTCAACACCCCGGAACGCACCAGGAAGGTCCCCAGCAGAGACAGCGAGAAGGTGACGATGGCCAGGAGAATCGTCCAGGCCTTCAGCGTATCGCGCTTCTCGACCACGATCGACGAATGAAGCAGCGCCGTACCCGCCAGCCATGGCATGAAGGAGGCGTTTTCCACCGGATCCCAGTACCACCAGCCACCCCAGCCCAGGGTGTAGTAGGCCCACCAGGACCCCATGGCGATACCGAGCGTCAGGGTACACCAGGCCACCAGGGTCCAAGGCCTCACCCAACGGGCCCAGGCGGCGTCCACCCGGCCTTCGATCAGGGCGGCGATGGCGAAGGAAAAGGCCATCGAGAAGCCGACATAACCGAGATAGAGGAAGGGCGGATGGAAAGCCAGGCCGGGATCCTGCAACAGCGGATTGAGGCCGTCGCCGTTCAGCGGCGCCGGATCGACGCGGGCGAAGGGATTGGAGGTGAACAGGATGAACAGCAGGAAACCGCAGGCGATCATCGCCTGCACCGACAGGGCGCGGGCGCGCAGGCCGGGCGGCAGATTGCCGCCGAACACCGACACCGCCATGCCATAGCCGCTCAGGATCAGCACCCAGAGCAGCATCGACCCCTCGTGATTGCCCCAGACGCCGGAAATCTTATAAAGCAGCGGCTTGTCGGTGTGGGAGTTCTGCACCACGTTCAGCACCGAGAAATCGCTGGTGATGTAACAGGCCATCAAGGCGCCGAAGGCCGTCACGACCAGCGCGAACTGCGCCAAGGCCGCCGGTCGCGCCATTTCCATCCAGGCCCGGTCTCCCCGCGCCGCGCCCACCATCGGCACGACCGACTGCACGATGGCGACGAACAACGCCACGATCAGCGTAAATTGCCCGAGTTCCGGGATCATGGCTTCTTTCCTTCTTCCTGCCACTGGCCGGATTTCTTGATCGCCTCGGCCACTTCCTTCGGCATGTAATTCTCGTCGTGCTTGGCCAGAACCTCGCTGGCGTGGAACAGTCCCTGGCCGTCCAGCTTGCCTTCGGTCACCACGCCCTGCCCCTCACGGAACAGATCCGGCAGAACACCGCGATAGACGACGGGAAGCGTCGCCGTCAGGTCCGTCACGACGAAATGCACCACATCGCCCTGATGCTGGATCGACCCCTGCTCGACGAGCCCGCCGATGCGCAGCCGGCGATCCGGACTCACATGTTTCGTCTGGAGATCGGCCGGCGTGTAGAAATAGACCAGGGTGTCGTTCATCGCCGTCAAAACCAGTGCCGCCGCGCCACCCAGCGCCACCATCCCCAGCAATACGAAATACAGTCGACGTTGCTTGCGGGTCATCGCCTTATGCTCTCCCTTAGGGATCTTAAAGATCCCTGCTTCTCCCTCGCCGGCCGGGCATTTCTTCTTGCAAAGCCGCCAATGCCCGTTCCCGAACCCGCAATGTGCGCAGGCTCGTCACCAAAAGCCCCACGGTCACCAGACCAACCAACCCATAAGCCGGCCAGACGAAGCGGGCATATCCACCCATCTCGAAAAATGTCGCAATGCTGTCCATAACCCTTGCGCCTCCTCAGCCGGCCAACCGGTCCGCGAGCGGGCTTTCGTGCGATCCGTGGATCTGCGTCAAGCGAATCGCCCGAATTTTCGAGGCGATGATTTCCGCGCGGACCCGAAGCAGCAAGACCACCACAAAAAAACAGGTAAAACCCGCCACCATCAGCAACAGGGGCGTCAGCATCGACGGGGGAAGCGTCGGGCCCGACATTTTCATCAGGCTGGCGGGCTGGTGCAATGTTTTCCACCAATCCACCGAAAACTTGATGATCGGGACATTGATGAATCCGGCCAAGGCCAGGATTGCAGCCGCCCGCGCACCGCGCCCCGGATCATCGAAGGCGCTCTGCAGCGCCATGTAACCCAGATAGAGAAACAGGAGAATCAACATGCTGGTCAGGCGCGCGTCCCAGGCCCACCAGGTTCCCCACATCGGTTTTCCCCACAGCGAGCCGGTCGCCAGGCAAAGGAAGGTGAAACTGGCCCCGATCGGCGCCGCCGCCTTGGCCACCAGATCGGCCAAGGGATGCTTCCAGATGAGACCGACCGCGCTGGCCAGGGCCATCGTCGTGTAGCCGACCATGCCGAGCCAGGCCGACGGGACATGCACATACATGATCCGTACTGTCTGTCCCTGCTGATAATCGGCCGGAGAACCGAACAAGGCGAAGTAAAGGCCGACACCGATCAAAAGGACGCTGGCCAAGGCCAGCCACGGCTGCACGACCTTCGACAAACGCATAAACCGAGCCGGATTCGCTAGTCCCTGCATAACCGAATATCCATCCCTAGTGTTCGCCTGCCGCCTAGACGCTGACGCCTGGCCTTTTATTGCGAAGGCCGGCGTATTTTTATTCCAAAGCCTGACGCAATGCCGCCGCCGCCGCCAGCGGCGCCAGTGGTAATGCCGCCAGCAGAATGCCGCCCAGCACCAGCAATTGGGCCCCCGACTCCAATCCCTGCACGACCGCGTCGATGGCTCCGACGCCGAAGATCAGCACGGGAATGTAGAGCGGCAGCACCAGCAGCGACAGCAGAACGCCACCACGCCGGGCCCCCAATACCAGAGCCGCCCCCATCGCGCCGACCAAACTCAAGGTCGGCGTACCCAGCAGCATCGTCACCAGCAAGGCGACGAAACCGTCGCCGTTCATATGCAGAAGCACCGCCAGCACCGGCGCGGCGATCATCAAGGGCAGGCCCGTCGTCAACCAATGGGCGATCACCTTGCCGATCACCAGCACTTCCAATGCTGTCGGGGTCAAAGCCAGCAATTCCAGGCTGCCATCCTCATAATCCGCCTGGAACAACCGATCGAGAGACAACATCGAGGCCAGCAACGCCGTCACCCATAGCACACCGGGGCTGACCCGCTCCAGAATATTGGCTTCGGGACCGATGCCGAAGGGAAACAAAATCACCGTCAGCACGAAGAAGGTCACCACCATCACGCTATCGCTGCCTTGACGAAGAGCAAGGCGCAGATCGCGGCGGACGATTTCGAACAGACGGTTCATGCCCAGACCCCCGCCATTGAGCCGGCCGGCGCGGCGAAGTGATCCAAATGCAATTCCCCCGCTCCCGGCAGGTCGACGTCGGCGTGAGTCGACAAGATGACCATGCCGCCGGCCGCGCGGTGCTGAGCGATGATGCCTTCGAGAACCTTCACCGAAGCACGGTCGAGCGCCACGCTCGGCTCGTCGAGAAGCCAGAGCGGCGCCGGCGCCGCCAGCAGGCGGGCCAGATTCAAGCGGCGCTTCTGTCCGGCGGACAGCATCTTCCCCGGCACCTCGGCCAGATGGGTCAGACCCAACCGCTCCAAGGCATGGGCGGCCGTGGCGTCACCGGCCTCGGGGTCATGCAGGCGGGCCCAGAAACGCAAGTTCTCCCGCACCGACAGGACCGGCTTGATGGCGTCGTGGTGACCGACGTAATGAATGCGCCCGGCGTGCTCCTCGCGGTCTTCGAGGACGGGCACGCCATTCCACGACAAATGCCCCGACGCAGCCTTCAGCAAGCCGGCCATCAGACGCAGCAGGCTCGACTTCCCGCTTCCGTTGGGTCCCAGCAGCAGCAGCGCCTCACCGGTCGCGACGCTGAACCCAAGTTGCGTGAAGACGACGCGTTCACCGCGAATGCAGACGAGCTTTTCACCGGAAAAGGTGGAGGGAGGATGGCCATTGGTCATGGCTGCGCAACATATCAAAAGCGCAGGAGAGGCCAAGTAAATTCCATCGATTCCAGAACGACGCCCTTAAACCGCCGACCGGGCGGCGGAATCGGGATCCGACCGCCGATGGGGGGCCCGCGCCGAAAAACCCGATTTTTCTTAGGTTTTACCTGCCATTCAAGAGTGCTATGGTACCGCTTTCCGATACCGAAAAGCTGTGGCGGTCTAGCGAATCCCCCGATCTCGTCGCAACGGGACGAAGCCATCGGTCATGCACATCACTCGCAACATTCATCGAGAGGATTTTGCCGTGCTTGAAGCATATCGCCAACATGTCGCCGAACGCGCCGCGTTTGGCATTCCCCCGTTGCCCCTGAGCGCGTCGCAGACGGAAGCTCTGGTGGCGTTGTTGGAAGCCCCTC